>JAKAGV010000002.1 GCA_021815405.1 Bacteroidota bacterium
ACTAGCATTATTCCTTTTGAACACTCACCCTCATCCCATATGAGTCGCTTCAAGGTCGCTTTAATTGAAGATTTGAAGCGATTAAGTAGCGACTCATATTTGGTTTGAATAGTTCCATTGTGTGTTTTTTGCTTATAACATAATTATGACATCCGGAAGCTGCCTCTTAGTGGCTACCGATTTATTTTTTCATCGGTTAGTAGTGTAATTTTTTATTTTCCTTCGCTTACCTTTTATTATGACCCAACACTATAAAAGAATTAATCAGGTTCTTTCTAAATACTAAATTCATTAGCTTCCCGTTTTCAAGTGAATGGCCTTTTTAGCCTGTATTCAATTATTAGGAATAATATATAACTCTAATGTTGTCCGACAGCGGCGGATCGGAAACTAATCTTATTGCAGTTGTACTGTAAATTTAGTTAATAGTAATCTTCGAGCTTGCAAAATACGATATCAATTAAAAATTATTTCTGAGTTTTCATTAGTAAGCTCAAAGGTTACCCAATTCATTATCAAGGAAAATTTACTCAAACACAGTCGGGGTGAAGATAGGTCAATTCAATTATTCATCCTTTATTCTACATTTCCGAAAAACAAGCATTCTACTGTTCCAAAGACTGCATAAGGTGAATTAATAACTGAAGTTACGCAAAATGAATAAAATGATCCATTTGTCATTCCGAACTTGTTTCGGAATCTTTATTTTTAAGCTGTTTTTAGATGCTGAAACAAGTTCAGCATGACAATTGCGTAACTTCAGTTAATAAATAATTCACCTTATACAAAGCCTATTCTTGCAACATTAAAATAATAGCAACGACTTAATCTTTGAATAAGATAAAATCATTGAAGTTCTCAGCCAAAGGCGTATGTGACTCTGGCTTAAAGTTAAAAAACATGAGCACGTATTCATGCTTCATTGCTTTTTTTTACTCTCCGTTTCCTGACGGATAAGCCGGAAGTAAAGGCGGTTCCTTGGGAATATTTAACGGATGTTCTTTTATCTCTTTCATTATATAATTTACACCGGCTTCAAGCTGTGCATCTTTTCCGCTCATTACATCTCCGGGAAGATCATCAACTTTTATATCCGGTTCAACACCATGGTTTTCGATAATCCATTGCGAGTGCAGACCGTAAAGTGAAAATTCAGAAATGGTAATGTAACCTCCATCCATTAAGGGCCAGTAACCTCGAATGCCTCTGACTCCGCCCCACGTCCTTGTTCCGATTAGTGGACCGAGATTGTATTTCTTAAAGAAGTAAGGAAAAATATCGCCGTCAGATGCCGAATAATGATTTATTAAACACGCCATATAACCATGCAATACCTGTTGAGGTATAGTACTTGCTACACCCTCACGGTTTGTAGACATCCCGATAAGAATTCGTCTTAATCTTTCCAAAACAATTTGGTCTATGAATCCGCCTTGATTATAGCGAACATCAATAATTAATCCTTCTTTATTTATCTGCGAATAGAATTGTCTTATAAACTGATCCATTCCCTGCCCCTCCATATCGGTCATATAAATATAACCGATTTTACCGCCGGAGAGTTTATTAACAACTTCTCTATTATGATCAATCCAGCTTTTTAGTCTAATGTTTAATTCGTTTTCTATTGGCTTAACTATTACGTCATGTTGATGCGAACCGCTTGAATTATCCGCAAGAGTAAGTGTAACGGTCTTCCCAACGGTATTTACAAATAAGCTGTACGGATTTGTAGGGGCTTTTAATTCGTGCCCGTTAACAGCAAGAAGATAATCTCCGGCTTTTGCATCTATACCGGGTTCCGTAAGCGGAGAGCGATAACCTTCACGCGTGTTATCTCCTTTATAAATTTTCTCAAAATAATATCTTCCCGTTTTTTTGTTTAACGCAAAGTCAACTCCAAGTAAGCCCGTCGGCACATATTTTATTGTGTATTTGTCTCCGCCTCCGACATAACAGTGAGAGTTTTGTAGTTCACCGATCATTTCACCGATTAAATAATTTAAATCTTGCCTGCAGGACATTTCCGGCAGCAGCTTTCTATATCTTTCACCTATTGCATTCCAATCTTTGCCGTTCATATCTTTGTTATAAAAGAAGTCACGTTCAAGCCTCCAAGCCTGGTTATACATTTCATCCCATTCTGCAACCGGGTTTATATCAACCTGCATATTAGAAAGATTTAATTCTTTGGGTTTCTCTTTATCTCCTGGTTTTGCATTTACAATAAAGTAATTGCTTTTTTGTTTATACAAAATTTTATTGCCGTCTGCACTTAAAGCGTAGCCGCCTATTGCTTTTATCAAAACATGATCTTTTCTTTTATTCATGTCGAATACATGAAGGTCTGTGGATTCACCAGGTAATGGACCGGCTATCATGGATGGTGAGGAAGTTACATAATAAACATATTCACCTAAAGCGCCAAGACCTGAAATATCAGCGGAAGGTATTGGCAATGGCACAGCACGCGAAATTAAATTTTCAAGATCTATTTTAATTGGAGAAATTGCACCCGGCTTCCAAGGCTTAGCTTTTTCGGTGGAATCTTTTTTCTTACTAAAGCTTCCTTCATCGGAACGAGGAGCAAAGGGTGAGGTTTCATCTTTTTGCAGTGTAACCACGTAAATGCCGTCCATTTTTAATGTAGCAATATTGAACTCAGATTCACTTAAAGTCGGATTTTCGTGTCTTGCAGAAATGAAATATAAGTGTTTACCCTTTGGTCCAAACACAGGCTCATAGTCACTATTCATTCCCGTAGTTATCCTATGAGCTTTATTTTCTTTTAAGCTGTATAGATAAATATCGCTCAAAGTATTTTTCCCCAGTTTGCTGTAGGCTAACCATAAACCGTCCGGTGACCATGAATAATCATGAATCTCGTTTTGAATGTCTTGATCGACCTTGACTAATTTTTTGTCCTTAATATTAAGATACCAAAGTATGTGAGAGTTATCCGAGAATGCTAATTTATCGCTGCCAGGCGACCATACAGGAGTATAATAATATTCTTCTTTCGTATTGGTTAATATAATTTGTTTACCCGAACCATCGGAAGGACGAACAGCTACTTCGCACTCTCCGGTTGCATCTGTTGTATAAGCAACCCATTTTCCGTCAGGAGACCAAGTTGGATATTGTTCTCTTGCACCGGAAGTCTGTGTAAGATTGCGCGTGTCTCCGTGTTCTTCAGGTACCGTAAAAATATCGCCTCTTGCACCGAACAATGTGCGCTTTCCATTAGGGGCAATATCGTAAGACTGAATCAATTTACTTGCATCTACCCAGCGCGGCATTGTCCTTGTTCCATCATCGGGTACTATTACATTTATTTTGTTGATTTTTTCACTCGGCAGATCTATAACATAAAGAGAGCCACCATCCTGGAAAACAATTCCATCATTTCCTAAGCTTGGCCAATCAACATCATAATTTTTAAAATGAGTAATCTGCCTAAAGCTTTTGGTATTTATATCGTAAGCCCAGATATTCAGGCGTTTTTCTTTACCGCGATCCGATGCAAAGTAGATTGTATTTTTGTACCACATTGGATAGGTGTCAGTGCCTTTCCAATTTGTAATTCTTTCAATCTTTTTTGTATTGAAATTATAGATCCAGATATCCTGTGCTAAACCACCATAATAATCTTTCCATGTTCTAAAATTTCTGAAAATCCGGTTATAAGCAATTTCGCTTCCGTCTTTGTTATAGGATAAAAGTCCGCCTTTTGGTAAAGGCAATTGAACCGGAAGCCCTCCTGTAACAGGGACAGAAAAAAGTCTTCCGAACCATGAATTAAAAGTATTTCTTCTTGAAAGAAAGACAATATTTTTGCCGTCTGGAGTCCAGTTAACAACCATATTATCCGGTCCCCAACGCAAAGGAGCGTCCTTAGTAACATCCGAATGAAAAGTAAGTCTGGTTACAGGTCCGCCTTCTGCGGGAATGGTATAAACATCGGTGTTGCCTTCATATTCACCCGTAAATGCAATTGTTTTTCCATCGGGAGAAAAGCGCGGCATTATATCGAATCCTTTGTCTGTTGTTAGTCTTCTTGCAATGCCTCCGTTGCGGTTTACACTCCATAAATTTCCCGCCGATTCAAAAACAATTGTATTGCCGTAAAGGGTGGGATAGCGGCAAAATAATTTCCCGTTGTTATCTGTTTGTGCAGAAAGTGTAATCGAAAAAACAGTAACAAGAAATACAATTACACTTGTAAAAGAGAATAATTTCATCTGTACCTCAATAAATTTTTTTTGAAAATTTGAATAGATGATTGAAATGTTTAATGATATTTAACATTTAAATTGATAGTATTTTTAATACTCAATGCGAAACCAATTAAAACTAATTAAAAAATACGAACCCAATTGTTTTCCAGGGCATAATCAAAGTTATGAGTACAACAGAAACTTTTGTATTTTATGAAGGAAGGAAGTTTACGTGATTAAAATAAGTGACTTTCATATCAACAATCCGTTTTGCCTGCCTTCTTAGGCTTACACCACCGGCGTAAAATATTATTCATAACCTGTGAATCCAGGAAAAGCAAAACTTCGTAGAAGTGATATATTATAAATTTGTCAATGCCCCCTTATCAATATAGGATTACAGTCGGGAATATTACTAAACTTTTTTATTCTCCTTGTAACTCTATTGACTCTGTGGTGCTCTGTGTAATTATTTTTTCTATTATTATTCAATTATCGATGTCCGAAGAACAAAAATCCGGCAATTACTTCCATCTTCCTTCATCAATAATTTCATTCTTTCTAATTCTTTCACTCCCTTTGATTTCTCCTTAAAGTCGAAATGGGTAAAGACACGACTTTATGGAACTTCGTTTAGCAATAAATTATTTAATTACTTAAGTTACGCAAAATGAATAAAATGATCCATTTGTCATTCCGAACTTGTTTCGGAATCTTTATTTTTAAGCTGTTTTTAGATGCTGAAACAAGTTCAGCATAACAATTGCGTAACTTCAGTTAATTATATTGAGTTCCTAAATTTTTATTTTTTAGACTTCTATGGGTAAGTAAGATTCTTCGTTGATACCTATACAAAGCGTTGGTATTTCTTATCAGATGACTTGGTTTCATATTTTTTATCATACAATATTTTTAAAACAATTAAGGAAGAAGGAGATTTATTTTGCGAACAATCATCGGCATGTTAATATTGGTCTTCTCGACGGCGTTTCCCGTCCGTCTCAGCGCACAAATCATTTACGGCTCAAATCCGAAAGCAGGACATTTTGTAAATGTGAATGGGATAAAACTCTATTACGAAGTGTACGGAGCTGGTCATCCGCTTCTTCTCTTACACGGAAACGGCGGTTCAATACATTCGATGCGGTACCAAATTCCTGAGCTATCAAAGTATTTCAAAGTCATTGTCGTCGATAGCAGGGCTCAAGGCAGATCCACTGATACAGATGAACCCCTGACATTCACGCTTATGGCTTCCGATATGGCTGGTTTACTCGATTCACTTCATATAGACAGTGCTTATGTTGTTGGATGGAGCGATGGAGGAATTATCGGATTAAGTCTCGCACTTAACTATCCGCAGAAAGTCGCAAAGCTAATTGCAGATGGGGCTAACTTCGTTCCGGACTCTACTGCTTTACCGGCAAGTATGATTGAGGAGATGGCAGCAACCTCTTTCTCAAAGCTAAGCCAATCTGAGCAGGAAGAAATCGTTAAAAACTCTTACTCTCCGAAGCGCGCTGGAATAATCTTTGATAAGCTCAATGAGCTGGATCTCAAGCATCCTAATTTTACGCTCGACCAGCTTCATTCGATACAAGCTCCTACGCTTGTTATGGCGGGAGATCATGATATAATAAGACTTCAGCACACAATTAAACTCTTTAAAAATCTGCCTCATTCCCAGTTGTGCATAGTGCCGGGAGCTCAACATAATTTATTGCAAACGCGGCATAATCTTGCCAACAGAATTATTATTGATTTTCTTGATCGACCATTTGTGGATATAAAGTAAAATAACTTGGATCTAAATATATGAGTCTGCTCTAAATTATCTGAATAGCTGAAATTTCAAGCTGCTAAAAAATCAGAGGATTGTCATTTCAACGAAGATAGTAGGAGAAATCCCTTTCTCATATTCCTGTGAGATTTACGCCAGCGGCGCAAAATATTATTGACAATCTATGGAACTAAAAAAATTAAAACTTCGTAGAAGTGACATATTATAAATTTGTTAATACCCTTTTAACTTAATACCATTGGTTTAAAGGATATTACAACGAGTTACATAAACTCACCGCCAAATTATCCTCAGAAGCCTTGCGAAGGTGGACAAACCATATTCATCAAACTAATTTTTGTTTTTTGCAATGAAATAAAATATATTTCAATCTGTTCTTCTATTAGAATTAAAAACTATTACGGGGCGTGAATGTATAGTGCACTAATTATCGACGATGATATTACAGTCAGAAGTTATTTGAAAAGAATAATTCAGAAAAAATTTCCCTTCACCATTTCGGAAGCTGAGAATGGCAGCGATGGTTTGGAATCACTTTCAAAAGTTAAGCCGGATATAATATTTCTGGATATATCTATGCCTGTAATGAGCGGTATACAATTCCTGGAAAAAATTAAGCTTGAGCCTTCTTATTTAAAAATACCCATAATAGTACTAACAGCTCATAACGATTTAGAAACAATAAAAAAAATTGTTAGCCTTGGAGTAACTGATTATATATTAAAGCCAATTGATGCTGCAACAACTTATGCACGGATTCAGAAATTTATAGACAGTCTAAATTAATAACTCACGTTACGCACATGTCATGCTGAACTTGATTCAGCATCCCAAAAATGCTGAAAAATGAGATCCCGAATCAAGTTCGGAATGACAAAGTAAATTAGATCCTTAATTGTGCGTAACGTAAGTTAATAAACTGAAGATAGACTTTTGATGGTTTATGTTCACTAGCTGCAGTTCAGTTGTTCGACAGTTGTACTGTCAAACTTAACTCTACTTAGAGTTGCACTCTGAAAACGATATGAGTGCAATTAAATTTGTTATTTAAATACAGACAGAATTGCGTACGACAGCACAACGGTCAGGCAAGATCACTACTTTACGTAACTTCAGATAATTTATTTACTCAAGTTGAACGCCTAAATGTGCAGTTGTTAAAAAACCTTTGAAAAACTTAAATAAATAAGCTATTAGTTTCATTTACCTATGGATTACTCCGTGGGTTAATAAAAAAGGAGTTAAGGAATAGAACCGTTTTAACCGTTTACAAATGAAAACGGTCAACTTGAGTCTTTTTTTATTTTTGGCAATCTCAATTCTGTATAAGACATACAATAACCCTCAATATCTGAATGCACTCTGACTGCACTGTGTATGCACTATGAATGCACACTGAATCCACAGTCAATGCACTATTGGCAGCATATACTCTGGATATCCTCTCGATATTCCTTCGATATTCGCTCACTATACTCTCGATCATTCCTAGCCTAATCTGCGGTCAACCGGGCATTTCCTATTGTTTTTATTATATTTCATCACTAAATTTTGTATAAACTGAGAGTAATTAAATGGTTAGGATAAAAAATCGTATTCTCGGGAACCCTGAAGGCAAACTCGGTCATGTCGTCTATAGGACTATGAATGGCAAGACCTTTGCTTCCACACGACCCGAGAGGTACAATTCAAGCCATAGTCCCAAAGCAAAATTAAATCGGAATAGATTCGGCATTGCAATTGAATTTGCAAAGTTCATCAATTCTATCCCAAATCTAAAGGAAATATGGAAGTCAGCAAAAATAAAAGGCACTACCTCATTTAACAGGCTGGTAAAGTATAACTCCAAATATATACGAGAAAAATCCCCTACTAAAAATAATATAATTGTCCCCTATGAAAATGTATCTTCAAATAACATTTTCAAATTTCCCTTTCAATCATTCCACTTCTCAAAAAATGCTGGTATGATTAAGATTGTTATGCATGATAATGCTAAGGATTTTAAGTATGACATGGATTATGATCTTACCTTTGTCTTTATGTTCTTTGAGCCAAAAAGAAAAAGCGATAAATATTTTCTTCTCGATCATTTAGTAAAAACATTTAATATTACCGAAGATCTTGAGGAAATAAATATTGATCTTGACAAATCCTTCTTGCTTAAGTTGAATAAATACAAAAAACTTGTAATCTATTTCTCATCTTTACGTGAGGTTGGCGGGAGGCTTAAATATGTCTGGTCAAATACCCTTGCTTTGGAATTCGACATTTCTGCTTTATGAGATATTTCTCCTTAATATTTAGCGTAACCTTGTGCTATCTTAGTGTAACTCTGTGAAACTATGTCCCGATTATTGTTTGCTCCCGATAATAAACGTATTTTCTTAACGCCGATAATGCCGCTTATAACAACTGCCATTATTACTACTGAAGTTACGCAATTGTCATGCTGAACTTGTCTCAGCATCTAAAAACAGCCTAATAATAAAGATTCCGAAACTAGTTCGGAATGACAAATTAACCTTTTCTTCCATTTTGCATAACTTCAGTTACTAAGTTAGTATATCCAATGGATTTCTCACCCGGTAAAACCTGAATTAGGGATGTTGGTTATCATACAGCTTATCCGACTTTATAATTTAAGCAGAAAGCTCAAATCTCTGGCTATTAACTATACACTACTTTTAGTCTTAGATATATATTACAACTACATAATTTCTAATATATTAGCATCGTTAACTTATTTTAATATATAATATAAAATTAACATAGGTTCTAGTTCAGATTCTCCCTTTAGAATTAGGAATAAATGAGCCCGATAAAAAGTAAAAGTGTATTATGACTCTGCAATCTTATAATAGCTAATCATAAACTTTTCATGCAGCTTCTGAAATTGAAATAACAATGCTCCGAATAATAACGCATGAAAGACATTCTTCCTATTGTTGACAAATGTACTGATAAATAATCTCCAAAAATATAGTCTTCCCTTCCCCATTATACCCGAATAATAAATTACCTTGAATAGTGTAATCACATCCTTATATGTCAACTCTTTCTTTATAGGATTTTCTGCTCTGTGGTTTCCATAATATGATAAGAACTGATTGGCACGACTGTATACTCTTTGAGGGCTGTATATATCATCCAGTATCTTTTTGTATCCGTTATATAAAACCATCTTATCTATTTTAGTAATTATATTGGTTTTGTTTTCATCAAAGTCAAAAGGCTCAATCAGTCTGTTCTCAAGTCTCAGTTTCCTATTTAAATCGGTGCCAGGAGGTGCCTTTAATACGTTTACCGTTGCCAATACAATCCCGCTATTCTGTATAAAATCAATCTGGTCATCAAAGATCTTTTCTGTATCAGAATCAAATCCAACTATAAAGCCGCCAGTGACAATAAATCCCTTCTGCTGAAGAAGCTTTACATTTTCAAGCAGATCTCTCCTCAGGTTCTGAGTCTTTTTACAGTCTTCCAGACTCTCCGCACTTACCGACTCTATACCAACAAAGATATGTCTGAATCCCGCCTCAATCATCAAATTCATCATCTCCTCATCATCCGCAAGATTTATTGTAACCTGTGTTGCGAATCCCGGTGCATATTTATTCTTCCTCCGCCATTCAATCAAAGCCGGCAGAAGGTTCTTCTTCAAATCCCTCCTGTTGCCTATTAGATTGTCATCTGCAAATAATATCATTTCGGGACTACCTGATGAGAGTATCAAATTTAATTCATCTATAATTTGGAAAGATGTTTTTGTCCTCGGCTTCCTGCCGAATAAAGCAGTTACATCGCAAAAGTCGCAATGGTAAGGACATCCCCTCGAATACTGGACTATTGCATAGGCATATTTATTCATGTCTATTAAGTTCCAGTCTGGCAAAGGCGATTGTGTTACATCCGCGAATTCACCTGTTTTATAGTACCTCTTGGGATTACCATTAGCAATATCATTTATAAATATAGGAAGAGTAATTTCTGCTTCATTTAGTACAAAGTGATCTACTTCCGGAAACTTCTCATACTCATGAGTAAATAACGGTCCGCCTGCTACAATCTTTTTATTAAATCTTTTACAAAATAGAATTGCCTTCTTTGCGTATTCAGCCTGTACATTCATGGCAGATATGAATACATAATCAGCCCACTCAACATCAGCAGCTTTAAGATTAGTAACGTTAAGATCAACTAGTTTCTTTTTCCAATTGTCGGGTAAAAGTCTTGAGACAGTAAGCAATCCCAATGGAGGATAACTTGAACTTTTAGAAATAATCCTCATCAGTTGTTTCATTGCCCAAAATGTATCAGGCATCTCCGGGTAAAGAAGCAAAATATTCATAATCAAGATTTATTATTTAGTTACGTTACGCACAATTAAGGATCTAATTTACTTTGTCATTCCGAACTTGATTCGGAATCTCATTTTTCAGCATTTTTGGGATGCTGAATCAAGTTCAGCATGACATTTGCGTAACGTGAGTTATTTAGTTATATATGAAATGTTCCGCATCAATAATAAAAAGTAAAATTGCATAGGAATTATTAATATAAGTTCTTTTATATAAGCAATATCTTTAACTTCCCCAGTTATATGTTTTCATCACAAAATAAGAAAAAAGATTTATAGAAGTAACAGTTTAGGTTCGACTTTTACAGATTTTAGTTAAATAAAAAAGAGGACCTCGGTAAGTCCTCTTCATTTCACGGTGGGCAGAGACGGAATCGAACCGCCGACACAAGGATTTTCAGTCCTTTGCTCTACCGACTGAGCTATCTGCCCTTGAATTTTTGTCCGCCAAAATTATACAAAACTTGAATAATTTCCAAGATATAGAACGTTTTTAATTCCGGAAAACTTTATTAAGAAAATATTTCAGCAAATTAAAATTTAGAATTTCTTACTGCTGATGAAATGATACACCGATAAATTTCATTGCTTCAGGCAGACCGGTGCGCCAGTAAGTCCAGTTATGGTTTCCGTCCCGTACTCTATATTCATGCGGTATATTTAGGTCTCTTAAAAGCACATGAAAATATGAACTGCCTTTATAAAGGAAGTCGTCATCGCCGATGTCTGTATAATATCTTACGCTCTTTATTTTATCGAGTTCGGAATTCTTAACAATATAAAAAGGATCGTTCGCCAAGAATTGTTTTGTCAGCCGGTCTTTTCCCTTCAAGTCAGGACCGAAAACCACACCGAATAATCGATTCCACTCCGTAGTATCCATTTTGATTATTTGGTCGTCGGTATAAATTCCCGGGCTGAAAGCAACGCATGATGAAAACATATCAGGATGTTTTAATGCAAAAACTAGAGCTCCATAGCCTCCCATTGAAAGTCCTGCGACAGCTCTATATCTTTTCTCAACCAGGATGCGGTAGTGCTGTTCGATATAAGAAATAAATTCTTGAAAGAAAAAGTCTTCGTATCTAACAGTTCCGTCATAGTTATTTACAAACCATGATACACCCGCATCAGGCATTACAAGAATCATCGAAGGGATTTCGTGCTTTGCTATTAATTCGTCCGCAGTCATATTCGCTTCGCCGAATTGAATCCACGCAATATCGTTATCTGTATAGCCATGAAGAAGATAGACAACCGGGTAATATCTGTTTGATGATTCATAATCAAAAGGAAGATAGATCGTATAACGGACATCCTTTCCTAATATGTTACTTGGAACGGTCAGCCCTTCTTTAACTATACCTCTTGAGTACTGCGCCTTAGTATTTATCGATAAGCCCATAATAAGCAGAAACATAAAAAGTAAATATTTTAGTTTCATCGAGATTCCTTCTAAGTAAGTTTTGCATATTTTACTTTAGGTAAGCTTCTCGTCATTAATCAATCTTAAATCGACATTCATAATTCGTCAGTTGTCAATCCTAATTTCCTTCACATTAACAGCGCCATTATTGCCTTCTGTACATGCAGCCTGTTTTCCGCTTCATCAAAAATGACCGAGTTTGGTGAATCAGCAACCTCGTCGGTTACTTCATCTCCACGATGAGCCGGCAGGCAATGCATAAAGATATAATCTTCTTTCGCGTGTTTAACAAGATTTGAATTTACTTGATAGTCCTTAAAAATCTTTTTTCTTTTTTCCGATTCACTCTCCTGCCCCATGCTTGCCCAAACATCAGTATAAATAACATCAGCATCCTTCACAGCTTTCGCGGGGTCATCAACTATTTCAACTTTACTACCGGATGATTTTGCATTCTTCAATGCGTTATCGACTATCTGCTTTTGCGGCTGGTAATCTTTAGGTGAAGCAATACTAATGTTCATACCTACTTTTGAGCATCCGTGAAGAAGACTATGCGCCATATTGTTGCCATCGCCCACATAAGCAAGTTTCAAACCTTTCAGCGTTCTCTTCTTTTCCAGAATCGTGAATAAATCAGATAATACCTGACAAGGATGAAGCAGATCGGTAAGCCCGTTGATAACCGGAATAGATGCATACTTTGCAAGATCAACAACATCCTGGTGATCAAATGTTCTGATCATAATTCCGCTTAAATATCTCGAAAGTACTTTGGCGGTATCTGGTACGCTCTCACTTCTCTTAAGTTGAAGATCGCCCGGACCAAAATACAACCCGATCCCGCCAAGTTGGTAAATACCAACTTCGAACGAAACGCGCGTTCTTGTAGAAGGCTTTGAGAAAATCATACCAAGCGTTTTTCCTTTTAGTAAATGATGCTGCTCTCCCGATATTACTTTCAATTTAAGCGAAGAGCTTAGTTCGAATATCTCCCAGATTTCTTCAACTGAAAGATCATTTATAGATATTAAGCTTTTCCCCTTCATATTAACTGCCATATTTCTTCCAAAATTTTTTTTATGAATAGCTTTTCTAATTTATAAAGTTTTATGTTTGATACAAAGCCTGGAATTAAATTTATTGAATATAAATTCAATTCCAGGTGTATTATTTACAGAATTAGGAATATTTTTAAATCTTTATGAAATTATCCCCTTCTCCTTCAATATCGATTTCACTGTAACTGCTCCAATCTCCTGCAGCTCATATCGTACCCTGGTAGAAGGCTTGTTTATTTTCAAGATTCTTCCAAGGTCAATCGGAGTTCCAATTACAACTGAATCGCATTCCGTGTTGTTAATTGTAATCTCCAGATCCTTTATTTGTTCTTCGCCATATCCCATTGCAGGGAGAAGCTTTCCAATCTTCGGATATTTTTTGTATGTAGCTGAAATAGAATTAATTGTGAACGGTCTAGGATCGACAATTTCCGCAGCACCTAAATTCCATGCTGCGATCATACCGGCACCGTATTCCATCTCGCCGTGAGTTAAAGTCGGTCCGTCTTCAACAACTAAAACTTTTTTACCAGCTATTAATTCGGGTTTATCTACATATAACGGCGAAGCAGCTTCAATTATCTTTGCTTTCGGATTTACTGAGCGGATATTATTGCGAACTGTGGTTATGTTTTTCGGATCAGCAGAATCTATTTTATTGATTATGACTGCATCAGCAATTCTTAATGATGTATTACCCGGGAAATAACTCATTTCATGTCCTGCACGATGAGGATCAACGACTGTAAATACAACATCAGATGAATAAAAAGGTATGTCGTTATTGCCGCCGTCCCAAATAATTACGTCGGCTTCCTTTTCGGCTTCACGAAGAATGGCTTCGTAATCTACACCAGCATAGATAACACTGCCCATTACAATATGAGGTTCATACTCTTCCATTTCCTCAATAGTACATTCATATTTTTTCAGGTCTTCCAGCGTAGCATACCGCTGCACTTTTTGTTTTACAAGATCACCGTAAGGCATAGGATGGCGTATTGAAACTACTTTTTTGCCTGCCTCACGCAAAGCTTGAACAACTCTTCTCGATGTTTGAGATTTGCCTGATCCTGTTCTTACAGCAATAATTGAGACAAGAGGTTTCGTGCTTTTAATCATCGTATCATTGTTTCCCAGAAGCTTAAATGAAACTCCAGCAGCATTCACAATAGATGCTTTGGTCATTACGTAATTAAAAGGTACATCAGAATAAGAAAAAACTACCTCATCCACTTTTAATTCCCTTATTAAATTGACCAAATTATTCTCGTCGAATATTTTTATTCCCTTTGGATAAAGCTTGCCTGCTAATTCAGGCGGATAAATTCTTCCGTCAATATTCGGAATCTGCGTCGCTGTAAATGCAACCACATTGTATTCTTCATTATTTCTAAAATAAACGTTGAAGTTATGGAAGTCTCTTCCGGCGGCACCCATTATTAAGATATTTTTTCGGGACATTGTAAATCCCCTTCCTTTCTTTTAGTTTCAACTTTTTTGAGTTTCAGCACAAACCGGATACTACTTTTGTATATAGTCCGGCTATACCTGTATTTTTATACTTTCTAAAATAGAAAATTATAATTGAAAGACAAGGGGTAAAGGATTTAAAAATAAAAATGTCATTCCAATTAAATCAGAATGACATTATAAGATTTTACTCTACAGTTACACTTTTTGCTAGATTTCTCGGCTGATCTACATTTAATCCCTTCTTGACTGCTATATGGTATGCCAGTAATTGAAGCGGGATAACTGTTAACAACGGCATAAGCATTCTGATAGTATCGGGAATTTTTATAGAGTAATCGACTAGCCTATCAATCTTATCATCGCTCTCGCTGGCAATAGCAATAATTCTTCCATTCCTCGCTTTTATCTCTTCAATATTGCTGATGATCTTGTCGTAAGTAGAATCTTTCGGTGCGATAAAAACTACCGGCATGTTATCATCAATTAAGGCAATCGGACCATGCTTCATTTCTGCAGCCGGATAACCTTCTGCATGTATGTAAGAAATTTCTTTCAGCTTCAATGCGCCTTCAAGCGCCACCGGAAAGTTGTATCCTCTTCCTAAATAAAGAAAGTTTCTCACATCTTTAAATTCTTCAGCAAGCTTTTCAATCTGATCGTTTAGCTTTAGTATTGTGGAAATCTTTTCCGGAATTTTTTGAAGCTCTTCGACAATATTCTTTCCGTCTACAAGGCTCATATCTTTTCTTCTTGCTATCAGAAGAGTGATCAGCGCTAAAACAACAAGCTGAGAAGTAAATGCTTTTGTTGAAGCCACACCTATTTCCGGACCGGCATGCGTATAAACGCCAGCTATACTTTCCCTTGCAATTGAGCTTCCGACAACGTTGCAAATACCAAGTACAAGCGCACCGCGGGATTTTGCCTCACGCATAGCAGCAAGCGTATCTGCTGTCTCACCGCTTTGTGAAATGAAAAATATTGTATCGTCTTTACTAACGATAGGATTTCTATAGCGAAATTCCGAGGCATATTCTACTTCAGTCGGAATGCGGGCAAACTGTTCAAACATATATTCGCCTACCAATCCCGCATGCCATGAAGTTCCACATGCAGATATTATAATTCTTTTTGTGTTAACTAATTGATCGACTACGGATTCAAGTCCGCCTAACTTAGATGTTCCTTTCTCCAGCAACAGTCTTCCGCGCATTGAATTGCAAACTGATTCGGATTGTTCCATAATTTCTTTAAGCATGAAATGAGGATAGCCGCCTTTGCTTATCTCATCCACGCTCATTGTAATTTCATGAACCTCTTTCTCAACTTGCCTGTCTAATATTGTCTTCGCAATAAAATGATCTTTATAAACTTCTACTACCTCGCCATCTTCGATATAAACTATTTGCTTGGTATTAGCTAAAATTGCTGCAACATCAGAAGCAATAAAGTTTTCGTTCTCTCCAATGCCTAGTACAAGAGGAGAGCCTTTTCTAGCAGCTACAACTTTGTCCGGTTCGTTTGCGTAGACAACTGCAATTCCGTATGTGCCTTCAACCTCACTCAATGCCAGTTGTACGGATTTGAACAGGGAATGACCTTTAACTAAAAAGCTGTCGATTAAATGAGGAAGAACTTCTGTATCTGTCTCTGTTATAAAATTGTAGCCAAGTTTTTTCAAACCGGTTCTTAATGCTTGGTAATTCTCGATAATGCCGTTATGAATAACAAATAAATTTTTCGATGTGTTGAAATGCGGATGTGCATTGGTTTCATTAGGCGCGCCGTGTGTTGCCCATCTAGTATGTCCAATCCCCAAATTTGCCTCAACATTAAGTTTTTCAACTTTCTCTTCGAGTAGAGAAACCTTTCCCTTATTTTTTATAACCTGGGATTTCCCGTCCATTATCAATCCAAGCCCAGCTGAATCGTAACCGCGATATTCCAGACGCTTTAAGCCGTTAATAAGAATCGGGATACAATTTTTTTCTCCAACATAACCAACTATTCCACACATCTGCGCCTCTCTTTTATTTGGAATATTAAATTTCTAATCATCAAATTAAAAGAATTTTTCTAAAATAAAAAATTTTACTTGTCTTCCGAAGTGGTAAAAGAATTTATCTAATTATAGCCAGTTTTTGGATAACGGATTTCTGTACTGTTCCGTTTTTGTAAACTATCTGATAAAGATAAGTACCATTTGCAATAATATCTCCATCCTGATCTCTGCCGTCCCAATGAACACGATTAAATCCGATCCTTAGCTGAGAAGTTGGAACCTCAATATCCCGGATTAACCTTCCGGCAACAGTATAAATTTTAATTTCCAATTCTTCAGGTACTTCCGCACCGGTAAGCTGGAATGTAAAATAAGTATCCGATTTAAATGGATCAGGATAATTATAAACTTCAATTATATCATCCTGATTATAAACGTAAAAGTCAAAATGCGTAGCTGAACTGCCGCTGTAATTACCGGATTGATCTTTAGCAAGTACATCAAGTGAATGTTTGCCGTCTGCAAATTTCGGCGTCCACATTATTGAGGCAAGATTTTTTGGATAGGGTGAATAAGAAAATTGAACATCCGGACTGGAAAATATAAACGGCGAATTATCTATTACAATCGAAAAATCCGATGTATCCATAGGCAGCGGACTGTTATCTCTTAACTGAATGGAAATTTTAGGCTTTGGAGAAACTATGTCCCCACTGTAAATTTCCTTTCCATCAAAAGTGACTGAAAGTGTTGGACTCGTCGTATCTTTTCTTATGAAGAAACTGCCGGAAGCAGTATTATTGAATGAGTAAAATTCTTTTTCGCCGGAATTAACCAAGACAGTAATATTATTCGATGAAGCTAAGTCAGTTGTCTGGATTTGGGTACTTATTTTCATTGAACTATCTGCTTGAAGAGAAAAACTTTTACTATAGAAAGCTGAATCAGACGAATTAAGATAAAATTTAGCCGTAGCGGAATCATCTTCAGATAAACCATAGTTATGCAATTTCATGCTAATATTAACAGGAATCCCCTGAAGTATAGAATCCGGAGTAATAGTCAGATCATTATTAGAGACTGAGATATCCGGAAGCGAAGAATAATTTATTATAACGGATTTCAATTTAACCGACGAAGCATTTGCTAAAGAAGAATCAATAAAACTAAAGTTTAACTTTAAATAAGAATACTTGTTTACATTTACATTATTGAGTGAATATGACTGCGGTAAATTTGTATTCAATGTATCCCATAGATTGGTAGAAGAATTCTGTCCAAGCAGCATTGCATTAAATGAAGCATCACTGCTAGAATTATCTATTGAAAAAGACAAGTTGTTCCATTTGCTAGCAGGTCCTATTGCAAGTGTGGATGCGGTTCCTTCTGCATCAAGGTATCTTCCTTTAAATTCCGAAATTTTTGGTTTTACATTTTTTCTGTAAACAGATGCATAGACCATATTATTTACCCAGTCATAACACCAGCCGTAGTATCCTTGAAAAGGAATATAAGTAAGCCACTCTTCCTCAAACACTCCGTTTGAAAGCTTGATACGTCTCATGTATCCGCTTTCATAATTTTCGTACGGGAATAAATAACCGTCTGCAACAAAGAAGCCAGTAAATCCCTGATAGCTTGTGCTGAGAAGCTTCATATCAGGTTTTGCCAGCTCCCAATTTTTAGAAGGATCGAAAGTACGCAGCACATAATGATTATCGCCGGAACTATCTCCAACAGCCAGGTTATAAACATAATTGCTGTCCGCCGCGAGATAAAACGAACCAGCTTGAACTCTCGCATCATTCAATCTTATCATACCTGAAGGAATTCTTACTGTAGTTGTATCGCCGGTGTTTCTATCAACTCTTAAAAGACTGTATGGATCGCCGGTGGCAACATAAATATATCCGTCATGGAAATAGAACATATTATCTCTAATAGGTCCGTAGAAGTTTGGAATTGTGCCGTAGTACTGCCCTTTCACAGTACCGTTGTAGCCGGTGCCGATCTTATAAATCTTAGAATATCCCATGCTGTTATTTAGCAAAGCATAATACCACATTGTACCGACATACAAATATTTCCCATCAGATGTTATTGAAGTCATTCCAACTGAATCGAACACAGCAGTATCTGAAGGGAAAATATCATCGAGGAATGTAGTGGTTGAAGGTCGCGGTGGAATATAATTTGAGTTTAATACTAAACCTGAATCAGTAATATTCATATTGTAGTAATTAAACATAGACAACTGCTTGCCGCCAGCGTAATAGCCGTTAATGTTGGAGCCTAAGACTCTGAATGTACGCGGAAGGCTCCAAAAGCTTGAGTCCCTTCCATTGTATATTCTTGATCGCCAGTAATAAATTCCTTTTTGAAGATTTGAGGCTCTCCAAGAAACTAATCCTTCAGATCCTGTTAATTCCTGTGAAATTATTGGCGATTCAAAATCCAGAGAAGTATCTATCTGAATAAAATATTTTAGCGGAAGAGATATGTAATAGCCTATGTCAGCAATTCGGAAATCAACATAATTATTTTGAGTTGAATATCCGTCCACCGGTGAAATAATATTAGGATTATTCAAATTGAAAACTGCATACGACCTCTCTGCAATATTATCCGAGAAATCCATTTCAGGAATAGTGTTAACTTCATTTACTTTTGTCGTTAAAGTATAAAAGTCCGCTTTATTTGGTATCCAGGTAAAGTAAACTGAATCTTCCAAGCCAAAGCTTGGCAGTTTCTTTTCCGGGAGTGAATAGGATGTATCGGGGGCATTTACTAAAAGCTGCACTGTAACAGAATCATTTGGAAAAACTACACCAAGATTCTGTATTTTTACCTTTATGCGAACAGTATCATTCACGACGGCATTATCTTTATCAAATGTTATATCTGAAGAGTTAATGCTAAAATCCGGCTTATCGGGAATAGCTAATTTCAAAAGCGGATCGCCCAAATAAGTAAGCAAAACAATCTGGCTTGTATTATATCCCGTAGCAGGGGCAATATCTTTAATATCTTGGAAGACTTTGCCCACAATAAAATTCTTCTTATCAAAAATTTGATCGAATATTAGATTGTCGAGATAAGTTGCAACTCCCCAATAAGTAAGTCCAACATTTCCGAAGAATCCGATGCTGCCTTTTCCCGGCTCCAAATTAAATTGCTCACCAAAAACAGTTTGATCATCAAAATGGGCAGTATAGCATGTTAAGCTAAGAACAAGCGGAAGCCTGCCGCCGTTATTGAGCAAGGCAATATCGTCATTAGTAAAAGTCAGATCCCATTGATAACCGCCTCCGTGCCCGTAGAAATTCGAAAGTACAGTACCGTCGTCAAACGCCTGCCGTATCTCCGGACCACTACCTTCGTATTGCTGGAAATCCGGTTCTTCCGGAAAATGCATAATCATTGTAGATTTAATTCCATTCGGCACCAAATAAGATTGCTGAAGCTGAACACTTGCATAGTTTAATCCGAGTCTCTGTTCATCGGCAGCATCCAAGCCTGAAGAAATAAGAAGCACATTATGCTTCCATCCTTTTGAATTGTCTGCCGGATAATTAATAAGCTTATCAACCAATACATTTCCTTCTGCAACGGTTTCGCACGAAAGTCTACCTATTGCCAAATCGGGATGAACATCATTTCCGGAAACAGCAACGATCATGTTATCGCTGTAGCCTTCACCGTAGGTTTCTGTGTAATATGGAATTGAAGGGACAAAAGTCGGTCGGCTTGTTGTAAGCAAATGCCGAAAATCATGACTCATATCTCCAAGAAGAACAACATAAGAAGGCGAAGGTTTCTGCCAATTGTAGAAAGCATATTGCACGAATTCCTGCAGCGCAAATGGATCCAGAAGACCATTAGAAAACTCATTATAAATCTGATTTACATAGACTATTTTTATTCTCGGATTTGTTATTGATGAATCAGGGAAATTAGTCTGCCGGAAATTAGCAAGCCTTTCGGCTACCGATTTAAAATCTTGATGAGCAACGATGATATAATCGGCTCCGTTAGCAGTATTTCTTAGGTCAGATTGTTCACTTTGAACAATCGAATCGGGTGAAAGATAATAATCATATCCCGCACAGAAATAATCCGTTGGTGAGGAAACAGAATCAACAAAAGCTACCGAATCGTTTTGTCCAACTTGTGAATTCTTAATTAGCTCATTCTTTTCCGGAATAAATACCAGCAAAGAATCCCTTATAAAGTTGGAAATGTTATATCTAATATTACCACTTACATTTGATGGACTACTAAAATTAATATAATTAGTATCGGCTTTATTATCGCGCCAGTAATCAATTTCGTACCAATCTACAGCAGCTTCATCAACTCCAGAAACCGGGCAAGCATCTCCTGTTACTCTTACTTCCAAAGCATTATTTGTGGGATAAATATGGAAGCTGTCTTCAGCAACTCTGATTGTTTGTTCAAAGGTTGCCGTATTTTGCCCGTTCCACATAATAGATCCGACAAGTTGACTATTCAATATGACATAAGCTCTATGATTCGCAGCGCAGCTGGTACTAGTTGTTAAACCTTGAAGCTGAACTCTGATAGTAATATAAGAAGAATCAGCATCCAGATTTTTCAAGCTGTTGAAGTAAGAAACAAACTCATGCTGATAAGTGCCGTTTTGCCCGGTAATATTATCCCACAACCAGAAATCTCTATGGTCATCACCGGCATATCCAAGATTTTCAAAAAGTGAATCTCTTTCAAAATGAAGTGTGGTCAAATTAGTCTGGTAAGTATAATCCCATGAACTTGGATAACCATCTTTTACAGAATACCTCAAACCGGAGGAATCTGCCTGGGTAGAAAAGAAATACACATTATCATTATTATAAATATTTAATTTGCAGTATGGAGTCGGAGGAGGAGGATATCCAATAAACTCAAAGTAATCACCTGCATCAAAAATTCCGTCGTGGTTTTGGTCGTAAACATATAAAGGCACCTCTGCCCCGTCACCAAACAATTGAAGTTTGTTAACCGGAACGTTATTCATCTGTACACCGTCAGCTGCAAGCTGATCATAAGTAATACGGTAAAGTCCTTTATTCTTCAGATAAATTTTGTAATAGCTTTTCTGAGGATTGTACCAGTTAGATTTTACCGATAAGTTTTTATTAAACGGTGCAGGTTTTACTTCAGAAATAAAATTTACTGCTTGTGTTTTATTGACAATTGAATTATTCAGAAACTCAACTGTTTTCGGATCGTTTACTTTACTGAATGATTGAAGAGATAATTTCCCGGATGTTGCTGTGGGTGTGCTGCTAAAATCAACTTCTACCAAAATCTTTTTATTGTAGATGAGCTCCCTGCTTACCGGATTGAACTGAAAAGGCGATGCATTCAGAATAATTATTCTTGCATAACGGTAAAAATAATCATCTATTATGCTTGAAGATTCCGACGGAAATAATTTGTTCGTACCGTAAATTTTTTCATCCAGATCATTAATTGACAAAGGTTTTACAACGGTATCTTCAACAGGCTTTGGAAGAATAAATTTATTCTGGTAAACGGACTTAGTAACGGAAATGATTTTAACTTGCGGCGTTGAGTAAGCAGGTACTCCAATATTTATATAATATGCCGGCAAATTTGGCTCTCCTGCTGTCAGCATCGGAAGGCTTTTACCACGGATATATTGGAAAGTACTTCCGTCTATCGTGGTGTCTATTATTCTGTAACTATTATCAAAATTAAATTCTACTTTAATATGATCTGCAGTTGACTCGACTAATTTATAACTCTGACCAAAAGACATTCCGCAAATGGTAAGAAAAAAAATTATACTATAGAAAGTGAACTTCATTGACTATTCAAAATTTACAACAAATGATGTTTGCAGAATGCTATCATGCTTTTCAATTCCGGTAATTTTACTACGGGAATAAATATAATCAAGATTAAAATAATAGCCATAAGAAATTTCATACTGTACACCGGCATTAAGGTAATCATAGACTTCCCGTATTCCTTTTAACAAATAAGCATATTCGGAAGAATAAAAAGAAAGATTATTCAAAAAGTTTCCGCCAAAGTTTTCAATCAAATCTCCATTTTGATCATACACATTATTGCCGTGAAGTGAATGACTGTAAAGGACATTCAGATCTAATCTCGAACTGAACCTATAATTCAATTTCGTTGAGAACCTTGCGGAGTTTGGCTGCAAGCCTGTGCCAAGCAAATATCCGTTGTTCGAGTAAGTTAAAGCTTCGTCGATACCCGGATGGGAAAAAGTATATGGTCTAATCTGAAGATATTCTAATTTGATCGTCATATCTTTGAATATAATAGGATCAGTCAACATCATGCCTACCTGCCATTCGTTGCCATTATTATTCCTTGCCCATTCTCCTTTGAATAGGTAAGAAAAATTTATATCGTCAAATATGATTGATGAACTGAGTTCCATTCCATTCATCGGCTTATACCTTCCATCGAAAGCAAGGAAAGAATTATCAAGGTCATTCATGGAACGCTGGGCTGATTCCCAAAATAAAAACGGATTAAGATAGGCAAGCTCAAAAGGTCTATCAGAATAAATAATCATTTGAGTTATACCGAATGATAAATCCTCATTTGCCTGATATCCCATTCTGCTAATAGCAATATACTTTGCTAGTTTATATTTTACATTACCTACAAGCGAATCTACATACTGAACGATAGGTTTCTGGACAAGCCATCCATGGAGAAAATCATAACTGAATTTTTTGTATGCAATTCCAAACCTGACAAAATCGAATATTGGAGGATTATCTGAAAGGATCGTTCTGTCGATATAGCCGTTTCCCCAATTAACTCTCTCTCTACCAAGTTGAAGATTGACTATTCCTTTATGGAGCCTGACATATCCGCTTGTTTCGTCAAAATAATTAATCTTTGTATTGTTGAATGTGTAGCTTTGTTTTACTCTCTGATCAAATTCGGCTACATTACGACTGCCGAATACTGTTCCGTTCGAGCCTTTTAGATAAAAGCCTAACCAGCCGTCATAGCTCCCTCTAATTACCGCACCGATGTTAAACAGAGAGCTATTATCATCGAGCGATTTTGAATAAATATATTTCCCTTCCAGGACAGGATCAATATAAAATGAAATTGTTGAATCTTTGTAATAATAAAGATGCTTCTCCGAATCCGATAAGAGCTTATTGCCGAATGATGATGGAAAATCATCAAAAAGATTTTTTGATGCTGTTGACGAATTATTCATTCCCATTTTATCCTCCATTCTCTTTAGAAAACTTCTATCAGTCGAGGATAATTTATTTTTACTGCTGTCCACTTGAATGAGGAAATCAATTACTTTTTGTTTGGAAAGCGGAAGGACAACGTCGTCATAATTTTTAATAATGCCTTGAACCTGCATCTGTTTAAGAAAGGAATAAACCGGATGACCAACAGGAACTGTTTCCACCTGACAGAATACTGCGGTAGAAAACAGAATTATTAATATCAGGCTGTACTTTGAATTTGGAAAATTTTTCATTCATTTAATTTTAATAGCGAATGGTCAATAATTACGCAAGAAAAATTTTATTTAGAATTAGCCTGCAGAGGCAAATCATCATCACTCATATTTTCCGTATCATAGATATCAACTTTTCCTGAAGGGCTAAATGTCGGTACGTAATACTTAAAGGCTGCTAACCAATCTTCCTTTGAAGCGTAAGCAAGCATGGTTGTAAACTCATCTACCATCACGTTAATGGAATCTTCATTATGCAAATATACCAACCTTGACTTAAAAATCTTATCATGCGAAGTTGAAATTACTCCTTCTTCTGCAGTCAATACTTCTTCAAATAATTTTTCACCTTCACGAATACCGGTGTATTCAATCTTAATATCCTTACCAGGAATTAAATTATTCAATATAATTAATTCGTTGGCAAGGTCGACTATTTTAACCGGCTCGCCCATATCAAGCACATATACTTCGCCGTTCTTACCGGTAGCCGAAGCTTGAAGTACTAATGAAACGGCTTCCGGTATCGTCATAAAATATCTTTTCATATCCGGATGGGTAATTGTTATTGGTCCGCCGTTTTTTAATTGATTTATAAAAATTGGAAGAACACTGCCGCGGCTTCCAATTACATTTCCGAATCTTACCGCAACAAAACTTGAACTGCTATTCTTACCGATGCCGGTAACTATGTTTTCCGCAATTCTTTTTGAAGCGCCCATTAGACTAGTCGGATTGACGGCTTTATCTGTGGAGATCAAAATAAAATTCTCTACACCGAATTGATTTGCCGCATTTGCGACAACGTGAGTACCGATGATATTTACTCGGACAGCTTCTTCCGGAAATTTTTCTATCACGGGAACATGCTTATACGCTGCGGCATGGAATACAACATTTGGTTTAAAATCTTCGAATATTTTTTCTACCTTAGCTTTATTCGAAATATCGCAAAGATACATACTTATTTTTTCACTTGTCCAAAGCCTTCCAAGCTGAAGTTCCAAATCAACAAGATCACTTTCATTTATATCAACAATTGCAATCTGTTCTGGTTCATAAAAAAGGATCTGTCTTGCAATTTCCGAACCGATGGAACCTGCTGCGCCGGTAATCATTACACGTTTATCTTTTAAATAGCTTGCTATCAGCTTAGTATTAATTGAAACAGCCTGCCTGCCGATTAAATCGCTCAAGTCAATATCTCTAACATCATTTATTCTTACTTTAATTGAATTAGAAACATCATTCACGGTTGAAATAACCTTAACATCGCTTACTCCGCAATCACGCGCAATCTTCAATACTTTTCGATGGAATTTTCTATCTGCCGAAAGGATTGATATTAAGATAGTATCGATCTTGAATTTCTTAATTATTTCCGGCAGCATATCGGTAGTTCCGAGAACCTTAATTCCCTGGTAATATAAATTTTGTTTCTGTGGATCATCGTCAACAAAGCCTACAGGATTGAATTTACCTGGAATTTTCCTGTTGACTTCGCGTAATAACTGCTCGCCGCTGCTTCCCGCACCAATTATCAATGTTCGTTTTTTATCTGCATTGTTGATGCTGTTCCGCATTACTTCAAGATACATTCGTTTAGAAATCTTAAATGAAGAGGAAAATAAAAAGGTAAGAACCAGATCAGAGAGTAAAATTGATTTCGTAAATCCGAATGTTTCGTATAAGTTGAATCCATAAATGAGAATAAAGATTAGTCCGCTGCTGACAAGACATGCTTTAAAGATATTTGCAAGATCTTGAAGGGAAACATATCTCCACGAGATATCATAAAGCTTAAAAGAAGCAAATACAAATATTTTTATTAATATAAAAGCAGGAAGTATAAAAGTAATTAAAAATCCCCAGCTGATATTTGAAGAGAAATCATTTTTAAGTGCAATTGAAATCATCAGCGAAGCGGTAAAAGAAATTACATCCAAAAAAATCAGGATAAATTTTCTCATTAAATTAGTTTGAGCAATAGAAATCAATCCTCTGTTCATATTATTAATCCCTTTAGAGTATAAAAAAGTATTTTGAAATCAGTAAACAATCCCATCTCTCTAATGTACTTTTTATATAGAGCAATTTTCGACGGAAGAATTTCCTTCAAGTAGAAAGATTCATTGTCGACTGATTTAATCATTGTTTCTTCATTCCTAAATTGAATAGAAGCATAATCAGTTATGCCCGGCTTTATGTTCAAAATGAATGAATAATCTTCCTTAAAATGATTTACAAATTTGA
This sequence comes from Bacteroidota bacterium, assembly GCA_021815405.1. Lineage (GTDB taxonomy): Bacteria > Bacteroidota > Ignavibacteria > Ignavibacteriales > Ignavibacteriaceae > FEN-1297. Next base: position 26,113 of record JAKAGV010000002.1, read on the forward strand.
GCAGTTCCGGTCTTGGTCCTATCAGACTCATCTCGCCTTTCAAAACGTTTATCAATTGGGGCAATTCATCAAGTTTGGTTTTCCTAAGAATTTTCCCTACCGGAGTTATTCTTGAATCGGAATTTGAAGTAATTCCCAGCCCAATTTTATCGGCGTCCTTAATCATGGTCCGGAATTTTATAATCTTAAAAGGCTTCCAATCTTTTCCAACTCTTTCCTGCAGATAAAAAATAGGTAATCCGGAAGACAAAAAAATTAGAATATTTATAATGATAAACACCGGCAGCAGCAGCAGCAGTGCAATAAACGCGAGTGTTATATCCAAAAATCTTTTAACAACAAAATACATTATTTACTAGCTCCCCGATTTTATGGGAATCGATTCTAAAAAATCTGTTAGATACCATTTTACCCATCTTCATTTAACAAATTTCCGTGTTAAATTGTTTATGGTATCGGCTACCCTTTCAACCTGTTCCTCGGACATTCCAGGCCAAATTGGTAAAGTTATAATCTTGGGATAAAGATATTCAGAAACCGGAAAACCTTTTTCACTTAGTTTAAAAGTATCTCGGTAATAAGGATGTCGATAAAGAGGAATGAAGTGAACGCTAACGCCAATTCCCTCTTTCTTTAATTCATCTATAAATTGGGAGCGGGAAATACTCAGTTTGTCTATATCCAATAGAATCGGATATAGATGATATGATGGTTTTCTATCTCTCTTATATTCATATAATTTAAGAAGATCATTGTGTCCTAAAAGATTATTGTACTCCCGAAAGATTTTTTTCCGCTCTTCAAGCATAAAATCAATTTTCTTTAATTGAGCTATGCCCAAGGCAGCCTGAATATCTGTAAAATTATATTTGAATCCCGGGGCAACAACTTCGTAATACCATGAGCCTTCATTAGAGTAACGCTTCCATGCATCACTATTGATACCATGCAGGCGCATAACCGAACATCGCTTTGCAATTTCTTCATCATTAGTACACAGCATTCCACCTTCACCTGTTGCCAGTGTTTTGGTAACATAAAAACTGAAGCAAGTTACATCACTAATAGTTCCAATCATTTTATTTTTATACCATGCAGGAAGTGAATGAGCAGCATCCTCAATTATTTTTAGATTATGTTTTTTTGCAATTGATATTATTTCATCCATATCGCACGGATTTCCGCCATAGTGTACTGGGATAATGGCTTTCGTCTTTTTAGTAATTGCTTTTTCAATTTCTACCGGATCAATATTGAATGAATCTTTTTGTACATCAACAATTACCGGCTTTGCTTTGAAATAACAAACTATCTCAGCAGTAGCAGTAAATGTCATCGAAGGAATTATTACTTCATCGCCTTCTTTTAATCCAATCGCCTCTAAAGCAAGATGAGCAGCAGCAGTCCATGATGATGCAGTAACGGAAAATTTTGCCCCAATATATGAGTTGAATTCTTTTTCAAACCGGATAGTTTTGGGTCCGGTAGTCCACCACCCTGAACGGATAGTGTTTGTTACCTCTGTTATTTCATCCTCTGTAATAAGCGGCTTATGAAACGGAATATATTCTTCAATCATAATGACAAAATTACAGTCAAATTTAATACCGGAAAATCAATCAATTATTTTCATCTAATTTAATAAGAATTAAACTGTTATTCTTGATCGAAAGGATTATTTCTCAAAGTCGAAAAAGAAAAAAATAATAAAAATATTCTTAATTTTCACTTAAGTTTAAATTTTTTAACCTTTTTACAAAGATAATACTTTTATCTTCCGTTAAACAATAAAAACTATTCAATTAAATCAAGATGTTCTGATAAATATTTCAACACCTTGCTGTTATCATTAATTTCAGTCGGCAAGTTCAAAATCTTTCTAGAAATTTCAACTGAAACCGGAAATTCCTCCGTGTTAAATCCCCAAAGTTGTAAATTTTCCTTTACCGGATGAAGTGGCGAAATAAACCCGAAGCCCAAATTTATTATTTCTTTACTTGCAAGTTCAAAAAATTTTTTAATTCTTTAAAAGCATAGGATATTTAAGAAATAAATTATTAGGAAAAGACTTTCATCAACAAAGATTTTATTGTTTAGTTTTAGAAACCCGGTATGGTCCGCCGCGTTCTTCTTTCTAAAGTTTTTTCGTTTATCAAGATTTTTTAATTGCTTCATTCTCACTTTAACTTGAGATAAAGATTTTTTAAAAATAATTCTTTGGTAATTTTATCTCTTCCAGTTCTTCATCTTGAGATGATCCGATAATTAAATTATGCCGTGAATATACACATGTTCCAGATTTATTTATTTTTCTTTATTAACAGTAAACTTAATCCAGCTAAAAAACCTGTTGCATAAGCAAAGTGAAGAATTATTACAGCTAAAGGGAAAAGAATACCTTTTTTAATTCCATTTTTAATAATAATATTTATATCAAAAAGTAATATGGTCAAGAAATAAATAAGCGGGATAAAAATACTTACAAATATCTGGTGAATAATAATTCCAAGGAAAATAAAAAATAATAATGATAAGAGAAAAATTGCCGGAACCAATTGCCTGAAGGAAACAGGAAGTGTATGCTTTTTGATAACCGCAACCCTCCAGAAGCCGTAATTAAAATATTGTTTGAACAATTTAAAAGGAGTTGTTCTTACAAAATATTTGCTCTTTGCTTTTGCAGAAAGTAAAACTTTGTACCCGCGCTTCGTCAATCTATAATTTAATTCATCATCCTGGTTTTTTACCAGCATTTCGTCATAAAGACCAATTTTGTCAAAGACTTCTTTTTTGAATACAGGAAAACCTGCTCCTTCCGCAAATCCTTCAAAATCCGGGAATCTATGTTTTGCATTACCGACTCCGATTAGAGAAGACATAGCAAGTGCAACAGCTTTACCAAAATTAGTAATTCCTTCATTAATTATTGGACCTCCTGTACAAGCAATTAAAGGATCTATATTAAATGAAGAGATGCAAACACTAAGATAATTTGGATCATATACTGTATGTGCACCCATAATCGCAACGTACTTTCCTCTTGCAGCATTTATACCTATATTCATTGCAACTGGAGTAATTTTCATTGGGTTTGAAATTATTTTTAACCGATGATCAGTTGCTTTTAACCGCTCTAAAATTATCTTTGTTCCGTCTTCGCTTTCACCATCGATGGCAAGCACTTCTAATTCACCTGCAAGATTTTTTTGCAGGAGGATAGAGATAATTGTTCTTTCAATATATTCTGCCTCATTTCTGCATGGGACAATAGCGGTAATTAATATATCATTCGTTAAACTATCCATGTTGTATATTCTCGATAAAATTAAATATCATGTTTACCTCTAATGATTCTTTGACAAGAGCGAATTACTTTTACTATCTGTCAACATCATCGGTTATGTTGAGATATCTTCTAATTCTTTCTCTTCCAATCAATCAAATTTTTCTTGATTTATTTCATCTTCTAATTACATTTCAATTCAGCTTGCATCATCCTCATCAATTTTTGAACTTCATCAAAGACTTCATGAAGATAATCTTTCCCAAAATCAGAATGCACACTTGTAATTATTATGAATTCATCCTTTGCATTCTTAATTCCGAGGTCCAATCCGAAAGGACTAAATTTATTAGAGCTATTTATCCATCGGATGGATGAAAATTTATTTTGAAATTATTAGTTTATCGGAACTGTACCGTCTCTTTTCTTACCATCAACAACTAAAATCTCAATCAAGTTTTATCATAATCCATTTCGATAAAAGATTGAATGCTCTGTACGATATATTTTTCCTCGTTTCTACAGGGAATTATAATTGATAGAGTTTTTACAAAGTTTGTTTCAGGCTAATTACGCTTCTAAAATTTATTATTCTAATTTATTCAAAGTTTGGATGCTATGAAATTGCCTGGTTAAACCGATAATAGTTTTTTATATACCTTTACCATTTCGTCCACGTTTTTATTCCAATCATAATTTTGAATGACATGCTCTCTTCCGGCTGCACCAAGCTTTTTACGCAAATCCTCATTTTTAATAAGAGTTAAAATTGCCTGCGAAGCTGCTTCAATATCGCCTCTCCGAACAATGATTCCGGTTTGGTTGTTTTTTACTACTTCTTTAAATCCATCAGCATCGGAAACAACAACGGGCTTTGTGCATGCAGAGGCTTCCAATGCAGATACTCCAAAACTTTCGCTATCGGATAAAGAAACAAAAATATCAATCATATTATTGTACTTTGGAATCTCTTCATGATTTTTATACCCGGTAAAGAAAGTATCATTCTCAAGCTCCAATTCCTTAACTAATTTTTTTAGATGATTTTCCTGCGGTCCTCCGCCGACAATTAATAATTTTAATGGAATATCACGAACCTTTTCTTTCACAAGTTTAAATGCATTGATTAAATATTCTATTCCATATTTCTTTTCCAGTGTTTTAATTGTACCGACAACAATATTCTTTTCTGTAAATAATGAATCGACATTTTCCGGTTTAAATTTTGTAGTATCAATTCCAAAAGGTATAACTTCAATTTTTTTTGAAGTAAATTTTTTTGTCTTTTCCACCATTGCATAACTTGTTGAACAAATTACATCCGCTTTATTCAAACTGAATTCAATCAACTTTTTATTAAAGATATTCTTTTCGGGCATAATATATATATCCGATCCCCATACTGAAATAACATAAGGATGAAAACCGGTTAAGGCTCCAAGCACTCCATAGCTTGAAGCATAATGAGCATGGAGAATATCAGGCTTAATTTTTCTTATTAAGGATTTTATGCGTCTTACCGCTGTAAGATAAATGATTTTAGAAAATGCGCCGTCCTGGTTGCTTTGGAAAATATTAGGGAGACGTAAAGCTTCGATTTTAATTTTTTTATCATATGAATTTCTGTCGCAGTTGTTTAACCCGAAAAGGAAAACATCAATTCCCCTTTGGCTTAATGAATTTGTCCATCTGATAGTATGCGAAGAAGCAGGATTTGCTAATAATAATATTTTCATCCTACAGGCTCTATCATAATTACTTTTCTTTAATCAAATTAGAATCAATAAAAGTTTTATAAAGATAAGCAGTAATTGCAACCACCATCCAGAAAGGTAAATCTCTTGTAATCCATCCGTTTGAAATTAAACTTGTAGCTTCCAGAAAGCTTCTGCCAAGCAATCCTAATCCAATACTGCTAATCGCAACGGATATATAATAATAATCTTTATCAATAACTTTTGCCAAACGTTCTGCTTTGAAAGACAATTTAAAATAAATAACGAACAAATAAATTGCCGAAGCAAGTCCTAGAATTCCCATCTCAGCAAATTTATAAAGAAAGAAATTATGAGCGGCTCCGCTTCTTGCCCACCAGATTTGATGTGCTTCAAAGCTTCCAAGCATTACTGGAAGGTAAGTATAAATCTTTGTCCAAAATAAATCCGGACCGACACCGACGAGGAAGTTATGCTTAATAATATCAAAGCTCATAGTCCAGATTTGGTAGCGAGTGTTTTCTAATATTCTATCAACTCTAAAATAGATTCCGAAATATTTATTAAGGACAGGAACAATAATAATAAGCAAAGCTAATCCCGTTAAACCTTCTAGAAAGAATTTTAAATAACGCGGCTTTAATCTCCATAAGATAAAAACCATGCTTATAAACACTGCGCCAATAGAAGCACGGGAGTCAGTTAATAACAAGACAATAAGTAAAAATGCAAGGAGAGAATAATAAAAATATTTTAATCTAGATTTATGGTTTCTCTTTATCAATGAAAGTGCAATCATTACAGGAATGGTAACAGCAAGTAAAATACCGACTGCATTTGGATTACTGTACAGCCCGGAAAATTGGTTGAATGAATGAGTTTGAAATGAAAAGAGAGTTAATCCTTCAGAAAAAATATCATAAAAAATAACGAGCCCTAAAATTATACTGACAATAATAAGTGAATTGAGGTAGTTCAAAACAGTTTTCTTATCATTTATAAATGAGAAGTATATATATACTATAATGAAGAAAACCAATTGTCTTAGGGTAACAAATACACATGCAATGATATTGCTTGAAAAGATAGAAGAAACAAGCATTGATATTAAAGTCAGGGCGATTAAATAATTAATTTCTTTCGGAAAGTTAAATAAAGATTTTGCCGATAATCCGAATCTTCGGATGTACAAGAATAAAAGAAGGAAGATAAGAATGACGTTCAAATAATTTCGATAACTTGCGGCAAAATCACTTGTCATTACGAGGAAAAGGATTATTGAAGCAGATAGTAAATATTTTTCATCAAACAGTATAAAACTTATTATACAAATAAGCGCAAGTATTCCAAACCATAAATAAGGCATAAAAAGAACAGCTGCTAGTGCCAATGCGGCTGAGATTAGAATTATTTGTTTCTCGCTATTTAAAACTCCTGAAATCAAACTTGAATTTTCTCAAAATCTTTTTCAAATATTTTTTTATAAAATGAAGTTACCCGGGAATATACTTCTTCTACTGAAATTGAACCCATAAAATCTAATTCCGGATTTTTTCTTCCGGCATCCTCAGCGCCGTATTTCTCATTAATCTTAGGAGATATTGCAGACTCCTTATAAATATATTCATGGTGATCTCCATAAGGCAAATGGAACATGGGATTAGTTGGTCCATAAATAATGAAAGTTGGTTTACCTAACAGGCTGGCAATATTAACAGCACCGGAATCACACCCGATTAGAATGGATGCCTTTTTAATTTCATCAATCAACTCGGTTATATCTTTGGTTACTATAAAAGTAATTTTTTTTGTTTGAAGCTCAAATAATATTTCTTCGCTTGTGCGTTCTATTGGTATTATAAATTTACAACTATGAAATTTATTAATGTAAAAATACAGATCAATAAATTTTTTAAAGCTCCATTCCTTAGTTTTCCAGCCAGCAAATGGATGAATAAGAATTTCCCCATTCGAGTTCAAAGATTTTCCAAAATATTTCAATGATTCTTCATCTTTGATATTCATTGCAAGCTTAACAGCATCTAAATAAATATCCATCTGATGTGGAATTTTTCTAACCGATATATAATTAGAATAAATTTCTTTGAAGTACTTTTCATTAAAACCAACAATTTTTGTTGCTTTATTATTGAAAATTAAAGAAGCGGAATTTATCGCGCCCGTAAGATCGATAATAGTTCCAACACCAAGGGCATTGACTTTTTTACGTAATGCTGCTTTAGCAATTCTTCCGCTGAAATAAAAATCTTCCTTTTTAAGGATAAGGAAATTCAAATCATTAAAAGCTATTTCATAAATTTTTCTGGAGTCTTCATAACATACAATAGTTAAATCTTTACCAAATTTATTTCTTAGTGCCTTAATTGCAGGTACAGTGAAAACTGTATCCCCTAATTTGTGAAGAGCAATAACCAATACTTTTGAAGAATAATTTTTCCGGAATAAAAAAGGAAATCTAATTAAGAAAATAAAAATGGAAGTAATGAGTCCCAATATATTAAGCAGCAGAGAATCTTTTTTAATATGGTAAGAAAATTTTATCAAGGAAAATTTTTATATCTTATTATTTTTGAATAGCGGAATATTCACAAAAGCATTTTCAAAAAGCTTAAACACATCTTGTCTTATCAGCTTAGCATTAAAAATATATGAAGCACAGAAAATTAGGAGTTTCAAGAATCCGTTTGTAAAAGTATTGGGAAATAAACTTTCAGGGATTAAAACAACTGCTAACAAATAACTAACAAAACCGTTGATAATATCTAAAGAAAATTCTTTTAGGAAATATTTCACCTTTAATTTCAGCTTTATTAGAACAACGCCAATTCCGGCAATGAAAAAAAATAAATAGCTGATCGAGGTACTAATTGCTAATCCATTCTGCTGAAGATCTTTTACCAGATAAAAGTTCGCGGCGATTTTTATGAAACATCCGGTTACTGTTATCACCAAAAGAATTTTTACAAGATTTGCACCGTACAATAATTTATTGATAACTGCATAAGAAGAATAAAAGATTAGACTAACAGCATAATACTTTAATACTTCAAATGTCATCTGTGTTGCGCCGCTGTTAAATTCTCCCCGCTGAAATAAAATCCGTATTATTATGCCTCCATAAAAAATCAGGGTTAAACTAATTGGAACAAACAAAAAAAGATTAATACTGAAAAAGTTATCAAGTTTTTTTTGTACATCTTCTATGATATTCGAATGAAGTGATAAGGAAAAGCTTGGGAAAATTGCAGTGGATAATGCGGCAGATATAATTGTTATCGGTAAAAGATAAATGTAGGAAGCATAATTTAATGAAGCTATACCTCCCTTTTGAACTTCGTTGAAAAAATATCGGTCTGCTAATAAATAAATCTGACTTATCGATTCAATTAGGATCGTAATAACCAAAGAATAATTTATTATTGCTCTTGCATTTCCGCCTTTAATAAACATATATAAATTTAATTTAATTTTATTAGCAGCTTTGAATAACAGAAAGATTAATTGCAAAAGATTTCCGGCAATATAACCAATTGGAATTGTATAAACACCGATCTTGTTTGAGAAAATAACCACAAGAAGAATGACTGCTACATTTAACAAGAGTTGAGACATTGCCGGAGATCTAAACTCAAATTCCGACTGAAGAAATGCGGCTAAGATTGAATAGGCAGCGCTTAAAGGTATAGTTAATAAAAATATCCTAAAGACATTTAAGGTTGATATGAATTCAAAGGAAGAAGAATCATGAAGATAAAGATTAACGATTGGTCCCGATAAATAAAAAAGAATTGCAGCTAAAAGAAGCCCGAAAAGTGAAAAAATCCAGAATGAAGAATTTGTAAACGCCCTCGTTTTTTCAGGTGTTTCAATCTTGGTTTTATTATAACTAGGAATAAAATAGTTTTGTCCGAGATATAAAATTACTGTGTTGATTGTAATCGGAAGAACAGCGCCAACAAGGTAAAGATCAAATTGAGTATTGAGTCCGAAAAAGTTTGCGAATACAATCTCCCTAATTAATCCTAGCCCCTTCCCAATTAGACCCACGGCAGTAATCAGGATAGAGGCTCCAGCAACTGTAGAGGTAAACTTTTTGCCGGTCATTATTTTTTAAATCATCTTTTTAAAATATTCCAATGTAATCTTCAAACCTTCAAACCTATCAACTTTTGGTTCCCAGCCTAAAATCTTTTTGGCTTTAGTAATATCGGGCTGCCTTACTTTTGGATCATCAACCGGAAGTTCTTTATAAGCTATTTTACTCTTCGTTCCGGTAAGATTGATAATTTCTTCTGCAAATTGTTTTATAGTAATTTCTGCCGGATTGCCAATGTTAACAGGATTAGTTTCATTAGACATTAACAATTTAAAGATTCCATCAACTAAATCGGACACATAACAAAAGCTTCTCGTCTGAGAACCGTCTCCGAAAACAGTTAAGTCCTCACCGCGCAAAGCCTGTCCGACAAATTCCGGTAAAGCTCTGCCATCATCAAGCCTCATGCGAGGTCCGTAAGTATTAAAGATTCTAACGATTCTTGTTTCAACTCCATGATAACGATGATAAGCCATTGTCATCGCTTCAGCAAATCTTTTTGCTTCGTCATAAACACCTCGCGGACCAATTGGGTTTACGTTTCCCCAATAATCTTCCGTTTGAGGATGGACAACAGGATCTCCATAAACTTCCGATGTTGAGGCTAACAGCATTCTGGCTTTCTTTTCTTTTGCTAAACCTAAAACTTTATGAGTGCCCAAGGAGCCGACTTTTAATGTTTGAATAGGAAGCTTCAGATAATCAATTGGGCTTGCAGGAGAAGCAAAGTGTAAAATGTAATCTATCCTTCCGGGCAGAAAAATATAATTTGTAATATCATGTTTAACGAATGAAAAATTCTCATTACCGGTGAGATGAGCTATATTATTTATGTTTCCGGTTATAAGATTATCAACACAAATTACTTTGAATCCTTCGGCTAATAATCTATCACATAAATGTGAGCCTAAAAAACCGGCACCTCCGGTTACTACAGCAGTTGGTTTAAACAATTTTATTCTCCTTATTTTTTATTAGATAACTCAGAGTATCCTTCTCTTTTACTATAACAACCAAACACATAAAAATAAAAACGAAAATCCCTCCAACCACAGCCGAAAAAACTATCCTTGGAGAGGATGCCTTTAACGGAGGAATCGCGGAATCAAGAACCTGCACAGTTGGTAAATCTTTATTCTCTTGTATCAGCTCTTTATAATATTGCTGTTGAAGCAAAGAGTAAATTTCATTCTGAATTTTCACTTCGCGCAGCAGGTTAGCAAGTTTCTTTCCAAGCTCTGGCACATTTTTAAATGTAACCAAATAATCCTGACTGCCCATTTCCATTTTTGCATACTGATCTTTTAACTGATTTAATTTATCCTTCAAAGCAAGTAAAGTTTTATTATCTTCTCGAAAATTATTTTGCAATGTACCAATTTCAATTTCAGTTTTTACAATTTCTGCTCGTATAGTTGCGGCTGCATCAATTGCAGCATTAACCTGTTCGGGAAGTGAAACGGTTTTGTTCTTTTCCTGGAAGAACATCAATTCATTTTCAACAGAATCTAATCTTGTCTTTGTCTGAGCAAGCTGTTGCCCAATAAATTCACGAGTCTTCTTAGCAGTGGTGGTTAATTTATTTCTGTTAATTAAATCAAGTGCTTTAACAAAACTATTTGATAATTCAGCTGAAAGATTTCTTACAGAATCTAGCCTACCGGTAAATACTGGAAATATTGAGCCGGTTACATTAACACTTAAAGATATAATCCCTTCTTTAGAAACGTCCACATTTAAATTATTGTCTAGCTCTTCGGCAGCTTTATATTTATTTGAAGTTTTATAAAAACTTTGAAGATTATTCTTTTCAACTACATAAAGCGCAGCCGAACGGCTTTTCAATATTTGCATATAAAGCTGAGAATTGGACGAAGAACCACTTTCAAAAAAGAGATTAGATAGATTCTGTCCGCCTAACAAGCTTTCAAATCCCTGCATCCTTGAACTTTGCTCAGGAGGTAATACAGTTACAGTTGAACGATAAGTAACCGGATACACAAAAAAAAGAATTAAGAAAATTAAAACTGCAGAGATAATCGTAGTTTTAAGAATTTTACTCCTATTAGTAATAACAATATTTAAAATTTCATGATAGCTCAATTTTATTTCCTTGTAGCTACAATAACTGCAACAGTTGCGGCAATAATAGCGGCAAGCTGTCCTACAACTTGAAGTGAAGTAGTAAACACGTCCCAGAATCTTGGTGCAGGCGGTTCTTCCGGAACCCAGATAGCATCGCCCGGACTAAGCGAGTTAACCTTATCTGCCTTTATCCATTCGCCTGTATTCGCTTTGATTACCCTTACTTCACCTTTTTCAGCGCGCCAGCCATATCCACCTGCCATCCGGATATAATCATCAACGGTTAATTGTTTTTGATAAATAATATTTCCGGGATTTACAACCTGACCAAGCATTATAACATAATTTTTTGCTTCAGGCACGTTTATTACATCTCCGTTTTTCAATACTACATTTTCAGATAAATCATGGTCTCTGAATAATGCATTAAAATCAACAACAACTTTGCCTTTCCGTTGAAGTGACTTGGCTTTGAAATAATTATATTCGTCATCGGTCATGTCTTTGCGCTGCATTAATTTCAATCTGTCAAATTCAGGATCGTTTTCAACTGTATCTATATTCCTTGTTAATGTTGCATCAATAAGTGATGCATCTTTTAAGAAACCGCCCGCCTGGTCAATTATGTCAACGAGTGTGGTTTTATCTTCATTAATCTTATAAACTCCCGGAAATTTGACCCAGCCTTCGACTCGTACAAATTTACCAACAAGATATTGCGGTATCCTCCTGACTAAAATCATATCACCATTATTTAGAACAATGTTTTGATGCAATAGTTCATCATAGGAAAAATACTTACTAGTTTGTTCTATTCCGCCTGGCTTGAATGAAACAATTTCAATTGTATCTGTTTTGGCTTTGCTTAAGAAGCCTCCGGCTAATTTAATTAAATCAGCCGCTGTTTCATCGGGGACATATTCATAAATACCCGGATATTTAACTTCGCCATTAATCGCAACTGTCTTATCTATCTTATCAACAATTACTGCATCGCCTTCATGAAGAAGCGGATTATCTTTTCTATCACTAAACCTAAGGTATTTAAGAAAGTCATAAACTTTACTGGTTCTGTCTAACGATTTAATTTTTATATCTCGGTAATTGGAAGTTCGCATCAAGCCATATGATTTACCGATAAGATCTATTAATCTGGAATTTCCGGGAAGAACGTAGGATGAAGGATTTTTAACATCACCGAGAAGAGAAACTGTTATCTTTTTTATTCCAATTAAAGAAATATAAACATCAACATTTTTAAAATATTTGTTTATTGTTAATGTAATTTTTTCTTTAGCTTCATTAAGTGTCAAATTCCTTAAGTCAACTCCACCAACTTTGGGAATGAAGAGAAACCCATCCTGGTTGATCATCGTATTGTAAGAAATATCTTGGAGCCCGCTAATAGAGATGAAAAATTTATCCCCGGTTCCGACTATATATTCATTAGGATTAACACTTTCATCACCGGAAGTTGAAAAATAATTCTGTACCTTAGAAGAATCTATCGGTGCGGAAAATATCCGCTCGCTGTAATCCGGTAAATTTTGTGAATATCCAGAATTGCAAATAAATACCGACATGAAAACGATTAATAAAGCTACTTTGTTCAAAGTCTCCAATTACATAAAATGAATATTGAAAAATTAGGAAATATCACAGCCACTTCAAATCTTCAAACTGATTTTTCGAAGAGAAAATAAACTGACTAAACTTCCGATAACAGGACCAACAGCCAAAGCCACAATTAAAAAGTAGGGATTATCAAAATTCAGCAGCTTATGGATTTCCAATATGCCTTGAGAATAATGACCAATAACATAAAATATTCCTAATGAAATGAGTCCTGCAAGAAGACCAATTAGGACGCAATTTAAAACAATTGGCATTTTTATGGTTGAAAGTTTTGCACCTACCAGCTTCATCGATTCCAGCTCTTCGTATTTTGATTTCGTAACAAGCTTCACTGTACTGAAGACAATGTAGATAGAAATAAAAAAAAGAATCCCTGTAAACGCAAAAATATAAGTCTGAATTCTTTTAATGAATGAAAGAATTTTGTAAACAAATTCCTGTTGGAATACAACATCATCCACGCCATTGTAAGCACCTATTACTTCAACAATCTTATTTATCGAATCTTTCTCGACATAACCTTCTTTTAATGTAATTAAGAATGAAGCAGGGAGCGGATTGTAATCCAGCACTCTCCTGAAATCTTCACCTGTTTCTTTTATGAAATCCCTTGCCGCCTGGTTTTTATCAATATAACTTATCGTATTTATGAAAGAATTCCTTTTGATTTTTGTCTGAAGCCGGCTTATCTGATCACTCGACAGCGTGTCTTTCAAAAAAACATTTATGCTGACATTCTGCTTGATGTTTTTTTGCATTTCATTTGAAAGCATTATCGAGACTAAAGACGCGGTTATTAAGAATACTGAAATGCTCATTGAAATAAGTGAAAGGAAAAAGGATGACTTTGCACGTCCGATTAGTTTGATGGATTCTTTCAGCCAGAAAAATATCATTTAGTTTAATTCAATGTAAAATTTTATTATGGCAAATTTACTGATTTATATAACTTCCCCAAATACAGAAATTAAAAATTCGATTCGTCTATCCATTTTGTTATCAGCCATTTATTAGTCGAAGGATCTTTCTTTAATGTCATATTTACCCTGCCATCTATTCTTTCTACATCAGTTGGATTAAATGTAATAGTCAGGTTAAATCCGCGAACAATAGTTGCAGAAGTTGAATCAGCGCTGGATAAAACAATGTTATTCCAAATTAAATCAAGCCGTTGTGAATTTTGAAATAATCCGTAGGTGGTTTTCATTTCATCGTCTCTTCCCCAGGAAACATCAATCCCCTGGTCGTAATCGTGGTAGGTAAAAATAAAGTCCTGACTTATCAGTCTTCCATAAATAACAGTGTCTTTAAACGTGTAAGCGTACTGGAAATTTTGGAAAACACCATCAGTGGTTGTTTGATCTGATAATGCTGATGAAGAATTGCCGGCACTTTCATCCAGAGCCGGCGCAAATGGATTGCGGCAGCCCGCAAGCATAAGTAAAATTAAGACCGGCAGTAGTTTAAGAGACGGAGTGATGAAATAATGGAATGATGAAGTATATCGTCTGGCATTTTTACCGCGATACTCCATAACTCCATTATTCCAATACTCAAATATTTTTTTATAAATGCAACTCATACATCATCTATTAGAATTTAATAGTACGTCCTCCCTTTCAAATCGCTCCAACTTGGCAGGTTGGTACTTTTGGTATCCTGCCAATAATAGATACTCCAAATTGAGCGAGAATCCCTTATCATATTGAATTGTAATTCACCTTGATAGTTTTGCGGAAAAGTCGGATCATTCGTCGGTACTGTAAGGAAATAAGAAGCTGTATAAACCAAGCTATCACCTTGCGGACTTTCAGATACATTTGAAAGCGTTAAAGTAATCGGCATATCCTGTGGTATTTTTGTTGTTAAATTATCAAAGTATTGCTGCTCATTCTTCTTTCCCCAATTTTCTGAAAGTGATGGGTATTGAGCTATTGCAGCACTTGACGGTGAAAAATAAAAAACTCTATGAGAGAAGGAAGAGTCAGACAAGCAAGAAAGATAATTTACATCGCTTTTATCCTTAAGTGAGTTTATGAGATTCGTAATCAAGATATCCGGTGTAATTGCCTGCTGATAATCAGAGCGGGGCTGGGTAGGCGCTTGTGCTGTACGAGTTGTAAAAAGCTCGCATCCACTAAGAAGCAATGGAATAAATATCAGTATAAGCCACTTCATTTATGAGCAATTATAATAATTCTCGGAGAAGTATTAAGGTCAAAATTATTTCCGCTGTAATCTCCAAAGTTATTTTGAGTTCTAAATCCTGCTGAAGTAATAAATCCGGATAATTCATCCTTACTATACAACTTTACCGACTCGTGATAAATTCTTTCGATTCCGTTTTTTCGAATCGAAATTTGTTTAATTACACGGTCATTTTCAATTCTTCTTTTCTGAGAGATAAACCTATCACGATATTCGACATTTGTTTCCGGGACTAAATTACTTTCAACAAAATTCCGGTTAAGGAAATCAATTACAAAGTATCCGCCTGATGTTAAATGTTCGTATGCATTTTTTATCAGTAAAAAGTTTTCCTCATCATTTTCAAAATATCCGAAACTGGTAAAGAGGTTTACCACGAGCGAATAATCATTAGTTAAAGTAAAATGTCTGACATCAGAACGGATGAAATTTATTTTCAAATTTTCTTCCGCCGCCGCCTGGCAAGCGATCGATAATAAATTTTTGCTTAAATCAATTGCAGTAACGTAGAATCCTCTGCGGGCAAATAGAATGGAATGCCTGCCCGTTCCGCAAGCCATATCCAGTACTTTCGAAGCGGATTTTATTCTTATGTTATTTAAGATTAGATCGACAAGCCTGCCGGCTTCTTTTTCATTTCTGTTTCGATAGACTATTAAATATTCATCTGTATCGAACCAGTCTTTATACCATTCATCCATTAAAGTTCTATTCTTCCCAGCATCGCTCTTCCGATTGTAGCTTCATCAGCAAATTCAAGATCACCGCCAACCGGAAGCCCGCGAGCGATTCTCGAAACTTTTACACCAAGTGGTTTAAGCAACTTGGCAAGATAAAGAGTTGTTGTCTCCCCTTCCGTATCAGGATTCAATGCCAAAATAATTTCGCGAATATCTTCTTTATGAAATCTTTGTATTAGTTCTTTAATCCGCAAAGATTCAGCTGTTATTCCTGAAAGCGGCGAAAGAACTCCACCTAAGACATGGTAAAGTCCGTTAAATTCATTAGTTTTTTCAATTGCAAGTACATCGCTTGCATCTTCAACCACACAGACGATTGATTTATCCCGTTTTTCACTTCGGCAAATTTCACAAAGTTCTTCTTCAGAAAGATTAAAGCACCGTGAGCAAAACCGCAGTTTAGATTTTAACTCCAAAATTGCTTTAACAAGGTTGTCAACAGAATCTTTTTCTGATTTTAAGATATGAAGTGCCAGCCGCTGCGCAGTTTTTCGTCCAATTCCAGGCAGCTTATTTAATTCTTCAATAGCAACAACTAATGGCTCTGCTATCTGCACGATTAAAATCCAGGTATATTTAGTCCTGGAGGAAGCATACCTTTGGTGACTTTTGCCATTTCCTCTTCTGCTAATTTATTTGCCGATTGAAGCGCTTTATTAACAGCCGCAACAACCAAATCTTCAAGAATTTCTTTTTCATCAGATTTGATGACCTGTGGGTCAATCTCCAATGAGACTAATTCTTTATTTCCGTTTGCAGTTGCTTTTATCATTCCGCCGCCTGCTTCTTCGCTTACCGTTAAATCTCCAAGCTTGCTTTGAACTTTCTGCATCTCTTCCTGCATTTTCTGAACCTGCTTCAACATTCCTTGCATTCCGCCCTTCATTAGGTGCCTCCTGTCTACTTTAATCTACACTTTTTAATAAATTATTGTTTTTTATTTTCTGGTAAATATAATATTTTCGATTGACTTTTTATACCTATTTTTTATAATTTCAATGCATAAAATTCAGAGGATAAATAAGCGTTGAACAAAATCAACGGGTTTAATCATAGTGAAGAGGAAATTTCGAATTCCGGCAAAGATCTTTTTTTTGACGAAAAGGATTATCTTGTTGTTGAATACGAAGATGCTATTCCTATAAACAGCGACAAGAAAATTAAGATTAAAAATCTTGGTGAAAAGTTTGCATCTATAAATTCTTTTTTCTTTGATTATTTAAAAGAGTATCACATTCCAGCAGGCTTCCTTCGAAGCAATGGTAAAAACTCTCTTAAGTTAATCAAACATAAACGATTTCCTTTCGCTATAAAATTATTGAATGTTGCTGATAAAAGGACAGCCAAAATTTTTGGTATAAAAGAAGGCGAAGTACTAAATCTTCCTATTTTTGAAATTCATACCGGTAACGGAAAAGATTCAATGGTTTCCGAAAGTCATTTAATTGCTTTCGACCTTTGCTCGGTAGAACAATTAAAATTAATAAACAGAATTTGCTCTAAGGTTAACGCAGTGCTAAAATCTTTCTTTGAAAGACGCGGTTACATTTTGGCAGAAGCGACTTGCCATTTTGGTAAATATGACGATAAGATTTTTTTAGTGGATGACTTTACTCCCAAAAGTTTGAAAATTATTCCGATTAATAAAGAAGAAAAACTAATCGATCCTTACAAATTTTCTACTTCCGCCGAAATTAAGCACTACACAGACCATCTTTTCAATATAATGAGTGCTCAATAAAAGATGTTTGCAAAATACGGATATTCTACTTTAAGAATAATTGCTATAACTACGTTCTTACTTACATTGATCAGCTATTTTGTTAGTAATGAAATTATTAAATCACTTATAATTTTAATCCCTCTGATCTTCCTTTTATTTTCTTTGTACTTTTTTAGAGATCCGGAAAGAAGCTCACCGCAAAAAGATAATGTTATTGTGTCGCCTGCAGACGGTAAGGTGCTTTTTGTTAAAGATGTTTTAGATAACAAATTCATCAACGCAAAAGCAAAGCAAATTTCTATTTTTATGTCCCCTTTTAACGTGCATGTTAACCGCATTCCAATCAACGGAAAGATTGAATACTTACAATATTATAATGGTAAGTTTATTTCTGCATTCAAAGATAAAGCTTCTGAAGAAAATGAACGTGCCGAGTTTGGTATTATGAGCAAGTACGGTAAAATATTTTTTACTCAAGTTGCCGGATTTATTGCAAGAAGGATTATATATGAAATCAAAATCGGCGATTTGGTAGAAGCAGGTAATAGATTCGGAATGATTAAGTTCGGCAGCCGCGTTGATGTTGTAGTTCCTGCAAAATGGCTGGCAAAAGTAAATAAAGGAGACCGTGTCACAGCGGGAGAAACAATTTTATTCGAGTTTGAAAATTGATAAAGAATCGTTTTAGGATTACTCCATCAGTAATTCCAAACTTATTTACCGCAATGAATATGTTTTGCGGCTTTCTCTCAATAATAAATGCAAGCGAGGGGAAATATTTTTACTCTGCGCTACTGATAATTATTGCTGCATTGTTCGATGCACTTGACGGTATTATGGCAAGGCTTACTCATTCCAGTAGTGAGCTTGGAGTTGAACTTGATTCACTTTCAGATTTAGTTAGTTTCGGCGCCGCTCCATCATTTTTGATTTTCAAAACTCAGTTGATAAATTACAATTCAATAGGTATTATAATCAGCTCATTGCTAATGATTGCCGGCGGTTTCAGGCTTGCAAGGTTCAACGTTCAGCTTGTGGGATTTGAAAAAGCATACTTTAAAGGTTTGCCAATTCCATCTGCCGCAATAACCGTTGCTGCTTTTGTTCTTGAATATTATAAAAACGGCTCTGGCTTTGCATATCCTTATTCTTCAATTACAATTCCAATGATCTTCGTTCTTGCCTTTCTTATGGTTAGTACTATAAAATATGATACTCTCCCAAAATTTTCATTAAAAGGGATAAAAGAAAAGCCTTTTCACTTTGGTTTTGTTATTGTTTGCATAATTATTTTAATTGTAACATCCGGCAAGGCTCTATTCTTTATCTTTGTTTTCATCATCTTATTTGGTATTTTTCGTCATCTTTTTTATGTACTTGCGAAAAAATTTTGAGTTGATAATTTGTTCAAAGCTAAAGTTCTAATTAAAAGACGACCATCAATACTAGATCCTCAAGGTAAAGCTGTTGAAAAAGGTGCTATGCACTTAGGCTTAACCAATATTAAGGATACACGAATTGGTAAATTCATCGAGTTTACTGTTGATACCAACAACAAGCAAGCAGCAGAGAAAGAAGTGAATGATTACTGCTACAAACTGCTTGCAAATCCGATTATGGAAGACTACGAGTTTACACTGGAAGATGTAAAATGAAAAACAAATTTGGCGTTGTTGTTTTTCCAGGTTCCAACTGCGACCATGATGCTTATTACGCTCTTAAAAAATTTTTTAATGCCGATGTGAATTTTCTCTGGCATAAAGAACATGACACTCAGAAGTCTGATGTAATTATTCTTCCAGGCGGATTTTCTTACGGCGATTACCTCCGCTGCGGTGCCATTGCAAGGTTCTCTCCTATCATGAATTCGGTTATTGATTTTGCAAATAAAGGCGGCATTGTTATTGGCATTTGCAATGGTTTCCAGGTACTGTTGGAAGCTGGCTTACTGCCGGGAGTAATGATAAAAAATAAATCACTGCAATTTGTTTGTAAAGATGTTTATCTATCCGTTGAAAATAAGAATACCATCTTTACCAATAAGATAAATAACAGCAAATCAATAAAAATTCCGGTTGCTCATGGCGAAGGAAATTATTTTGCGGATGATGAGACTTTAAAAAGTTTATTAGATAATAATCAGATTGTATTCAAGTATTCTTCTAAAGACGGTAATTTTTCGGAAGAATCAAATCCTAACGGTTCTACCGAAAATATTGCAGGCATCATAAACAAAAACGGTAATGTCTTAGGTATGATGCCTCACCCGGAAAGAGCATGCGATCCAGTACTTGGTAAGACAGACGGCAGAATGTTTTTTGAATCAATTTTGAGTAGTCTTAATTAAGGAGTAAATATGTTCGATAATATGGGTATGGGCGAACTGATAATAATATTGCTTGTTGTTCTAGTCCTGTTCGGCTCAAAGAAAATTCCTGATCTTGCTCAGGGTCTCGGCAAAGGCATAAGAGAATTTAAGAAAGCCGTTAAGGATGTTCAGGAAGATATTAAAGTTACTGACGACAACAAGAAAACTGACAATAAGGCTTAAACAAAATTTAGAAATTGGCTTTAATGGTTTGTGGGCAGCATTATTCTTCTTTAGAATATTACCATATACCTTAATTCCAGATTGATTAGAAAATATTTAATAAAAAATAAGTTCTTCAGGAGTAATAATGTTTGATGATTTAAGTTTTGGTAAACTTTTGGTAATTGCGCTGGTGGTTATGGTTTTGTTTGGCGCTAAAAAAATTCCGGATTTGGCTCAGGGACTTGGAAAAGGAATCCGCGAATTCAAAAAAGCTCTGAATGGAATTGACGAAGAAATTAAATCTTCCAGTTCAGAGGAAAAGAAAACAGAAAATAAGCAAGTCCCTTAAACAGAAGCTAAGACAAAAGCTGAATTAAGGAAACATAAAGAGCTCATTTCTTTGAGCCGGTTCTTATAAAGCTGTTTCCTTGGTTTTCTAGTCCAAAAAGTTTTGTTTTTAATTCTAAATTTGTTTAATCACTAAACTGCGGGATTCCCGTTGCTTCCTTATAATAACTATTTATCGAAAATTGAACTGATTAAAAATGGCAAACTTTCGCTTGTCGAAAATGTTGCATTCTTTTTAGATCGTATTGAAAAGAATAAGCATCTTAATGCGTTCAATTTTGTCTTTGCAGATGAAGCAAAAAAACAAGCCATATTAATTGAAGAGAAAATTAAATCAAGAAGGCACGGAAAACTAGCAGGTTTAGTAGTTGCAATTAAAGACGTTCTTGCCATTAAAGATAAACCAAATACCTGCTCGTCGAAAATCTTAAAAGATTTTATTTCAATTTATAATGCTACCGCAGTTCAAAAATTAATTGATGAAGACGCAATAATCATCGGCAAGACAAATTGCGATGAATTTGCAATGGGATCATCAAATGAGAATTCAGCTTTCGGTAATGTATTAAATCCCGCCGATACTCAACGAGTTCCGGGCGGCTCAAGCGGGGGCTCTGCTGCGGCAGTTGCTGCAAACCTCTGCGATGTAGCTCTTGGAACCGATACTGGCGGATCGATTAGACAGCCAGCAAGCTTTTGCGGAGTATATGGGCTTAAGCCGACTTACGGCAGAGTTTCTCGTTACGGCTTAACAGCTTTTGCTTCTTCCTTTGATTCAATTGGTCATTTTGCTAATTGCACTGAAGATGCAGCGGCAGTTATGGAAGTTATTTCCGGATGGGATACCAATGATTCAACTTCTTCAAAACAGCCTATCCCCTCTTTTCAAAATCTCAATCTTGATGGGAAAAAATTAAAGCTTGGATTTGCTAAAGAATATTTTGGCGATGGTCTTGATTCCGAAATAAAAACTTCAATTGAAAATATTTTTAATAAGCTGAAACAACAGGGATTTGAGATTGAAGAAATCCATCTGCCTCATAATGAATATACAATTGCCGCCTATTATATTTTAACAACGGCAGAGGCTTCATCTAATCTTGCAAGATACGATGGAGCGCGATACGGTTATAGATCGAACGAAAGCACTTCCCTTCTCGAAATGTATAAGTCATCCCGCTCGGAAGGATTCGGTTCTGAAGTTAAAAGAAGAATAATGCTTGGGACTTATGTACTCTCTGCCGGATATTACGATGCCTATTATCGCAAGGCACAAAAAGTAAGAAGAATCATTAAACAGGATTTTGATGAAGCATTCAAAATAGTTGATATAATTTTAACTCCCACTTCTCCTACAACTGCATTTAAGATTGGTGAGAAAACTACCGATCCGCTTGAAATGTATCTTAGTGATATATACACTACATCAGCAAATCTAGCAGGTATTCCAGGAATTAGCATTCCTGCTGCAAAGAGTTCGAATGGCTTACCGATTGGAATGCAGCTTCTCGCTAATCAATTTAAGGAACTTGATCTCCTTAAGATGAGTTACTTTATTCAAAAGAATATTTTATAACTATCTTACAATACCTATTTTATTAAGCTGAATATTCAGCATTATTAGACTATTTGCGTTGATGTCTTTACAGAAAAAACTATAAAATTCTGCAATAGACAATTCTAGTACAGTATATTTTGATTATATCAACTTAATAACTGAAGTTATGCAAAATTAATAAAATGATCCATTTGTCATTCCGAACTTGTTTCGGAATCTTTATTTTTAAGCTGTTTTTAGATGCTGAAACAAGTTCAGCATGACAATTGCGTAACTTCAGTTAATAATTTCATTTTTTAAAATCGGGTTTTTCTCGAGATTTATTCTTCACCCATTTTGTCTCTTAGTCTTCATGTAAAAAAAAATGCATACTTTCCCCTCTTACTTAAAAAAACTTTTCCATAGTTCAATCATCTATCAACTGAATGTAAGAAGGATTTGACGACATCCGCAAAGCGCTCGGGCTGGTCAAAGTGGAGCCCGTGTCCAGCTTCCCGGATTAGTTCGATTTGAAATTTCGGATTAAGACGTTGCAACTCTTCAGCAACATCAGAAGAAACTACACCTTTATCAGCAAGTATTAAAAGGCTTGGAACATCAATCGTACTGACTAACCGCTTATAATCGGGATTTGGCGGTGTAAGAACATCGAATGCACCCATGCTGGTTTGCAGTCGAGCCCTGGCACATAGTTCAATAATTTCCGATGATCGGTTTGGGTGTCTCGTCCTAGCTTCTTCTATCACATTATCTAAAGACATATTTAGAATTCGCCGATGCTGATCGGCTACATCACTATCGCGAACTTCACGTTGTACTTTTGGACTTAAGAAAGTTGGATCAACTAAGTTTAAGCCGCGAATTAACTTTGGATTACTACTCGCCACTACTGCTGCAGTCAGTCCTCCCATTGAGTGTCCGATAAGAATTGGCGAAGTAAGTCTTAAAGCTTTTATAAGTCCAACAACATCATTAGCGTGGTCTTCATACCGGTAGCCGTGGTCAGGTTTACTCGATTTCCCATGTCCCCTGGCATCCGGCATTATTACGTCATATTCTTCCTCCAGAGCGCGAGCAAAATTAGTCCAACAGCTCCCATTAGCAGTTAATCCGTGCAGCAAAATTATAGGCTGTTTATTTCCGCCTGTTCTTATGTAGTGTATTTTAATTCCGTTTGTTTCGCATGTTAATATACTCCAGTCTTTCATTCATTATTTCTTTCACAAATAATATTCATCTTTTAGTTTGAAATTTTAGTAAACAGAGCTACCAGGTTCCTCAGAATTTGTTACATGGTTTTAGATCAAATATAGTAAAAACTGCAAAACTATGCTGAAGCTTAAAACTACAATAAACTATTACGCGTAAGCATTTTCGTAGGAATGACATTCAAGAAGAAATACTTTTTGGTTAGTCCCCTAATGAATTTATGCGATTTTGAAATATCCACCGTGGCGGACGAATTACATATTACTAGGGTTTCTGTCTAATTTAAATTGAGGACACTATCCTTAATCTTCTAATCTTGTAATCTTTTTTATTCATACTTTTTAACTTCTTTAAGAATATATGTAGCAACCGCATGCGCTTGCGGCTGTGTTAAGCCCGGATTGGGCATTTCGGGATATCCCGGAATTGGATGTGTTGGATGCAAAATAAAATCAACAAGTTTATCAACATCGCCATGAAATGTGGGCAAGGTTTGATTATAAGGTGGTCCGACAACTTTATGATCAAAGCTGTGGCATGCAGAGCAGATATTTTTGTATATGTCTTCACCGCTGATAGTTGGCGGTGCGCTGCTTGCGGTAAGCTTTGTCATAACATTATCAAAGTTCTGGGCAAGAGCAAATGTCTGCGGCTTATTTGCATTTACCATTGCAGTTTGATCTGCAATTATAGTTGCAAAAATTGTTAGCAGTACTACTATAAAAATATGAATGCTGTAATCAGTGCTATTGTTCTTGTACATCACATAAAGATAATGATAACCCAGGAATAAAAGCAGCACACCTAAGGTAATGAATGTAAAAACTGAACTGGAAAGCGTAACTCCCGGCAGGTCAGTCAGATCAAGCAAAAGAAAAAGCGGAAGTATTACAGCGGGTATTGCTGTTAATACGATACCATTTTTCCGGATAAAATATTTATACTGCTCATTTAAATTTTCCTTTCCGCCTTCCCAGTAAAAGAAGCTGAAGAGTATTGTCGCACCGGTGAACGCCGCTGCTAAAAGTAAAAATGTAATGTACCGCGCAATAACTGCCCACGAGAACAAAACAGAAAGCAAGTGAGTGTCATTCCATTTAGATGTAAAAAATCCGAGTGTAACTCCGGCAGTAAACACCCACGTACCGATAAAAAGAAATGCTATTCCAAATCCTCCGGCTTTCAAACTTAGCTTTCTGCTGTTGACTCTGTATTTCTTAATTTCCTCTGCAATAGATTCATCTTCTTTCGATTCATCCAGTGAATTAAAAAGCTCACTGAACGAAGATGAATACCTGTAAGTATAAATAAGTATTATGCCGATTGTAACAAAGAAGAATGACCAGATAAGATATTCTACAGTGATTAAATTAGCTCCGTGAAATAGCTGAATATAAATAAGTACCGAAGTAATAAGCGAAACTATACCAAGCATTATACCCATACTTTTGTTAATAGTAACAGTCTCAATTAAATCTTTTGAGAACTTTATATAGATGTTATTATTCTGCTTGAACCCTTTGCGTTTATAAGTTAAAGACAACAAAGTTCCCACCAAAACTATACTGATAAAAGGAACGAACAGGAAAAATATCAGCATAGAGATGTAATGCAGTAATTGAACATGTTCTGGCGAAAGCGGGATTACCAATTTGTCTAAAAGATTCATTTAATACTCTCTGTAAATTAAAATATTTTTAAAATTTTATGTTTATTGTCTTAATCTTACTCGTAAACTTGCTCTTACTCGAACAAAATCCGATTAAGACTTAGTGCAAGATTAAAACTTAATCGAAAAAATTATTCATACTATTAACTTGTCTATCGTTAGAAGAACAACGACAAGAATCGCATAGATGTTTATATCTTTGAATGCAGACATAAACCAGATGTTTTCTTTTTCGGACTTAAGCAGTTTAAGTGAATTCCATGTAAGCCAAATACCGCCTGCCAGCATTCCGAATTCAATAAAATTATTTTTCATTACTCCGAACAGCGGGATAAGCATGCTTGTTACAAATGTTGCAATTATCCAGATAAAAGTTATTCTTGCAAGTTGATCCACGCTGAATATTTGAGTAAGTGTAGGAAAGCCTGCACTCTGATAATCTTTTCCAAATATCATAAGCAGAAGCCAGAAGTGAGGTATCTGCCAAATGAAAAAGAAAAATCCGAGAATTAAAATTTGAGAATCAAATAAGCTGCCGCCTGCCGATACCCAGCCGATCATCGGAGGCAATGCACCTACAATTGAACCTGGAATAATTGCAAGCGGATTTATTTTCTTTAACGGTGTATAAATTCCATTGTACCAAATAAGATTTAATAAGCCTAAACCTAGTGCGATTATACCTGAATCAATATATAATATAGTAGTTCCTATTACTACCAAAACAATTGCAAGCATTAAAGCATCAGCAGGAGAAACTCTCCCGGAAGGAAGCGGACGGTTTCTTGTCCTTTTCATTAATGCATCAGTTCTTCTTTCCTGGTAATGGTTAATAACTGCAGAGCCTGATGAAAGAAGCAGCACGCCTAATGTTGGTCCGATGATATCAAGAGTTAACTTGCCGGTAAAGCAGATAAATCCAAACATAGTTGTAAGCGTAACGAAAGAAGTTATCCGCAGCTTCATTAGTTCTGCTGCAGCCTTCAGTCTCTCGCTTAAACTAAGGCTTGAAATTTTATCTTCTGCTTTTAATACTAATGAATCCATCTCGATTTTCTTTTGTCAATTGTCATTGGTCATTTTGTGTCCTTTAGTTACATCGAAGTTGTATCTGCCGGCGTATCACTATCGCTTGCTGCTTGTTTTGCCATCCACTGATCAAATTTATCCTGCGGAAGCACAACAACAGCGCTGTACATGTAAGAATGTCTTAGCCCGCAATATTCAGCACAAAAGACATCATATGTTCCCAAACGGGTCGGTAAGAACCATTCAAAGTTTGTCCGGTTTGGGATAACATCCTTCTTAATTCTGAAAGCAGGGATATAAAATGAATGATCAACATCTCTTGAATGAAGCAGAACTTTTACCGGCTTATTTATCGGAACAAATAATGTATCCGATTCAACTCCATTTGAATATTTATAAGACCATCGCCACATCTGAGCATAAACATTTACTACCATTGAATTCTTTGGCGGCGAGACTTCATGTTTATAGCCTGTCCATCCAAGATAAAACATATACAATACCAGAATTACCGGCACAACTGTCCATGTTACTTCCAGCGGAACATTACCGTGAACATTCTTGGCTTTTTTATTCTTCTTGCTATTGTACTTGATTACGAAGGTTATCATCAATGCTGTAATCAAGATAAGGAAGAATACACAAATAGATACAATTATAATAAAAGTATTATCGACAGGCTGAACAAAGTTTGATGCATCAGCTAACATATTATTTTCCTATTATAAAAGAGTAATCAGAGAACAACAAGGTGAAAGAAACCAATAAAAAGAACAGCGCCACAAAGATAAAAGTTTTAAACGCCCGTGGTTCTGACTTTAAATGCATAAACTCAGTTAGAACCAGATAAGATTTTATTACAGCAATCACCAATGCAACAACCACACTAAGCTTTCCGAAATTTATACCGGCTATAACTGCTGTTAATCCGGTTAAAGTAATTAGAGCCAGCCATACCATCACATACAATCCATAGCTGTGTGAGTGTTCTGTATGTTCTTTTAAATTCTCCATTAATTTTCCTTGAATAAATTTTGTCTATAAAACTCTTTAATTTTTAAATTTAATCTTGCCTCTCAATCTTTTATTTCAAATATAGATGAAGAACAAGATTACTGCTTACGTTATCAAATAGAATAATGGGAAGAGGAATATCCAGATAATATCAACAAGGTGCCAGTACAACCCAGCAGCTTCAAGCTTAACATAATTATCCGGAGTAATTTTACCTCTGATCGTAAACACCAGCATAAAAGCAATAATAGTCATTCCTACAAGCACGTGTATGCCGTGCAGCCCGACCATAGAGTAATACAAACCGAAGTAAAGAATTTGTCCCTTCGGTTTACTTGCAAGTATAGCTGAACCCGGATAATTTCCTTTTGCAAACTCATGGCTCCATTCTATAAATTTATTTACCATAAAAGCGGCTCCGCAAAGTATGGTAAATATTTGAAGGAAAATCGACAAACCTTTCTTCCCTCTCTGCATTGCATTTATAGCAAGAGCCATAGTTAAGCTGCTTGTAAGAAGAATAACTGTATTCAGTGTTCCTAAAAATGTGTTCATCTCTTTAGAGGCAATGCTGAAATCAGTCTGATGCATATACCTGTAAACGGAATACATAAGGAACAAGCCTCCGAACAAGAGTAGTTCGGAAAATAGGAACAGCCACATTCCCATCCTGCTTCGAACATCGTCTCTATGAGCGTGTTCTTCTATGTGAGGTTCTGCTATTACGGCTGCTTGGGTAGATTCGGCTGAGCTCACTTTACCTCCTCTTCCAATTCATATTCATTTTGTTTGTATTCATAAGGTCCTTCAACTACTTGTGGAATTTCTTCAAAGTTTTCTACCGTAGGCGGAGTAGCAACTTTCCATTCTAAAGTTTCGCCGCCCCAAATATTTTCTTCGGTAACTTTCTTCCCTTTTATAATTGATACCAAAAGATTAATAAACATAATCAGCAATCCGGTAACTAAGATCCATGAACCGACTGTTGCGATAACATGATAAACCTGGTACTGCGGAAGATAATGGTAAGACCTTCTCGGCATTCCTAGCCAGCCTAAAATTAAAAATGGGAAATAAAGAATGTTAAATCCCACAAAGGTTATCCAAAAGGCAACTTTTGCAACCTTCTTGTTATACATTCTGCCAAACATTTTCGGCAACCAGTAATGAAGTGCGGCAAATAATCCGAATCCGGTTCCTCCGAACACTACATAATGAATGTGCCCGACAATGAAATATGTATCGGTCAAATAAAGATCAACATTCAATGCACCTTGAATAATTCCTGTTAAACCACCGATTGAAAATAGAAAAATAAATGCCAGTGCGTAAAGCAATGGTGGCTCAAGTTTGATTGAACCTTTATATAAGGTCGCAGTCCAGTTAAAGACTTTTATTGCGCTCGGAATTGCTACCAGGAAAGTAAGCAGGGAAAATACAAACTCAGCAGTGTTGCTCATGCCCGTTGCAAACATATGATGCGCCCACACCAGCGATCCGAATATTGCAATACCAAGGCTTGAATATGCGATAAATTTATACCCGAAAATTGTTCTCTGTGAGAACACAGGAACAACCTCGGATATTACCCCCATAGCTGGGACTATGATAATATAAACTGCCGGATGTGAATACATCCAAAACATATGCTGGAAAAGCAATGGATCGCCGCCAAGTGTCGGATCAAATATACCGACATGGAAAACTCTCTCAACAATAACCATCAGCAAAGTTATTCCAACGATCGGAGTAACGATTACCTGGATCCATGAAGTTGCATATAAAGACCAGGCGAAGAGCGGCATCTTAAACCAGCCCATTCCCGGAGCTCTCATACGATGAATCGTTGTTAAGAAATTCAATCCGGTAAGGATAGATGAAAATCCAATTATAAAGACAGCTGCTAATGTGAAAATCATATTTGTGCCAGTACGAACGCTGTAAGGAATATAGAATGTCCAGCCGGTATCTGCAGCTCCTCCGGGAAGTACAAGTGAAAGAAGAATCATTGCACCGCCTATAATATACAAGTACCAGGACAATAGATTAAGCCTTGGGAAAGCTACATCTTTCGCCCCAAGCATAATCGGTAAAAAGAAGTTGCCGAATACCGAAGGTATAACAGGTATTACAACAATAAAAATCATTATTATACCGTGTACGGTAAAGAATTCGTTGTATGCCTGCGGTCCAACTATCGTACCTTGAGGAGTTAAGAGTTCCAGCCTGATCAAAAAACCTAACGTAACACCAACTGCAAAGAAGCTGAGTACTGTAATCATGTAAAGGATACCTATCCTTTTATGATCGGTAGACAGCAGCCATCCCCAAATGCCTTTATGTTTCCCTTGATAATCAAGGTAGTTAACATTGTGTTCGTTTTGGCTCAATGCTAAAGTTTCACCTGACATAAATTTTACCTTATTATATTACTCAACGCAAATTCTTATTTATACCTGCTTCTTTGCAGGTTTACTTTTTTTAATTATCAATAAAGTTGTAACTACTGTAAATATTCCGACAAAAAAGATTGTAAAAAACACATACAGATTACCTTTTTTTATTCCTAAACAAGTTTGAAGCACTCCTAAAACCCCAGGATTAACGTTGCTTTTGCCTGCGTCAATAACTGCCATTTGAAATTCAGACGGCAGAATTGTAAAATCACCGCGTCTATTATAACCTGGCTGAAGATAGCTGCAAATCTTTCCGTTCTTATCAACAAAGACCAAAACACCTTTATGAACAATTATATTTCCGCTTCTGTAAAAATGAAATCCTACTGCATCAGTGATTTTTTTAATTGACAAACTATCACCAGTTAAAAACTTCCAGGATGAAGGATCAATTTTTTTATCTATTAGTCCGATCAGTTCATTTTTTTTCTGAGCTGCTATTTCGGGAGTTTCGTTTTGGTCAACACTTATACATAAAATATTGTAATCTTTACCAGGAGTTAAATTAACCTTTCCTATTACATCTGAAATCTCACTCATCAACGGAGTACATATTCCGACACATCGGTAATAACCAAAATCAATTACAGTCGGTTTATTAATAATATTTTTTAAAAGGACTTTTTTACCAGTCGCATCTGTAAAATAAAGATTTAACGGGATGTACTTCCCGGTATGAACAACAACTTCATCAGATTTATAATCATTCTTCTCAGCAAATCCGCTTGCTGAAATCAATATGAGGACTAATGATATTTGTATTATAGTTTTCATTTATTGACTCATTGTCCGCAATTCAATGAATTTCAAATTTGTTAATCATCTTAATCAAAACCTGATAAAGGATCGATTAAGATTAAGATCTGTCAGCTATCTAAAGATTGTTTATTCTTCTTTGGTTTACGAACAATAAAAACAAATAATGCTGCAACAATTACCAAAATCCCAGCACCGGAAATTTTGAACCAATCATTAACCATTGATTTATCTTCCGGCTGAGTGCCGTCAAAACAATATTCTGATTCATTTTCAATTACAGGTATAGCTTCGTTTTTGGAAGCTTCAACAATTGCCATCTTAAAACTCATCGGGAGAATTCTGAGGTCTCCTGCTCCAATACCAGAATCGACATCTCCCGGTGTAATGTATCGGCAAATCTTTCCTTCCTTAGATACAAAAACAAGCATACCTGTATGAATATAAACGCCATTCCTATAATCGAAATTGAAGCCAACTGCTTTGGTCAATTTGCTAATTGAAGCACTATCGCCTGTCAAAAATCTCCAGGCAGAATCGGGGACATCTGTTTTCAACAGATTCATTATTTGAGTTTTTTTATATGCAGCATCTTTAGGCAATTCTTCAGGATTAAAGCTCACAGTAATTAAATTGTAATCTTTACCAGGGACTAGATCAACTCTATTTACCACATCTGCAACATCAGTCATTATTGGTGTACAAATTCCATTGCATTTATAGTAAGCAAGATCAATCACTGTCGGCTTTGTAATAAGATCTCCAAGCCTAACTTCTTTTCCATTCGAATCAAAGAACACTGCATTAAGAGGGATTTTACCTCCCAGCTTTTCAACAACTCCAATTTTTGTTTCCAAGTCTTTGGCAAGCACAATATTTACACTTACCAATAAAATAACCGCAATAAATACCCCGGTTAATGTCTTCATTTCTCAAACCATTAAAGTTAAAATAACTTATTCATGTAATTGTAAAATGTATCCCAGTCAGAATTCGAGAGCCAATGAACCTTGTAATTAAATCCATCCTGTCCAAGTTCATCAACAATTAAATCGACAAAAGCTTTTTCGTTATTATGCCAAACATCGGTTGAGCTAAGCATCGTAAGAGCTCTTACTTTGTCATCAACAACTTTGTTAAAAATATCTGCGCCGGTTCCCGGATCGCCGGCAATCTGTCTCATAACATCCATTATCTTTTGATATCTCGCATTTCCATCTTGTTCAACAAGAACCATTGCATCCTTGATTGGAATTTGTCCTGGGTTAGTTTGTCCAGATGCAGTATCATTTGAACTTTGTCCGCCGATTGAAAGTTTAAATTTTTCAGCAAGCGCAGTCAAATCTTGTTTAGAATCCTGCGGAGGATTGGGAACAAAGGTTTTTCTAATATATTGAGCCAAAGCAAGTTTATCTTCTGGAGTAAAAGTATCGAAAGCAACCATTGCGCTTCCTTTTATACCTTCAGAAAGAGTTGTGAAGATTCCGGATATTTTTGGTCCGTTAATCCATCCTTGCAGACTTGTAAAATTTCTCGGCTTTGGTACAAGTGCGCCTGCAGCAATTCCGTCTCCTTTGCCATTCGCACCGTGACACGAAACGCAATTAGCAGTAAACAGCGCTTTACCTTTTGCAACCATTTCATCGCTTGATTGACTTAAGGTAAAAATATTTACCGCAGGTGCTGTACTAGGTTTTATTAATGGTAAATCCGGAACAACTGTTGATGAGTCTACTATACTCGGCGAAATAAGATTATTACCGACTTTATTAATATTGTTAATATAAAAGACACCGATACCCACACCTATAATTAATATGTAAGGATAAATTAAAGCAAGAATTTTAACCGGGTGTTCTTTCAGGTCGGCTAACAAATTCTTCTTTTCATTTCCAGTGTTACTCATAATTTCTTTCTTTATCCTTCTTTTTATTAGAGATGAAAATCCCAGCTTCGTTTCAGCTTTGGATCACCGATTGGCAGTAGGTTGTGTTTTTTAGCTAAAGTAGTGAACAGTACTATTATTAAGCCAACTGCCGCAATTGGAAAAGCAAAGTCAGTAAATCTGAACGAATACGTAAATCCATTATTAACCATGCTTGGCATTACAAGCCAATAAGAATCAAGGTATTGGGTAGCAATAATCCAGATAGATGCAAAGATTAAAATTTTCGGATTCGTCTTTGAACTTCGCGGAATCAATATTATAAACGGAACAATAAAATGTGCAATTACTAGAAATAACGACACATACTTCCATCCACCAACCCAGCGATGAACATAATAAATTATTTCATCCGGTAAATTACCGTACCATTGAAGCATGTACTGCGCAAAAGCTATATAAGCCCAGAAAACAGTGAATGCAAACATCCAAGTACCAAGACTATAATAATGGTCTTTCTTAATTTTTGTACTAAGATAACCCTTTTCTGTAAGCAGCACCGATGCCAGTGTCACAACTGCAAATCCGACCCAGGCTGCATCTGCAAAAATATATACTCCGAAAATTGTTGAATACCATTTCGGAACCATACTCATTAGCCAGTCAAATGAAAATAGTGAAATCGTAAAACCGAAAACCGGGATGAAAGCTACAGATAGTTTTATGTTTGTAGTTGTTAGGTTTTGGTCAAGTGATAAATCCTGCTTCCTTGAATTCCTAATAATTAAATGATAAAACAACCACCAGATTAAAATTATTACCACGTCTCTTATTATGAAAAACGGAACGTTTAAATAATTCATTCGTGTCTGCCACACTTTATCATGAGCAACAACCTCAGGATTCATCCACACAAACAAATTCTTCATGCTTAAGAATAATGGAATAAGCAAGATTAAAAGAAACGGTACCGAAGAAGCAAACAGCTCGCTCACTCTTCTGAATGGAACACTCCAAACAGCGCCCGCTGCATATTCCATGGAAACAAGAAATAATGCACCAATCCCTATGCAAAGAAGAAAAATATAACCTGCTAAATAACCGAATGAAGCTCTTGCCGGATCCAGCTTATAACTTACTATACTTAAGGCAATACCAACAATTAATAAAATATAACCCCAGGTACTAAGACTTTTTGGTAATTCTTTTTTTATATATCCGGCATTTTCAGCAAGCCGTATGTTAGATTCAGTTTGAGGCATTGCCAGACTCCTTATTTATCTCACTTATCGCAGAGAAGTCCGATGGTTTTGGATTCTGTGCTCTCTGCAAAACTCTTATATAATTAATAATCGCCCACCTCTCATCTCTTGTTGTTTGATATGCGTATGATGGCATTATTCCGTTCTGACCATTTGTAATTATGTTATAAATCTTCCCATCGCTAAAGCCTATAACTCTTGCAGAATGAAGTGTTGGTCCGGGAGGGAAAAATCCGCGAAGCCTGCTTTTACCCTCGCCGTAGTTACCGTGGCAAGGACTGCAATAAGTTAAAAACTTTTCCTGTCCCAGTTTCAAAACTTTTTGAGTTGGAAGCAAAGGATTTGAATAAAATTCATTTGTATCGGTTACACCAGTAAAAGCATACGGAATAAATCCTCGAGCAATAGTTCCTTTAACCGGCTCGCGCATCTCCCGCTTATCATAAAAGAATGTGCTTTCGTATTGAGCAATACCTTTATTTTGATGTTCCATAAAACTGAACGGAGGTAAATACATCAATTTGTTCAAAGTAACATAAGTGCTAACTGAAGTAATAATTGCAATTATTATCAGAAAGACAACAAATCTCGGCTGGAAAACTTTGAATTCCTTTTGCTCAGGATAAAAAATCCGCTCAATATTTTTTCCACCTAATGATCGCAGCAACTCATTTACTTTATTCTCGTCAAATTGAGGATCTTCGGATTCGATTACAACGCCGTATTTATCAGAAGTAACATTCCTCATATAATTTGAATCATGCAGAGGATGAGAATTAAACGGAAGATTAAAAACAACAGCAATCATTGCAATAAAAGTTGAAAGTACAGCATTTAGTACTGTAAATTCAAATGTAATAGGAACGAATGCCGGTAGAGGAAAATATGGTTTACCTCCGATTACCAGTGGATAGTTTACTGCTAAAGTCCACCACATAAAGAAAAGAATAAAAGAAGCACCGAAGAAGCCGAAAAACAAAGTAACGTAACCAAGCTTCGAAGATTTCAGCTTCATTGCTTTATCAATTCCGTGAATCGGATATGGTGTATTCACGTCATAATTTTTATAACCGGCATTGTTTACTGTCTTCGCCGCTTTTAAAATCTCATCCGGAGTATCGAATAAAGCAGCTACACCGAATAATTTTTTTCCATCATTCATGTTGATTTTCTCCGTGAGAAGGTTGAGCACCTGGCACAATTGATTTTATTTCAGCAAGTGAAACCACTGGCAGTGTTCGGGCAAAAAGAAGAACTAATGTAAAAAATAATCCGAAGCTGCCAAATAAAATTCCCATATCCACTAATGTTGGTTTATAGTAATGCCAGCTCGACGGCAGGAAATCTCTGCTTAACGACGCAACAATTATAACAAAACGTTCAAACCACATTCCGACATTTACCAGTATTACGATTACCAAAGTTATTGGAACAGAACGGCGAATCTTCTTAAACCAGAAAAGCTGTGGGAAGAAAACGTTGCAGCTTACCATTATCCAGTAGCCCCAAGCGTAAGGACCAAAGGCTCTGTTTAAGGTTGTAAATAATTCAACTGGCGAACCACTGTACCAAGCCATAAACCATTCGATGATGTACGCATAACCTACCATAGAACCGGTAAGAAGTATTATCTTATTCATCTTTTCAAGATGGTCAAGAGTTATTATATGTTCCATATCGAAAATTTTTCGAATAAAAATTAGAACAGTACTTACCATCGCAAAGCCGGAAAAGATTGCGCCAGCTACAAAATATGGTGGAAAAATAGTTGAGTGCCAACCTGGAATTATTGCAGCAGCAAAATCCCAACTTACAACGGTGTGAACAGAAAGTACAAGTGGTGTTGCAAGACCAGCTAATATCATATATACTTTTTCATAATGCTGCCATTGGCGGCTCGAGTTTCTCCATCCGAGACTGAAGACAGAATAAATTGTCTTTCTTATTTTGTTAGTTGTTCTATCACGAAGAGTTGCAAAGTCTGGAATCAATCCAACGTACCAGAACACCAGAGATACTGTAAAGTAAGTTGAAACTGCAAAGACGTCCCAAACCAAAGGTGAAATGAAATTTGGCCACATTACGTGTTGGTTCGGATAAGGGATCAAATATCCGGCAAGCCAGGGACGACCTGTATGAATAATCGGGAATATACCGGCGCACATAACAGCAAAGATTGTCATGGCTTCTGCAAAGCGTGCAATTCCGTTTCTCCACTGCTGTCTTAGCAAATACAATATCGCTGAGATTAGAGTTCCCGCATGTCCTATACCAATCCAGAAAACGAAATTTGTTATATCAAACGCCCAGGCAACAGGCTGGTTGTTGCCCCACATTCCGATTCCATAATAAAATGTAATTCCGATACAGATTGCGCCAATAATTAGAAGACTAGTAGTAATCGCTAAAACAATTTGATATTTTCTCGACGGTTTTGTAACCATCGGTTTAATGATAATTTCATCAAGCTCCTTGAGTGGAGGATTTCCCTCTATCGCTGCAAGCTCAAGTGAATAATCAATCGCCACTATGCTACCTCCGTTTCAGTGTTTCTTAATTTAGCAAGATAAGTTACATTGGGCTTCGTATTTAGATCCTCCAAAACATAATAAGCAAGTTCATGGTTTCTATATTTGTGAATAATGGAATTCTTATCGTTCTCATCTCCAAACATTATTGCGTTTGTATTGCATGCTTCTTGACATGCAGTTTTAACGTCCGATCCTTTGAACTCACGATGTTCTTCAATTGCCAGCGAACGGGCATCCATAATTCTCTGAATACAGAATGTGCATTTCTCCATAACACCGCGGGACCTTACTGTTACCTCAGGATTTGCAGCTAAACTAAATAACTGGCTCTGCTGGAAATGATCTTTAAAATGATCTCTATAATTGAAGAAATTGAATCGCCTAACTTTGTAAGGACAGTTGTTTGAACAGTATCTGGTTCCTACACAACGGTTGTAAATCATCTGATTTAATCCATCCGGGCTGTGTGTTGTTGCGGCAACCGGGCAAACATTTTCGCATGGCGCATTGTCGCACTGCTGACACAACATTAACTGGTTGCTTACAGTTGGTTCTTCGATAGTTCCTGAATAATAACGATCAACCCGAAGCCATTGCATTTCCCTGCTAACCAATACTTGGTCCTTACCGACTATCGGAATATTATTTTCGGATACACAAGCAATGACACAATCACCGCATCCAATGCATTTATTTAAATCGACAACCATCCCCCACTTAACACCCGGATAAGGATGCTTATGGTATAATGATTCTTCTTCGTTTGGTTTAGGCGCGTTTAAGAAATTTGGATCCTTCTTATATTCTTCGACTGTACCTTCTTGAATAATTTTTCGCTTCTGAGCAACGTTCGTTGTCAATTCATTGTCGAACAAATGATGTTCCATTGTTGAAGCAAGTTTGTAACTTCCACTTCCTTTAGTAATATTTGACCCTTCGTATATCCAAGGAGAGAAGTCTCCAGCTTTACTCATAAGAACACTCGCATCAAATCCAACACCGGTACCAACAATTCCAACAACTTTTCTTCCGAAGCCAAGCTCAATAGTTACCGTATTATCTGCAGCTCCTGGTTGAATGAAAGCAGGAATTTCCAATTTTCGATTTCCAACTTGAATGGAAATAAAATCTCCATCATCAACATTTAAGCTTTTTGCAGTTTTATTTGAAATAGCCGCATAATTGTCCCAAGTTATTTTAGAAACCGGATGCGGAAGTTCAAGCATCCAGCCGTTGTTTAAAAATTTTCCGTCCCCGGCTTGATAACTTTCTCTTAACGCGACAACAAAACCTGAATGATTACTGGAAGGTTTTGGTAAACTATTGCCGGCAGATTTATCAAAGCTTCCAAGACTTGGTACAGATTCTTCAAAAATCACTACTCCGTCATGAAGAGCAGCATTCCAGAACTCAGTAAAATTCATTTTTGAATTTATTCCGGGATAAATATTCTGTTCCCAGTTGTTCTTCAAATAATTATGATAGATTTGGTCATCATAAACTACCGGTTTGCCTTTAAGCCAGGTAAGAAGAATAACTTCTTTCTGTCTTGTATCGAAGATAGGATCGATAACAGGCTGCTGCATTGAATAAAATCCGCTTCTCGGTTTAAAATCACCCCAGGATTCAAAGTCATGATTGATAGGAAGAATATAATTACCTAAAGCAGAAGAATCATTCTTACTTCCTACCATGCTGATTATCATCGGAACTTTTTTAACTGCATCGGTATAACTAAAATCTTTCGGCAGATGATAGACCGGATCAGAATCATAATGAATAACAACAGCAACATTACCAGAATTAATATCCTGAACGAGTCTGGCTATATCATCTTTTGACGTCAAAGATAAAACCGGTGTTTCAGCAGCATCAGTTCTATAAAGCTTGGTATTGCTCAAAGCCTCATTCAAAATATTTGCCGCAACATGTACTTCCTCAGGCAAAGTTCTTCCAGGATAAACCAATGAAGAGCCTTGATTTTTAATTAAATCTTTAACAAGAAGATTAAGTCTATTTTTTGAAACTGAATATTTTTGTGCAAACGAATCAAGAGAATAGCCGCTGTAAGCCTGACTGCCAGCAGGAATGCTGATTCCTTTTTTATCAAGTTCATTTAAAAGGCTCAGTACCAATTCATATTGTGCATCAGGACGAAGCTTAATTCTATAATCGGCATTCATCCCGGTAACAGAAATGCTGCCTTCAAAAATATAAAGACGATTAAAGTTATCTGTCTGATGAAAATTTCTGCCGTCGGAAAATAATCTGGTGGTTTCAACTTTGTTTCCATCTATTCCGAGGAAATCTGTTTCCAACCCGACAATTATTTTTGCCTGATCCCAATTAATCAACGGGAAATTATCCGTGCCATAACATTTCTTCCATGCCGAATTTCTAATTTGTTCATTGAATAATTCGTAAGAATAAATTTTCGTGTTAGGATATTTCTGAACAAAATCATCCAAAACTTTTTTACTTGTCGGCGAATTTACAGTATGAGTTATAATTGCAATCTGTTTGCTGGAGCTGTTGTTTAAAGCGGAGATAATTGCGTCATCTACGACTTTCCAATCCCTCTTTAGAAACTCATTGCCGGATCTTTCAAGAGGAAACTCTAGTCTGTCCGGATCATAAAGATTTATAATGCTTGCCTGACATTTTGCGCATGTTTTACCCTTGCTTACAGGATGATCAGGATTGCCGTCGACTTTTATTGGTCTGCCCTCACGTGTTTTAATTAATACTCCACAGCTATGAGTGCAAGAAGTACTTGTTGAGGCATAATAGGTCGGGTTGCCAACCGTAACTTCTTCCGGCATTTGATTGTAAGGGACTATAAATCCTTTACTTCGATAATCAGAGCATCCGGCTCCTGCAAGCGCAGCAGATGCACTAACCAGCGCAATGAATTTTCTTCTGGAAATTCCTTTAAGCTTCGAAGGATCGAAATCTTCAGTAACACTTTTGCCAAATTCATTATGACTTGAATCAATTGTCGAAGTATCTTTAAATAATTCTTTAAAGCTTCGCCAGTAATCGGTATCCAGCGCTTCTTTTTTATCTTTTGGATCCATTTCGTTTTTAATTTCCACCATTATTCTAACCTAATTTTTTTCTGCTCACAGCAGAAGGATTTATTCTTACTTTTATTTTATTATTCGAACTTGATTTTGATTTAGAAAATCTTTTGCTTAAAAATCTAAACGGCAAGGATCGCATTAACAAAAAGCTTCCAGCTCCAACTCCTAGAGTAATAAAAAAATTCTTCCGTTTTATTTTGTTGTTAAAAATATTTTGTAATTCCATTTTATCTCCTAATTACCGGTGGCAAGCAAAGCAATTGTCAGGACCGTGTTTTACATTTTTTAAATAAGGCAGATTTTCTTTTGGATGACGATGGCAGTCTAAACATGCTGACATCGTAAATGAATGGACTTGAGTTATCCTATCCATTTGTCTTACATCCCCGTGACAGCTTTCGCACTTTATTCCGGAATTAACATGAACACTATGATTGAAATAAACAAAGTCCGGAACTCGGTGAACCCTTACCCACGGCAAAGCAATATTGTTGAAATAATAATTTCTAAGTTTTTTGATTTCCGGCTGGTCCTTTCTGGCAATCGAATGGCAGTTCATACATGTTGAAACTGCAGGTACCATTGCGTTGCGGGATTTTTCTACACCTGTGTGACAGTACTGACAATCAATTCTCATTTCTCCTGCATGGAGTTTATGCGAAAAAGCAATCGGCTGAACAGGAGAATAACCAATTCCTTTATCTACTCCCCTCGATGCAAAATATGTTACAGCAAAAGCAGCAATAATTACGAAAATAGTAATAGGCAGACGAACGCGAAGGATATAATCAAGTAGCGATTTATTCATCATGAACCTTTGAAAATTAAACCAAAAAATTTTTGGTCAAAATTAAAGTCTACAAAAAGATTGACAGCTTTAGACTAAGACAATCTTATGCACTGAAAAATTATTTATTTATAAAAATAGATCGGCGGACTAAAGTAGTTTCCGCAAGTAAACTAAATGAGTATTTTTTAATTACGATTCCAAACATAAAAATTCTCGAATATAAATCAAAAATTTGCGATGAAATTTTTTTATTTTTTTCGGTAAATATTTTTTAAAGCCCTTTGATAAGCTTTATAAAAAATATTGCCGAATTATTTTTTGATTGGACATGTTCAAAAGTATTTAAATCAGAGTAATGCAATAGTGATTTGAGTCATTATAAAGGAAGGATGTTGCATTGAGCAGTTGAAAAGTATATAAATACTCGTCTCGAAATTCTACTCTGTTGTTTTTTGTAATGCTTTTTTAATCAAACTTACAGGATGAATCACTTCGACAGCAACATGAAATTTATCTGCACCGTATTGCAACTGAGCAAGGCAGCCATGATTAGCAGCTAAAACAATGCTCGCACCTGTCTTTTTTATATTGTCCATCTTTCTTTCAAGAATCTTCATTGAATCATCATAATGAACAATATTGTAAATGCCGGCACTTCCGCAGCACCAAGTAGATTCATTCATTTCATTTACATCTAAATCTGGAATTGCTTTCAAAATATTTCTTGGTTCATTAATTATTTTTTGTGTATGAACGTGATGGCATGCGTCGTGGTAAGTAATTTTATCATGCAATTTGTTAAAATTAATTTCACCTAATTCATTATTGACGAACTCAAGGATATCTTTAATCTTTGAGGAAAAAACTTTTGCCTTCTCCGAGTAGCTTGGATCATCCCTCAGTAGATAAGCATACTCCTTCATAAAAGCACCGCAGCCGGATGAATTTACAATTAAAAATTCATAATCTAGTCTTTCAAATGCGTCGATATTTTTCTTTGCAAGCTTTCTTGCAGATTCATAATCTCCGTTATGTCCCGGCAAAGAACCGCAGCAAACTTGTTCAATGGGATTTTGGATTTCACATCCGCATAATGAAAGGACATCAATAGTATCTTTGTTAATATTAGCAAACATTACGTCCATAAAACACCCCAAGTGAATTGCTGCTTTGTGTTTAACTTTATTCTCTGTTAAGGTAATCTCCGGGATTAATTCACTGCTAAATTTTTTTGATACTTTGGGAGAAAGGTCATCTATCTCACTTAGCTTTGGAAATATTAAATTGATGATTCTGGAACGATGTAAGACTTTTTGTACGCCAGAATTTTGATAGAAGTATAATATTCTTGAAGCGATTTTCAATAATCGTTTTGAGATTACAATCTTCATAGTAATTTTTCTGATAATACGTCTAAGGATAGAATTTAATTTTGAATCTTGTACTATTACCCTTGCAGCTTCAACCATAGACCCGTATTTAACCCCTGCAGGACAGGCTGTTTCGCAAGCTTGGCAATCCAGACAAAAATTCATCTCGTAGGCAAAGGTATCTCCGATTTCAATTTCTCCCTTGGCAGCCGCATTGATTAGTTTTATCCTGCCTCGAGGCGAAGATCTTTCAAATTGAGTTAACGAATAAGTGGGACATGTTGTCAAGCATAATCCGCAATGAATGCATTGGTTTAGTACATCTTCATCAGGAAGAACTGAGAAAAGAAGATTTTTGTGATTACTTTCCATTTAAGAAATAAAATTCTTTTTAAAAGATCTATTCTATCTAAAAACTTTTTCCAGATATATTATTCGTGAACTCAAATTCCAAATTTGAAGCGATCATGCAGTATAAAGAATCCCGATTATTAATTCTGAAAATCTTTTATTTGTTCTCTGCGGAACGGAAGAGAACCTTCACACCTCGGGCTTATCGAAAATATTTTTCCCGGATTCAAAATATTATTTTCATCAATTGACTGTTTAATCTTTTTCATCATTTCTACACCGGGAATGCCGGCAACTTTTTCAAGAAATTGTTTCTTTGCCAAACCGGTACCATGCTCACCGGTTATAGTTCCGCCTAATTTTATTGCTTCATTAAAAATAAAATCAAATGCTTTATGTGCTTTATTAATTTCTGCCATATCTCTTTCATCTGTCAAACAAGTTGGATGAATATTGCCGTCTCCTGCATGACCGAAATTTCCAAAAGTAACATTAAATTTTTTACCTGCTTCAGTTACCTTTTCAATAATAATTGGCAGCTCGCTTCGCGGAACGGTTGCATCTTCAAGTATTGTTGTCGGTCGCCGTCTTGCCAACGCACTAAAAGCACTGCGCCTTGCAGTTTTAAGAAGCAAAGCTTCATTTATGCTATCAGCAACTCTGATAAAAGAAGCATGGTTCTTCAAAAGAATATTTTTAACAGTCTCCGCATCCTCATTAACAATGCTACCCCTACCATCAATTTCTATCAAAAGAACAGCTTCGCTTTGCCTTGGCAATCCAACATGAGTAAAATCTTCAACGCAGTTTATTGTTGTGTTGTCCAAAAATTCCATCATACATGGAAGAATTTTTGCCGCAATAATTTCAGAAACTGATTCTGCACTGTCATGAAGCCTATCGAAGTATGCAAGAATCGTAATCGATTCCGACGGTAAAGGTATCAACTTCAATAAAATTTTTGTAATAATGCCAAGTGTTCCTTCACTGCCGACAACGAAGTCTCGCAGGTTATACCCTGCTACATCTTTCACATTCTTACCACCGGTTTTTAACAAATCACCGTTAGGTAAAATCATTTCTGTCCCCAAAACATAATTTTTTGTTACACCGTATTTCAATGCTCTCAAACCGCCGGCATTGTTGGCAACGTTTCCTCCGATAGTACAGACGTTCATGCTTCCAGGATCAGGCGGATAAAATAGTCCTATCTTCTCCACTTCACTTTGAAGATTCGCAGTAATAACTCCAGGCTGAACAGTTGCTGTAAGATTACGAGTATCAACTTCCAGAATTTTATTCCAGCGAGTCATTACAATTACAATTGAGTTTTCAACCGGAATAGAACCTCCGCTTAAACCGGTTCCGGATCCTCTTGGAACAATATTGAATTTGGTTTCGTTGGCAAGCTTTACTAAACTTGAAATCTGCTCTTCATTTTCAGGAAAAGTGACTGCTTCCGGAAGTTGATGAAGAAGTGCAGTTGCATCATAAGAATAGCAGAGCCGGTCTTCGTAAGAATCGGAATAATTTCTTTCCCCAACAATTCTTTTAATTTTTTCTTTTACAGAGTTTTCCATATTAACTCTAAAAGCTAAATAGAATTTTTATCACTGCTATAATTAGAAGAACAGAGAATACTTTTTTTATTGTTTTTGCCTGAAAGCCCAATACAATTTTTACTCCGAAGTACGCACCGGCGGCAGCGCCCAATGCAAGTGGAAGACCGGCGATAAAATATACATATCCCAATTGGAAAGGGGCAATAATTCCCGATGGTTTATGAAACGAATATGCAAGCGCAGCAGCAACTCCGGTTGCGCTTATAATCAAGGAAGAAGTGCCAATTGATTTTTTAAATTCTACACCTAACAGATAGTTTAAAACAGGAACGAACAAAATTCCACCACCTAATCCTGTAAAAGCAGCAAAAATTCCTGCCGCAAATCCGAACGGTATTCCTAAATAATCACTTAAGATTTTAGTATTTTTCTTTTCCTGCTTCTTCGCTCTGCCCTCTGTTAACATTTTAATGGCAATTACAATAAACACAAATGCAAAGATAATTTGAAGTACAAACGGATTTATTTTAATAACTAAAAATGAAGCTAAAATTGATGAGGTTATACTTCCTAATGCAAGAAAGAAAGCTTTTCTCTTATCAACATTATTTCTGAAATAATGATTTGCCGCTGAACTGATTGAGGTTATTGCCGCAGCAAATAAAGAAGTACCAATTACAATATAAGAAATTTGAGATCTATCAATTGGAGTAAAAGGAAGCAAAAAATAAAGCATCGGTACAAAAATCACTCCGCCGCCGACGCCTAACATCCCAGCAAAAATCCCGGTTATGAAACCGGTCAATAAAAAAATTATTGACAATAAAACAAAGCTCAATTAAGATTTAATAATTTGTTGTACTCGGTTGTGTCAGACAATATTTTGAATGCAGTTTGAAATTGATTATCGTGCTTTAATTCTTGTTGTACCTTGCCGTTGTTTCCCAAATACCTTGATGCAAGTTCAATTTTAATTTCTCGTAAAATTTCGTTCTTATATGCCTTCAACTCATTGTTTGCAAGCTTTTCAAATTCACTTTTAATTCTTGAAAGATTATCAACAATATCTTTTTCGGAGCTCTTACTACCTACTTCCGCCATTAGTTGATCAACCTGTTCTTCGGCAACCGGACGAAACTTATACTTTTGTTCAGTCAGATAATTTTTGAAATCCTCAAGTAGTTTATCATCATTTAATGAACTGAACTTGCCATCTGAATTTTTATAATAATAATGATCGGCAAATTGAAAGAACATTCCTTTAGCTAAGAGGTCTCTAACAATTTCACCTTCTTTAGCTTCCTTGACTGTTGAATCAGGAGTAATCCCTCCGGCACTGTAAACCACTCTTTTGTGGTCAGTAAGAAATGAAGTTTTAACCACCGAATCAACTTCAGAGATAGCTTTATTGTTTGCGGCGTAGTCGATTTTCTGAATGCATCTCCCGCTTGGAGTATAGTATTTTGCAGTTGTAATTTTTAACGAAGTATTATAATCGAGTGGAGTAATAGTTTGTACTAAACCTTTTCCAAAAGATTTTGTTCCTACAACAATTCCTCTATCATG
This sequence comes from Bacteroidota bacterium, assembly GCA_021815405.1. Taxonomy (GTDB): domain Bacteria; phylum Bacteroidota; class Ignavibacteria; order Ignavibacteriales; family Ignavibacteriaceae; genus FEN-1297. The sequence continues at coordinate 70,591 of JAKAGV010000002.1, forward strand.
ATCTTGAATTGCACCCGTAACAATTTCAGATGCGGAAGCAGAATTGCCATTAATTAATATTGCTAACCGTGTATTTCCTAAAAGAGGATCTTGCCTTGAAAAATAACTTTTAGTGCTTTCAGGATCTCTGCCTCTGGTGGAAACAACTAAAGAATTTTTAGGAAGGAAATTTTCGCAAATGTCAACTGCAACATCAAGCAGTCCGCCTGGATTTCCTCTAAGGTCAAGAACAATTGAATTAATTTCTTTCTCGGATTTTAATTTCTTCAATGCTTGAAGAACTTCATCTCCAGCAGCACGGCTAAAGTTAGTCAATCTTAAATAAACATTATTACTGTTTGGAGGATAGAATCCGGCATAGGTAAGACTTTTTACTACGATTTCTTCACGTACAAGGTTAAAGCTCAACGTGTCTCTATCTCCATCGCGAAGAACTTTAAGATTTACAATCGTTCCGGGTTTGCCTTTTACCAACGAAGAAATCTCATCAACATTTTCCGGTGTAATTTTATTACCATCGGCTTCTATAATTTGGTCTCCAACTCTAACTCCTTGCTTCTGTGCTGAATAACCATCGAGAACATCAACCACAGTAACTTTATTTCCTCTCACTCCAATTGATATTCCAACTCCGCCGTATTTTCCGTTAGTTATTAAATCAAAATCTTCTTTTTGACTTGCGTCGATAAAGACTGTGTAAGGATCAAGCGAGCCAAGCATGCCGCGAATTCCCGCACGCATAAATTCTTTTGGATCAATTTTATCAACATAGTTGAAAGTGACTTCTTTATAAATCTTTCCAAACAGATCGATGTTTTTATTTATCTGGAAGTAGAGATCATCCTTCCCGGAAAAGAATCCGGAAAAAATGAAAACAACTAAACCAGCGATAATAAATTTCTTAAAATTATTCTTGATCATAAATTCTCCTTGGCTTCTGCACTCATCAACTCATTTATAATTTGATAGTGAATTTCTATTATACTTTTTGTCCCGTTAATTATTCTAAACCGTTTTTCTTTACTAGCAAGATATGAATATCCTTTCTTTACTCTTTCATAAAATTCCTTTTCCGAAACTTCTATTCTGTCTAACTCATGCTTATTTTTCAATGACTTTCTCCGCTCCGCTTCTTCGACAGAAATATCAATAAGGAAAGTTATGTCGGGAATTGTTTCTTTAATAGCAAGTTTATTTATTTTCTCAACTACTTCTAAGGGAATTCCTCTACCAAAGCCCTGATAAGCAGTGGTTGAATCATGAAACCTATCCGAAATTACATAGTATCCACTTTCCAAATATGGTCGAATTTTTTCCCTAACTAACTGGGCTCTGCTTGCCGAGAATAAAAATATTTCAGTTTCCATAAACATCTTGTTATGGTTTTTATCTAGAAGAATATCGCGGACTTTTTCAGATATTTCAGTACCACCCGGCTCTCTTATTATTTCGACTTTTTTCTTTCTTTCTAAAAGATATTTTTTTAAAAGTTCAACTTGAGTAGACTTGCCGCAGAAATCGATTCCCTCAAAGGATATAAACATTTTTCTTTAATTAATAATAAATTATTTCTTAAATATAAATTTAACAAAACATTCTAGACAACTTAACATTGCAATCAAAACTTCTTGATGATATAACGCAAACGATCAGGTTTAATGAAAAGAAGTGTTGTATTCTCAGGCATATCTATATGAGGAACAACGCTTCCCAGAGTATCTAAAACTACTTCTCGATAGTTTACGTATGCATTAAATTTAGTTGTATCCAATTTTCCCAGAACATCAATTCCGCCTCTGACTCCAATACTTATCCGGTTAGGCATTAGAAGAACGCTTCTATCTTTCGGAACATCAACTACATTTACAAGAAGATTATCAAAATTTTTATCAACTATCTTCTGCACATCAAGCGTTACCTGTACAGAATTATCATTATATTCCATACCGAAAATTTTTTTAAGCGGTACTCGTCTGGTTATCAACGTCTCTAGGTTCTCAAATTCTATTGCCTTAGTTGGAATTGAAGTAAGCTTTTCAACATAAGTTGCCGGACCTGTTACTATTGTAGAATCCGGATTAATTGATATCGGTGAAGCTAATCCATATCCAGATCGAAAAACATAATTTAAATCCGGTGATATTGGAAGTTTCCTAGAAATAGTCTTTTCAACAATAAAAGAAAGCGTGTCAGGTGAAATACTGGAAACGTCAAGATCGGAAGTAAGCCATTGGTTATCAACTAAATAATTAGAAAGCCTGACACTCCGTTTACCAATCCTGGTCCCGACAGGCACGAGAAAATAATCCGCTGAACTCAAATAGAAAGTAATAAGCTTCCAACCCTTTCCTCTAATTTTTACAGATACTGATTGAGGGGTTAGTGAACCAGTCGAGTAACCGCTAGGAAAATCAATTAACTTGACTGGAATATCGAGATTTGTATAATAATCGCTTGACAAAGAAATTGAAATCCAAAGTATTATTGAGAAAAGAAGAGATATAATAATTATGTGGAGATTTTTCTTCATCACTCAAATATAAAAGAAATCGGGAACAAAAAAACTCCACAACATGTGGAGCTAAATTCTAATCTAAAATAGGTTAAGTAGGTTTTACCTGCTTTCAAGTATAACTCACTTGATCAAATTATTAAAATGTTCTACCAATTCCTTCCTGCTTGCTTTTGAAATTTGCCTACCTTGAATAGGAAAGTTGGAAATATTCCTTGCCAGATGTCGAAGCTGATGGACATCGAGATTATTAATTTGCAAATCACTCAATTGTTTTTCCGAGGTAACCTCTATCATTTCACGCTCAGCTTTAGGTACAAACTTAAATGCAGCCGCCTTCTTGGATTCTTTAACTCCTAAAGCTTCTTGGCGAAGTCTTGAGATTGTATCATTTCCCTGCTCAAACAATGTTGCAACTGGTTCATTTACTTTTTTAGGTCGTTTCTCATTTTGTACTTTAACCGGTTCCAGAGCTAGTTCTTTTTCCTTTTTTATTTTTTCAGCTTCTGTGGAAATTTCCCGCTCTTTTCCTTTTTCAGCAATTTTGTTTACAGTTAATTTAGTTTGCTGAATAGGTTCTTCATTTTTTTTAACAACATCTTGAATTGAAATTTCTGGAAGGATTTTTATAAGTTCGTCATCAGGTTTAGGAATTACGTGAATTGAAATTACTTCTCCGACTCTTTTTGCGGAAGCAGCTCCGGCATCGACAGCGGACTTTACGGCAGCAACATCGCCTAAAATTTTAACCGTAACCAGTCCTCCGCCTGTCAGTTCCTTGCCAGCAAGATGTACATTAGCAGCTTTAACCATTGCATCTGCTGCTTCTATCGCGCCAACCAAGCCTCTGGTTTCAACTAAACCCAATGCTTCCGGCATATATTTTAATCTTATTTCTTTTTGGGAAGAATAGATTCAACTTCAGAATGCGGACGCGGAATTACATGAACAGATACCAGTTCGCCTACTCTTTGAGCAGCGGCAGCACCTGCATCAGTAGCGGCTTTTACAGCACCTACATCGCCTCTTACCATAACAGTTACATAACCACCACCGATGGTTTCTTTTCCGAGTAATTCAACTTTTGCGGCTTTAACCATCGCATCAGCTGCTTCAATTGCACCAACCAATCCTTTGGTTTCAACCATACCAAGTGCGTCAAGCGTCATAAGAATGCTCCCTTAAAATTTTTTATATGTGCCAAAATAATTTAAGCGATTGCAAATGTCAATCAAAATCAAGGACTTACTAAAATATTTTTTTGATTACCGTTCATCTAAATAATTCTGAAGAATAATTGCGGCGGCTCCCATGTCTATCAATCCTTTTTCTTTCCTTTTTGATTTTTTTGCAACCGATTTAATGATAATATCATTTGCGATAGAAGAACTATACCGCTCATCTCGCAGCAAAACTTCAAGATGAAATGTATCTTCAAGTTTTTGTTTAAACTTTAATACTTCACCAATGATTGATGCAGGTTCTCCATTTTCTTTTTTAGGAAATCCTAAAATGATCTTGCAAACACCTTGCTCGTCGATAATCTGCTTTAGTTCTCTAAGAGAATCGGAATCATTAGGAATGGTTTTGTATGGATATGAAAAAATTAAAAGGGGATCGCTTAAAGCTAAACCGATTCTCTTCAAACCAAAATCAATTGCAAGGTATCTTTTGAATTGTTCTTCGCTGCCGGTCATGCGCTTTCAAATCTTTCGACTGAATAAACTCCTTTAAGCTTTTTCAGCCTATCGATAATTCTGGAAAGATGCTCAAGGTTCTGGACATAAAGAGTAACGCTTCCTTCGAATGTAGAATCGCCTGTGTTGATGTTTATCGACTTGATGTTAGTATTCTGGTAAGAAACAATCGCATGAGAAATATCATTTAATATACCCGGCGTATCCTCTCCCATTACGCTTAAACCCGCAACAAATAACGATCCTTCGGATGCGGGCCACTGAACCGGCACCAATTTGCTTACATCCTTTTCCGATACGCGGATTAAATTGTTGCATGTCTTACGATGAATTTTTATCCCTTCACCAACAGTAATATAACCAATGACTGGATCACCGGGAATTGGATTACAGCATTTTGCGTATGAGTATAAGATTCCAGACTTCTTGCCATCAACAAGCACACCTCCAACATCATCTCGAGCAATATTTGCAAAGTTGTCAAACTCCAGTACGGCAGATTTTTCTTTCTTTTCTTTTTCTTTTGTGGCTGTAAGAACTTCATCAAGATTTATTTTCCCCTGCGCGATTGATTTAAAAAATCCTCTCGGACTATCAAATTTCAAATTTCCCGAAAGCTTTGCGATATCGCTGGTAGTAAAGGATAATTTAAGCTTTTTTATTTTCTTTTCCCAAATTTCTTTTCCGGCATTTATTATATCTTCTTCTTCCTTGTTTATCCATTTGCGAATTGCTGTCTTTGCTTTATGAGTCGTTACATATTTTATCCAGTTTTTATTCGGATGCTGATTTTTTGAAGTTATAATTTCTACCTGATCTCCGCTGTGAAGCTTGGTATCTAGAGGAACTATCTTTCCATTTACCTTCGCACCGATACAATGGTAACCTACTTTACTATGAATTTCGAAAGCAAAATCAACAGGCGTAGAGCCAACTGGCAGCCTTCTCAAATCGCCGGTAGGAGTGAATACGTAAATTTCATCCTGATAAAGATTTAGTTTGAAGCTTTCTAAAATATCTTTACGTGCTTCATCCTTGGATGCGCTTTCAAAAATATCGCGAATCCAATTAACCCAGTTTTCCATATCCTTTTCGGTAGCAACTTTATTTTCTTTATACCGCCAATGCGCCGCAACACCTTTCTCGGCAACCTCGTGCATTTTTTTTGTTCTGATTTGAACTTCAACCAATCTTCCTTCGGGACCAACAACCGTGGTATGAATAGATTGATAATTATTAGTCTTCGGTATTGAGACGTAATCTTTAAATCTATCTGGAACCGGCGGATACATTTGGTTTACTATCCCAAGAGTAGTATAACAGTCGTTGTTATTTTCGGTATCAAGTATAATTCTGATTGCAAACAGGTCATAGATTTCCTCGAACGGCTTATTACGTGTAACCATCTTTCGATAAATACTGTAAAGATGTTTCGGTCTACCGTTAATTTCAAACTTAAGATTGTATTCGTTTAATTTTTCAATTACAGGATCGGTAAATTTTTTAATGTAAGATTCCCGTTCTCGTCTTTTGCTCTTTATCTTCCTTGCAATTTCATCGTAAGCCTCTTTATTTAGATATTTAAAAGAGAGATCTTCAAGTTCCCATTTAATGCGTCCTAAACCGAATCTATTTGCAAATGGAGCGTAAATTTCAAGGGTTTCCTGGGCTATTCTTCTTTGCTTATCCGGATTAACGTATTCAAGAGTCCGCATATTATGCAATCTATCTGCAAACTTAACAAGAATTACACGGACATCTTTAACCATTGAAAGCAGAAGCTTCCGATAATTTTCTGCTTGAGTAATTTCCTGACCTTTAAATATTCCGCTTATTTTAGTAACCCCGTCTACAATTTCTGCAACTTCTTTCCCAAATTCTTTTGACAAAATATCTAGATTAAATTCGGTATCCTCAACAACATCATGAAGTAAAGTACTAACGATTGTAATATCGTCAAGAGGAATTTCTTTCGCTACAATCATTGCTACTTCATACGGATGTGTAAAATATGGTTCACCGGATGCTCGAAGATCATTTTTATGCGCTTCGAGACAGAACTCAAATGCTTTTGCTATGAGAGCTTCGTTCACGCTTGGTAAGTGCTGTCTGCATGCTTCCAAAAGCTCATCAAGCATCTTTTTATGTTTAGGATTTGTTATGCTCATTGCATTTAATTATCCGTATAAATCCATCCTAATTTAAATCTTTTAATTGAATAGTTAAAGTCACCTAAAGCACGAAGAGATCGTTATCTCTTATTTTGAAAGTTCCCTTAACAAATTATCCCTTAGTTTTCTTACTCGCTCAAGTCTTTTGTCAAGTTTTTCTTTCTCAAAGCTTGTAAGATTTTTCACACTAAAAATTTCATTGCAGAGTTTTAATGCCTCATTGTATTTGCCGATCTTATAATACTGTTGAGCAATAATATGTTCCAGCCTGATTTCGTTGCACCGGTTAAGGTTCTTTATTTTGCTGTAAGAATTTAAGACTTCAGAATATATTTCAATTGCTTTTAAAGGATCTGAATCTTCAAATGATCTTGCTAATTCGAGTTTAAATTGGCGATTATCCGGAAATTTTTTTAATGCAGACTCTGCAAGTTTCTGCGCTTCAACATATTTTTTTTGATCTATATAAATCCAGACCAATGAGTTCAAAGCAAAATATCTGGTGTAAGATGCATGATCAACAGCGAGCTTTAGATACTTAATTCCATCTTCTTCACCATCCGGAAAAAAAGGATGCCAGTTGAAAACCTGAGTTTTCCGGCTTCTCCAGTACATGTAAGTTCCAATTGCCGTGTATGCTTCGTAAAAATCAGGATCAAGTTTTAAACATTCCTTAAAATCATTTATTGAATTAAGCCCGTTCGAAAATGCCGAAATCCAATTATCCTTAAGTGCTTGAAAGTATGAGAAAAATCCTTCCGCAAGTGCAAGCGAATACCAGTCCCAAACATTTTTGTCATTTTCATCGACAAGTCTTGCTGCTTCATTTTTAGCAGTGGAAATTGAATATTCTATTGAATCTGTTTCATATGGAGTTGAATAATCAAATGCTTCGGTAATATAAACGGAGGTTGCAAATATTTTTCCAAGCGGATTCCCTGGATAATTTCTCTCTAATAATTTAAAAGTAGATTTTGCTCCATCATAGTTTTGATTAATAGTTTCTCTTATACCAGCTTCAACTAAAGAATCAACAACATGATCCGGATACCTTTGAGAAAACGACTTCCCATTGAAAAAAATAATTAAAATAAAAATAATAAGACTAAAGCGTACCAAAAGTTCTATCTCCTGCGTCGCCTAATCCCGGCAAAATGTAGCCTTTATCATTCAATTCTCTATCCAAAGCGGCACCATAAATTTGAACATCCGGATGCAAGGTTTTAAGTTTATAAATTCCTTCCGGTGCTGCGACTAAACATGCGAAAATTAAATTATTAACTCCGCGTTTCTTTAAATAGTTTATTGCTTCTGCCCCGCTACCGCCGGTTGCAAGCATCGGATCAATTAATAATACCTTTGCCGAGTCAATATTTTTAGGCGTCTTATAATAATACTCCATCGGCTTCAAAGTTGTTTCATCACGCTGGAGACCAATATGACCGACCTTTGCTTCGGGAATAATTTCAAGGAAGCCGCTAACCATGCCAAGCCCCGCACGCAGTACTGGTACCAAAACAATCTCATGGCTCAGTTTGTATCCGGTGGTATTTTCAAGTGGAGTTTGCACTTCAAATTTAGTAAGTGGTAAATCTTTACTTATTTCAACAGCAAGTATATTTGAAATCCTCTTGACTGCCGCTCTGAAAATTTCCGGTTCAGTTTTTACATCACGGAGCACAGTTATATCTCTTTTAACTAAAGGATGATTAATTAGATGAAAATTATCGTATTCAACTTGCATATTTATCTCCATTTTTTATGATATTTTTCTACCCAAAATTGAAAGCAGGTTTATTAAAGGCGACAACGGCGGGGTGTAATTATAATTTAGCTTTGACAAAATATCTGCAGTCTGGCGCGTCTTTATTAAGCTTGAAATAATATCTCCATAACCAGAGACTTCTTTACTCCCAAAGAATGATGCGCCTAAAATCCTTTTATTTTCTTTTTCAAAAAGAATTTTGCCAAACACATTTTCACTTCCGGGCATTACCTTAATAAGATTAGGGACAGCCTGGCTGACAGAAGAAAAATTATAGCCGTAATTCTCCGCTTCTTCCGTAGTAATACCTACCGACACATAAAAATTATCAAAAATTTTAACCGCAAGGTTTTTAATTACTGGATCAACATGAATATTCTCACCGGCAGCGTTCGCACCGGCAATATGTCCAAATTCATGAGCCGCAGTTGCAAGCGGTATATAATCATTTTTATTTGTTACTGCATTTTTAACTTCAATGCAGTCACCCGCTGCAAAAATATTGTGGTCGGAAGTCTTTAATGTATTGTCAATTTTAATTCCGCCGAACCGTCCTAATTCAAGTTTCGACTTTTCCGCTAGAAAATTATTTGGGAAAAATCCCGCCGCGGTAATTATCAAATCTGTTTCAATTTTTCTGCCTTCAACTTCAATACTTTTAATTTTCTGTTTACATTCTGATAAATGGACGATAGGATCTTTCACATCGTAAAAAGCTCTTATTCCTTTTTCCTTCAACAATTCTTTAATCAGAAAACTTATTTCAACTTCGGCAGCAGGCATAGGCAGCTTTTTCTTTTCAATTAAAATTACTTCAAGATTTAATTGAGATAATGCTTCTACGATTTCTAATCCGACATAGCCGGCACCAATTACTGCACACGTCCTGGATTTATTTTCATGGATGTACGAGCTGACTTTTATTAAGTCTTCTACCGATTTAAATTGAAAAACGTTCTTCGCATCAGATGGCAGGTAAGAAATCTTTTTAGAAATAGAGCCTGTTGCGAGAATTAATTTATCGTAAGAAATCTGTCTGTAAAGATTTTCTTTTAAATCCTTAACAGTAACCTGCCTTTCTTTTCTGTCTATTGATTCAACTAAATGGTTAACAAATACTTCCACTCCCTTTTCATGTTTGAACTTATCCGGATTGTAAAAAACTATTTTCTCATAATTTGAAATTTCTTTTGAAAGCACATACGGCATCTCGCATGTGCCGGTGGAAATAAAATTTCCTGATTCAAACATCGTTACTTCCGCGTCTGGATTGACTCTTTTAGCTTTAGCAGCGGCAGCGGGTCCAGCAGCATTTCCGCCAATTACAATTATTCTTCTCGCTTTTATCATTTCTTTTTAAAAGATAAAGTGAACGGAACTCCGATAAATCCAAATTGCTTCCTTATCATTCTCTCAAGAAACTTTCTATAGTGTTCTGGGATATCTTTGGGATAATTCGAAAAGAACAAAAACACAGGATAGTGAGTACCTGCTTGCGTAATGTATTTAATCTTAACCTCTTTACCGGTTGCAGTTGAAGGTGGCGGCATCTTTTCAATTTCAGGGAGCAATGAGTCGTTCAAAACATTAGTCGGAATCTTTTTACGGCGTTCTTCGTTTATTGTTATACATTGCTCTAACAACTTAAAAATTCTTTGCTTTGTTAATGCAGAGATAAAAATTATGGGAAGGTAATCCAATGATCCTGCGGCATCTCTAATTGTATCTTCAAATTTTTTCGATGTGTTGTTGTCCTTCTCAATCAAATCCCATTTGTTAACGGCAAGAATGATTCCCTTTCTTCGCCGTATTGCTTCATCGATTATTTTAAGATCTTGATTCTCAAGACCTTTTTCAGCATCAATCATTACAACTGCTACATCGCATTCGCCAATTGCTTTTAAGGTCCGCACCATTGAGAAGAATTCGATGCTTTCTTCAATCCTTTTCTTTTTACGAAGTCCAGCCGTATCGATTAAGACAATTTCTTGACCGTAATATTTTAAAATGGAGTTGATGCTGTCGCGCGTAGTACCGGGAATATCGGTTACAATGCTTCTGTCGTATCCAAGTAATGAGTTAGTTAATGAAGATTTGCCAACGTTTGGTCTTCCAACAATTGCAATCTTCAATCTCGAATCTTCTTCATCATCATTTGCGGCTTGAAAATCTTTTGTAAGCTCATCAAGAAGATCTCCAATATTTCTTCCGGCAAGCGCAGAAACCGGATAAACGTTTTCAACACCAAGTCGATAGAATTCTGAAACTTCCGGTTCGAAATTTTCTGAATCAACTTTATTTACAAGAAGAAAATAACTTTTACCCGAAGTTCTAAGTAAGTTTGCAATTTCAATATCAATCGGATTAATCCCTGTACGGACATCCACTACAAATAATATAGCATCAGCTTCATTGATGGCAATTTCAACCTGCTCTCTTATTGCGGTTTCAAAAAGGTCATCCGAATTCGGCACATAACCGCCGGTATCTATAAGCTGAAAATCTTTACCGTTCCATTCAACTTCACCATAATTACGATCGCGGGTAACTCCGCTTACATCATCAACAATGGCTCCTCTCTTTCCAACCAACCTGTTAAAAAACGTCGATTTTCCGACGTTCGGTCTTCCTACTATTACGACAACGGGTGTACTCATAAACCTAAAAAAATTTTACAAAATTATTATGCAAGATACTTTATAAACACAAAAAAAGCGATTTTACTTTATCAGATTTTAGTCTCTCTCCCAACTTTAGATAATATTATCTTTCATCTCTTTGTATTTAGATGCCGCTATATAGGTAATAAATCAAAAGAATGCTTGTTATTTTGAAAGTTGATCGCCTTTTTATTTCTTTTACTGAATAGAATGGAGTTAATCGCAGATTCGGAAAGATAGAATTTTAACGATAACTGATATACTGAATCTCCTGCAATTAAATTATTGCGAAGAATCCTATACTCACTCTTTATCATCAAGTTTCGTAATGTAATTTCATCTATCAATCCGTAAATAATGCCAAATGACAAAGAAAGTAAGTAATTGGGTACCTGTTCAATTTCATTTTTAATAAGTTGATATATTGTTTGATAACATGTTTAGCAATTCCGGTTTCCAAGTGAATAAAAGTAATATCTTGGTTTTGTTCATAAACAGTTTTTACTCTGTTGTAGTCTTTAAGATAACGGTCAACAGCTCTTTTTTCCTATGAGCAGCAGACTTAAAGTCCTTGTAAATATTGAAGTATTCTTCGACTAACGGCGCTGAGATTTTAACAAGAAAAGCAATAGTATGAATGTCGTGATTTTCTTCCGATAAGGGAACAACACGTTTGAATTTATAGATGTAGTTTCTGACGGAATGGACAGAGTGAAAAGTGTTCCTTGAAATATCAGTATACTCTTTGCCTTCAAGCCACTGTTTAACGATTATAGAGCGGTGAGAAATTGTTCGCTCCATATCCTTGATTGTTGAACGAAGAGAAACAATGATATGCTTTTTTCTCATCCCTTGAAGATCGCGGCAGATGGTTATTTGACCGCAGTTGAATAATCTGTTAGCTAAATCCTCAACTGTAAGAAGACCACCTTGCTGATAGGCTTCATTGCAGACTCTTTGTATTCTGAACTGACGAAGACCAATGACTCCGGATTTTTCTATTACCGGAAAATCTACATTAGTACCTTATCAATAAAATTAAAAACCAAATCTGGAAAGAAATAAATTAAACATTAACAAAATTTAGACTTGGTATAATAACTAAATTCTTCAACTTCAAACATGTGATTATTATTTATCTTCCAAATTCAGTTATGTAATATTTATAGGTATTGCCAACCTTCATAATTAATCCATGTAGGTTTAGTCTTTTTATTACCCTTGATATTTGACTACTACTTTTACACAGTATAAATGGCTTTATGTTTTTATTACGAAAACCGCTGATATTAAATTCACCTCTTAAAATAGCGCTTAATATATTGTAGTCATGCTCATCAAAAATATTGAAGCCTTTGTAGCTCCCGCCGGTTTAAACTTCCGAATGTCTTAATTTCTTTATATTATTTTTGCCGACCTTGCCGTCTTCGATAGTTGAGAAGAACCCTAAATAGCGATGATTTGATGCTTTCAGATTATCTTGAAGTATATTCAGTGAATAATTGTTCTTCTTGAGTGGCGCTAATTTTTCTTCCAGACTGAAGTCTATGCTGCGATAATTGTATTTAATCGGCAATATAAATTACATTGCCGTTCTTAACGGTCATGTAATTCATATTTCTACCGACATTATAAACTATATCCGCGTAATCGTTTGTATTGAAGATTGCCAGATCAGCCTTTTTACCAATCTCTATACTTCCTTTGTCTTCGCTAATCATAAGAGCTTTTGCAGCATTGATTGTAAAGGCAGAGATTGTTTCTTCGATCGTCATTTTCATCTTAAGAGCGGCAATGCTCATAATCAAATTTATATTACTGATGTTTGATGAGCCTGGATTATAGTCTGTAGATAAAGCTAATATTGCATTGTTGTCAATTAGTTTTCTTGCAGGTGCATATGGAACATTCAAAAAGAAAGAAGTACCAGGCAGAAGTACGCAAGCTATTTCCGAATTGCCGAGTTTCTTAATGTCTTCGTCATCTACAACTTCAAGATGGTCAGCACTGGCAGCTTTTAAGTTTAAAGCTAGGTCTATTCCTCCGAGATTTCTAAATTGATCTGTGTGAATTTTAATTGCTAAGCCGTGGGATTTAGCTTTCCTGAATATCTCTTCAAGTTCTGTAAGTGAGAAAGCTGTTGCTTCGCAAAAGCCATCGCAAAATTTTGCAAGGTCATTATGGGCAATATAAAGAAGCATATCATTTTCAATGAGATCAATATAGGCTCTATGATTGTCTCTGGCTTCAGGCGGAAAGGTATGAGCTCCAAGGAAAGTAGGGATAATATCTATCTCATAATTACTATTTAAAAATGAAATAACTTTTAACATTTTTACCTCATTTTCAAAATCCAAACCGTAACCGCTTTTTATTTCAAGTGAGGTTACACCTTGGGAAATAAAATAATCTATCCTGGGAGATATTGTATTAATCAACTCTTCGGTACTTGCTCTTCGTACCGCAGCTACTGTTTTATTTATGCCTCCTCCAGTCTTTGCAATTTCTTCATAAGTTTTTCCTTTCAGTCTATCTCTAAATTCATCTGAACGTGTCCCAGCGAAGGCAGTATGGGTATGGCAGTCTATTAATCCCGGAAGAATAATTTTATCTTTTACATCTATTATTTCATCAGTCTCATAGTTTTTTACTGATGTATTAGGTATAAAATCTTTAATGATATCATCTTCAACAACCAGCGAATAACCGGAAAGCAATCCGATATCGTTATGTTCTTTTCCGCGTTTGTAATTTTTACCGGATGTATTTACAGTAACTATTTGAGTAGGATTAGAAAATACTTTTAACATAAAACTTAAACTATCAAAAAATATTTATTGTTTCATTTATAACTCTGGCATCACTAAAGCCAAGCTGCTTAAGCTGAAAACTGAGGCTTTTTGCGTCAGCCATATTCTTGAAATCGCCGACTTCAACTTTATAAAAAGGAGGATCGAAAACAATGTATACCGCTTTCTGGTTCGATTTAAAATAAATATCAGAACGCATATTCTTTGCTTCATCAAGGTTATCGGTTATAAGAACCTGCACTCTATATCCAGGCATCGTTTTTATCGGTATTTGGGTAGTGTCTAAACTGCTCGATGTATTATTATATCCATACCAAATATCAAGTGAATCAGAATTATTTTTTTCGTTTGAGGGGGGGACGTGAAATTCTGCATGATAACCTGAAAGGTTAAAATTTTCAGGATATTTTTTTACTGTGGTTTTTTCCTTCTTAGTCTTTTCTGGTTGCTTTTCTTCCTGGCTATATCTGCTTCCGGTTGAGGTACCGCAGGAGTAAAATATTAATATAATTGTTAAAGAAATGAAGTAAAGTAAATACTGTATAAATTTCATGTAATCAAGATCGAATTTTTTAACTGCTTTCAGCTAATATATAACTTTTACACGTTTACCGAAAGACATAATTAGGAAAAAATGAATCCCCTAAGTAAAAAAAATCATTAAAATGCTGAATATCATTTTTTTGTATTATATGAAAATGAAATTTTAAGAAAAGATTTCGACTGATTATTAAAATTCACTAATGAATCAGGAAGCTGATAGCTAATTGGATGTACTTATAGACAAGAAGTTTTTTTGAGAAAGTATTTTTATTTTCGTAACTTGCGACGTTATTCATAAAAAGTTTTGTATTTATGGCTTCAAAAAAGTATAAAATCCTTTATGTAACATCCGAAGTTGTACCGTTTGTAAAAACAGGCGGCTTGGCTGATGTTTCTTCTGCTTTACCCCAAATGCTGATGGAATTAGGACACGAAGTCAGGATAGTTGTACCGAAGTATGGTGCAGTTGATGATAGAAAGTTTAAGATACATGAAGTTGTTAGATTAAAAGATATTCATGTAAAAATAGGAGAAAAAGACGTAGTATTTTCTCTTAAATCTTGTTTCCTGCCGGGTCAAAAAGTAAGGGTGCAAATATATTTTCTGGATAATCATGAATATTTCGGCAGCCGGAACAGCCTCTATGTAGATCCTTATACAGGAGAAGATTATCCTGATAACAACGAAAGATTTATTTTACTAACTCATGCAGTTTTTGAATTGATTTCCAAGCTTGGCTGGATACCTGATATAATTCACTGCAATGATTGGCAATGCGGACTTATACCTGCTTACTTAAGAAATTTATATAAAGATAATGAACAGTTTACAAAGTTTAAGACTGTATTTACTATACACAACCTTGCTTATCAAGGAATGTTCCCTAAATCTTCTTTTCATAAGACAGGCTTGCCTGAAGAACTTAATTCCGAAAAAGGGATTGAAATTTACGGCAAGATAAATTTCATGAAGTCCGGATTGCTTTATGCCGATGTTATAAATACTGTAAGCGAAACTTATGCAAATGAAATACGAACCGATGATGAACTTGGTGCCGGCTTAAAGAATGTTCTTTCAAAAAGGAAGAATGATCTGTTCGGAATAATTAATGGTATAGATACCAATGTTTGGAATCCGGAGAAAGATAAGCTTCTTCCAAAAAAGTTTTCTTCAAAGAACCTTGCCGGAAAGCTTGAGAATAAAGAAGAACTTGCCCGGAAATTCGGTTTTGAATTCAAAGAGAATGTTCCGATAATTAGTGTAATATCCAGACTGCTTGATGCTAAAGGCATGGATCTTATTTCTGAAATTTTTCCCGAATTGATGAAGTTAGATATCCAGATGATTTTACTTGGAACAGGCGAAAGGAAATACCATAACTTTTTCGAGAAAATGAGTGCAAAATACCGAGGTAAGTTTGCGTGTTATTTAGGCTTTAATGATGAGCTAGCTCATTTGATTGAAGGCGGTTCAGATATTATGCTTATGCCGTCAAGATATGAACCGTGCGGACTTAACCAGATGTATAGCCTTGTTTATGGTACAGTCCCTCTAGTACGGGAAACAGGCGGGCTAGCAGATACGGTAACTCGATTTAGTGAGAAGAATGAAGAAGGCAATGGCTTTGTCTTTAAACCATATGAAGGTGAAGCGTTGTTGAAGGAATTGAAAAGAGCATTGAAGATTTTCGAGGATAAGAAAACCTGGGCAAAGATAATTCGCAATAGTATGAAGTGCGATTTTAGCTGGAATGCTTCTGCAAAGAAATATATAGAATTATATAAGACAGTGTTGAATAACGAATAATGCTTAACAATGCTGTATTCCTTGATAGAGATGGAACTCTGAATGAAGATCCAGGGTATTTAGGTGATCCGGAAAAAGTTAAGCTATTTTCCGGCGTTGGGGAAGCGTTATCAATTCTTAAAAACAAATTAGGTTTTAGGTTAATTGTTATTTCGAATCAATCCGGAGTTGCGCGCGGTTTAATAAGCAAGGAGATGGTTGAGTCGGTAAACGAAAGAATAAATGAATTACTTGCTCAATTTAAAGTTTCGATTGACGCCTTCTACTATTGTACAACTCATCCGGACTATAACAGCGAAGAAGAATCGCGCTGCCGTAAACCTTCGCCAGAAATGGTACTGCAAGCCGCAAAAGATTTGAAGATTGATCTTTCAAGATCATATTTTGTCGGTGATACTGTATCGGATATTGAATGCGGTTTAAATGCCGGTCTTAAGACAATTCTTGTAAAAACAGGTTACGGTAAGGAAAGCTTTTCTAACTTGAAAAAGCGAAATAAATTTCCCACTTTTGTTGCTCAAAATTTATCCGAAGTAAGCTCAATAATTGAAAATGATTTAATGGAGAAAAACTAATTGATTAAATACATATTGCTGTTCTTTCTTTCCGCAGCTTCAATTCTTATTCTAAGTTCATGTAATGATAATCCGACCGCAGTCGGTTTAAATCTCTTACAAAAGGATCGTCTTAATCTAAAACAATTAGACTCATACAGCGATTCACTTAAGCAAGTATCTTCCTACTATTCTTATTCAGTTCCTCTGGGAAGTGCAAATTCAATAATGATAGGTAAAAATGGAAATGTACAGGCTGCTACGCTTATCAACTTTTACGGATCGGTGGCAGATACAATGGGACAAGATATTGCAAGCGGCGCTGCTTCAGTTATTTATTCGGAAGTAATTCTGGTAAAGACAAATGTGTATGGTGATTCGAATGCAACCTTAGATTTTTCAGTTCACAATGTTCTCAATAACTGGGATCCTACAACAATCGACGGCAGTAATGTTTCAAGCCTTTCATACGACCAATCGGATATAAGTTCCAATAAAACCATAACTGATTCATTAGTTTCTTTCCAAGTTAGTAATTCAGTTACTGCTCAATGGCTTGAACATATTGCAGACACAACTCAGGCTTCTAACAACGGAATATATATTACACCAAGTTCGAATTCTCAAAAAGTAGTTTCGTTTCAAAATATAAGTTCAGGATCAACCGGCGAAACACAATTGATGGTTGTTGTTCAAAAGTCCAATGTTTATTTAGACACTTTATATTTTTATCCATTAACCTATACCTCAATTGTTACGGGTTCGCTGCCGACACTTCCCGCAGGAGAGATTGTAGTACAAGGCGGTTTGGTTGTTAACTCCAAGCTTTGGTTTGATATTTCAGCACTTCCCAAAAATTCAGTTATTAATAATGCTACTTTAATTTTTACGGAAGATACTGTAGCTTCGATAAAAAGCCAGACGCCCATAAATGCACTTACGCTTTTTAATCTTACTGATTCTTCAGCAGTTGCTTACGATAGCACTAATCCGATTGTCTTGAATCTATCCGGGAATACGTACTCAGGCAACATTGCCTCATTCGTTCAAAGCTGGGTTGATAAGGGAACTAACCAAGGCATTTTAATTCAGCTTTATGATCAGATTGATGCATTAGACTTATATGCACTTAAAGGCAGCAATGCAGCGGATAGATCTTTGCGTCCGAGATTAATCATAACATATACAACAAGAAATTGATAATGAAAAATAAAATCATATTATTATTTATAATTTTTTCGGCAGTAGGTTTTTATTCCTACGCTCAAGTCGGTTCTAGTTATTCAAGAATTGGAATAGGTGATGTTGATTATTCTTATTCTGCTGATGGTCTTGCAATAGGCGGTCTTGGTATTTCGCTTTCGGATCCGCAGGAAATTTCAATTAACAACCCCGCAACCTGGAATAGATTAAACCTTACTAGAATAGTTGCAAGCTTATCATACGGCGGCATGTACCTTTCAAATAATTCAACAAGCTCATTTTATGGCAAGGCTCAGTTTGAAGGATTTACATTTGCATTTCCAGTAAGCAGAGCAAATGGAATTGCAATTGCCATGGGAATTGTACCATATACAAGTATAAACTACAAAGTTGAAGAAAAGAATGTCGGCTTTTCATCAACTTCAGATACGTACAATATTTTATACCAGGGACTGGGCGGATTGTCAAAAACTTTTATCGGCTCTTCTTATACACTTCCATTTGGTTTAAGTGTAGGCGGAACTTTTGAGTATTATTTTGGAAACATGAGTTACAACGCAACTACATTACCTAATAACACTGCCAGCGACGCTTCAACTTCATATGACAGATCTTATAATCCCAAAGGAGTTGGGACTACATTTGGCTTCGTAAGTCCGGATATATCCAAAATCTTTAATTCAAAATCAATTTCGGATTTACGATTGGGATTATCATTCAATTTAATTTCAACACTTAGTACCGATACGTTATTAACTTCTGCATCCAATGTTAGAACGGATACCGTTGGCATCGGAACAGTAGACATGAAAGTACCGATGCGAATTGCCGCTGGATTAAGCTTTGCCATTGATAAAAAATATTATCTGACTTTCGATGCCGCTTCACAGGCATGGTCAAACTATACATTCAATAATATTAAAACAGATGAATTGCGTAATTCATTAAAGCTCAGTGCGGGATTTGAAGTTAGACCTATATTTGACATGAGCATGACGGATTGGCAGCTTATAGTATGGCGTGCCGGAATAAGTTACGAAAGAACACCCTACCAAATTAACGGTGTAGGAATAAATCAATTTTCAGTTGCAGGAGGATTTTCATATCCGCTAAGTCCAACTAATACTATTGATATTGCAATTCAATATGCAATTAGAGGAACTTTGGAGTCTAATCTGATTCAAGAGCATACGATAAGTTTAAACGCCGGTCTTAGCTTGGGAAGTTTATGGTTTTTGCGCAGCGCAACAGAATAAGTTTTAATTAATTTTCAATCAAAGCAGAGATTACAATGTACGAATATTTAAAAAATGATAAAGATATCTTTGATGTTCTTTCGCTGGAAACAAGGCGTCAACAAGATTATCTTGAACTAATAGCATCTGAGAATTTTGTAAGTTCGGCTGTTCTGGAAGCTGCCGGAACTGTTCTAACAAATAAATATGCTGAAGGTTACCCTGGTAAAAGATATTATGGCGGTTGTGAATATGTTGACATGGTAGAAAATTTAGCTAGAGAAAGATTAAAAAAATTATTCAATGCTGAATATGCAAATGTTCAGCCGCATAGCGGATCGCAGGCTAATATGGCTGTTCTGATGACTCTGTTAAAACCTGGCGACAAATTTTTAGGACTTAGCTTAGCGCATGGTGGTCACTTAACTCACGGCTCTCCGGTTAACTTTTCCGGAATTCTTTATCAAGCAGTCGGCTACACTTTGAATAAAGAAACGAAAACACTTGACTATAACCAGATTGAAGACTTAGCTAAAAAAGAAAAACCAAAGTTAATTATTACCGGTGCCAGCGCTTACTCGCGAGAATGGGATTATAAAAAATTTAGAGAGATTGCTGATTCAGTCGGTGCATTTTTAATGTGCGATATGGCTCATCCGGCAGGCTTAATTGCAAAAGGATTTTTAGATAATCCTTTGAAGTATTGCGATGTTGTTACATCTACAACACATAAAACTTTAAGAGGACCGCGCGGCGGAATTATACTTATAGGAAAAGACAAGGAGAATCCTTTAGGAATTAAAACTCCAAAAGGTGATAGACTGAAATTGATGTCCGAGATTTTTGACAGTATGGTTATGCCAGGAATTCAAGGCGGACCTTTAATGCATATTATAATGGCAAAGGCAGTTGCATTTGGTGAAGCCCTGCAAGATTCATTTAAAGATTATGCGGGTCAGATAATTAAAAATGCTAAAGCTCTTTCTAAACAATTAAGTGAATTTGGATTTGATATAATATCCGGCGGAACGGATAATCATTTAATGCTTATCGATCTTACGAATAAAAATGTAACCGGGAAACAGGCAGAAAATGCGTTAGGCGAAGCCGGAATTACCGTGAACAAAAACATGGTCCCGTTTGATCAGCGAAGCCCGTTCGTTACAAGCGGAATAAGAGTCGGAACCCCAGCAGTTACAACGCGCGGCTTGAAAGAAAACGAAATGTCAATTATAGCTGATTTGATTAACAGAACTATTTCAAATTTTGAAAATAAGAATGTACTTTCTGAAATCAGAAACGAAGTAAAAGAGCTGTGTTCGAAATTTCCATTGTATGCTGAGTTTAAGTGATTTTTCGTTTATGACTGAACATTATGTGTTTGATGAGTTAAATTGTGGCTACCGAAGAAATAACAACTGAACAAGAAGTAGAAGAAGAAACCGGTAACGAAATGACGTTCCTCGAGCATCTAGAGGAATTGAGGTGGAGAATTATTTATTCTCTTTATGGTTTAGGAGCCGGAACCGTTATCGCATGGATATTTATTGATTTCCTAATTAATGATGTTTTACTTTTACCTGCAAGACATGCAGGAGTTCAGCTTCAAAATCTAAAACCGTTCGGACAGTTAATGCTCTTCTTTGAGGTAGCAATTGTCGCTGGTGTAATAATCAGCCTGCCGAATATATTTTATCAACTCTGGAAATTTATTTCTCCTGCGTTAAAGCGTAATGAAAGGAAATATATTTCGGCTATTGTTGCTTTTTCTACCTTGTGTTTTTTACTTGGAGTTGTGTTCGCATATTTTGTAATGCTTCCAATGTCGCTAAAGTTTGCAGCTCAATTTGGCTCTGCAGAAATAAAAAATGTTTTTGCAATCGATGAATACATGTCGATAATAATCAGCATAATGCTGGGTTGCGGTTTAGTGTTTGAGCTTCCAATGGTTTCATATTTCCTTACCAAGCTGGGAATCTTGACTCCACAATTCATGAGGAAATATAGACGGCATGCAATTGTTGGAATCTTTGTTGTTGCAGCATTTCTTTCACCTGGAACTGATCCGGTTTCTCAATTAATTTTAGCTGCACCGCTTATTTTGTTATACGAAATTAGTATAATTATTTCCAAATTAGCCCGTAAGAAAAGTTGACTAATAAAAATCTAAAAGATATAAGCCTTCCTATACAGATTGAGCTGGAAAAGTTTGATGAGCTTTTTAAGAAGTCGATGAAGTCCGATGTAAAGCTTGTCGATTTGATTGCCAGGTACATCATAAGACAGAAAGGCAAGAAAATAAGACCGCTGCTTGTTCTGCTTTCAGCAAAAGTAGCCGGCGGCATAACGGAGCGAACTTATAGAGGTGCTGTTCTAGTAGAACTTCTGCACACCGCCACACTTGTTCACGATGATGTTGTAGACAATGCCGATAAGCGCCGCGGCTTCTGGTCAATAAATAAAGTTTTTAAAAACAAAGTTGCCGTGTTGATGGGAGATTATCTCTTATCCCGCGGCTTATTAATTGCTGTTGAAGGGAAGGATTATGACTTCCTTGAAGTAATTACAAGTACCGTTAAAAGAATGTCCGAAGGCGAGCTTTTACAAATTAGAAAAACTAGAAAGCTGGATATTGACGAAGCAACTTATTTCAGAATTATATCCGACAAGACTGCATCGCTTCTGGAAACATGCTGTAAGATTGGTGCATTAAGCGCTAGCAGCAATAGCCAGTATCATGAGGCGATGAGAGAGTTTGGTGAAAAGATCGGAATCGCATTCCAGATAAGAGATGATATCCTTGATTACGACGGCAACACAAGTACAACCGGGAAGCCTGTCGGAGGCGATATTAAAGAAAAGAAGATTACACTGCCATTGATTTATTCATTAAATCAAGTTTCTAAAAGTGAAGCCGGTGAAATTAGGAAACTGATAAAAGACGGAGAGAAAAAGGAGAGTGTAAAAGAGATAATTGATTTCGTTAAGAAGAACAACGGAATTAATTATGCACGCGAAACTGCTTTAAGCTATTCGGCAAAAGCGAGAGAACTGCTTAATATTTTCCCTGATTCACCGGGAAAACTTGCGCTTCAGACTCTTGTAGATTTTGTTATTGACCGCAAAAACTGATTATTTCTCCATATGAACTTTATAATCGAATCCTTTAATTGGATCTCTTAAGGTTAATACCGGACAAGGCGCCTTCCGAACTACTTTTTCGGCAGTACTTCCAAAAAGAAGATGTTCAACTCCCGTATGACCATGAGTAGCAATTATAATTAAATCAATACTCTCTTCTGCAGCGGTGTCAATTATTTCTAAAAAAGGTTTTCCGGTTTTGACTATCGGATGAACTTTTATTTCTTTGGGGATTTCTTTCTGTGCAAGCTTGTTCAGTTCTTCAACTGCGCGCTTATCCATTTCTAAATCCACAGACGGGATTGCAATTTGTCCCATACTGAAATCAGGAGGATAAATTACCGGTTCAACAACATAAATAATATAAAGCTCTGCATGGAACAACTTTACAAAATTGACGGCAAACCTTAACGAACTTTTAGAGTAATCGGAAAAATCAATAGGCACCAATATTTTTTTTATTTCAAGTTCCATAAACATCCTCCGATTTTGTTTTTAATTTTATGTGTAGTGAAATAAGGTCTTCGTTTAATTTTCTTAAACGAGCAATAATAACCTGGTTTAACCCTTGAAGTATTTTTGTACCAGTTTTCGGGAATTTCTCAACAAACTCATCAAGATCCGGTTTGAAGATCACTGCAACTTTGGTATCTTCAACTGCAATGCCAGATGCCGATCTTTTTTCACCATCGATTAAGGCAAGTTCACCGAAGAAATCTCCTTTATTAAGAAGCGCTAAGGATAATGTCTCTTTATTTTCAAAAACTCTTTTTATTTCAACAGTACCTTCCCGAATAATATACATTCCGATTCCGGGATCTCCTTGGTAAAAGATATATTCACCGGAAAGATAATTTCTTTCGTGCATAATATTAGTAATTAACGAAATCTCTCTTCCGCTTAAGCCTTTGAAAATAGGAATTGCAAGCAGTGTATTGCGTAAATCCATTGCTCCGGAAGATGTTCCGAATAAGTTTGACCAGAAACTGCTTCGAATTATGTTGTTGTTTTGTTCATTCATAAAAATTTTCCTAAAATATTCCCGATTCTGCAACTCTCCACATCTTCTGACACGGGAAACGGTTTTCGTATAAAGCTCTTCCAACAATAACCGAATCAATTTTATCCGGCATTAAATTTTGTACATCCATAAGTTCGTCTTTGTTTCTTATGCCGCCAGACAGAGTAACTTTTGCGCCTGTAATTTCGGCAACTTCTTTGGAATAAGTCAAGTTCGGTCCGCCTAAAATTCCGTTTCTCATAACATCGGTACAGATAAATCTTTCAATACCTATCTGCCGCATTTTTTTTGCGAAGTCTTTATAATGAATACCTGTCTTAATTGTTCTTCCTTTTATAACTAGTTCTTCATCAACTATATCAAGAGCAATTACAATTTTTGAAGGACCGTACTTTTCAAATACTTTTATGAATAATTCAGGATTTTCTATAGCCATCGTATTTACTGCAAGCCTGCTAATGCCGGTATCCATTATAGCTTCAACATCTTCCATCCGTCTAATTCCGCCGGCGAATTGGACAGGTATAATTACAGACTGACAGATTTCTCTTATGATAGGAAGGTTTGAAAGGTTATGTTCATGTGCACCGTCAAAATCCACAATGTGCAGAAGCTTGGCATTCTCTGCGCGCCAAATCCTCGCCATCTCAACAGGGTCGCTTCCATATTCTTTACTTCCAAGCTCAGGAATTCCCTGAACAACGCGTACTGTTTTACCGTTTTTAATATCAATTGAAGGTATGACTAAAATATATTTCATCTTTATCGCAAAAATTTATTCAAGAACAAGAATCTTTTATTGACTACAAATCTTAATAAACAATTTCAATCTTTCTCTTAATCCTAATCTTTCTCTTAATCGAACAAATCCGATTAACTGAAAGATTAAGATTACGAAGCTTGTTCAACATTATCAATCAAATTATATAAATGATCTGCAAAAAATCAACATAATTTACAATTTATTTTGATATTTTGTGTTATTGAAAATATTTTAATAGTATAAAGGAATTACCTACATGAATTCAAAATTTTTCAGAAACATTCTTATTTTATTTTCCTTTTGCTTTGCATCTCTTTTGATAGCTAATGCGAAAAAAAATCTTCCCGCTGATCCAAATAGTGGTAATCAAAATCCATTCTTTGAACCAAGTTCCCTTCCATTCCATGCGATACCGTTCGACAAAATAAAAGACAGCGATTATCAGCCTGCATTTGATGAAGGAATGAAACGTCAGCTTGCGGAAATTGAAAAGATTGCAGATAACCCTGAGCCTCCGACTTTTCAAAACACTCTTGTAGCTCTTGAAAAAAGCGGACAAACCTTAATGCGTGTTCAATTGGCTTTTAATACTGTAAGCAGCGCAAACACTGATTCTGTTCTGCAAAAAGTCCAGCAGTATGAAGCGCCAAGGCTTGCTGCGCATAATGATGCGATCTTTCTTAATACAAAACTTTTTGAGCGAGTAAAAACAATTTATAATGAACGAAGTCACCTGAAGCTTGATCATGAATCAATGAAACTCGTTTCATATTACTATAATCAATTTGTTCATGCCGGTGCAAATCTCTCTGCTGAAGACAAAGCGAAACTTAAAAAGTTGAATGAAGAGGAAGCAACTTTGGTTGCTCAATTCGATAACAAACTTTTAGCCGGAACAAAAGCCGGTGCTCTGGTTATTGATAATAAATCGGAATTAGACGGACTAACTCCTGCTGAAATTGATGCCGCTGCTCAAGCTGCAGATTCCCGCGGTCTTAAAGGCAAATGGTTAATTTCTCTTCAGAATACTACGCAGCAGCCTGATTTAAAAATCTTAAAAGATAGAAAAGTACGTAAAGAATTGTTTGAAGCTTCATGGAACCGCTGCGAACATAATGATGCTAACGATACTCGTTCAGTTATTGAGCAGATTGCAAAAATCCGTGCTGATAAAGCTAAGCTTTTAGGCTATCCGAATTATGCCGCCTGGGCTCTGGTAAATCAAATGGCAAAAACTCCACAGACAGTTGAAAAGTTTCTTGGCGGTCTTGTTCCTGCCACCGTTGCAAGTGAGAAGAAGGAAGCCGAAGAACTGCAGGCTATCATAAATAAATCCGGAAAAGATTTTAAGCTTGAGCCTTGGGATTGGAGCTATTATGCAGAGAAACTCCGCAAAGCAAAATATAATTTAGATGATTCCGAAATAAAGCCTTACTTTGTTCTTGATAATGTTCTCGAGAAAGGAATTTTTTATGAAGCTCATGAGCTTTATGGATTAACATTCAAGGAGCTTCATGATATTCCGGTTTATCAGAAAGATGTCCGCGTATTTGAAGTTTATGATAAAGAAGGTTCGCCGCTTGCTCTTTTTTATGCTGATTATTTTAAGCGCGATAATAAATCCGGCGGTGCCTGGATGGATAATATGGTTATTCAATCAAAGCTTCTCGGAACAAAGCCGGTGGTTTATAACGTCTGCAATTTCACCAAACCTGCGCCAGGTCAGCCGGCACTTTTAAGCTATGATGATGTTACAACCATGTTCCATGAATTTGGTCATGCACTTCATGGAATGTTTGCAAGCCAGGAATATCCGAGTCTTTCCGGTACAAATGTTCCAAGGGACTTTGTTGAATTTCCATCTCAGTTCAATGAGCATTGGGCGCTTTATCCAAAGGTGCTGGAACATTACGCATTGAATTACAAAACCGGCAAACCAATGCCTCAAAGCTTAGTTGACAAAATTAAGAAGGCAACCGTTTTCAATCAGGGATATGATTTTACAGAACTCCTCGAAGCTGCAGATCTTGATATGGCATGGCATACTTTACCGGCTAGCGCACCAATTCAGAATGCCGATAAATTTGAAGTCGCAAGTCTGCAAAAAGATCATTTGTATATTCCACAGGTTCCAACCCGTTACCGCTCAAGTTATTTTCTGCATATTTGGGGAAACGGTTATGCTGCCGGTTATTACTCTTATCTATGGACTGAAATGCTTGACGACGATGCATTCCAGTGGTTTTTAGATCACGGTGGATTAACTCGCAAGAACGGCGACCGTTTTCGCAATATGATTCTTTCCCGCGGCGCTACAGAAGATTATAGCAAGATGTTCCGTGATTTTACCGGACACAATCCTCAACTCGGACCGATGCTGGAAAACAGAGGTCTAAAATAATAAGTAATTAACTGATGTAATGCAATTGTTATGCTGAATTTGTTTAGCATCTAAAAACAGCTTAAAAATAAGGATTCAGAAACAAGTCGGAATGACAAATGAAATATTTTATTCAATTTGCATAACTTCAGTTTATTAAATAAATCGTACGAACCGGAACTAAAATAAGCGATCAGAAGCCGGAGATCAGATTTAATGCTGAACTCCGACATCTGATTTCTAATTTTCCGCGAGATTTCCCTTCAGTGGCTTTCCTATTTTGCTAAAATTTAACTAACTATACTTACTACCAAAGTTTATTTGATCATTTTAAAAATGAACTCAATCATTTTTCAAATTCATTTAATAACCTTAAAAATCATTTCGTCTCCTACATAAGTTTAATATATATTTTTCGGAGGTTGGTAATGGCTTTTTAATGTACAATAAAAAGGGCGCTAGCTTTTTTTATACTAAAAATTAATTGGTTTTCGGAATAAGCAAAAATATAGTTGTGCAACCTTCTCGAAAAACAGTTGCTGTAGACATGTTCAAGAATAATATTTATCTGTCGAAAGGAAGCAAGTTCATCCTGCAGTACTTTTTGTCATACGGAAGATATTTCCTTTACCAGTTGGATTATTCCTTATTGAGAAGCAACATTCCTTTACCGCAAAGGAACTTCCGTTCAAAGCAAAGCAATGTTCCTTATCTGTGAAGGAACTTTGCTTTATTGCGAAGCAATATTGCTTTGACACCAAGGAACTTTCCTTTGCCTCTAACCATTAATCCTTCGGCTTTAAGCAACTTTGCTTTAAGCATAAAGTATTTTCCTTTACCCGATAGCAACTTTTCTTATAATGTAAGAAATGATCCTTCTTCTATAAGCATCAAGGATTCGGTGGAAGGAATGATGCTTCGGCGAAAGGAAAATCCCTTCGGCGAAAGTATTTTTAGCTTAAATTCAAAGGATTGATTGCTATGCGTAATGGATGTGTGATGAATTATCAAGCAAGGTTC
Organism: Bacteroidota bacterium; assembly: GCA_021815405.1. Lineage (GTDB taxonomy): Bacteria > Bacteroidota > Ignavibacteria > Ignavibacteriales > Ignavibacteriaceae > FEN-1297. Next base: position 97,872 of record JAKAGV010000002.1, read on the forward strand.
GTTTTTAATAATCCAGTTCCTTGCCGTTGCTATGAGCACGGCTTATTATTTCCGGCGACTCCTCGAAAGCAAGTATATTTATTTTTTCCGGTTCTCGCATTAAAGTTTTTGCAATAATATAGCCTGCTATTGACCAAGTCTGCCTGCTTCTTGCTTCCTTGCCGATTAATCTGTTGTGAATGCCGTCGTAATATTCAGGATAATTATCTGCCTGTAATTTTTCTTCTGCTATCTTTATTACCTTTTTAAAATGATCGGTGCTTTTCATCTTAACTGATGCTGCCGCAAGATACCACATTAAAACGGGCCAGCCTCCGCCATTATGATAAGACCACGCAATGTTCTTCGGATCGAAGCCCGTCAGCAGTTCCCACTCCTTTCCCTCTAGTGCCGGATAACAAATCTTGATCGGCATTTCTCCGATTAGTTCTTTTTCCTTATTAAAAATTAATTTAAGAATTGATTTGGAATGATATTCATCCGCAAGTAAATTGATTATCATAAGTAAATTACCGGCAGTAAAAAATCTGAAGTCCATCTGCGAAGGACCGAGGTTGCCAACAAAATAACCGTCGTCATCTCTAAGCCAGTTATATATCCAGCCGGGAATAGATTCCGGAAAAATATTGAATTGATTTAAGGCGTTCTCTTTATATTCTTCAATTGAAAATCGGTAAATCTTATTAATCTTTTCAAAGTCCAGCCAGTAATATTTTCTTATATGATAAACTAATTGCCCTAATCTTTTGTCGATGTATTCCAAAAGATTTTTATTCCTGCTATTTTGAATTAGCATTTCTTTTGCGGAAAGCAAAGCTGTATAAAAGAGCGCTTGTATTTCAAGCGGATAACCATGCACGTTCATTCGCCTGTCAATCATGAAAGAGCCGTCAGGCACGAGCAGTGTCGGGAACATATCGAACCGGTTGGTAAGTGTAAGCTCGAGGATCAATTTAATCGCATTCTGAATATCTTTTCTTTTTGCAAACTCCAAATCGTTTGTCTTCTTTATATAGGCACGTAAAATATAAATCCACCAGAAAGCCGAATCCACCGGAGTGACTCTTGCAATTGCCTTTTCGCCGTAATCTGGAATAAGTATATCTTTTCCTGAAGTTGCCGTAATCTTAAAGCTTGCAGGCATCAATCCCTTAGGAGGTAAAAAGCAATCCATGCCGTCTTCACTTCCCTGCAGTTTCAAAGTAACTTCAAGAAAGTTCTTTACTATTTTATGCTCTCCATTAAGAAGAAATGCAAATGCCGAGACCGCGAAATCTCTAATAAAAATCTGGTTGTAATTTAATTTGTTTGATGACTTATCCTCTGCCGCCAGCGTACCGATCGGCTTACCTTCAAATTCAACAATAGAATTCTGCAGAAGCTTCCAAGCTTCATCAAATAAACTGTTCTTTACCATTACCTATTCCAGCTTATTATCCTTAATTATAAATGAGTCCGCTCTAAAAAGATCATTCGCGTAAAAATGAAAACCTAAAGAATTTATATTATCGAATAGATTCCCACTTTCGTGGGAATGACATTTCGTCTTTTTTAGCTTTTTTCGAGTGGACTCATAAATTTTTATTTGAAGTTTATCCGCCGGTAGCGAAGCCGGGATAGAGCGTCATACCGCCGTCAACATAAATGCTTGTACCGTTAATATAATCCGCCTGGTCCGATGCAAGCCATGCAGCAACTCTGCCGACATCATCAACTTCACCGATTCTTCTGTAAGGAATTAATTCCATTAGCTTGTCGTACGCTTCCTGTGTACTCCAGACTTTTGTATTTATCGGAGTTCTTATTGCGCCTGGACTAATGCTGTTCACTCTAATTCTGTACGGCGCAACTTCCTGTGCAATGGTTTTCATTAACATCATTATGCCGCCTTTAGATGCGGCGTAATTTGCATGCCCAGCCCATGGAATAACTTCATGCACAGAACTGATATGAATAATCTTTCCCGCCGCGCAAGAAATTTCTTTTTTCACTCCCCTTCTTTTGAATTCTTTTATTGCTTCACGAGCACAAAGGAATTGCCCGGTAAGATTTATGCTTATTACCTTGTTCCATTGTTCAAGTGTCATGGTTTCAATTGGCGAATCTCTCTGAAGTCCTGCATTGTTAATTAGAATATCAATCGTCCCAAATCTTTTAAACATTTCGCCGAACATTTGAATTACTTCATCTTCACTGCTTACATCCGCTTTGAAGGTAAACGCATTTACTCCTTCTTTCTTCAAATCTTCAACCAGTGCTTCTGCAGTATCAGGATTGACAACATAATTAACAACAACGTCCGCGCCTGCTTTTGCTAACTCTAAAGCTATGCCTTTCCCTATTCCGGAATTAGCACCTGTAACCAGGGCTTTTTGTCCGGGTAAAATTCTCGGAGTTCTGCTAGTCGGAATTTCGATATCTGGTAATTCACTTTTTATTTCATTAGTCATGTAATACCTCTCTGTTGGAAAATCAAATTAAGTTAAAATTCATTCTTGTGTAATTATTACGCAAAGTGAAATGACAAACTCATTGTAAAGGTCATTAAATCCCGGAAAAGACTTATTAATTTGTATCACATTAAATTGAAGGATGGTAATTTCCAACAAGTAAGCTTATTAACGAAGTTACACAAGAGCCTATATATGTCATGCTGAACTTATTTCAGTATCTATATACTACTATTAATAAAAAAAAAGCCCGCCATTACGACGGGCTTACATGAAGTTGTGAAGTGATTTTTGTTTTAATTGATATTTATGTTTCTCGGTTTTGCCGAATCTTTCTTTGGAAGCGTAACTAATAATTGACCGTTTTCATATTGAGCTTCAATCTTGGATCCGTCAATCGAATCTGAAATCTTAAAACTCCTTAGATAATTTGCAAAATAGCTTTCGCTGAAAATGTATTTTCTTCTTACAACATCGTTGAAATTAATCTTTCCGAAAATTGTCAAAAGTCCGTCTTCCAGTTTCAGATGCACATTCTCTTTAGCTACTCCAGGCATGCTTGCCGAAAGAACAAATCCATCCTCCTTCTCATAAACATCAACCAGAGGATAAACGCTTCTTTCGTTTTCAAGAGCAGTTTCCCAGGATTGCTGTGCTTCCAATACTTCTGATCCTTCATTTACTACATTGTTATTCATAGTTTCTCCTTACATATTTTATTTTTTATTTTGAATTTGAATCTCTTAGAATAGCCTTATTAAAAAGGAGCTTTACCATTTAGGCAAAGCTCCAGAATTCAACATTACTTCTTATCATCATCGACTACTTCGTATGAAGCGTCCTGAACATTTTTATCATCGCCTTTATCTTTACCGCCTGCTGCGCCTGCAGAAGAAGCTTCTTGCTCTTGCTGCTGCTGCTGAGGTCCTGCACCTGGCTGCGAATAAAGCTGTTGTGCTAATTCGTTCCAAACTTTACTCAAAGAATCGGTTGCAGATTTTATCTGATCACTGTTATTAGTTGCCAGTGCATCTTCAACCTTCTTTATCTCAGCTTCAAGCTTGGTTTTTGCATCAGCAGGAATTTTATCTTTCAGCTCTTCAATCTGTTTTTTAGTTTGGAAGACAAGTGAATCAGCCTGATTTCTTACCTCTACGGATTCCTTCTTCTTCTTATCTTCAGCCGCATGTTCTTTAGCGCTGCTTTTCATCTTTTCTATTTCATCTTTTGATAAACCGCTGGAAGACGTTATTCTGATACTTTGTTCTTTGCTTGTTGCTTTATCCTTAGCCGCAACGTGTAAGATACCGTTAGCATCAATATCAAAAGTAACTTCAATCTGCGGAACACCTCTTGGTGCCGGTGGAATTCCGTCAAGATGGAATCTTCCCAAAGTTCTGTTATCTGCCGCCATCGGTCGCTCGCCTTGCAAAACGTGAATTTCTACAGAAGGCTGACTATCAGATGCAGTTGAGAATATTTCACTCTTGCGTGTCGGGATTGTTGTGTTCGCTTCAATCAATCTTGTCATTACACCGCCAAGTGTTTCGATACCAAGCGACAACGGAGTAACATCAAGAAGAAGAACATCTTTAACATCTCCGGTAAGAACGCCGCCTTGAATAGCCGCACCAACTGCAACTACTTCATCCGGGTTAACGCCTTTATGCGGTTCCTTGTTGAATATCTTCTTAACTAATTCCTGAACCATGGGGATTCTTGTAGAACCACCCACAAGAATTACTTCACCGATTTCGTTCGCACTTACTCCGGCATCCTTGATTGCTTGTTCGCAAGGTATTCTTGTCTTCTGTACAAGGTCATCAATTAGCTGCTCGAACTTTGCTCTTGTAAGATTTATGTTCAAGTGCTTAGGACCTTCCTGAGTAGCAGTAATAAACGGCAAGTTTACATCTGTACTAGCGGAAGATGAAAGCTCTATCTTTGCTTTCTCTGCAGCTTCTTTTAATCTTTGGAGAGCCATCGGATCTTTTCTAAGATCGATTCCTTCCTGACGCTTAAATTCATCAGCAAGAAAATCAATCACCCGCTGATCAAAATCATCGCCGCCAAGGTGAGTATCACCGTTTGTGGATTTAACTTCGAATACTCCTTCGCCAAGTTGGAGAACAGATATATCGAAAGTACCGCCGCCTAAATCATAAACTGCAACAATATGGTCTCTTGTTTTCTTATCGAGACCGTAAGCGAGTGCAGCCGCTGTAGGCTCGTTAATTATTCTTCTAACTTTTAATCCTGCAATTTCACCGGCATCTTTGGTAGCCTGTCTTTGCGAGTCGTTAAAATATGCCGGAACAGTAATTACAGCTTCAGTAACTTCCTGTCCAAGATATTCTTCAGCGGTTTTTTTCATCTTCTGAAGAATCATCGCACTTATTTCCGGCGGAGAGTAAAGCCTGTCGCCAATCTTAACTCGTGCAGATCCGTTATCTCCTGCAACTACTTCGTACGGAACTTTTGTCTTTTCATCCTGCACTTCATTGATTACACGTCCCATGAATCTTTTTATTGAAAAGACTGTGTTCTTCGGATTAGTTATTGCCTGCCGCTTTGCCGGTTGACCAACAAGTCTTTCACCAGTTTTTGTAAAAGCAACAACCGACGGAGTAGTTCTACCGCCTTCAGAATTAGGTATAACTACCGGATCGTTGCCTTCCATTACCGCAACGCAAGAGTTTGTCGTACCTAAATCTATTCCTATGATTTTTCCCATTATAATTCACTCCTTCATGTTTTTTATTTTCGGCTTAATACTGCCGTTGTTATTATATTTATTTTATTTTAATTTCTTTTTCATCAGCAGTCTTTTTTACTGCTTTTGCAATTGTTACCTTAAGAATTCCATCTTCAAATGAAGCTTCGATGTGTTCCGGATTCATTTCATCGGAAAGCTGAAAGCTTCTGGTAAAAGTTCCGAAGTTCCTTTCGGCTTTCAATATCTCTTCTGTTTTCTTTCCTTTTGAATAATCCTTTTTGTCGCCGCTGATCGATAAGACATTATCCTTAAAAGAAATTTTAATGTCTTCCTTTTTCATTCCGGGGACTTCAAGATCAATATAAAAATTCTGAGTGTCGCTGTAATAATCTGCTTTAGGCTTAAAAGGATAATTAACTTCAAATCCTAAATTCGGAAGTTCGCCAAAAAAACGGTGAATCTTTTGATTTATATTATTCACTGTGTCAAAATCACCAACCGGACCAAATTTTACGTATGTCATTTCATTCTCCTTATAAAAATTTTATTTAATTAAACAATGATTATGCCATTTCCCATTTTTCAATTAACTCATTTAATTTTAAGAGATTAAGGGAATATAGCAAATTTATTCTAATACTTACCAATTGTCAGCCATTCTGCCGGTTTGGCAAAAAGACGAATTATCTGACATCTTATCTGACACATTTACGAATTTTTATTTATTTTTGTTCGCTTAAAATTTGAGGTTATAATTGTTCAATTTGGAAAGCTTCGATATAAAACTTAACACTGATTTCATCGGCAGAAATTTTATTTACTCTGAAGAAATAGATTCCACTAATTCTTTCTTACTTAATAAAGAAAATAAATTTAGCACCGATGGAACAGTGCTTCTTGCTGAAAAACAAACAAAAGGTCGTGGAAGACAAGACCGGGTATGGTACAGCGCTAAAGGTCAAAACCTTACCTTCTCAATTCTTCTAACTAGTAAAAAAATATACGCGAAAAAATTTAATCTAATAAACTTTGCTGCTTCGTTATCTGTTGCGTTAGCAATTGAAAATCTTTTCCAACTTAAAACCGAACTGAAATGGCCAAATGATGTTTTGATCAACGGGAAAAAGATTGCGGGCATTTTATTGGAGTCGACTTCTAAAGGAAGTAAGATCGAGAGATTAGTAATTGGCATCGGCGTAAATGTCAATCAGTCTGTTTTTCAGGGAGTCTACAATATTCCTCCAACTTCCCTTAAGTCAGAACTAAATGAAAACATTGACCGGGAAAAACTACTTGCAGAATTTCTTAATACTTTCGAAGAAATGCTTGAGAAAATAAAAACTAATCCTGATGAAATATTAAGAGACTGGAAAGCACGCTGCAGGTTAATTGGTGAAAAAATCCTAATCGAAAGTGGCGAAAAGTCACGATATGGTATTTTTGATGATCTGGATGAAGACGGATTTTTGCTGCTTAACGTAAGAGGTAAAATAGAAAAAATACATTTCGGCGACGTGAGTGTAGCTTAATGTTTTTAGCTTTCGATATCGGAAATACTAATATCAAGACCGGACTTTTCCACGATGATGATTTAATCGAAATAAAATACTTTAACGAACTGTCGGAATTAAAAAACTATGTGAGGCAAAAAGAAGTTGAACAAGCAGCAATATCTTCGGTAGTTCCTCAGCAGACAGAAAAAGTTTCTAAAATTTTAAGTGACACGATTAACGTAACTCCTTTCTTAATAGATAAGAGTTCTAAATTCAATTTGAAAATCAGTTACGAATCTTTCGAGACACTCGGCATTGACAGAGTTTGCTCTGCTGAAGGAGCCTTTGCAATTTTCAAGAGTTCGAATGATTTTGAAAATTATAATGAAAGAACTTTCATTCTTTCTATTGATTTTGGAACCGCAACGACAATAAATATTGTTCAATATCCTGGGGAATTTATCGGCGGAATGATTGCACCCGGAATCGGCTTAATGTTCGATTCATTAAAATCCAACACTGCTCAATTGCCGGAAGGAAATGCTGAGGGATATGAAAGCCTAATCGGCAAAGATACTGTATCTTCAATTGCAAGCGGAGTTATAAATTCTAGCATAGGATTGATTGAGCGAGCATTGAATTATCTTAAATCAGAATTGAAAGCCGATGATATAAAAATTTTTATAACGGGGGGCAACGCAGAAAGGTTACTTCCCTTCCTTAAATTCAAATATCAGTATGAAAGAGGACTTGTTCTGATAGGTATAAATCAAATATCTAAAAGAAATATCATTTAGTCTGCATGAAATTAAATCATGCTCTTTTCTATTCCACTTAAATTTTTAATAGAATATTATCGATAAGTCTTGTTGTGCCGATTTTGCAGGCAATTAAAATATAATAACTGCTTTTAGAAGAAATTGTTTTTACTGGTTCAAAAGATTCCGCGTTTACTATTCCAATATAATCAAGATTGGAAGTATCAACGGAAAAAATAATTTTCTTCATCTCTGAAATAATTTTTTTCACGACCCTTTCTCCTTCCTTCACTAGCTGCTCTGCATGGCGAAGAGATTTGTTCAAGACAAGTGCATCTTTTCTTTCTTTTTCAGACAGATAAACATTTCTGGAACTTAATGCTAAACCGTCTTTCTCACGGACAATTGGGCATACTATTAATTTTAGAGTAATCTTAAGGTCTTGCATCATACGCTTTATCACTGCTGCTTGCTGTGCATCCTTCTGACCGAAGAAAGCATAGTGCGGCATCACCGCATTAAACAATATCGCAACAATGGTCGTAACGCCGCGAAAATGGCTTGGTCTAAATTCTCCTTCAAGAATTTTTGTTATGTTTTCTACTTCAACATGAGTTTGAAAACCGGAAGGATAAATTTCATCCGCTTCAGGATAAAAAAGATAATCGACTCCTGCGGCAGTTAAAATTTTTTTATCACGTTTAATATCACGCGGATATTTTGATAAATCTTCATTCGGTGCAAACTGAGTAGGATTTACAAAAATTGAAACGACCGTAATATTGCACTTCGATTTAGATTTTTTTATAAGGGAAAGATGTCCTTTATGCAGATACCCCATTGTTGGCACAAGTCCGATTGATTTGCCCGCGGCTTTCAGCTTGTCGGAGATCCGCTGCATCTCCTTAACTGTAGAAATTGTTTTGATAAGTTCCTCAGCTTAACAAGGTGAGTACATTAAATATGTTGTTCTTAAGTTCTTTTCTCGATGATATAATATCAACAAAACCCTGCTCCATCAGGAACTCAGACTTCTGGAATCCTTTAGGCAAATCTTTTCCGATTGTCTGTTTGATAACTCTCGGTCCGGCAAAGCCGATAAGCGCCTGCGGCTCAGCAATATGAACATCGCCAAGCATTGCATAGCTGGCAGTTGTTCCGCCTGTTGTCGGATCAGTCATAACAGAAATATATGGCACTTTGGCTTCTGCTAAACGTGCAAGACGCGAGCTTGTTTTCGCCATCTGCATCAAAGAGAAGGCACCTTCCATCATTCGCGCGCCGCCGCTTGCGGAAATGATTACCAGAGGAATTTTATTTTTATAGGCACGATCAATTAATCTGGAAATTTTTTCACCTACAACAGATCCCATGCTTCCGCCGATAAATCTAAAATCCATACAGCCGAAAGCAACATCCATCCCGTTCATTTTGCCGGTACCTGTTTTAACAGCATCATTCAAACCAAGTTTCTTGATTGTTTCCTGAATCCTATCGGCATATTTTTTTGTATCTTCAAACTTTAGCGGATCAGCTGACCGCATCTTTTTATCCATCTCCTTGAAACTTCCTTTATCTAGAAGAATATCAATATACTCCTGACTGCCAATCCTAAAGTGATAGTTGCATTTCATGCATGTCCAGAGATTTGATTCAAGTTGTTTTTTGTGGATTATCTCACCGCATCCAGGGCACTTTTCCCACAAGCCGTCCGGTAAGTCTTTTTTTTGTGAATCCGGAGAAATATTTTCTTTAGATCTTTTAAACCAAGCCATTTAATTTCTCTTTCTACTTTTGCTCATGCACGTCGGCATAAATCTTTAATTGCTCATAAATATTCTTCGGATCGTTAGACATAACTGTAACCTGCCTTACCAGCTTTCCGATTTTTCCCGTTGAATCGAATTGAACCCTAAGCTCACCTTCTTTTCCGGGAGCTATATTTTTGTCTTTCACAACTGCCGCAGTGCATCCGCAGGAGGTTTGGATATCTCTAATCCTCAATACAGAATTCCCTTTATTATAAAACTTAAAAGTATATGCGACAATATCACCCTGCTTCATCACTCCGAAGTTGTGTTGGGTTACAGGGAAATAAATAACTGGAGCAGAAGAAGGTCCGCCTATCGAATCGCTCGGCATTGAAGATAAAGTCGGTGCATTAGTTGGAATTTTTCGTGTTATATAAATTCTTACATTCGGATTATTTTCATCATTGGTTTGAATAGAAACATAATTATCCGTATTCATTGATCCTTTTGTGTTCACATATGTTACATCGAGTCTTGCAGAGTCAGTAGGTGTCAAAGTGTGTTTGTCAATACTAGCCGTAATACATTTGCACGAAGTATTTACTTCCCCAAGTTTAAGTACACCGCCGCCGCCGTTATAAACCCAATAAGTATGTTCAAAAGATGAATCTTGAGGAACATGAGTATAATCGAAATTAATTTGTGGTATAGTAACAATAGGTCCAATTGCTTGTGCGGCAACAGCTAAAGAAAAGAATACTACTAATAATAAAGCCTTTTTAATCATTTTTTCTTTCCTTTACAATAAAATTTTTTAGATAATTTGGTTCGAGATAATCGTAATTCTTTGTTGCCAAATCATTCCCAAAGAATTTACTCCACCGGGAAACAAATAATGCAGAAGGAGCTTCTATATTAGCTTTATCTGATTTCATTTGTTGCCGGGGTTCAGTTTCAACATTACCAAATACCAGGCAGCCTTTTTTTAATACTTGGTATTCAGTACGGTTAACAATTTTCAAATTCTCTACAAATATATAATTATTAGATTTGTCTATCAAACCTTGCTTTATCGAAGCTTCCTCCGGAGAGCATGTGCGAAATTTTGCGAAATAAATTTCTTCAATATTTACTTTATTGGCAATAATAAAATCTGTTCCGGCTGGTAAAAAGCTGGCAATCTGAAATGCTAAAGCTTCAAAAGTTGGAACCGGAATTATTGGCAATGCAGAGCCGAACGCAATTCCTTTTGCAGCTGACATTCCTATGCGGAGCCCGGTAAATGAACCGGGGCCAGAAGAAACTGAGACCGCAGCAAAATCTTTTATAGCAACCTCAGATGCTTTAATAACAAAATCGATTAATTCGAACAATTTTTCAGCGTGTGAGTTTTTAAGATGAGCAGCAGCTTCAAAATATTTTACTTCGTTGAAATAAGCGCATACCCCGCAAAGACTGCCGGAGGTTTCAATTGATAATATTGGTTTTTCTTCAAGCATGTTCGTCAAAAATAAATTCTCGTGAATTATCGTCTAAAATATTAATACGGATTTCCAATCTTTTATGGGGTAAAACTTCCGGCAGCAATTCTCCCCATTCAATTAAAGTTACGGCATCTGAGTCATTCAGATAATCGTTAAAACCGATATCAAAAAGTTCAGCAGAATTTTTAATCCGGTAAAAATCAAAGTGATAAAATTTAAACTTACCGTTGTATTCATTAACAATTGCGAATGTCGGGCTGCTGACATTTTCAATCCCAAAATTCTTTAAGAGACTTCTGATAAAAAATGTTTTTCCGGCTCCGAGATTTCCATTAAGAATTATCACTTCACCAGAAAAAACTTTTTTCGAGAACCTTTTTGCAAGCTCAGTAGTTTCTTCTTCAGAAAAAATTCTTTGTTGAATAGGAAATTCCACTATTATTTTGGTTCCATAGTTATTACAGGTAAAATCATTTCTTCCATCGATATTCCGCCATGCTGGAAAGTATCTTTGTAATAAGTGAGATACTTATGATAATCAGTTGGATAAACAAAATAAAAATCTTCTTTAGCAATGATATAATTAATCGTTACCCCGCGTTTAGGAAGCTTGTATTCTTCAGGACTTTTAATATAGATTGCATGTTTATCATCTACTTTTAAGTTTCTTCCGAATTTAAATCTAAGATTTGAAGAAGCTTCGCGGTCGCCTAAAACTTTTGCGCCTCTAAGAGAGCGAATACTTCCGTGGTCAGTGGTAATTACAATCTTGGCATTTTTAACATTCGCAAGAGCCTTGAAAGTTGCGAAGAGTGATGAGTGAGTAAACCAGGTGTTTGTTAAAGATCTATATGCCGGTTCATCAGGTGCAATTTCCTTAAGCAAGTCCGAATCAGATCTTCCGTGAGCAATCATATCAAGAAAATTTACTACCACTGCAGTAAGATGAGTATTTTGATATGACAAAATATTCTGCTCAAAATTTCTTCCGACTTCGGGATCTATAATCTTTATATATTTCAATTCGTTTCTTAGCTTGATCTTTTTTCGGTCTAAAAGAAATTGCAGCAATTCTTTTTCATATTTATTCATACTGTTTTCATCATCGTCTCCTGAGCTCCAAAGCTGAGGATAATATTTTTCTATTTCCGATGGAAACAAGCCGCTGAAGAGCGAATTACGGGCATACGGCGTAGCTGTGGGAAGAATAGCATAATAATAATCTTTTTCAATTTTAAAGTAGTCAGTTAACAGCTTTTCCATTACCAGCCACTGATCGAGACGAAGACAATCAATAACAAAATAAAAGACAGATGCTTTTTCATCGTCAAGCAATGGCAAAACATATTTAGAAGTTACTTCAGGTGTAAGCGTTGGTGTGTAGTTGTCTCCTAAAGAATTAGTCCAATTCTTATAATTTCTTTCGACGAATTTTGAAAATTCTTTATTGCCTTCTTTTTTCTGATCATTAAGCGTCTGCCTCAAATCTATTTCAGGATGATTATCAAGTTCAATATCCCAATTAACCAGCTTCAAATATATTTCAAGCCATTCGCCGAAATCCATATCGTTCATAAACGCATGTGCAATCTCTTTGAAGTCCTGCAGATAATCTTTCGCAGCATATTGTTGGGTTATCTTTTTACCTTCGAGAATTTTTTTGCATACAAGAAATACCTGGCTGGGATTTACGGGTTTTGTTAGGTAGTCGGTAATCTTAACACCGATAGCTTCATTCATCAAAGTTTCTTCTTCACTCTTGGTAATCATTACAACAGGAAGATTTTGGTCGATATCTTTTATACGGGCAAGCGTTTCAAGTCCGCCTAATCCTGGCATCATTTCATCAAGGAAAATCAGATCATAATCCTTTTCTTTAACTAAAGAGACAGCATCTTCACCGTTAGTTACCGTATCTACGAGATATCCTTTTTCCGAAAGAAAAATAATATGCGACCTTAGCAGCTCTATCTCATCATCTACCCAGAGTATTTTTTTACCTGTCATGAATTCTTTCCTTTACCTTTTTCTGAAAACAAATATAATTTCTTCTCCTGGTATATTCACCTGGATTAAAATTTATGTGATAAAAAATAAAATTATCATTGAATTGAAATATGTACATCCAAACCTGCTTCGTTGGTTGTCGTCGGAGGTATTCTTGATGCACCAACAGGTTGAATTGTGGATCTTGTAAAGAAGATAGCCAAAGTAACCTTTGAACTCATTGTATATTTAATTCTTGGTTCAATTGTAACTCTGTTTGTTCCATCCTGCGGAGTGCCGCCTTCCTTAAAATCACTTCCCATATTGTATATAATAGTTGAAGTTTGGCTGCTTGTATATGAGAATGTAAACTCAATATCATTCTTTAACGAAATACCAAATAAGGGAAGTTCGAAACCGCTCTTTGTATAGCTAGCAGAAATACCTATGTCCTGCGAATAAGACTCGGTAATATTCTGTGTAGAGACTCCAAGATCATAAGTATCATGGGTTGAATATTTTAAACTTCCACTCATGTTGCCATTCCAAAACTTTGCAAACGTAAGATTCAATCCGACTAGAGGACTAAATCCGTAATCAATTCTTTCAGATTGAACTACCTGTTTTCCGTCTGGAGAAATATACCACCCTTCTGTAAATGTTGAAGAATATGCATGCTGTAATGACGCTCTTTCTGCAAATGATTTGAATGGAAAATATTTTTCAAGACCATCCCAGTTTATAGACCAGTTAGGACGCGGAATTAAATTTGCGAAATTCTGTAGAAAACCTAGTCGAGAAAGCCACGGAAGAGTTTCAAAACCTTGAACAAATGCATTTGAAAGACTGGATGCAGGGTCGGGTGCATTCGGATTATAAAGTTCATTTACTCTTTTTATACTACTCTTAAATACGCTGAACATAAGAACTGGCGGCAGAGTAAGAAATGATCTGCTTATAGAACCTGTAGACTGCGGTGCATACAAATTGCTTGTATTACCAAACTGATCTGACTGCAACGTAACATTTTTATTTAAAGACCAGCCTACTTTCCAATCAAGATCAATTCTTGCACCTTCCCAAAGAGGTCGTGATGTTTGAATATCAAGATTATTCTTTTGCGAAAATACATCGTTCAAACTGCTTAAATCCGGAGTACGCTTTCCCACATCAGAACTTAGCCCAAGCATAAATAGCCTAGAAGGTCCGGCATTCTGACTATAAAAAACATTCCAGAAATTACCAAAACCTGTACCGGAGGCTAATAAGCTGCCTTTTGAAACACTGTTGTCATTCGAGAAATTAATACTAATATTATCGTAATCAAATAAGATGATACGTGCAAAAGATTTCAAGAATAATATCGCATCGCTAATATGAAATTTCTTTTTAGATATAGCAGCTAATGAATCACGTACTCTGGTGCTGTCATTCAGTTGGGCTTCGGAATTCTTGAGATTCGGATTTTGATTTCCCGGAGCCGCATTAAAATTTCTTTCACGGTTATTAGTCTCTCCAGGGAAATTTGGCGTCTGTCTAAATTCTGGCTTCTCAGCAAATAAAGGTGCCATCAAAGATTTAAGAGAAAGTCTTAAGCCTAAGGATGTCCTGCTTGAAAAACCTGCCGATCTTCCTGCATCTAGCCCTTGTGCATTTTTTTGACTAAAATTATTGCTCCATTGATATGAAACAGTATAACCCGCACTTAAGTTAAAATACTTATCGATATCCCACAGACTTGGAAGTCTGGGATTAGTTCTTACATCAACATTTTGGGTATATTGATAATCTCTCCCGAAAAAAGCTCCACGGAATATTTGACGCCACACGCTGCTTTCGGAATAAGGAATGCCGGTAGAATCAGCTTCCAAATATGCGAGAGAAGAATTAATATTAACATTATAAGAAGTAGAAAGATTTAATAATCCACCGTCAGTAAGCATCCATGAAAAATTGAAACCTCTTGTGGTGGTAAAATCATGATTGTAAATCGGAGCGGTTGCAGAATTATCAATTTGCCTGTTCACAGTAACAGATCGGTTCCTGCTAGCTGACATGTTAAAAGCGAAGGACTGAGGAGAATAAAATATTCTTAAATTCTTATAATCCGAAAGTAAACCTAGAATACTTCCAATAACCGGGATTTTTGCAGGATAGAAAAAGTTATTCTGGCTGAAGTTAACGTTATAATTCATATTTGCATTCCACACCCACATCTTGCTAGAAATAGTTGTTGGATTGCGGCTGAAAGTTTTATTATAGTTAAAACCTAAAGTAACAGCATTGAAAGTATCTTTTATCAGCCAACTATCCGAAGGTATTTTTATTGCGATATTGGAAGCAGCCCAGCTATCCGAAGTACTTATTGTTTGTGAATTAGAAAGTATCTGCGCAGCAGTTAATTTGCCGGGAGTATGCAACGTATCTCGTGAAGCAGCATCTGCTGCCTGACTGACGAGAATATCAGTCCCGGGCATATAAAGAGGTTTGCCGATAGATTCTGAATGCGAATAACTAAGTCTAAGCGAACTTCCGGGTAAAGGTATTGGAAGTAATTTTAAAAGGTCAATATCAGCAGATAAACTCCAATTTTTAGAATCTACTCTTGATCCGAACCTATCGGACAATCCATGGAAGTAAGGATCGGTATGACTCAAATTAAAGTTTATGTTCATTAAATCAGCCAGTTTAATCGAAGTAGATAATGTATATGCTGAACCGGGATGGTTATCAGCACCAATAACTCTAAGTTCATCAACCCAAATATCTCCGCTAAGAGTTTGCGGATCTTTAAACAAACTTCTTGAAACATTAATAATGCCTACAGTAAAATATTTTATCGCAGTAAGAGAGGGATTCCCTCTAACCCCGTAATAGTTACCGGGCAGACCTTCAACAGGAACTCTATAAGTGGTTTTAAGTGAAGACGAATCAGCTTGCTGCTTAATTGCTGTAAGCTTGCTAAAATCTATTGTAATATCCCTCCATCCAGGTTTTATAGGCTGCCTGTATTCATAAAAGTTATTTGTATCAGAGCCAAACCTAAAATAAACCTGAGCAGTGTAAGTTCCTTTTGATGTATCATAATTGGCTATGTTGGCACCTGTTTCATCTCCATGTATAAACATTTTCATTTGCTTATAATTAAAGACGTCAAGAGGACGGTATAAATAATCCACAGCTTCTCTTGATGAATCAGGTTCCAATCCTTTTACAATCAGATCCATTGACTGCTCGTTCTTATAAACAGTAGTTGTGGTCTGAGTTCTGTCTAACTCTCTTGTTAAGCCGGGAGGCATATAATAATCAGGATTATCTTCAAGGTTTACTACGGAAACTGACATAACGGTATCATAAGGTAATGCCTGCTGCCATTGATTTCCAACTAAATCAAATTCGGCAAATCGTACATGAACCATCTGACTGACTCCCTGAACGAATACTCTAATATATTCAATATCAGTTAAAGTAGGATTCCCGATTTGGTTTGTAAAATTTTGGAGAGGAATTCTATATAAGAACCAATGATATTGATTATCGCTTTCACCGGCAATCAGGTTTTCTTTTTTTGCCTCATTTGAATCAATCGGTATTGTATATCTAAAGTAACTGTTAACAAGGTCTATTTTGCCGTTCAAATTTAAATCACCCGTATCAGGTATTCTACCTAAATCTATGTTTGCAGCATTTCCTTCCGTTCCATTCGCATGGAAATACGCAAACGGATCCGGATTTGCCGTTAGAGGAAGAGCAAAATCATCGTTACTTGGGTCTGGTTTATTTTGGGTGTAATAACCACGTTCTTTGCAGTATTGTCTTTCCTGTGCATCAAACATGGTATCAATACCCGTGTCTTCGTTTGCATCAACAACACCGTTATTGTTCCGGTCCTCAGTTTCATACTCATCGCCGGGAATAACCTCTTCGCTTATTCTACCCAGATCAATATAAAGATTTGCATTCGGCGGCACTGGAGTATTTGGATCTGCCTGTAGCCAAAACTCAATATATTGTATATTTTGAGATTGAAGGTTATTTGCTCCACTTGAAAGATACTTCATCATTCCACCCCAACTTGAGTCGGAACTTTTCTTGAGATCTACCGGATTCCAATTATAAGTTCCCGGCGTATCCGGATCAAAAACAAAATCCATTACAGGCACCTGGTTTTGCTGAGTAACAGATCTTTTAGGCCAGATATACTGAGCCTGGACATCCGACGGAGTAATAGAGTACCACCATGCCATTGCTTTATATCGCATCTTTTCAGCTGGTGTAAGCCCGGGAAGAAGCTCAAGAGAATCCGGCGGACTTAAATCTTTCCAGCCACCGTATGATACTCCAATCGGAATTATTTTTTTAGCTCCTTCAAAGTCATCTATGTATGCAATACTCTGCCCCTGATCATCCGATATCGTGCTCTTCATTGTATTGGGATCCGGGTTCATTCGAGCATATTCACCGGCTAAAGAAATACTTGACATCTGCTTTGTGGAAATGATATGGTCCAGAGCATTTGTCAGGAATGGAAGGTCAGCACTGGTATTGAAATCAACTCCCATTATTGTATTGCTCATCGGTTCTTCACCGATTCTTACTTTATCATTCAAAGTCTGCTGATTAAGATTTAATATCGAAAAGCCTAACTTTGTTCTATCGGAAATATTAAAAATGCCTCGCGCACCCAGCAATGTTTTAGATGCCAAAGAAAACAAATCATTCTGTTCGTAAGTTATTTTCAAGTTTGCGCCGGGAACAAGAGCATCCCTATTTAAGATTGTAACTTGCCCGACATTATAATCCACCGAATAGTCCACACCATTTACAAGTTCCCTGCCGTTTAAAATAACTTTTACAGAATTTTCAACAACATTAAATCCGATGTTATATGTTGAGGAAGATTGACCGGAATATTGTCCGTCAATTTCCCATCTATCGTGGAGTTTATCCTGCTGTGCGGCATAGTTTAAAGTATCATAAATTGATTGATATGCCAAAGAATCAGGAATGTTAGTTGGAAGATTTTGCCCGAAGGGTTCAAGATTCGGGAATATAATTTCACCAACATCAGGCAGAATTGTATATTGCGGACGCCAATCAAAATTGCCATCTGGATTTGGATTTCCGCTGTTATCGTACAAATCGAGACCAAAAGCATTAAGCAATTGAATCTGCTTACCGTTATCGGCAGTAAGTACATTAACCGGATCGCCAACTGGCGGATCGTATTTAATATCTAATTTGAATCCTTGCTGATTTATTTGTGTACCACCAAGCGGATAAATATTTTTTAATAATAATCTCCATGCATCAGTATATGCGCCGCCGGGTTTTAAATTATCCGGTTTTACCAGCTTAAGAACAAGCGTTTGATTTGTAACGGTTGAATCAGTATTGCCGGCATTTACAAACTCTCCATAATATCTATCATCATCAGCATTACTAGTCGGTCCTTCAATTCTAAATGCAACAGCAATAGCATCTTGATCTTGAATTTGAGTATTGAAAGTAATGTAGCCGGTTTCAGGATGAACGGTATAGTCAACACCATTCTGAAGCATTACGAAACGTCCGGAGTATTCTAAGCCAGGAGTTGGATTATTAATTTGCTGCCGAAGGCTGTCATTATATACCAAATTTGGGCTGGTTGCTTTTGTCAATGGAGGAAGATGCATATACGCATTTACAAATCTCTCTTTAGATTGATCAACCGTAATCGTATTTACAGATTTCCAAACTTGAATATCCTTAACTGTCCAGAATAAATTATTCTGATTAAGAATTGCAATAGAATGCCCATAATGATTTTGGAAAAAATTATAATCAGGATAGGTACTTGCATAAGTAGTATCAAGGAAATAATTATTAGTAGCATAGCTGTAAGCGCGAATAGAAAAATTTTGTGAAGTTGAACCGCTGTTAACAGCCACTTCCTTTGTCTCGCCTTTCTTCTGGCTTGCTAATGTTGTAAGAGTTAACGGACCAAGCTTCATCTCTG
Source organism: Bacteroidota bacterium (assembly GCA_021815405.1). Classification (GTDB taxonomy): domain Bacteria; phylum Bacteroidota; class Ignavibacteria; order Ignavibacteriales; family Ignavibacteriaceae; genus FEN-1297. The sequence continues at coordinate 116,508 of JAKAGV010000002.1, forward strand.
CTTTTATACCGAATAGTGCATCGCTGCTTCCGACGAGCGGCGAACCTTGCAAAGAAACGTTTCCGGCTTCTACACTCTGAACAATTTCATCTTCATAGCCGGTATATTTAATGTGAAGCTGGTTCTGATATTCGAAGGTGCGCTCGGTATTCCAATCCGCATTTATATTTAATTTATCGCCAATAGTTCCATCAACATTTATTTGAACTTGCTGTTGGAAATCCGGTTCACTCTGTGTATTTCCTAACTGAGAGGTAGTAACACCTTCAGTAGTTTGACTGCGCCATGCGCCATGTATATCAACTGCACCGCCAATCCTTAAACTGATTTTCGGCTTTCCAAAAATACTTAACACTCCAACGCTCGGCAGTGGTATTTCCAAATTAGTAATATCTTTAATCAACTCTCCCAGCTCTTTTTTATTACTCTTAATTTGGTAACCGCCTATTAGCGTATTCCAATCCTTTTGTTCATTTAAGGCAAGTTGAAGTTTTAGGTATTGATCAATTGGTAACCTCAACAAAATTTTTGGTTTTTCGCCTGCAACAACTTCATGTATTTCCACATAGTTCCCCGTTGAGTCAATTGTAACTGTTCTTGTTGTCCCTTGCGTTGGCTGGGCAAAGAAGCTTGAATGTTTTTGGAGGCTAAGTGTTACATAAGGAAGGTCCGTTCTTTTATAATGGAAATACTTCAAACGTGCTGTAGAATCAATCGCCATTGAGTCTACCTTAACAGTATCTAATGCAGCTTTTAAGGAATCAACTTTTAGAGTATCGAGTGAAGTTCTTAACGAATCTTTTTTAAGTGAATCTATCGGAATTAAATTTGGCGTTTTTCCTAGCTCGATATTTTTCTTTGTAGAATCTGCAGCCGGAATAAGCGGTATTTTGATAGACTTGATTAAGTGCTGTTCACTTGAATTATTCTCTTGCACATTACTTGGATTCTGAGATAACTCATCAAGATGCCTGTAATATTTATAAAAGACATCAATCCAAATTGAAGGAGTAATTTGGGATTCGTATGGGGAAAGGAAACCGAAATTAATCGAAGCATAAAAGATAATAGCCCCGGTTATTAGAGCACGGAAAATTTCCCAGATCAATTTTGTTTTATTCGAACTAATAAGGATTCCTTGTTGGAATTATTATTAACAAAAGTTAAAGTAAAAAATAACTATTCAAATCCTCCAATGATTGTTGACAAAAACTATAAATAAAAACCGGCTAAATATATAATCTTTAACAGCGTGAATCAATTTATAATCTACGAAAAATTATCTGCTAAATAATACATAAATTTTAGCCTAATCGACCACCAACAAACATTAAACGAAGTAGCAAATCAGCCGATAGATTTTGTAAACTTTCTAATTATTTTTTCATGGTGCGGGTACAAGCTTAAAAGAAGATCGCGGTTCCCTAATTCAAAATCATCGTAATCAAACCCTGGGGCAACGGTACAACCTAAAAGTGCATATGAATTCTTGTCTAAAACTTCGGCTCCAAACCAGCTGTTTCTTTTGATTGTTACCTGATGAAATTCCATATCTTCCAAATTTTTTCCGAGCAAAATTTCTGATATTTGACCATCATTCGCAAGTATATAAATTTTGACCACACTCCCATCATAAAAATGCCAGGTTTCGTCAGATCTTATTTTATGAAACATCGAAACCTGCTCGCCTTCAAGTAAAAAATATATTGAAGTAGAAATCGATCTGGCACTATTATATCTTTCTGGAAGACTATCTTTACTTAATTTTTCTTCTGATCGATAGACTTCCTTAAAATAACCTCCTTCCGGATGAGGAACCAGATTAAGCATTGAAATATAGTCGGCAGCTTTTTCGTTCATCAATCATTTTTTTTAATTGACAAAAATAATATTCTATGCGAAGTTTCAAAAATAAAAAGCGTGCAATCCTCGTTTTTTTAAACTCAGGTTGCACGCAGATAAGAGTCAGAAGAATACTTCTTTAATTATCTTTTTTCTAATGGAACATACGAACGTTTAGTTTCGCCAGTATAAATTTGTCTTGGTCTGTAAATCCTTACGCCGGGAGTTTCTCTCATTTCTTTCCAATGAGCGATCCATCCGGGCAAGCGTCCCAATGCAAACATTACTGTGAACATATTGGTCGGTATTCCGATAGCACGATAGATAATACCACTGTAGAAATCAACGTTTGGATAAAGTTTCCTCTCGATAAAGAAAGGATCTTTCAGAGCGATCTCTTCAAGATTCTTTGCAATGTCCAGTAACGGATCGTTTACTCCAAGCTGGTTTAGAACTTTGTCAGCAGAAGCTTTCAAAATTTGGGCGCGGGGATCAAAATTCTTATAGACACGATGTCCGAATCCCATCAATTTGAATTTTGATTCTTTATCCTTTGCCAAGTTGATATATTTTTTATAATCGCTTCCGTCTGCTTTTATTTTTTCAAGCATCTCAATAACTTGCTGATTGGCGCCGCCGTGTAACGGTCCCCAAAGAGCGCAGATGCCAGCCGAAATTGAAGCAAACAAATTAGCTTCGCTGCTTCCAACCATTCTAACAGTGGAAGTACTGCAGTTTTGCTCGTGATCAGCATGAAGAATTAAAAGAAGATCCAAGGCTTCTTCAACTACTTTTGGAACTTCATAATCTTCAGATGGAACAGCGAACATCATGTGCAGCATATCGCCGGCGTAGCTTAAATCATTTCGCGGATAAACGTAAGGTTGTCCAATGGACTTTTTGTACGAAAACGCCGCAATGGTTTTTAGCTTTGCCAACAGTCTTGTTATGTTTAACTCGACATCAGCGTTATATCCTGCTTCAGGGTAAAATGCAGATAGCGAACTAACCATCGAAGATAAAATTCCCATCGGATGAGCAGTGCTCGGAAATCCTTCGTAGAATTTTTTCATTTCTTCATGAATAAGACTGTGATGTGTTAAATTGAAATGGAATCTTTCCAACTCGGCTTTGCTGGGAAGATGTCCGAAAATTAAAAGAAAACTGACTTCAATGAAATTTGAATTTTTAGCCAGTTCCTCAATCGGATAGCCGCGGTAGCGCAGTATTCCTTTTTCACCGTCGATAAAGGTTATTTCGCTCATGCATGAGCCTGTATTACCATAACCGCTGTCAATGGTGATCGCCCCGGTTTTGCTTCTCAATTGAGTTATATCTATACCCACTTCACCTTCAGAACCGGTAAAAGTGGATAGGTCATACTCCTTATCGTGGAGTAATAATTTCGCCGTATCGGTGAGAGTCAAATGATCATTTACCATTTTGATCCCCTCTACTATAATTGTTATTAAATTAGTTAATTAGTTAGATAATTGTTTCTACGAGAATGGAACTGTTCCATTTCCCTATTGAATTTATTTTTTTTTGAGGTTACCTCCTTCTTGAACTTCTCAGCTTTTAGCCGTTGGTTCAAAATATTTTATTTTGTCTTGTAGAATTTAATTACAACGATTGTAACTGTCAACGAAATTATCATGAAAAATTGATTTTATTAACAACAATAAAAATTGTAGATTCGGCTGAAATATGGTTATTTAGAAGATACCTTAACCATTTCGAGAAAATTTAGAGTTAAAAATGTGTTGTCTTCAATGTTGATGATTTAATCAAAAAATATTTTCCGTTTCAGTTTTTAGAAAATCTATTTTGACTTAGCAGAAAGGATTACGGACTCTGACGCAATCCTCCCGCTTTTAACAGCGCTCTCAATTGTTGAAGGTAATCCGGTATCGATCCAATCACCGGCAAGAAATAAATTTTTAAACTTTGTTTCAGATTTAGGACGAAACGAAATAATATCATTGGAAGGAACAAATGTCGCTCTCTTCTCTTTTATAATTTTGTAAGAAATGATTTTTTCCTTTTTAATCTTCGTAAACTTCTCCAATTCATAAACGGCTAAGTTAAATAATTCATCTTTGGATTTTTCTGCCAGTTCATTCGCATCGCTTATTACAAGTGTAATATGATCCTTATGATTGAAGATCCAGTGTACCGGAGAATCTATCAATCCATAAAAATTTTCTTTGAAAAAATTATCCTTCAGCCAAAGATGGATTGAAATAATAGAGGAATAATTCAACTTCAATCTATCAGTGAAATCTATCTCAGGTAATATTTTTTCTAAAGAGAAATTTGGAACCGCAGAAATTACAAAATCAAAGTCGGTTATTTTTCGTTTTGAAGTTTCCAATCCGGTAACTCTGTTGTCTTTAATGTTGAATCTTTCGATTGATTCCAACAAAGTTACTTTTCCTCCTTTGCTCGCTAAAAATCTCACAGAATCTTGGCAATATGTTTCAGACAAACCAAGCCGCGGAATAATTATGGTTGAAGCTTTGCTTCCGGCTAAAAAAATTTCCCTCAAAATAAATGCAAACGAAGATGCTGAAGCTTTTTTGATGTTACTATTCAAAGCTCCGACTGCGAGTATCTCCCAAAATGCTTTTCTTATTCTTTTATTTTGATTTTCTCTAACCAGCCAGTCATAAACAGAAAGATTTTGCAGGCTTTTTAGGGAGACAAACGGAAGCTTTAAAAAAAATTTAAGAAAGATTACTCTTTCGGAAATTGAAAGAACATTATATCTTAGAAGTGCAGAAAGAAGATTAAAAGGATAAGGAAGCGGCAAGGTTGTTAAAGTAAATATTTGAAAATTTTCTTTTAGAAAGTTTACCTTCAATCTTTTTTGATAGATTAGATTTTCATCAGCGCCAATTAGTTTGAAATATTTTAATGTCTCACGGTAACAGCCCATCATAATATGCTGACCATTATCGACAATGCTGCCGGTTTGATTATCTTTAAAAGAATAAGCGCGCCCGCCAAGCTTTGGCGATGCTTCAATTACTTCAACTAAAAAACCTGAATCTGCAAGGTAGGCTGCTGCTGTTAAACCGGCTAATCCCCCGCCGATCACGATGCATTTTTTCATCAATAAACTAAGCTGTATTTTGCCCACACACCAAGTGAGATTCCCACTTTTTCTATCTTCGATACTTTGATATTTTTATTATATATATCAAAATCTGCTTCTATAATTTTCTCAAGTACTTTGTGATAAATATGCTGCATCGCCCTGGCAGCAAACATAGCATATTTGTCATCTAGATTTAGATTATGCGTAGCACGCTCAAAAAACATTTCCGCACGATTTGCCTGGTACTTCATCAGCTCTTTAAAATTATCATTATAAGTTTGAGTCAAAATCTCGTTTTCAGTATAATTAAATATTGCAAGCTCCTTCTGCGGTAAATAAATTCTTCCATTTTCAGAATCCTTTTTTACGTCGCGTAAAATATTTGTCAGCTGTAGTGCGATTCCTAAATCGACTGCAAAATCTTTTGCCGATTTATGTTTGTATCCAAATATTTCAATGCACATTAAACCAACCGTCGAAGCAACCCGGTAGCAGTAAAGCTTTAGGTCTTCAAAAGTTAAATATCTTTTTTTCTGAAGGTCCATCTCCATCCCTTTCAGAAGCTCGAAGAAAGGCTCAAGAGGAATATTGAATTGGGAAATTGTTTTGCCAAGTTTGTTCAGAAGCGGATATTCTGAATAACCTTTAAGTGCACGTTGAAGTTCAGCAGTCCATTTGTGAAGTTTGTCGAATTTTATATCATCCGAAAGATTATCCTGGTCAACAATATCGTCAGTCTGGCGGCAAAAAGCATAAACCGTATTCATGGCATCGCGTTTTTCGTTTGGAAGCAGATTAAATGCATAATAGAAGCTGCTCTTGCTGTTCTTGGCTATATCTTTTGCCGTTTCAACCATCATTTTAAAAATGATTTTAAAAGTAAAATAAAAAAATCCTTTTTCGTAAGTGCCGGTCTTTGCTGAAGCACATTGTAATTATTTTTTTCTATTTGCTTTAATATTGATCTACCGCCAAGTATAGTCCATTTGATTTCATACTTTAGACGACCATTCAAATACTCAAGCAGCTTGTTTCCTTCGTTAAAGAGTTTTTCAGTCCTTTCAACATTATGCTTAACAAGCGCCTTTAAATTAAGATTATTTTCTTTTAACTCAAACATTTTTTCAATGACACCGAAATTTTGCATTTCATCTTCCGGGTAATAAATTCTTCCCTTAGCAAAATCAATCGCCGAATCCTGCCAGAAATTTGTAAGCTGAAGAGCCGTACAAATTTTATCAGAAAACTCGAATGCCTCGCTCTTTCTAATTTCATTTAATTCTAAAATCAGTCTCCCGACCGGATTTGCAGAATTCTGACAGTAACCAAGAAGTGCATAAAAATTTTCGTACCTTTTTTTTACTACATCTTGTTTAAATGCTTTAAGAAGGCTATAAAAATGATCGCTTGATAGATTTTTTACTTTTATTGTTGTGTAAAGTGCTAATTCAAATGAAGAAGTAAAATTTCCTTTCAATAATTCCAAGAGACGGTTTTCAAATTTATCCAACATTTTTATTCTTTCATCAGAAGAAAGAGAACCCTCGTCGGCAATGTCATCTGCCGTGCGTGCAAACCAATAAATAATTGCAACATGCTTCCGCAAATGTTTCGGAACCAGTACTGAAACTACGGGAAAGTTTTCATAATGATTCTTCGCATAATCTAATGCTTCTTTATAAGCTGAATCTACTTCCATGTAAGTATAAATGAATCCATTTTGCCGGATAAGATAAATTGATTAATTTTACATAACTAAAATAATTTAATAGAACAAAAAAAGAATGTACAAAGCAAAACTTTCTAACAATTTACTTTTCGATAGAACTGTATCGCTTGCAATCGAACTCTTCCATTAGCTATTCTTCGCCTCAATATCTTTACCATAATTTAATCCTAATTTTTAACAATAAAGAATTTTACCAAATGAGTAATTTAAAAGAAATAAACAGACGAAGGACTTTTGCAATCATCTCCCACCCAGATGCAGGTAAAACAACATTAACAGAAAAGTTTCTGCTTTATGGAGGAGCCGTTCACTTAGCCGGTTCCGTTACTGCTAGAAAGAATCAACGTGCCACAACTTCAGACTGGATGGAACTTGAAAAGAAACGAGGCATCTCAATTACTTCAACAGTCTTGCAGTTTGATTACAAGGGATATAAAATAAATTTGCTCGATACCCCGGGACACCAGGATTTTTCCGAGGATACCTACCGTGTTTTAACCGCTGTGGACGCGGTTGTGATGGTTATTGACGCTGCAAAAGGCATTGAAACCCAAACTAAAAAATTATTTGAGGTCTGCAGGAAAAGATCAATCCCGATTTTTACTTTTATTAATAAACTCGATAGACCGACGATGGATCCGCTTGCCTTAATCGATGAGATTGAAAATGTGCTCGGTATTGGTGCTTATCCGATGAATTATCCGCTGGGAACCGGAATAGACTTTAAAGGAGTTTACGACCGGCTGTCAAAAGAAATTCACTTTTTCGAAAAGACTACCGGCGGACAGTATATGGCTCCTGTTTCAGTTCATGACTTAACTGATCCTTTAGTAAAGGAAAAATTGAGCGAAGAAAATTATAAAACCCTTTTAGAAGAAATTGAAATGCTCAATACTGCCGGCGAACAATTCGATTCTCAATCTGTAATAGAAGGTACTCTTACTCCTGTCTTCTTCGGAAGTGCAGCCAACAATTTCGGAGTTCAGCTTCTCCTCGATGGATTTTTGAATTATGCAATTCCACCGGCACCGAGAAATAGTTCAGCCGGAATTGTTATTCCTGACGATGAGTTTTTTTCCGGATTTATTTTTAAGATCCAGGCAAACATGGATCCGAAACATAGAGACAGAATTGCTTTCTTAAGAGTCTGTTCCGGTAAATTTACACGAGACATGCAGGCAACTCATACTGCTAGCGGTAAGAAACTGCGTCTTTCAAACTCGCAAAAATTATTCGGACAGGATAGAGAAACAGTCGATGAGGCTTATCCGGGAGACATTGTAGGCTTTGTAGGCAATTCAAATTTTGGTATAGGCGATACGATAACTGAAAATCCTGATGTGGTTTATCATGAAATTCCGAAGTTCGCACCAGAACATTTTGTCTTCATGAATAATCCCAACCCATCCAACTATAAAAAATTTCGCGATGGTCTTGATCAGCTTTTGCAGGAAGGTGTAATTCAAGCATTCTATTTAAAAAATTCAGGGCAAAAAATTCCTCTTCTTGGCGCTGTTGGTCCGCTTCAATTTGAAGTTGTTCAATATAGATTGGAAAGTGAGTATGGTGCTGAATCAAGACTAGAACAGACCAACTGGAAAGTGCTCAGATGGCTTAGCCCTTCACTTGATGAAAATGAATTGGGAAAGATTGTACTCCCCGCCGGTGCAGCGTTAGCAAATGATTCTTCGGAAAGAAATGTTTTACTCTTGACTAGCGAATGGTCGTTAAACTATTTCAAAGAGAAATATCCCAAAATAGAGCTTTCGGATATTCCATTTGATCAAGTAGCAGTTGAAACAGAGAAATAACTTCTAAACAATCTCAAAATTCAATTGATATTATAAGTTCGCTCTAAAAAGCTAAAAAAAACGAAATGTCATTCCCACGAAAGTGAGAATCTATTCAATAATCAAAACGTTTTTGGATTCTTGTTTTCACGGGAATGACCTTTTTAGAGCGGATCCATAAATGATTTTTTATTTTACTTGAACAACTAGACTTCCCTATTTCCTATCTGGACGACTCCCTGCAATATATTTTTTTAATTTTATTTTCGCTCAGCTCACTCTTAAATGAAAAAAGCTCATCTTTTATGATGAGCTTTAAGCGGGGCCGACGAGACTCGAACTCGCGACTTCCTGCGTGACAGGCAGATATAATATATTAACATATTAAACTTTCTATAAGAAAATGAGCAAAATTAGCATCTTTTCTATAGATATCGAATTATAGATAATTAAAAGCTTTGCCCATCGGTGCCCTAATTGTCGTTTTTCAGTGACATTTCAGTGACAGTAACATTTATAATCTTCCGATGAAAAATCCCGCCGTTAATCCAGCGATAACGCCAACCCAAAACTTTACTCTGCTCCACCATGTTGGCTGCAAATCCTCATTCTCTTTTGTTAAAAGTTGAATATCATTATCTTTATATTTCATTACCGAATCTGCATCCGTAAGCATCCTTTCATAAATCCCCATTTGTTCTTGCATTGCCGGCAGCTTCTGTTCTTTTAAAAAATTGTAGTCAACAAATACCTGCGTAATATATTTTAATTCTCCCTTGCTTATCTTAGCATAATTACTATCAATTGCCGTTACCTGGGCGGTACTTATAGTAATTAGTGATAACACTATCGATATCGTTAATATTACTAATTTCATTTTTTACCTCTTCCTTTTTCTGCTCCTGCTTTATAATATTATTATTAATAATCATCAAAGTATCTTTTCTTGCAGTTTTTAATTCGTTGAACTTACTTATTATATTTTGATTATTATTTAACTGTATTTGTAGTAAATTTTCCTGCCCCTTATCTAGTTTTTTATTAAGATAAATGGTATATCCCGCCAATAGTAAGATAATAATTATTAAGATTCCAATCGGATTCTGAATCAAATCTTTTAATGTTTTCATTTATTTGTCTTTTTCATATTTTATCTTTTGTTTGATTATGCTATCTTCCATGTGCAACCTTTATTTATTTGTATAACTATTTTTTAGGATAAGTGTTTTTAATTAATTTTTACCGAAAAACTTACGCAATAATTATTAAGATTATAGCCCCATAGTGACTTTGTTTGGTCGTTATCTCTTAATTGACCCCTTGCCCTATGATAAGATTTCCCATCGCTTCCCATAAAGCGATCCGTATAAGCATAATAAAGCGTATTAGTACCGGCAGTAGGAGTTTTATTTAATATAATTGTAACCTCATCAACTCCAGTTATTAAAACACTCGAAATAGTAATTGTTGTGTCGGAACTATTCTTAAACTCAAATCCCCTATTATTATTTATACAAATTAATGATGTGTCCCAGTTTAAGGGGGTTACTGGCACATAAAATTTTACCTTAATGATTGAATCCACTCTTGTCTGGCTCAATGGTTCAAGTGGATGCCATTGCACATTCTCATCTTCTGTTTGCTCATATACCTTCGCAAAATATTCTCCTAATCTTCTTGTGCCCTCCGCATTGAAATGTGCATAATCTCCATTAACTGTGTCGGGGGCAGTAATATCAAGCATATAAGTTGGTGTTACTAAAACGATACTATCATTTTGCGCAGATATTTGTGCATTTTTAATCGTCATATTAAAATCACTTGAAACTGTTGGAGCACCCCAAGAAATCTGCGATATAAACATTCTAATTATTTTAGTTTGGTGGGTGATGGTATCAATATCTAAATTATAATCATCAACCCATTCCTTCAAATTACTCGCATAATTTGTGTTATTAATTTGCGCATCTGATTCACCATGAATATTAAACAATGCTGCAACTTGATAATTCGTATGCAATGTATCTTGACAATATATTTTAGATGCCTCGATTGCTTCAAGGCTCAAAGCATAGTTATTACCAGTGCCGTTTTTTTTCAAATATGAATATGGTTCACCTCCAGTTCCGGTACTCATTGATATACTCTTATAGTTATTTACTTTGCCCCTCATTTTGTAGAAGTTAGTAATACCATCTGCCATATATACAGAGGGTGATATTGACCTTACATCTCCTGATATTGACGCAAGCATTTGTGTTAGTGGAAAAACGCCATAAGTATCTGGCGAACTTCCAGTCTTTTGTATTTTCAAATTATTATATCTTGGAAGTGGAACATCAGAAGAAATCAATGCCGCAGCTTCAATCGAAGAAGCACCTCCCAATGAGTTGCTCTGCCCAATCGTAACAAGACCATAGGTAATAGTTGAATCATAATTCAACGGTTTGGCGTAATTTGTACTCGACATAACCGCAGTGTCAGCACTATTAAGCATTGTTTGTATCTGCGTACTAAGATTGTAATAAGATATAGAATTATTACTAAATGCAGTAGAATCAAATTGTGAATTAAAATATGGTAAAAGCGAATTAAAGTTAAGAAAAAAACTATCTCTTATCCTTTTACCAAATACAATCATCCCTTGCGACATTAAACTTGTTAAAAGTGGAACTTTGTATAAATAAGCAGTCCCACCATTAGTGTTTTCATTTATTGCTGTATATGAACCGTTTGTTGATGATAATACAACAACATCATTAGAATCAATGCCCACTAAACTACCAGGCGCAATTTGCATATAACTTCCGGTTACTGATTCTTGCAAATACATATATTTATTCCAGCTTAATGTTTTTGTCGCATAGTTCCATATAATATTCATTCTTATCCCGTTATTGTTATCTGCGTATATATTCGTATTTCGTGGCAATGAATTTTTAATTGAGGCATTCGCCATATCCGTACTTTGAACTGTATTATCAGCGATCCAAGTCGATGTAACTGCTCCCGTCATGCTTGCTGAATTTATTTTTGATAGAGTTACGGAATTTGTTGCTATCGCATTCGAATCCACATAACTCAGTAAAACTCTGTTCAAGGATGGATAAAAGAAATAGAAATTATTTCCACGTCTTAAACCAATTGAAATCATTCCATTGACAGATAAATTTTTACCAGTTAATCCGCCATAATCTATTAAATAGCCAGTTTGATTTCCAGCGCCACCTTGCGATACTGATTTCAAATCTTCATTTATAGCAACGAACCCAGTATCGGAAGCACTTAATACAACTAAATCAGCTGAAGTTAAAGTATTAATAGAACCGGTTGCAATCGTATAAGCGGCTTGATTTGGTGATACACAATATATATTACCATTCCAACTAAGAGTATTGGTTGAAGCATTCCATGTTATCGTTGTACCGCTTTCAGGATATACAATAAAATTTCTTCTTGGAAATGGTGCAACTGAATGATTAGTAATAATTGTATTTCCATTTGTAGCAATCCCAAAATCCCCACTTACCGGAACACTTGATAAAACCCCACTTCCGTTATATACATTAATATTCCCCGCAGTTGAATTTGTTATTTTAGATGGTGCAATAGAATTATCTAATGGATGGAACGCTGTATCTTGTCCAAACAAAGTATCTGCTTCTAAATTCTTAGAATATTTTATATAAGTGCCGTAATTAGTCCAATTATAAATATCTAAGCCATTTACTTGTGTGGGTGTAATAAATTTCACAGTCGAATCAGAATACTTTGTATATTTACTATCACTAAATGTTCTTAATGCCGTTGTATCTTTTTTCAACTCATAAAAAGTTGCCATCTTTGTACTATCCACACTCAACGTAGAGTCTGGATTCTGCTTCAGCGTTACTCCATCGGGCAGTTTCCTTGCGCTGTAAGATTGTATTGCCTTAAACAAACTCAAAGAATCCACATACGTCGGCACGCCCAATGCATTCGTAATTATAACCTGTCCTGCCGCCCCGCTCTTTAATATTCCTAAAGGTGCGCTGTTTAATTGCGTAGTATCTATCGTCCCATAAACCGCACTATCAATAGTAGTCTTATTATAAAAATGTACCGGGCTAATTATCTGCAATTGCCCCAGCCTATTTGCCTGAAGTGTATCTACGCTTTCTTTTCCTACATTCTTCAGCTGGTTATTCTTTGCGTCAATATTCCTATTAAACGGATAGTCCTGTCCATATACCTGCATTCCCGTAATTATCATTACTATTATTATAAATAGTCTTTTCATACTTTTATCTACCTTTTTATTTTTTTATCTACCTATTTTAAAAGAATTGTCTTTTTCGTTATCTAATTCCCTCAAACTCAAATTTTATAGTTCTTGCCCTATTTGATAAAGTCATAATCCTAACCTTACCTATGCACCCAGAATAAAATTTCCATGTATAAGTTGTATCCGCCGGAATAATAATCATTGCGCAATTTGCTTCCTGTATTCCTGTATTAATATTAATTAACCCTATAGCATTTGTCGAATAATCCCCCTTGGTGTCTGCAAACTGGGCAACTGAAATAGTATCGTTTGAGGGTAAAGAATTTGTAACTGTAAGCCTTTCTATCCAGTATTGATATTGGAAATCCACATAGTTTGTATCCAAATTAACCAAGGAATCTGCAAAAGGCATCCTTACTGGCAGCGTGCTGTCTATTATTTCTCCTCTATATCTCTGCGTGGTCCAATCAAATCCCCCATTCCTTATCGCTCTATCCGTTGCCGTTGATGGCGGCGGATTACTGTTTTGTGCAAACATGCTTCCCGCTAGTATTAGTAATAAAAATATCGATAATATTGTTTTCATTTCGTATAACCCTTTCCTCAAAGTCTATTTAATATAATTGTACAATAATTCCCGCCATCCTGATAAGGATCCCCCGCGCCCCCCCTATACATCTTAATTATCATATTTCCGTTAGCGTCTACATTCGGATATGTGCCGTCCCCAAAATCTATCAGGCTGTCTTCTTCCTGCTCTTTCCTCACTCTTATCTCCCAGGGCAAAGCCGCATAATTTGCTGCTTGCTGAAACGCCGGTACCGCTTTCTCGCCGCTGTATCCCTCGCAAACAATTCCTGTGTCTGCTCCGTCTATATTTACTTTTGATGCCCCTAACGCTCCGGGAGTTATCTTCACTACATTTGGATTACCCGAAATTCCTGTTAGTGGTACATGCTTAAAAGTATACGTCTCTACACTATCTATTAAGTTTTGTATAATGCTTGCATTTATAATTAGTCCGGCTTGTACCGGTGTCTTATCATTCGTTGGCATTTTTTAATTTCCTTCTATCTTCTTAAAATTTTTATGACATTATTGTTAGCCATATGTGTCCCGTGCTCGTTCCTCCCGTAAAATCAAACTTATAGTAGTACCCCGGTGGAACCGCAAACATAAAGCTGTCATCCGCATTCGACGCTGTTCTCTGCAGTAATACTTTCGTTGCGGATGTTCCCGGGAATGTATTATCCGTGCTAATTACTATCGATCCGGTTACACTTCCCGAGGGTGAATCCAGGTGTATCATTAAATGCACTAAAATTGTATTATTACCTGTGTTCTGATATACCGCATTCATAGTTGCCGTATCAGACTGGCTAATGCTCGCCGCCTGCATCAGTTTATTGTGCGTATGTAAAGTATCCGCGTTACTCGCCACTCCCGCCGTTATTGTTAATAAATTTGCTTTTACCGCCGTTGTCCCTTTTATATCACTTAAATTATCATGTGTATGTAAATGTAAAGCATCCGCATTGGCGCCGCCCGCTAGCGTGTATGCAATCGGGCCAAAAGCTAGATCACCTAACTTTAAACCCGCACTATTTACAATTATACTATTTACGCTAAATACCGTTTGACCTATTGCTGCGGTAAATCCTGCGTTCGGTGCAAACGTTACCCCCAATAATCTATCCGCTGCCTTAGATGTATATTTAAAACCTATAAGGGCTCCCTCATCCGGCCTTACATAAAATGTTGTAAAGTCTGCACTGTATGATGAGGGGAATTTCTCTCCATCTCCCGCCCCCATGATTAAACTTGTTGACGCATCCGTAATAGATTGTGTTAATTTCCCAAAAACTTCATTTAGTGCATTATCAAATTTTAATTTTAATAAATTGTTCGTTCTTTGATCTGCAATATTCGTTATTACTCCCCCGCTTATTGTTATGGTTGCAAGTAAATAATTTTTGCCTACTGGGAATGATGAGGTAGATAAAATAGAAAAATTAACAGTATTATACTGATAAATTATATTATCGCTTGCAGCTGCCGGGTTTCCCCCTGCGAACCAGCCTCCCGCCGAATATTGCAAACCGCTTGCATTAACATCAGTATAATTATTTACCAAAACTAGGTTAGTATCATCCGTTACTGATTGTATCGGATATACATTGCTTCCTATAATTAAACTTCGATTAGTTCCATATATCTTCGTAAATTCTGTGTTTGTTCCTACTACATCTTTACTTCCGTTCGTAACCTGTATTGTTCCCGCCTCATAGTTTGTAGCCGTATAATAAGCCCAAACATTATAATTTCCATCAGCTCCCGGTATAGCTATTGTCTGTACCGCAGCCAAATTGATTATCCGTGGATACCCTCCTAATCCTATTGCACCGTCCGGCGTATCTATAGCCTCTTGAAATATAGCCGTCCCCGGTTGTATAGTAATGTGTGTGGGATCTGAATTCCCCACTAGCCAATCATTTACTAAATTGTTATTTGCGTCTCTGTCAATAGCTAATCCGTATTTGCTTATAATTGTATCTAGCGCAGATAATGAGTCATCATTCATAATCGCCTGCGCTCTCTCTAATTCTATATTGCCTAATTTTAAGTTTGCTTTATAATCTATCTTACTCATTTACTTTCCTTAATTAACCGATATTATTGTTACATCAATCGGAATAAATCTTCTCTTTAATTCAGCTAAATGCAAATTCACGTCTTGCAGCGGTACAACTCCAAATTTCGCCTGTCCAAACTCTGCCGTTCCAAATAGTGCCTGTGTTGCCGTATATGATATTGCTATCGCCTTGTGCACGTCAACTATTGCCTGCGGATCCACTCCTATATATGTTTTATCCACTATTATTCCGCAATTATCGTTATCATATAAAGTAATACTCAAAGTAGGATCCCCGATAAAATCCCTTAAGTCATTTAATATCCCCGCTTCTGTTCCCCTCTGCATGTTTACTGTAAAAGCATTAATGATTTTTGTTTGAATATCTGCGTCTAAATCATCGCTATTATAAACCACCTGCAATAAATCTGCAATCTTTCTTAATCCTTTTCCTGTCCATGTAATATTAGGTAAGTTAAGGATGGCATTTAGCAATGCCGCATCTGAGCTGGATAATGCAGAATATAATCCATCAAGAATATCATTCTCCTGGATAAATGCCGGCGTATATTTCATCATTTTATTTTGTATATCTGCCGCCGTCATGGTATTACCTGATTGATCGAATTTGTTATTGTAGTTATCCCATCATTCATAGATAAAGAAGTAAACCGGGGCACATAATTGGACCCGCAAATTATATCCGTATTTAATCCATTTACTGTTAAACTTGCTAGGTTTAATTTCCTTACTCCGGCCGCATTTATAATAATATCAAGTATATCCTGATATTTTATAGTTGCCCCAAAACCGAAGTTATTCATTATATAATTTGCTATCTGATTTGCAATATCTGTATATATTGTGCTCTGTAGTATTGTTGTATCTCTTTCATAGTCAAATGCAACCACAATTCCCTGTATTCCTGCATTTAAGCAGCTTACCGGCATAAGCGCCCTCTGCTTATCATAAATTACGCTTGCTATGTTTGTTAAATCTGTATTTGAAAAGGATGCAAAGCTGCTTTTAATTAAATATATTTTCGTCCCTAGGTTCACGTTATCATATGTTGCTAGCGCCGTATATACCGTGTTGTCTGCCGCTTGTGCCAAAGCCTCATAAAATGCCTGCGTACCCTGGCTCAGCGTGGCTATGTAATTCATAATCCTCTGCCTGAATTGATCGTCTGTCTCTGCGTCACTGCCTCCGCTGCTGGGAAATGGATTAGTAACGGTTACTCCCGCAATCGGCGTTTGAAATTGTGTTAATTCTCCCACTCCGGCTTTTGTTTTATTTCCTGAGTTAATACTTTCCGCAATTACAATATCTCCTATGCTCGGCGCTGTCATCGGCTCTTGTATGTTCGGGTTTGCCGTTCCTATTGTTATAGCTGCCGTTGTTTGATACTGTGTTCCCGTTTGGTTTGATTTAACGATTGTATTTATCGGTATTACCGTTCCAATTGTTCCCGTAAATAGCAATACCGCCGAACTCTGCGCCGCTCCCCTCCTCGTTAATCCCAGCCTGGCGCCTAGGTTATCCAAATCATTACCCTGTGATGTATCTACAAACGCTTTTCTCCCTGCCTGTGTAAGGTCATTCCATATTTCAGCAAGTATATTGCTGTTTGCAAATAACATTCCCCGCGCTGTCCCGTCTATGCCGGTATATGTTATTTTATCCTGCGCTGCTATAAAGTCAGCAATTAAATCAGCTAATATTTGTCCCTGCGTCTTTATCAACTTGCTATACTCAAATTTTTATTATTTATTGCAGTGATCTGGCATGTAATATTTATTGCATTTCCCTTCCTTGTGAATTGCAAATCATCAATGCTTGCTATCCTGCTGTCTTGCGCCAAACTGTTTTCTATCTCCTTTATGTAAAGTGCATTTGTTAAATCATTCGGGATCTCCGAACCAACCAAAGGCGATAAACCAAAATCGCTTACCAAAGGATAATCCCCCTGCTTCGTCTGCGTTCTGTTATTTATTCCCTGAGCCAATGTATCTTCCGGCGAAAGTGCAATTAAATCTCCATTTGTATCTACAGCTAAAGTATTTGGTAAGTCTGAACCAAATACTAAGCTTCCGCTCTGATCTCCGTAACTTGGAATATTATCATAAATCTGATTTAATCCCTGGCTCGGGTCAATATCAACTTTAAGCTGTAATCCCGCCGTAAAATCCGCCGTTGTTATATTATTTTTATTCAAAACATCATCTAGGCTTACGCCATATTGTTGAACTATACTAAATGGTGTTTCATAGTCTTTTACTGTGTGAATAATTTCAACCTTTTTTCCAGTTGATGAAGTTGCCTGCAAAGCAAAACCTTCTTTGCTTAGTCTTAAAAATTTATTAGCGTTCTGAAGCCGTATAATGTTTCTTCTAAATGTTGTTAGTCTTATTAGTATATCGGAGTAATTAGTTGTATCAAACTCATCCGTCATTGCTGCTTGCGCCGCTGCAATCGCTTGATCCACGTTATCTAGTGCTGTATTAAGGTTATTATAAAAATCGCTCGCCGTCATTAAAATATACTCGCTACATTCTGATAAACTTGCTGTGCTTCGTTCGATATTCCTGCTACGAATTCTTTTGCATCATTCACCAAATTAACCGCGGTTTGCAGCCCATCATAGGGCAGTGCTGCAATAGATAAATATGGGTCAGCTTCTGAAAGTATCCCGTTTACATCCGTAATAGCCTGGTCCACATATCCCCCCGGCGCAAATACAGAGGTTAAGGACGCCAACATCAAATCCTTAGTCTGTGCCTTTATTAAATCCCCTATAATTATAAAATCCATTGAATAGTTAGGCAGTACGCTGTTTTGCTGTGCATCTCCGCGTATATTCCAGCTTGATATGTTAATGCTGCCATATTTTTGGAACCACATGTCATAGTAATTGCAAGCATAAACAAATCTTTGTGTATCGTTCGGCTGTGAGCTTTCTTTTGAAAGTTTTACAATATTATCCTGGAATGCCTTTAGTCTCTGCCACCCCGTCATAAAACTTCCGTTTATCAGTCTTGCCTGATATCCAAACGTCCCTCTTATCGAACATCTCTCCGGTGAGAATTTTAGTTTATTTACAAATACACTGGAATCTGATTGTGTAATTGCATCCCTTGAAATTAATCTGTAATCAAAAGTAGAGGGTATTACCGCCAAAAACTCTACATCTACCTGCTGCGCCCTATAATTCTGCTGTAAATAGGCATTCAAATCGATCTTCACTAATTCAAACACAATATAATTTAACTGTGGAACTGTTAACCGGTTTATCATGATATCGTTCCCCCCGTCGCCGCTCCTGCGGTTAAGTTTCCGTTTGCTGGCGTTCCTCCCGTTACCTGTCCTGCGTTAAAATTTACTGTTCCACTTTTAACAAAAGCTTCCATTGCGCTTGCTAAAGCCCCCGCCAAAGTATCAACTTGATCCTTCGCCGCCTGTAATGCTGCCTGATCCGCATTCGGATTGTTTAAATTCGCCGTATATGCTGATTTTATTGCTTCTTTTAATGCTGTAGTGTCTAATGCCATGATACAAGTGGAAATACTTCGTTAATACAATGGCATAATTAAAAAAGATTAGGTTGTTGGTAGGTTTGAGTTTTGCAAAAAGGAAAAGAGTAAAAAAAATGCGTGAGCCCTCGGTGGGATTTGAACCCATATCTCACGCTTCGGCAAAGCGTTGCACTATCCATTGTGCTACGAGGGCAAACAGTTAGAAGCTAAGATTTCATCATATCCGCCTACACTGTTTTTCGCTTTGCCGCCCCAAAACTATAAAAAAAGCGGATAATTAAAAAATTATCCGCTTAAATATACCTCCAGCACTTTGGGATATATAACGCTTTGCCGAAGCATTCTAAATATACAAAAAAATATTTATATACCAAAAGTCTACTTGCTGTTTTTTGCTTTCAAGTTGTATTTATGAACATCAAGTCCATCCTTTGATGTGGTTGTCTCTGTGCTGTTTCTTGCTTTCAAATTGTATTCATGAACATCATGCTGCAGAATAACTCAGGAGAGACGTTGCTGTTTCTTGCTTCCAAATTGTATTCATGAACATCCCATTTGAAATGCGCTTGACACTTCTACGCCCAGACCAGTGTCTGCAAGCTCGGTGTCCTCTTCGGTGACAGCCCATCCGGTTTTATTTAAAGCAAATTCTTTTATATTTATGGCTGCATTCAAATCTCTGTCAAGTTTTGCCCCGCATTGGGTGCATTCCCATTCTCTATCACTTAGTTGTAGATCGGCATTTTTCCCTCCGCATACTGAACACGTCTTGCTGCTCGGTTCAAATGTTCCTATCTCAATTAGATTTTTTCCGCGCCATTCACACTTATATTTAAGGTAAGTCCCAAACATTCCCCACCCCGCATCCGAAATGCTTCGCGCAAGGTGTTTGTTTTTTACCATATTTTTTATTTTCAGATCTTCTATACATACAGTATTATATTGCTTGGTTATCGCGTCTGATACTTTGTGTAAATAGTCTGATCTTTGATTACTTATTCTCTCATGGACCTTCGCTATTTTTCTTTGCCATCTCTTTCGCCTGTTGCTTCCTTTCTTCTTTCTTTTAAATTTTCTCTGCATCCATTTTAATCTATGCAGTGACTTATCTGAAAATTTTAAGTTTTCTATTTTCCTGCCGTCGCTTAGCGTTGCAAATGTTTTGATTCCCACATCGATACCAACCGCCGTTTCTTCTTTTATCGGCAGCTTATCCGGTAGCGGCTTATGGTCGTCCACTAATATTGACGCAAAATATTTGTTCGTTGGTGTCCGGCTTATTGTTACTGTTTTTATTGTGCCGGTAAATTCTCTCCTTAAAATTATTTTTATTCCTTCTTTAAACTTCGGAAGGTATAGTCTTGCTTTTTCAAAATCTAATTTTACGTGTTGTGGACATTGATAGGATTGGAAATTATCTCTTTTTGATTTGTACCTCGGGAAACCCTCTTTGGTTCTGAAAAAATTCTTGTATGCCGTGTCTAGGTTCTTTAATGCTGATTGTAACGATTGTGCGTTGATTTCGTTTAGCCATTCAAATTCTTGTTTAAGCTCTACTAATTGGCCCGTCAATTCAAATCGGGATAAATTTTTCTTGTCTCTTTGGTAAGCCAATTGCTTGGCTTCTAGTCCAAGATTATATATTAATCTGCATGCACCGAAATGTTTTTCGATTAAAACCTTCTGCGCTTCAGTAGGATATAAACGGTATTTGTATGCTTTTAAAATAAAATTTGCTTCTTAATTTAACATATCATATCTTTAATATGTTAATTTATGTAATTCATTTTAAACTTGCAATAGGAGTTGCTTTTTTCCTTTTATTTTTTTAGGTTAATGGCGTCAAAAGTCATTAATCTAAAGGCGCTCACCATTGCGATAAATGGTCGTTTTGTTTTAAAACAAAATGCCGAGTTCCCGAATTCCGCGAGGGTCGGGGCGTTCCTTTAGAACGTTGACAAACTCGGCTTTTTTAATGTCATTAATCTAAAGGAGGCTATATGCCAAAACCCAAGGTTCATCCGCTCGAAGAATGGCTTCGCCAATTCTGTCCTTCTCTTTTTACCGCTTTTATTGGTATTAATTATCAAAGTTGTGAAAAACTTTGTGATATATACTCTGATCGCCTTGAAGAGTTAATTAAAAACTTCGTTGATCTTGATACTAGCATCGTTCAAGAAAAGATACAACGATTGGAAATAGAAAAACAAAGTCTTCTTGCTGAACTGCAACCTTTCAATAAGTAAATTCTTTCCAGCCGCCTTTGGGCGGCTTTTTATTTTAATATTTATTTTATTAAGTTTGGAAAAATTTTAGGAAGTAAAATGCTTATTCAATGTCAAGAATGTGGACGAAAAATAAGTGATCAAGCAAAATTTTGTCCTCATTGTGGTGCCGGTGTCTCAATTGCTAGGGGCTTTTCGGAAACCAAAAGAATGGCTGGAATTATTGTGGGTGTAATTATTGGTATTACCGGCTTAGTGATCTTTATTCATACACTTGATCCAACGCCTATTTCCACCTTTGCAGGTATTCAATACCAAAAAGAATTAAGCGATAAAATAAATCAACTACAAATCTTTGCGGTATTAATTTTCTGTGTGGGAATAGCGATGACAGTTTACTTTAATAGAAGTAATATCAAAAAATAATCATTGCAAATCCATGAAATCATTTAATCTTGTCGTGATTTCATCAAAGGCCGCTTTATTTAACGGCGGCGAAACCACATCTCCCCCCGGAGTAATCCACGTAGCTGTATTTATTGCCGTAATTAAATCCACAAGTATTTTTTTTAGGGTTTCTCCTGAATTGTTTTGCAAGCTTAATTTTTCAGCTTGTAGATTCATTATTGCACTACCGGAAGTATTGTCAAGCAATATCTGCGCTATCTGATTGCCTTCGTCATCCACTTGTTGCAAATTTAATTTTCCGTTTAATTGCAAAATCAGGTTTCCATTTGCCTGCGATTGGTCTCCTTTGAGTAGTAGTGTAATATTCCCATTATTATTTTTTCCCTTTAAAGTAATTATTAAATTTCCTTGCCCATCCTCACTTACCAAATAGTATCGGTTGTCGTTATTTCTAGCAATATTTTTTTCAATCAATGATTTATAGTTTTTTGTATCGAAATTTAACTTCGCGTCTTTATTAAAAAGTACCACCGAAGTAAGTGCCCCGAATACCACTATGTTCGCGTCAAAACTATCCACAAACGAATACAGAATATTCGCGCCAAATTCCTTTATCGAATAATCCGGATTTATGTAATAAGGTTTCGGCAGCCTTTTTTCTCCGTTGTCTATGTCAAATTCTGTGGTTAACAATGCCACTCTTGAAACATCATGAACTTTCTGATAAGCATCGCAAAACTTTAATTCATCAATGCCGTTCCCTTCAAAATAGGCAAAATAACCAATCTCAAGGTTTAATTTGATATCCTTGAAATTTTTAAAATTAAATGTTGGTTGAAATCCTTCTATCATGGTTGCCAGAACTCCATTGTAATATTGCTTAAATCAACCTGCTGTAGGTGATCGAATTTATTAGTATTGGAAGCATCAAAATTTTTCACCGCCTGCAGCGTATTAATACTAATAAAATTCTTTCTATTCGCATTCAGCCAATCGCTCGCCGTATTCAGCGGTATTCCTCGGCTCAAGCCCAATGTAGTCGTAAAAAATCCTGGATAAGAAAAGCTGTGCGCCACAGAATCAATATGATAGTGAACTCCTCCCGATATTATTTTATCGTTTACCAAATCATAATATTGCCTGTCCGCATATACAAATCTTTCTCCAATCTTAAAAGCATCGCTTCCCGGCAGTGTTATTTGTCCGCTCTCAAAATACGGATAACTGAACCATTCCACTATTTTTTCTCTCTTGCTTAAAAGATAATCCAGTATTGAATTATTTCCCGAAAACAAAGAAGTCTCCGTTAATTGATCAATATTTTTAAGCTGGTTCTCCTGCATCGCCTTGTTGTTATCGTCCACTATCTTTTTGTAATTAATAAGTGAAGAAGTAGCAATCAAATCCCTCAATCCAAATTTCTTTATCCCATCAATATTTACTACTGGAAACGACAACCCGAACTTAGAAAGATAAGAAGATTGGCTCGCGATAAGTGAATTTAAAAAATTAAGCGCAAAATAATTCTTTACCTCAAAATCTGAGATCGAAAGATTTTCACTTAATCGATTATCGGCAACTATCGAATATTTATCGCTTCCATCTGCATTTTTCGAAAGATCCTCAAAATTAATCCACCCGCTTACCGCATTATTACTTATCGGTGATTGATAATTTTTAAAAGAAAAAGGTTTCGGGCGTATTACAAACCTGTTCCGCGCCAATCCATCTTTCGTGGTTGTTGTTTCGGTAAACACCTGGTAAAAATCTTTATCGATACAACTTGAAATATAATTGTAAATCGGACCGGTAAACGTTGTTAGATTAACATCGAATAAATATTCTCCGTCCAAAAAAGTAAAATCCATCAAGGGTTTATTGTTGATGTCAACAAATTGGTTCGAGAAGAATGTTTGTGGCGTAAAATCTCCGCCCATCTGCACATGCGTTGCCGGCATATTCTCTAATATGTATTTTACTGCTTCCTGCGGTCTATTCACAAATGGACTCTTTCCGTCTTTAGTTAAACCCCTCATCCAACTAAAGAATTGCACCCTGTCTCCAAGCTGCGCTTTTATTTGGGCGTTTGCCGAAAGTATCGGACTATTAATAATATTATCTCTCAATAATAATTTCGGCAGCAGCATCGAGCAATTTACTACAAGCATCCTGGAAGAAGTATCTTTATTTACAACTATGCTTGGATAGACTTGATCGACAAATCCAAGGAATGAATGAATAGGCGAAGTTCTATCCATCTTCACCGAAATTACAGAATTGATTTTGATTTTTTGCCGCCAGTAATTTATAAAAGCGTTGGTTGTTATAGTGGTAATGCCCAGCTTATCAAGCGCTGGGTTTAAAACTAAATTCAAAGTTCCCACTGGCTGCGTTACTGAATTTGAAGAGCGAATAGATTGAACGAAAGGAGAAAGATCATCGCTGGCGCCTGCCGCCGGATAAAATAAAAGCACTTCCGGTAATATATGTCTTTCCCAACTTGGCATTAATGTGCAACGCTATTTTGGATCGCATGTACTGGAATGTCGGGAGCCATTCCCGGGTAAACCACCTTAATTCCTTTATCTAAATTATCATTTAATTTTCCTATAACAGTTCCCACGGTATCCATTACGATTCCTAATTTGCTTAATTGATCGGTCAATGTAGGTGCATTTCCACTGTTCTCCATTAAGCCATTATATGGATTAAATTCACTTGCTTTTTTCTTAAACTCTGGACTTATACTTGGTGACTCATCTACTTTAATTCCCATCTTGCTATATTCGCGTTTGAAAAAATCTAGCGCTTTCGTTTCCAACTCTAAGAACTCTTTGGTAAGTTTGGCTCTTGCATCCGTGTCCGCGCTTATTTTTCTAAAACCCTCTAGCCAATCAGATTGCATTTTGAAGACCAAAGTTCTCCATGCATCCGCAATCTCATTCTGCTTGGCTTTGATTTCTGCCATCATCTTTTCTGTTTCAGACTTCGCGTTCTTTGCCTCATTTGTAAACCCGATCAGCGCCTCCCGGCTCTCTCTTAATTTCTTTACTTTCTCTTCCTCTGTAAGATTACTGTCATTTATTGCTTTGGTTTTAGCTTTCAACTCTTCCTCAAATCTGTCCAGTGTCATCCAAACAGTTTCGGTTACCGGCTTCCCATGCTGCAGAACTAAATTCCCTTGCTGATCGGTTTTATTCCGTGTAATATATCTTCCTCCCGTAATTATATCTCTTAATTCCGGTATCATTCCTTCCGGTGCGTTCGGCATCAAAGAATTTAGTTCCCAATAAGCCATGCCTGCATTACCGCCCGCGTCTGCTCTTATCTGGTTTAATATTCTTATCAAATTATTTCCGCTGTAAATTCCGCCCTTCATCATTTCATTGAATGATTCAATATTATTCGTTCCCATCGCCCTAAATAAAAACGACAATTGTGCATCGCTTCTCGGCTGCATTATATCTTGAAGATTAGCTAAGGTTACATTTCCCAAATCAGAAATCCTACCATAAGGAGATGTCTTCCCAAACAATAATTCCGGAATACTGGCAAAAACATTTCCATTTTTTGCGTCCGCATTAATGTTTAATTGCAATTGCTTCTCGTTTATTTCCTTTATCGCATTCAGAACATCTACTATTCTTTCCGGGTTCACTCCTGGACCGTAAAGTTCTCGTGCAAATTGCTGTCCTTGCCTCAATCCGCCGATATCATAATCTGTGCCAGTAACGCGTCCGGATAAATTTAGTTGATAAATCTCTTGCGGTGATAATCCCATCGCCGTTGCAAACGTAGTTTGCTCGCCATACAATCCTTTGTTCCATGTTCCGAGTGTATCCGCAAAACTTGCCCGCATTGCCATTTCTTCTTCGGGTGCATAACCCAAACCAAGACTTCCAAGCGCTCCTCTTCCTAATCGTGCCCGTAATCGTGCTCTTAAAACATCATAGTTCGAAGCTGCGCCAACTGCATTGCTCATCATTCCGTAGTTTTGATTAAGGAATTTTAATTGCTCTTCTGTCTGTGCTGTTTCGGGTATTCCCATAATGTTAGCTATTTGTCCCGCAATCATACCTCCCCCCGCTCCACCTGCTGCCATACCCAGTGGACCGCCAAAACTACCTGCAATCATTCCAATTATAGTCCCGGCAAGCTGGTAATCTCTTTGCCTATTTTGTACCGTTTCAAAAGTCTGGAATCTTTGTTCTTGTGAGTACATGCCCATCGGTGAAGTTAAATCAAACGCTGTCATTCCCCGCGCTTCTATTTCCGCACCGCTCCGGATGTAGCTTAATACTGAATTAACGCCTAAATAACCCGCGCCGAATATTCCCGCTTTCTTTAGTGTGTCATAAAAACTCTGCGCTTCATTTCCCGTATCCTTAAAGCCTTTTGATATATCCTGTAATTTCTGTTTTAAGAAATCAATATTATTTCCAACATCTCCTTTAGCGTCCTGAATGGCCGCCCTTATCATTTCAAGATGCTCTTTGTCAAGCCTTAAGAAATCAGAAGCGTCCCCTACCATATCCTCTCCCGCTTGCCCCGCTCCAAACTTCATCCGCTCGAACTTTCGAATATATTTATTAACCTGTGCTTTGGTTAAGCTGCCGGTTGATAAGTCTACATTCAAATCCTCTATTATATCTTTTATCGATCCGTTAAATCCCTCAAATATTCCTGCATTATATTTTAACCATTCGGGAATTTGCTGTATCTGCTGTGGAGAAAGTCCCTGCTGAAATCCCGGGCTGCTAACTACGCCCCCCACCTGTTGTGTTATTTGGTTGGGTATATTCTGAAGATTCTGCGCAAGCTCGTTTACCCCCTCTATTTGCGGAAGTATCCTCGCCCTTATATCAAAACCTAAATTTGTCGTCTCGTCCATTAAATATTTACTACCTTAATTCCTTGTTTCAGCATTTTCTGCAGCTCTTCATTAATTTCTCTGTCATAGTTCGGATTAAGTAACCTGCTTCTCTCTATCTCTTCCTTTATCGGGTCGCCTGAATATTCTTGTATATAGCTTTCTCCTAAATCATCAACAAAATCCTCGTATATCTGTTCTTGTGTCGCCGTTAAATAAACCGGGTCATTGCTGCTTAGATTATATTTTCTCTTCCACCACTTAATTACATCTGTAGCCTGCTGTTTAATCCTCTGCTGAAATTCCTCATCAATTAACCGTTTGTCTTTACTTAAAGCTGCAAGCCTTCTGAGCTTTGCAATTTTTTTTTAGAACTCTCTGTGCTTTTTCTTATTAGCTTTACAATCTCTTTCATTTTGCTTTCGCTTTGCTTCTCGAAATCAAAGTCTTTAGGCTTTTCCACACACATTACAATTGCAAAACCATAGTCATATAGCTGATTGAATTCTCTCTGCAGATTTGCAAAAACGAAATAAGTATTTCCACTGTAAAGTTCATTCCCTAATTTTATATATTCATCAATCTTGTCTTTATCATTGGCTAACACTTGCAGCTCTTCTCTCTTTCTCTCTAGCTCATCTCCAAACTTCTTTTTCAAAAAATCTTCATGCTTCTGATAAGCATTTGCTATCGCTACTTCAAACTCGCTTACTTTATCAATCCCGCCCAGCAGCTCTGCCATTTTATTTTTAATCTGCATTTCTTCAAAAATTTGCGGCTTTGCGTTAAACACAAATCTTCCTTCTGCCGTAGCTATTTCAAATTTTTCTCTTTCCATATCCGTCCTTTTATTTATCCTCCCCTCTCCTTACTAAGGAGAGGGGTAGGGGGTGAGGTTAAACTACTGGTGCGCCTGCGTTAAAGCTATTATCTATCTCTGCCGGATAAGCCGCATGATCCGCCGCTGCATTCGCAAGGTCAGAGTTCTGGCTTAGCCACTGCAATCCCGTAAGCTTCTCTCGGAATATTACCTGTGCATTTATCAATGCAAGGCTCTGCGCATTCCAGTTCTGGCTTTCGCCTGCTATCCTGGCGCCTGTTAAAGCATAAAGAACAATTCCCATTAGGTTTACGTTCTCGTGCTGCGCTATTCTAACTAAAATAGTTAAGTCTGTCGTGTTCGGAAGATCCGCAACTGTCGGCAAACTGTCGTTTAAGTGCATGAAAAACATAGATTGAATTTGTGCTTGTCCTGGCATCATCATTCCCGTTACTATTTCCAACACTTTCCTTTGTCCCCATTCCGGTACTGGTGTCTGTTGGGGGCTTTGATTAAATGAAAATCCTGTGCCTCTCGCTACTAAATTTGTCGCTCCGTCAAGCACTAAGCATTCAAGCTGACTGCCTGACAATGCCTTAAAGTAAACATCTGGATTTTTTATGTTGCCTACCTTAATCGGTGACAACATTTTTTCTCCGTAACCCATAATTAAAATCTCCTTATCTTATAAAACTCTTAATTTGTTAATTATTAATTAAAACCGATAACGTGAATCCTGCGTAGTC
Organism: Bacteroidota bacterium; assembly: GCA_021815405.1. Taxonomy (GTDB): domain Bacteria; phylum Bacteroidota; class Ignavibacteria; order Ignavibacteriales; family Ignavibacteriaceae; genus FEN-1297. The sequence goes on from JAKAGV010000002.1 coordinate 144,467, forward strand.
CGTACCTTCAAGTGGCAAAATCTTTGGATTAGTTATTACTGCATTTCCTTGTTGTACGGATGAAATCATCTGGTAATCAGTAATAAATCCGCCCTCATAATAGGTTTTAAGTATGCTCAATCCCTGCGCTCTTGCTACTGTTGCATCGTATCCGTCCGCGCCTACGCCTAATTCCATTTGATCTTTATAGCCCTCATAAACATAATCCACAATATCCCTCTGCATATTTAGATATGTCGCTTTGTCTGTTGCGTTCCATTGTGTGGTCTGATATTGATATGTATTTACTCCCATAACAATATAAAATCCGTTCTTTCCGGTTCCCGCAACTAATACGCCCGCGCCTACCAAAGAAGTAGTTAAAGTTGCTTTGTTAAATTCACCCAGTGTAAATTCAACCGTAGTAGCCGAAACATTATCATTTGTGCTGTTATGCTTCACTGAGTTTGCAGAAACCAATCCCGCATAAAATGGCGCTAAGCTTTGATATGCGTCAATTCCGTCTAATCCCATTCCCGCTAATACAACATCCTGGCTGTTTAACGTCTTTGCCCTCTGTACTGGATAATCGGAATCGCTTGTAGTTTTATTGTAATCGCCTAAAGCACATCCGGTAACTAATTTTATTGATTTCTGACTATTCCTTAGAGTCAATGTCAATGTCTTAAATACTGCATGTACTGAAGCTGTCGGAGTAAGTAAGTTTACTAACCTTATCCTGAATCCATTATAATTTTCAAACTCTTCAAACATCTGCGGAATATCAGAGGCTATCGTGTCATAATCTCCTCCTACTGTCTCCGTTGCATCTGGCGATGTTCCTTTTGTTGCGCCTGATATAAGCTGCAGCTGTGTCTTCGCTAATGTGGTTGGAATAATACCGGTATATGTGCTTCGTGTAGCTACAAGAATGCTTCCTGAATTAATCCAGTTAATTACATCATTAACTGTATTGGTAGCTGTAAACGTCCCTACCTGCGCATTATTTGTATCTTCCTGATATATCCTTGCATAATCCGCCGTGGCCCATGCTGTGCCTGGATTTCCCGAAAGCGTAATTTGATTATTCACTGTGTCTATTGCCGCAATCGTCAAGCTGTCTGCCGCTCCCGCTGCTGCGTTGCTTGTTACTAATACCGTCTGGCCTACTACTAATCCCTCTACGTCATCTAATTGCAAATATGGCGAACTGGTGGATGCGTTTGCGCTCAAAAACTTTGTTAATTTGGGCGGAGTAATTGTAATTGTCGTTGTCCCGTTTGATGTTGCTATCGTAAGTTCTATATCGTTTCCTGCCGCTCCGTAAAATTGATCCGCCGGGCTTACTCCAAATGTATTAGCTGGGCTTCCCTGGTTATCTTTTATTACTGCGCTTGCTAGTGTTAATGCTGCGGAATTCAAGAAGAAAACCACTCCCGCGCCCGCGGCTTTGTGATAGCTCATTGCTGTTGTCAGCTTGCTTACGCCGTAATAATTCTTCGCACTCTGTTCATCACTGAATGGCTTTATTACTTCATATCCCTTCTTGCCTGTCGCACTGTAGGGAATTCCTTTCTTAGCCGGCCCTAAAGCTAAAAGCACGTTAAATACCGGCAATGTGGATCCGCCTACATTTATTATTTCTACCGTTCCGTATACTCCTGGAACTGTGTAAGTCTGTCCGTTAAATGTAAACATTTAAATCTCCTTATCTTATTAAAATTTCTATTTGTTAATTAAATCTCTGTCGTCTCAATTGACGCTTCATTGCTCAAATTCATATTGGTAGCTCAGCGTCCGTTAGTAACCGACGACGCGTCGGCTAATCCTCTGTAAACTTTTCTTTTCTCAAATACATCTGCTGAATAATTATTATCCGTTGTTGTGCTGTCAACATCCCTTTTTTCCTGTATAGATTTTGCAACATTGCCCTGGCCGGTGTTATAAGCCGCGGTTATTGCTCTTTCTAATTCCTCGCCGCTTAAATTATATTTCGTTAAATAAATTCTTTTTTCCTCTAATATTGCAACCGCTTTCTTTGCACATATCATCGGATCTTTCCATGAACCGCTGCTAATAAAATCGGGATAACTCCCGATATCCACTTGCCAAAATCCATAACCGTGGTATATGCCCCCGCGGAAATCTCCCTTCGTGAGGGCAGATATCTCATTTACATTCATTCCGCGGTTAGCATATTTTGTAATAATAAATCCTGTCTCTCTCGCCGCAATACTCCCTAACCAATCCTCCGTATATATTTTCCCCTCTATTGCCTGCTTTACTATTCCCCCTAAATTATTATGTATCCAGCTAAGTAAATCCTTTGTGCTCTTAATAATGTTCGGTGCCGGATGCTTTAAACTCGCAATAAATCCCCATGTAATACGCCCTACTATTCCGTCCGCCGATAACCCATGCTTAGCCTGAAATTGCTTTGTCGCTTTCTCCGTCGCCTCGTCGAACATACCGCTTGCCGGTGGATTAAGCAGTTTCTCTCCCTGCAAATAAATTTGCCATATCTTTACGGAATCTCCGCTCGATCCTAACTTTATTACAGGATTGATAATAGTTTCTGCCATTCGCTCTGTGTTCTTTCGCCCGGTAAATGTTTAATAGTTAAATAATGCTCAAGTCTTGCCTTTACGGTCCAATGCAGATTATTTCCGTTTATAAATGCCTGCAAACCTATCTCTACTTCCTTTTCTATCTCCTGCTCTTTGCCCTTTGCTTTCTGCTCTTCCGTTTCCAAGTTTATCTCCGTTTTATTCTTCTTACCCATTGCTATTCACCGTCATATCTGATATAACTGCTTGATTTATTTCCTCCGCCGTTACCTTTGCTTTATTCTCTAATACCAAAGCAAAAATTAAAGTGATTCCTACAATGTTTTCCCCGTGAAATGCGGGATTATAATAATCTCCCTCAATGGTAATATTTACGTTATCGGCTCCCAATTTTTTCAGCAGCAAATATAAAAACTGCTTTCTGCTCCTGAATATATTTGCTATCTCGTCTCTCCTTGCTATTCCCGCTTCCGTTATAAATGTTGCACGTATAACATCCGTGTCCATATCTCCCATTATAGTATTTTGCTGAATATGATTCCAAATATTTCCCCAAAACCTTGCCTCCGTATTTCCGTTTATTCTCTCAATCATTACAGTATCTTTTGATATCGGTAGCAATGAGTAAGTTTTAACTATATCAATATCCTTACTCTTCTGTATCTTTTTTCCGCTTTTATCCGTCACTGAATCGAACATCTTTTGAATAACCTGCGCAACTAAATCTTTTCCATCCTTTATACTTACTGCAATGCTTGATCCCGGCGTCGCATTCCCGCCTATCGCCGCGCTGTATTCTCCTGTGTCCTGATCTCTTATTACTCCCTTATAATAATATTTCAATCCGTTCAAAACTTGTAAGACTGCAAGCGAAGTAATATTGTCATTCGTCAACTGATCAAACACAAATAGGCCGTTATAGTTGTAATTAGTTAAATTATTTATGTTCGCAAAGTAGTTGTCAATATCCTGCTGCGTTACGTCGCTTCCTGACCTTTGAAATAAATAAACCTGATAATTTGTCGGCAATGTTGCCGGTAAACTCCAAAGCAAATCTATCTCGCTTCCAAATTCGTTTGCGCTTACATTTAATGATGCTAATGGCTGAACCATAATACCTAGTAGAAAATACAGTGTTAAATACGAAGGTATAATTAAATAAGATTAGCCTTTATGAAGGTTTGACTTTTGCAAAATCCCCTAGTTAGGTCATTGAGTAGCCGCGGCTTTAGCCCGGCATATCGAAATGACCGGCAAAACATAAAAAATGCCGGCAATCGAAAAACTTTTTCAAAAACCGGCAAAATAACTAGGAGTTAGTATCTTTGGCTGTGTTAAACAGCCTCATTGATTGGACCTAAACATACTAACTATTTCCCATACCTCAAAATCAAATTTTTTAATTACATTTTTATACTTTCTAAAGCTGCCTGTACGTCTTTCTTGGCCCCTTCTCCCATCATCTGCATAATCGGTTGCCTTACTCTTTCCAGCGTATCTTTCAGTATGTGCATTGCGCTTATTCCCGGATGTATCCATCCCTGTGCCCCTTCCATCATTACCCTGAATGTCATATATGAACTTGAATTTCTCATATTCTCCGTTGGATTAACCGCGCTTCCTCCAAACTTGCCCATATTAAAAGTTGCCCTGTTAATGTTTGGATTAGTCTGAAATCTAACCATACCCTCATATATGCTTGTCTTATGGCTCTCTTTCAGCTTAGGATATTCCACCTCCATCAGCTTATCCCCCCATTGATAAATATTCCTTATTACCTTCCGCGGGTTTTTATACCTCAAAAGTTCTGCATCTTTTTTTGTTTTAAATCCTCTTATACTTCCTTCTTTGTATGTATTTATTACTGCCGATTGCCTTAAATTCTTGGCTCCCCTTACGTTCTCATCAATCATCCAGGTTACTTTTCCGTCAACTATTTCTCTTCTTCCGATTGATGCTTTCTCATAAATCTCCTGCGGCATTGCCCTTAATGATGTGCTTCCCGGCGTTCCGTGTCTGAATGGAATTACAAGGTATCTTTTCCCGTCTTTTGTTATCCTAACCTTATCGGATGTATAAAGTGCCTTCTTCATATCAAAGCTCTGCACTCCCTCTTCAAGTGCCTTGGCGTATGATGCTTTATTCTCTCCTCTGTAATGCAGTGGATCCCCATTATAAGGATAACTAATGCCTGACATAATCCCCCTTACATACCCTCCCTGCGAATGCTTAAACTTGCTGTTTGCAAGGTTAATCCACTGCTGTGTAGTATAATCGCCTGCCGTCTGTACCGCCTTTGTCAGTTCGCTCGGCTGCTGTAGCCTCTGCTCAATATGCTTTACTATTTCAAATAATGGCGAGTAATCAATATCATAAACTATCTCAAATGGCATTAGCTATTTATTGACTTAATTTTCGATATGTTAATTTTTATCTTGAAACTTTTCTTTAAATTACTTACCTTGCCTGCGTACTTCTTAATAATATTTTTTGTAGGATTAACAATGGATGACAAAGTAGAATCGATACTGGCCGAAGAATCAGCTAAACTGAATATATCCCCCGAAGACTGCCGCAAGCTTGCCGAAAGAGGCTGCCAGATAGCTTTCAAAGATGATCTCAATTCGCGTATCAATCTTTTTGGAGGTGCCGAAAAGATGGACGAAGAAGATCTGCGCGTCTTCTTGCTTACCTGTGTCAAAGGCGGTTCGCTAGAGGCTGCCGCGGATGTCTCTGAATCATAGTTATTTAATTCCTCGCCTTTCATATCGGCTTCATATGCCTTTGCATAAAACGCATTTGCAATTCTAAATACATCCTGCTTAAAGCCTGCTAAATGCGGGAATAATTTATGTCCTTCTGGTATCTTATTCCCTAACGCAATATCTATATTCTTATCAAGGTCGTAAAGGTCATGCCCGAACCCAAACTTAGCCTCATACATTGCCGGCGTCATTAACAGCAGCTCTTTTACTAAACCGTCTCCCTTCCCCCTCGTTAGCTTAATTGCTATATGTTTGTATCCCGGTGTTTTATCCTCGTATAAATTATTTATGTCGTTATTATATACCTCATATCCCCGCTTCTTTAAGCTGTCCATAATTGCATTAAATTGATCCGGCTTTTTAATAATTATCGTTCCCCGTAATACATCGGTTAATTTATAGTTCTTCTGCGGCTGCCCTTTCGCCTCGTTTCTTTCGAATTTATTTAATATGCTTCCCTTTGATTTTATCGCATTGGCAATATATCTATAGCTTATTTCCTCTAGCTGGTTCTCTGCCGAAACCTCATCAAGATCCTGCAGATATCTTTCCTTCTGTGCCTTTGCCTGGTCAATATATTGATTAGCTAAATTATCCCATGCCTCCTGCTTCCTTGCGTCCGATATCATCTTATCTTCGTCCGGCTCTTCTTGGTCCGCGGGTTCATTATCCTGCGCCTGCTCTGTTAAAGATATACCAATATTTTTATCGGCAAATTGAAATTCCACATTGTTATTTTTTAATATTACCGCCTGGTTTTGTGGTATGTTTATTATCTTGCTTTCTCCATCCCCATCCTTCATAAACAAACTTATAGTTCCGTCCTGATTTTCGTTTATCAGCTGGAATTTCCCCTCTCCTATCAATCCCCCGCTCTTATCAGTAACATAAGCCTTATTCCCGAGCTTCTCGCTAAGCATATCATAAGCCTTAGTCCCATTCAAAACCCTTATTCCCGTCCCCGCTGTCTCTCCTCCGTTCTGGGCGGTTTCACCCTCCGAAGCCTTGGCGTAGGAGGGCCCCCCTGACCTCTGGCCTCTGACATCTGATCTCTGTTCTTTATTCGCCAATCTCCAATGCGCCCCCTTACCCGAAGTATCCCGCCTAAGCACAAGCTGTCCCCCCTTCCCTTGCTTAGTCTCCCCCTCTCTGCTTACGGTTTGTGAGTTCGTCGAACCGAACATTCCTATCTGCTGCCCAAATGCCTTAAGTACGTTTGCACTTAAAGACTTCTGCACACCCTCTTTCGGTGTGCGGGGGGATTCTGGGGGATATTCCTTATTATATTTTTCTTGAAATTTAGATAATGGTTCTTCTAAAAATAATTTCTTGCCTATTTTTTTATTCCTATCATAAAAATCTTGTGCCCTTTTTATTTCTTCTTGTGTACTTTTGCGTGCTTCTTTTAGTACATTTCTGTCGGTAATAATTATTTCGTCACCGAATCTTATAGCTCCAATTCCTTTTTCTTTTGCATATCGAGTTAAATTATCTGCCCAACTATCTACACTAAAATCTTTACTGCTTGGATCAAATTCATTTTTAATTATTTGTTGCCAATCGCTTGGATGTCTTTCTTTAAATCTATCAGATATTTTAGATAAATACCAATTTATGAAATCATCAGTTATTGGGGGTCTTTTAAAGAATAATAGCTTGGGATTTTTAGAAATTAATCCTTGCCGTGTTACGTCTTCACTTAAATCTAAAACTTTAGTGCCGGGTTTTAGTTTTACAGTAGCCAAAGCATCTTTTCCCGTTCCGGTTCCGAACATAAAAGACTGTTGTGGCCTTTCAAATTCGGAAAGATACATTTCGGCTTTCATTTCATTCAGTTCTTTAGGCAAAAATGGGCTGGTCGATTCTTTTCTTCCTATATCGGTTGGCTTTTCTAAGGATGTTAAATTTTTAATATTTTGTTTTTTTGTCCCATGTAAAAAAGTATCTGAGAAGTCTTTCCCTACTATTTTTATATTCCCTTCGGGCATTTGAGACTTTTGTTCTGAAGGTACTTTCTGCCCAGTCCCTTGTGTCTTTTTCACTTCCGTAATATCGGGATTTTTATACTTCTCTGCAAGGTCAGGATAATCTTTCTGCCAGTCTTCGTAAACGGGTTTGCCTTCTTTTAGGCCTTGCTCAATTATATATTTATGTCCATCAAATTTTTCTTCTGGATTATTTTCTCTAAATTCTTGTGCTTGCCTTCTTAATTCTGCCGCTTTCTTTACTTTCTCATTTATTCGTTCTCTTTTGTTCCTATCAGCAACGGAAACAATTTTTTGTCCCATTGGTATTTCATTCATCGCTTTATGTGCTTCTTCTTCTAATTTTTTCGCCTCGTTATCAAGCTTAAGGGATTTGTCGGGCTTTCCATCTGGATTATTATCAAGAGCAATATTAGCTCTATTAAGCGCGGATGGTTCGATCTTTTTAAGTAATTCTTGTTTGTCTTTTAAAGATAAATTATTCCATTCGGATTTACTTATTTCATAAGGCTGTTTCCCTCCGATTTCAGTTGCAATGGATTTCTTCCCCTTCCCATATTTCTCCACTAAATCGGGAAATTGGTTTAATACTTCATCCGGTATCTTATAACCTTTTTTAATTGCTGCCTCAACATTGTTTTTATGTTTTTCAATTGTATAACCGGGATTTAATCTACTTATTTTATCATCAAAAACTCTTTGCCATAAGTATTTATCTTTACCTAACCTAACCTTTAAATCTTTTATTTTCTCATTTAAAATTATTGGAGTATCCCATTGCGTATGCGCAACTTTTAAATTCATTTTAGAATGCCACTCATCTCTTGCCGATTCTAATTTCTTTAGTTCATCTTCTAATTGTATTTGTGTGTAATTTCCATATTCCGGCAAAATTCCAGTAGGCAAATCCGCCTTAATTTCAGATTCTATTTTCATTCCTTCGTTCCCCTGCCATCTCCTAACATTCGGGTTCTTCTTACTCGGCAATAATGTTTTATCCTCCTTCATCTGCCCCGTAAATAAATTTAACTGATCTGGATTTACAGAAAGTGATTTACCTAAAAACGTTATATTCATTTCCACTCTTCCGGTATTAAATGCTCTAATTTTAACTCCTTCGCTCTCCTCTTAATCCATCTCCGCGCCCTATCAGGATCCTTCGACCTCCCAACATCATGTAGCGCGTTCTTCAAATCCTGCTCATTCCTAATAGGAAAACTCCCATCCGGCAAAGCTTCATGCTTTTTCGAAAGTTTCTTTCTCTCTTCCGTATCAAATACCGCCTTGCTTAAATTCACCCTTACCGATTTTCCTAAAAATTTCATATTACCTTCTTTCTTTATGTTCACCCTACGAAGCCTTGGCGAAGTAGGGCATGTTCATCCTACGAAGCTTTAGCGAAGTAGGGCTAATATATCGCCTGGTTTACATCCACATTATCCGCCGGGTTCTCCGTCGGATTTACATACCTCCTCAATACACACAATACTTTCTTTGGCAGCTCATCATCATCCGTCCCTCTATCCTGCCCTCCGTCGTCCCAAACCCTGTACTGCTGCTTACATATAAACTCTACCGTGTAATAAGTCTGATCTGCCGGCCCCTTTCCGTCTAACCATGTTATAGTGCTTAATCCCCCTACTACTGAATTCAAATCGAGATTAGGCCTTATCAAATCCGTGCCCATTACTGCCTGCCCGAACTTCGCCTCTCCAAACTTTGCAGGATAATTATCCCAAACGAAATCTGTTCCCTCTACGTATTTATTATTGTTGGAATCGTAAACGCTTAATATCTGCGTTACATCAAACGCATAAATAAAATCCCTTATGCCTCTCTGCAGTACATCTGTATCCCGCCTGGTCTTATTATCTAATACTAAAACGTCTCCGTGTGCAATCGTCGAATGTGCGCTTTGCAGATTCCCGCCTAAATCAAATTTGGGGATAGTAAATGTCGCCCCTCCATTGTATATCCTTCCCTGCGGCGACGCCAAAATTTTATAATTTATCGCCGTTCTTATTCCCTCTATAATCTGTACCGTATCATAATACCATCCCTGGTTGCATGTGTGGTTTGGCAGCGGCACTCCGTTGTTTTCCCCTACGCATGCGCATAATCTCCCGGGATAATATTTTATAGTTTGCCCAAATCTTCTCATAGATCTTGCAATATTAGCATCTATTATATATAATCCCATTAAACCACTACCCCGATTACATTTTTTGCGTACTTTCTCTGCATCTTAATTATCCATGCGTCCTCTTCTGCTTTTAATCTCTTTACGTATTGGTCTAAATTGTAAGACACATTATTGCTGGTCCCGTCTATGCTTTCTCCCTCTCCCGTCTTTCTTGATGCTGGGTCTATTCCCATATTGCTTAAATTGATCAGCGTCCTCCTGCAAAGTGCCTGCCTTATTCCTTCCTTCTCTACCGTATCCGTCTGCGCCGTTAAATTTCCTTTGCTGTCATATTTTTTATAGATCAATCCAGTCTTATAAGTGAAGTTAAACATATTTGGAATCCTGTCTAGCCATCCTCCGTTTATTATCGCAAGCCCCATTCCTGAAATATTCTGAATAAGTAAAGTATATAGGCTTGCGCTGTCTCCTCCCGGTAGTGGCAAAAACTCAATCAGCCCCTGCATCCTGTCAAATGTAAATAAGTCCTTGCCTATATTCGCAATCGGCGTTGTTCCGTAAAAAATATTTACTTCTACTAAATCATTTATCGGTACGTAGGATGCCTGCATCTGCCATAAATTACTCTGGAATCTCTCAAAATAATTATCCCTGTTCTCCATATATGTCCGCTCTGATATAAACATCTCAAGCGCAATCTCTAGGTCATTCTGTGCCGCTAATATCCCTTTCCTTAATCCGTCTTTATCCGCAAGGTAAGCGTTTATCGCTGCCGTAAACTCCGGATCTAACTTGCTGGAAGTAGACAAAAAGTAATCCACCATATATTGATATGGCACTAACTCTGCAGCAGCATTAACGTTTACATTTTCTAGCCTTGCGTCTAAGGGATAATAATCTGTAGAAATGTCTGTACCGTCGGTAGAGTAAAAATACAGCCGGATATATCCATCCGGCTGTGATGCGGATATGATTAAGGAAGCAGTATATAGAGAAAGTTTTGTATCGTAAGTAAGAGAAATATTTGTTATGTCAACATTGCTATTATCTTTAACGGGATTTCCATCCTCATCGATTATAGATAACTTAATGCTTTTGCCTTGCACCAATCCCGTCTGGGGAAGCTGTATTATCTGCAATACCCCCTTCTTTATACTCAACATAATTCATATCCATTTCAATTTATTTCTGTTCTGTCTGTTGCGGGTCCTTCTTCCCGGTCAAACCGCTAATCATATTCTTAACCCCGGTCAATGGGCTGTCCGGCGATCCATTCTCTGCCTTCTTCTGATAATATTTTAACATTGCACTTATCAATAATATCTCTACTATCGTCTGCGGTATTTCCTGCATCTCCATTTTCCATAAGCTTATAAATGCCCATGTGCCGATTATCAGCGCCCACGCGGTTACCATTATAAATCTGGTTGCGCTCCAAATTCCGCTTACTCCTTCGTCCAGCATTGTTGATAGTTTCTTAAACAATCTTTGAAAATTGCCCTTCGTTAAAAGCTTTATCAACACGATTAAAAGGATAAGATATAATGCGCCAACAAAAAGATATTTTTCTATCATTCCTCGGCCTCTTTTTGTTTGCCCTTACCTTGTTTCTTACCGTTTTGTTTTTTAGCATTCTTGTTAGCATCGGCGTTTGGCTCTGTTTGTACGGGCTCTTCCTCTACCGGTTCGTCGCCGCCTTCGGCTATTACGTCATTCTGCGGATATTCTTCTTTGGTCTTATCCTCTTCATCAACTTCCTGCGTCTCTCCTTGCTGCCCTTCGCTCTCCGGCTTCTCTCCTTCCGGTTTTGGATTTTGGCCCATATTCTCGTCACCTTCCCCACCTTGATCGTCCAGGCCCAAATTCCCTTCCTTTCCAATCTCCAAATAATCAGGATGCTCCAGAATTCGCTTTTGTACGTCTCCCGGAACATCTGTTAGAAGTTCGCCGTTTTCTCCTATATGCAGCTTTCCGCTTTCATGCACATCTTTCGAAACATTGATATGCGCGTTTCTTAAGTATTTATGCTTAATCATATCTGCTCTTCCTTCCTATTGTTTATTTGTAAATGCTATAGGCACAATCTTTACATAAAACACTGCATCTGAAGGATTCCCCGATGCTCTTGCAATTTTTAACCCATAATAAGGGTATATAGTTCCCGATACCGTATAACTACCGGTTAGCTGTGTCTCACTGCTGTCTTGGTTTACAAGTGTATCCAGTAAAACGCCGGTTCCGCCTGGAGTAAAGTAACCATTTAAGATTAAGGTTAAGTTGCCGTTGCCGGTATTGCTTGTGTCGTATGCTGAATAATTAAATTTTATCGAATCGCCGTATGCCGCTAAACTAAATTGCCGCGTACTCAAACTTGTTGCATTTTGTACGCCCTGTATATTAAATACCTCTACATCACGTACTAACTTAACAGTTGGATAACCCTTTGTAGATAAGTCCTGGTATGTCTCAAATGGCTTCGTAATTACGGCATCCTGACTTATCTGTGCAAACATATTGGCGCCTAAAGCAATTACAGCTAAAATCACCAACATAAATGTTTTTATAAGTTTCATAAGTTTTATTTCTCCTGAAAATTTAGGGCTATCAAGCGATAGCCCTTGTTTTTAATTCTTACGTTAATTAAACAGTTGAACCTACGTTCTTAAATATTACAACTCTCTTCGGATTGTAAAGAATTGGTGTGCCGTAAAGTTTCTGCAGCCATCTTGCGGCCTGGTCGCCAACTATAGGCAAAGGCATTTTAACCATTGGCAGTAATTGTTTGAAATCAAGTACCTGGTCAAAATTCCAATCAAAAAGGAATGTATAGGTTGTGCCCGGTATCTGGGATCCGTCGTCTTTCATTGTCCCGCCTGCAGCAAAAGTATCAAGGTACTGATAATCTGTTAATGCGGTCTTAGAAGAAAGTTTCCTGTATACATCAAATGCTGTTGCTTGATAAGGGGCAGATGTTCCATTGTCTGAAAGTGCAAAGGTAGCGTTTTGCCCCTGCTGTATCTGATTATTTTTTACTTCGAAACCTACTCCCGCTCCATAAGCTGAGATTGGAACAAAGCAATAATCGTATGTTGCCGCTGCCAAAGTTGAATTAGCATCAGCAGTAGGGGTAACGGTTGCAGTAGCTCCGTTTAATGTGGCAGGCACATTTGTTCCTACAGCTGCAAGTGCTGTGTTGGTGCTGTTTAATGCTGGGTATCTTCCAAATGTATTTAAGTATTTTTCGCCTTTGTGTCTTAAAAATACATCTGTGGTGATCTGTCCTGTTGAATCTGCAAGCTCAAATTTCTTTGCACTAGCTACGATTGACCTAATGTCATTATTACCAACAAAATATTGTTTGTTAGCGATAAGCCCGTCGGTATAACCCTTAAATGCTTCTGGCGCCATCCACGCTCTTAAATTCTTAGGATCGCCGTAATTGTTCTGAATTACCTGTCCTGCTAGGTTAAAATCTTCCGGCACTAAAGCTGCACCTTTTTTATCAATCATATTCTGTGAAAGGTTTCCGCCTATCCTGCTTAAGAACTGAGCCAAATAACCGTTCCAGTCTGTTGATATATTTGCGCTGTTTGCAAAAAAGCATTTTACATCTGCACTTCTGATAATTGCAGTTGCTTTCGCCCTTGTCATCAAGGTTATTGCGTCAACAATACTCTCAATAACTGTTGCGGGGTAAGTAACCGAACCAACTGCGCCGATATACTTAACAGATTCGAATTCTCTTTTCAGAGTTTCGTTGTATTCGTTAGGTAATCCGCCCTCGGTATAGGAATCAGCTTGTCCGATATCCTGTATCGATGCAAATTCTTCTACTGTTGATTTTCCTTTCGATTTCTTCAGCTCCGGCCAAAAGGTTGCCGTCTTTTCATTGGCTGCTACCCATTTAAGTGTGCTTTCCAGTGAGCTGATCCTTGGAGCTCCAAACCCTACTTGATCGGTTACCCCATGCTCGTAACCTACGGTTAAAGCCTTGTGTAACTCTTTAAGGTTCTGGGCGCTCTCTCCTTGGGAAAAGGTCATTTCCCCAAACAATAATCCAAAATCTTCGTTCATTTTTATAAATTCCTTCTATTTAATAGTTATATACTGATAAAAGTTTCAGTATGTTAATTTCAATTATTTAAAAAGTTCGTTTGCTTTCGCTTTTACAATAGCTTCGTATTTTTTCGGAACCGCGCCAATTATTTCGAATTCTGTTGCTACTTTATCGGGTATCTTGCCTTCCTCGATCAATGCGTCAACGGCCTGTAGCTGCTGGCTCTTAGTAAGCTGCTTTCCTTCGCCGCCGTTATTGTTGTCCTCTACCTTAAGCCCGCTTAAGTAATCGTTTGTTCCTGCAACTGGCTTGTTTGCAATTACTCTGGTCAACGTTGCAAGCCCTTTCTCAAGGCTGTTTACTTTATTTACCGCTTCGGTTGCCATTTCATTCGAATAGTTCTCGCTGTCAAGTATGGCTATATTTGCAGAAGCTAAGGTTGAAATGCTCTTTGCAAGTTCCTTTACTTCTTTATCCATTACCTCTAAAGCCTCTAAAACTTTCAAGGAAACGTTCTGCGATTCGGTCATAAATGCAGTTACGTCTACTTCGTTGCTCTTCGGATCTACTTCTACCGATTTTGCAAGTGCTTTCTTATGCCCATCGATATTAAAATCGATATCCATATCTTCTACTGCGTTTGCGCTGGCTACGCTTTTTTCCAATGCAGTTTTGGTATCAGCTATTGATTTCTTAGCCATACCTTCATGCTCTGCCATTTCGCCTGCATGCTTCTTTTCCCACTCATCTGCCTCTTTCAAAGCTGCTTCATGGTCCATGCCCTTAGATCTGCATGATTTGTACACTTCTTCTTTGCTCTTCATTTTTGTAATTCCTCTCGAATTATTATTGTTAGTTAAATTTTTATTATCACCCTCCAGTGAACTTTCTCTCGTCGCTCCAAATCCGCCCTGGTCTGTTACTCCGTGCGCGTATCCAACTTCCAGCGACTTAATCAATTCCGCAAAGGTGAATAGATTTACTGGCTTTGTTGTAAAGACTACATCTACTAATCTCGCCTTTACTTTTCCCGTTTGTTTGCTCTTCGCTAAATAATCCCCCTCAATACTCCATCCGGCTTTTTGCTTTGCATTCGGATGGCGTTTATTAAAATCTTCCATGTGCTGCAGAAGCGATACTAGCCCTTTGGCGTTTCTCTGCTGCATGCTAAGTTTTTCATCCGGCACATCCGGGTCAAAAGGAATAAGCTCACCCTCAAAAAAGGTTTTCTTTCCCTTCTTAAATAGCTTTGTAGGGAATCCTACAAATGCCGCCGGCCCTTTGAATTCATGGTGCTCATATTTAATCTTTCCAAAACCGCCCGTGAAATAAGTTGAATCAACTATCTCCACAAATTCCCTGTCGGTGTCTTCATCTTCTGTTGATAAGCATCCGCCAACCCTGTAGGGCTCTGTCTTGGATCCGCTCTTAATTAAATATGGTTCTGCATATAGGGAAAATTTGCTCAATTTTATTCTTGAATTATTAGTTTCTATTTTCTTTGCAGTATATTTAAGAAATGATTCCCCTTACTTAGGTTTGATTTTTGCAAAATATTTACCCCGCCCTTGCCCCCTTTTCTCTCTTCAAATAAACATGATAGTAATTTACAATTCCCCTGGAGTTAAATTTTTTTCCTATTTTTTGATAAAAGTACGAAAAGTAATTATAGATGGTTCTCTGGCTCACTCCCTCTTGCTCTGCTATCTGCCTTAACGTAAGCCCGTTAAACTTCCCCGCCTTAAAATCCAAAAACAATAAATGCCTGAATATCTCCGTTATGGGAAATACCTTCATCGGGAATAGCGCTCTGTCCATTTCCCTGTAAAGCTTATATGCCCCCTTTAATGCGTCAGCCCCGTATTTCGCTACATATTCGCTTATCTTCTTTTCAAATATCTCTCTATCAGCTTCATTAAACTTCATAGTAAGTATCCATCTAGTTAATAAATACTCACTAACTCCTTCTTACTCGTATTTGAAGCTAACTCCTAATTAAAAAAATTATACTTCTGTTAATCCCCAATATCCGCACTCTTCCCCCGTATTCTCGTTAAAATTTTCTTCATAATCCACAACATATTTCGTCTTGCATTCCGGGCACTCGATCTCATCCCCCAAAACATTAAACCAATTTTTACCATAATCTAAAATCCTTCCCGCTTCCGTAAAATCATATCCGCATTTACATTCCATTTGAACTCCTTAATTTAATCCTGTTAATCCTCTAATCCTGTGAATCCTGGTTCACCCTTCTCTCCCAAAATACTCGTCCTGATCCATCCTCTCATTCGGTATATAAGCCATATCCTCCCCGTCAACTTCTATTATATGTGCGCTGTCCGGCTGCAGCATACTGTTCTGCCTTATGCCTATATATTCCATCGCTGCCTCAAAATTGCTCTCGTCATCTCCAAGGTCATATGCCTTCAATACATCGCCGTTCTCATATTCAAAGGGGCCCGCAAAAGCTTCATATTTCCCAAACTCTTCCGGCGCATATTTTTTAAGCACTTGTTTCAATGCCTCCCAATACGGCCCGCTGTATTTGAAAGTATTCTCCGGCAATGTCAGCCAAAGCTTTAATAATTCCTTACATTTCTTCTCCATATTACTCCTTAATTTTGAATTTTTAATTTTTAATTGTCTCAAGCAACCTCATCATACTCAAACTGGTCTGCCTCGCTTACGGGCTCTCCCTTCGCCTTCGTCTTTAGATATTTTATTTTATTCTCCCAGTTCTTTCCGTACACTCTCGCTGCCACCGTTTCTGCCATATCCGGCGCTGAATAATAATTGTAACGGCTCCTTTGTGCATATTCCGGGTCATCCGTCTTTACCGCCTGCTCTACTACATTAAAGTAATCGTCCCTATCCTGCGGAAAAATCAAATCATAATTATTGTCAACTGCAAACTCAACACTGCTCCCTACATAGCTTCCGTCCGGCTTCCTTGCTATCACCATTTGATTCCTGCCGCTCTTCTCCAGGTTTGCCATCAGCTGATATTTATGCTTTTTGAATATATCCTTCGGCAATCCCTCTATTTTATCCATCTGATAAATTTTCTTGTTTTCTATTAGGTCGTTGAAATAACTCTCCGCCGTCTCTTCCGTTGGATTATAATATCTGTTGTATCCGTTAGCAAAATCCTTATAATCTACTACCTGCTCGTAAATATTGCCGTACTGAGGATAATATTTTATTTTTATCTTTCCCGTGCTGTGTGAGTAGCTGCTTATTATTCCTTTCTGCCCGGCATCTATTATACTCCCTACTTTCACCACTGCATTACTGCCCGGTATTATTATCGGCCTTATCTCGTCATCCATTACATTCTTAAAATCAAAGTCTTTCGAACTATTCAAATCATTTTTAATCTTCTCAATGTCCTTTTCTACCGTCTTATAATGCAGGCTTTCTTTATCCGGTATCCTCTCTAACCTGCTCTTTAAGCTGAATAACTGGTCAAGTTTTCCAAAATTCTGCTTTATTTCTCTTTCCTTCATTATTCTTGCAAAAGCTTCGTTCTTCTTCTGCAGTAATCTCCTTGCCTGTTCGGGATCCTCCGCTAATGCAATCTGCACTTCGTCTGCCGATAAATCCCCGTCCTCTAACTTTATCGTGTCTGCCGTTCCGTTCAGTAGCTCGTTTACAAATCCTCTCTTGTCAAGTATCTTTTGGTTAAAGAATGCGTCAACCGTGCCCTTTGTTAAATAATAATGTGTGTTTACCGTATCAAGTTCGTTTCCCTGCCTTATTCCTCTTCCGTTTCCCTGCTCTATTGCAAGTGCGTTCCATGCCGGCTGCAAGTGGTGTATATCCGTCGTTCCGATATTAAAGTTTAATCCCTCTCCCATCGTAGCGTAATTTCCTATTACAATCTTATATTTCCCTTTATTGTAGTTTTCCGAAGCCTGCAGCCTCTTGTCGCTCGTGTTTACTGTTTTGCTGTTTACTATAAATATTTCATTCTCCGGTATGCCGCTCTTTACTAGCTCGTCTTTTAGCTTTTGATGTAGATTAACATTCTCCGCAAATACTATCTGCTTCCCCTTATCGTTATATTTGGTCACTACGCTTTCAACTGCCTTTAACAGCTTTGGCGATCTCGAATAATCCGCTTCCGGCGGCAATGGATCTGCCCAAACGCTCTTGGATGCCGCAAACCATTCCACATCCGCCGTTGCTTTCTTCATATCATCAAGTATATTAAAGTAATAATCTTTCGGCTCATCTTGCGAAAGTGGCGATTTCAGGTTTTCCGCTTTCGCTTTGTGGATCTTAGCATAAGCCTTTATCTCTTCGGCTTCCTTCTCCGATAAGAATCCCTCCTTTATTGCTTCGCTCATATCTGAGTTACCATATTCCTGGTAAAGCAGCCTTAACCTCAATCCTTTTATAATCTCCTTCTGCGTTGCGGATTGATCGCAAAAGATAATATTCGGGTTCTCTTTCGGAAAATGAACCTCCGCCCCCACCATATCCGCCGTCTTATAATCTGCATACCTGAAGAACATTTTCCTCAATAGGTTTGCCTGCTTAAAACCCTTAAATACCTTCGCATTAGCTATCTTCGCGCTTGCATCCATCGTCGGCACCGTATCCATATCGCCGAACTTCTTTACAAAATCATCAACATTATTTATTCCCATCTGCTCAAACTGTTTTTCTGCTATTGGAAGAAGTATGTTAAATACTTCCAATGGCGAATTGCTTACCGGCGTTGCTGTTAGTGAATAAACTCCTCCATCATTATTCTTGCTTCTTATAATCTTCGATTTGAAATAAAAATCCACCGCCCTGTCTGAATATTTATTATTCAAGTATTTAGTATCCTGATAAAGCACACTCTCTATTAAATTCTTGTAAGCATGTGCTTCGTCTGCCACTACCATATCTATCCCAAGATTTTCAAAATATATCTCGTCGCTCTGAATATACTTTCCAAATTTATCTTTTTGTGCGCTTCCTAAAAATTTCTTCGTCAATGAATATTTTAATGCCTCCCGCTTCTTCTCTGCCGCTTTGTCGTTCTCGTCTCCGCTCGGCACATAGAACTTTTCCACTAATTCATTAAGCATATTCTCTGTTGATTGCGGGCTTAGTTTTATCGTGCTGTAAAAGTTCCTCGTCATCAGTACAAAATCAAAATCCTCATTTACTAATTTTGATAGCTTAACTTTCTTCTCGTTTGGGTCGTCTTCCTTCCAAATCTCTCTGCCGTTCTCATCTACCTTGGCCTTTCCGTTCTCGTCAAATACCTGGTGCGCTCCTACTACTAAAATCTTCGTGCCCTTCGTCCATTTATTTATTTCCGCTACCCAGTTCCCAATTACGCTCTTCGGTACTACGTATGTCGGCTTCTCTGCCATTCCTGAATCTTTTGCAATTAAACCTACTAATATAGCCTCCAGCGTTTTTCCTAAACCTACTCCGTGTGCAATTAGCCCTTTTTTCTGCTCTAGCATCCTTCTTACTACGGCCCAGTTATATGTTGCTATCTTATTCCTTACCGTAATATCATTTCCGTTTTTGTCCTTCGCTACCACCTTGTCATAATCCAGCTTCTTAATCCCCTCCATTATAGACCCGTCATATTCCTTCTGAATAAAATTATTGTAGCTGCGGTTGTACTGGTTCTCTATCTCGTCTCTGTCTTCTGCTACTTCTGATAAATATTTAACAAAGTTCTCTTGTATGTCCTTTATTTTATCCTTTGTCGACTGCGATATCGTCCCGCTCGAAAGCCCGTTTATAGCATTTAGCGCAACTAGCATCTCGGGATTTTTCTGATTATCAAACTTGTATTTTAACGACCTATCTAGCTCCTCTTTCTCTTTTTTCTCTAGCGCCCCCTTGGTCTTGCTCGCAATATAATCCCTGTAAATATTGTTTAATATCTCATCCTTAAATGTAAATAAATGCCGCTTTTCATTATATACGACCTCGCCTTTATAGCTTACGCCCAGCTTTTCGCGCAAATAATCATTCAAATATTTTATATTGAAAAATCTTCCTGCGTCGCTCATGTCAACCGGTAAGTTTTCCAGCGTCCTTATCCCCGCTCTTCTTTTTAATTCATATTCCTGCGCCTCTAGTTTTTTATTCTCCGCTACTAAATATTCTCTTTCGTTGTCGGTTAATTTATCGCCTGCAAGTTCCTTTTTGTTTTCTTCCGATCTATCTTTCCAGTAATCCAGCTTTGAATATACCTGCCCCATACATACATCGTTTATTGCGCCGTATTGCCCGTTCTCATCAATAAAAACATCTTCGTTGCTTATTAAAAATCTTTTGAATTCCGTTATGTTATATTTTTTCCCGTCTATGTACTCGCCCTTTATGGCTTCCGCTGTCGGCACATATCCGTTATCTACATGATATTTAATAATATCCACTATGCTGCTGTGGTTTACTTCTTCTACTGCCCTTGACTTGGGATAGTAAACATTGTAAAATGCTTTCGGATCCGTAAATAGCTTGCTTAAATTTCCCTTGCTGTCAAAGCTGCTTACTAAATAAAGTATCGGATTTCTAGGGCTTTTTCCCATGTATGTGTTAAGTTTTGCATCATCTATCGGATGCCCGTATGCCTGCTTAAAGTCATCCAGCATCATTGCAAGTTTCTGCGCTCTCTCGTTGGCTTCGCTCGTACTCATTTCCTGGTAATTCGTATGCGGATTCCCGTCATTATCTGTCCATGTAGTGGTGTGTCCGGTTTGTATTTCTTTCTGAAAGTCTCTTATCGCTAATCCCAATATTACGGCCCTTTTCAGCATTTCATCTTTCTGCAGATTGCTTGAATTGTAATATTGTAGCTCATCATCATAAACAATATCCAGCCCTTTAAGCTGTTCCCTGTTAAGTGCCAACTGCAAACTCACATCACTATGCAGCTGCTCAAACTCTTCCCGTGTTTTTATTCCAAATAGTTTCTGATCTTCCTGCGATAATTCCTGCCTCTTAACTTCTTCCTCATCCACTCTCTCCCATCTATGGTTCTCGTTTAACCGGTATGTCCTTCCGTTCCTTACTATCGTATCGCCTACGTGAAGTTCTGTCTTTACTTCCGGCTCTATCCCCAGCTCACTTAATTGCCCCTCGCTTGGAAGGCTTATTCTCTGCCCTGCCGCCTGTAAATCCGCCTCCGTAATATCGCCCTTGTATACTACTTGTGTTGCAAATTTACCGCGGTCTTTCTTCCCTAATGCCATTTCTGGATTCTTATCAAAATAGCTTCCATTTATAAATGATGCGTTCAAAACCTCCGATTCCAGTAGGCTCATTAGCTCGTCGCCTTCAAGCTTTTGCAGTCTCTCTATTATCTCTTCTGCCCTCTTCCTGAAAAATACTATATCCGTTGTTACCTGTGCGTTTGCTTTCTTAAATACTCCGGTAGGCATCCTTATCGCCCCTAGGAATTCCACCCTCTTATTCAAATCAAGCCTGTATTCTCCTAACTGGTTATCCATTATTCCTGTCGGCACTATTATGCTCGCAACTCCCCCTTCGTCTAAGTCATCAATTATCCTGTCAAGAAAATATTGTTCATGCTCTTTGTAATCTATCTTATCCCTGTCATACATTACCGTTAATCCGCGCGGTCCAAACGGTACGTTCCCAATCGCTGCCGAAAATCCTTTGTCAAATTCCCCTGTATTAAATTCCTCAAAACTCGAATGTATTACTTCTTGCTCGGGAAACAATATCCCCGCAATCCTGCTGCTCGTTTCGTCATATTCTACGCCTGTCATCAAAGCTTCATCCGGCGCCGTATATAAAAATATTCCCGTTCCGCAGCTTGGCTCTAGCACCGCTCCGCCCTTAAATCCTAACTTCTTCATCATCTCCCATTGAAACTTCGCTACAAACTCCGGCGTGTAATATTCATTTAGGCTTATCTCATCCGTCCCCCCTCTTCCGCTGTATTGCGCTAAAAGCTTCTTATCCTCATGCGTCATCTCGCTGTCTTTTTTAGTTGCGAGCAGCTCTTTTACTTTTTTATTTATTTCAATTCTTTGCTTTCTAACTTTTTCACTCAAATGCGCTACTCCAAAATTTTCAATCAATTCGCTTTCGTCTTTCCCACCTTTCTCCCCGGAATGGGTTGCTCTTCCCGGTATATCCTCCTGTGAAAACAAATCCATCTCCCCCTCATTCCCCTGCGTCTGCTCTCTTTTCCTTCTCTCCGGTCTATTCCCTATGCGGCCTTCCTCTTTCTGCCTAACATTTGATCCGTTCTCTTTTTGATATTTCTCTTTTAAGCCTGGGTATTGCTCTATAACATCGCTTGGTACTTCTTTCCCTTCCTTTAACGCAGTTTCAATTTCGTTCTTATACCAGTTTTCTTTTTCCTTTAACCACATTCTAGTTCTTTGTCTTCCCAAGTTTTTAGTAACTAGTTTACCCTCATCATTCTTGAATTTTATCACCATCTCCCCATTAGATAATTTATTTAATCCCAAAGAATTAAAATATTCACCTCGCGTCATCTCCCAAGGCTTCTTTTCTCCTTCTGATTTTTGATTTCTGATATCTGAACTCTGTCCCCCAAATAACTCCGGCTCTCTTTCCGTCCTAAAAATCCTCTTAACCATAGGATTTTTCTTACTCCGCCTTACCTCATAAACCTTCCCGTCAATTACTCTCTGCTCTCCCTCTACTACATCATGCGGCTCATCAAACATTCCTATTTGTGCCCCAAACGCCTTAAGTATCCTTCCAAACGCTTTTATTATTGCCGGCCTTTTCTCTGTCTTAAGTGCCTTTTTCTTAAACTCAACAAATGGCATCTCTATCATGCTGCCGAAAAACTTCGGATTATCATATTGGCTTAAATATCCTTTCTTAGCCTCCTCTGCAGAAGAAAAGAAAAGCATCACCTTTTGCTCGTCAAACGTCCCTGTGTCCGGGTGGTTCTGATTTACTATAAATACTTTGTCGCTGTCTTCGTCCGGGCCGATATATACGTCAACCTTCTCCCCGTCATTCGGGCTTTCAGTCTTCCTTATATATCCGTAATCAAAATTCATGTATGTTTTCCACGGTGTGCCGTCGTCGTTCACTCCCTTGCGCGTGCTTCCCTTCTTGTTCTCAATCGCAATATCCAATCCCCTTACATACCTTCTGCCCTGAAGCTTAAACTGCTTTTCCTCTTTCAACTTATCATCAAGATTTTCCACAACTTTACTCTTACGGAATAGCTTCAACACAATTCCCTTCTTAACATTGGCATAAAGCGCCCTCAACTGAGCAAGTGCCGCGTCCTTCGTAGGATGTTCGCCTTTCCTCTCGCCGGTTACTTTGTTAAATACGATCCACTTTCCGTTTTCTTCTTTGTAATCCCAAGGCATAGTATTTACTTCCTATACTTTCTATATGTTAATTTACAAATTTCAATTCTAATTTCCTATTTTTCCCTCTCCTTACTAAGGAGAGGGATGGGCTTTAGCCCAGGGTGAGGTCACTCCACATATTTTTTTAATAAATAATAATAATCTTTCGTTTCGCTTATATGCTGCTTTGCAATCCATTCAAAAAATTCCTCTTTACTCATCGGCATTTTTGCCCCTTCTTCCTCAAGCCTTTTTTTCAACTCATTATATAGATTCTCATGCTCGCCCTCAATCTCTTTTCCCTCCTTTAATTCCTTCGAATCAATTCCCTTTGTAATATCGGCGCTATCCGGATCAAAATTCCCGTCATTCTCTGTTGCCGTTTTAATTTGATTGGGATAAAAAACCACATACTGATTAAGAATATTAAATCCATCAGAAGTATTTAAAGCTATAACTCCGTCATAGCCCCCCTCAACCGCCTCCGGTATATCAAATGCGTCTAAATCATTATCCATCTCTCCACGATAATCAATTATTTTGGGGTTCTTCATTTTAAGATATGCAGCAATTTGTTCTTTGCCATATTTTTTCGCCGCGCTTTTATTATCAGTAAAATAATAATTTCCCTCTTTCTTAAATTCACTAAACTTCTTATTCGTCCCATGATAAACCACAAGCGGCCATCCATCCTTATCCACAACCTTACTCTCCCCAAACCAATTCTTAAAAGCTTCACTATCAATCTGTCTTTCTGATTTCTGCCCTCTGACTTCTGCTCTCTGCAGCTCTTCCCCCACTATCTTCGCATAAATCCCATACTCCTCAAAATACTTCATCTCCCCCTTATATTTATCATAAAGCTTTTTCCTTCTCACTGGATCTTTCACCTCTCCAAGCGCACATATATTCACTATCCTATCCGCCACCTTAACTATCCTTGCCGTTAAATTCCCCGCAATCCCCCTGTAATATTCATCCTTCGGCTTCCTCTCCCCGCCGTCATCAACTATCTTAGTGCTAAGCAGCTTTACTGCGTCCCCAACCTCTTTCCCAAACCTCTCCTCTATCTCCGCCGATCTAGTTTTAGTATCCTCCAAAACATCATGCAAATATGCCGCCGCCTCAACTTCATCCTGCCCCCTCTTCGTCATCTTGCCGCTGTTAGCAATCTCCCGCGCCTTCTCCGCAACCGGCGTTAAATGATCCTTAAAATAATCCCCGTCATTATACCTCTGACCCGCATGTTTCTCCCCGGCATACTCCCTCGCCTCTTCCAAAATATCTTTGTCCCCCTTATTATGTTTAGGATTTAACTCTGAAATCTGGTCATTATTTATACCAACATAAGCCAATATGCTTTTCTCACCCCTAACATTCGCCTCCCCAATTCTATGTTTACCGTCTAATATTTCAAAATCGCCATCGCCTAAATCAAGCGCAATAATCGGTAAATTATTTTTTCTTTTTCTCGGCTCAACTACCCAATCAAACTTTTCAAGCGGTATTTCCTTTAAAATAAACTTATCAGCTCCTCCAGCAATTTCCTTAGCTGTATTATAATCGATCCTTCCGCTGCTATCTCTTAATTTATTCTCTTCAATAAAATTCATAATCCCTTCTTTATCTAAAGACTTTGGATATTCCGCATTCTTTTTCCCATCCTCGGAAGAGGTAAGGGTGCGCTTCTTTCCTTCTCCTTTGTAAGGAAAAGGTACGGCTTTAGCCGGGGTTGAGGTATTTTGCCATCTTTTCACATCTGGATTCTTTTTACTGGGCATTAAAATATTTTTAGTAGTATCAATAGACTTTATCAAAACCCTTCTTCCCAGCATAATTATTTTCTTCGACTTCCCAAATATCGGCTGCCCCTTATATAATATATCCTCCCTCATCTCTGGTGTTATATCTATCGAATGAACTTCGGTGTTTTGATTCGTAAGACGGTATCTTTCCTCTAATGGCAGCGCATCAAATTCCTGCTGAGTAATTCCCAGCCTATCCATTACTTCTTGCCCCCTTGCTTTTAACCCTTCATATGTATTTGTATGTGTTAAGTTAATTTCCCCAACCTTGGCATTCCACTTCTTCCCGTATTTATTCAAAAAATCCGGTATAATCTTATCATAAAATCCCTTCATCCCCTCTCCGCCAATTTTTAGATTTTCTCCCCGCGCAACCCTCCAAGTGTCATTGTTTTTATTAATACTCTTCTCATCCAACATCCATTTAGCAACTTCTTTGCCTACATAATTTTCTAGATTTTGTTCAGTAACATTATCAGCTATCTTTTTGTAGGAATCTGGATTTTCTATTTCGGTAACATATAATTCTTTGGTTGATGGCTGCCATTCAATTGACTTAACTTGCTTACTCAAGTCATACCGTTCCGCCTGCTGTTCGCCTGTAGTCCAAGCTAATTTATCATATCCCTTTTCTGCCGCTTCCCTCAATAATCTTTTTAATACAAACTCATGCCAATCTTTCTTAAATGGCATATCGGGAACTGTATTTTCAAGTTTTTCAATTTTATCTTTTAATTCATTTACTTTCTTGCCCTCTGGAGTTTCCCAAATTTCACTTAATTTTAATTTGTTAAAATCAAGCTTGTTATAATCAATCATTGCTTTATCAAGCTCTGATTTTAATTTCTCCAATTCTCCATTTTGAGTAAATCCTCTTTTTCTTCCGGCTTGCCCCCAATCGCTCTGCACTTCTTCAATAAATAAAACTTTTTTTCCTTGTGCATCTATTCTATCATCTATTCTAGCATGTGCTAAAATATTAGGTTCATCAAAATGATTAGATTTAAAACCCTCTTGCCTGTCATTGTAAGCTCTTTCGGAAAGTTCATTATATCTTTTAATATCTTCTAATTGCAATTTCCAGGTTCTTTTTTTGCTTAATAAATCCTCAAATTCTACTCTTTCAGAATTAGTTAAACCTTTGGAATTAGGTAAAGTAAATAATATCTCTTTATAATTTTCTCCTCCAGGCAATTTGTAGCGCGTATATTTTGCATCTCCCTTTTTATAATATCCTTGCCTCTCAATATAATTTATTACTTCTTCTGGCGTTTCAACTGATTCTTCAAAAATATTTCCACCATGACCTGTTTTATAAATTTTATATTTATTATCAACTAATTCAACATTCCATATTCCATAAGGATTGGTGTTCTCTAATTTTGTAGCCCCTCCGTTTTCTAATTCCTCTAAAAAAGATAAATCTTTTTGTTTACCTTCTTCGTTTAATATATTATTACCTTTTATCACTTCCTCAATCTTCAGCTCATTCCCCTTCAAAAAATTAAGCACATCATTTTTCTCTACATTCCCCTTGTCCTTCAAATAGTCCTCTATCCCGCTCCACTTTATCTCTTCCTCCGGTATAAAATTACCCTTGATTAAATTCCTTAATTGCTCTGCCGGCATCCTGCTTGCCATCTTCTCTCTTATTAACTTTTGCAGCTTGCTGTAAAATACCGGCTTAATTTCCCTAACTTCCAACTCTCTACCTCCAACCTCCAACCCCCTACCTCCAACATCCATTCTCTGCCACCTCTTCACCGAAGGATTTTTCCTGCTCGGAATTAATTGCAGCCTACTTACATCCGCTGACTTCAATATCCTCTTCCCAAATAATTTTATTCTATTCCAAAATCCTTTATTTACTCCCATCCCGATCCCATTTTCATATTTCGGCTCAAATGCCTTCTTAAATGCTTCTTCCGGCGTCATGCCCTCGCTAAACATATCCCCTTCCATCAGCTGCTTATACTCCCGTATCTTACTCTTTATCTCATTCGGCTTTCCCGAAGTCATTAAATCAAATAGCGCCAAATCTTCCTTGCTCGCACTCAATGGCTCAAATGCGTTGTTAGCGTCCTGGTCAATAAACGTGTCCGGGCTGCTGAATTTATCCTTTACCGCATTGTACTTCGCAAGTATCTTTACTGCGTTCTGAAGATGCGGCACTAAATCTCCGCCCTTCCCTTTTAGTGAAAATATATCGCCTAGCGCCTTGCTCATTCCCTCCCTCGCTGCATCCGGTATCCGCTCAAATTCCCTGCTGCTGTCCCCTAATATGCTCTGCGTTAATAATTCCTTTACTTTATCCTTATGACTGGCATCCAGCTTTCCGGTTGATGAATTAAAATATAAATGCTGCTCATTCTCTGGAATTATCTTCTTGCTTACTAGCTCTTTTACTATCTCCGGCCCAACTTCATCCAGATAATCAGATATCGAATTTCTCTCCCCCTTTGCCTTCTCAAATATTCCCGCCAAATTATTAAAAGTTCTGTCGTCTATCCTGGTCGCCTTTCCCTTTGCCTCTTCTCTTGCCTCCGGCGCTAGCATGTTTGATGTGTTGCTTATCGCTCCCAGCCTCTGCGCTTCCTTATTGTCAATGTTCATCCTGCGTACTAAAACCGGATCTTTTATTTTCTCAATATCCCCTTTTTTAAATCCTAACCTCTCCGCATTCTTCAAAAGATCCTGCCGGTATTTATCCCCGCCGTTGCCGTAATGCTGCTGCATCCCTATCGCTCTTGCGTTCCCCGCAATTACGTTGTAATCCTGGTTTACTATCGGCGCCCCATCCATAACAAATTTATTGTCGCTCAAAAAGTCAAAATTAGGATTAGCCGCAATTTTATTTATCTGCGCCAAACTCTGTGCCGTGCCTCTGTCTCTGTTCTGTGCATCGCTTATTGAGTAGTTCTTGTTTGTCTCCCCTCCCGGCTTGTGGCTTGCTATTAAATCATCGGTGCTTACTATCTCATAATACCCTGCCGCTGAATCCTTCTCATCCGTGCTAAAATAAAATCTCTGCGGCGGAAGCGTGCTTATTATTCCCTTGCTAGCTTTTGTTGGCTCAAATATGCTCTTTCCGTTTATCTCTTCAAGATCCTTTATGCTTATTGCCTTCTCGTCTCCGCCGTCCTGGTAATATACCTTGTCTTTCGATAAATCTGTTACGGGATATTCCTTCTCTCCCAGCTTTAACTTCTCATGCGGGCCGCTTACGTTAGTCTCCCAAACTCCGTCATCCGGTTTATATTTTGCGTTTACTTCAAATTTCTTCCCGCCTATTTCAATTTTCTTGCTGCCTGTAAATTTATTTTCCCCTATCTCAAATCCCCGCTCCTTCATCGCCTTATCAAAGTCTGCATAGCTCTTGCTTCCCAACGCCTCTTTTATCTGCGCCTGCTTGCTTTGCCTTTCCGCTTCGATTGCCGCTTTCTGCGCTTCCGTCTGCAGCGGCTCCTGGCTTCGCCTCATTACCATTCTTCGCCCCGGCTTTGCCCTCTGTTTCTCTTCCTCTATTCTCTTAAGTTGCTCATCCGAAAGTTTTCCGCTAAAATGAAATGTCCTCTTCGGTGAATGAATTATTTCCCCTACGTTCTCGCCTAAATCCTCTATTTCATGCTCGTATATATTCTGATCTGTTCCCTCTACCGCCTTCTCATAATCCTTATGCGATAAGAATAGTCCCGTTTCTCCGGCTTCGTTCTCAAGGCTGAATCCCTTGTCTGTTATATCCCTTACTTTAAATTGCTCTCCCATAAAGTTAAGCGTCTTATCTCTCTGCCCGTCAACATAATAGCCTATCTCTTTTAAGTCTGGATTATACCTCCATTCAACTGAATGAACAGTATTGCCAACTTTAATAAATTTCCTAGCCCTTACATTGTCAACCCTTCCAAATCCGTCCCTCTCTGCCGTATCCCAAAACTTCTGATATTCCGCCGTCTGCTCATAATCATCCAATGGCTCTTCTTTTTTTTGCCCTTTACTCTCTGCGCTTTGCCCTTTACTCTCTGCCTTCTGAAACTGCTTCTCTAAACTAATTACCCTTAGCCTATTATCATTCTTAGTCTTAATCAGCGCCAAATTATCCGTTACTTTAAGTATCTTCGCTGCCTGCCCCTCATATGTTGTCTCGTCGCCCTCCTTATATAGCTCATGCTCTTTGATCTTCTCCATGTGCTCTTTTTTATTGACTACTTCTATTTTCCCCTCAAAATTCACCGCTAGAAAGTTCTCCGAAGTCTCAACTACTTTTCCTACCTTATCGCCCTGCCTTACCATTTCCCCCGCCTCAAATTCCGGCTTATATTCCTGTCCCGCTTCCTGCTTCTGCGCTGGCTTTCCGTTCTCATCCCTCCACTGCCTCTCTCCGCTTGGCAATTCATATAGATAAATATATTTCGGGCTTCCGTCCGGTTTTGTTCCCGCCTCTTTCCTCTGAATATACTTATGCCCCGGCTTCATCCCTCCGCGCTGATTCCATGCGTTTCCCCCTTCTGCCTGCATCTGTTTGGGTTCCGCTGCAACTGCCATGCCCTTAAAAAGCAATTTAACTTTATTCTTCTCAATCCTGATTGACTTAGCAATTCCCTTCTCTGCTCTTAAAATATATCTCTCACCCTCAATGGCCTTTTCAAAAGTATAAGTCTTTCTATTTATAAATACCCTATCCGGCTCCGTTAATATTGCTCTAGCCTCCTCTATCTCACTCTCAACCCGAACATTCCCCACCACCGTCCCAAACGTCCCGCTCACCTCCGGCTTCCTACCACCAACCACCAACAACCCACCACCAACCTCCATCAAATAATCATTCAGCTTCCCCTTCTCCATCCTCCCAAACTTTCCCCCCTTCTCAAGTATCACTACATTATCGGCATACTCTTTAACCTTCCCGTACTTACACTCCACCCCCTTATGCACATAATTTACCGGCTGCACATTAAGCAAATACCCGCCGTTATCATAAGTATAAATCCATCCGTCCCTAACTTCCTTAGTGATAAATCCGCCCTCATAATCCGGTAATTTTACTGCACAATTCATATTATTCATGCCCATAATTATAAAATATTGGTAAATCTAAAATAAATCTCTTCTGATGTGCTTTTTTCGATCCATCAATCCGCCTGTTAAATGTAGCAAACCAATTAAACCAAATCTTATCTCCAAATTCTTCTCCGTAGCTGCGGGCAAGTTTAGAAATAAGCTCTGCATGTATTTTATTTTTAATTAAATATTGTCTTTGTGTCTTTTTCATATTCAACTAATCCAGTTGAATTCTCACTTTTCAACCATTCCGGTTGAATTCTTCATCTCTATATCATAATGCTTTAAAAAATGAATTATACTCCCTCTCAATCCCGCTATATCCCCCTTTTGTGCTATAATTCTATAATCACACTGCTGCCCGTCAAGTTCCGTCTCGCTCCTATGCTTGGGATCCCTATCCGGCGCAAGGTATTGCTTTCCGTCCGGCAATACACAAACTACATCTATATATAGCCCCCCTTCGCCATAAACATAACCCACCTCGTTCTTAAACCTGGTATCCGGTATAAGAACAATTCCCTCAAACTTTATCTTCTTTAAATTCTCAATCCTCTCTTTTAACCGATCTACCCAGTAGTTATCGCCGTGGTACTTCCGCCTGTAATCCGTTCCCCAAAATTGCAGCATCTTGCTGTCTTTCTCATCCATCCCCCAATATTCCGTTATGTTATTTTCGGCAAAATATTTTTCAAGGAATGGCACTTCTTCCGCTTCAAAAGTTTCATATACCGCCGTTGCTTTATCTCCGCCGTATTTTACCCTATCCAGTATGTTAAAAACCTTGCTCTTTCCAAGTTTCCTCATTTTAATAAGCGCATGCTTCCTCTCCCTATTCTCCACTTCCTCATAAAGCTTATCCGCAAAATGCAGTATCCTAACTTCCTTTACCGTCATTTCCTTAATCATCTTCGATCCGAAATCCTTCCCCTGCCTAGCCTTATGCCCCAAACCTATTATTAACACTATATCACCTCTTTAAATAATCCTAAAAATTCATTTATTCTATCATTTGCTATCTTGCAATATTCTTCGCTTCCCTCAATTCCTATGGCTTCGCGGTTAAGTGATAAAGCAGTAAGTAAAGTTGTCCCGCTTCCAGCAAATGGATCTAAAACAATTCCGCCTTCGGGGCATCCTGCAATGATGGGTTTATTTATTAAGTCATTATTGTACGTTGCATAATGTTTAACTGAATTTGGTTTAGTTGGTACGTCCCAAAAGTCTGAAACGTCGCCGGGATTACGTCCTAATTGCTCATCACCCCAAATACGATAACCTTCACTAAACTGTTTTGAACCACTTCCTCGTCCATATTCTTCAGATGCTTTATTCCTAATCATCACGGGATTTTTTAGTTTATCCCTCACACCATCCAAATCAAAATAATATTTAGATTGCTTAACAAATAAGAATATAAACTCATGTTTCTTGCTGAATCTATCAGTTACACTTTCCGGCATTCCATTTCTTTTTGCCCAAATAATATCATTCCTTAAAATCCAATTTCTATCTATCATGCCTATTGCAAAACGGTGTGGAATGAGCAATAAGCATTTATGATTTAATTTTGGTTGAATAAATTGTTGGTTATTAGTATTCTTTTTTCCAAACTTTCCATCTCTCATTGCTCCGCTTTGAGCTCCGTAAGTATCACCAAGATTAACCCATAATGTTCCTTCATCTTTTAGTACTCTATAACATTCATCAAATATCTGCCATAAATGATTAAGGTATAACTCATAGGTTGGTTCTAATCCTAATTGTCCTTTCCAAGCTCCGCATTTAGAACAAAATCCGGTTTTATAATCGTTATATTTATGAATATGAACTGTTCCGCTTTCGCTTTCAATCGCCGTTTCTTGTGAACCAGTTATATTATTCCGGTTCTCGTGCATCAAATTTGTTTTCTGTAATTCAAACTCATGTTCGCAATTATCCTTTGCATCCCAAATATAATCTGGTATTCCGCTATATTTTCTAAGTTGATAGTATGGAGGTGATGTAATTATACAATCAACACTTTTATTCTCCATTGTTCTCAATACATCAAGACTATTCCCATGTAAAACCTTATCTTTCATTTGCCTTCTTTTAATTTTTAATTATCAACTGTTTCAAATAATTCAATGCCTGATTAACCTCTCCAAACCTCACATCCGTCGCCTCATGCACAAACGCATGCTCATGTATATTCCCTTCCTCCATTACTACTACTGTATGCTTTCCCTTGCTGTGCGCCCTCTCCAGTTCCATCATACACCCTATACTTACCCTCTCCGCTCCCTTAAGGTTCATGTAAACAATATCCGCCTGCTCTACCATCCATATGTCCCGGCTGTATATCGCTTTTGCTGTGCTTACCGGACCCTCATATCCCTCCGCCTTCAAATGCTTCTCAAGCCTCAAATATTCCTTCCCGGTCATTGGCGAAAGTACCTCATATCCCATATTCCTCAATACTGCAGTTATGTTCTCATAGTAACTCCAAACATCCTCCCCGCTCTTCCCGCTAATCGGCGCCGCACAATAAATTTTCATATTAAACCCTCAATATGTTAATTACAAATTTACAAATAAATGCGCTCTCATTCCTCTTTCTTTATCCCAAATAAATCCCTCCGCGCTCCTCTGGCTTCCAATATAACCGTTGTCTATCGTCCATTCGTCCGGCAAAGCTAGCGACCTAAGTATCCTTACTACTACGCCCCTGTTCTCATCAATGCTTATCCAATTTATCTTTTTCTCATGATGCTTGTCGCCTAAATGAAATTCCTTGAATTTTGTCCTCCCAAATTTCTCCGGCGCTTCCGTTGCCATCAGCGTAGGCATCTCGTTTATCTTCTCCGTCTTTCCGTGCGCAAACCCAATTAAGCATTTGCCGTATTCGTAATATTTTCTCTTCCTCGGCCCGTTGTCAACTTTAACAGCTGCATGTTTATGATACCAGCACTCCAATCCGTCCCCTAAATAAAATGCTCTCTCCATATCGTGATTGCCGGGAATAATCAGCACGTCTACCGGAGCAATTAACTGCAGCTCGTCTATCGCTTTTACCATTAGCTTTCTGCCAAATCTGTAAGTCCTCCTCCATATCGGGTCATCCTTCTGCCTCGTCCCGCTTGTCGTTGTCCCTAAGTGATTGTCAGAATTAAAAAAGTCATTCCCTACAGGAAATAGTATCCGCTCTACCTTATATGCCCTTGCCTGCGCAACTATCTCCCTCAAGCAAAACATAAACTCCTCTTCCGATCTCTCTAAACTGCTGTCCTCTCCCGTTTCCTCAAACCATGTCTTCCGCCCTAAATGAAAATCCAGCATATCCACTTCCAGCAGCGTTCCTCCCTCAATCTTTGGATATTTTATTTCCTTGTATCTCGGCGCAAATTTCTTAGCATCAGCAATTAAATCACCGTAAATAGCCTTGCTCTCTATCCTGGCTTTGTTTTTCTTTAGCCATACTTTTACCTGAAACAGCGGCACAACTGTATGCTTTTCCCTGTCGTTGCTATGGAAAAATGATTCCCATTTATTGCATACCCATCTTTCTACCTCCCAAACATCAAGATCAATCTCGCATACCTTCACTAGCTCCTCAAGAGTCTTTATCTGCTTAGATATCGTTTTTGTTATCTCCGCACTGTCTCCCGTCTCCTTAAATTCATCCGTCTTTATTGGACCGCCGCCCTTCCCCCCTTCCTTTTCCTGCGGTATCTTCCCTAGTTTTTTTGCTTTGTAGGCTGCTAATTTTTCTAATTCTGCCTTATGCTTTATTTTAATTTCAGCTATTACAATGCGTATCCAATGCGGGTTAAATTGATCAAAGGGTTTGTCTTTTACTAGCATCTTTGCCAATGCAGTGTTTGAGACTAAAGGATTATCCTTCACCGCTTGCAATAGAATTTTTTCGCCGTTTTTTATTTTCGAAAAGTTAAATCCTTGTGGCATAGCCGCCTCAACTCTTTTTCTGGGTGGTTTTCTGCTTCTTCATCGCATTAATTATCATCCTTAGCTTTACTATCTCCTTGTGCTGCGCTTCCTTCTCTTCTTCAAGCAATGATATTCTTTCCAGCAGCTTTGTCCGCTCTGTCTTTAATTCCTCCAATAAATGAAATACTTCATTGTGGCTCTTAATTATCTCATCATACTTCCGCTCGGTTTTTTCAAGTTGCTTTTTGGCTTCTTCCAACTCCTGTTTGGTTTCGTCAAGTTGCTTCTTTAGGTCTTCTTTCTGCTCTAGCACTTCTTTCCTGAAGTTCTCATTGTCCTCAGCAAATCTTCTCTGGAATTCCTCAACTACGGCTTTAAAATTTTCCTGGCCGCCTTTCTTCTCTTCTTTCTTCTCTTCTTTCCTTTCTCTATGCCTGTTATACCACCATGTGGCCGCTAAACTTATTAGAGTTATAATTATTCCGCCTACAATGTTGCCTAATGTAGAATTCATTCTTTCCTCTCTTCAATTTTAATTTTTAATTTCTAATTTTTAATTTCTAATTTAACCCTACGAAGCTTTAGCGTAGTAGGGCTTCAATCAATCGCAATCCCATGCCACCTCTCCCATCCGTCCTCATCCTCAACTCTTAGCCTTATCTGCCCGTCCTTATCAATCCACTGCACCTCCGGGTTAATATGTATCCATCTGCACCTGCAGAATGGATGCGCCGGTATAGAAGCCATGCTGTGTTCGTGATGCTCTTTCTCTATTAGATTATCCTTAAAATTTCCCAGCAGCGGATTTATTCTTTTCCTCCTGCTTGTGGATCTTCCAAAATTATTTTTCCCTACCCAAACTTCCTTCTCCCAAATCTCCGCAATCTTCCTATATTCTTCGCTGTTAGGATCTAAATTTGTATAATCCTTCGGCGCTCCAGCCCTTACCTTAAATACCTGTCCGTTTATCTCCGTTAAACAAAAATCGCAAGCATCCGGCATGCTCATTCCCGCCACATAATCCCCTGGCTTCATCATGGCCAGGTAACCGTTGTTAAATGCTGAGTTTGTTTCTGATACCGCTACTCTCATCCAATCCCGGTTAAGCTCTCCCGTGTCTTTTGTGATAAGTTCTTTTATCTTATCATAAACTCCCGCGCTCCCCTTCCCTTGCTTCAATGCCTCAACTATCGCATTCCTTACCGTCTGTACCGTTCCCGCCGTTGTATTGCTCATTAGGCTTGCCCCATCCTCTATCGCAAGCCTCATAGCCTCCGCTTCCTCCAAGGTTAAGCCGTATCTCTGCGCTGCATCCAGTACAAATTTAGGCAGCTTATTTACCTGCCCTATATTAAATATTACTCCTGTTAAATCTGTCTGCGCTAAATATCTTCCGATAATATATGCCCTAAGCAGCCATATCTTTGCCTCTTCAATCCTGCCGGCAAAAAATGAAGAAATAAAATCATCAACCCTTTTCAGCTCTCCCGTGGTAAATACCTGCTTATTCTTCCAATCGAAATTATTCTCAAGGTATTTTTTTAACTCCTTATAAAACTCCTCCGGCGAAAGTACCTCCCCGTATAAAGTCCTTTCAATAAAATCCAGCTCCCTCAAATGCAATATTTTCCCATCAATCCCAGTCAGCATCAAACCATATCCTTACTTAAAATATTTATCCATAGTGCTTAAAATGAATTTTATCTCGCTCTCCGGGTATCCCGTTTCCTTTGCTACGTATGCCGCTAGCCCTTCCCTTGCCTTCTCTGCTTCTGCTGGGTCGTCGTTTACCGCCTCCGCCGCTTTCATGTTCGGCTGCATTACTATTGGATACGGCCTATCCAGCACACAATTATTATATACATTCCCCGCCGCTCTTTCTTTTTTCTCTCCTTCTATTTCAAGAAAAGAATATCCCAATATCTGTATTCTTAGCTTCATTCTACATTCTCCGGCTGCCCATACTTCTCAATTAATCTCTTATCTGCCTCCGTTAAGTTCTCTCCTCCTTCGCCGCCCTGCTGGCCGTTTGGCTGCCCTTCTGTTTGTCCTGATATTTGTCCGCCTCCCTGTCCCGGAATCTGTCCTTCTGCTTCTCCACCGCCAACCCCCAACTGCCCACCACCCATTTGTGCCTGTTGCTGCTGTATACTGCTCATAATCGCCTGAAATAGTTGCGTGCTGCCTATCCCTACAATATCATAAATATTCTTATCCCCTATCATCAAAGTTTGCTTATCCTTGTCATCCTCTGCAAGTAATTGATTTATAGATTTAGTTGTCGCAAGCTCATTCTTTCTAATCTCGTATTTCATCTTTTTGTCTTCGATCTCAAAACCGATAAACTCAAGTTCTACATCCATTCCCGTTATCTGCTGAAATACGTTTTGTCCGTGGCTGTCCGGCGTGTTAAGGCTGTCCTGTATGTGGCTTAGAAATGTTTTTGCCCCCTTATCGTTGCTCTCTTTTACTATTCCGTCCGTGCTCTCGCTGTTAAGTGAGCTGCCCTTCACTGCGTCACTATGTGCACCTATACTTAATTCCCGCGGGTCTGTCCCCGAAAGCTGACACCAAATACTAAATATCAGTGTTATCCATAAGTGATATTCCATATCCTTACTGGTCCCGTCCACACCTACCCATTTAGCGTCACTCTTCTCTCCGTTAAGCCCTATCATCGGAAACCTGTTCGGGTTCGTTCCTGCCATGTGCGCATACATAATTTTCTTTAGCTTCTCTAGTTGAAGCGTTCCAACTCCCCCGCCCGTAAATGCTACAAATCCTCTCGGCAATCGGCTGTTGCTAAAGTTGCTTGCATTTCTCTTTAGTGCGTTTATTATCCACGTAGCTATATTTATTCCCTGCTCAACTATGCTGAATCCCCTCTGCGCCTTCCTGTAATCGCTTCTTGTAAAGAAGTGGAATTTCCTCACCCAATCGCTGTCTGCCGCTGCTAGCCTCTGGTTCTCATGTATCAGTAAATAATCCGGCTCCTCAACCGGCTTGTTCATAAATGCTTTTTCCCCAAGTATCATAGTCTCGTAGTCTTTAAGCCATTCGCTTACCGCTCCGTCCGTCTCCTCCCAAAGGCTCATGTTTATTGCCCTGCGCTTCTTTATTACCGGCTTCCATAAAATTGGATCCTGAAGCTGTATTGCAAGCGGCCTGCCTAAATTATTCCGCCTTATCTCAATCGTGATATCATCAAGATCAAAATAATCTTCATAAGCGTTGCCTATAAACTTTCCAAAGTTCGGGTATATATCGTTTGCCGCAAAGAAAAAATTCTTAAAAATTTTCATCTCCCATTGCTTTAATTTCATTTTCTCTTCTTTTGTCGGCGAATAATCCGTATTGCTGAAAACTAGATGCGCCCCCCTCTGTATTCCCTGTGCCTTCGGCGGCTTGCCATACTGCGCAAAATCTAACCTGCGCTTATTCTTTATCAGCCTTCCCGCCTCAATGCTTCCCGTCTTCCTGAGTATTTGGTATGGCGTGTCCGTGGTTTCCCAATTTATAAACCGGCTCCCCTCGCTAATATCGAAGTTGTTCCCGTCCATCTCCTGCAGTATCGCCATTATCTCCTGAGCAAGCGCAATATTCACCTGCTGCGCTTTGTTCTGCTGCATAATGTCTCTCTGGAAATTAGGATCGCTCTCTAGCCTCGTTAATAGCTGCTCGCTCGTCTCCTCGGTGGAATCAACATCGAAAATAGACTGGTCTTCCCGGTCTAAAGTGGCAAAGTTTGACATACTATACCTTTAATATGATAATTTCTCAAACGATTATATGTTTTTATCTCCCTTTTCAAGGTTTGATTTTTGCACTTTATCATTATTCGATTCTTCTTCGATATATGGTTGAATTAATTTTATATGTAATTTTTCTCCCTCCGAAACAATATCCTCTATAAAAAATTCTTCAATGATGGTTTTCATCTTATTATTTTCAATTACAGGATATCCATCTTTGGTTACTATTCTTACTAGCACAACTCTTCCTAGCTCGCCAACTGATAGAAATATGTTGGCGGATTGTACTTTTAATTCAATTCCAAATGCACTAAATCTTATATTGTTTGATACAACTTTAGTGTGTAACTTATATGTTTGGGCTATTTTTTTGTAATCAATCATAATACCTCCTAAATTTTTATTGTTTCAAATATCTCAATTTGCTTATGTATTATATTGTTCTCTTCAAAGTATTGCTTTAACCATGCTAACGCTTCCCCCGGTTTCGGCGGCTTTCTCTTTACCTTAAAATATTTCCTTCCCTCTAGTGTGTTTTCGCATTCCCTCTCTAGGCTTTCAAATCTCTCTGATTCCTTCCTGTATCCCCGCACCGTCTTAAACTTAAATTCATTCGTTGGAATATGATATATCTTGCTTTCCGTATATCCCGGCCTTATACTTTTAAACCTTACTTCGTATCTTTCGAGTATATTATAATGCGTGCTTTCTAATCTTGGCTCCGTACATTCCCCCCTATTATGACAATGGGCTGCATATTTCCAATCTAGGCCGCCACATACCTCACCTATCTGGTGATCATAGATGCTGTATTTTCCATATACCTGTAAATCATATCCGTCAAAACAGCAATATTCCCTCAAGAATAAATTCTTCATCTCATAAAATTCCTTGGACGGTTTATCGTATTTATCCGTCACATAATCATTACAAATATCAAAATATTTTACAAACTCCGCCGTCACTATCATAACCCACCTCCTAATTTTCCAACCACCTACTACCTACTACCTACTACCAACCACCTACAATCCTTTTAAGTTAACATCACTCATCCCGTTAGCCCTGGCCTCCTCAATCTTATCCCTCATAAAATCCGCAAAATCATTTTCCGCAAAATCCCTTAGCTCAATCATCTCCTCCACGGTCATATCCATTTGATAAAGCTCCTTAAACTTCATCATGTAATTAGTATCATGCGGCGCTAGTGGTACTTCTAGCTCGCCTACCTTCTTCTTAAATTCCTTATTCTGAAATCTCTGCTTTAGCGATAAATACTTGTGGCACATATCCACTAGCAATACCTCATGCTCCTCATCCATAAAGTTCTCTATTTCCTTGTCTCCATACTTCATTTCAAGCCCTCCACATATTGAATTATAGCGTCATAAGTAGCCTCTAATTCATTCTTCCCTTTTCCGGTTAATTCCGTCTCTAGCTTTACGATATACTTTACTCGGCATTTATCTTTGTTTTCAAACGTCAATCCAAAATATTGTACCGCTTTAAACCTAAATCCCCCCTCTTTAATCATTTTCTCTTCCAGCATCTTAAGCTGATTCCAGTCCTTATGCGGCTCCCAATCAGGCAATCTAAAAACAAGGTCTATCTCCTCATCGTCTTTTTTCCTTCCAACCTCCGCAATCAGTTGTCCCGCCTTGTTTTTAAGAAAATTCCCCGCAACTTTAAATCCAAACCACTCCGCTAATTTTTTATTCTTCTCATTCATCTCACTTCCTCAAATTTATTTTAATCGTCTTATCAAACGGCACGTTTCCTATTGCTGCATCAAAATCCTGCCCCTCCACTTCAAACCAATTATATTTTATCTTCCTTCCCTTGCCTCCAAGCTTCAAGTCCGTTTCCTCTGTCGAATAAAGAAATTTAGCATTCGCCGGTATGCTGTCACCTTCTTTAACTTTAACTATTCGTGTCATATTTTTCAATCGCTCCGATCCTGCTTGTGTCTTTAGGCTTTTCTCTGGTCCAAATCCATTTTGTATTCAGGTTTCCTTCCAGATCTTTATAGTCTGTTATTATATGATACCATTTCCCGCCTGTGATACGCCTAAACCATTTATATTTTCTTAACATATCTTAGCTCCTATCTGTTAATTTATTTTCTACCAAATTCTTCTCCCCAGCAAACTTCGCGTAATAATCCTCGAGCGTACTAAAAAAGTCCTGCAGCTTACCTTCATTCAATCCTTTTATTATTCCTGAATAAGATAATAATGCGAATAGTGCACTCGAAAGGAAATTAATCTGTCTATCAGTAAGCTTTTTCTTGTATGCGAAATGCGCAATATTCTCTTCATCCGCAAACTTTATCATTAACCTAATTAGTGAATGATATTTTCCCGCAATCGGCTGCCGCTTCTCAATTACAAAAGCCCTCTTCTCGTAATCGATATATTCAAGCTTCTCCCTAAAATGCAGCTGCACAACTCGAAAGTTTATATCCGGCGCAACCTTTATCTCTTTATGAAATGCCACTTATCCAATCCTTTCCATCCCATGTTTTATTGTATTTTTCTCTCATAATCATAAGCAATAATATCTTCTCTACACTATCAAAATACATACATTTTTTTAATTCACCTGGCTCTAGCTTATCGTCTTTTTCAAAAATTATTTGCCACTCTATGTCATAACGTTTGGAATATTTATAATATGTAAGTTTGTAATTCCAATCTATCATTTTTTGCAATTGATCTTGACGCGGCAAAAATACCCAGTGCTCTTTTGGCATATATAAAAAGCTTTTCCGTTCTGCATAAATAAAAGGATTACCTTCTGTCACTTTCTGTTCAATCTCAACATACCAATCACCATATTCTGCATATTCTTTGTGTAACTCAACTGCTTTTCGGCACATCTCAATATATTTCTCGCTCGTATCCATTATAATTTATCCTCAATCTTTCTTTCAAGTTTCTCAATTTGTTTGTGCATCTTCTGTATCTCTTCCCTCATCTCCCCGCTTATCTTTGGCGGCGCCTGGCTCTTCATGTAACTTAACTGAGTTATTACCCCCTTAAGTATCTCAATCGTGTTCTGGTTAAGCCTGTAAACAAACTTATACGTCTTTTCCTCAACTGCCGTCTTTTTTAATATGCTCTCCCTGAATAATGTGGCTGCCATCTGTTCTTTCTTTGCCTTCCCCGCCTCGTCGTCTGCCGCTTCTCCCTTCCTTATATTCAATAATGCTTCTGCCTCCGCCTCAAGCCTCGGCATCCTGGCTAAATATGCGTTAATCTTGCTTATATACCAGCTAAGCGCGTCTCCATTAGTATCATCATACCCTCCCGAAAGGAATTCACTTATCTCCCCGATCTCCTTTAATATCGAAAGTATCTTATCTTCGTTGGTCATTACTCCTCTCCGTATCCATTGTAGTCATTCTTTAACGCAAAGAAATATTTCCTCTCCTCAATCCTGTTAAGTTTATATCCCCTTTCTTCCTTCCTTCCCCCTTTCCTTCCTTCAATTAATCCGGGCGCTTTTTTCTTTATATTATCTATTGTCGTATTTACATTTCCTGGAACTGAAAAGCCGCCCCAAACCTCCTGCAATATCTCATCCCGCGTAAAAATCCTATC
This sequence comes from Bacteroidota bacterium, assembly GCA_021815405.1. Taxonomy (GTDB): domain Bacteria; phylum Bacteroidota; class Ignavibacteria; order Ignavibacteriales; family Ignavibacteriaceae; genus FEN-1297. The sequence goes on from JAKAGV010000002.1 coordinate 185,448, forward strand.
TTCTCGTCTTAACAACTCAATAATGCCCTTTTGCTTTTTGGATAGTTTTATAAATATCTGCCTCATTATCTCATGCCGGTATTTCCCCTTCTTTGCTTCAAATATTCTTCCGTCTGGCAGCTTTAATGCTTTAAATTCAATTTTCTTGATTATACTAAATGCCGTTCGGCCCGATTCGTCTTTAATGTTTAGCGCCTCTTCCACCTCACGTATTTTAAGTGTAGTGCTTATCTCTTTCCACTCTCCCCCCTCCGTCTCTATGTACTGCAGTTTTGTCATGCGTCCTCCCTTACCGGCATAAGAAGCGCAAAATTATCCATATCCTCATCCGATTTTATTATTATTGCCGTGGTCGGTTTTTTCATCTCTATTGTTATTCTCTCACCCTTAAAGATCGCCAAACAATCAAACAGCAGCTTAGTGTTAAATGCTATTCGAAAGTCCTCATCATTATATTTACAATCGTATGTTTCCTTTCCGTCCGCTCCGTAATTTGAGTTTGATGCGCTCACGGTCAATTTTCCAGCCTTAAATTCCATAGCTATTTTATTATTCTCTTTGTCGCTTATTATCTGCATCCGCTTAATGGCTTTAATTATATCCTCCCGCCTTACCTCTGCCCGCTTATCATTCTCCTTCGGTATTACGGATCCATAAGTGGGGAATTTTTCTCCTATCACTCTCGTTATAAATATCTCATGCGGCTTAGCTATCTTTACCATCTTGCCGTCAAAAAATACATCTATAAACTCATCCGGCACATCGTTTATAAATGCCTCTAAAGCACTAATTGAATCAAAGGGAATTACTATATTCCTGTGTCCGAAGTTTCCCGCAATAGTAAATTTAGAAAGTACTCTTCCGTCCGTTGCTACTAGCGCCATCTCCGTTTCCGTTTCTTCCAGTAATATCGCGTGCATCGCCGGCCTTATATCCTCTTTTGACATAAAATGCTTTACAAACTCTATTCCCTCCCTTAACACAATAGAAGATGTCTTCGCCGCCGTTATCCCATCAAAATGCGGGAATGTAGGAAAGTCATCAATTACATTGCTTATAGATAATTGATATTTCCCCTTCTCTGTTTTTACGGCTAACTTATCCTTGCCAAAATTAAGTTCAATATTTCCCGTAAGTGACGAAATCAAATCATCAAGCAGCCTTCCCGGTATCAAGGCAGCGCCTGCGCCATCTCCCTGCGCCTCTAATGCTACAAGCTGCATCATCTCCATATTGCTCGTCATCATCTCAATTTCCCCGCTGTTATACCTAAAAAGAATATTTTCAAGTACAAACACTGGGGTTCTCCTCGGTAGAGCCGGCATAATCTTCTTAATCCCTTCCCCAAACTTCTTTGCATCAATGATTATTTTCATACTAATTCCTTTATATGTTAATTAAATTGGTTTCGATTAGTTAATACTTCCTTAAAGTATCTTTTCGCCTGGTTAATTGAATAATATCCCAAAATCCGGTAAATCAAATAAAAATCAAGTCCCCAGCTGTATTGCTTCTGTAAATTCAAAATAGCATCCTTATATAATTCAAATAATGATATTCTCTTCCCCGTTTGGATCCCCCCGGCTAATGATGAGGGCGTATTCAAAAAGCCCCAATAATAAATATTAGCTAGTGCGCTCCCGTAAATCGTAGTCCATCTAATATTTTCAATTCTTCGCATTATCCGTTCTAACTCGTTATCTTGTCCGGTATATGAGAAAATATTCCATAATCTATATTTAAAATTTTCTTTAAGGTTTGGATCCGGAACGCTCCCGTTAAGAATTCCGATACTATGAATTTCAGGATTGCCAAACTCTATTTGATGCGCAAGCTTTCTCCATCCGCTTAATTTATATTCAATCACTATCATTTCTTTCTTTGCTGTATTTATAATCAGCATATCTGAATGATTATTAAATGCACTTCTCGGTACCTCGGGAATGGTCTTATATTTTCCGCCTCTATTCCCCAAACCCCCGATTATCATTTGGGTTAAGTCTTCACAAAATTTCCATTCGGCATTATATTTCAAACTTTTTCCAGCTCCTTAATCCTTCGTTTTAACTCTTTATTCTTCACTTTTAAATGAATTACATACCTTATCAAATTCTCAATCGCTGCCGGTATCCACTTTATTAACCAATCCCTTTCCGGCTGATTCTTATAATGATCCTCTGCATTTACCGCCGCGCCTAACAAATCCGTACTTTTAAGCCCATGCACACTGCTGCATACATGATGAAAAGTATCCCCGGCCCTATCCTTCATTACAAACTCTATAAATTCCTTATCCCTCTCCCCGCTGAACTTCAAAGCAACATTTTTAATCCGCTTAAACAATATATCGGAATCATCGTTCTTTAGCATCCCAATTCTTTCATAAATTCATACATTCCGTTTGGCTTCTTGGTTTCTAATTGTTCCTCTAGCATTTCCGTTAATTTATCCCAGTTATCAACAAGCCTGCTCCAAGCCTCTGACACCTCTTTCATCTTACTAAGTTTCGCCCTCCATTCCGGCACCATTTGAATCAGCAAATAACATCTCCTAAAATCATCTGGATCTAATGGATGACAGTAATTATTTTTTGCGCGAACAGGTAAGTATAATTCACTAAAAATAGTCTCGCTCGATATCCCCCTATCCCCATTCCTTAACCAAAACTGAGCCTTTTCGTATTCGCTAGCTCCTCCATCCGGCATTGGCTGTGTCCATGTCTTCTTACAAAATCTGTGTTGCTCGTCAAAATCCTCGCAATATGCCGTAAATACTCTTGTGCTTATAGGTAACGGCAATGATTTTGTTCTACCACAATGCGTACAAAACAAATCTCCATTTCTAAAAGTTGTATGATTGTTTTTCATTTTTCCTCTCTCTTTATAATTCTATACCTTATATCCTTATGCGTCTGCAGAAACAATTTCTTCTTTAACCTAAAAGCTGCCGTCTCCTTCCCCTTTATCTCAATATATTCTTCCTTCCCGTTAAAATGAATAATGCAAAAATCAATAACATACTTACAAATTTTCTCTCCCTCCACTTTAAGCTCAAAAGGAACCTGTCTTTTCCAATCCTTTATCTGCCCGAACCTCTTCCATAAATCCAATTTCTGCGCAAACTCCGCCTCAAATTTGCTGTCATATGTTACACCGTTATATATAGTCTTAATATTCCTATATTTATTCTCTTTCTTTTTAGTCCCCTTAATCTTCTTTCCGGTCAGTTTCTCCACCGATTCCGCTGTCCATCCCTTAAATCTGCTCAAATCATTATTCCTTTTATTATAAAATATCCTCATCCTCCGGCATTATCGGCCTGCCGTCAAGCTTCTTCCTCAAATAAATTACTCCCCCAATTCCGATAACCAAAAATACAAATAAAATTATCACGTTGTACCCTCTATATGTTAATTATATAAAATATTTATATTGCCCGTCTTATTTCTAAGCCTTTGTTCATTTTTAAGTTCTCTATATATAAAGCTTCAAATATCTTTTGCGGAAGTACGGGAGGAACTGCGTTTCCTATGAATTTTTTCCTTTCGCTCTGAGTTCCTTCCAGATAATAATCATAATCAAAGCCGGTAATGAGTTTTAGCTCATCTATTGTCAGCATTCTCATGTATATATCTATGATTCCATAAGCAGCCATGAATCTTTTAAGCAGTTTCGTATATTCAGAATCATCCTGATTTATCTTTATGACCAGCTCCCCGGATTCTGTCGTAATCAAATAATGATTTTTTCTATTAGCGGTTATAACCGGCGAAGGTTCCTCAATGGATCTGCCAACGTTATTATATTGAGTATCCATAATCCACTGATTAACCGTTACCAGATTGAATTTAGGATTTGCAGTAAGTGTACCTATGGGCCTATCAATCGTTATCGGGTTGGATTGGCCGTATTGCTGATCGAGAAATTGACATTTAATTAGCCCTAACTTGTCATGTGTAAGTAATGTCGGTGAAGCATCATCAATGCTATTGCATTTTGAAGAGTGATTATAATTTATTATAAATTCGGGCTGTATCAATGAGAATCTGTTAGATGTTGTAATTGTGTTCGCGGGATTATTTTCACTTATAACCCTGTGATTATCAGATCCGCTGTTATATTGAGCCAGGAATGAAGTATCGCCCAAAGCAATATATTTAATGCAGCCGGTATATATCCTGCGCAGTGTGTTTTCGCTTAATGGAATATGCCTCTCAAATATGCTTTGTCCTTTATTATTTAAGTTTAATACTTCTTTAACCGGTTTCCATTTAAGAAGTCCATTAGCGCCGTTTTTATTGTGTGTCGCTTCCGGCCATGCAATAGGCATTCCAGCCTTTGAGAATATTATGAATAATCTTCTCCTGGATGTATAGGCGCCAAAATCAGCTGCGTTTAATATTTTATATTCATATTCATAGCCAAATGATTTAATAAGTTTAATCCAGCGTATATAATCCTTGCCCTTATCTTTACTAACGGGTTTACCATTCTTATCAAGAGGCCCCCAGCTCATAAATTCTCTTACATTCTCAATAAGTATATAATCTGGATTTACTTTTTCGATATATCTCGGCAAATGATCTGCCAATGTTCTAGAATCCGCAACTCTTGGTAATCCGCCCTTTGCATTGCTAAAATTTGTGCATTCTAAACTGGCCCAAATGAATGTGCGGGTAAAATCATCAGAGATTATTTCCGGTAGCTTGTTTACGTCAAATGTCTTTATGTCTTCAACAAAATGCTTAACATGTGGGTGATTTTTCCAGTGAGATTCAATAGCGTTATAATCATGGTTTATTGCAGCAACAATCCGTGCAATTTTATAACCTTCGAATTTTGCCTGTTCGATTCCTGTTGTAACGCCTCCCGCTCCCGCAAACAGGTCAATTCCTTCAAATTTTAACAATTTAACTCCTTAATATTTGTTTGATGAATAAATAACATATTATAATTTCTATATGTTAATAATTATAATTCTCCTTAACAAACCTTTCCAACTTATCTATCACCTCAACTTGTACGCCCAAAGCCTCGGCTAACCTGCTCTTTATCAGCCCTGCCGGAGTATTCGCCGCCTCAAGCTCCGCCTTCTTATCCATAAACCGCTCCGCTAGATCCCTTAGCTTTTCCTCTGTTAATAACTCAAGATTGCCGGTAGCCGCCATTGTTCTCTCCGCCTCTAGTGACATTAAATCATAATTTAGTATTACACTTCCATCTTGGCTATCCTTGCTTCCGTGTGCTGGATGATCTATTTTGTTCCCGTCCTTTATTAGCCGCTCGCCCTCATATACCCAAAGTTCGCTGCTCGTCATATAGTTGCTGCCTATTTTTAGCTTATGCGTCTCTCCCTCATCTTTGCAAACCATATAATTATTATTCCAGATATTAGCCCTGAGCAAAGTATAAAATTTTAACTGCTGCATTTGACTAAAATTATAAGTCTCGCTCTTTACTCCCTTTGCAATAATTTCCTGCCTGAATTTTTCGTTCTGGAAGTGATCGCTGTTTATGCTTCTAGTGTTCGGGAATGCCTTTAATAATATCGTCCATAAATCCCCTATCGCTAAATAGTCAATTGGATATCCTTCTTTCGGCTCTATTACAATTACAATATCCTCAACCGGCCTCTTGTTGGTTAGTATTACCTCTGCCGTATCCCCAACAAAATAATCAATCTTTAGCGGGTCAATCGTCTCATTATATCCCCCCTTAATAACATACCTATCCTTTACCTTACTTGCATCATGCGTAAAAACTCTTTCCCTATTATCTCCAACAATATTCAAAATCTCAACCGTAGTAAATGTATATTTTTTCCCTTCGGCTGTACGGGTTATATTAATTATCTTATAATCAATTTTATTCTTAACCTCCGCCGTTACCGCTTCTCTTAATTTCTCCACATAAGGCTGGTAAAAGTTATCCCGGCTTATCGGTTTAATACATTCATAAATTCTCTTGGCCGTTATAGGGTCCGCCTTATACTCATCAGCAAACATCTCCTGCCGCCTTGCCGGGTTAAATTGCCATGTGGCCAGTCTTCGTGCATAGATAAAATCAAACTCCGCTGCGTGGTCGTATCTTTCATGCGTAAGGTCGTAGTCTGTATCATTTGGATAGCTCCATCCGCAAACCTTGCCTACTCTATTCGGGAATGAAGCTGCCGTATTCTTTAAGCCTAACTCATAAAGCGCCTTGGCGTTAATATATTTTGGCTTCGTGTCTGCCCTCGAAAGTTCATCCGCATAATATCTTAAAATGTGTATTCCTTCTGGTGCTGATTTTGTACTGTTGAATGATAAAAGCCTTATGCCTCCAACTCCCTGTCCCGAAACCGGAAATATAACCTCCGTTTTCTTAAAGTCTCCGTGCTCTTCCCTTAAATCAAGTCCTGCATATTTCTCAAACCAATTATCCCCGCTCTTGCTCTTAGGATCCTTCGTTAATTTTAATACTTTCTTTACGCTGTCAAAAAAGGCATGCCTGGCCTGCGCCTCATCAACTGTACTTACATTGACAAAATCAAAGGTTTTCTCTTTAGTGTATGGTATCGGTATTTTTGTAACCTTAGAAAAGTAATTATGCGGATCTCTTAAATGACTAATGAAATATGTTGCAAATGCTACGTCTCCCTCGCTCCAAAAGTTTTTTCCGCCCTTCATGCCTACTTCAAGCAATATCTCCCTGTATGTTGTATCCCAAACGCCCGGCTTCTCTCCCCATGCTGCCAAATAAGCGTCTTTTTGCTCTCCTTCTACGTGCCTGCCTAAGAATTCACGTAAAAAAGAAACTATATCCGCTATATCACCCAGCTCCCAGCGGAAGTCACTATTTTTGCTCGTCACTATTACCGGCGGCGTTCTCCACTTTCTCGTGGGCGGAGAATATGTTTCTAATAGCCGGGTAAAGCTCGATTGCTCTTGCTCTGACTCTTTCATAGTCTTTGTCGTCTAGTACATTTAATGATTCAAATATTGCATCCAACAAATCTTTTATATCTTTTAATGCCTTGGCTTCTAACTCTAATTTTACAAATGTTGTTTGGCTCTCTCTAAATTCCTTTGCTGCCTTAATGATTATATCCTGAGCTGCATGAAAGTTCCCTACATAACTTAGTGCCTTGCGTATTGCCGTAATCACCTTCTCTTGGTCATATATCTCGTCTTTATCCTGCGCCTCTATCTGTTCCCTGGCTATCTCTTCTACCCGCGAAAGTCCGTCCATTATCTCCTGTATCTTCCCCTCGCTCTTATCAACTATCCCAACCATCTTCTCTGCAATATATTGCATGTTGTATGCAAGGTTTAGCAGATTTCCAGCAACCGCATCCCCTCTCTTCACAAGTCCTACCCGTATCGCCGCTTCTGAAAGTTTTCGCCTCCGGCTCACCGATACCTGGTCGTTTTTCGGAATAGTAATTAAATTCGTGTTCCGATTTTTAACCCTTGATATTGTGGGTTTGCTCACACCGGTTATCTTTGCTATCTCGGAATAACTCTTTTTCGCCTTTAATAGCCCCACTATCTGATCTTCGATTTCCTTTGATGACTTGCTTGCCATTATCCCTGCAGATTCTCTGTTTCTGTTATCATCTTTATGCCGTTTCTATGTTTCAATGAAACGTTACGGCGTTTCAATGAAACGGTTTCAATCCCAAATACTCTAAAATCTAAGGCTTTTCTAAATAATCCCTTAATACTATTAATTATTACGCTTTCACTTTGCATTGGTGCGGGTTTTATCCTGGTATTTGCAAACTGTTCCAAATTCATTCCTCCTCCTATTTGCTTCACCTTCTTACTTGCAAATATTTTCTTTGTGAACTCTACCCTATCTTTAAGTGTGGTAAATCCAAGCGAAATGCTGTCCCCGCTCTTTCTGTGAATTATTTTAAGCCCGTTATCATATTTAAGCTCCTCAATATCCCACTCGCTGCTGAATACCGCATATTCTACACTAACCGGATTGATTAAGTCGCAGCTAGGATCCTCATACTGCTTCATGTTATATTGGCTTAAATCAATATTAAGTTTTCGTCTTTTTTTCACTCTCTAACTCCCTAAATGTTTGAAATGTTAATTTTTATTCGAATAATTATTATAAAATCCGCGGAAGAATCCTCCTGGTGCTTTATTATTACCCTCTGCAGGGGATGTCTCTTTGTCTTGGGAAAACATTACCGCTTCAAAAGGCGTTTGTATTACCCATATCGTAGCTATATAATACCATCCAAAACTCGCGAACAGTAAACCAACCACAAAATCATAAAGTATGTCAAACTTAACTGGTACCAATTTCTTTTCTGATAACTGTCGGCTTTCCTCTTTATGATTTGCATAATATATCCCCCCAATTATTGCGAGCACAACCTGAATATTTGAATAAAATATTATTAAATTATTAGCCCATGATATATTATTAAATAATGCAAGATAAATTATATATCCTACGCCTCCGTTCAACAAAAGCCAGCGAATCCATGCTATTATTTTTTTCATCTTTTTGCCCCTAATCCATTATTACGGTTTCTTTTTGTTTAATTTCCGCCGCTTCTTTCTCAGTCTCTTCCTTATCCAGTTCAACTAATTTTAGCCCTTCGGTACGCTTCTTCGTATCTACATTATCCAATACCCTATTTTCGTTTGCCTTAATCCAATAAGGTTTTACCGCATCCAAATACCCAAATATCAGAATATTAAACAATTCTGAATGATTTAACCTTTCCTTATACTGCGCTCCGATTATCAGTTCTGTCATTACCATTGTTTGTATCTTCTCTATTAACCCGGGTTCTTTCTTCCTGAGCAGCACCCTTCCTAAATCAAATATGGCTTTCTTCTCGCCCTCCTCTCCAAACTTTGTAAGGTCACACATATATTCATCAAATAGTTTATAATCATCGTATAGCCTGCATAGCAGCGTTTCTTTTCCCTGGTTATACATTACCTCTATTTTTAGCTTCTTCTCTACCGCAAGGTTAAGCGCGTGGCCTGCTAGGTTAATCAACATTGGCATGTTTGGCTTTTGTATAAGCCTGGTTAAAAGCATATTCGTATTGTTGTTTTGCTGCGCAATTTGCGCTTTTAGATCCTCAACTGCTTTAAGCAATCCATTTTGCAGTTCTGGAATCCCCAATACCTCGCGGAAGATACCTGCAATAAAAATTATAAGGGTTCCAAATGTGTTTTTTATTCCGTTCCCGATTTTTTTGAATATTTTCATCTCTTTACTTCCTTAAATTATTATATGTTAATTATTTAATTAGCTTCTTTTATTCCCGTGCCAGTAGCTTCTCGTCTTATTAAGCCAGTGCTTTCTTATCACTGCATCCTGAATATTTACATTAAGTTTCTTGCAATTATCTAATACCCGGATTATTATATCCGCAAATTCTTCCTCTATGCAGGTCAGTGGCGCAATCCCCAGCTCAATCATCTTATCTGATTTATCGCATAATTCGTGCAGTTTATTATTTCTCCACGCCTCATGCAATTCGCTTACTTCATCGTGCAGATTATTGCAAGCCCTTTCGATAAACTCATCCTCGGTTTCGTGTTCATTATGCCATCCTTTTTCCCATGCCAACCTATGCACTTCGTCTGCAATTTGATTAAGCGAAGGCTCTAAAGCCGTGGTTCCGCATTCTCCGTTCATATACATTTCTCCTAATTTTTTACATTAATTATTTACTTAAAATGGTAAATCGTCATTTTCTTCCGGCATTTCCGGCTCATGCTGTGTCGCTGTATGTTCTTCGGTTGCCGTCTGTTGTCCTGCTGCCGTTCCATCCGCTTTTTCTAGGGGAATTATCGTGTCTGCCATTAGTTTAATTGCAGTAACTTCTTTCCCTTCTTTATTTGTATATTTTTCCACCTTGGGCCGTCCGCTTACATATACTTTTTTGCCTTTTTTCAAATAGTTTGCAAGTCCCTCTAGCTTTTCTCCGAACCTGACTACGTTATGCCAATCCGTCTCATTTACCCATTCATTGTTTTTTTTGTAGCTGTTTGTGGTTGCTACGCTGAAATTCAGTACCTGATCGCCGTTTGTTAGGAATCTTACCTCTGCATCCCTTCCAATCAGCCCAATTATTTCCTGTCTGTTTAATGAAAATGCCATAACTTTTTCCTTAATTTAATTGCCAAATTTGTGTTAATCCGCTGTCTTTTATTATAAAATTCCCCTCTTTCCTGTAAACCGATTTTATGTATCCCCCCGATATCTCCAGCACAAACCAGTGCGTTCCCGTATATTCCCTTCTGAATTTATGACTAATCATAAGTATTTCCTCCAAGGAATACTGCGCCTCTGCTATGTTGGTTTTGCCTGTTATATCTTCGTGGTTTATTTCAATGTAGGTGAGCTTTCCCCGCTTCCATATGCTCTTTATCTCTATGCTGCCGTTTACTACGGCTTTGTAATGCGAATTATCAGGAATGATCTGCTTAATGTTCTTCGCAACTACATCAGGATTAAACTTTACTACCGGTTTTATTGCCATAACTCCTCTCTATTATTTTCTTATTGAAGTTTCTATATGTTAATTTAATTTATTTAATTTTTATTTCAAAGCTCTTTTTTATCTTTTTCCTCTTTTTCTTCCGATATTTTTTCAAGCAGCGCTGAATCGTTCCTTGCCTTTAACACTAGCCGGGAATCCCTTACCGATCTTAATGTTAATTCCCCGTCTATTTCCTCGATTACCTCATACAAGCATCCCGCATATTTTATCCTTTTCATTTATTATCCTTCCTTTCTTCCATTAATTGTTTAATAAAATCCCCAATATCCTTCAAACATCCCGCGCTGTATTTCGCCGGTGTTGTATCCAAATAAACGTATTGCCTCCATCCGCCGTCCCACTTAATTACTCCAAGCTGCTCATTATGTTTTTTGTTTCTGCAGCTGTACCTGCTCGTTTTCCCCGCGCTCGGCATCTCTACGAATATTAAATATTCATATTCCGTCTTCAATATCTCCATTACTATTCTCCTTTTTTAATATTTCGTCAATCAGATAATCTGTAATTTCTTCCTTGTAATTCTCTTGAAACTCTGTTTCCTCTGCATATTTTAACAGTTTGGCCCTCTCGTTGGTAGTAAGCCATAGGTTATTACTAACCGTATGAATATATTCTGCTATCTTACTCTCTATCATTTGCCTTTAACTCTTCCTCAAATTCTCGCTGCGCTTTTTTATAATCATCCGTATTTTTATAATCCCCCGTATATTTTCTTTTTTTCTTATGCTTAACTTCTGCTTCCGGCACTATCTTTTCTCCCGCTATTGAATTTAAAACCTCTCTCAATACCTTTGCTGTCTCTTCTGCCTCCGGCCTGCTTTCGTCCACTATCAAAACTTTTTTCTTTTTATGTTCTTCCGGCTTCCAAATCTTTAATCCATATTTTTCAGCATTTCCGGCGGCGGTATAAAAAGGCTTTCCCTCTATCTCCACAATCTCATAATAATTCCTAATTCCCGCTCCCTCGATATTTGCTTTCTTGGTCATTTCATATTCAGTCATCAGCTCAATTTTTTTATCAAAGCTTAGAAATTCCCCATAATTAGGAACGGTCCCGTGCGTATGGGTTCTGATAACATTGTCTATCGCCGCAGCTAATCTTTTCCCCGAGAATTTATTTGCAATTACCGCCTCTCCAAACGTATCTAGCCAATTCTTATTCACCGGAAAGGCCTTAACAATCCGTATGCTCTGTATTAGCCATGCCTCATATGTTAAATTATCGCTAAATATGCTCATTGCGTTATCCGTTATTTGCGGCTCTGGCTTTGTCAAGCACTCCCGTAACGCTGCTAATGAATTCTTCCTCCGTGATTCCAGCTCTTCCGTGAGACTTTTTATCAGTTTGTCCGTTGTTTCCATTATAAATTATTCCCTTCCACTGGTTGCCGTGTGCTATTTTAATTATTCTTATTGCGTTTTCTGCCGTGAATTGCTCTAAATATTCAAGCTGTTCCTTTGCTACCGATGGCAGCATATCCGTTCCTCTTTCCGAGTTAAACACTACCCAGTTTTTCCATGCGGTTATAAATTCCTCTGATTCAGCTAAGTGATGCGGAATTATTTTACCGTAATATCCCCTTAATTCTACAGCGTCCTCTTTTTCAAAACCCTTCGCTCTTTTAAAATCATTAATTTCATTTACAGTTTCATTTTCATTTTCAGAAGCATCCCTCTGAAACTCCTTCGGAATACCATACGTCAGTAGTTTTTCCGTATAGCTTCCCGTATCTTTTTTGTTAATCTTTCCGTAACGAATCTGTATAGCTATTATAGCTTGTATGCGTTTTTTGATTTGTTTAAGCCTTTCCTTTAGCAGCCTCCGATTATAATACCTCCCCTTATATTCAAAAAACATACTTAGTAATTCGTCCTCAATTTTAGCAAAATCTTCCTGCGGAATATTCGAAAGTCTTACCAAACGCCCTACGTCAGTAGGTAATCCACAATCTTCCTCATTCCACTCCCTTACAAGAAGCTTGATGTAAGCGGCAAAACATTCCGGCCCCATCATAAGTACCCTGTTGGATCCAAGTATATCATTCACATAAAGCTGAAACGCCGGACTCTCAAAATTATTATGCACTCTGGCTATTTGTGCCAATTGCTCATTCGTATATTCAAAATTCTTTTTACTCATTTTTCCTCAAATAAATTCAGCTGATCTGGATTATGCCTTATCATATTTATTGCCGCCCTAGCCGTTGCCTTTATCTCTTCCCTTGCCCTGCATTCGTCGCTGCATAAATAATACAGGTATGCAAGCGGAAGCGTAGCCCAGGCATAACCCTTATAAGGCCCAAACTCAATCCTGCCTAAGTCTATGCCGTTTTCGATAATTTCTTCCACTTCTCTAGATCTTCCTTCGCAATAATCTCCCAATGCGCTGCATCTTTCCACCAAAACAGCGTCCCGCATCCGCACTCGTAAATTTCCGGGCATATATCCACTAATTCGTGATAAACCATGTGGTCATTTCCTTTCGGGCACCTAGGTGTCTTTCCATAATTCTCCGGCGGCTCTCCGTCATGATACCCTGATTGATCTTCATATCCCATTTTTGCCGTTACCATTTCATAAATCAAAAATGCCCAGACGATCATCCCTATCGCAATTAATGAAATCAGCATAATTCTTTCTCCTCTAAGAAAGTTAATTGATTGTCGTTGAATTCTTTTTTCTTCTTTTGAAAAAACATCTCCTGTATAACCTTGTATAAGGTCTTATTCTCGCACTTTGCTATATCCTCAATCATGCTCTTTGCTTTGCTTCTCAGCGGCCCGTATTTATAATTATTCCATTCCTCTTCCGTCTCTGCTATGTGGAATCCCTGATTATTCCTAATTATCTTTAACCCTCTTCCTGTTAATGTACTTATCCAATGCCTCGTCTGCCTGTCGAAATGTGCAAAGCTTTTGGGCTTTTCGTCCTCCGCTGCGCATAGCCTTATATATTCACTATACAGCTGCTTCCTTGTTATTATTTTATCTGTCCGAAGCTTCTGTATGATAAAAGCAGGACTGATTATCAGATCAATGCTCTTAGCCATTTCTTCCCGGCTTCTTTGCTGTATTCCCGTCTAATTGCTTTATTATAACCGTTTCCTCTGGAATACGCTTTATTTCAATTTTAAGATATTTCATTATTAGTGAAATAATCTTGTAAATAGAATATTTTCTTATATCCGTATGGTCGATAATTAGTAAACTCGATAAAGATCCAGGGCTAATTAAATCCGGTCTCCAGCCCATAACCAATGCTATTCTTTTTATCCGTTCTTCGTTTGTTTTATTAGCTTTTTTAAGCATGCCTATTTCGGCTTTTAATTCAGTATTTTCATTAGTAAGCTTTCCAATCTGTTCCCAAAAATCCTCCCTTGTATTGTCTAATCGCTCGCTAATCCTCGATATATCTCGTCTGGCAGCACTATCCTTCATTTTAGTTCCTTTCTCTTTTTAATCTTTAATAGAATTATCTTTTAGCTCATTCTGCTTCTGCACAATCTCAAGCCTTATTCCGCTGCTTTGTTCAATGGAATCTTGTATTGTCTTTATTGTTTCTGGCGCAATCACCTTTGGAACAATTGAGCTCTCTTCTACTGAAATGTTAGCCTCTAATTGGGGCTGTTCAAATAATATTCCAGGCAACTCCATCTTGATTTTCATTGCTATTTCTTTCCTGTCTAATGAAGGGCAGCCTTTTGTTAGCCTAACCGTAGGTGTTGCATACCTTGTCGGCTTCTTGAAAATTAAATAAAATGCGATCCTGTCCATTATATATTACCTCCTATATTTTTTATTTTTTCAAATTCTATGACCCAAACCCAGGGGTTTTTACTCCATCCAAAACCACGTTTCTCGTTTAATCTATTCCAAATTTCTATAAACCTTAGCCATGCACTAGTTGGGCTGTGGTCTAATTCGGTTTGCATGCCTTCTTTTTTAGCATCTTCCTCGTTTATCTCCTGTAGTCTCTCAACTCTGATATTTTTTATTTCTAATAAAATCCTGCTTGCCCATCGCGGCATAAATATGCTTGGCTTCCATTTTGTTGGCGGCTCTCCCTTAATCATAAAGCAATTATCATCTCCTGGTTTTAATCCGGCTGAAATACATTCATTATTGCATTGAATCGAATAGTTTTCCGCTTTCTCATCCTCGCAAGGCTCCGCATACCAAATTCTTTCTCCGTCCCTATATTGAATTCTAAATCCATCCTCGTTCCATCCTCTAATTTTCCAGCTTTCTCTTACCCATAACATATCCCCTATTTTCCCGAATGGACTTTGCTCTCTCACTCCTCCGCGGAATTGTTCCTCTGTACAAGGATAAACATGGTTTTTATATTGGAATGAATATTCATCTTGCGTTGGCTGGGGGTTTATTACCCTTCTCGTCATGGTCTTCTTATCCTGCAATATCGCCTTAACCATTTCGGTGCTAAAAAGTATCGGCATCTCTTTCATTTCACCTCCGGGTATTCATTATGGATCTGCCCGTCAAGCATTCTACCGGCGTTTTTCTTCCCAATTTTTAAAGTAATAAGTTTACCGCTGTTTTTATCTGTGTGTGTTCCAAAATTATCGCGTTGATAATTTCGTGTTGTAGAATAAATCTCTCCATTATCACATCTCCTGTAAGTAGAATCCCCCTCAATTCGTTCACCCGGTAGCCATTCTCCCCATTGCTTAAACATGAAAGGTATTCCGGCAGATTGACATTGATCTCGTATTGACCTTACCCAGTCCGGATGCATTGGCCTAGCCCTTGAACCGGATTCACCGCCGACTATTATCCAATGGATTTCAGGTTTTCCTGGGTGATGATTTATCATATAATATTCATATCCTTCAGCATCTGGATTTTGTTCTATCCAATTATCAAAGTCTTTTTCATCATGTGCACAGTAATAACTACAAGGACTAAGCCATTTAGTTAAATCAATAGCACCTAGCATGGGTTCAATACTTACAAACCTTACTGCTGCCGGAGTTTGTAAGAGAATTGGAATTCTTTCATCTGCTGTCTTTTGATCTTCTACTGATACGCCTAGCCAAACGTTTTTATATTTCCAACCACAAGCATTAAAATAAGATTTTATAATTTGGCTATTTGAAAAATATTCTAACATTCGTCCCGGCCTTTTAGTTAATATTTGGTAAATATGTCTCGGGGTTGAATAAATTATTAAAAAGACTTTATCCACAAAATCAAAGGGCACATCTTCATGGAATAAGTCTGACATCGAATTAACGAAAATCTTACTAGGTTTTTTGATATGTAGCGGCTGATCTAATCTGTTATACATCAGCTCAACTTTACCGTTAAATTCCTTCGCTTTCCCATTCTCGCTGTCTGAATAATCGAATTTCAATACGTTTGAACATGAAGCCCAAAGATCGTTATTCCCGTTTGCCTGCGCCATAGCGTTTAGCCTTACCGTCATTTTTTCAGCATAGCAATTTCTGCAGCCTTCGCTTACATGCCGGCATCCCAAAACCGGGTTCCATACCCTATCTGTCCAATTTATGTTTGTCTTCTGCACCTTTTACCCTTCCAATTATTTAACGTTTACCAGTTACAACTATATTTGATTTCTTTGTTTGGCTCTTCATTTCAGCAAATCCCCATTTTCATAGGTATTGCCTATAATTTCAAAATCATACATCTCAAAGCGGTCCACCAATGAAATGAATTTTTTCATAGATGCCCAATATTGCTGAGGCTCAAAACAAGCAAGATTTTCATTATAAACTATTTTCACTATAAGCGGCGAAGGAATCTCATAGAACTTTTGATATGTTTTGCATATATCCCCCTCACACATCTCTAAATTGTTTTTATCTTTCATACCTATAAATTCCCCCACTGAATCAGGATATACTTTAATTAGCTTACCAATTCTTTCGTCGTCAACCCTATATCCTATTCCTATAGATATATAGGTAAATGGATCAATTATAGAGTTTTTTATTAAATCTCCAATTAACCATTCGCCATTATAAATTGCTTTAGCTCTAAATTTCGATTCTCTCATTTCTAACCTTTTAACTTTTGTTCAAGCTGCAATATGAAGTTTTTAGCATAATCAAGCGCCTGCTGCATTTCTTCCCATCCATGCCCGTCATAATCTTTTTTATGTAATAAAATATCTGCGGCCTCTGATAGCTTTTCTAAAATTGTAAATAAATCATAAGGACGGTCTGACATAACCACCCCTCTAACACCCTTCTGATAGGCTTCGGTTAGGCATTGCTCAAAATGTTTCCAAATTATTTCTGGATTATCTTTTGTCCAAATCCAAAGTCTATTAAAATTATGAAAATCTAAAAATAATTTTTTCTTTTCTTCAATGAATAATCCTAACTCTACCGGACACTTTTTGTGGGTTATTATTTCATCTTTCCAAAGAATATATTTTTCGTTATCCTTAATTTCTTGACCGCAATTTTCGCAAATAAAGGGATTCATTATTTTCCCTCCACCACCCTTTTCCTAATAAACTTTACTTCCTTATCTGTCGAAATCTGCTTAGCTAATTGTTTTAAAATATCTTCTTTCTTTAATTCCAAAACTCCAATTATATCCAATGCAGTCATGCCCTGTACTTTTGTATCTATTTTTAATCTATCTTCGTTTTCAGTAGCTATCATTATAAGTTTTTTCATCTCTTATCCGTTATGTTTGGGCGGGAATGTCTACCCGCCCATTGTTTGTTACAGAAAAATATTTAGAGAAATTCAAATCTTTTTACTATCTCATTAAGCCTTCTCCTTTCCTTTGTTTGTTGTTAATTAACTCCTTGCATTTTACTTTTTGAGAGTATTTAATATCTTAACTTAATTTTATTGTCATGCCTTCTGCCTGCTGCGCCGCCTAATCCTAGACCCTTCATCGCGCTTTCATATATCTCATCTTTCAAAAACGATACCTGCCCCGGGCTGAGCTCGCCGGTTTCTTCAAACTGCTCTTTGTATGCCTTAAACATTATTGCCTTTGCCGGATCCTCTTTCCTCAATGCCTTTATGTTTTCCCCGATAAATTCGATAATATCTTTTATGCGCCTCTTTTCTCCTTCGCTCATGCCGCTTCATTCCTTACCGTTACTTTGCCGTCTTCTAACACAATCTGCTGCGGGATATATTCTAGTAGCTCCTGCCTGTGTGTTATCAAAAAGGTATTGTAAACTCCAATCCTCTTATGCGCGTTCTCTATCATCTCTATAAAATGCTTTGCGTTTCCTGCGCTCAAAGCTCCGTCTCTCTCATCCAGGAATATTGCCGGTATATTAAATCCTCTTTCCTTTTGGTAAAAGATAAGCGCAAGCTGCAATGCCGTCTCAACCCATATCTGCTCGCCTCCGCTCTTCTTCCTTATGTCCGCCGCCCTATTGGGTCCAATTACATTGATATCAAATATTTCTTTCAGCTTCTTCCTATCCTCTGTCCATTCTACCGTCTGCATTGCTATCCTGAACTTATTCTCGAAGAATTCTAGAAACTCATTCGCAATTTTTGTTATCGGCACTCCTGCATTTTCCAGCTTCAATACCGGTATTCCGGTCTTGTCAAACGCCCTTATTAAAAAGTTTCTGTCGCTTATCTCTCTCTGCGCAAACTGTATCTCGGCTTCTTTTGCTGCGAGCGTGTCCTTATTCTTCTGAAGCCTCGTTAGGCTGGCTTGCTTTTCTGCTATATCCTTTTGTAAGTTAAGTATATCGCTTCTCAGTCTGTTAATGGTTTCAATTAAGCCTGTTAAATCCCTTTCTTTTAGGTAAATATCGTCTTTTAGGCTCTTAACCTTTTGAGAAGCTTCTTTATCTAGTTTTAGGTTTAGTATGTTAATTTCTTCGTCTAGTGAATTTATTTTAGGTGTATATTTATCTTTAACGCCTAAAGCCCTATCGTCGTAAAGCTTTTTAATCCCTTCCCTCACCGTCTGGATTAAGTGTTTGTTGGTATTTATTTGCTCATTAATAAAATGCAACTTATCTGATAAAGTCTTTTGTATGTTAATAAGCTTATCGTCATATTCAATAAGGCTTTTCTTCTTCTCCTCTAATAATTTATTAGAGTTAGAAATATTATTCCTTAATAATTGAATCTGCTGCTGTGCGTTTTTTGCGTCTTCCTGCAGCTTCTCCCAGTTGCTCTTGTTTATCTCTGCTAGCTTTCCCGCAATCTCTTTAATCGCTAGTGATAGTTTTTCCCTGTCCAATTTTAGGTTCGTAAAACTTCCGTTGTATTTTCTGGATATGTCCGCCGTCTTTTCGCCCATTACCCTCTGCGCTTCCTCATATTCTGCGCCTAGCTTCGTCCTGTGCTCATCTGCCTCCCTTATTCCCGATTCTATTGCCGCGGCTTCTTCTGCAAATTTCTTTTCTACCTCCGCCTTAATCCGGTTGTTTTCGTATGCCCTCTTCAAAAATATGCAGCTGGCGCCTACCTCCGGTGAGCAGGGTACCTTATTGATCGTCTCTATTGCTTCGTTAATCGTTGTCATGGTCTGATTGTGCGACCTTTCTAATCCTTCCTTATCCTTACACAATAGGTCATATTTGCTTTTTGCTTGCTCTACATCCTTGCTTAACCTCGCCGTCTTATCCTGAAGCGCTTTCAGGCCTTCTTTCTCTTGCTTTTCGCTTTCCTGAAGTTCGGCTACCCGCTGCATTAATTCTTTTTCTTCTGCTAATTTGCCGTTTATCTCCTCCGTTAATTGTTTCTTCTCCTGTAATTTCTGCTCGATTAAATCTTTGTTCTCCAATATTTTTTCATACCGCGCAATCGAACCGGCCTCTTTATGTATATCATCATTAAGGCTCATTATTTCAATCTCTACTTTCTCTTTCTCTACTTTTATTGCGCTGCTTTGTAGTCTTTCTGCGTCGTTTTCTTTTTCAAGTTCTTTATTCAGGTTCTCAATTTTTATAGCATATTCATTGTTGCGGTCAAACTGTATTAGCTTCTGCTCTTTGTCATTGTTGGCTCCCCATAAATCTGCCTGCATCTCCCGCTCGGCATTGTATTTCTCTAGCTTTTTTCCATCTATTGATTTTTGTACTCCGTCGTTGCCCTTCTCTATCTCTTCTAGCTTTGATAGCTCAATCTTCTTATCCTGAATATCTCTTCTTGTGCTTTCAATTGTCTTTTCCGTCTCATCAATAGCGTATTTTAATTTCTCTTCCTCAATCCGCTTTTCGTTTATCGCTGTCTCTGTCCCGGATAAAATTTCCAGATCTTCTTTTATTATTTTAACCTCTCCCTCAAGGTTAGCAAGCTTCGTTTCCTCTGTTTTACAAATGTCTTTTTGCTGCCTGCAGAGTTTTTCATATTTAATATACCGCAATAGCTCATAAAATATCGCTCTGCGATCCGCCGGCTTTAATTTTGCTATTCCTGAGCTCTTCTGTGCGGCAAACACAGTGTTGAAATACAGATCCTCGCTTCCAAATAGTTTAATTACTTCCTTATCGTAGGGGCCTTTTTTCCCGTCTAATTCTTTGCTTAGGATAATTCCGTTTTTGTAAATATAAGGCTCGCTGTTCCCGCTTAGCCCATCGATTAGAATTTTAAACTCGTAAATATCTCCGTCAATTTCCTTTTTAATTATCCTCCATGAATCCTTCAAAAAGAAACTATCCTCAAGTTTGCCATCATAAGATACCATGCGCCGATATTCATGCAGGTTCTCAATTAGCGTTGTCTTTCCCCGTCCGTTATCTCCTACAATCGCAACTAGCCCCGGCTTTAACCTGGACAAATCCAGATCAACCTGGTCCAGCCCTATCCCGTCATGTATTCCTATCGCCCCCCTCAAACTAAATGAAAGATATCTCTGCATCCTTAACTCCTGATATTATTTTTATAAAAAACTTATCTCTGCCTCTGTTTTAAAATCTAACCAGTTATCACCGATACCGCGTTGAATCGTGCGCGTAACTATATCTACCAAGTGATCTGCACCGCCGCACATAGAAGATCCCGGGCAATAACTTCCCGCCTTATATAGTCGCATAGTTTCAATAATTTCTATCCGCTCTCGCCCATTTAATGGTTCGGCATCTCTGTATTTAATTTTAGATAATTCATAATCGTCTTTCCACGCTATATGATTATATTCGCCCTGGGTAAAAGCCTTATAAATTTCGTCAACGGCATGTTTCTTTGTGCATATATTGTAGCGGCTGGATGTCCATCTTAAAAAATCTGAAATTGCCTTTTTGGTAAGTTTCTTTTTAGAAGTTTTCTCTTCCATAACCAACTCCAATTAAAAATAAAAAGCCCCGCCAGAGAAGCGAAACATCTAAGAGTATAAGGTAGGGGAGGACCTTATAAAGGATGTTTTCTCTAACGGGGCGTGTAATATTTAATTTCTTCTGCGACAACCTAACTCCTTAATGTTTCGCTTCACTAACTTAAAAATATTTTCTGATAAAAGCAATAGTATGTTAATTTTTTTCTAACATTTTTTCAAAATGCTTCTTCCTTTTCTCCAGCTCAAATAGTGTCTCTATGCTTATCGGCTTCCCTCCCGCTCTCATGTATTCTTTATGCGCAATGTCCCAGTCAATCTCGCCCCCGTTCTTTCTCTTTATTGCAATCTTCTTTGCCAGCTCGTTTATCTCATCCCTTATCTTATTCTTTCTAACGTAAATCGGCACTGCATCTTCTTCCTGCGCCTTCCTCTTTGCCGTGGACACCGCAATCTTATTGGCGTATGCTATCGGAAGATTAAACATAGATGTCAGCTTATCGCTTAATCCTAATTCCAATTGCACTTTGTCTGTCACTATGCTGCTCACCGCTGCAAATTCTTTCTTCGCCCTCTCCTTCTCTTCTTCCTTTGTCTGCTTTTCTTTCGGCGGCTTATTCCCGCTCTCGGCTTTGTCTAAAGCATGCTCTCTCTCTTCTTCTATCTTCGCCGCATATTCTACTAACCCGCTGTCCTTCGGTACAAATAAATAGGCATCCTGCGCCTGCAGAAAATTTAATATCCTTACAAACCTTCCTACCGCCTGCCTAAAAAATAATTCGCTTCTTATGTTTGTGGCATATACTCCTACCCTTAGCCTCGGAATATCCACCCCCTCGCTTATCATCTTTACGCATACTATCCACTTCGTCGCCGTCTCCCGGAATTCCTTTATCTTCTTGCTGCTCTCTTTATCGTCGCTCAAAACTACTACAGGTATCTCACCCGTCATGCCTGCAATTAAATTTCCTATCTTCCTTGCATGTTCCTGGTCTATTGCAAATACAAGCCCCGCCGCGTCTGTGTGGAATTCCTTCTCTCTTATCTCAAGTAGCTTCTCGTGTGCATCCGATATCATATGCCTTAAAAATTCACCGTTGGGATCTAGTGCCGTTTTTAGCCTCTCGCTGCTTTGAGAAGCATCCAGCAAATCTTCAAAATTATGCTTGTAATTTACTCCGTCTGTTATCCATTCCATTATTCCGTCGTAGGCCGGGAAGTGGACCGCTCTGCATACATTATCCATAATTGCATCCTGGTATGAATAAGCATAATCCGCCTTACTTACATTGTGCTCATCATAAGTAACAAACGGAATCGGGTTATCATCTCTCCTAAACGGCGTTCCCGAAAGTCCTAATCTAAAGTAAGCATTCTCAAACGCAAACTTTACCGCATCTCCCCATGTCAGGCTGTCTCCCGCATGGTGGATCTCATCTAGTATAACAAAAGCCTTTTTCCCATCCGTTAATCTTCTGTAAACCTCCGCATTCATCCCTACCGCCGCATACGTTACCACAATACCATGATAATCATTTGTCTCTGCTCCCTGGTCGTTGCTAAAATTGGGATCCAAATCAACTCCGTAAAGAAAAGCATCCTCCGCCCATTGCTTCTTTAGGTGATCCGTCGGCACTACTATAATAAGCCTCTCTGCAAATCTAAGTGACAAGAATTTATGTGCAATCCTCATAGCCGCTCTTGTCTTCCCTGCGCCCGGCGTAGCCATGCTCAAAAAGTCCTTCGCCCCTGCGTCATACTTCTTCATGCACTCCGTATAATTCTCATCCTGCCATCTCCTCAGCGGGTGAACCCATATATTATGCAGCTGCCTCAATCCTTGTGCTCTCTTTCGGTTTTAACTCGCTCATCTGTGCTTTTTAATAACTCTAATAATGACTGCAGTCTAATTTTTATTATTGGATCAGTGTTCTCTTCTTTTAAAATTTCCTCTAAATCAAGAGCATATCCCAAACAGTTGTCTCCCCTTATAAATAATCCCCGCCAATCATCTCCAAATTGTATTATTCCTGTTTCTACTCTCGGATCTTGCATTGCTAAACTTCTTATACCATTTTCCGTCTTAATTTCCGTATATATTATCTTTTCCATAAATAACTCCTATTTTTTGCTATCATCTTCTATCGCATAAGTCTTAATCAAGTCCCAGCGCTTTCCAGGTTGCGCTATCTCCCTAGCTCTTTTTAAGGCCTCTTCCTCACCCAGTTTGTTAATATTAAAATTCTTTTCGTGAACATTGCCGGTAGCGTCATAATAAGTTGCCCGGTAATACCTAAAGATTTTTCCTTCTTTTGACCTAATTTCTCTATACTTTAAATTTTCACAAATATAATTCTCTTTGAACTCTCTATAAATTAATTTGTAGTATTTATCTCGAAATTTTACTGCCATCTCATATGCTTTTTCTTTGCTGCCATATTGGGCAGCACTAAATGATTTTGTTAGGTGTACAGTCCATTCGCCCTGTTCGGTTCCTTTTTTATTCCGGTTTCTTTTCCGCCAAACCAAATTCCTTGTTTCAGGTCTCTTCATATTTTGTCCCCCCAAATTTTTTCAGCATAGAACCCTCGGTGCTTGAATTTCCTACCGCAACCATTACACACCAATACCGCCGTCCATCCAGGTATTCCCCCTTCGTCCCTATCGCCTTTGGCTCCCCAGTGCTCGTCTTTCATAATAGCAACTCTATGTAGATGCTTGTCTATAAATTCAGGATTAGAACACTCCGCCTTAGTTCTTTTAGGACTATCCCAACCAAAATCCGGCGTAATATTATTTATAAATCCTTCCATTATCCCTCTGCCTCCGCCGTCTCTGCCTCAAATATTTTCTTCTCAATGCTTCTTGTTATCTCCTCCCCCGTTACCTTCCCGTATTCCTTTACTTCCTCCAGTAAGTTCCTAGCCTCCATTATAGCCTCGCTCCTGCTTTCCCTCTGGACCGGAATCACCGTCGGGTCTATCTTTACATCCTCTCCAAATATCTGCCTTATTTCTGCTTCCTTCTCTTCCGTTATTAAATTCTTTTCATTCTCCGGTATTGTGTATTTGAACCTAACCTCTGCATTCTTCGGAATGTGGTTTTCATAAACAAATTTTCCGTCCTTAAACTCTGCCGTTACATCTACCATTGGCCTTGCTGCTATAAGCGGGATATGCTCTGGAATTACCGCCCCGCCCTCTATATTCAGCACTGTGAAATATTTCTGTTCTATTTCCCCCCAGCTTTTGTTGTAAGGGCATCCTAGGTACCCCATAATCGGAGTTATATCCTGCGCTAAATGTATATGCCCTAAAGCATAATAATTAGCTTTTGCCCTCATCAAGCTAAGGGGTGAAATAATAATATCCTGCCCCTTAATTGACTGCCCGGTACTAATCCTGGCGCCCTGCACATTCAGGTGGGCCGCCATAATTTTGGCGCAGCTGTATCTATCATTCAGCAAACCAAAAACATCCATAAGCCCGTCAAATGCCGCTCCATAATCAAAATTATTCTCGTCAATACTCTGCTCTTTCACTAGCATTGCCTTATTGGGGTAAGGCATCATATTAAATATTATCTCCGGCATTACTCCGTCTTGTATTATTTTCGCCGGCTCTTCCCTTAATAAATCCACATACTTAATCTCTGGCTTTCCCTGGTAAATCCCGGTTTCATAAAAAGCCAAACTAACAGGATCTTCAAAGGCTAAAATGTTCGGCGCAAGTTTATGCAGTAAAGATACACTCCCTGGTGCATCATGCTGGTTATTACCCTTCGTAATAACTACATACTTTACAAGTTGTGCAAAACCTCTTAGATAATGATGTATCAGCTCTACGCCCGTATCGCTCTTATAGTTCTGTACTGAATCCAATATGTCTCCCGCAATCGCCATATAATCAATTTTTACTTCTGCCGCATATTCCATTATCTGATCCAGTGATCTTCCAAGCTTCTCCTGGTGCTTCGGATTACTGTCTGAATGTAAATCCGCTAATGGTATTATTCGCATATCACTAACTCCTTTTCTTCTTTTAATTGAACTTCTTTTGGTGCGGCCACTATCCTTTGGCAGTTTTTATACCAACATTTATATCCATAAGGAAACTTGCTGCACATCTGTGGTCTATATTCGTATATTTTGCAATCTCCGCTTACCTCATCAAAATTTTTACAAGTATAATGATGTAGTTGCTCTCGAACTAAATTTCCATTTACATCGCAATTAAACTCGCCTAGATAAATCACCATTTCCGGGACAATCGATATATCTGATTTTAACCATTTTATATTCTCCGCCGTCCTTTCGGCACTGGATGAAAACCGCCTTACCCATTTCCGGTGCTCTTTCAATGATGCTGCTTTTCTTGCTTTCATCTCCTCGGGTGATTCCGGTAGCGTAAAGTCCCTGCAGCAATGCCCCGCGCATCTCTTTATCTCAGTTTCTTCCATTTATTTTACCGGCCTCATACATCGAAGCTTAAAAATAAGTTCTATCTGCCTATGTACCGGGTATTGCTCAATCGGAGTATTGTTAACTCTTTTATACTCCCGGCTCTTTATCAGCTTTTCTATTGCCTCGGTTCGTTCTTTTTGCGTTACATCTTTGAAGTTTTCTGCCTGTATCTTGTGCCATTCCTTTACGTCAAATCCTTCCGGCATATTCGGGTCTATCCAAATTTCCTCTCCGTGCAATTCGTCTTTTATCTTATCCGCCGTAGTTTCCGTAAACTGCGCTTCCTCAACCTCCTTATTATCTGCTTTTGGTTCCTCATTCACTGGCTCTTTTTCGTAATCTTCATGCGCCTTGTGTATCTCGTTCGATAACTGCTCTGGCGTACTCATTAGGAATCCCGCTAATCCGATTTTCTGCGCAATATAAGCCTTCTCCATCTCGGGATACTTCTTTAACATCTCTGAATAATCCTCAATTACGCACGGCACTAAAAACGGCTTCTTTAATTCTGTTAAAGTAAATGACTGGGGCAGCTTAGATATTGCCTTGTTTATTACTCTGGCCATGCAGTTGCTCTCTGCCAAACTTCCGGCAAAGTTTCTGCGTTTATTGATCTGAGCTTCTTTAAAGTTCCTGTGCTTATCTTCCTCATATGAATATTCACCTGTAACAGCACCGCTCTTTATGGATCCGTCAATAGCCCTAAGCTCCCATTTCATTTGATGCTTAATAAATGATACTCTTCCGTCTTTCGGGTCGTTCTGCCTCTCTATTGGCTTGCTGTCAGTTATCTTTAATCCCGCTGCCTGGGCTATCTCGTTTAATTTTGATAAGTGAAGCGAATATCTTCCGCCGTCAACCTCATAAATGTCTCTATTACTTTTTTGCTTTCGTTTAGTGCCCCCTCCATCGGTATATTCACCGAACGTAGTCTCAACGGTGATTTTCTGAAATCCAAGTTTAAGCTCCGGCTTTACAAAGTTCATCATCTCCGGCACTAGCGGTATCATAGTCTGCTTTACCGTGTCCAGAAATTTTGTTAATTGATTGTTTTCTTTTATTACTGGTAGATTAATTAATGCTGTTGACATATTCTGCCTCTCCTTCCTGCATTTCTCCCATAAAGTAGGCTTCGTTTAAGCTCCTCGGGAATAGGTTTTCTCTTTCTATTTTAATTTCTCTTAGCCTTTCTCGAATATATTCCCTGTCTTCTAGGCTAATATCTGCATTTTTATCTGCTAAAAGGCTCTGTAAGATAATCCTATCCGCTTCGATTCTCCTCATTTTGCGGATTCTTTTCTGTAGGTTTTCTTTTAGTTTTGCGCAATCATAGCAGCCGCAATCCTTCTTCCAGCTTACGAAGTCCCTCTCTTCGCTGCCGCAAACTGCCTGCCCGTTGCCGTTATTATAATGTGCCATGACTAACTCCTGTGTGAAATAATTTTAAATTTTTTCTGTTATTAAACTTTTTAATTCCCTGTATCCTATATTGTCTTTCAATAATCCAAGCTTTGCAA
Organism: Bacteroidota bacterium; assembly: GCA_021815405.1. Classification (GTDB taxonomy): domain Bacteria; phylum Bacteroidota; class Ignavibacteria; order Ignavibacteriales; family Ignavibacteriaceae; genus FEN-1297. The sequence continues at coordinate 212,204 of JAKAGV010000002.1, forward strand.
TCTTATCTAGCTTGATAAGATTAGTTAAAAATATCTCAAAATCGTCCCGGCTCTCTTCTATCAGCGCGTCCGCTTCTTCGTGTTGAAGCGAAATACAGTCTGCAAGCGCCGTCAAAAAGCTGTTAATATATCTCAATAACTCCATTTAATTTTCTCCCAGTAATTGATTTATTTTTCTCTTATTTTCTGTTTCTTGTTTTGTCTTAATTAAGATCGCTTCAACCTCCCGCCTGTCATATACGGGATATTTTTTCCCTGGCAAATAGCTTGGGGTTATTAGCCCCGTATTAACACAATTAGTCCTAAATCTTCTCGCATTCTTGTAATCCAGCATCCTCGCCGCCTGCGTCTCTGATACTATTATTTTCTCTACCTTCGCCATCAGCAGTAAATTCCCTTCGCGGACTGTATTAAATTCGACGTCCCTAGCTTAAATCTTAAATTCTGAAATTCTTTCTTTATAGTGTGAACCGATTTGAATTCTTTGTCTGCAATCTCACTTGGCTTAGTAATACCCTTTTTTATGTATCTAACTAGCTTTAATTCTGTCGGCGTTAAATTCTTTTCATCTTTCCTATTTATTATCTCAACTAGGTACTTCGGCATGTCTACCGGCGATCCGCTTAATATTATTTTTATTCTTTCCAGAATCCTTCTCGAATTCTCCGGCCTCTTTAATAAATAATCGTCAACATCATCTAATAAAGCATCAAGTAAATGTTTTTCCTCATGCACGGTTAATACTATTATTTTTACTTCTTTGTCCTTGCTGCGTATAATTTTTATAGCATCTTCTCCGCTTATTTCCGGCATTTCAAGATCGGTAATTATCAGTTCCGGCTTCTCTTCTTCAAATTTTTCTAATAGCTCATTTCCGTTCCGCGCCTCAGTTGTTTCATATCCCTGGCTCCGCAAATCTTGTGCTAAATACATCCTTAATACTCCGTCGTCTTCCGCGATCAAAACCTTACACATTTTTAACCTCCACTTTCTTTATAATTTCATCTAGCTTTTTATCCATCTCGCTCATAATATGCGCCGTTATATCCTTTTTAAACTCACTGTTATTCATATCATGTATCTTTTTTCTAAGATAAAAGACATAGATTCCAGTAGTTACCATACCTGCAACAAATACTATTGCTGCTATAATTATAATTACAGCGGTTTCGATACCCATACATATACCCACAAACTTATTGCATAAAAAATGTTGATAATTAAATTTGTAGCCGCATAAATGTAGTAACCCGCGGCTGCATTCGAAATCATCAATAATGCGCTCTCTAATGATACCAGCGCATATAAAAGAATAAATATTACTATTAAATATTTGTAATTTTTAAGTGGGTATTTAGTAGTAGTTAAAACAATATTCCTTAACGCAAACATAGACATCATCGCAAGCACTATATATTCAAAAATGCTCGCATAAATTTCTAACTCATTCATTGCAGAATAGATTAAATCTAAAGCCTCACAAATAATCGCAATCCCTATACTAACTCTAAAAGCCACTCTCTTCTCTATATTGTAGATCAGAAAATAAAATAAAAATCCGCCCTCGATTGGTGTGTAAAGGTGACTAATTATTACGCTGTCGCCAAATATCCATTCACTCATATATTGCATAATCGTTACTGCTGTGGCAATCGCAATAAACCTGATAAACACTTTCAAATCCTGCTCATACCATCGGTTATATCTGACATACATTCCAAGTAAAAAAGGAATTATAACCGAAAAGTCACTTATCAATTTTAGGCGGATCATCTCTCTGCTTCCTTATTCTAGTTACTTGTTTGGTGGTGAAAAACTATTAGCCGTTTCCGTACAGAATGGCGGGCACATAGCCTTTTCAAGCGCCCAGTTTCCGATTATCCCTCCCTCACCGTCTCTTGCAGTTAATATTCTTACTACTGTCCCGTCTGTTAGGGCTCCGGGACTGTCATAAAGATATACCGCTCCTTTCTGGCTTAGCATTTCTATTACGCTTTCTTTGCTCCATCTCTCATCCAGATTTACGTTGATCAAGGTTTTGTATTTTAGATGTCCTGCATAATTAGCCTGTAGCTCGCCCATCTGCGCTAGCGTTATTTTATGCTGGTCCGTCCGTACCTTATCTATGTGTGTTATCGATAAAGCTGTCACCGTAACAAACACAATCAAGATAATCGGCAAAAAGATTTTTAGTAACTTCATTTTTACTCCTTATGTGTTAGTTGTTTAATCCCGGAGTATTATTTACTCCGGCTGTATTGTTATTTAAGTTTGAATCAGTAATTAATTTTTTTAACCAGGATGATTTAATGATGTTTTTTAATAATTTTTTATTTCCGTTGTTGATGGCATATGAAATGTTTGATTTTACTGTGCGGTGTATGCGGGCTAAATCTGTAAATAAAACCCCCCGCTCTTCTAAAAATATTTTTCTCTCTCGCGGGCTTAGCTTGATAAATTCTTCTTGATTTGCTATGTTAATTATCATTTTGTTTTTTGAATTTGTTCAACTTATTGAACTTGTTAAACTCACAAGTAAAAATAAGTATAATTATACTTGTTGTCAAGTATATTATTTGAAATTTATACTTGATTATACTTTCTGTTTCTTATAAAAGGTTATTTTTATTGGGCTTATGGCTAAAGAAAAAATTAAAAAATTTTTTACTCGGGAAGAAATAATGAGGGCAATTTATAAAGCGGGCTATCCTTCTCTTAATGAATTGTCTGAAATAATTGGCGGTACTCCGCAGAATATATCTGATAAGATCAACCGCCAATCCCCTGCATTTATGGCCGCACTAGAAAATGCAAATGTGTTTCCGGTGAAAAATGATAATTCAAAACAAATAGCTAAAGGTCATCACAACAATATAGCGCATGACATAAAAGAATTAAAAATAGATTATGGAGAAAAATCAAATGACTTAGAACTACTGAAATCAGCTGTAATCCGGCTCTCTAAGGACATAGAGAACTGTATGAGGGATGTAGAGGGATTAAAGACAGAAGTCCATCGGTTAAGGGAGAAATATGGGTCATCACAACATAATAGTGGAAAACGTTCAGCAGCTAAAGGTGAATAATGAGAACAATGACAAATTACTTATATACTTAAAAACATTAGATTTATTGCTAAAGAAAGTGGAACGGCTTGAAAAAATCATTATCGAACAGCAATCCTCTATTCAGTCTCGTGATGAAGCAATCTTTCAATTGCATAATTATATTAAAGAAATAACAAATATTTGATTCTTGGCACAATAAGATTTGAAATAATTAGTTCGTTTTATAAATTAACATATTAAAATTTTCATATAATAATTTGGAGTTAGTATTATGGAACCGGTAAAATCGCCCGGCGGCGTTCCCCCCTTCGGGTATCAATGGAATATCGCCGAAAAACATCTTGAAGTAAACAAGTGGGAAAGGAATATAGTTCTTTTAATCTTCAAATATGCGCTAAAAGATAACCTCTCCCCCTACAATATTGCAAAGTCACTAAATAAGTATAACCTCAACTCCTCCCGCAAGGGCAAGCTCTGGACATATAAATCCGTCTCATATTTATTCGCTCCTTCGCGGATTGATTTTTATGCTGGTTATCAGCATGATCAAAAAGGCAGCTGGGAACCAATTATTACAAGCTCTATGGCTGCAGAACTAAAAAAGAAAAATATAGTTACCAAAACCGGATCCCGCCCGCACAAAAATAAATACCTGCTTACCGGCGGTATCGCTCATTGTGGTTACTGTCAGGGGCACATCAAATCAGCTTATTATAAATCCGCTGCCTCCATCAATGCTTATTATTACTGCTCAACTCGTAGTGTATACGGCAAAGATAAGTGTCCCGATAGCAAAACCATTATTCAGGGTATAGCCGATAATATAGTCATCCAAACTATTAAAGCCCAGGTTCAAAACTTAAATAATATACAGAAATGGACGGCTAAATATTATTCCCAGCAGGCCCGGGATATCAGCAGTAAAGTCAACGAAATTGATACTAAAATCTCATCCCTCCTTAAAGGCCTTAATTCAATTAAGTCCATCGACGGAGTATCTAAAGCAAATAAGGAAATAGCGGATCTCCTGGCGCAAAAAGAAAAATTATTGAACCTCAAGCTGGACCGCTTTGATTTTAACAAGCTGCTTGCTGCACGTAATATTGAAAAGAAAAATATCGATCAGCAAAAAGAACTTCTCTCATCAATCATAAAAAAGCTTGATCTCTTTGGTGATAAAATAGTAATTGAATTTCCCTTTGTTATCTCATCCCAGGGCAGCAGCAAATTAGAAAAGGAGTTTTAATATGGCGTCTATATATGTCCGCAAAAATTCAAAATATTTATGGATTAAGTGGTATGATAAATCCATACATGGCTTTAGATATGAATCTACAGAATTCGAAAACACTCCCAAAGGGAGAGATGATGCTAAGGAATTTAAAGAAGAGTTTGAAGCTAATTTAAAATTAAAAAATAGGAATAAACGCTTTAGCATGACCGGCGACGTCTCACTACAGCAAGCTTTCAATCATTTCCTCAAAAACAATACCGGGAAAAGCGATAAAACTATCTATGAGTATAAACATTGGTTTGAAAAATTAAAAGAAGAGTTCCCCGGCAATACTCCTGCTCGGAAAATTAATAAATTAGATATTGAGGACTGGCTCAACTCGGTTAAAAAGTGGCCTGTTCAAGATAACACAAAATATAATATCTGCAAGAATACAAAAAAATTTCTCTCATTCCTTTTTGAATATAATTACACAAATCCATTCGTCATAAATAAGGATGTACTCACAAAGCCCGAGATAAAAGAAAAAATCTTATTTACTGAAAATGACTGGATTAAAATATTTCATCATCTAAATGAACAACCCAGACATTTTAAAGTTATGATTTATTTGCTTACATATTCCGGGCGCCGTCCCTCTGATATTATGGATATTACGGTAGATAGAATTGATCTTCACCGAAAAACCTTCTCTTTCTACGTACCGAAGAATAAAAGATATACTATTCTGCCTCTCCATAGCTCGCTTATTCCAGTATTGCAAGAACGGATTAACGAAATCGGTAGTGGAAGACTAATCTCATACAAAAACCTCAGCAACATGGGCCAGGCGCTTCGTAAATACCTAAAAAAGTTAAAACTATACGGGAAGGGATATAACCTTCGAACATTTCGAAAAACGTTCGATTCCCTCGCTTATGAAAACGGAATGGAAGTCATGTCAGCTGCCGAACTTCTCGGGCACTCTGCCGCCGTCGCCCAAAAACATTATCGTAAAATCAGCATGCAGCGTATGCGGGACGAGCTCGAAAAATTCCAAATACCTCAAAAACCAGTGACATTATCAGTGACAGAAGACGGAAAACTAATAGAATCAAACAAATAAAAAAGCCTTATAAGTTTTTCACCTATAAGGCTTTAACTCAAGCGGGGCCGACGAGACTCGAACTCGCGACCTCCTGCGTGACAGGCAGGCGTTCTAACCAACTGAACTACGACCCCAAATTACAATTTTTATTCAATAAGAACTTAAAAATTCGGTGGTCAAATATATATTTAACCACCCGCAAAATCAACTTAAGATTTGGATTTTTTTCAGTTTAAAAAAGAATTTTTATTCACCGAAAGAAATTCCTACTGCTTTCGCCGCAATTACATTCTGATTGTTTGGCTGTACAAGTTTCTGATGAGAAATCGCATCTTCAATCCTCACGTTCTTTATCATATCTCCCTTAAGTGCAACCATCCTTCCGAACTTATGACGTGCTGCCAGATCTATTGCAAACGTACCGAACTTGGTTGATAAAATTCTATCAAAAGGTGTCGGGCTGCCGCCTCGCTGCAAATGCCCCAGTACCGTAACTCTTGTTTCTCTTCCAGTATTCTCTTCAATCCTTTTTGCAACCAATTCACCAATTCCACCAAGCTGTGTTGGATCATGACGCTTTATATCAGTTCCCTTAATTACCATTTCACCATCCATCGGCTTTGCGCCTTCAGCAACACAAACAAGACTAAACTTCTTTCCCTGTAACTCTCTTTTCAAAATTTTATCATAAACCTTTTCCCATGAAAAAGGTATTTCCGGGATAAGAATAATATCCGCACCGCCGGCTAATCCGCCGTTCAAGGCAATCCATCCAGCATATCTTCCCATTACTTCCATTACTATAACTCTATGATGAGATGAAGCAGTTGTATGCAATCTGTCCAAAGCTTCTGCAACAACATAAACTGCAGAATCATGTCCGAATGTAAGATCAGTAGCTTCAAGATCGTTATCAATTGTTTTGGGAACACCGATCATATTCATTCCCATCTGACCGAGTTTATTGCAAATGTGCATTGTACCGTCGCCGCCAATTGCAATTAGCGCATCAAGGTTCCATGCCTGATAATTTTTTAATGCTGAATTGGCGCGGTTTACAATCTCAATCTTACTATCTCTTAATTCAGGCCAATGGAATGGATCACCCTTATTTGAAGAGCCTAAAATCGTACCGCCTCTGCCAAGTATACCAGAAACGTCATCGTTCTTCAGTTCACGGGCTCTTCCCTCAACCAGACCTTCAAAGCCGTCTATAATTCCTAGTACCGACATGCCGTAATCCTGTGCAGGCTTTGTTACGCCGCGAATCACGGCATTAAGCCCGGGACAGTCACCGCCGCCTGTTAATATTCCTATTCTTTTTACTTTAGAGTTTCCTGCCATGTATATTCCTCTTTAACATTGAATATAGTTAAATGATTTTTTTTGTTGTTTTGAAATGAATCTTTACCAGCTCTTTCAACTTAGCTTCACCGAACCTGTTTTTTATTTCATTGGCAGTTGTTTCAACCATAACCGAGGCACCTTTTGGAAGCTCGATTCCCAAGACACGTTTTTGTAATTCAAACCAATCCGAGAATTTTTCTCTTGCTAAAATTGAAGCCGCAGCTACCGCCGTATAGCGTTCTGCTTTTGTTAATTGATGCAGTAAAATATTCTTTCCTTTTTCTTGTAATGAATTTCTAATATAACTTTCGTCACCGAACTTATCGCTTATCGCTTCTCCTGCCGGATAGTGAACAAGCAAATTCTCAAGTACCTTTGCATGTCCCCAACCCAATATTCTATTTACATTCCCAACTCGTTCATGAAGCTGATTGTATTTTTCAGGATTTATTACGATCAGATTGAATTTTCCCTCGGATATCTTTTTTATTTCTGAAGAGATTTTTCTGATAGAATTATCAGACAGTTCTTTACTGTCTTTTACGCCGATCTTCTTTAATCCCGCTGAAGTTTCTTTATCGACATAAACACCGCAGATAACTAGTGGACCAAAATAATCGCCTTTACCAGATTCATCCGTACCAATATATCTTACCGGTTCTTGAATCTCCAATGGCTGTTTTTCAAATAAATTCTCACCAAAAAGTAATTCGTTGACCTTTCCGTAAAAGTCTGTATCTTTATTGCCTTGCAGTACTATTTTTATTCCTTTGCTGCCGAAATAAACCAGCAGCTTTAACTTTTCCTGATTATTTCTTAAATCAACTTCAAAATTATATTGCTTGCGTACGAAATTTCCGGTTTCAAATCCATTTTTTTTTATTAGATCAACGTACGAAGCAATTAAATTCTCAGCTTTTTGTTCTGACGTATTCATCCAAACTAATTTTTTCGCTGCAAAAATACTCAAATCCCTTATAATTATAAAATATTTGAGAAATTTGCTTTAATTATTTTCGTTTTTCAGTAAGAATTTAATCAAAAGCACAAAGTCTAAGTTTTTTTTATGCAGATTAAAGAACGGTTAATTCATTTTCAGGATTTTTACCCCGTGGTAATAATTTTTTAGATTAAATATCTATTAGAATTTTTCTTCCCCCAAGACAGTGTAATAACTCAATCAAAGCAAAACTATTTCAAGATGAAAATATAATCTAGTTCGCCTACTGATTTAATTATGAGGTTGACCAAAAAGTAAATTATCGCGGTGGCTGAACTTGTCGAAGCAACTGTTACGATCCCAAAAGAGTATCTCGACAAGCTCTTTGCCCGGTTATACTAACTTTTGGGTCAGCCTCGTTTTGGAATTAATTCAGTTACTTCAACAAAATAAATTTTTTCGTTGATACATAATTTCCGGCAGTCATTCTATAAAGATAAACTCCGCTTGCCAGTCTCTTTTCGGCTGCTGAAAGCTCCACACTGTAATTTCCAGGTTGTCTTTCTCCGTTTACCAGTACTGCAACTTCTTTTCCTAATACGTCATACACTTTTATCGTAACAAAATTTGTTTGCGGTACAGAATAGTTTATTATAGTCGTTGGATTAAAAGGATTAGGATAATTCTGCGACAGATTAAATCTGTAAGGAACTTTTGTTCCTTTTACCGAAGTGGCGGTTGAAAGAGATAAATTATCTATCAATGCATATGAACCAATATGAGGTGGCTGACTGGAATCGCTGTTTGCAATTGCAAAATATATTACACATGTATCCGGCACATTAACTGAAGCGTACGCAATGTTTACGTTGAATTGTGTATACGCTGAAGCGACTGTAGATATATCTATTGCACCCGCTCCAATTACAGCAGTGTCTTTCAACATTGCTACAATCACAGAAAATACATCGGTCTGAGTTGGAGAAAACTTATAGAATCCGTTCAAACTGCTGTATCTTTGCGAAACTGCAAAGCCTTGTTTTCCAAGAGTACCGCTCCATAGAAGCGGTCCAAAAGCAAATCCTGCAAAACTTGCAACAGATATTTTTGCTGCGCTAGATCCACTTTCTGCATCACTTGATTGACTTACGGTAATTAAGCTTTGAACTGCAATGTTGTTTGTTAACCAACCATCAGGCGCACCGTTAGACCAGGTTTCAAAGCTTGCATTTGGTATCTGTGCACTTATTGTTGCAATCGAAATTAAAACTAGAAACATCGAAATTGTAATAGTTCTCATAGAACCTCCTTATTTTGAATTTATGTCTTCTTGTTAATCATTATTTCCCCTCATATTTCATTCCTGGACTATCACAAATTAATTTATGTAAGCAGTGTTCAACATCCCCTATAAAGTAAGATAGGCGTAACAAATAGATGTAGTATTAAAATAGAATTTATTTATTCAAAATCAAACAAAATTTCTATCAAATTTACATTTTGAAAAACTACCATTTCCCTGATTTGCTATTAAAATTGCAATCTCTTCATAATCCACAGTTCTTAGAAGCATATAAGATGTATTTGCATTGGTATAATTATTATACGCATCGTAAATATTTTTTTCTTTGAACTAACTTTCCAGATTCATAAGATATTTATGGTTTTATTTTGTTCGCATCACTTTAGGAGCAACCGATATTTACAAAATAAATTTGTACGGAAGTAAATTCTGAACATATTCGAGATATCAGCACAAGAATTTGATTAGATTTTGTCTTTATGTTCAACTGTTATTACTACATTTCCTTTTTTATGTCCTTTGTCAACGTACCTGTGAGCCTCTACTATTTGTTCCATCGGATAGCGTCTGTCTATCACTGTTCGCAGATTACCTGTTTCACAAAGTTGTTTTAGTGAGTAAAGATCTTCAACCTTTAACTTAATGTTACCCTTCGGAGAAAGTACGTTGAGATAATGACCTGACTTAGAGAGAGACTTTTTCCGTTTTGAAGATTTAATCTTTCCAACAGCATCATAAACAACATCGTAAGTCTCTCCATTCTGTGTGAAATCTTCTTTAGTGTAATCAATTACTTTATCCGCACCAAGAGATTTTACCAATTCCAGATTCGAAGTGCTGCATACAGCTGTAACATCTGCACCAAAATATTTAGCAATCTGTATTGCATAGGTACCAACACTGCCAGAAGCTCCATATATTAATACTTTCTGACCTTTCCGGATATTTGCTCTTCTGAGATGGATCAATGCGGTTATTCCACCGTTAGAAATAGGTGCTGCTTCTTCGTGTGTCATATTAACTGGTTTGATAGCAAGAATCCCTTTTTCAGGAATACAGCAATACTGCGCATAAGCTCCAAAGCGAAATCCAGTAGATGCAAAGACGGGATCACCTATTTTAAAGAGCGTAACATTTTTTCCTGTTGCTTCTATTTCCCCGGAAAGTTCCATCCCAAGTATTTTTTTCCTTGGTCCTGTAAAGCCGACTATAATTCGCATCAGCGGCTTGAAGAAAAAATCTTCAACCGGTCCTAAACCGGGTTCAAATCGACGTATCTTTGTGTCCCCTATGTGCACTGTTGTAGCAATTACTTTTATCAGTACTTCATTATCCTTAGGAAAAGGTTTTTCCACCTCCCTAATTTGAAGAACCTCTGGAGGTCCGTATTTTGTACATATCACAGCTTTCATAACTATCCTTAAATTAATTTAATAAATAACACCATATAGTTCTAAATAAGTCGTGACAAGTTGTTCAAATTCAATGCCGGCTTAGTTCTCGATTTATTTCATCTTACACAAGTTTACCACTTTCATTTGCAAACCCTTAAAACGGTTCTATTTCTTAACTCCTTTTTTAATAATCCACAGATTAATTCGTGGGTTAATGAAGCTAATAGCTCCTTTATATAACCTTTTCAACGGTTTTTTAACAACTGCTAATTTAGGCGGTCAACTTGAGTCATCTTATTTATTAAATAATTTTTAACCTCGATTCATCGAAATTATCCGTCATCTTGTCCTCTCCCTTTTATGCCTATATAATGACAATCAGCAGAACATACCAAACAGTTTGGTTATGTATTACCACAAATGTTTTCTTGGTGGTTATTCGCATTAATGGATTAGTTATAATTATATTCTAAATACTAATAATTACTTTTGATAAATTAGTAAATTCTATTTTCGCATGTTCATTAAGTTCATGTTCCAGATCCTTTGGAAGCAGAAACAAAATTAGCGGATCTAGTAATTTGCCAATCCCATTATATCCAATAGAAAGTTGATGAATCAAATTTAGACCTTCTTCTAATTCTTCAATGTATAAATTCAACCAAACAGGAAGCATTATAATTTTCTTCATCTGCCATTGAATTATTTTACTGGGAATATATTTAGTAATCTTAGCCCGAAGGCAGAGTCGAGTTTTGCCAACATATTCATCAAAAAAAAACAAGATTGCCAACCTTTTGTGAATATTCGCGTAAAGTATGAAAGGATAAATGCGTACCAGACCACCTTCGTTTATACTGATTATCTGTACAATTGACCATAAAATTGGTATGCTGCTCGCCCTTAATTCCTTTTATTAATATTTTAGTTTTAAATATTATCATTATTCTCAAGAGTTAATTTTTGAGAAACTCAAAATTGTATTGCCTAATAGCGCAACCAATAAACAATCACTTCAGAATAGTAATAACGAAATAAAAAACCACTGACAATGACTTCTAAAAAGGTTATTTAATAGTATAATCTTTCTTGCAATACTTACCTTTATGATCAGCGCAACAAACTGTAACTCTACTTTATTGAATGTTCAGGCGTAAAAGTTGTTTTGGTTCTGTTATAATCTAAATTCTATATACCAATCACCATTTGAAAATAATTTGCCATCTTTTGTAATAAAAACACGATAACCTTTTTCTAAACCCAATCCAACTAACTGTGCATAATCCAATAAAGAATAATAAGCTCTCATTGCCATTGGACCTGCACCAACTATTTGAATGCCATTATTTGTTACTCCGGCTCAATAAAGTGATAATTTATTAATCAAATTTGGTTGAACAATTATTCTTACTTCTTCAATGCACTTATTGACGATTAACCCCACTTCTTCTTTGTTTTGTAATGTCAATATAATTAATTCTCAATATTGTTAATCCAATACAACAGACTTACCGCTAACCGCCAGTCAAGCCCTCCTGGTTGAGCGGCTAAAAATCAAGCCGCAGTCAACAAGCTAATAGATGATATTGAACAGAGACAAGTAACATTAACGAATTATTTTGAATCTTTTTCATCGAAGATTTTTATTGCTTCTTGAATTTTATCCTTTAATAGATGTTAAGCATTTTCTTTATATGAGCAAAATTATTTTTTAATCTCTGTAAAACTATTGGCTTAAATTCGGTAAAAAAATAAACTCCGCTTGTAAACCTGTGAATGTCAACAGCTTAATTATATTTTTATGTACAGGCTATAGCTTATAATTAAACTTTTTCTGTTATGTAATTGGCAGTAGCTTAAAATAATTATTTTTTTCTAAATATTATCAATAAAAACCGAAGGCGATACAGAAAATTTTTTACTTAAAGCAACAATTTGTCTTAAATTTAATTTTCTTTTCCCATTTAATATTTCAGAGACAACTCCTTGACTTCTCATCTCCTGAAGGTCGCTTTGATTTAGCCCATGCTCTTCTAATAAATATTTTAATACACTAATTGGATCGCCCTTAGGTTCCTTTATATTTCTATCTTCATAATCTTTTATCAAAGTCCCGAGAGTATCAATAAGAGATTCTTTAACCAGATCGCTCCTTTTATTTACCTCGTCAATTAATCTATCAAACATATGGACAGCTTGATTATATTATTTCTCAGTATGAATTGTTGAAACGAACTTTGAAACCGTAGACTATATTCTTATAGTGTTATTTATTTCATCTTTCTCATTTATCATTTTTATGCCTTCCGATTTACTTTATCATATTCCGAATGAACCTCGCTGCCGCAGAGCGGACGGGGTATCGAAAAGGTCAAAACAAAGTTAATTGCTCTGCTTTATGCAATACCTTATAATTCTTTTCTTTCCCTTGGCTCTTGACATATTTTGAAATTGTTTCTTCATCTCCAAACTTACTTACCATGTTTACAAAATATCCATCGCTTCAGAATTCCCCTCCCCATAATTGTCTCTTCACCACTGGGTGTGTTCTAAAGATTTCCTTTGCTATTATACTTTTTATCTTTGTTACTATCTGTGTGGGACTATACCTTGGTATTGATTCCACTAGAAAATGAACATGATCTGTGTCTGTGCCTATTTCTAGAAAGTATATTTGAAACCTTTTTTCTATCTCCAGACAGATATTTTTTTTGTTTTATCCACATTTTCATTTATTACTGCTCTTCGATATTTTGCTGGTAATACTAAGTGATATATCAATACTGACACATTATGCGGTTTGTGTATGTGCTCGCTTTTTCCTATACACCAATATAACATTTTTCGGCGCAGAGCGGTGGGGAATTTGACTTTTAGAGATTAAATTCTTTGAGTATTCCATATACCGCTCATATAAGATCATTAGTGGCAAGAATTAGATAACTCAGTTTGTTTTATTTAATCTTGCATGCATTCTTGCACAACAAGGTCTCTGAGTAATCCCGATTTCTCTTCGTGTTGCGCCGGTATATAGGGATGTATCGAAGAGACCGGCACAATAGAAATAATATTATTTCGGATTCGTTGGTCTAATATCAATCTCGCTAATCAATGCTCTCGGCGGGAGCTTCATTATAGCGATAACTGTTTCTGCAACATCTTCCGGTTTTAATATCTTATCTGCATTCTTGTTTTGTATTTCTCCGTGCGAGAATTCAGTATCAACCGAGCCCGGACAAATTGCTGCAGTGCGTATATTGTATTCTCTTACTTCAAGCATTAAAGATTTTGTAAACCCCAGCGCTGCATGCTTGGTTGCAGAGTACATCGCTCCGCCTACAAAAGGATTCTTTGCCGCAAGCGAAAGTATATTTATTATTGAACCGTTATGTCTTTTAATCATTGAAGGAAGGACAGCACGAGTGAAATTAAAAATGCCGTAAAGGTTAGCATCCACCTGTTTTCGAAAATCATCAAATGATGCATCAACAACTTTTTTCATTATCCCAACTCCTGCATTATTGATGAGATGATCTATCTTTCCGTATCTCTTTAATATCGATTCAACTGATTCATTTACAAAATTCTCATTTGCAACTTCTCCGGCGAAAGAATCAGTTTCAACGTCGAACTCTCTTAATTCTTTTTCAACTTTTTTTAATGCCGCAACATCTCTTCCGAAAATCATTATGTCATGCTTTTCTTTTGCAAGTCTATGAGCAATTCCTCTTCCAATTCCCCTGCTTGCACCGGTTACTATTGATATTATTTTTTCATCTGCCATTCATGTTCTCTTTTGCATTTATAACCACATTCTTAAAACATAACTTGAACTTTTTATTTCAAGTCTCCTGTAATAGGTCTAACCATAATCTCTTCAGTTACCAAATTTCCCTTTTGTAAATAAAGCCACACAATAAGATTGGCAATATCGGCAGTATTCAACATCTTGCCGGCGTTATCTTTTCTAACTTCACTTGACCATATTGCCGTCTCGGTTGCACCGGGAATAACATTAACTATCTTGATGTTATATTTTCTTACTTCTTCTCTTAACGAGTTAGTATAAGCCATCAGACCGGCTTTTGATGCCGCATAAGCGGTACTGTTTGTAAAAATTTTTTTTGCTACAACTGAAAGAATATTTATAATTGTTCCGCCTCCCTGCTCAATCATATGTGGAAGTACGTACTTTATTGTATAAATCGCTCCAAGAAGATTTGTATTTATAATATCGTTTATTTCCGAAATGGAATTATCTTCCGCTCTTTTAAATGAAGAGATACCCGCATTATTCACAAGGCAGTTAATTGGCGATACCGCTAAAATCTTTTTAACTGTCTGATCGACATTTGAAGAAGAAGCAACATTGCATGGTAAAATTTCTATTTTAATTTTTTCTTTTGAAAGTTCGTTGTTTAGGCGTCCCAGTTCTACAGCTCTCCGTGCTGAAGCAAAAACTTTCGTCCCAACTTTAGCAAACTCAATTGCAGCCGCTCTGCCAATACCTGAGCTTGCACCAGTAATCCATATTCCGGCTTGCTGCTCTTTCATTACAAATTCTTTGTAGAGATTAAATTCTGGAACTCCGCTCTTGTACGTGCATCTTCTTTAAATATTCCATGCAGTGCGCTTGCAGTTGCGGATGAATTTTGTTTCTCCACTCCGCGCATCATCATACACATGTGGTATGCTTCAGATACAACAGCAACGCCTTTTGGCTGAAGATATTTATCAATCGTATCTGCAATCTGCTGTGTCATTCTCTCTTGAACCTGCAACCTCCTTGCAAACACTTCTACTATCCTCGGTATCTTGCTCAAGCCGATTATCTTTCCGTCCGGCAGATACGCAACGTGCACTTTACCATAAAAAGGAAGCATGTGGTGTTCGCATACACTGAAGAAATCTATGTTCTTTACTATTACCATTGCATCATATTTCTCTGTAAATACGGCACCGTTCAAAACATCTTCCACATTTTTCCTGTAGCCGGACATTAAGAACTCGTAAGACTGTGCAACTCTTTTAGGCGTGTCAATCAATCCTTCACGATTTTTATCCTCACCTATTTCTTCTAATAATTTTGTCACTATATTTTCTAGGTTTTTCTGGTTCAAGTTTATTCTCCTTTGTATTCGAAATAATTATTTTCAGTCTCGTAAATTTTAATTGCATAAAGTTTACCCGATGGAATTTTATTTACAAGCTGCTTATATATTGCTGCAGCTATATTCTCTGCGGTAGGAA
This sequence comes from Bacteroidota bacterium, assembly GCA_021815405.1. Classification (GTDB taxonomy): domain Bacteria; phylum Bacteroidota; class Ignavibacteria; order Ignavibacteriales; family Ignavibacteriaceae; genus FEN-1297. The sequence continues at coordinate 227,827 of JAKAGV010000002.1, forward strand.
TTATCCCTCGCATGAAATCTGTTTCGGTATTTAAATTTTTATGGTCAACTTTCTTAATTACGTTTTCAATTATAATTTCTTTCAGCTTCTTTAAGTCAATTACATAACCTGTCTTTCTATCAATTTCTCCAGCTACAACTACTTCAAGAGTATAGTTATGTCCGTGCCAATTCGGATTGCTGCACTTACCATATATCTGTTCGTTCTCTTCATCGGAAAAATCCGGATTATACAGTCGGTGTGCTGCACTGAAAGTTTCTCGCCTTGTTACATAATGCATTCCATTCCTTTTAAATTATTTTTTAAGAGCATCCATTACTTCTTCGCTGTGCCCATCTACTTTTACTTTATTGAAAATCTTCTTGATCCTTCCATCCTTGTCAATAACGTAGGTAGTCCTTTCAACACCCATATATTTTTTACCGTAATTGTTTTTCTCTTTCCATACATCGTAAGCTTCAACAACTTTTTTATTTTCATCACTCAACAAAGTAAAAGGAAGCTCAAACTTCTGAGCAAACTTCTTATGCGATTCAACTGAATCAGGACTAACACCTAATATTACCGCATCAATCTTTCCAAATCTCGGAAGCTCATCTCTAAAACTGCAAGCTTCTTTAGTGCATCCCGGCGTATCGTCTTTAGGATAAAAATATAGAACTACATTCTTTCCTTTGAAGTCGCTTAATGAAATTGTTTTTCCATCCTGATCTTTTAATTTGAAATCCGGTGCTTTCTTCCCAACCTCAAGCATTATAATCCTCCCAATAATTTATATGTGTATTAAATTTTAGGTTCACTTAGCATTTGAAAATTAAATAAATATCGAAGGACATTCAAGCAACGTCACCTGCTAAGCCATACACAGCACAAGCTCCAATTCAGTCTTTGTGCTTTTTATATTCTATCTAATGACTGATAATTCTTTCAATGCTTCTGTATGGCGAATTTATTTTCCTTTTAATTAGTTGGAGAAAAATGCAGAATGATAAATTATAAATTATTTCGATATTGATAAGAGTAACTATTTTTACATAAAAAAAGCCGTGAAGCAATTCACGGCTTTTTAATATATCCCGGGATAAAATAATTATTTAAATCTTACGTCAGCAGATGTATTATTATAAATCCATGTAACATCAACCCATGAAGGATCGCCAGGACCGCTGCCGCCGCCATAGCTTGTAACTTTAAACTTGGAATAATGCCCGTCCTGATCATAAATGAAATAATATTTAGTTGTATCTCGATCAGGAATTTTAGTTACCCATGATGACGAAGAGCTGTTATAAACCGGTGATGAAGCACCATCATTTAAATTTCCGCTGCTGCCGGCATAAAAGAATGTATTACGATTTAATCCTGCTGCCAAACTAGCACTTCTTAGATCATAAGTAGTAGAAGTGGAATTTGAGTAATAGAATAAATCAACTAAAGCACTGGTAGTAGAAGAAGTACTAATACTTGAAGTGCTGCCATTCTTTAAAATTAATCCGCTCGGCTGAGATGCAGTTGTTCCTGTAGTTTCATAAATTTTTACAGGTCCGTATGATGAAAGAGAAACATTTGAAGTTAATGTAACTGAAGATGAAATCTGCGTGCCTGCTAATACCGTCACTGAATATGTGGTATCTTTATATCCGCTTAATGACAATGTAACACTATATATTCCGGCTGATAAGTTAGTAACACTATCTGGAGTTGTTTTGTTTACGCTGGAACCGTTAATAGATATTGCCGCACCAGATGGGGAAGATTGAATATAAATGCTTCCTGTAGTCGGTACTGATGGAGTCTCTGGTGTAACTGGATTATTCGACGAATTACTGCATGAATATAACGTAAAAAAAACAAGAACGGATAATACGAATTTTATATACTTTATCATAGATTGTTTTCCTTATTTTTTTGTGAAATCAAAACTAAAACTCTGGTGATCCAAATTTTTTGTGAACGTTCCTGATAGCTCTTTATAATCTGAAGAAAGTTTTGCCGTATAATTGCCCTGATATCTGCTGTGAAGAAGATCTTTCATTGTTACCTTTAATGTTTTCTCATCGAACTTACCGCTTATTTTTTGGTTAATCGGCTGTCTATAATTGATTTTAATGGTAGCATGAAATTCATTACCGCTTTGGTCAGTAATATTTAACAACGCAGCTCTCTGATCAAATTTACCTGTCCATGAGCCAACTAAGTTCGGAACTGTACTCTCTTTCTTTAAGCTTGTTGAATCCGTCGCAACAGATTCTGTTTTATTTACTGCAGAGCTTTGAGGTGCCGCATTTTCCGGTTTATTGGATTTATTTTGACAACCACTTATTATACTTACAGTAAATAAAAATAGTACAATAAAAAAGCCTGATAAAACAAGTTTAACTAATCTATTGTTTGTTTTTATATTGTTTAACATTTTTTCCTCTTAAAACGTTATTGAATAATTACGTTGTTACAAATTAAATACTTACTAAACTCTTTTCAAAATTTAATTCAATTATAATTTGTTGATTTAATATTATGCAATAAATAAAAACTGTTTTAGCACTATTCTGTTTCATAAATTATTTTTCTGTTTTTTAATACACTAATCTTAAATGTTCGGGCTTAGTAACCGTTTGAGATTGTTGACTTGAACTGTAGACGTTAGTAAATATTTACTTCTTCGGTTAGTTCGATATCAAATTTTTCTTTAACCGACCTATTTATTTCTTTTGCAAGTGAAAGGATTTCCTTTCCGTCGGCACCACCGTAATTAACGAGCACAAGTGATTGTTTTTCATGTGTACCTGTGTTTCCAACTCTTTTCCCTTTCCACCCACATTTTTCAATTATCCAACCGGCGGCAATTTTGTAATTGCCGTTTTCTTGTTTATATGCAATTACATCCGGATAATTATTTTTTATTTCTAAAAATTTCTGCTCTAATACTTCTGGATTTTTAAAGAAGCTTCCGGCATTACCAATTACCGCAGGGTCAGGTAATTTATTTCTTCTAATTTCGGAAATTACATTGCTAACTTCTCGAACTGTAATTTTTTTCAAATTTAATTTGTCAATCTCATTTTTAACCGAACCGTAGCTTATATTCAGATTGGGATTCTTGTTGAGTTTAAGAACAATTGAGGTTATTACAAACTTTCCTTTTAATTCATTTTTAAAAATGCTGTCCCGGTAACCAAACTTACATTCATTATTTTGAAATGTTTCTTCTATGATAGAATCGATATAAAATCCTTTTAGTGAAAAAAGAGTGTCTTTAAGTTCCTGTCCGTAAGCTCCTATATTTTGGATTGGCGCTGCACCTACTGTACCCGGAATAAGTGAAAGATTTTCAATCCCACCGAAGTTTTTCTCAACACAGTAAGTAACTAAAGCATTCCAAGTTACTCCTGCTCCTGCTTCGATGAATACAATATCTTTATCCTCCTTAATAATTTTTATCCCGCCAATTGAAATCTTAATAACAATTCCGTCGTAATCATTTGTCAAGAGAATATTGCTGCCGCCACCAAGTATAAGTTTTGGTATATTTTTAAACTTTGTAGAAGAAAGTATTTCTTTCAATTCTCGATTGTTGAAAACTTGTGCAGCGTATTTTGCTTTTACTTCCAGACCGAAAGTATTAAATTCTTTTAGAGATATATTTTCTTTTATAATCATCTTCAAAAATATTTTTCATTTAAAAATAATTAAAAGAAAGATGAAATGGCTACAGAATTTTATTTAATATTTGCTTATTTTTTTTGAGTATTAAGAAATTCTTTTTAAGGAGAAAAATAATAAATAATGCCGGATGATAAATTTACCAATCAACTTTCATTAATCGTGAATAGATAAAAGGGCTCGGTTTGAAATTAGAGTTTAATTTTAATCAGTCGGGCGTAATACCATATCGCAAAACGAGAGTTGGTTTGGAAGTTCTGCTAATAACCTCAATAAAGAAAAAGAAGTGGGTAATACCAAAAGGTTTTGTGGAATTCAATCTTTCTCCGTTTGAATCCGCAAAAAAAGAAGCAATTGAAGAAGCTGGCGCAGTTGGAACAAATGAAACAATCGAGCTAGGGCACTTCGAAAACAAAAGATCAATCGGAATATGTCATGTAAAAGTCTTTGCAATGGAAGTAATCGAAATGCTTGAAGATTACCCGGATAAAACCAGGCGTCAAAGGAAATGGTTCCCCTTGAAAGAAGCTGCAGCCAATGTTCAAACAAAACAAATTTCGGAAATGATTCTTTCGCTCGAATCAAATCTTAAGAGCTAAGGATTATTCTTCTGCTAAAATTTCCACCGCCCTCTTGCAGATTTCATAATCGTACCCTTTTGAAAGAAGAAATGAATAAAGCTTCGAACGAAGTTTATCAGGATCAATTTTCCTCATTCGAATCAGCTTCATTTTCTTTCTGCCCAATGCCAATGCATTATCAAGTTCATTCCCTTCCGGAAATTTTTCTTGGATTACCCTTGATATTATTTCTCTATCAATCCCTTTTTTAAATAGTTCCGATTCAACCTTCTTTTTACCCCAGAATTTATTTTTGATATTTTCTTCCGAGAAAGACATTGCAAACTCATAATCATTAAGCAAACCTTTGGAATTAAGTTCAGTAACAATCTGTTCAATGAATTCCGGTTTATATCCTTTTTGCCTCAGCTTAATCTTTAATTCATGAGATGAATGATGCCTTCTTCCAAGAAGATGCAGAGCTTTCTGTTTCAAAAAATAAATTTGATTCTGCTCGATCAAAAAAGAAAAACGGCTTTCGGAAACTTCGTCGTTTTTCCTTAAGCCGTTCTTCAAAAATACTTCGTAAGCTATAATCAGCTTCTCTTCGTTGTCAAAAAAGATAACTACATTCTTTTCATCTTTCTTAACAACTTTATCAATTTTCATCTTTAGATTTCAAAAAATCTATTTAGTTGATTTTTTCGCTGTTGCAGATTTTTCTTCAACCTTCTCTTTTTCTTCTTTGCCTGAATTTGCAGTCTTAATCATTCCTAACTTTGTCTTAACCTCTTTATCCAGTTTGGCAAATAGATCAGGTAACTCAACAAGCTTTTGTCTAAATTGATCTCTTCCCTGGAATCTTTCTTCATCATAAGTGAACCATGCACCGCTCTTCTTAACAATCCCGAAATTTGTTGCAAGGTCTAATAGATCTCCGGTTTTACTGATTCCTTCGTTATAAAGAATATCAAATTCAACTTCTTTAAATGGAGGAGCTACTTTACTTTTTACAATCTTCACTCTTGTGCGGTTTCCAATTACATCATTGCCGTCTTTTATTGCCGCAACTCTTCGGATATCCAATCTAACAGAAGCGTAAAATTTTAACGCGTTGCCGCCGGTAGTTGTTTCCGGATTTCCGAACATAACTCCAATCTTGCTTCTTAATTGGTTAATAAAAATTACCGAAGTTTTAGATTTTGAAATTGCACCGGTAAGCTTTCTTAAAGCCTGAGACATCAATCGAGCTTGAACAGCCATTGTTGCATCTCCCATTTCTCCTTCAATTTCGGAGCGAGGTACAAGAGCAGCAACAGAATCAATTACAATAATATCAAGCGCGTTGCTTCTAACTAATGTGTCCGTAATTTCCAAAGCTTGCTCACCAAAGTCAGGCTGCGAAAGAAGAAGATTTGAAGTATCAACTCCAAGTCTCTTAGCATAATTAACATCAAGAGCATGTTCAGCATCGATAAATGCTGCAAGCCCGCCCGCCTTCTGAGCTTCAGCAATTATATGCAAGCACAAAGTTGTTTTACCGCTCGATTCAGGTCCGAAAATCTCGATTACTCTTCCCCTCGGCACTCCACCGATTCCAAGAGCATAATCAAGTGAAAGAGCACCGGTAGGAATCGATTCAACATCGGTAATTACCCCGTCGCCTAATTTCATTATTGAACCTTTGCCGTACGTCTTTTCTATACTTGAAATAGCATCTTCAATTATTTTTAATTTCTGTTCTCTTTCGGTACTCATTTCTCCTCCAATCATTTTAAATGGTAATTTTTAATCTCAGTATATTTTGAGCCGGAAGGAAGCAAATCGCTTTTCATTAGCACAATTTTTCCGGCTTTAAATTTAATTTCAGGCACTTTGTATTGTTCAAAACTGTCGATAAATTTCTTTCCTTCATCCCCAGTCATTCTTTTTAAAGTAAGATGAGGATTAAATATCCTTTTCTCGCTTGGTATTGAAAACTTAACTAATTCTTCATTCAGTCTTTTAACAATATCATCTGCATAATCGTTTAGAGTTAATCCTATCCAAAGTATTCTCGGCTTTTTGTTTTTGAAGAAAAATCCAAACTGTGTAAGCCTGCAGTCGAAGCAGTTATATTCTTCTACAAACCTGATTTCCTCGGTAATATCTTCAACTAAATTTTCTCTTACGTCACCGATAAACTTCAAAGTTAAATGAATTTTTTCAATCTGTTCCCATTTATAATTTGCATAATCCGGCTTAGCCTCATTCCGAAATGTAATAATTTTTTCCCTAATGTCTCTAGGAATTTTTAAAGCTACAAATAATCTTGGCATTATTTAATCGTCAAATGGTATTCCCAACAACGAACGCCTTACCATTTCCAAAGCGGCTTGAGCTGTTCTTTGTTTATTTAAAAGTCTATCTTCTCCGAAAAGAAACTTTTTTGCAGTACAAACTTTATCATCGCAAAAGCCAATGCAGACTAATCCTACCGGCTTATCAACGCTTGCGCCTGTTGGTCCCATAATACCGGTTACTGCTAATCCCAAATCGGTTCCGCTTATTGCTCTAATTCCTTCAGCCATTTGCCTGGCAACTTCTAAACTTACAGCACCGTATTTTGATAAGGTATCCTCATTAACTTTCAATAATTCAACTTTAGAAGCATTACTGTATGTAATGATTCCTCTTTCATAGAATTTCGAACTGCCGCTAATGTTCGTAAGCATATTTGAAATCAATCCACCCGTACAAGATTCTGCTACGGATATAGTTAACTCTCTCTCAGTTAAAATTCTTGCAACAACATTTTCTAAATTTTCATCTTGATGTGAAAAAATATATCTGCCGACTTTGCTTCTGATTTTCTGTTCGATTTCGCTAATAATGTTATTGGCACGTTCTTCATCTTTATCCTGAACAGTAATTCTTAACTTAACTCCAAACTGGCTCGGAAGAAATGCCAGCTTTGCACCTTTTAATAGTTCGTCTAAATCGCCAAGTCTTTCAAACAAGGTTGATTCAGGAATGCCAGTTGTTAAAAGATTTATTCTCTTCACATAAAAATCTTTTTCAGGGATTTTTTCTTGTAATCTAGGAATAATAAATGACCTAATCATTTCTGACATCTCATGTGGAACACCGGGGAGGGCTGCAAAAACTTTATTTTCCTTTTCAATCCACATTCCGGGAGCAGTACCGCGGCTGTTTCGAATAGCTTCAGCAATTTTAGGAACAAGAGCCTGGTCTTCATTAATCTTAGTTATTTTCCGACCTCTTTTTTTGAAGAAATTCTTTACATCCTCAAGTACTTCCTGATTTGGGATTAGTTCGGTATGAAAGAATTTAATTACGCACTTTCGTGTTATATCGTCATGAGTTGGTCCCAGACCGCCGGTAACAATTACAACATCGTTATCGTCAAGGCACGCTTTGAATTCTTTTAAGATAACTTCTTCATCGTCGGGAACAACAGAAGTCTTTCGAACATTTATTGAAATATTTGAGAGCTGCTCGCCAATAAAGGCAGCATTTGTATTGATAGTTTGCCCGATTAAAATCTCATCGCCAATAGTAATTACATGAGCATTCATTTCCCTCATCCAAGTGAAATATTTAAGCGTACAAAGATAAGTAAAATTAAATGAACAAGTACAAGCGAATAAATGCCTGCAATTACGTCATCCATCATTATTCCAAGTCCTCCAGGAAGTATTTCTGCCTGTCTTGCAGGTGCCGGTTTAATTATATCCATTATCCGCCAAATGATAAATGCAACAATAGCTGTAAATATAGTTTTCGGTACGAGTATAAGAGTAATCCACATTCCTACAACTTCATCTATTGTACATTCTGCTGGATCTTTTCCATATTGATTTTCAAACTTTGAACCGACATAAATACCATAAATAGTAAAAATAATAATCGTAGGAATCAGAATGATTAACTTTTCGAATCCTGGAATAAAATAAATTATTAAAGCCGCAAGACTTCCAAAGGTTCCAGAAGCAGTGGGAATATATCCTGTTAAAAAACCGGATCCAACAAATTTTTCGAATGTATTAATTTTCATGATGAAAAAGATTTTTAATTAAATGTCTGCTCTTATAAAGATAAGTTACACCTGAATGAAATGTAATAAGAGTAATTATTAACATCGAAACATCGATAAAAGTATTGTTCATTAGAATACCAAATAGTTTTTCATGACCGATATATATTTGCAAGGTATTTTGCCCGACATAGGCTATTAAAAGATAATAAAGAAAAGTTAACTGAACGAATGTTTTCACTTTGGCATAATAACTCGTTGGGAAAGAATGACCTTTATAATCTGCATAAGCACGCAATCCGGTAATTAGAAAATCTCTTACAATAATAATAATGACCATCCAGAGCGGAACGATTTTTACGTAAACAAAACCCAGAAAGGCTGCTGAGGTTAAAATTTTATCCGCCAGAGGATCCCAGAATTTTCCCCAGTCGGTTATGTAATTAAATTTTCTTGCAAGCCAGCCGTCATACCAATCTGTTAAAGCAGCTATAATAAATACAATTAAGGATATTTGTTTAAGCAGCGGATCATCAGATAGAAAAAGTACTAGGAATACCGGAGTTAGGACTATCCTTAATATTGTAAGTTGATTTGGAAGTACCATAAGTTATTTAATCAAATTGCTTGCAAGTGCAATTTGCCGCAGGAGAGGGAATTCATAGATCCCCGTATTATGCCCGTCTTTCCAGGCAATACCTACAGCATAGCTCCCAACTGCAAAAATTTTCTCTATTTTTATTTGGTCTTCAAAATATAAAGGGATAAAACTTGAGCTTTGATTAATCCTTTGTTCTGAACAAGTTGCACAAGGACAAAGCCGCCTTAGTGTTTTCAATTCATTGGTTGTTTCTACATCATCATCCCATTTAATATGGAGCTCTTTGTTTTCGATAACCTTTATTTTCAGCGGTTTCATTCAGGCGATTTTTTCTCCGGTCAATTCATACAAAACTTCAAGATATTTTTCACTTGTTTTTTGAATAATCTCATCCGGTAATTTTGGAGCCGGGGGCTGCTTATTAAAATTAATCGAAAGTAAATAGTCGCGGACAAATTGTTTATCATAGCTTTCCTGGGCACCGCCCTTTTTATATTTACTTGATGGCCAGAAGCGGGATGAATCGGGTGTCAGTACTTCATCTACTAATATTATTTTGCCTTCATAAAAACCAAACTCTAACTTTGTATCCGCAATAATTATCCCTTTAGTTAAGGCATAATCCGACGCTTTACTATAAATTTCCAGAGTAGCGTTCTTTATGGTATCAACGTTTTTTTTGTCAGTTATATTCTGAGCTTCTTCAATAGAAATATTTTCATCATGCTGTCCAATTTCGGCTTTTGTGGAAGGAGTGAAAATTGGCTGTGGTAATTTTTCAGATTCCTGTAAACCCGTTGGAAGTTTGTTCCCGGATATTTCTCCTGTCTTTTTATAATCGTTCCATCCTGAACCGGAAATATATCCTCTGACAATACATTCAATTGGAATTACTTCCGCTTTTTTTACTAACATAGTCCTACCGTATAACTCATCCTCATATTCACGACATTCTTGAGGAAAATCCTTTATGTTAGTTGATACAAGATGATTATCAATTATCTGCTTTGAAAATTTAAACCAGAACTCAGAAATTTTTGTAAGCACTTGACCTTTATAAGGAATTCCTTGTCCCATAATAACATCGAACGCAGATAGTCTGTCGGTAGAGACAATTAAGAAATATTCGCCAGCATCATATATATCTCTAACTTTTCCTCTTTTAACTAGTTTCAATTTTGGAAAATTTGTTTGGAGAACAATTTTAGTCTTCATATTACTTAACATAATTGTTTTGAAATAGAAAAGTTGATGAGCAAATATAAAAACCCTTGCCCGATAATACAACTTTTCGGGACAAATGTTTTCGGTCAACTATAGGGTATAATTTAAGTTTTATTTACGAATTTTGATGTAGAAGATTTTTTAGGGGAAGAAACAGACTTAACTTTGTAAGTAGTTTTTCGATAATAAATTATAGCAAAATTATGGTCTTATCAAAATACACTAAAATTATAAGTTGAATAAAACCTGTCCCCAATACTGTATTTTGCTAAATAATAAAAAATGGTGAAAGTATGTTAACAGTTCTAATATTTTATGTTATTGTATCCATTATCTCTGCGAGTTTTTTACTCTTATTTATGAAAAATGCTCCTTCTGGATGGGAAGACGAAAATGGTTTTCATATTAATATGAAAAATGTAGGTGATTTCAGAAACATTCTAGCACAGAAAGAAAAAATAAAGTTGCCTGTGAAAAATCTGTAGTTATTTTCAAATTGTTCATTTATCTAAGAATTCACAGTAGATAACCGAGGATAAAACATTTCTTCAACTGGAGCTACAAAGATTGTCTTAAAGCTTTCAATTGCCTCCACCTTTGAATCAAAAAGCTCAAAAAGTTTTAAGGAGCTAAGAACATCATCACGCTGATTTGGTACATTTTCAGGTTTTATAACTTTGAGAGTCCCACCGATGTTTAGTAATTTTTTGTATGATAAAATAATAGCACCCATAAATGGCGGATCAATTGTACGGCATTTTGATAAATCTACTATTATTTTTCTGTAACCCAAAGCAAATTCTTTTTGTAGTATGTTCTGCATATAATCTGCTTCCCAAAAAGTTGCCTTGTTAGTTGTAACTTTAATGTAAAACAAATCGCCTATATATTCGCTTAAAAAATCCATCAACCTAGAATAAAAGTTTTTTTCAAACCATATTTATAGCAAAAATTGTACCTTTCCATAACTTATTATTCTCTGTTGGTAATATATTTTGAATCGGAAAGAATTTCCGATGAAAGAGGTAATAGAATAGAAAAATTTACTTTAGCTAATCAAATCTTATTATAAGTAAAATCATAGTTAACAGAAACATTTTGAGTCATTTGTCTAATATTGAACATGAATTTTTTTGTGCATTATTTAGATGAACCTTCTATATCTTTTAGCTTTCCGTATTTTGATATAAAATCTGTTAATAATTCTTTTCGATGCTCCGCAAAAAATTCCTCAAATTCTTTCAAAAGTTGTTCTTCACTTTTTCCAGTGCAATTAGTTAGGTTTTCAAAAACCAAATCTTTTAAAGATGATAAAGTAGCCTGTAGCGATATGACCCTTGAAAACAAATCAAATATAGCTTTAGATGTGTCCGCTTTATAGTTAAACTTTTCCAATAATTCTTTAAATTCCGGCATTAATATCTCCATTAATTTAATTTTTTTTTGATAAAGTTTTATTTTTTCTTTTATTGAATTTAAATAAATTATTTCCCCTTGGAAGTGAACTCTAATACCCTTTTACCCTGAACGGAGCATTGGAATAATGAAAAAGAACATTTCGGATCCCTTGATTAGATTTTCTGATCGTGTAATTGATTATATAAAATCCAGACCTTCTTATCCTGCAGAAATCTTAAATTTATTAGTAAATGAATGCGGGCTTCTTCAATCAGATAGGATCGCAGATATAGGTTCCGGAACTGGTAAGTTCTCGGAATTATTATTAAAGAACAACAATGTCGTTTTTTGCATTGAACCAAATAAAGAAATGAGAGAAGCTGCCGAAAAAATATTTAATGGCTGCACTAATTTCATAAGTATAAACGGCACTGCGGAAGACACAGGACTGGATTCTCATAGCGTTAGGTTTGTTACTTGTGCCCAGGCTTTTCACTGGTTCAATCACGAAAAGGTTAAAAAGGAATTTTCAAGAATTCTTGTCCCTGACGGTTGGATTATTCTTATCTGGCATTCAAGGATTGTTAACTCGACAAGTTTCATGAAAGATTATGAACAACTACTTTTAACTTTTTCATTGGATTATTCTCAAGTCAATCATAAAAATATTGGCGAGGAAATACTGAACAGATTTTTCAAAAATTTTAAATTAAAGACGTTCCCATACTCTCAATCGTTTGATTTTGAAGGTTTAAAATCTCGTCTGCTTTCATCATCATATGCACCAAATGAAGGCAATTCCAGGTATCAGGCGATGATCGATGAACTGAAAAGAATTTTCGATAAAAATAATGTTAGCGGTAATGTCGAGTTTATTTATAATACCGAAGTATATTTTGGTAAGTTATAGCTAAACAATTTTTTCAAGCGGTATTTGAAATAACCGAATCTTATCATCTTCTCTTACAATTTCACTATTTAAATTTAAAACTTTTTTAGTTAATTCTAGGAGGATTTTCTCTTCCTGGAATGCAATCATTCTTACGGAATTGTAACCTGGAAAAGTTCTTGATCCTAAATGCGCATCAGTAGAATGCCCTTTTCCTTTTACATTCTCCCATTCAGTAAAGAAGTCAATTTTCAATTCATCCAACAGTTTGGAAATCCTATCATCTAGAATATCGTGATAAACCAAAAATACAATTTTCATTTCTGCACCTTTTAAATTTTATTTGAAGGTAAAGAAATCAAGCTAACTTTTTCTTATAGGAATAAATCTGAATAATAATTTTCTTAGTCGTTCAATTGTAAGATCATCAAGCAAAGTATAAACTACCGGAACAATAAACAATGTAAGCATTGTCGATGTTATCAAACCGCCGATAACTGCTTGCCCCATCGGAGCTCTAAATTCCCCACCTTCGCCTAATCCGAGTGCAACTGGCATCATTCCGAAAATCATTGCAAAGGTTGTCATTAAAATTGGACGAAGTCTCGTAGGACCAGCTTGGAGCAAGGCTTCAAATCTTGAAAGCCCTCTCCCCCGCAATACATTAGTATAATCAACCAAAAGAATGCCATTTTTAGTAACAAGCCCCATTAACATTATTATACCAATTAATGAAACAACTGAAACCGAATTACCGAAAATTAACAGCATTAGAACTGCACCAATCATTGACATCGGTAGGGCAAGCATTATTGAAAATGGATGCATAAAACTTTCAAACTGAGCAGCTAAAACTATATAAACAAATATAATAGCCAAGCCGAATGAAAGGAATATATTGCCAAATGATTCAGCTTGCATTTCACCTTCTCCAACAACATTGGCGGAGTAGCCAGGCTCAAAATTTATCTTACTTATTTCCTTTTGAATATCAGCTAACGCATCACCTAAAAACCTGCCGGAAATGTTAGCATCAATTCTAATTTCCTTCTGTCTTGCATATCTATTAATCTCCGATGGACCAACTCCCTCACTAGCTCTTGCCACATCGGTAACCGGAATAATTATAGGATCATTGCCATTTTTATTCTTATTACTTTTTAAAGATAAACCTGAAATATCATTCAAACTTGAACGGTCTTCTTTCTTTAGTCTTACCCTGACATCATATTGTTCATCACCTTCTTGATATTGGGTAGCAACATATCCGTCAACCATCGCTCTTACTGAAGTAGCAATTACTGCCGGATTTACTCCAAGGTCTGAAGCTTTTTCTCGATCAATTAAAAGCCTAACTTCGGGTTTAGAAGTTTGAAGACTATTTTCAACATCCACAGTTCCAGGTGTCGAACGAACAATGGTCTCGACTTTTTCAGCATACTTTGTAAGTTTTCCCAAATCGTCGCCGCGTACGCTTAATGCCAAAGGCTTTCCTCCACCGCCTGGTCCTCCTTGAACACCATAACTGATGTTGGCGCCTGGTAAGAATCTCAAATCTCTTCTAAGTACAGCCATTATTGTTTTATCGCTTTTATCTCTATCTTTTTTATGAACCAGTTTTACAAGTATAGTTGCCCTGGTAACCGGATTATTGCCGGCACCAATGGTTGTAAGCATGGTTTGGACTTCAGGAAAAGTTCTAAGCTTATTTTCAACTTGAGCACAAATATTACTTGTCTGTTCCAGAGAACTGCCTGGAGCTGCGTTTATAGTTATTGTAAATTCATTCTCGTCAGTCTCAGGAAAAAACTGAGAACCTAAGGTTCCCATCAAGAATAAACTAAATATGAAAATTGCAATTGAACCAAAAATGACCGTCTTCCTATGTGTTAAAGCCCATCTAAGTGCAGATTTATAATTTATACTTATTAACGTAAAGAAATGATTGAAGTAATAAAGTAATCTCTGGAAAATATTTCCTTCCTTAGAAAGGTTTTCATCTTCCCGGTGCAGCCATCTTGATGAAAGCATCGGAGTTAAAGTGAACGCAACAAATAAAGAAACAAGCACTGCAACAGAAATAGTAATTCCAAATTGATAGAAAAACCTTCCGACTATTCCCGGCATAAAAGCAACAGGGACAAATACCGCAACTATAGTAAAGGTAGTTGCCATTACTGCTAATCCAATTTCCTGTGAAGCTGATTTAGCTGCTTCAAATGGAGTTTCTCCTTGATGCATGTGGCGGTAAATATTTTCAATCACCACGATAGCATCGTCTATTAATAAACCTACAGCAAGCGATAGAGCCAAGAGCGACATCATGTTCAAAGTAAAGTTGAGAGCATACATAATTATGAAGCTTGCAATTATCGAAGTCGGCAAAGCAAAAGCACTAATAATTGTAGCTCTCAAGTTTGCAAGAAAAAGGAAAATAACAATTACGGCAAACAATCCACCGTACAGAATATCAGAAAGGACATCATTGATAGTATCTTTTATATAAATACTATTATCCTGAGCGAGATAAATCTGCATACCCGGCGGAAGTGATTTTTCAATCCTTGCCATTTGTTTTTTAACATCATCAGCAACTTTAACAGTATTGCTCCCGGATTGCTTTATAATATTCAAACCGACAGCAATGTTTCCGTTGACTCTTGTCAAACTAGTTTGTTCTTTTATTCCGTCGGTTACAGCTGCAATATCGGAAAGGTAAACAACTTTGCCTTTAGGATTAGCAACGATTACATTATTGAAGTCTGCAACATTCTTAAATTTCCCCATTGTTCTTAAAAGAAGCTGGCGTGGTCCCTTAATTAAATTTCCACCTGGGATTTCAACATTAGCTGCAGCAACGTTTTGAATTACGTCGTTTATTGATAATCCATAAGCTTTAAGTTTTGCGGCATCAACGGAAATATTTATTTCTCGCTCAGCGCCTCCGACCAAATCCACTGAACCAACACCCGGAATATTTTCAATCCTTTTCTTAACTACATTCTTTGCATAATCTGTAACTTCTTTTTCGGACTTTGTTCCCGAAACGGTTATCGACATTATCGGAAGGCTCGCCGGATCATAGCGCTGAATAACAGGATCTTCAATTTCTTGTGGAAGATCAGATCTGACTGCCGATAACTTTTCCCTAACGTCCTGTGCTGCAACTTTACCATCTATTTCAAGTTTGAAAGCAATAACAACAATAGAAACTCCCTCACGTGAATAAGATTGAATCCAATCCACACCTTCTATTGGATTCACAGCATCTTCAATTTTTTTTGTAACATCGGTTTCAATTTGTTCAGGTCCGGCACCAGGAAGTACAGTAGTTATAATAACGTAAGGTATGTCAATGTTAGGATACAAATCAACATTCAATTTAAAGTATGAGAATAGACCTAACACTATGAGAGCCAGAATCATCATAGTGGCAAAAACCGGTCTTTGAATCGATACATCTGCTAATTTCATATTTTACCCGCAATTATTTTATTAATAAATTATCAGAAGAAATTTAGTTCGAAATATGAACCACGCTTCCATCTTTAAGATTATTGATACCTAAAGTTACAACCGATTCACCTTCATTAACGCCTGATATAACTTCTGTAAAACTACCGTTAGTTATTCCGGTCTCAATTTTTCTTACCGAAGCTTTATTACCATTTACAACAAAAATATTTTTTTCGTTTTGAACTACGGTTATTGCAGAATTGGGAATCGTTGGAACATTCTTTTTATTTTTTATCTCAACATTCACTCGGCAAAACATTCCCGGCTTAAACCATCTTTCTGACGTATTTGGAAATATTGCTCGGAGCTCAAAGCTTCTTGATTGAATGTCTGCCGACTTCGAAATTTGCGAGATTCGTCCTTTCTGAATTAAATCTGATTTTAATTCGGAAAACACTCCAACACTTTGTCCAATTGCAAGATTAGGAACATCCTCTTCTCCTACATCAAAAATAACTTTCATTTTATTTATGCTAGCAACTACAATAAGCGGAATGCCCGGATTGGCAATGTCTCCAATGTTTGGTGAAATAGAAGTTACTATTCCGTTTATCGGCGAAGTGAGTTCAACTGTATTTTTAGCTGCATCAAAATTTGCTTTTGCTATATCATAAGCAGTCTTTGTTCCATCGTACATTTGCTGAGAGATAGCACCCGCATCGTAAAGAGATTTCATTCTTATTAATTCTTTTTCAGCATTTAGGAATCCTGCTTGAGCCTGATAGAATTGAGATGAAGCTCCGGATTTATCAAGTGTAATTAAAATCTGACCCGTCTTAACATTATCTCCGATGTGCGCTTTTATTGAAGTAATTCTTTCCGGAATTTTTGAAACTATATTTGCTTGTTCTTCCCCTTCCAGAGTTCCGGTGAATGTTTTAGTGAGTTTAATATCGCTCGACGTTACTCTATAAACCTGCACTGCAACGGTATCAAGCTGAGTTAAAACTTTATCTTGGTTTTTATTTTCTCCTTTACTGCCGCATCCCGAATTTAGTATGATTGTAACAGACAAAAGGAAAACCCCGAAAATAATCTTATTAATATTTTTAAACATCATTTTTCCCTCGGCAAATTTTAATAGTATTTTAATTTAAGCTGTTACTAACAGCAAATTCCCAATCCGATTTAGCAATGAGATAATCGTATACTGCTTGAGAATAATTTGTTTGGGCATAAGTTAGTGCAGCTTGAGTATCAATAATTTCAAGTTGAGTTCCAACGCCGCTTTTATATCTAGTCATCGCAATCTTTAATGCTTTATCAGCCTGCTGCAAGCTCATTCCCTGTGCAGCAATCCTTTTCTTTGCCTCATCCATTTTCATCTCTGCCTGAATCACTTGAACCTTCAAACCTTCTTCCAACTTTCTTAAGCCAAGACCGATTTTTTCTTTATCAATAATCGCCTGTTCAATTCTTGCGCTCCTTCCGAATCCATCGAACAATAAATACGATAGCTGTAAGCCAACCATAATGCTATTAGCCCACTTATAATCTTTTATTCTGAAATAATTATCCTGCGTCTGGTACTGATATTGTCCAAACAGCGCTAGGGTAGGAAAGTTATCCGCACGTTGAATTATAATATTTTTATCAAGAAGAGATTCCTGGATTCTTAGCTGCTTAACAAGAGGATTGTTATCAACTGCATTGCTGCTAACAGTCATTATTTCTTCATGTGGAACTTCTTTATAAGCAAATTCTCCTTTAACGTCGACCGGCAAGTTTATATCAACAGCAAGAAGATTCTTCAGCGAACTCAATGCTAGATTCAAATTATTCTCTGATTGCAGAAGCATTGGTGAGGCATTAGCAACTTGAACTTCTGAGCGAAGATAATCATACTCTGAAGCAGCACCTTGTTTGAACATCTTCTCAACATTTTCAAAATTTGCTTTTGCCGCATTATAATTCTGCTTGCTTACTTTCACCAATTCTTTTGCAAGTAATATTGTATAGAAGGTTTTTTTTACGGCAAGAGTTATCTGCTGTTTAGTTGCTGCGTTTCCGGTTTTAGAGTAATCCGAATATTCACCCGCAATTTGAATTGCAGTATTTACTTTTTGACTGTACAGAACTTGCGTTAAAGTTAGTCCCGCATCAATACTATTCTTTGAGCCAAGCTCGAATGTCTGAGTTTCACTTGAGGGATTGAACGCAGTATTTGGAGGAAGGAATAATACGGGCAGTTTAATATTTCTCGAATAATTACCGGTAAATTCCAACCGCGGAAAAGCATTTGAATATGTTTCGTTTATTTGCTCTTCTGATTTCTGAATATCCTTTTGGGAAATCAGGATATCCCAGTTATTTTCCAGTGCCATTGCTATAGCACCGTCTAGAGTTAAAAAAAGTGTATCGCGCTGTTGAGAGAAAGCAAAATTAGCATGGATGAATAAAAGTATAATGCCAAAAAAGATTCTCCCTTCTTTAATTATTTTCATAACACCCCGCTTCAATCTTAAAATAAAAAAAGTCTGTGTAAATATAAGATTGTCTTCCTTTTCTTACAAGGAAAATAAGTCCTGTTTTTTCTTGAAAAGGAATTCGATATTTACAATTTCAATTGTTACTGGATCTTCATCCGTCAGATTCAAAATTCCAATCTGCAAATGTTTATAATCCTGCCGCAACAATAAAAGAATAAAGTTGTTAAACTTTTATTTTTTATTAATTCCGTTCAAATATTCACTTATCGCAGCAGCGGCTTTTCTTCCAGCTCCCATTGCGAGTATAACTGTAGCACCGCCCGTTACAATGTCGCCGCCAGCAAATACTCCCTGCTTGGATGTTTTCATTGTAGCTTCATCAACAACAATGTTACCCCATTTGTTAAACTGTAAATCCGGAGTTGTTTTTTGAATAATCGGATTTGAGCCATTGCCGATTGCAATGACAGCCATATCTATATCTATAATATATTCCGAACCTTCGATTGGAACCGGTCTCCTTCTTCCCGAAGCATCAGGCTCACCTAATTCCATTTTCTGAACTTTAACTCCTTTCAACCAGCCGTTCTTATCCCCGATGAACTCAACCGGATTAGATAAGAATATAAATTCAATACCTTCTTCTTGGGCATGATGAATCTCCTCTTTCCTTGCAGGCATTTCAACATCGGAGCGGCGGTAAATTATGTATGCATTTTTTGCACCTAATCTTTTTGATGTTCTTACCGCATCCATAGCTGTATTTCCACCGCCGAATACAGCAACGTTTTTATCTTTACAATGAAATACCGGAGTATCGAATTCAGGAAATTTGTATGCCTTCATCAAATTTACTCTGGTAAGGAATTCATTTGCAGAATAAACACCATTAAGATTTTCTCCCGGAATTTTAAGGAAGTGCGGTAAACCCGCTCCTACAGCTATGAAAACCGCATCGTATCCGTTTTGGAAAAGTTCGTCGATTGTATCTGTAAAACCGATAACAGCATTTGTTTGGAAATCTACGCCAAGTTTCTTTAACGACTCAACTTCAGCTTTCACAATTTCTTTTGGAAGACGAAACTCCGGTATTCCGTATATTAAAACACCACCAAGCTCATGCAAAGCTTCAAATACAGTTACTTCATGCCCCATCTGTATTAAATCTCCTGCACAGCTAAGACCTGCGGGACCGCTTCCAATAATAGCAACTTTCTTCCCGGTTTTCTTTTTTATCTCAGGAATCTTTGCACCGCTGTGCTGGCGTTCGTAATCAGCAACAAATCTTTCCAATCTTCCAATCGCAACCGCATCATTCTTTTTTCCAACGACACATTTTACTTCGCATTGTTCTTCCTGTGGACAAACTCTCCCGCACACTGCAGGAAGCATATTATCTTCTTTTATCTTCGCTGCGGCGCCAAGGTAATCGCCTTCTGCAACAAGGGCTATGAAATCTTTTATCTTAACATTTACAGGACAACCTTCTACACAAGTAGGCTTAGGGCATTGAATGCATCGCAGCGCTTCCATTCGCGCAAGCTCTTCAGTAAAACCTAAATTAACTTCTAAGAAATTATTTCGTCTCTTCGTACTATCCTGCTCAGGCATCGTCTGACGCTTTATCTTCATTCTTTCCTTGTTAGAAAGCTTCTCCAAATGATATCTCCAAAATTTTTATTCTAAGTGAAATTTGTTTCTTTTCCTACCACATGAAATAATTGTTCATATTTGTCCGGTCTCAGGTAGGTTCTTGCTTTAATTATTAAAACTAATTCTATTCAGATTCTTTCTCTTCCTCTTCAACCAAAGCGGGTTCATGAATCTTCTTTGCGAAATTTTTTAACGCAAGTTCTTCGTCTTCTCGGTATGTTCTGTTTCTTCTTTCAAGAATTTCAAAGTCAACTTTATGAGCGTCAAACTCTGGTCCGTCAACACAGACAAAAACAGTTTTGTTATCGACTGTTGCTCTGCAGCCGCCGCACATACCTGTTCCGTCAACCATTATCGGATTTAAGCTTACCATCGTTTTGATCTTTAGTTTTCTCGTAACCTCGGCAACAGCTTTCATCATCGGAATAGGACCGATTGCAAGTACAAAATCAATCTGCCTCTTTGCATCGATCAAGTCTTTAAGCTTTTGCGTTACAAACCCGTGATAGCCGTAGCTGCCGTCATCAGTTGTTACATAAACTTCGTCGCAGACTTCCTTCATTTCTTTTTCAAGAATAACGTACTCTTTAGATCTGCCGCCGACGATAGAGATTGTGTAATTACCGGCTTGTTTTAAAGCTACCGCAGTTGGATATGCGATGGCAGTTCCAACTCCGCCTCCTATACTTACTGCCACTCCGAACTTTTCAATATGCGATGGCTTTCCCAGCGGTCCAACAACATCATGAATATAATCACCGGTTTCAAGCTCGTTTAACTGTTTGGTAGTTTTACCAACACTTTGAGCTATTATAGTAATTGAACCTTCTTCTACATTTGAATCTGCAATCGTAAGCGGAACTCTTTCTCCAGTTTCATCAACTCTGATTATCACGAACTGCCCAGCTTTTCTTTTCTTTGCAATTTTGGGTGCTTCTATCTTGAACTTTTTTACATTAGGTGCTATGAATTCAGCAAATAAGATTTTATACATACCTATACTTTATTATTTTGTTTTAGTCTATTGTTTGCGCCAACAACGGCAACCGCTGTCATATTAATAATATCATCAACTGTCGCACCTCTTTGAAGCACGTGAACAGATTTTTTCATTCCCATAAGAATTGGACCGATAACCGTTGCTTGCCCAATTCTCGCCATCAATTTATATGCGATGTTGCCGGAGTTCAGATCAGGGAAGATCAAAACATTTGCCTTTGTTTTGAGATCTGAGAATGGATAATTGTCCTGCAAAATTTCCTGCACCACCGCAGTATCCGCCTGCATCTCGCCGTCAACAATTAAATCCGGTCTTAGTTTCTTTACTAATTTAACTGCTTGACTTACCTTAACGGATTCGGGATACTTTGCGCTTCCGAAGTTACTGAATGAAAGCATTGCAATCTTTGGCTCAACATCAAATGCATGAGCTATGTCCGCTGTCGAAATGGCTATCTCAGCAAGTTCATCCGCAGTTGGATTTACATTTACAGTTGTATCTGCAAAGAAGAATACATCTTTCTTCGTTATTACAATATACAATCCCGAAACAACCTTAAAACCTTCCTTTACTCCAACACACTGAAGCGCAGGCTTTATTGTATTTGGATAATGAGTCGTCAATCCGCTTATCAAGGCATCAGCATAACTTAAATCGACCATCATTGAGCCGTAATAAATTGGTAAACGCATTAACTCTTTCGCCTCTTTTAATGTTGCACCCTTCCGTCCTCTTTTTTGGAAGAATGCTTCGGCAAATTCTTCATGCATTGGATTTGTTTCAGGATCAAAAATTTCGAATTCATTTTCATCGAAATCAAGGTCGGAAATTGTAGCTTTTATTTTTTCTAAATTACCTAACAAAATCGGTTTTGCAATTCCATCTGTCGCAACAGCATGTGCAGCACGAATTATTTTTTCTTCCTCTCCTTCGGGGTAAACTACTTTTCTCGGATTCTTCTGAGCTTTATGAATCATTACTCTCATTATTTCTTTGGAGAGTCCGAGCCTTTCTTTCAGCTCATCTTCATATGCATCCCAATCTTCAATTTTGATTCTCGCAACTCCTGTTTCAATTGCAGCCCTAGCAACTGCAGGAGCTACGTTCCAAAGCACACGCGGATCAAATGGTTTTGGGATAATATAATTCTTACCAAACTCGAATGACTCACCACCGTAAGCGCTCATTACCATCTCAGGAACTTTTTGCTTTGCAAGATTTGCTAAAGCACGTGTCGCCGCCATTTTCATTTCTTCGTTGATGGCAGTTGCTCTTACATCCAGAGCCCCGCGGAATATGAATGGAAAACCAAGTACGTTATTAACCTGGTTTGGGTAATCGCTTCTGCCGGTAGCCATAATCAAATCATTACGTACGGCAACAGCATCTTCGTATGAAATTTCCGGATCAGGATTTGCCATTGCAAAAATAATCGGATTAGGAGCCATTACTTTTACCATTTCCTTGCTAACACATCCGCCAACTGAAAGTCCGACAAAAACATCCGCACCTTTAAAAGCATCTTCAAGTGTTCCGTGAAATTTATCAGTTGCAAAATCTAATTTATATTTATTCAAATCTTTTCTGTCTTTAGTCAAGCAGCCCTTGGAATCGAACATTAAAATATTTTCTTTTTTCGCTCCGGCTCTTATATAAAGCTTGCAGCAAGAAATAGCAGCAGCACCAGCACCATTAACAACTATCTTCAACTTGTCCATGGGTTTGCCTGCAATTTCTGCAGCATTAATTAATGCCGCGCAGGAAATTATCGCAGTCCCATGCTGATCATCATGAAATACGGGAATGTTCATCGTGGCTTTGAGAGTTTCTTCAATCTCAAAGCATTCTGGTGCTTTTATATCTTCTAGATTAATTCCTCCAAAGGTGGGTTCGAGCATTTGGACAGCACGAATAACTTCTTTAGGATCCTTGCTCTTCAACTCGATATCGAAGACATCAATATCAGCAAATCTTTTAAATAGAACTCCTTTACCTTCCATAACAGGCTTGCCTGCCAATGGACCAATGTCACCTAAACCTAAGACCGCGGTACCGTTAGAAATAACAGCGACAAGATTTCCTTTTGCAGTATATTTATAAACATCGTCTTCATTTTTAGCAATTATACGACAAGGTTCAGCGACCCCTGGTGTGTAAGCAAGCGATAAGTCTCTGGAAGTCAAGCAAGGTTTAGTAGGTATTACCTCAATTTTTCCACGCCTGCCTTGGCTGTGATAATCTAAAGCTTCGTCCAATCTTAGTTTCATATCTTCACCTTTGGTTTTTCATCTCATATTTATAGAGAGTTAAATTAATATAATTCTTTTAGTTTTGCTTGAATTTCCAAAATAGATTTATGTTGTCAACATCATCCATAAAGTGTGCCATGGAAATTTACTTTAACTATTTTAATTTTCATCAAATGAAAAGAGATAGAAACAAATTTTTTGGTTGAAACTTTAATATTTCCCAATAGTGAAAAAAAAATTCTAAGGATTAAAATCATTTGGAGTAACCTGTGCTTGCCTGCCGGATGTGTTAATATGCTTTAAGCCCGCATCTCAGCAGGCAGACAGGTATCGTAGGGCGATCGGGGGTTAAACACCTTTATGCATAAAATATGGAACTGACAAAAAATCTGCTTGAGAATTTTTGTAAAATGAATTTCCCATCTTTTTGACCCTTTCGCTATTTTAAATTACAAATTTTTTTATAAAAAAATTTCAAGTTGTCCAACTTCAACTTGTCCTACTCCTTTAATAGACAAATTTTGAAATACCTTGGTAAAACTTCGATGGTTATATTAAAGAATTAAATATAGAATGTCAACGATAACAAGAATATTTTCATATCTTTCCAATTTAACCATCCTAAAAACAAAATATTGATCTGCGAAAATTCTTCGCTTAATATGAAAAGTTTATTTGAATAAGAAGTTTATTGAAGCTATGAAATTTTTAAAATAATTGCCTTTTAATCTAATTTCGAATTATTTCTATTAACAAAGCTTAATATTATAAACGGCATTCCTTTTGGAGTCATTTCAAAGTAATTAATAATTTTCAAAAATTTTACCTTTTGGAGGGTTAAAAAATGAAAAGATGTACAAGGTTGTTTTTTTCAATGTTTGTGTTGTTTACTGTGGTTACTTCAAATGCTCAGATGATGTCTTCAAAAGTAAATTTCAATGGACATGTCTATACTAATTCAGGAGACACAGCCAGAACACCCATAGCTAACGCTAATGTTTCTCTACAAAGATTTACATTTCTTGGTGATTCTCTTTTCTACCAAACTACAACAGATTCTACTGGAGCTTTCTCAATTGATAGTGTTAATTCAGGAATTTATGCATTAACTATAACTGCTTCAGGTTATCAGAATTTATACATCCGTGAATTTTATATTTCTTCAGAAAATGATTCTGTCAATCTATTTCTGCATGATACGGTCGGTATCCAAGGCGGTATTGTTTCCGGTCATGTTCGTTTTGATATGTCTGAAGATGCCGTCATACGCTCGGAAATTGAATTCATAAATCTGGATAATACTAAACCAAACATCTTTGCTTCAACTAATGATGAAGGTTCTTATTTTGTAAAAGTGCCGGCTGGTCAATATTACGTTTCATGCAGTGTTTCTTTACATGACAGCACTTATTTCTTCCAGGAATACTGGGACAACACTACATCACTATCACAAGCAAAAATACTTACTGTTGCTGATGGTCAGATGTATGATGGAATCAATTTTAATATTCCCGACTCTGTTGTGGCGCTTACACATTCAGTTACTTTTAGTGGTAAAGTAGAATCCTCATTAAATTCTCCTATCGCTAATGCAACAGTTAGGGTTTGGGCTTCCGGTCAAGAGGATAGAGATGCAGAGGATAATGCTGCCTTCGTTAAAACAGATTCGAATGGCGATTATTCAATTACTCTCTCCAACTTGAGATCCTATAAAAATACATTCATTGTTTCCGCACATGCAGAAGGATTTCCGGTTCAATTCTACAACAATGCAAGTTCATTCTTTAATGCAACTATATTAAATGCATTCAATGATACTACATTTACTAATGTAAATTTTACTCTGACTGCGAACGATACAGTTCAGCATTATTCAATTAGCGGGACTGTAACAGATTCAGCCAGTACCGGTATTCAAGGCGCTTTTGTAGCTGTATTTGATTCAGCTTCAGATCATGATCAAGTACGCGTAGGAGTAACTGACTCAACCGGAAATTATTCAGTCGGAAATCTCCCAGCGGGTACTTATTATGTATTATTCCATGCTAAAGGATATATTTCGCAATTCTATAAAGATGCTGATAAATGGGAAAATGCAACTCCTATTCATATAACAAATTCAGTTACGGGGATAAATGCAGCCTTAATCCAAGCTCCGCAAACAATTGCCAGCGGTCAGATAATTGGTCAAATTCATTCATCTAACGGTACAGCTTTAGCAGGAGTTTTAATCACGGTATTTAATTCCAATGGGCAGGCAGTTGCATCTGCAGTTACCGATGTAAATGGTTCTTATTCGATTTTAGGAATTGCACAAGGTAATTATACAATATCGGCAAGTCTAGCTACTTACAGCAGCCAGCAGCAATCTACTACATACAACACGAGCAGCGGCTCAACAACGGTGCAGAACTTTACGATGCCGAGCTCTACTGTAACAGCGATTCAAACTTCTTCAAGTAATTTGCCATCAAGGTATAAGCTTGACAACAACTACCCAAATCCTTTTAATCCAAGCACGATAATTGGATTTACAATTCCAATGACTACTCATGTAAGATTGGATGTTTATAATATTCTCGGTCAAAGAGTTTCCGAGCTTGTAAATGCAAATATGTCGGCAGGTTCTTATAAAATTTCATTTGATGCAAGCAAGTTATCATCAGGTGTTTATCTTTATAGACTAGTTACCAATAACTTTACTGCTGTAAAGAAAATGATTCTATCCAAGTAAAGTCATAGCGCAAAAGAAACAGGTGAGGACCCCCGGGCGACCGGGGGTTTTTATTTCCCGGATATCTGCTGCCTATTTAACCTTCATAAGTAATTAAATTAAATTTTAATAACTTACGTTACGCACAATTAAGGATCTAATTTTCTTTGTTATTCCGAACTTGATTCGGAATCTCATTTTTCAGCATTTTGGGGATGCTGAATCAAGTTCAGCATGACATGTGCGTAACGTGAGTTAATAACTTCTAAAAGAAGTATTATGCCGATAGCAAGAAGCCCAGTGAAGATATAATTATAAAAAGTTCTTCTATCAATGTGAAGATTTATGATTCTGCCAAGAAATATAGTCGGAATTATAACCGGTACGGATATAAGATAATAATGAGTAACAGTAGATGTTAAAAGACCCGTGCGCCAGTATCCGCATATAGCTATCAGGCTTGCGGGTAAAAAATATCCTTGCAGAGTTGCCCTAAATTTCGGTGCAGACCAACGCCGCATTGTTCCATAGATTACTAAAGGAGGTCTGTTCATTCCGTAAGCACCTCCAAATATACCTGCCAAAAATCCTCAGCTAATAAGCCAGGATAAATTATCTTTTTTTAATTCCGGCGGCATTTTAATTATCAAAGAATATAAAGAAAACAAAATTATTAGATTAGCAAGAACAGCTTTTGCAATTTGTTCCCCGCCATTTGCCAGTAAAAGAAGACCGAATGGAATTCCAAATAGAGACGCCGATAACAATCCTAATGCACTTCGTAAATTAATTTTTTGCCAGTCTTGAAGAACGATTATTAAAGCAATTGTTATAGAAACTAAAACTGCAAGAGGAGTAGCTACTTTCAAAGGGATAAAAAGTGCGAGAATAGAAACAGCAACCAATGCCTCGCCAAATCCTAATGAAGATCTAATTAGGGTTGCTGCAAATATTATGAGTATTACATAAACTTGAATAAATATTTTCTCCCTTTCCTTTCCAATTGTAATCTAAAAAATAATTATAATTGATCGCAAAGCAAACGCCATCATAGGAAGAAATTTTTAATTTAGAGAGAATAGGATAACGATCTTCTCCATTAAATTAAATTTTTATTTTTTACTTAAGCTTTTGGAATTTAATCTATTCTGCATTCTGATTTTTTCCAAATAATCTTTTCATCTTAACCGAATATTTATATATTTAACCCGTTGTTCGAAATGAAAGTGAAAAAAATAGTAAACTGTTAAAACAATTGAATTATAAAACTAATTTATTACTTACGTTACGCACAATTAAGGATCTAATTTACTTTGTCATTCCGAACTTGATTCGGGATCTCATTTTTCAGCATTTTTGGGATGCTGAATCGAGTTCAGCATGACATGTGCGTAACGTGAGTTTATTATTAACACCGCGATTAATCGCGGTGCCAATAAAATAGCAATGCTTATTGAAACCGTTTCAACGGTTTATCATCAATTTCGAACAACAGGTTATATTTAATTAAACACTAAAATTATTTATCACTGCATGAAACATTTATTCAACTTAAAATATTTGGGAGTAACCGTAACGGTCTTTATAATATTATGGCTGTTTACATTCATTCCAATAAATCTAGGTTTCTTCAGCCCAATGCAAAAAGCTCTTTATGATTTTAATATGAACGATATTGTGTACTCTAAGCTCATGCCTGATAAATCCGCAGACACAAACATCGTCATCGTGAATATCGGATATTTAAATCGCCCCCAACTGGCTGGTCTTATAACAGTTATTAAAAGCTATAATCCAAAGGTTGTCGGTCTGGATATTCTTTTTAAAGATAAAAAAGAACCTGAAGGTGATTCCCTTCTTGAACAAGCAATTAAACTTGACGGCAATACTGTGATTGTTAATAGGCTTAGCGGTTATGATGAGTCAAAACAATGCTTCGATACAATGACAACTTCTCTCAATAGATTTACCAGGTATTCAGTCTCCGGTTTCGCAAATCTTCCAAGCAAAGACGGATCGAACATGACGACTATCCGCATGTTTATTCCTGATACTAAATTTAAAGATTCAACTGTCGATGCCTTTTCTACGGAAATAGTTAAGATGTTTGATAAACCTGCTTATAATTATTTAATGAATAGGAAAAATAATTACGAAACCATCAACTACAGAGGTAATGCAGATAAATTTTATTATGTGGACGGTACTGATCCAGCTAATTTAGCAGGGCTTGATTTCATCAAAAATAAAATTGTCCTGCTCGGCTTTCTTGGGAATTATCCGGTGAAGAATATCTTCGAAGATATTTTTTATACTCCAATGAATGAAAACTATGCCGGCAAAACCTATCCGGACATGTATGGAGTAGTTATTCATGCAAATATAATATCCATGATCCTGCATAGAGATTATATTAATGAACTGCCTACCTGGCTTGAGGTTTTACTGGCGATGCTTGTGTGCTATCTAAATATTGTAATGATTAAATTCTTCAAGAGTGCAAAGGTGGATTGGCTAAGCCTTATCAGCCTTGCGACAAAAACTCTCGAATTCGTTTTGCTTCTGTTTATAGATCTGGAAATTTTTATTAATTTCCATCTGGAAATAAGTATTACTTTAATGCTTGCCTCAATTGTCATCATTTCAGACGGCGAAGCTATCTACGATATAATTTCGGAAAGAATTAAAAAAATTTTAGGAAAAGCATAACATGAAAAGAATAATTTTCTTCTCGTTTTTACTTATTGCGATTAGCTCTGTGTACTGTCAACAGGCAAAATTTGTTGTGTTAACAGTTAAGGGTAGTGTTACTCTAGAAAGGAATAATAGAGCTTACTCAATCAAAGCCGGTAATAAGTTATATGAAAATGATAAAGTAAAGCTCAATAAGAAATCCTATTTGGACCTTGTTTATACTGATGGCAAAACTATCGAATTGAAAACCACAGGGACTTACCCTGTTTACAAACTTATTAAGATGGCAAAAGAAAGCCGCACTTCTTCGTCAAAGAAATTTGCCAATTACGTTCTGGCACAATTTGCCAAATCAGTTGATGATATAAATAATATGAAGGTTACCGGATCTGTTGAAAGACTTGTTAAACCGGCAATTGATTATGCAACCCCTCCCCTTACAAATATTTTAGATCCTGTTGTTACATTTAATTGGTTTAGCGTACCTAGCAGATCTTATATTTTTTCAATTGTCAATCCGGAAGGCAACGTAGCGTACAGTCAAAAGATTTCTGATACTTTAATTACGGTCAATCTTCAAAAATTAAAATTGAAAAGAGACAACGGTTATAAATGGCTGGTAAAAGATGCAAGCAAAGCTAAAGCACTTAATGATACTTGCAGGTTCTTCTGGCTTTCGCAGAAAGAAGCTAAGTCCATAAAAGACACCATCAATATTTTAATGAAAGACTGGAGAAGTTATGATCAGTCAGTTAAACAAGCGCTTTTAGCATCATATTTTTTCAACCACAAATTATATGTTGATATGCTAGAGGCTAATAAGCGTGCGATGGAACTTTCTCCGGGAAACGATACTTATAAAAAACTATATATCATGGCTCTTGACAAAGCGGGCTTAAAACAGATGGCAGCGGATCTTGATAAAAAACCGGATAAAATGATGAACTTAAAGCTTAACCTTAAGGGACTTAACATGGATACCGGCAAGCAGAAACAAAAGAAATAAATTTGCAGTATTTAGTAGGAGGTTGACCAAAAAGTAAAAAGAATGTCATTTCGAAGGAGTCTTCGACTGAGAAATCTTTAAAATTGGACTTGAAATGAGATTTCTCCCTATGGTCGAAATGACAAATTGAACTTTTTGGTCAACCTCTACGAATTATAAATTTATTTAAGTAATATTAATTTTTTAGTTTCAATAAAGGTTGCTGAGCCTGTCGAAGCACCTGCCTGCATTCTATAAAAATAAATTCCGCTTCCTAACCGGTTCGCATTAAAGTTAATAGAATAATACCCGGCTTGTTCCTCTTCATTTATTAAAGTAGCTACTTCCTTCCCCAGTATATCATATACTTTAATTGTAACGAAACTGGCTTTAGGAACCGAGTAATTTATTGTTGTTGTTGGATTAAATGGATTGGGATAGTTCTGATTTAATTTAAATTCTTTAGGCAAATCTGAAGACTCAAGTGCATTTTCTTTTTCAGCAGAATTTTTCATCATCGAATGCATTTGATTATTTTGGATAAATAAGTCCTGCCATGCACCTTTTAATTCTTCAATCGCTTTGGCATAATTACCGTTAGTAAATTCAGTATCTGCATCAGTTATTTCTTTTTGAATATCGGATAATTTATTATCTTCATGTTTATCAGTAATATTTGAATTAGAAGAATTATTTTTTACTTCGTCAAATAAGATATCAACAATGTAAAGGTCACCATAATAAATGTCATTTACTATCGGAAGTAATAATTGATCACTCATCCCTTTATTTATTGCATGTACCAATTCCTCTACTGATTTCTTATCATTTTCAAATACTTTTTGTCCTTTTGCAGATAGATTCAAATTATCTGACCAATAAATTGAATCCAAACTATTATCTAAAAATCTTTTTGTCTTTGATATGGATTCTGACAAGTCTTTATCTGGATTTGAAGGCAATTTCATTATTAAAGTGTCGGCATTAGATAGAACAAATTGCGGCAGGTATACTTTATCGGTTAGCACAGTTGTACCGGTTGCACTGGACATAAAACCATAAACATTATAGGCAGTAGCACTATATAAATTTTGTTCTAACTGTATTAAATGATTGTCTCCCGAAGTATTCTCATAAGGGACATAACCGGATTGACCAAAATTTATTATATAAGAGTACTCCACATGGAAAGGAGAATAATCATTAAATAAAACTTCGTTTGAATAAATTCCATCTCCGGCAACTTGATCACCATGAGTTCCGTCATCATACATTTTAGTCATTAGATTAATATTACTATAATCCCAGCCGGTCCAGGATAAAGGCATAACTGAACCAGTAAGATTTAAAGTATTTATTGGCGGTGCAATCGGGTTACCATTAACATCATGTGCACCTTTTGTATCAACTGTGAATAGTATTTTTGTCGGCGTATTTGTAACAGTACTTAAAGTTAAATCATCAAAATATCTTGATAACACTATCTTTCCATTGTCAACATCTTGCTGAGTCACGAGGTAAGTTCTATTTGATCCATATTCCCAGGTATCATTAGCTGAATACCAGAATTTGTATTCAGGCAGCAAGTCACCTGCAGCTAAATTTACTGAATCTTGATAATAATAAACATAAGGATTATTAGGATCCTGCTGCATACTAACGCCTGGTCCCCAACCGAAAGCTGTTCCTCTTAATTCAACTGTATCGGTAGAAGGATTAAATCTACCGCCCAATTCTTCAATTTGCATGTCGCACTCGTAGCGAACAGTTATTGGTTTTTCTTCAGTAGTAAAATACCAAGCAGATGTCCATTCATCCCATGAATTATCTATTTCTGATCTTACTCTCCAATAGTATCCATGATTATAAAGCAAATGCTGCTGCAATGAGTAACTAGTATTTGGCGTAGTAATATCAATTATTGGATTTGCAAAATCACTTGTAGTGCTTACTTGTAAATTGTAATTACTAGCATTTGCAACTTTCCCCCAAGTAAAGTTCATTAATGGATTTAGGTTATTCTGATTTTGAGAAGGTGAAATCAAAGAAAAAATATTTAAGTACGAACTTTGAGTTCTAAAAACTCCTCTGCTTGTACTTAGGAAAACATAACCGTTATTATCGCAATAGATATCATTTATCGAAATATTTTGATTTAATCCTGGAATTTGCCCCCATGTACTTCCTTCATCAGTTGAATAAAAAATGCCACTAGCGCTATTCCACATGGTAGTAACAAATATTACATTAACATTATTAGTGCAGACTAATTGTGAATACGCTAAAGGACAATTGATTTTTGTCCAGGTGGACGTGTTATATTCCTTTTTATATAATCCATTTGAAAACGTAGTTGCATAAATATTATCATCTGAGTCAGAGGCAAGTTCTTGGATTCTATCATTTGGTAATCCGTTACTTATATTATTCCAAGAGCTTCCTCCATTGGTAGAGCAATAAACACCATTTGACCATGAGCCCGCAAAAATATCACCTTTTTTATCAATTATGAGTGAATGAAAATTTTCATTATCTGATAATACTTGCTGCCAATTCTCACCATAATCGGTAGATTTATATATACCGGAGCTTTGTGTTGCTGCATATAAGTTATCATTCATATCAGCTTTCACCGAAAAAACAACTGACCAATTAAATCCATTTGTTTCACTAGACCAGCTCAAGCCATTATCTGTGCTTTTATCTATTCCAATTCCATCCGTTGCATAAATATTTCCTTTTGAATCTACGGTAATCCCATAAGTCCATGTAGCTAAATTGTTAATGTCTGACCAAGATAATCCGTAGTCATTTGATATACGTACTCCTATTCCCGTAGCGAAGACAAAACCATTATTTGTTTCAACTAAAGAATTTATATTTAAACCATCTAGACCTGTATTTTTTTTAGTCCACGAATTACCACTATCAGTAGAAAGATATATTCCTGTTGAACCGTCACCGGCTATGATATAATTGTTTGATGTATGATTAATTGAATAAATATTGGGAAGTGTCATTCCGCTGTTTTTCTGATTCCATGTATTACCGTTATCAGTGGAAACAAAAACGCCTGCACCCGAACAAGCGCTGAATATATTCCCATCTTTGACAAAAGCATCTAAACTTATTGTAGGCATTATTTTATTCCAAGTCGCACCCCCGTTACTACTTGAAATAAGTCCACCGGTTGGTGAGCTTGTAGAAGCATAAATTGTTCCGTTTGAGTCATTAAATACTTTATATACTATACCATAATTCTGTATTGATGAATCAAGAATAATATTCCAGCTGATACCATCGTCAGATGATTTAAATATGTCTCCAATCATTTGCCCATTTACCTTTTGGGTTCCTATATAAATATTTCCGTTATTATCGATTGTAATAGAATTAAGAAAATCTTCATTCGCAATTTGAAAAATTAAATTCCATGTTAAGCCATCATCCGTAGATTTATAAATTTTCCCTTGGTATGCTACTCCAAATATTTCGTTGTTAGAATTTTCAGCAAATGACCTGATACCTAAATATTGTGTCTGGCTCCAATTAATACCTAGATCGACAGATCTCCAATCGTCAAATATAAGCGCCCCAGTATTTGTTTGAAATATTGGATACATTGCCTGAATGTCCAAAACTCTATTCCATGTATTACAATAATCAGAGCTTCTAAATATCCCCTGCGTCGAGGAAATAAATATTACGTCATTTTTAGTGACGCTAATTGCTCTTACATCCGTTCCATAAAGCCCTTTACTTTGAATCCAACTTTGGGCGAATCCATGGCAAATTAATAATAATAAAAAAAGTAGAATTAACTTTTTCATTTATACTCCATAATTATTTTTAATCATTAGCTATTATAAAATTTGTTATATATTGTTCAATAGAATTAATTCACATCAATATTGAATTTGATTACTGAAAAGAATTTTATTTCTTTTAAATTGGATATAATAATTTAGTTATGTCCGCATCAGATAGTTTTGAAACGACTTCAGCCTCCGCGCCCTCCTCGCTTCGGCTGTTTGGATTTTAGATTTACTATTTTCGATTGGCGATTTAAATCGACAATCAACAATCGTATATCGTAAATTTTAATTGTTTACCGGCTGTTCAACAGTCTGCGTAACCTTCGCCGCATGCTTTATAAAGCTCTCATCAAAATAATCTTTTACCTTTTCCGGGTTCTCTGCGTTGATGAGAAGAAGTACAAGCATGTTCTTATATAATTGAACTGCAAGCTGTCTGCGAAGTTCTTTGGTACCGCTGGTTGTGTCTTTTACTTCGCCTTTCTTGCCGGATTGTGCTGACATTGCCTGCATCAGATTGTCATATAATGCCTGCGCTTCTGCAAGTAATGCGGCATCAAAATCAGCTTTGTGCACGCTTAGGCTGTCTATAAATCTTTTAAATAGCTTAATGATATTTTTCTTAGTTGCTTTATTATATTCACTTTTTCCTATAGGATAAATCTCTTCATATTCCGGTGTGCCTACACGGTATTTGTTTTTGATGATCCCTTCTTTTAACGAAATAAAGTTCTTAATATTTTTAACAAGTTGATTAACACTTATTGTCTTGCCGCTCCGTTGAGAAATATTCAGCGCCTTTTTACCTCGGCTGGCTGAATATTGTGCATATAAAGAATTAGTTGCAGTGCGGTACTCAATAAACATTGGATTTAACAGATATCCGCCAGCAGTAATTACACTGATTAATTTCATATGCACGCTAGCCATTTTATCAAATTTGTCATCTCCTATTTTTAATGATAGGAAAGGATTAGCAAAATGAAAAACAAACATCTTAAACATACTTTGGTTATTTTTTTATAAATGACTTTATAAAGAAAAAATATTTAATCTTTTTCATGTTCATATACTCTGCAAAAAATTCCGTTTTCCTTGACTCCAAATTTTATATACATAAAAACTTTTGTTTCGCTATCATTCCAACTCTGTAGTAGGACAAAAATTTTAATTTACTGAAACTCCAACTTTAGAAAATGAACAAATAATTTATTTTGTTGCCATTCCAAGTTTGGAATATGAACAAATATTTTGTTTTGCCGCTACTCCAATTTCGGAGTATGAACAAATAATTTGTTTTGTTACCACTCCAATTCTGGAGTATGAATAAATAATTTGTTTTGTCTATTCATCGTGAAAAAGATCGAGAAAAACATCTGTTTTGCTTGCACTTTTTGAAAATGGATGAGTAAAACCGTTGATTTACACTCTAATATTTAAAAAACACACTAAAAACGTATTTTTAACCCGTGCAAAAAATATTAATATTTATTGCAATTAATAAGTACGCCTAATTTTTACGGTTTGGGAAACTTTTTACAAAATTTTAAAAAAATTTTCAAGACATTGCTTAGCTGTCAGTTTTAACTAACCTCAATTTGGATTATACCTTGCATAGATTTAAGTTTCTTTTGGGTTTTAATTAATATTTAGGTAAAATCACTTTAAGGGCACCTCTTGAGCAGGGGTAATCTTCTATATTATATAAATAAAATTCAGAGCGACGAAATTTCTCACGCCGAGCTTCGTGAGTTTATAGAGATTTGCATAAGTATCTCTCTGTTTATTTTGAATAAGAAGCATCATAGCCTTAAAAAGGTTTTTGCTGATCAAGGTGTTGGCTTTGATGACGCTGCAGTTGATGCCATTACACCTCTTTTTATCAAGGATGATTCATTAGATCTTACCGGCATTCATCGCTCACTGCTAAGCTGGCATAAGAAAATAATTACTGAAGCGGATGCACATTTTTTTGTCTTTAGAATTATTGCTAATCGTACTGAGCAAACTGTAAGATTAATCTTATTTGAGATTGATCCTTTGTACGGCAGGATTCTAAGAAATATTGTATATAAGTCTGGTGCACTTGGTTATAAAAAAGTTAATTATGCGGGCACAACTTATCTGCTTGATCTACATGAAACTGAAATTACAGGCAAAGTAATCAACGAAGATCATTTTGATAATATTCCGCTTCATATTTCTACTGATAAATTTGGCATAAATTTACCGGATATTTTTAATTATATTAAAAATCATACAAATTATTTTCCTGCTATCCCTTTAAATGAATTGGTTGTAAGATTAAAAAACATCTACCGGGATTTAAATTTTAATGAAATTGAAATGGATAATTTCAGGGTCGATTTAGAAATTAAATACTCAGTCGAGAAATCATTAGCAGCAATTTATAATAAGATTGAAGTGTCATATATTAAAAAAGGAATACTTTCCATTGAAGAAGGAGATGTACTAAAATCTGCTCTAAAGGAAGTGTCGGTTGATTTAATGGACGGCGGTATTCAGCATGGTATTGAAGTGTATTTAGAGCCATATTTTATTCATCTTACAAAGACAGAAATTAGAGAAAAGTATAGGAATATTCTGGATTATTTAATACGTATGCTGAAAAAGGAAATTTTTAAAGAATTTGATAGTAACAACTTTCCCAAATGAAGAAATTTAGACCTACTTATTAAATAGAAGTAAAAATTATTATGCCAATTACAGAAGAAGACATATTTCAGTATGTTCTATTTCCCGACAAGCTTAGTCCGGATAAAAAAGAATATATAAAGATGAACGAAAGCCAATTTGAGAAGCCGATTGAGTTTTACAAATCTTTCATGATCAGCCTGAATGATAAAGAGATTTCTGAACTGGCTAAGAAAGCTGTCAGGAAAATAAAAGCTCTGCAAAAAATAATTTCATTATACCCGGTAGTAAATAATAAAATTCCCAGTAATAATTTTACTCTTGCTGCGGCATCGCAAAAGATAGCAGAAAAGCAATATGAATCTTTTACATTTTCGGATGATGACTCAAATTATCTGCTTAGATTTATAAAGTACAATGATAAAAGCACATTATACTTCTTCTCAAAAACTGAAAACAAAAATCAAAACTTAAAGATCACTTTACTTCCTGCAAATTATGTATTGAATATTGAAAATACATCCCGCCAAATTGAGTTAGAATTATTTGACGAAATTGAAAAGATCATGATTGAAGAGGAATAGCTCAAACTGTTAAATTGCTGCATTGTTAAATTGTTTAAGGCAAAATAAATGAGACTTCCAGCTATCAATCTTATTACATTATTTGATCTGCAATTGAAAATATTAATTAACTGAAGTTACGCAAAATGAATAAAATGATCCATTTGTCATTCCGAACTTGTTTCGGAATCTTTATTTTTAAGCTGTTTTTAGATGCTGAAACAAGTTCAGCATGACAATTGCGTAACTTCAGTAATTAATTTACGTTACGCACAATTAAGGATCTAATTTACTTTGTCATTCTGAACTTGATTCGGAATCTCATTTTTCAACATTTTTGGGATGCTGAATCAAGTTCAGCATGACATGTGCGTAACGTGAGTAATTAAATAACTCAAGTTGACCGCTTAACATTGGAAACCGTTAAAACGGTTCGAATTCCTTTCCTTTTTCTCATTAATCAACGGATTAATCCGTTGGTTAATGAAAGAGAAAACGATTTTTGTAACCGTTTCAACGGCTTTTTAATTGCTTCTTATTCAAGAAAGACCGGGGTGTTATCCTGGTCTATTATATCTAACTCTTTCAGAGTTAACTGATCTCCCAACCTACACGAGATAGTATTATAGAACCGCTTCTCAATTCGATTTAGTAAATTGGTTTGATTTTCAATTTTATTTTAATCAGCATAGAAAATATTACTTGACGAATATACGCATCATTCAAACAAACTACATCTTACAGCTATAATTATCTACTCTATGCAGGTATTCAGCAATAAAACAATTAAGCGATTAAACAATTGAATTCTATTTGCGTAAGACGTACCATTTCCATAGATTTACGGTAGGGAATACACTACTATAATATTTATGAATGCTTTTGAAGCAGAGGATTTTAGACAATTCGTTTTAGATTTGCTTTCCCGCTCAACTTCTCCCAAGCAAAGATTATACTTACTTAAAGGATATTATAATAACATTTTAAATACCTCGAGTGATATTATTGCCGATGCTTTTATAATAGAGTTTATTGATGACTTTTTAGAATGTGCCGATAAGTTCGAAGTTTTTTATTCCCACCCTCAGATTACTGATGACCTTTTAGGAATTTTGAAAAGGCTGAAAGGACATCCTGCTGCGGTTCACTTAGCTGGAAAAATTGATTCTGTTATTTCAATCTTAAGCCGAAAGCTTTTAGAACTGAATGCACTATTGGAAGGTAAACAGTTAGAAAACTATAAGATAAGAAAGATGCATCTTCCTTTCCTTGAAAAGGATTCTTCACAAAGCGATGTACTTCGTCTTGGTACACTGGAAACAATAACAGTCAGTATAAAAAAGAACAACCTGAAAAACACTATTACTATTGTTCCTACTCCGGATTTAAATGATGCAGGGTTGACAGAACAAGTATATAAATCCTGGGAAACCGCAATAGATTTTATACGCAAGCACGGCGGTAAAATCAGCAGTTATCATACTATAATAATACAATTCGATAATCAGCTTGCTAATTATATCGGCATATCATTAGGAGCGGCACTTACATTAAGCATTATCGAAGAGCTTATTACTTTTTATAACTTCCCAATTAAAATTTCCATTAAGGAAAACATCGCCATTACCGGCGGCTTTGATAATAGTGGAAATTTAATTGTTTTGGACGAAAGCTTGGTATTAAATAAGCTGGAAATAGTATTCTATTCATTCATAAATATATTTATTGTACCTGAAGAAAATAAAGCAATAATAGAAACATATTTAAAAGCATTAAAAAAACAATATCCGTCAAGAGATTTGGAAATTATTGGAATTAAAAACCTTCAGGATTTACTAAACAGAAGAAACCTAATTGATATAAAAAGATTTAGTGTAATAAAAAGGGCTGCTAAGTTCGCAAAGAAGAATTGGGTTATTAGCATTTTACTCTTAATTATCATGTTAATTTCAGGATATTTTTATGAATATAATTTTGATGATAACCCGGCAATGCTGGATCTAAGTGGTGATAATTTGATGATAGAAAACAGCAGCGGTAAAATTCTATGGTCAAAAGAAATTGAAATTGATCCTGTATTTGCTTCATCAACATTAAGATACATTGCCAAAATTATTGATGTAAATAAAGATAAAAAAAATGAAGTAATATTATGCCACATATTACAATCAGAACTTAATAATGAAATGGAATACGGAGGTATATTTTGTTATAATTATTTAGGAACCCAACTCTGGCATTATGATTTTACTGATACGGTAAAATCTTATGGTGAAAATCTTGATATAAATTATAGCTGCGAATTAATTGACACTGTGACTTATCTTGGCAAACAATTATTAATAGCAAGAGCAAACAATGGTCCGTCATTTTCTTCTTCAATATTTACTCTTGACCTAAACTCCGGTAAAAGGATAGGCACAACTTTTTGGAATCCCGGACATATTGATGAAGGTATTATGAAAGTGATGCCGGGCGATAAAAGTTTGATAGTCTTTGCAGGTGGAAATAATGGTTATGAAAAACCTTTTATCGGTGGAATTGAACTTAAAAATCTCTTAGGTTACGCACCTTCGACTCACTATTATACTTATCTTAATATGAAACCGGCTGATTTAGCATTTTATATTTTAATACCCAAAACAGACTATTTAAAACATTTTGCGTTTTCGTTGAGAACTGGAGGAATTGAGCCAGGCAGCTTACGTAATACTGAGCGAGAAAAGAAAATATATTTTGTTACTTGCGAACGAAAATCAAATGAAGCTAGCCTTGAATATAGACTTAGCTATAATTTTAAAGATATATCCATTGTTGTTCTAAGCAACTTCAGAGTAGAAAGAGATACCGCAGTCGCTCATGGAATTCTTTCTCCCCCCCTTACCGATACACCAGAATTCTGCAAGTTGCTCGAAAACCAAATCCTCTATTGGAACGGGAAAAAGTTTGTTAAAAAGAATGAACTAAAAAATTAACTTAAGATTCTGAAGTTACGCAGTTGTTTGACAGTTGCACTGTCGAACTTTACTCTGATAAGAGTTGCACTCTGAAAATAACATTAATATTGTTAATATTGCGGTATAACTGCATGCAGAATTGCATCTGACAGTACAACTGTCAGACAACATTATTAATTTGCTAAACTTCAATTAAGATTTTTGCTTTTCTATTATCTATAATCTATTCATTCATTTTAATGATAGAAAGCTTGTCGTTTAATTCTTTAAGTTGAATTGACATGGGATCTATAGACGCCAACGTTGTAATTACTGATTTTAACTCATCAATATTTTTTTCAGCTCTCTGAATAATATCATCATGTACGCCGGTATCCTTCATATCTAATATTAATAACTGCATGGAAGATGCAGAGTTTTGTAGAAGGTCTTGTATTGTACGCATGGTTGCTGTGTAAATTTCTCTTCTTTCTTTGCCTATCTTTTTCTTTACATTTATTTCACGCTGCCAAAAACCAAATGTTAACGCAATAAACAAGGGAACTATCCAAAAGTAATCCTTTTTTATTAGGAACTGGAAAAAATCAAGAATAGGATGCTTACCCCAAAATATATTTACAACTATTATAAATAATAAAATAATCGAAAAAACTACTATTAGTCTTATGTTTCCATTTATAATTTTCATACGGAATGAACAAGCCTCTTCCTTAAACAAAACTGAGAAAATCTTGAGTAAATTAAATATTGTGTTACCGCAATCAAATTTACTTAAAAATCATTAAAAATAAAGCAATTGGTGAATAGGTTATAAGTTTTTTGATAATAATAGTGAGTACGCTCTAAGAAGATAATTCCCGTGAAAACTTAATTTCTTGAGGATATTGTTTATCTTGAATAATAGCTATCTGTTATAATCTAAATATGCTTTTATTCATCCTCTATAAGGATGTCCTTTTAATCGACAAATTTTTTACTATAATAATTCAACATTTACGATGTTCTTCTTTGACCGCGTAGAGGATTTATAAATGTTTTTTATGTAAGCTATTTGTGATAATTTCCTTCAACGTTAGGTTGATACCTAAGCCTGAAAACGAGAATCTAAAGAGTTTATTATTTGGAATAGACTCCCACTCTCGCGGGAATGATATTTCATCTATTTAGGCTTTTAGACCAGACTCATATATAGTTAAATTTGAATGCACTCTGAACATACTATGAATGCACTCTGAATGCACACTCAATACACTCTACCCTAATATATCTAATACATCAATTATACTATTCCGGTACTTATCTTAAAATTCATATCCGCCGAAACTGACACTTAAACCATACAGTTTTGACTCTCTAACATCTTCAGGAAATAAAGTTGATGTGTAATATTGGATGTCAAAATGATCGGCTATATAATTAAAAATTCTGTCCGATGTATAAGCTTTCAGAAAAGTAAGAATTCCTTTTGCTCTTATGCCATATCCGTAAGCTTTTTCTTGTTGATAGCCATTCCCGTCAAATCTACCGATCATGAATTCAACAGTTTCAAAAAGACTGAAATTATTTCCTTTATGAACCGAAACATTATCGTTGCCTTTAAGTTCAATCAGATTTTTACCGAAGATGATATCACCGGTTAAACCTTGATAATTAACGGTATTATTAGTCCAATTCCTTTGAACTAGAATATTATCAGCTTCCGCTATAAAATCATATTCGAAGGCTCTCAAGATTGAATTATTCAGCTTGATATCAAGTCCGGCAGATAAAGTATAACCTAATCTCGCTGTTCTTGGCAGCGGATCTGATTGAGCAGGATCTATATAATATATTTCTTTACCGATATTCAATTGAGAATATCCCATCGAAATATTAAAGTAAGGCATTGCCGGAATACTTTGAAGAACATTAAAGTGTAAATCCGGCTCAATGAGTTTAGTTACCGGAATAGTCATCAACAAGCCGTAATCCATTGTTGATGCATCTGCTTCAATGCTCTTTGTTGTGTTTAATGAATAACCCTGCAAAACAGAGCGGATTGATTTGTAAGAAAGTCCCGCGCTTATTTGAATATAGTAATCCAGACCAACACCGAATCCGTATGCATTATATTCATCATAAGAATCATTTAAGGTAGGATTACCATAAAATAATCCGTAATCCATTTTTGAATGAATATAACCAAAGCCAGCGCTAAGCTTTAATCCGTTAAGCAGCTTATCAAAGTTATATCCGATATTAAAAGAAGAATTTTTATACGTGGTCCGCAGAATGGAGGCATCCAATGACTGTTTGACGGATCAAGTTGGTAAGATAAGTTTTCGGTTTGACTTATATATCCAAGCTGTGCAGGATTGTAATAAAATCCATATGTATCATGGTTTGGAAAAGAAACCCCAACCATTCCCAATCCGTTTAATCTTGGGGAAGGATTTAAGTATAAAACTGGCAAAGCAGTTTGCCCCTGTGAAAAAGATATTTGAACAAAAGCAAAAGCAAAAAACAGAACTGCAATAACACGGAAAGTTTTCATTATGCGCTCCCGCAATTAGTTAGACTTTTATTTTCTACTAATCAAATCTAAAGAACAGTAATTTAAAAATACAAATCTAATTGGAAAAGGGATGAAAATTTACCTTACTAACTCACGTTACGCACAAATTAAAAGAATACTAGTTTGTCATTCCGAACTTGTTTCGGAATCTCATTTTTCGAAATGTTTTTAGATGCTGAATCAAGTTCAGCATGACTTGTGCGTAACATGACTTACTAAGATTAAACAACCATTTATCAAAAAATATTCCCGCTTATTTATTTTTCCCATGTATCTGCAATGATTAATTTAAGTTTGTATTTAAAATGATAAAAGAAGGAAAGTTATGAAAAAGAGAGCCGCAATTACCTCCTTTACCGGAATGTTTTTAATCCTGTTTTCAATTTTTGTTTCAGCCCAGCAAAAGTTTTATATAAATCTTAATGACAGATCAACCAATGTTTTTACCGTTGAGCTTAAGCCTGATAAGCTGACTTCGAGGAACGACATTTATCAGTTCGCGGCAACGGCTCCAGGCACTTATCAAACAATGGATATTGGAAGATTCGTAAAATCATTTAAAGCTTATGATGCGAGCGGAAATGAAATAAAGACTGAACACATTTCTGTAAATCAGTGGCAGCTTTCTTCACCTAATAAGGTTAAAAAAATTGTCTATCAGATATCGGATACATGGAATACTAAAGTAGATACTAATTATATTTATCAAATGTGCGGCTCTGCTATTGAAGCGAACGATGTATTAATCAACGGACAATGTGTATTCGGTTATTTCCATGGAATGCAATCCTATCCAATCAAGGTAAAAATAGATTATCCAAAAGATTGGATTGCTGGTACTGCGCTTCCTCTTGATAAGGATGGGAATTATGATGCCGATACTTTTGATAAAATTGTTGACTCCCCTATTCTCTTAGGTAAATTAACCAAAGCTTCTCTAAAAATTGGAAAAACAAAAATTGATGTTTATACTTATTCCAAAACTGATATGATAAAATCTGATGAATTGGTTAATCTTCTAAAAGATATTTTGAATGCTGAGAATGATTTTATGGAAGGTCTTCCAGTGAGTCATTATACTTTTCTATTTCATTTTGAAAATATGTCTGCCGGTGCATGGGAACATTCTTACAGTTCCGAATATGTTTACCAGGAATTGCCGCTCGCAACTCTCCAAGATAATATTAGATCTGTAGTTGCTCATGAATTTTTTCATATCTTGACTCCGCTAACCATCCACAGTGAATTAGTAGCAAAGTTTAATTTTGAAAAACCGGTTATGTCTCAACACCTTTGGTTCTATGAAGGCGTTACCGAATGGGCTGCACACATGCTTGAGCTTAGAGACCACTTAATAACTCTTGATCAGTACCTGGATGTACTTCATGAAAAATTAATGACGAACGACGCTTTCAGACAGGATTTAAGTTTGACCGATCTTGGAATACATTGCACAGAATTGCAGGATCAGTATCCAAACATCTATATGAAAGGAGCTATTGTTGCAGGTTTGCTTGACATCAGACTGCTTCAACTCTCTCATGGTAAAAGAGGATTACGCGAGGTCATACTTCAGCTTTCAAAAATATACGGACCAAATAAATCATTCAGCGAGAAAAATTTCTTCACTGACTTCACCAAGCTTACTTACCCTGAAATCGGCGACTTCCTTGATAAATATATTGAGCATGCTGACAAACTTCCAGTAAAAGAATATTATGCCTTACTTGGCATTAACTACACAGGATTTGAAGGATACGATTCAAGCAAGATCTCCCTCGGACTTCAGTTGGGCTTTAAGAATAATAAGATTGTTGTAAATGATCTAAATGCAGATTCACCTAACAAAGGAATATTTGAACGCGGAGACATCTTTTACAAGTATGATGGTAATGAAATAACTTTAGCAAGTTTCCAGAATCTATATTCCAAAATTAGAAAGATGAAGATTGGTGACAACCTAAAAATCACTGTCATTCGCAATGGCAAAGAAATAGATTTAACAGCCAAGGTAAGTGCTCAGGCAATTAAGCACATCTTCTCCATAAATAAAGATGCAACTCCGGAAGAGCTCGAATTAAGAAATGCCTGGCTGAAGAATTTATAACTCACGTTACGCACATGTCATGCTGAACTTGATTCAGCATCCCAAAAATGTCGAAAAATGAGATTCCGAATCAAGTTCGGAATGACAAAGTAAATTAGATCCTTAATTGTGTGTAACGTAAGTTATAAGATTTTAATCTTCCAATTCTTCGCAGGAATAACCGTTGGCATTAAACAGAAATATTAATGAGTTGTTAAGGTTTTCGTCTGTTTCGACCCGGAATATTTTGTCGCAGTCTTCAAGATCAAAGTTCCATCTGCCGTCTTTTACTATATCATTTATATAAGGCTGAAGCTTTGAAACATCTTTATTACTTTGAACTGTAGTCTTAAATACCAATACGTTCATCCGTGACCTCATAAATTAAAAATGTTTTTCTATTTTAAATGACGGATCACGCGGCAAAATATTTTAACCGTTGATAATTTTAATTCTTATTTAAAGCTTGTTTTA
This sequence comes from Bacteroidota bacterium, assembly GCA_021815405.1. Taxonomy (GTDB): domain Bacteria; phylum Bacteroidota; class Ignavibacteria; order Ignavibacteriales; family Ignavibacteriaceae; genus FEN-1297. The sequence goes on from JAKAGV010000002.1 coordinate 272,541, forward strand.
CTCTTTCTGGATTCATCGGAAGTTGAAATAATCTTGCACCGGTTGCATCAAAAATTGCATTGGCAACTACCGCTCCCATCAATATTATGGCAGGCTCTCCGCCTCCCTGCGGCGGTGCATTCTTGTTATCAATTATTATTGTTTCAATTTTAGGAAGCCATGAGAATCTTGGAATTTCATAAGTATCGAAATTTAAGTCTAAGATTTCGCCGTCTCTGAAATGAATATCTTCTTTCAAAGCATAACCGAGCCCCATCGTAATGCAGCCTTCCATCTGGATAGTTGCACCTTCCGGATTTACTGCAAGTCCCATATCCTGTGCACAAACAACCCGTTTAACTTGAACATCGCCGGTTTGTTTATTTACTTTAACCTCCGCAATAGCGGCTACTGTAGTCCCCGCATCTGTACCGCATGCAATACCAAAGCCTCTTCCGCTTGGAGCTGCTGCCGGTTTCCATCCGAATTTCTCTGCTGCGGCTTTTAAAACATTTATCATTTTTTTATCATTCAAATTTCGAAGCCTGAATTCCAGTGGATCTATTTTAGCTTTAGCAGCCATTATATCTATTTGAGATTCTCTTGCAAAGGTATTTGTGTTATTTCCGGGTGCTCTCCATGCACCTGTTGCAAAAGGATGAGCATTGCCTCCCCAACCTGAACCATAAACAGTGGTACTGTTATTCGGAATATCGTAAAACACCGGTGCTCCTCTTTCACCTGCATAATAAACATGATAATCCCAAAGTGTAATTTTACCTTTACCATTTATACCGGATTTTATTTTTACAATAGCTGCCGGACGAAATGAGTCATTATAGAATTCTTCTTCTCTTGTCCATGCAACTTGCACCGGTTTACCGGTTAGTTTTGCAAGTCGTACTGCTTCGATAATTTGATTATTGCGTGATTTGCCTCCGAACCCTCCTCCAAGAAAAGGCGGAATAATTCTAACATTCTTTGAAGGAATACTGAGCTCTTTCGCAACTTCGTCTTTAGCAGGAAATGGAGTTTGGGTTGATGCCCAAACTGTTACTTTGTCTCCTTCAATTTTGGCGACAGCAGTATGGGGTTCCATTGGTGAATGAGCTTTATACCCATCAAGGTAAGTCTCTTCAAAAATATTTTCAGCTTCACCTTCACCTTTCTTAAGATCACCGGCTTTTGCAACAACTTCACCGTTCGAGGCAGATTTAAGCAAGTGATCAAAAATATTTTTATCGTTTATTCCTGTCTTAGGTTTATCAAATTTTGCTTTCACTTTGGAAAGCGCTATTTCAGCAACATCAGGATATTTATGCAGCAATGCAATGAAATCGCCTTCATGAATAACCTGAATGCCGTCAACTTTTTTTGCTTCAGATAAATCAACATCAACAAGCTTAGCTCCGTGAACTGGCGATCTTAAAATTTTGGCGTAAAGCATTCCCGGCAGTTGAATATCGCCGGTATATTTAGCTTTGCCTGTAACTTTTTCATAAGCATCTCTTCGATTCTCCGGCTTGCCAATTATTTTAAACTCGGAAGGTTTCTTAACTTCAGGTTTTTCTTTTAAATGACGTTCAATCTTTTTCCCTTTTGCCAGCATTGCGTAAGAAATTTTATTCTTTCTGTTCCGGGTGTCAAATACAATTCCATTTTCAGTTGATAAATATTTCATCGGTACTTTCAATTGCTGCGAAGCTAATTCAATTAACACGCGCCTTCCCTCTGCACCGGCAGCTCTAAGCGCAGGTCCGAAGAACCTTGTTGACATCGAGCCGAAGGTTCCCATATCCCACGGACAAAGATCTGTATCTCCCATTACCATTTTGACATTTTCAAATTTAACATCCAGTTCATCAGCGAGTTCCTGTGCTAAAGATGTAATTATTCCCTGACCCATTTCTATCTTACCGGTAAAACAGGTAACTTTTCCATCCTCTCCTATTTTTAAAAATGCATTAAAATCTGCTGGAAGATTTTGTCCTCTTCTCTGCCGTTCCTGAGCAAACACTGAAGTATCCCAAAGCGTAAATAAAATATAAATTCCTGTACCGGCAATTTTTATAAACTCTCTACGGTCAATTAGAGTTTCAGATTGATTATCCTTAAAATCTAGATCAAGTAATTCTTCGTTCATTTTATAATCCCCCTTCCATTTTTTTTGATGCGGATTCGATTGCCGAAATTATTCTTTGATGAGCACCGCATCGGCACAAATTATCATCCATCTCTTTTATTATATCGGAATGCGACGGCTTCGGATTTTTCTTTAGAAATGAATAGGCGGTTAGTATCATTCCCGGCGTACAATAGCCGCATTGCAAAGCATCATGTTCTACAAATGCTGATTGAAGCGGATGTAGCTTTCCATTCTTCTCTAGCCCTTCGATTGTCATCACTTCTTTGCCTTGAACATCTTTCATTGAAGTTTGACAAGAACGAACATCCTCATTATCTATAAGGACAGTGCAAGAGCCGCAGAAGCTTTCTCCGCAGCCGTACTTTGTTCCGGTCAATCCAAGGTCCGTTCGAAGGACCCATAAAAGCCTTCTATCACCATCAACTTCTAGTTGGACTTGTTTACCGTTTAGTTTGAATTTGATATCAGCCATGTTTCACCTCTTTGATAAATTAATTTAATTTTAGACATGCCCACCCCGGATATAATTCTCTTAGAATTTCATTGTAATTCTTTTTAATTGCATCTTAATTTAAGAATATTTCAGATTAATTTGAATAAAACCAAATTGAAGATTTTCAGGAAGAAGTAGATTAGCACCTTATGAATTACAGTTGTAGGCGTGAAATAAATTCATAAAACTCCTAATGTCTTGCAAAGATTGGGTATCAATATTAAAATTTGATTAACCTTTTTCGATAATGAATAAAGAAAATCTTTGTAAATTATTCCAGATCATTTGACAAATCGTTAATTAAGTATTAGTTTTGATTTAAGTTTTTATGAAAATTTCTAAACACACATATTGTCCTAAGTCTTGTACGAAAACAACAACCGCTACAATGCCCACCTCTATGCATGGAGGCTGAAGCACGGTTGTATAATTTTTTAAGATAGAAATTGGAAACCGGCTTCAGAAGATGGAGCCGGTTTTTTTATTATTATAAGGGAATTTTGAATTAAGCAGGAAAGAAATAAAATGAAGATTCTTAAATTCGGCGGTTCTTCAGTAGGCGATGCCGAAAGAATTAAACACGTTATTGAAATTGTAAAACAATCTTTAGAAAAGAATAAAAAGATTGCCGTCATCTTCTCCGCACTTCAGAAAGTAACCGATAATCTTTTAAAGATGAGTCAGATGGCTGCCGCTGCTAATAACGAATACATCGACCTTTTCAAAAAATTAGAAACAAGACACATTTCAATTGCACAGGAAATTCTTGGAGTAAAAACTCAAAGTTCTGTAATAGCTAATTTAAAATTGACTCTAAACGAGCTTGAAGATGTTTTGCATGGCGTTTACCTTGTCAAAGAGCTTTCTCCAAGAACTCAGGATTTCATATTAAGCTTTGGCGAAAGGCTTTCTAACTTATTAATAACTCAAGCATTAAAAGACAGAAAAGTCGACTGTGAATATCTTGATGCCAGATTTTTAATCAAAACAGATGAGTCCTTTGGCAGCGCTAAAGTTGATTTCGACATTACTTACAAAAACATAAAAAATTATTTCAAAAACCATACAAAGCTTCAGGTTATTACCGGCTTCATTTCATCAACTGCGAACAACGAAACTACAACTCTCGGCAGAGGCGGTTCCGATTATACTGCGTCAATCTTTGGCTCTGCATTAAATGTAAAAGAAATTGAAATCTGGACAGATGTAGATGGTGTTCTTACTGCTGATCCAAAGAAAGTTAAAAAAGCTTTTCCTTTGAAGGGAATGACTTATGAAGAAGCAATGGAGCTTTCACACTTTGGTGCAAAGGTAATCCATCCTCCGACGATGCATCCTGCAATGGAAAAGAAAATTCCAATTAGGATTAAAAACACCTTTAATCCTGATTTTGAAGGGACTGTAATTAACGATCATTCAAACATCCATCATTTTTCCATCAAAGGAATATCTTCAATTGATGACATCGCTTTGATTAGAGTACAAGGCAGCGGTATGGTAGGTGTAGCTGGTATTGCACAGAGATTGTTCGCCGCTCTCGGAACCAGGCAAATCAATATTATTTTAATTACCCAAGCTTCTTCCGAACATTCTCTTTGCATTGCTGTGCTTCCTAAATATGCTGTACACGCCAAGAAAGCAATACAGCAGGAATTCTATTATGAAATAAAAGAAAGATTAATCAACGATCCGGTAATTGAAACAAACCTTTCCATTATTGCTGTTGTTGGAGAAAATATGCGAAAGACCCCCGGCATTTCGGGTCGAATTTTCCAAGCTCTCGGCAAAAATGGTATTAACATAGTTGCAATTGCACAAGGTTCTTCGGAGTTAAATATTTCTACTGTTATATCGCGTGATAACGAAGCTAAAGCTTTAAATGCTCTTCATGATGCTTTCTTTCTCTCAATTGCTAAGACAGTTAATTTATTTGTAGTCGGAACTGGATTGGTAGGCAGTACACTTTTACAGCAGATAAATCAACAGACGGAATTTTTAGCGCATGAATATTTTCTTAACGTAAAGATTATCGGACTAGCAAATAGCCGTAAGATGCTGATTGATTCCAACAGTATCGATCCGGTAAATTGGAAAGATAGATTGAATCAGGAAGGAACAAAAACAGATCTCAACTTCTTGATTGATGAAATGAAGAAGTTAAATCTTCCAAACAGCATTTTTGTTGACTGCACTGCAAGCGAAAAAGTTCCTTCACGTTATAAAGATGTCCTTGATTCAAGTATTTCAATTGTAACTCCGAATAAACGTGCTAACGCCGGCAAGTTTGAATATTATTTACAATTGAAGCAATCGGCATTGAAGCATAACGTAAAGTTTTTATATGAAACCAATGTCGGTGCCGGATTACCAATTATCAATACTTTAAATGACTTGGTTTCAAGCGGCGATAAAGTTTTTAAGATTGAAGGCGTAATGTCTGGAACACTCAGCTTCCTCTTCAGTTCTTATTCGAATGGAAAGTCATTTAGCCAGATTGTTCGAGAAGCTAAAGAAAAAGGCTACACTGAACCGGACCCGCGCGAGGATCTAAACGGAATGGACGTTGCTAGGAAGCTTTTAATACTTGCAAGAGAAACAGGTCTCTCTCTTGAATTGAAAGATATTAAGGTTGAAAACTTAGTCCCGGAAAAAGCAAGACAAGCCAAATCGATTGAAGAGTTTTTCAAAAAGTTGGAAGAATACGACGAAGAGTTTGAGAAGAAGCGAAAATGTTCGGAAGATAAAGGAAACGTTTTGAGATATATCGCCTCGCTGGAAAACGGTAGAGCCGAAATTTCCCTTCAGGAAGTAAATAACCATCATCCGTTTTATTCTTTATCAGGAAGCGACAACATCTTTGCCCTTTACACCAAGCATTACCAGGACCGCCCAATTGTTATTAAAGGTCCCGGTGCCGGTGCCGATGTTACCGCAGCCGGAGTGTTTGCAGATATAATCAGAATTTCTAATTACTTGAGTTAGCTTGTTAAAAGACAATTAGGAAATTCTAATGGAATAACCGAGTACCGGACTAGTGGAATAAAGGAAATAATTTTTATACCACAACTCCATTACTTTAAAATTCCAAACTAGTCTTAAGATTAGGTTCACATTAAAAAATTACTAATAGTCGTAATTTTGCAAATGATTTTTATACATAAGTCAAATAAATAAGAGAAAAAACATGTCATCGAATAAGATACCGGTAGGGGTTCTTGGCGCTACTGGAAGCGTCGGACAAAAATTCATTGAATTATTAAATAACCATCCATGGTTCAAAGTAGTTGAAGTTGCAGCTTCGGAAAGATCCGCAGGGAAGAAGTACAAGGATGCTGTCAATTGGATACTATCTTCCCCTCTGCCCAAAGATGTAGCAGAGCTTATAGTGAAAGACACCGAACCTAAATTGGAAAGCAAAATAGTATTTTCAGGATTGGATTCTAGCGTTGCAGGTCATGTTGAAGAAGCATTTGCTAAGAAGGGCTACGTCGTTGTTTCAAATTCGAAAAACCACAGGATGGATAAAGATGTTCCTCTTCTTGTACCGGAAATAAACGGTGACCATCTTGAGATAATTAAAACTCAGCAATATAACGGCGGATGCATTGTAACAAACCCGAATTGCTCAACAATAGGTATGGTGCTCGCTCTAAAACCGCTTCAAGATAAGTTCGGTCTTGAAGCAGTAAATGTTGTAACTATGCAAGCCTTATCAGGTGCCGGTTATCCCGGTGTTGCAAGTCTTGATACGATTGATAATGTTATTCCGTATATCTCGGGAGAAGAACCGAAGCTTGAAACTGAGCCTCTCAAAATTCTTGGAACATATGAGAATGGTAAAATTATTGATGAACATATTAAGATAAGCGCTCAATGCAATCGTGTTTCTGTTGTTGACGGACATCTTGAATGTGTTCAGGTAAAGCTAAAGAAAAAAGCTACTAAAGAAGAAATTATAAGCGCTTGGAAAAATTTTACTTCGGAAGCCCAGGAATTAAATCTTCCTACAGCGCCGGTTCATCCGGTACATTATTTTGAAGAAGAAAAATATCCCCAGCCAAGAATCCACCGCAACATTGATAAAGGCATGGCTGCATCAGTAGGAAGACTGCGTGAAGATCCTCTTTTCGATTATAAGTTCGTGGTGCTTTCCCATAATACCAACAGAGGTGCTGCTGGCGGTGCCTTGCTCTGTGCTGAGCTTATGAAAGCTAAGGGATATATTAAATAATAATTTATGTTAGACTCACCTTTTAAGTGAGTTTTTTTTAACTAAAATATGAAAAAAAAAATAAAAGTATTTGCGCCTGCTTCGGTAACCAATGTAAGCTGCGGTTTTGATGTATTAGGCTTTGCAATTGATTATCCGGGAGACGAGCTTGTCTTAAAAATAAAAAATGAACCTGGTGTGACTATTACTAAAATTACAGGCGATCATCAACGCCTTCCCTTCGATCCTTTGAAGAATACCGCGGGTTTATCATTGATTTCTTTGATAGAACATTTAAATTTTAAAAAAGGAGTTGAAATAGAAATACACAAGAAGATGGCATTAGGAAGCGGATTAGGTTCTAGCGCTGCCAGCGCCGTTGCAAGCGTGTTTGCATTTAATGAACTCCTAGGCAGTCCTTTATCTAAGAATGAACTACTTTCCTTCGCACTTGAAGGAGAAAAACTTACGTGCGGCGGTACTCCTCATGCAGATAATGTTTCAGCATGCTTAATGGGAGGTTTCGTGATTGTCAGAAGTCTAACACCGATAGATGTTATAAATATTCAAACTCCGAAAAATCTTTACTGTACTATTGTTCATCCTCATCTCGAGATTAATACGGCGGATACCAGAAAGATCCTTCGTAAGCAGATTCTCTTAGCCGATGCCGTTAAGCAATGGGGAAACGTTGCTGGTCTAGTTGCAGGATTAACCAGTGGTAATTATAATTTAATAAGCCGCTCACTTCAAGATGTAATTGTCGAGCCAATAAGATCGATTTTAATTCCCGGTTTTTATGAAATTAAGAACGCGGCAATAGATGCCGGCGCTCTAGGCTGCAGTATTTCAGGTTCAGGTCCTTCGATATTTGCATTTAGCAAATCAAAAACCATTGCGGATAAAGTCGGAACAGCCATGATGGAAGCTCTATCAGCAATAGAAGTAGATGGCGATCTCTACATTTCAAAAATTAACCAACAGGGTCCAAGAGTAATTGAATAAGAAATAAAATTATGAAACTTTACAGTACTAATAATAAAAATAATATTTCAACATTCAAGGAAGCGGTACTTAAAGGAATTGCTGACGACGGTGGTTTATTTATGCCTGTTGAACTTCCGAAGCTTCCTCCAAGTTTTTTCCATGATATTTCAAAGCTGACATTTAAAGAAATATCCTTCATAGTCGCAAATAATCTATTAAAGGATGATTTACCTGTTGAAGTAATTTCCAAGATAATTGATTCGACAATTACGTTCGATGCACCACTAGTAAAGTTAAATGAACAAATTAGCACACTCGAATTATTCCACGGTCCGACTCTTGCGTTCAAAGATTTTGGCGCTAGGTTTATGTCGGCGGTTATGTCTTATTTAACTAAAGATGAAGACAAAGAAATTATCATTCTCGTTGCCACTTCCGGTGATACCGGAAGCGCAGTAGCTAATGGCTTCCTTAATGTTAAAGGAATTAAGGTGGTTCTACTTTATCCATCAGGAAGAGTAAGTAAAATCCAAGAACAGCAATTGACAACTCTTGATCAAAACATAACTGCTCTAGAAGTTGATGGAACTTTTGACGACTGCCAGAGGCTTGTAAAGCAGGCATTCGCCGATGCTTCTTTAAAAAAACACGCAATTCTTTCTTCTGCTAACTCGATAAATATTGCTAGACTAATACCGCAGTCATTTTATTATTTTAATGCTTATGGAAGAACTGAAAATAAAAAGCTGCCGTTTTATGTTTCGGTTCCAAGCGGAAATTTTGGAGATCTTACAGGCGGCTTATTTGCTTATAAGATGGGATTGCCTGTAAGTAAATTCATCGCTGCTGTAAATGCAAACGATGTCTTCCCGAAATATCTCGAGACTTCTGTTTATGAAGCTAAGTCATCTGTACGAACCTTATCAAACGCTATGGATGTAGGTAATCCCAGCAATTTTGCACGCATCATTGATTTGTATAATCAAAGTTATCAAGAAATTAAAAATGAAATTTACAGCGCTAGTTTCTCAGACATAGATACTATAGGAGCTATTAAAGAAGTATTTTCAAAATATAATTATATAATCGACCCTCATGGTGCGGTTGGATATCTTGCTTTGAAAAAATTCCTGGCAGAGAAAAATCAAAAAGAGTGTAACGGAGTATTGCTTGAAACAGCGCATCCGTCAAAGTTTGCAGATATTGTTGAAAAGGTATTGAACAAGAAGATCGAGATACCGGATGCTCTTCAAACTTGTCTTGTAAAAAGGAAGAAGTCGATAAAGATTTCTAAAGAATATGAGTATCTGAAAAACTTTGTTCTCAGTATTTAATTACTAACTCACGTTACGCACAAATTAAGAGAATACTAGTTTGTCATTCCGAACTTGTTTCGGAATCTCATTTTTCGAAATGTTTTTAGATGCTGAATCAAGTTCAGCATGACTTGTGCGTAACATGACTTACTAAAATAAACTACATTTAATTTTTAGGAAAAAACATGGATTCAAAAAAGAGTGTCGCAGTGCTTGGGGGAGGTAATATTGGATTAGCTATTGCTAAAGGACTTGAGACTTCCAAGTTATATCCACCGGAAAATATATACATTACTAGAAGACATGTGGATCAACTTGAAGAATTTAAAAATTCAGGGTTCAAGATAACCGGGGATAACAAACTTGCTGTAAAAAATTCCGAAGTAATAATTGTTGCCGTGCAGCCAAAGCAGCTTGAAGAACTTTTAATTGAAATTTCTGAAGTTATTAATAAGGACAAACATATTATTATTTCGGTTGTCTCCGGAGCTGGAATAAAAATGATTAAGAAGATCATTGGGAAAAATATTCCTATTGTTCGTGCAATGCCGAACACTGCCATTGCAATCCAGGAATCAATGACCTGCCTTTCTGCAGAAACAAAAACTGATAGTTCACTTAAAATAGCTAAAAAGATTTTTGATTCGGTTGGCAAGACAATGATAATCGATGAAGAACTAATGGTCCCGGCAACCGCATTATGTGCATGTGGAATTGCATTCTTTCTTCGTGCCGTACGTGCCGCATCTCAAGGCGGAATTGAAATCGGCTTCCATTCCGATGAAGCAATTTTTATGGCAGCACAGACAGCATTGGGCGCAGCATCATTGTTAGTAAAAACAAAATCTCATCCTGAAAGTGAAGTTGACAAAGTAACAACTCCGCGCGGCATTACAATCTCAGGCTTAAATCAAATGGAACATAATGGTTTTAGCTCCGCAATGATAAAAGGAATTACAACCTCTGCAGAGAAGGCTCAGTCACTTTATAAAAAGGAATGACTAAGAACGAATCATTTAGCAAGCTATAATTCTATTAAAAACAACGATTGACCAATCTCAATTTTATATAATCACTTCAGGAAAAATAAGCTTCTGAATTATTCTGTTTCTATTATCTATGCGATAAAATATATCTGTCGCTTTATGCGTTCAAAGTAATTTATTTTTTTATTAAATTTGTTATTATGAATGAAAAATGACAGGAACACGAATGGCAGACATTACAAAAACAGGAATATTAAATTCACTTAAGGCCGTAGAAGATCCAAATTTCAATAAAGATTTGTTAATACTAAATTCAATAAAAAAATTTGAAGTATATAATAGTGCGCTCAACATGGAATTATCTTTTACACTTCCCTCTTCAAACGACACAGATCAATTAAAAGATAAATTCGTCCGCAAAATCAAAGAAGATTTCCCTTCGATTAAGAATGTGAACTTAAGTATTGATGCAAAAACTACTGTTCATCAGGGATCAAACAAAAATCCAATTTTACCCGGAGTAAAAAACACAATTGCAGTAGCAAGCGGTAAAGGAGGAGTAGGCAAAAGCACTGTAGCGGTAAACCTTGCCGTTGCACTCGCTAAAGACGGTGCTGAAGTTGGCTTGATCGATGCCGACATATACGGGCCTAGTATCCCGCTAATGCTAGGTTTAAAAGAAAAACCCAAAATTATGCAGAACCAGCAGACGATGAAGATAATTCCGCTTTCAAACTATGGTGTAAAGGTAATTTCAATCGGTTTACTCGTTGATGATGATGCACCGGTAATTTGGCGCGGTCCTATGGCAAGCGGAGCTGTAAAGCAGTTCATGTCAGATGTGGATTGGGGTGAGCTTGATTATTTAATTTTTGATTTGCCTCCGGGAACCGGTGATATTCAGTTAACACTAGTTCAAACAATTCCGCTGACATCTGCGGTAATTGTTACTACACCGCAGGAAGTATCTTTAATTGATGCACGAAAAGCTTTAAAGATGTTTACAAGAGTAAACGTTCCCGTAGCTGGTGTTGTTGAAAACATGAGCTACTTTATTGCACCTGATACCGGTAAGAAGTATGACATCTTCGGCACCGGCGGAGGCTCTAAAATTGCAGAAGAATTAAAGGTACCATTTCTAGGCGGAATTCCGATTGACCCGCGAATTAGAATCGGCGGTGATAATGGAATCCCGGTTATGTATGATACACCCGATACGGAACATGCTAAAGCCATTGAACAGATATCAAAGAACCTTGCTTCTCAGGTTCACTTAATAAATGTAAAAGGAAGCTCAGCTTCTAAGATGGAAATATTGCTAGAAGACAACGAATAATCTTTTGGGTACAAGATTATATTCCCATTATGATTACTTGTGGGAACTACTATGGAAAATTTAAAGAATGAAGATGTTCTGAAAGCTATAGATTCTATTCGTCCTTACCTGCAAGCAGATGACGGCGATATTGAGTTGGTTGAGATAACAGAAGACGCAATTGTTAAAGTAAAACTCGTAGGTGCCTGCGCAATATGTCCAATGTTTTCAATGACACTTCGTGCCGGTGTAGAACGTTCGTTAATGAAACAAGTGCCCGGAATTAAAAGAATAGAAGCAGTAAATTGAAGATGTCCGAATTGTCAATAAAAAAGGTTACCCGGTATTCGCTTTTAATAGCAGGAATAATTTTAATATTATACCTGCTATATCTTATTTCGACCGTCTTGATAATCTTTGCATTTGCCGTTCTGCTGGCTTTTATATTAGAGCCACTGGTTTCTAGACTAGAGTATAGTGGCTTCAATCGGTTGTTCTCAATAATTACGGTTTTTGCAGCAGTTGTCATTCTATTTTATCTCTTTTTTGCCTACTTAGTACCTAACTTAATATTCCAGATGAAACAATTGATAGGTACACTTCAAGTAATATCTATTCATGAAAAAATTCTATCTGTAGAAAAAGTCATTTACAATTATCTTCCTTTCTTCGAACTTGGACAATTATCGAAACACTTTGAAGAATTTATTTCATCCGGGATTATCAATTCTTTTGATAGGCTAACATCTATCCTTACAAGCATTATTTCTATTATAGTACTAGTAGTAATTATCCCGTTTATAACATTCTTTCTTTTAAAAGACAGTAAAGAAATTATGCGCGGTATAATTCATGTAATGCCCAATAGGTATTTCGAAATGTCATACTGGATAATGAAAAAAGTCTCCATACAGCTCGGAAGATATGTAAGAGGCTGGATTTTTGATGCAGCTTTCGTAGGAGTTGCATGTGGTTTTGGATATTATGTTATAGGAATTAAGAATGCTCTTCCATTAGGAGTAATTTCCGGCTTAGGGCATCTTGTTCCTTATTTTGGTCCAATAATCGGCGGCGTTCCGGCAATAATAATTTCCATCATCCAGTATGGAGATTTTTCACACGTCCCTTTAATCATAATGATGATAATAGCTGTCTACGTAATTGATAACGGTTTAGTGCAGCCTTATGTCTTTTCTAAAAGTGTTGATATGCATCCTATTGTAATAATTCTCTTAATACTAGCCGGAAGCCAATTATTCGGAATTAGCGGAATGCTCTTTTCAATTCCCCTTGCCACAGTAGTGAGAACTGCCGCTAAAGAAATTTACTTTGCATTCAAGAACTATAAGATAGCCCGCCTTTAATTGTTCTATAGCATTACATCAAGATCAATAAACTCTGAACAATCTTCTGAAAAAGGAAACTCATCCAGATTATATTTATTTATGTATTCTACACTCTGCCATCTGCTTTTTGATATTTTGTAATTTATAATTCCAAGATAGACTTAAAGAATTAATTTGTTTCTTTCGCAAACTACTCGTATTTTTATTTAGACAAAATCTTAATAGTGTGCAGATTAGATGAAGACAGCAGCAGAATTGAAGTTTGGAGAATCAGGAATTATTGGAGATATAGATGCTTCTCACCCTTCTTCCAGACGTATTTTAGAAGTCGGATTTACTCCTGGTCAGGAGATACAATTAGTAAATGTTTCCGCATTTAACGACCCTCTAGCTTTTTCAGTTAGAGGTACAATCATTGCAATCAGAAAAAATGAAGCCTCTTGCATTAAACTAATATGAAGACAATAATACTCGAAGACCTTCCATTAATAACTCTGGTAGGTCCTCCAAACTCGGGAAAAACTACATTATTCAATTACCTGAGCGGACAAAATTATAAAACTGTTAATTATCCTGGGGCTACCGTTGAATATTCAATCAGCAAAATCCAGAAAAAATTTAATTTTAACGCAAACATTTTAGACTCGCCCGGAATTATCAGCTTAATTCCTAATTCACCTGATGAAAAAGTTTCAGTAGATTCACTTTACTCTCATCCTATGTATGGTGTGCCTGACTTAGTAATTGCAACTGTCGACGCAAGTCAGCTTTCAAGACATTTGCTTCTTGTCAGGCAGTTGATAGAATCCGAATTTAATGTTGTAATTTCACTTACAATGACTGACATACTTCAGCGCAAGGGCTATGAAATTTCTTCAACTTTACTTGGGCAAAAACTTGGATGTGCAGTGGTAGTAATTGACGGAAGAACCGGCAGTGGAGTCGAGGAGCTGATCAGAACTGTTGAAAAAAATATCGAGAAGACAAAACTTAGTGAGAAGAAGAATCCCATTGTGCGAGACACAAACCTAGATGTAAAATATCTGTTAAGTTCTTTTAAAGAAATAGAAAGTATTGAAAAGGAAGTTATTACTCTTACCAATAAGAGCGATAAAAACATAAATCTTAAAAAGGCAAACAAACAGCTTCTCGTCCTAAATGAAACAATTCCAAGTGCAAATCAATTAGACCAGCCTACACTAAAGATTGATAGGATTCTGCTTCATAAAGTTTGGGGTCTTGTTGTATTCTTTTTAATTATGGCAGCAACATTTACTTCTATTTTCTGGCTTGCACAACCTATAATGGAACTTGTCGACAGCGGCTTTGGATTTTTATCCTATGAGGCAATAAATATTTTGGGAAATACCTGGTACGGTAATTTAATTGCAAATGGAATTATCAGCGGTACAGGTGCTGTTCTAGTTTTTGTTCCCCAGATCTTAATTTTATTTCTAATTCTCGGACTGCTTGAAGACACCGGTTATCTTGCACGTGGTGCAATGCTGATTGATAAACCGCTATCCAAAATCGGACTGAACGGGCGTTCGTTTGTTCCCATGCTTTCGGGATTTGCCTGTGCCATTCCTGCAATTTTGTCAACGAGAACAATTCCGAATAAAAGAGAAAGACTTCTTACTATTTTTATTATTCCTTTAATGAGCTGCAGCGCTCGACTGCCTGTTTATGCCTTGCTGCTTGCTTTCTTATTCCCTGCCGATAAGGCATGGATAGCAGGTTTAGTGTTAGCCGGAATTTATGTACTTAGTATTTTAAGCTCTGTTTCAATAGCAGGTATTGTTAATAAATTCAAAAACAAAATTATTAACGCGGAAGATAGGTCATCATTTATATTAGAGCTGCCTGCCTACCGCAAGCCAAAATTCAGCATGGTTTTGAGTAACTCATACCACAGCGCAAAATTATATTTTAAGAAAGCCGGTCCAATTATCCTGGTACTTTCTACTATTATGTGGTTTCTTACTTACTTCCCGGATTACAATCCTAAAGTAGACACCCAGAACTTAACAAAGGATCAAGCTGTTGAGTTACAAAGCTCAGTTAGACTTGAACATTCTTATGCTTCTGATTTAGGAAAGTTTATTCAGCCGGTTATGTCCCCAATCGGAATGGATTGGCGGGTCGGCGTTTCTTTAATATCTGCATTTGCAGCAAGAGAAGTTTTCGTAAGTTCACTTGCAATGATTTTTAAAGTAACCGATGACAAGGCTACTTTACAATCCTCAATGTTGCGAGAAATGCGAAAAGCAACAATTGAAGGTACCGGGCAAAGGCTATTTACTCCCGCAACAATAGCAGGGCTTATAGTGTTTTTTATATTTGCGCTGCAGTGCGTTTCAACGCTTGCGGTTTCCCGTAAAGAAACCGGAAGTTGGAGAATGCCAGCTATTCAGTTTTTTATGTTTACAATTTTAGCATATGTCTTCACTTTTATAACGGTAAATGGCTTGAGGATTTTGGGAGTTCCATAATTTAAATTAATTAGACTTTCGGCAAGCGCCGGATCAGTTTAGAAAAATATCTTGAACTTAAATGAATGATAATCACAGGTTCAAATGTTAAAAATATTTTTTATAAAGAAGATTAAATCTTGAAAGAGCAACAAGCCGCTGAAATATTCAGAAAGTATTTAAAGGACGGTAAAAACCGAATAACTCCGGAAAGATTTGAAGTTCTTGATTCCGCCATTAAATATGACGGTCATTTTGCCGCAGATGATTTATTTCTTCAAATGAAAAAGAAGAAATCCAGGGTCTCTCGCGCTACTGTTTACAATACTCTTGAGCTTCTAGTTCAATGCGATATTCTTACAAAGAGGAACTTCGGCGAGAATATGACCCGCTACGAAAGCACATTGAAGAAACAGAGCCACGATCATCTTATCTGTGTTGACTGCGGACGCATTGTAGAATTCATTAATCCAAAGATAAAAGCTCTGCCTGAAGAAATTTCGAATGAGTTAGGCTTTAACGTTGAAAGCTACTCATTTAATATTTTTGCCCGCTGCAAGAATAACAAAGAATGCCAACATCATAAAAAACAAGCAAGCAAATAATGCCGCCACAACAAAAATATCCATTAATCTGGCAGAAGAAAAATTTTTTAATTAAGATATTCTGCTCAATACCAAATATCGCTACTGGAATATTGATTAGAGCAGGTAATACTCATTTTGTTGTCGATCCCGGGGATGGAATTCTAAGAGACCTGAATAAAGAAATTGGTACAAAAAATATATTAAACGTTTCCGACGCTTTCATCACTCATGGGCATCATGATCATGTCGGCGGCATTTGGACGCTGATTACTTATATGCGCGTAATGCACAAGCAGACTCCGCTTTCAATTCATTATCCAATTGGTTGCGTTGAAATTGAAAGCATCTATCACGCCTTTCATAATGTTTATTCAAAGTCTCTTCCATACAAAATAACATTAAAGCCGATTAAAGAATCAAAAAGCATCCACAGCCATGGCATTTCTATAAAACCCTTTCCGGTTATTCACAGAGAATATCTTAATGATGGTGTATCAACAAGGCAAGTGCCTGCACTCGGTTATAAATTTAATTTTAACGGTATGAAGATTTGCTATGGCGGGGATACAGCTTACTGTATAGAACTTGTAAAGCACGCTAAGAATTCTGACCTGGCTATCATCGAAGCAGGACATGATGAAGATACCCCCGACGATATGCATATGACTACGAAAGAAGCTGTTTCAATCGGCAAATCAGCTAAAAAATATTTTCTCGTCCACGTTCCGGAATAAGACTTAAGTACTCTCTTTTTCACTCAATATTAAATCTATACTCATACTAGTTGAAACCCTAATCTTTAATTTAATATTCCCCGTAAAACCCAGAGTGCTTAACACTATGCTCTAAGCACTTTGCTTTTTGCAGATTACTCAAGATTTAATGGCGAACAGAAAATAATATATTGAAAAGAATAATCATATTTACCGCTTATTTATTTCACCTTTAAGATAGATTGTCCCTGTCGGCTTACCTGCTCCTCCTTTAGGTTCAAGCGTAAGTAAAATCGAATATCCAGCATCATCATTATTTAATGGGAGTCTTTTGAAAAAATAAAAATTATATGAATTTGGGTTTACAGCAATTACTCCTTCATTTATTATCGAATCATTTTTTACCAGCCAAAGCTGATAATCTTTCATCTCGTCAATGGGCGGAAGATTTTCTATCTGTAACACAGCTTCTTCGCTGAAAGGAGACCAAAATATCTTGCCATAGCCATCCGGATTAATATCCTGTCCTTTTAAATTTATAACTTCTATCTTTTTTGAATTTAGTACATCAAAAATCCTGCTGTCATAATCTAAATGTGAATAACTATTTATCAGCTTATTGTTCAATGCGCTGTTATCGCTCGATATTTGATAAAGATAAAATGTCAAAATTAGAAGCGATAAAAACAGTAGTATTGCAACAGCAGATGTAATATTATACTTAATTGTCACTATTTCAGGATGATATTTAAAAAATGGAAATAAAAATTTCTTTTCCCTTTTTGAATGAAGATCATTCGGTACATTTTGATGTACATCTGTGTAGCGATCTATAAGATCAACAGACAAAGGCAGCTTATTAATTGTTTTTTTTGTCTGGTAAAATATTTCCTGAAGCTCCCTGTCCCCGCTATCCAATGCAGATTTTAACTCCTTCAACTCATCCGGTTGAATTGTATTCAAAAAGTATAAGGCACAAAGTGCTTTGAATCTCTCTCTATCCATCTCGTATTTTTTGTACTTCACTTGTAATAGCCTATTTAATCTACGAAATCAAATTCAAATTTTATGTTGTAAATATCAAGTAAAAAATCCAGTCACTGCTTATTCTTAGTCTTTGATTATTATTCTCTTTATTTTTAGACAATTGAATATCTATAATTTGAATATTAATCTTATACTTATTTGGTGCATATTAAATTAATATTTCAGGCTGAGACTAATTTACTATCCATCGCTGAAGCTTTGGAGAGTAAACTAATTTAGGCAGATAGATTACGATTAAAATGACAGCAAATTATAAAAAGATTGTAATTATGTCCTGGTACCAAAAAGAAATTTCACTATCTCCCAAGCGTAGAGGATTCCATCTCGTTACGGATGAAATTGAAAGCACTGTCCCTGAAATCAGAAAAATAAAAACGGGCATTGCTCATATATTTATAAAGCATACTTCGGCATCATTAACTTTAAATGAAAACGCAGATCCGACAGTTAGAACTGATATGGAAACTCACTTTAACAAATTAGCACCGGAGAATGCACCGTATTATATGCACGATACAGAAGGCTCTGATGATATGCCTGCTCATCTTAAATCTGTTCTCATCGGAAATAGTCTTACCATTCCAATTACAAATGGAAAATTGAATCTTGGTACCTGGCAGGGAATTTATCTTTGTGAACACCGCAATCGCGGGGGTTCTAGAAAGATTGTAGTTACGATAAACGGAGAGGATCTATAATTCTTTTTAATCTTCAGAAAGATTTGTAATTCTGGTTACTGGATCCTAGATACCATTAAATAGAACTGATCTTCGGCATCTAGAATCCAAATTTCCAGTATTCCATCATTATGTCGCTCAAAAAAAATCAGAGAATTCTCACTGCCCGTCGTTATAATTCCATTTCTTCTTATTTACTTTCACTTCTTCCAGAGTCGGCAGCTTTTGATCATCCGGACGTTTAGGTACGATTCGCTTTTTCGCAACTATCCTTGCATTAATCTCAATATCTTCCTGGAAAACATTTGGGACAAGCTCATCTTCAAAGATTGCTTCCCATGGACATTCCGGTACACATGCATTGCAATTTATACATTCATCGGGATCGATTAGTAATTGATTACTAGGTATAGTTGGATCATCGCCCTGATATTGGTAAATGCAATCGACAGGACAGACTTGCGTGCAGGAAATATCAAGACAATCCCTGCACAGTTTAGTAATTACATATGCCATTTATTTTCCTATTATTGTTGGCTTGATTGTTATATCTAGATTGTTATCCGCACCGCAAATCTATCAGATTTCTTTTTACGATGCAAACAAACGGTGTTAGATAAAACAAACTGAGTGATACTATTGAATGAAAAATGAACGATTATAAATGACTATGGAATAACTTTTAAATAAATTCCTGATAACAAATTCATACACTAATCCAGGAAAGAATGTTTAAGCCAAATAAAGAGCATAGCCAAACAAACATATTTGGATTTTCTAATTTTATATCAACAGCCATGTTTAAAGAACTTCAAGAATCAGAAGAGGCGAATGTAAATGCCTATATACATTCATTTGTTGAAGGGTCAGCAATTAAGAACGGATGAAAAATTATTTTCTTGTTTATAGAGATGACATCTTTCCAAAAGATGCCATCTCTATACTTCATTTAATCTATAATTACTTCGTAACTTTCGGCTTCCTAACGGGATGCTTGCGGTTCGATTTCTTCGTACCACCAAGCAACTCGTATTCATCGGAATCATTTCCAACTACACCTACTGCATTTGAAAGAACCTGTGAAACCATATCATTAAGCTTTTCAACTTCCCCTTCATAATCGCTGTTTGAAGAATCCCACTTCTTTTTTAATTCATTCCCTTCTTTCCTTTTTGCTTCAACAAGTTCTATTTGAGCTAACATCTCATCCTGCGTAAGAGGCTTTTCTTGTGTTCCGTAATTATTTTTCTTGCCAGTACGGACGTCTACCTCCTTCATCCCCGTTAATCTTCCTTCCGCCTTCTCTACTTCAGGCGATTTCTCTTTTTCTACAAGAGCCATTATACACCTCGTTTATTTTATTGTTTTATGCATGTGCTTATTGCACATTTTTTCTTCTAATAATTCGATTTTGAGCAATTTTAATGAACTTTTAGGCAATTCAGTTTAATTTGGACTATTCTTTTGGAAGCATTAATCACATACTATCTCAGTTGAAAGATGTTCCATATAAAATGATGACACTTTCAACTTAGTTTAAGTTTCTTTCAACTAATATGAAGGCTCTTTCTTCTTAGTTGAAGGCTCTTTCATCTAAGTTGAAGGTTTTTCCATCTTAGTTGGAGGCTGCTTCATCTTAGTTGAAAGACGCTCCATGTTAATTGAAGAATGTTCCTTCTTACTTGGAGGATGTCTCAAATAAGTTTGGGAAAGGTTCATCTTAAGCTGATTAGCTTCAATTAAATATCAGCCGGTTGTAAATCCGTATTAACTTTTACAACAAGAGAAAGAACTTAAAGTAATAAGATATATTCTTATTTTACTTTAACAGGACATAAATATCTATTTAAAAAATTATGTTATATTTTTTCTTCCTAATTAAAATTTGGTAAGATCACCTTTCATAAAGATGATTTTATCGGATTGGGCTCCCCACAAATAATTTGGGTTGAGCATTTTTAATAAATGCTTTTTATTGAGTGCAGTAAAAGACATTCCCGCATTGCATACATACACTTTACATCCGCCTCTTCGAATAAGAGTCATCGTGTTAAAAAAACTTAGAGCCGAACTATCAATCATTACTCCACCTTGAATCAAAAAAAGCGACAGCCGGGTTAAGCCAGAATTAACTTTAAATTGCTTTACTCGGTTTTTTAACATTCAAAATTTATTTAATCCCGAAAACTATATCAAGATTTTTTTGAATTTATTTTTCTTTGTGTCTTGGTGACTTAGTGGCATAAAACAATTGCCACATAGATACTAAGACACAAAAAAATTATTTTTTCTCCAGCAATGCAGAAACACTTCCTCTAATTTCCGGTTCACCGATTACTTTAAAATTATTTTTTAGTGCAGCATTCAAAGTTGATTCAAAGGCTTCATTGGTAACATGTCCGGTTGGTTCTGCAATAAGCATCTTTGAATTAGGCTTCAGCACCTCATTCACTTCTTTAAATACATTTGACACATCCGGCATTTCATGAAGCACTGCAAATGCCCACGCAAAATCAATTTGATTTTTATATTGATCTATCTCCAAAGATTTTTCAGAACAATTATGCAGCTCTATCCTTTCAAATACCTTTGCTTTGTGTGCTCTCTTCTCAAGTTTCTCAAGCATTTCTTTTTGAAGATCGACGCAGACAACCTTACCGTTTTTACCAGCCATCTTTGCCGCCGGAATACTGAAGAATCCCATCGCGCTGCCGATGTCCATTACTTCCATTCCTTCTTTTATATAAGGACTCAATATCTTTACCGGGTTATGATATAATTTCCTTATGGGATTTGCTAGAAAATATCCAACCCAAACCGGACAAACATGCTCTGCCATTTCATTTTCCTTTTTATTTATTGAAATTTTATTTCAGGCATCCCTATTAACTAAGACGAACATAAGCAAAATATATTTTAGCAAAGAATAATTTTGTTTTATAGGAAAAAGATTCATTTAAGCGGATTAATTTCTAAGATGAAAAAGTTTCTTAATGCATTATTCTTAATCTTACTTGAAAGATGAGAGCGTTTTACAATTCATTGCCGTCAGTTTTAACTGACGGAAATAAAGCAAATCTAAGCTGACAGCTTTAGCCGCATTTATATTATGGGCTAAAGCCCTACGACTTTTAGAATTTCTTAGATCCGTCAGCTAAAGCTGGCGGCAATTGAACAATAAAGTAATTTATCAATTAAACAATGAAACTTTTTTTTATTAATTTTGTCTTCATAATTTCCAAATACATGAGAGAACCAGATGAAATTTGCAAAGAGATTAGATAGACTTCCTCCCTATCTTTTCGCAGAATTAAATGCGATTAAATTACAGAAGCGTCAGCAAGGAATAGACATGATAGACCTCGGCATGGGCAACCCAGATCAAGCCACGCCGAAATTTATTATTGATAAATTAAAGCAGACAGTCGACGATCCGAAGACTCACCGTTATTCTCGCTCAAAAGGAATTCCGGCAATCTTAAAAGCTATTTCAAGAAAATATAAACGCGACTTCGGTGTTGATATAGATCCGGAGAATGAAGCTGTTGCAACAATAGGAAGCAAAGAAGGATTGGCGCATCTTTGTCTTGCTCTGCTTGACAGCGGCGATGTTGTTATGGTTCCCAATCCTACTTACCCAATCCATATTTACGGAGTTACTGCAGCAGGTGCAAATGTAGTTTCAATTCCTCTTAGTCCGGAAAATGATTTTATACCGGACATCTCTTTAATAACAAGAGATATGTGGCCTCGCCCCAAAATGTTAATCTTAAACTTCCCCGCAAATCCAACAACAGCAGTTGTCGATCTTGATTACCTAAAAGAGATTGTTGCATTTGCTAAGAAGTCTGAGATGATTGTTGTACATGATATGGCTTATAGCGATATAGTTTTCGACGGAACTAAAGTCCCTTCCATACTTCAAGTGCCGGGGGCAAAGGATATTGCAGTAGAGTTCTTTACAATGTCTAAGAGTTATAATATGGCTGGATGGCGTGTTGGCTTTTGCGTAGGCAATGCGGAAATTTGTAAAGCTCTTGCAAAGCTTAAAAGCTTTTATGACTACGGAATATTTACACCGATCCAGGTTGCAGCAATAGCTGCGCTTGATTCACCGCCGTCTGTTACAAAAGAGATTGCAGAAGTTTATACAAAGCGCCGTGATGTTTTAGTTGATGGATTAAACAGCATCAGCTGGAACGTAAAGAAGCCAAAAGCTAGTATGTTTGTCTGGGCACCAATACCGGATAAGTTCAAAGCGATGGGCTCAATTCAATTCTCAAAATTATTAATCGATAAAGCGGAAGTGGTTACCTCCCCCGGAGCTGCATTTGGAGATCACGGCGAAGGCTATCTTCGTATCTCGATGGTAGAGAATGAACAGCGTATAAAGCAGGCGATTAGAAACATTAAGAAATTAATGGACAAGTAAGGAATGACGATTTTCTATTGACCTATTTTAGATAATAGCAAGTAGAAATCATCCGAGTTTTGTTTAAGAATAAGGGTATGAGAAGAAAGTAGATATAGTTGAAGCTCGTATTATTTATGATTATCTTGAAAATGTTGATCTGATTATGAAGGAGTTTTTTATGATTCAACAATATATTGAAGAAGCTGTAAAAAAAGCTGATTATAAAAGATTAGAAGACGGAACCTGGTTTTGCAAAATATCTGAGTTAAAGGGAGTATGGGCGAATGGGAATACTATTGAGTCATGCAGAGAAGAGTTAATTGAAGTCCTTGAAGAATGGCTTCTTTTAAAAATAAAAGATGATGATCCAATACCTACCCTAAATGGAGTCGGATTATCATTAAAAAAACTAGCCGGATAACAATCTTGAAGAAAACAATATCTCGACGCGAACTAATATTAAAATTCCAGAGATTAGGTTTTGAGGGACCATTTTCGGGGGCAAACATCAATTCATGAAAAAAGGTCAACTGAAGGTAAGAATTCCTAATCCACATAAATCTGATGAAATTCAAATCGGCTTATTAAAAGAAATACTTCGTCAAGCAGGAATTGATGATAAAGATTGGGAAAGAGAGTAGAATATTTACAAAAAAGCACAAATGATGTTTACAAATTGAAAAAGGAAATCTCACTTCAAAAAATAGTAAATGATAAAACCTCAGGTTCATCGGAGATATTGGTGAAACTGAATGATTACTTAAAAAACTCATTAGCAAATTCCCTTCAAATAAAAGCTTCAATCAAACAAGCAAAAGAAAAGCTTTCACACTTCGAAGCTGTTAACGATTACTTAAATTCAATTGAAAAGATTATCAAATCCGGCAACCCGGATAAGCTTAAAATATTTATAAACAATTTTGATAAGCAACTTCAGTCTAAATATGAAATGCTTTATCAAAACGCAAAACCGTTGCTAAAAAACTTAAACACAATTCTTACTCTTTCAAACAGCAAAACACTTTTTGAAGTATTTAAGTTATGGAAGAAAGATAACAAAAAGCTTAAAATAATTATCTGTGAATCACGTCCGAAACTTGAAGGAAGAAACTTTGCGGAAGCACTGCTAAAGGAGAAAATAAAAGTTGAGATAATTTATGATTTTATGATTTCTCTTTATCTCCCTAAAGTTAATGCGGTGATTACCGGCGCTGATATAATATTAAAGAATGGCAATACTATAAACAAAACCGGGAGTACAACAGCGGCAATTCTTTGCAGACATTTTAAGAAGCCTTTTTACATTCTCGCTGCGAAAGATAAATTCAGCAAGAATAAAATCTTTCATCTCAAACAAGAAAACAGAAATGAAGTCTGGGAAGTAAAGAGGAAAAATCTTTTCGTTTCAAATATTTATTTTGAAGAAATACCGGCAAAACTTATTACAGAAATAATAACAGATTAGATTGATATAAGACTTTTGCTTTTAGAATTAAACCTAAGTGTAAGTAAAATAGCTGAAGAAGCAAGACCTATAAGAAACACAATCCAAACTCCGACAACCTGCAACTTAAAAACAAATCCCAATAAATAACCAACAGGTAAAGCAATAATCCAGTAAGAAACAAATGTAATTAAAGTTGGTCCTTTTACATCAGTCAATCCGCGCAGAATGCCAATTCCGACAGCTTGCATTCCATCAAAAATCTCAAATGTAGCGGCAATTATTAAAAGAGTTGCTGCAATTGAAATTACTTCATTGTTATGTATGTAAAGCGAGGGAAGAAAGTTTCTAAATAAAATAAACATAACTCCGCATGCTGCCATAATTAAAGCACCAAGCATTATCGCTGTAAAACCAGCTGTTCTAACTTCATTAATATCTTGCTTCCCTACCGCATTTCCTACTCTAATTGCACCAGCAGAAGAAATACCGAGAGTTGCCATGTAAGTAACAGAGGCAAGACTAATTGCAATCTGGTGCGCAGCTAATTGATCAGTACCCAGCCAACCTATCATTATAACTGCAAAAGAAAAAGCTCCGACTTCAAAGAAATATTGGAACGCACTTGGGACTCCCAAACCAAGAATCTTCTTAAAGAAATAGTAATTTATACTTTTAAAATTAAAAGTAACATCAAATCGTTTGAACTTCTTTGAACTTATAACATACCAGGAAATTACAACTGCCATAAATAGCCTTGAGGAAAATGTAGCCCAGCCGGAACCATTTAGTTCGAGCTTTGGGAAACCATAATTCCCATAAACTAAAAGCCAATTTGCTGCTGCGTTAATTATGTTGGCAATAATAGTTATCACCATTGCCGGTCGTGTAACGGATAGTCCTTCAATAAACTGTTTATAAGTTTGAAATAACATAACCGGGATGATTGAGAATCCCAAAATTCTGGTGTATGATATTGATTGTCTTACAACTTCATCAGGTTGATTTAAATATTTTATAATACCGGCTGCATAATAAGTTATAATTAACAGAACAAATCCTAACAAGAGATTTATAATAATTGATTGCTTAAATAGAATTTGGCAATCTTCAGTTTTACCTGCGCCTACAGCTATAGCTGTTAAAGGAGTGACTGCATAAGAAACGCCGATTCCGATAATTAATACTAGAAAGAAAATACCATTAGAAACAGAAGCTGCCGCAAGAGGAGTTGGTCCAAGCCCGCCGACCATCATGCTATCCACAACACCCATCATTACCCATCCAAGCTGACCAATCATAACCGGATAAGCCAACTTTAAAGTACTTTTAATATGTTCTTCCAGTGTCTGCATAAAATAATTTAATTTCGAAAAGACAAATTTAGAGATTTGATAGGATAAAAAAGAAGTACAACTACCGGCTTAGAATTCCCTTTTAGAAAACTAGTAAATATTAAATTATTTCCCTACAGAGTATACTGAAATTCCGGCAGCATTAGCAGCAGTAAAATTATAGTTATATTTTGCCGTAACGCTGTCAATTTGGTTCATAGATAGTTTTGGTTCTGCAGCCTTAGTTGTGAATTTTACGTAAGCTTTAGACTCATTTTGATTTTTATGGTCAGAAAATACTCCAACTAAGAATAATCCGCCAAATAGAAATAGAAGGCTAAAAAATACTGCAATAACTACAAGAAATTTTTTCATATTAAATACCTTATTCGATCAAATAAGTATAGAAAAATAAAAATCATAAAGTTTTATACTAACGAAGGTAAGATGAATATATCTATTTAAATAGTCAAAAAATTATCTACGAGCGGTAAATTACAAAGCTTGACATGTCAAATTATTCTTTAACAAACATTTGCGGAAAGGGAGAGATTCGAACTCTCGGTACCCGTTAAGATACACACGCTCTCCAGGCGTGCCAGTTAAACCACTCCTGCACCTTTCCGAATTTTTAATATTTCGTCAAGGAATTTTCTTCCTTGACCTGTTTTTAAGAACTTCTCTCGCTTTAATGCTTCTTGTTTTGTCGAAAACTCTTCACTGTATATTAAATTCCACGGAATACCTCCCTTGGTAAACTTATTACAACCTCGGTTATGTTCCGATATTCTTTTAGATATATCTTCAGTTGATCCGACATATCTCTTATTTAATTTGTTACTCCATAGAACATATACATAATGCATGTAATCTTGACTAATTTTCTTTAAGTGCCAGTTTCCGCCGGAGGCGGATCAGCCTTTGGCTGAAAATCACTCCTGCACCTTTCCGAATTAAACGATGCAAATATAGATATTAAATTATTTTTAACAAAAGGAAGTTTAATGAATAAAAATATTTTCTTTTAGTCTCTGATTAATATTATTTTATGGCTCAAATAAAATATTAATTATACAACCGGAGAGATGCTAGAGTGGTTGAATAGGCTGGTCTCGAAAACCAGTGTAGGGTTTATCTCTACCCAGGGTTCGAATCCCTGTCTCTCCGCAAAATAAACTAATCGAGTACATTTTTCTTACCAATCATCAACCTGCTGGAAATATAAATGAAAAAAATTTTTACGATTTTCTTTTTTATTCTATTAGTTGCATTCCCTCAAACAAAGAATTTTGGAGAGAAGCTTCACAATGAATTCTATAATCCGGTTCAAGCAGTAAAAGGAGTTCTTGAGCGTTTAATACCTCAGCATGAAAATGATTTCATAATTAAATATAATCCTGATGAAAAAGGAAATGACGAATTTGAAATTGAAGCAAAGGATGGGATTGTAAACGTAACCGGGAACAGCGCTATAGCCATAACAAAAGGCATTTATTATTACCTCCGGCATGCTGCAAATTGCCAGGTAACTTGGAGTGGCAGTAATATATATCTTCCATCAAAACTTCCTGATTTTCCGGATACAAAAATAGTTTCTCCTTATAAATATAGATTATATTATAATGTCTGCGCTTTTGGATATTCAACTGCTTTCTGGGATTGGAATCAATGGGAAAAAGAAATTGACTGGATGGCGTTGCATGGAATTAATATGCCGCTTGCAATGATTGGTAAAGAAGCTGTGTGGAAAAAAGTTTGGAAGAAACTTGGAATAACTAACAAAGAACTAGATAATTATTTTACTGGTCCGGCTTTCCTTCCCTGGCATCAGATGGGAAATATTAATAAACATGGCGGACCTCTTCCGGAAAGTTATTTTATAAAAAGTGAAGCTCTTCAAAAGAAAATCTTGAACCGTATGCGTGAGCTTGGAATGCATCCGGTCGTACCGGCATTTTCCGGTTATGTTCCGGAAGCAATAAAAAGAATTTATCCGGATGCAGATATTATATCAATGAAACCTTGGTCAGGTTTTTCTCCAAAAGACGGAACTTACATGCTTTCACCTCTTTCAAAACACTTCGCTGAAATCGGGAAAGATTTTATAAAAGAATATCAAAAGGAATATGGACAAACTCATTTTTATCTTGCTGATGCTTTTAACGAAATGACAGTTCCGGTAAATAAAGAAAATCGTTACTCGCAGCTTACGAATTTTGGTAAAGCAATTTATAATTCAATTCTTGCAGGAGATTCTAATGGCGTTTGGGTTATGCAGGGCTGGCTTTTTTATAATGATAAAAAATTTTGGGATAAACCGTCTGTCGAAGCTTTTCTCAAAGATGTTCCTGATAATCGAATGATAATCATCGACTTGGCAAATGAACTTTTTCATGGTTGGAAAAAACTTGATGGTTTTTTTGGAAAGGAATGGATATTCAGCATAATCCACAATTTCGGCGGAAGAAATGAATTGTATGGAAATATCCCGCGCTATTCCAACGATGCAATTGATATGCTTGAAAATCCTCATCATGGAAATTTAATCGGTTTTGGAATTTCTCCTGAAGGAATAGAAAACAATGATATCGTTTATGAATTTCTTACAGATTTGGAATGGACGAACAATAAGGTTGATTTAAATAATTGGATTAAAAATTATTGCCTTTCAAGATATGGAAAAATATCCGGCAATATGGAAGAAGCCTGGGAGTATTTGATAAAGTCAGTTTATTCGGATTCAAATAGAATTTCAATTAATTTCTATCAACAAAGACCCGGGCTTAATGACAGAGTAAAACTTTTACCGCATGTAGATTTTGATAAAGCTGCAAAATTATTTCTCTCATGTTCTGGTGGCTTTGAAAAGAATAATTTATACCGCGACGACGCTATTCAAATAGCAGCGCAATACGCAGGATATAAAGTCGATTCTTTGCTATGCTTAGCAATCAGATTCCATCAAACAAAAAAATACAAATCAAGAGACGAGGCTTTTAGTAAGGCTTTTATACTTATGAATAATATAGATAGCCTCTTAGGTGAACATCCGCTTTATAGACTGGCAAGATGGATTAAATTTGCACGAAGCTGGGGGATTAATACTAAAGAAAAAAATTTTTATGAAGAAAATGCAAAGCGGCAAATTACAACCTGGGGAGGTTCACATCTTTCCGAATATGCTGCAAAAGTTTGGAATGGACTAATAAAGGATTATTATCTAAAACGTTGGGAAAGGTTTGCCGACAGCCTAAAATACGGAACAAAGTATAGCATCCTTAATTGGGAAGAAAAATGGATTACTAATCCAACAATTCATTTTGACAAATCAAATATTACCGATCCTGTTTTATACTCACAAAATTTGATTTTAAAAGCGAGAAAGTTTCTTAGAGATGTGGAATTCTACAGAGAAAAAGATTAAGAAAAGTCATATATTGATCAGCGATAAATAAAAATAAAAATGACCGGAAAAGAATTATTAAAAAAATACAACGATCCCAAAAATTTTTTCAACAGGGATTTAAGTTGGGTAGAATTTAACAGAAGAGTACTTGAAGAAGCCTTGAATCCGGAATTACCGCTGCTTGAAAAGGTAAAATTTATCTCCATCTTTCACACAAACCTGGACGAATTCTATATGATTCGCGTTTCCGGATTGAAAGAGCAGGTAGCTGCTAATGTTTCTGAACCAACAATTGACGGATTAACTCCATTAGCACAGCTTCAGAAAATTGAAAAGTCTCTTCATCCAATGCTGCTTCAAGTTCTGGATTTATGGAAGAATGAAGTTGTACCGGCATTGCATGAAAATAAAATTGATATTTTAGAGTATAATAGTCTATCTGAAAATGAAAAGGAAACCCTGACTGATTATTTTAAGAAAGAAATCTTTCCAATCCTTACTCCGCTTGCGTTCGATCCTGGAAGACCTTTTCCATACATATCTAATTTAAGTTTAAGTCTCGCCATCCTAGTTAAAAAACCGAATGGAGAGAACCACTTTGCTCGTGTAAAAGTTCCGAGTATTTTACCTCGGCTTTTACAAATCGATCAGATACTTTCTCCCGGAAAAAAGATGCAGACAAATGGATCGTTCAGTGCAAAATTCATTTGGCTTGGAGATATCATTAAAGCTAACTTAAACTTATTGTTTCCAGGAATGGAAGTGTTAGAGTCTCATCGCTTCAGAATTACACGAGATACAGATATTGAACTTCAAGAGGATGAAGCAGATGATCTGCTTCGAGTAATTGAAGAAAATATTAGGCAAAGAAGATTTGGCTCTGTTGTTAGGCTTGAAGTGGAACAGCAGATGCCTGATTACATGATCGAGACATTGATGGAAAACCTGGAAATAAAAAAAGGAGATATCCATGTATTTGATGGTCCGCTGGGATTAAGCGATGTTATCCAATTATACGATCTGCCTGTTCATCATTTAAAATCTAGACAATTTTTCCCTGTAGTTCTTAAGCTGTTTGATGAAGATGAAAATATTTTCACCGCAATTAAACAACAGGATATTATGCTTCATCATCCCTATCATTCTTTTGCACCGGTGATTGATTTTATTAAACATGCTGCAAAAGATCCCGACGTGCTTGCAATAAAGCAGACGCTTTACCGCGTAGGAACTGATTCACCAATTGTTAAATACTTAATTGAAGCAGCCGAACGCGGCAAACAGGTTGCTGTTCTTGTCGAATTAAAAGCACGATTCGACGAACAGAATAATATTTATTGGGCACGAGAACTTGAGAAAGTGGGTGTCCATGTAGTTTATGGACTTGTTGGATTAAAGACTCACGCAAAGATGACATTAGTTGTAAGGCGTGAAAATGACGGCGTAAAAAAATATGTGCACATATCAACAGGTAATTATAATATTTCCACCGCAAAGCTCTACACCGATTTAGGATTGTTCACCGCCGACGAAAAAATTTGTTCCGATGTTTCCGGTATTTTCAATTATCTAACTGGATATTCCAAGCAGACTGACTTCAACAAACTATTTGTTGCACCTATAAACATGCGTGAAAAAATGCTGGCATTAATAAACCGAGAAATAGAAAATGCAAAATCCGGCGGCGAAGGAAAAATCATATTAAAAATGAATGCGTTGGTAGATCCGCTTATAATCAGCGCTTTATATGAAGCATCCAACTCCGGAGTAAAGATTGATTTGATTGTTAGAGGAATATGCTGTCTTGTTCCCGGTATCCAAGGATTAAGTGAGAACATTAGGGTAATAAGCATTGTTGGTCGTTTCCTTGAACATAGCAGAATATTTTATTTTTTTAATAAAGGTGCTGAAGAAATTTATTTAAGTAGTGCGGATATGATGCAAAGGAACCTTGACAGGCGTGTTGAAACTGCATTTCCCATTGAGGACCAGAAGCTGAAAAATGAAATCATTAAGATTGTATTAAAGTTTGCACTTAAAGATAACGTGAAAGCAAGAGAACTGCACGAGAATATGAG
Source organism: Bacteroidota bacterium (assembly GCA_021815405.1). Taxonomy (GTDB): domain Bacteria; phylum Bacteroidota; class Ignavibacteria; order Ignavibacteriales; family Ignavibacteriaceae; genus FEN-1297. The sequence goes on from JAKAGV010000002.1 coordinate 303,490, forward strand.
TTATACTTTTTGCAAATGTGAAAATGGAGAAACCCGGATTGATTCTCAGGAATATTTGATGAATCACGCATTGAAATCAATCAGTAAATTTACTAAAAGGAAGCTTTAGGATTGAAGTTAAGAATTGCAACTTTAATTCATGTCAGTTCGCTTAAGCTTTAGCTTCTATCCTCAGTTAAAAGCTTATAATTATACTTTCACATTATAGGCGAAAAATTTTTTTCTTTTAATATTATTCTTTACTTTTACATCCGTATTTATAACAAATTATGAGCGAGAAAATGCGAGACTCCGACGAGCCTGGCGCTAATAAAAACATTTCTAGAAAAAAATAAACTTCCCTAGGGATTGATCCTCTAAATATTTCATTGGCTCATCTTCGGGGAAGCGGCAGTTTGAAGGTGACAATGAAACAATTCTATTTCTTACATACGAAATTCAGGATTCATCATGACTTTATAATGACGTTGCTATGTCAGTGGTCAATTCATTTTAAATTTTTGTTCGGGGTTGTAAATGGCTAAATCGATTTTCAAAAAAATATCGCCTTCAATCTTTACAAAGGAAGCTAAGACACCACATAGCGCAACTCTTGATGAACAGCGCCTGATCGATATTTGCAAGCTTAACCAGCATGAAACTATTTCTAGTCTTCAAGGCTTTGAATCCGGTTTATCTTCCGAAGAAGCTGAAAAAAGGTTGGAAGAATATGGAAGGAACGAATTAGCTCACACAAAAGAAGTTGGTATTTTACAGGACATATTTAACCGCTGTAAAAGTCCGCTGGTAATTCAGCTTCTCCTTATTTCAATAATTTCTTTGTTAATGGGAGATGTTAAGTCGGCTATTGTTGTTGGCTGCATGGTACTTTTAAGTGTTGGATTATCGTTTGTCCTGGATAGACGCTCAAGCCAGGCTGTGGAAGCGCTAGGCAAAAGAATTCAATCAAGTGCTATTGTTCTACGCGACGGCAAAGAAACCGAAATACCAATATCGGACATTGTTCCCGGCGATATTATTCTGCTTCATGCAGGGTCTATTATACCTGCAGATCTTCGCCTGCTTAGCGCAAAAGATTTTTTCGTAAGTCAATCTGTTCTTACCGGCGAATCTCTTCCTATTGAAAAGAAATGTGATGCTCAAGATTCATTTAACGGCTTAGTTTTCGAGCTGCCGAATGCATGCTTCCAGGGGAGTAATGTGTTGAGCGGAACTGCAAGAGGTGCAGTTGTAAATACTGGAATCCATACATACTTCGGTTCTATATCTGAGAGACTTGTAGAAAGTAGACCCAAGACAAGTTTTGATATTGGAGTAAAATCTTTCACATGGCTGATGATAAAGTTTATGATATTTATGGTATTAACTGTTTTCTTTATCATCGCGCTTACTAAAGGTAATTGGCTTGAAGCTATGTTGTTCGGAATTTCTGTTGCCGTAGGATTAACTCCAGAAATGCTTCCTATGATTGTAACGGTCAACCTAGCAAAAGGCGCGCTTACGATGTCCAAGAAAAAAGTAATCGTTAAGCAGCTAACTTCAATACAGAATTTTGGAGCAATAGATATTTTATGCACTGATAAGACTGGCACTCTTACTCAAGATCGTGTTATACTTGAAAAACATGTTGATATTACCGGGAAGGAAAGCCGCGATGTTCTGTTGTACGCCTACTTAAATAGTTTTTATCAAACCGGATTAAGAAACCTTCTTGACCGCGCAGTTATAACCCATATTGATTTGAAGGTAGAAGCCAAATGCCAGCTTGTGGATGAGCTTCCATTTGATTTCCAGCGCCGCCGGATGTCGGTTGCTGTTGAATATGAAGGTGACCATGTTCTAATCTGCAAAGGTGCTGTTGAAGAAATATATTCCATCTGCAGTTTCTACCAGATCGATGATGAGGTTTATCCGCTAATTCAAATGATTCATGATGATCTTTACGAAGACGTTGAAGACTTGAATAACGAAGGCTATCGTGTTCTTGCAATTGCATACCGGGAGTTCCCGAAGACTAAAACAACCTTTACAGTTGCCGATGAATCAAACATGATTCTACTTGGCTACATCGCCTTCTTCGATCCGCCAAAGGATTCGGCTGCCCAAGCAATTGCAAGTCTGCAGAATGTTGGAGTCAGAGTTAAGATTCTGACAGGTGACAACGCGTTAGTTACAAGGAAAGTTTGCCGCGATGTCGGACTTCCAATTGATAAGATTGTAACCGGAACCGAACTGATTAGTTTATCAGATTCTGATTTTGTTAAGACAGCTATGGAAGCAAATGTATTTGCAAAGTTGTCTCCCGTGCAAAAAGAAAAAGTAATTCAGGTGTTAAGACAAGCAGGACATGTTGTCGGTTATATGGGCGATGGAATAAATGATTCTCCCTCCCTACGTGCTGCCGATGTAGGAATTTCGGTTGACAGCGCTGCAGACGTAGCTAAGGAAGCTGCCGATATTGTCCTTCTCGAAAAAAGCTTGCTCGTGTTGGAAGATGGAATTAAAGAAGGGAGAAAAGTTTTTGCTAACATTATAAAATATATTCGAATGGGCGCCAGCTCAAACTTTGGGAATATGTTCAGTGTCCTTGGCGCAAGTTATCTTTTCCCCTTCCTTCCAATGAAGCCGATACAGATTCTTTTAAATAATTTGCTATATGATTTCTCCCAAACCGGAATACCGTCGGATAATGTAGATTCCGAACTCGTAGATAAACCGCTAAAATGGAACATCAACAACATAAAAAAGTTTATGATTTTTATTGGTCCTATTAGTTCAATTTTCGATTATGCCACTTTCGGTTTAATGTGGTTCATTTTTAAGTCAAGCGATTTTTTGAATCCTATTCTTTCTACAGGAGAAAAAACATATAAAGTAGATTTATTTCAAACCGGTTGGTTTGTTGAATCTTTATTAACACAAACTCTCATAGTTCATATAATAAGAACGCGCAAAATCCCATTCATTCAAAGTAGAGCCTCGGTTCCGATGATATTAACTACATTATTGATAATGGCAATAGGCGCGTGGCTTCCGTATTCGCCATTTGCATTGACTTTTGGATTTGTTCCTCTGCCGCCAATTTACTGGTTATGGATTGCAGCATTCCTATTTACTTACAGCGTTTTAACTCACTTTGTTAAAACTTGGTTCTTCAACAGATATGGAGATAATTAATTATGGATACATTATTAGATGCTTTACAAGAGGGTCGCTTAATCGAGCTTCCTGATAACGATAAGCAGGATTCGCTTCAACTGCTGGCGCATATAATTGAAGCTATTCCATCGGTTCCAAACGGTACCGATGTTGCCGGTTTGGTATTGAAGCGTGAGGAAAACTATAACACAGCTTTGGGAAAAGGCTTTGCTGTTCCTCATGCCAGAGCATCATTTGACGGCGATCTTTATTGCGCTGTTGGCTGGAGTCCTTCCGGAATAAATTATGGTTCGCCGGACGGTAATCCAGTACACATTGTTATAATGTTTTTAGTCCCGGATAATCAAAGGAATTATTATCTGAAAGAAATTTCAAACATTGCAAAAGCTTTAAATGAACTTCATAACGAAGAGAAAATAAAAACAGCGGAAGATTTAAATACAGTTCGTAATTATTTGCTCGATCTTGTCACTTCTGCAAAAAGTATTGTGGGACCAGAAGCCCGCGCGAGAATGATTCAACTTGAAGCTCGCGAAAGCTTACCGCAGTTTGAATTAAAAAATATCGCCAATCTGATTATTGAGCCGGTTATGATTATTACTTCTGCAGGTTCAAAGCCAATTGCTCTTGGACAGAATAAAGAATTAATAGATATTTTGGACACTGTGCAAAATCTCTCTGAATCTCTTAACAACAATGGAAAGTTTTTTGATAATTCTGGATGGCGCATATTAAAAAGGAATTCTTCTGTTTATCAAGGAGGCAGAGTAATGCATGATTGTCTTGCAATAAAGATGACGTAATATTTCCATTATAAGTTCCCTTCGTAATATTACTTGCGTCAAATCTGTTCCTTGCTTAAACACCTGCCGTTGTTTAATTTTGATGTGTATAAAATTGAGTTTGAAAAATGAATACGCTAAAAACAGTATTTTTAATGACATTGATGATGGTTCTCTTCCTACTAGTCGGCGATCTGGTTGGTGGAAGAGGAGGAATGACAGTTGCCTTTATATTTGCCATTGCTATGAACTTCGGAAGTTACTGGTTCTCTGATAAAATTGTGTTATCTATGTATCGGGCACGCCAGGTAACTCAACAGGAAGCACCTGAATTATTTGCAGTTGTTCAAAGGTTGGCTCAAAGTGCTCAGATACCAATGCCTAAAGTATATATTATTGATGATCAGACACCAAACGCTTTCGCAACCGGAAGAAGCCCTGAACATGCTGCAGTAGCAGCCACTACAGGAATTCTAAGCATGTTAAACCAAGATGAATTAGCAGGAGTTCTTGGACATGAACTTGCACATGTAAAACATCGTGATATTCTTACAGGAACAATTGCAGCAACTTTTGTTGGAACAATTACATTTATCGCTCAAATGGCAGGCTGGGCAATGATGTTTACTGGAAGAACAAACGACAGAGATGATGATGGAATTGCTTCATTATTCCTAATTATTCTGGCGCCAATTGCCGCAACCTTACTTCAACTTGCGATATCAAGATCAAGAGAATATGCTGCTGATGCAGGAGGAGCGCATTTCTCTCATAATCCTTTAGCTTTGGCTTCTGCACTTGAAAAAATTTCAAGAGGCAATCAGCTTAAACCCGTAAACAATGTTGGACCGGCAACCGCCCATATGTTTATAGTTAATCCGTTGAGCGGAAAATCAATAATGAAATTATTCTCCACTCATCCGCCAATTGAAGAAAGAGTCAAAAGGCTTAGAGCGATGGCGGCAGACAATCTATAAATTTAATTCTAGGTTGTCATTCGCTTCTCATTTGTAATCATCAGTTGAGATTGAATTAGAAGATTGCAGGATTTCAAAATTATTAGATTGACAAAATACAAGAACATTCAAACAAAAAGATTATTTCTTTTATTATTTAGTGAAGATAGAATTCATTTCGGATTGATTTCTCTGTTGATTGTTTTCATTTTTTCACTGCCCTTGTTTTGTCAATCCAACTCATCAGAAGAAAAGTTAAAAACTAATCTTGATGTTTTTTACTTACTTGCAGATTCCGCTGCTATAGATGCAAATTCCAATATCCCTGTTGGAGATAAAAACATTTATTTGAATTTTAATTCCGGGACTTCTTATTCCTTATTCTCAAATCAATTTATAAAAGATTTTTCTAATCTTGGTAAAAGAGTAATTACGACTTCTAAAGATAGTTCCGGTGTACAAATAAATTTTGTGGTTGACCATGCACAAGTAAGTTATGGTAAACTTTTCCGTAAAATACTTTTCGGGGATTATTATGCCAGAAGAGAAGTTAGTTTTGGTGGAAACTATTCTATAATGCAGCCAAAAGTAGTTGTAAAAAATTTTTCTTTCAGCTTTATTGATACAGTTGACGCAAATAAAATAAAGAATATTGAAGATCCAGCCTTGCCTTTTACACAAGCCTCTTTGCCAACCGAGCCGTTTTTCTCTAGCATATATGAACCGGTAATAGCTGTTGGCGCAGCGGCATTGACAGTAATTCTTTTCTTTACTGTAAGAAGTAAGTAGCAATAATTCCCTTTGAAGCCTACTAGAATTTATTTATAATTGTATTCAAATTTTACAATTAAGTGCTTAAATATTATGAAGTTTCTTTTAGCAAAGCGATCAATTTTGACATACCTAGTTTTAGGAGCCGCTATACTTTATTTATGGGGCTGCGCAGCTTCCATTGATACATCTCAACTGCCTCCTAGCCAGAGGTACGAATACGCTGTAAAATTGTATAACAATAAAGATTATCAAGAGGCATTGAAAGAATTTCAAGCTATTGTCCTCCAGTATCCGGGAAATGCGATTGTTGATTCTGCACAATACTATCTTGGCATGACGAGATATCAGCGCGGCGAATATATTCTCGGCGCTTATGAATTCAGCCGATTAATTAAAAACATGCCATCAAGTAATTTAGTCCCAATTTCGCAATATATGCTTGCGGAATGTTATTACCAGCTTTCTCCAAATTTTGAACTTGATCAAAAATATACCAAGAAAGCAATAAGCGAATTTCAGGCTTTCATAGATTTCTTTCCTACTGATCCTAAAGTGCCAGAAGCTGAAAAGAAAATTTCTGAGATGAACGATAAGTTGGCTCATAAAATTTATTATACGGCTTATATCTACAATAAAATGGATTATTATAAAGCTGCTTTGATATATTACAATCGTGTTATCGACAATTATCATGAAACGAAGTACGGACCTTTAGCGATGTATGATAAAATTAATTTGCTAATTGATCGTAAGAAAAACGATGAAGCGCTTGCTTCAATTTCTAAGTTCCTTGATTTGTATCCGAACGATTCGCATATTAAAAAAATTCAAAAACTAAAGTCTTCACTTGAAGAGAAACTGTCGGCAGCTAAATAATGGAGAAGGCTAAGAAGGTTAGCGAATCAATAATGACAATGACCGAGCTTGTTCTTCCCAATAACACCAACCAATTAGGGAAGCTGCTTGGAGGGCAATTGATGCTTTGGATAGATGTTTGTGCTGCTTTATGCGCCCAAAAACATAACAACAGGATTTGCGTTACTGCCTCAGTAGACAAAGTCGATTTCCACCACTCAATAAATCTTGGCGATGCCGTTACTCTTGTTGCCTCGGTTAACAGAGTATTCAATACTTCTATGGAAATAGGTGTAAAAGTTTTTGCCGAATCTTTTAGGGAAGGCACAAAGATACATACTAACACGGCATATTTAACTTTCGTCTGCTTAAACAATTTGGGCAAGCCGGAAAAGGCTACAGAAGCAATTCCAGAAACAGAAGATGAAAAAAGAAGATATGATGAAGCTATGCAGCGGCGAGAAGGCAGGCTTCAAAACAGAAATCAATAAAATTAATATTTTATTGATCGTCCTTCTCTTATCATGCGAGGCAATTCCTCAAGATAATATTTTTACCGAACCGGTTCCGATAAACGGATTCTGCCAATTTAAAAGCTTTAAGGCGCCTTCCGGCTTCAATTCCCTTTTCTCTCTAAATTTCAATAATGATTCATACACCGATTTGGTCTTATTCAGTACCGCGCAAAAGAAAGTAGCTTCGCTAGCCGCAGTAGCTAACGGAAACTTTAATAAACCAAGAACTCAGTTTGTCCCTTATCAAATATCGAAAATCCAACCTTTATTCGAATTAAATAAAACACTTAAAAGTTACGCCTTTATAAGCAGACCGGCTATGCGGGCAGGGATTTATTCGTTTACTTCTTCAGGCAGTGCTTATATTTCAAGATCTTTAAAATTCGATTCGTACCCTGGTAACTTAAGTACTGCAGATGTCGACAAGAATGGAAGAGACGACTTGCTTATATCCGGAAGTTCGTTCAATGGGCTATCTATTATTTTTAATAACGGTACTTCTCTAAAAAAAAAGAAGATTGTTGAAAACAAAAATTTTTCCAATGCTGTTTTTGCAGATTTAAACAACGACGGGTATCCCGATATCGCAGCATTTAATATTCTTGATTACTCTCTCGACTTTTATTATAACAACAGCAGAGGTATCTTTAGACAAGTGCGTTCTATCAGGCTCAACTCCCCGATTCATAACCTTCGTGCTGTTGATATGAATCTTGATAACTACATCGACCTGCTTTACACTAAAGGAAAATCAATCAATATAATTTATGGCGATTTTGCCTCTTCTTATTCGCAATCGACGGCTATCAAAACTAAATATTATCCGGACCAGGTTATAACCGGTGACTTTAACAGAGACGGTAAAATTGATATCGCTTATATTAACCGTGAAGAAGGTATCATCTCTATAATTTTTGCAAAAACGAATAACACCTTCTACCCGGAAGTCATTTACCACAAGAAAAATGGAATTGAAAACTTAATTCCATTCTACAGTAAATTTATAAACGGAATTGCTCTTGTTGATACAAGCGGATTCGTTTACACAATAACAAATTTGCCGTCATTTGCGGTAAATGTAAATTTATCTTTAGGCGCATCACCAACTGCAATTGCTTCGTTCGACGACGGTAATAATGGAATAAATGATATTAGTTTTATTGACAGCTCCACTTCTACTTTGAATTTGTTAGTTCGTAACAATTCTGGTATTCCGGCTCTGTTATACTCTTATCCACTTGCTGAAAATCATTCGCAGATTGTTGTAGATAATCAGTTCCCGAAATCTAAAACATTTTTCTGTTTCTCTCCCGGCAAAAGGCTGATAGAAATTATTAAAGCTGATTTTAATAATAATTCAGCCGGCGAAATCTCAATTTATTCGCCTGGAGATATTAATGATTTAAAAATCAAAAATACCAGCAGCGGATTCGATAACATTTATATTTCGTACACAAAGAATTCTAATGCAGGCTTCTGTCAAATGGAATACCATAACTTTAAGTATTCCATATCAAATAATTCTAATCTTGCGTCCGATGTTTTTTGTTCTAATGTTACTCTGCTAAATTCACCGGGAATATTATACTGGCAAAAGACAATCAACGGCGCAGAGCTGAATATGATTACTCTCGCTCAAGGCTCTATCAACCGGAATAGATTATATAATTTAAAATCCGACAACATTAATTCTATTTTTTCATTCACCGGAGATTTATTAAACATTGATAGAGATATTACATTAAGCTTTATAAGCGAGAAGGATAAAGTAGTCTCCATCGCTTCCGATTACAAGTCTACATTTTTAATAAAGAGCATTTACTTCCCTTCATCATCAACAATAGATAGTCCAATCAAATTTTATTTTGGCAGTTTAAGACCAAACGGTTTAAAAAAGTTGTATGTTTACTTACCTGGTGAAGAATCTGTGTATAGAGTAGATTTAGTATTCCGCGGGAGAGACATTGTAATGTCTAAAATAATTAAATCTGAAGACGTGCGGAGCTTTTTTATGAATAAAATGAGTTATAGAAGCTTTAACATGGTTTACACAAATAAATTGACTAATTGTATTTCTGTTAGAAGATTATGATAAGGAAAATAATTTTTATTATCTCAGTTCTCTCAGCCATTCTAATTCAAATAAAGGCTCAGGAATTAAATCGCGATCAGCTCGATTCTCTTTATAATTTGTTTATACAAATAAGAACACAATCTCATAAAGGTATACAAACTGTCGATACTACTCATATTAAATGCGCATTCGGCATAGTAAGTGAAATTAAGTTTAATATCGGCAGGTTTAAGGCACAGCAGCAAGCTATGTTAAAACCTCTGCTGGATAGACCTGTAACCGATACAAGCTTTGTAACTCCTAATGGCTTTTTTAGAGTTCACTATGACCTTACAGGTTCCGACGTACCTACTTATAATTTAGACTCATTGGCAATTGCTTTGGACTCAGCATATAACTTTGAAGTAAATTATCTTGGTTATCCTCCTCCTCCGTCAGATAATGGCGCCGGCGGTGATAATAGATATGATATTTACATTCAGAACTTGGGGAACACTTACGGCTATACAGAGCCTGAAAATGAAATTTCGCCTGGCAGTGGTCGATATACATCCTACTTAGTAATCAATTACGATTTTTCCGGATTTTATACGCAAGGAATAAATGCCGCAAGAGTTACTGTTGCTCATGAATTCCATCATGCAATACAAATTGGCGATTACATCTACCGCTATGATCTGGATGAATTTTTCTACGAGCTTACTTCTACCGCGATGGAGCATTTTGTTTATCCTTCGATCCATGATTATTATCAATACCTGCCAAGTTATTTTCAAAATACACAATACAGCCTTGGGAAAAATGGCGGTTTGCAGGAATATGCTCTTGCCATCTGGGATATTTTCTTACAGGAAAATTTTGGTTACAATATAATAAAGAAGCAGTGGGAACTAATGCCTAAGGAAAGAGCTCTTCAAGCTATCTCAGACAGCTTTTCAGACCATGATACCTCTTTTAGTGAAGCATTTAATGAATTCGGCTTATGGACATTTTACTCAAACTATCGAAGTAAATATTATACTGAAAAACATTTTGAAAATGCCGCTGATTATCCTGTGCTTCAACCACTAATTTCACTTAATTTGAATTCCTCCGAGACACCGGTGCAAACCAGTACTTCGCCAATAACAAACAATTTTATTCAGTTTGTTAATCCTCAGAATCAAGATACCTTGGTTGCTTTAGTTTCCAATAATGATATAAATGCTTGTATTGCAAATACCGATACATCTCTTCCACTTCAGTATAACCTCTACACTTTTGCAGCAGCGGGTACGGATAAATTATCTAATAATTATTTTTACAAGTTCAGTGTTAATAAACCTTCATTTTGGATTAGTGCAGCAATATTAAATAATATAATCCTCCAATCGGGGCAATATGTTGTCCGAAATAATGATTTTGCTTTCCCAACTCCATTTTACTACAAGAATAATTCATTCATCTACATCCCTGTTTCATCTGACCAGTTCGGCAATGCGGATTTAAGTATATATTCTTCTTCTATGAAGCTGGTTTATTCGGCTAATATTGCAGTCAGTTATATTTATGGTCAGAATGTGATTAGATGGAATGCACTAGATAAAAATAATAATAAGCTTGCATCCGGGGTTTACATTTATGTTACTAAATCCGGTGATAATGTTACGAAAGGAAAATTGGTAATTTTTCAATGAGCGATTACTCTCTTCAAGCAATAAATCTTTCAAAGAATTTCGGAAGAAGATTAATTTTCAAAGATATTAATTTCAGAATCGATTGCTGCGGAATTATGGGCATTTCCGGTGCAAACGGTGCTGGAAAATCTACACTGGTAAAAATTCTTGCAGGAATATCTTCTCCTTCAAGCGGAAAGATTATCCATAAAATTGAAGACAAGGAAATTATATCTGAAAACCTGCACAACCACATTGGCTTTGTATCTCCATACCTGGTTTTGTATGAAGAGTTTTCTACTTGGGAAAATCTAAACTATTTCGCAGAGATAAGAGCTGTAAAGTTCAATAAAGAAAAAATAGAATATCTGCTTAATCAACTTCTTCTTTTCGATAGAAAAAACGATTTGGTTAAAACATATTCTTCTGGGATGAAGCAGCGTCTTAAATTCATCTTTGCATTAATGCATTCCCCGGAATTAATTATTCTTGATGAACCAACCTCCAATCTTGATCAGGAGGGAAAAGATTCAGTCTACAAAATTATCAAGGAAGAAAGCAAATCAGCAATTGTTATTATTGCCTCGAATGAACAATCGGATCTTTCGTTCTGTTCAACCGAAATTAAACTTGAAGACTTTAAAAATAAATAGTAATAGGTTTTAACCATTATGTATTACGTTTGAACCTAATTCAATTACGTTATAACCTAAATGAATTAGGTTTAAACCTCTATAAATTAGGTTTCAGGGGATATCAATTAGGTTTAAACCGAATTCAATTACGTTTAAACCTAATTCAATTGGGTTTCAACCTATATGCATTAGGTTTTCAGGGATATCAATTAGGTTTAAACCGAATGCAATTAGGTTTTGTAAGTTATTAACTGAAGTTACGCAATTGTCATGCTGAACTTGTTTCAGCATCTAAAAACAGCTTAAAAATAAAGATTCCGAAACAAGTTCGGAATGACAAATGGATCATTTTATTCATTTTGCGTAACTTCAGTTATTAATAGTTTTTTTTGTAATTGACTATTTCCCATTCCTAATTTTTTATGCATTAAAATATGCAATTCTAATGACAGACGGCATACTTATTGCTATTTTATAGAGTTGTAAGTGTTAGTTTATGGTTTTTTGACCTATTAGTCATCTTTTTATTTTACAATTCCTTAATTTAAGAGTTGTATTTATTCCTAATATGATAAAATTGATTATTTTAGTTATAATTAAAAATATAATTTCCTATTTTTGAGAACCTGATGGTAGGAAAAACTTACGCCTTATACCGAAAAGATTATCATTCCGAGTTGCGAACACGCTATGCGGTTAATTCGCTTGCTATGTTTATCATTGTGGCAATCAGCGTAATTCTTTTTTCCATCGGTAATGAACAGATTACTCAAAGTTTAACAAGCGGATTATTCTGGGTGGTAATTTTCTTTTCGGCTATGTCTGGGCTAGCAAGAGCCTTTGTATCTGAAGAAGAAAGAGGCACTAGCCTGCTGCTTCATTTAATAGCAGCACCATCAACCATTTTTTCCGGCAAGCTGCTCTTCAACTTGATATTAGTTTTTTGCATGAATATAATCATTGCAGTTTTGTACACAGCTTTATTTGACGCTTTCATCATTCGCAACTTTGCATTGTTTGCAGTGTCTTTTATACTTGGCAATATTGGATTAGCGGTTGCTTCAACAATAATTGCCGCAATAATTTCCAAAGCCGGAGCTAAAGGAACTCTTTATCCGGTACTGTCGTTTCCGATTCTATTGCCTTTAATTTTAACATCTGTTCAATTAACTTTGTATTCTAATCAAGGTTCAAGTTTTGCGGATGCAAAGTTCGAGCTCGCCATTGTCTTGTGTTACGATGTCATTATGCTCACAGGTTCATTCATGTTATTCGATTTTGTATGGAAAGATTGATTATTTTTTGAGATGAAAGAAATAGTTTTTTACATATACTTGAGGTACTAAATACTCGATTACAGTTTTATGAGTAATAAACCGTTGCCCGTAATAATAATTAAAATTTTTGATATGGATTAAGGAACTGTTTATGGTTTGGAAAATAACTTTATTTATAATATTAGCTTTTGTTTCAATTGCAGGAATTGCATTCCCAATTGTTCCGGTACCTCATACTTGGTATGAATTTCCATTGATTCCGGGATTAAAGGAAAATGCTAAAATTATTTTCTTTCACGTACCAACAGCATGGCTTTCGGTAGTTGCATTTTTAATGTCGACTATCTACAGTATTCAATATTTAAGAAAGAAAAATCTTGACGATGATGCCAAATCTTATGCGGCTTCACAGCTCGGCATAATTTTCTGCATACTTGCAACTGTTACAGGCGCAGTTTGGGCAAAATTTGCCTGGGGTTCTTTCTGGAGTTGGGACCCGCGCCAAACAAGTATATTTGCTTTGCTTTTAATTTACGGTGCTTGGTTCGCTCTAAGGTCTTCTATTGAATCTGAAGAAAAACGGGCTACACTATCAGCAGTATATTCAATTATTGCTTTTCTTACAGTCCCCTTTTTCGTATTCATAATGCCAAGAATAATGCTCGGTTTACATCCCGGTGCGGAAGAAGTTGTAAACGGTAAGGTTGTAGCAAGTTCAAGCCCGGTTATTAATTTCAAAATGAATGGTAACATGTTATTAGTGTTTTTTCTGTCCTTAATCGGTTTTACAATTCTTTATTTCTGGATGTGGAGTATTGGGTACAGATCAATTTTACTTAAAGAAAAAATAAATAAACAATCTATCACTTATTAATGGCGCTGCCATGAGGGAGAAATTTTGCAAGGATTATTTGACTTCTTAAACAAAAATGCAATATACATAGTAATGATTATCGTTCTTATCGTTTGGACAGGAATTTTTCTTTACTTGTTCAACCTGGATAAGAGGATTAAAAGCGTTGAAAAAGAAATGAACGGAGATAAAAATGAAAAATAAATATTTATTTGGCGGATTAATTATTGTAATATTTTTAGGATTCATGGCTTATCTTTTTACACAAAGCAATATCAAGTATGAAAGTGATTTTGCAAAAGTTATGAAAGAACAGAAAGTTGTTAAAGCAACCGGAAGCTGGGTAAAAGATAAAAGTTATGTTATGGATATTCAGAACAGGGTTTTTTCATTCTACATGGAAGATGCGGATGGGCATCAGATGAAGGTAGTTTATAATGGCTCAATGCCGAATAATTTTGCATCCGCACAAAGTATTGTTGTTACCGGCGAATATAAGGACGGATGTTTCCAGGCAACCAACATTTTAACTAAATGTCCGAGTAAATACGAAGGACAAAATGTTCAGGCTGTAAAAACGTCAAATCTCTGAAGCGGATACTTTTCTAGTTTTATCTAGGGTATAAGTTCAAAAAAAATTAAGATGGCTTTATTTACTTATACCCTAAGATTTTATAAATTCTTTAAAAAATAAAACTTGACGGACAAGTTTAATTGCCTGCCAACAGAATTATAAACTTGATTCTATGAGGATACAATGATTGGAAGTATAATTCTTACTTTAGCCCTTGCTAGTAGCATTATAGCAATGGTAATGTACTACCTTGGCTACAGAGGATATAATAATGCTTTAAATATCGGGCGGCTTGCATACCATGTAATGGCAATGCTGGTTTTCCTTGCTGCAGCGCTTCTGGAATATTTACTGATAACTCATCAATATAGTTACAGATATGTTTTTGAATATAGCAGCAATGAATTGAAATCAGGCATTCTGATGGCATCGTTCTGGGGCGGTCAGGAAGGCAGCTTTATGCTATGGCTCTTCTTAACTTCCATCGTCGGTTTAATTTTACAGAATTATGCTTCCAAGCGCGGTGATCTTGAACCTAGAGTGATGAGTGTATTTACTTTGGCAACATCATTTATCCTTTTAATGGTTTCACCGATGTTCAAGAATCCTTTTGTATACCTCTGGGCAGAACCAATATTCATCGGTATTAAAAGTATCAATCCTAATCTGGTTCATTTGCCATTCGTTCAAAACTTTCTTTTCGCCGATGCTTCTTCTAATCAACAATTTGTAAAGATGAGTACAGGCTTGGTTAGTGCACTCACCGCTAATGGAATATCAGTTGGACAATTTGTAATTAACGGAAGAGGATTAAATCCGCAGCTTACTAATTTCTGGATGCAGATTCATCCGCCGATTTTATTTAGTGGATTTTCAATGTCAACGGTTCCGTTCTGCTTTGCAGTTGCGGCAATGATGAAAAACGATTACAAAGATTGGGTCAAGCAGTCATTCCCCTGGCTTCTCGCTGCGGCAGGTATTTTAGGATTAGGTATTATGCTCGGCGGTTACTGGGCTTATGAAATGCTGGGATGGGGCGGCTATTGGGCTTGGGATCCAGTTGAAAATTCAAGCTTAATCCCGTGGCTGGTCGCCGTGGCTGGAATTCATACTTTACTCGTTCAGAAAAAGAGTCAGGCAAAAGGCGACGGAATAGGAAAGTTCGCTAAGACTAACTTAATCCTAATGTCAATGATGTATGTTCTTGTTATCTACAGTACTTTCTTAACTAGAAGCGGAGTGCTTGGAGATGCTTCAGTGCATTCATTCGTAAATCCCGGAACGATAGTTTATTTATTTTTAATGATTTTCGTTGGAACTTTCCTTTTAGTTGGTCTCGGTACCTTGGCGTACCGATGGAGATATTTAACACTTCATACAAAAACTGACGAGGGACTTTTATCGCGCGAGTTATCATTATTCACTGCATCGATTGTTCTTTGTGCATCAGCAACAATAATTTTAGTGGGAACTTCAGCTCCTATTTTCGGACATTCGGTTAATGCCAAATTTTATAACTCTATGCACATTCCAATTGCAATCATCATCTTTTTTCTAAATGGATTAAGCTTGTTATTAAAATGGAAAGATACCAAGAGCCATGATCTATTAAAGAAATCTTTACCGTCGATTGCTGCATCGATAGTTTTAACTATTTTGATAATTTTGTTCGGCGGAATAAGTGATATACTTGTAATGCTTCTAGTATTTTCAGTAACATTCTCTTTGATAGTCAACCTTGAAATTGCGATAAAGATCATCCGCGGAAACAAAAAAATGTTAGGCGCATATGTCGCACATATTGGCATTGCAATATTTTTATTAGGAGTAATCGGTTCTTCAATTTACGGCAGAGAAAAAGAGTTAGACCTAGTAAAAGGTCAACCCCAGGAAGTATTTGGTTACAAGTTGATGTTTACCGGTTATGAGCCAATAGATAATAATAGTAAATATGCTTTCAATATAAAATGCGTAAAAGGTGATAATGCCTTTACCGTAAGCCCAATAATGTATATTGCAGATTTTAATAACAGCTTGATGAGAGAGCCCGCAATCTATTCAATGGCGACAAAAGATCTTTACTTTTCACCGCTCGGTTATGATGATGGTTCGCAAACTGAAGGCGGTGGTCCGGCTGTTTCACTTTCGGTTGGCAACACAACAAATTTTGGAGGAGCGAAGATTACCTATCAGAAGTTCATCCCCCCCGATGTTAATACAATGATGGGCGGTGGTAATTTCCAGCTTGGTGCTCAACTCGTTGTTGATAAAGACGGTAAGACATACAATGTCCAAGCTTTAATGAAAAAGAACGGCAGACAAATTGAATTTGTACCAGTAGAATTAAAAGATGCCAATCTTAGAATTCAACTTCAGAAAATGGACCCGAATACTCAGAAAGCAGAAATTGTCTTTTCAAAGATTAATGATGATAACACAGCAACTGCAAAACCTAAAGAAGTGCTTACAATTCAGGCAAGTACAAAACCGTTTGTAAATTTAGTTTGGACAGGCGTGTTGATAATGGTGTTCGGATTTTTCATTTCTGTTTCAAGAAGACTTAAAGAATCATTATCTTAAAAAAAAAGTCCGGCATTTAGCCGGACCTTTACTTTCCCACCTTGGGAACGTATTTTCCGCAAATTTCTTTTTATAATCTAAATCTAGCTTCTTGCAAATCATTTTCCATATTGAAATCCTAAAGTGATAGCAAAGCCGGAAGGATTAACAGTAAATGAATAGCCTCCGGTATTATCTTCTTTCTTGGATGCAAAATAAAATCTTGGCTCAATAAATACTTTGCCGATGAGCACGCGCCCAAAAATGGAGAAGAAAACATTTCCGCCGCTTTTAGAATCGCTGGTGCTTGTAGGAAATCCACCGCCAAGCAGCCCTCCGCTAGTTGTTCCAGAGTAAGTAACATTATAAAAATAAAGATAATACCCGCCTCCTACTCCGGCGTAGAATTTTGTATCGGCATCTTTAATATCTAACAATTTGTATCCGAAATTAACATGAAGAGGTAAAAGAAAAATAGTTTGATCAGTAATATCCGGCTTAGGCGAATTAAAAATATCTATGGTTTTCTTTGGATAGAAATCAATATCTCCGCTTAAGAAAAAATTTAATTTATTGAATTCGGTAATCCCGTCCACACCGACAATTAGCCCGTTATTTAACCCGTCGCTGGGGCTATAGAATCCTACTTTACCACTGTAATATTGAGTTAGAATGGAATCCTGGCTTATTGTTGATCCCCCATTGTTTTGTGCAAACATTGTTATAGAAAAAATAGAAACGAATAGCGTCAGTAATAAGTATTTGCCCATAAAAATTCTCCGAAAAATGGTTAGAAAATTTTTAAGTCAAAATAAATACACTGAGGATATTTTTTACGTTAGAAACATCACAAAGATTTAAAGAATCTTCTGCTTTGCTTTTTCCATTAGTGGTGAAAGTTTTTCTTTGTAGCTGATATCCAATTCAATAGCTGAAGTGCAATCTTTTATGGTTTGTTTAAAATCCCAAGTTTCAAAATTAATTATTGCACGCAAGAAATAGGCTTCAGCATATCCAGGATTAATTTTAAGTGCAGTTGATAGATCATGTTCTGCATCTTTTTGCTGATCTATATTTCGATAGGCTTTTGCACGCAAGAAATAAGCTTCGGCTAATTTGGGATTAAGCTTTATTGCCTTTGAAAAGTCAAGTGAAGCACCGTAATCTTCATTTGCTTCAAGTTTCATCATACCTCTAAACATGTAGGCTTCAAGGTATTCAGGATTTTGAAGAGCAAAACTTATATCCGCCATCGCGCCATAATTGTCCTTCAATTTATTTTTTATTTTTGCTCTGTAAAAATATGCTTCGTAAGATTTTGCATTCAGATCAATCGCCTTAGTAAGATCTTTGGATGCGTCATTCAAATTCCCCTGATTAAACTTAACGATACCACGTTGTTTGTATGCAGAATCATTTTGCGGTTCAATCTCAATTAATTTGGTTAGGAAAACTGCGGCTTGTTCATAATTCTTATTTTCAATTTCCATTTCTATAAGCATTGTTAATGCATTTGTGTTAGCCGGATCGATCGTCAGCACGTGAAGGAAATCGCTCTTAGCAGCAGCTTCATCCATTAAGTTTCTATGTATACGCCCCCTATTGAGGTATGCATCTAAATTATTGGGCTGAATTTCTAAAACTTTTGAAAAATCATTTATTGCATCGTCGGGATCATCAATTTTAAATTTGGAATTAGCACGTAATACATAAGCATCGAGATATTTGTCATCTAATTGTAATGCTCGGTCTAAATACACAATTGCATCAGTGAAATCATTCAAATCATATTTTATTGAGGCAACATTATAAATTGCGTCTATAAATGAAGGCTCAATTTCGACAGCCTTATTAAAGTCAATGATGGCATTATCTAAATCGCCTTGAACCCTCTTTACTGTTCCCCTACTGTTGTAAGATGCCGCATGCTTAGGGTTAATTTCTATAGCAGCATTAAAATCAAGTATTGCCGTCTTATATTCTTTTAATTGAACCCTTACCGAGCCCCGTTGAAATAAATATTCGGGATTGGCAGGATCAAGTTCAATTGCTTTATCTAAGAGTTTGATTGCTTCTTCAAAGGCTTTCAATAATGTTTTAGCTCTTGCCAGTTGCGAGTAAGTTTCAGCATCGTCATTATTCTTTTTCAAATAAGAAGTGAAAAAATTACAGCTCTTTTCAATCTCTCCCTCTTTCATTGAAATAACCCCAAGGTAAAAAAGTATTCTATCGGAATATCCTGGATTATTTTTCAAAATAAAGTTAAAATCTTCCTTGGCACCCTGGTTATCTCTCAAGGCGTACTTAGATAACGCTCTTCCATAATAAGCCGCAAAAGCCTGGTTATTGCTTTCGATAATACTTGTATAATCGATTACAGCACCGCCAAAATCTCTTTGGGTATACTTCTTATAAGCAGAAGCTAATAAAGCTTTCTCATCGTTTTTTGAAAAAAAACCTTTAATCATATAAGACTTAATTCTGATGTTTACATACGTTTTTAGGCATAATTTCTTCTAATGTAATTATCGAACAAAAGTGCCCATTGCTTTAGGATACATCCAAAATTTTGCTAATTATTATATCGATTAAGAAACCCTAAATCAAAAAAGCACCACTCCTTTAGGCAATTTGCCACTTATCAAAAGGACTTAATTTTATTAAACTATTAAAATGGGATGGTTGTCAAAAAACCGAATTTATAATAATATAATCAGACTCTTAACGGAGAGAAAAATGAAAAAAGTATTTTTAGTTTTAGTATTAACAATTTCCAGCGTTATTGCATTTGGACAGCAATATAACGCAAATTTTAAAAAAGAAGAATTAAATTTATCAGGCACAATTGCCGGAAAAGTATTGGATTCTTCTACAAAAAAACCGGTTGAGTATGCGAATGTAAGTCTTTTCAATTCTAAAGACTCTTCTATTGTAAACGGAGCAGTTACAAATGAAAATGGTGCTTTTATAATTAAGAACGTTAAACCTGGACAGTATTATGCCAAGGTATCTTTTATCGGTTATACTACAAAGCCTATTAAGAATATTAATTTAACATCAAATAATCATGGCACTCAACTAGGAACAATAGAACTTACTTCTTCTTCAATAAAACTTGGAGCTGTTGTAGTCAAAGGAAAGAATGACATGCTTGTTACCAATCTTGATAAACAAGTAATAAATGTCGATAAAGATTTGCAGAGTGCCGGTGGAACCGCTCTGGATGTAATGCAAAACATTCCTGCATTAACAGTAGACATAGACGGTAATATAAGCCTAAGAGGAAGCACTAACGTAACAATACTTGTAGATGGTAAACCAACAGGTATGGCTGGCTTAAACAGCAGCGATGTTCTTACTTCTATACCGGCAAGTTCCATTAAATCTGTTGAAGTGGTTACCAATCCTTCAGCTAAGTATGATCCTGACGGGACAGCCGGAATTATTAATATTGTCTTAAAGAAAAAATCTAATCTTGGCTTTAATGGAATATTAAACCTCAATGCTGGTACAGGCACTAAATATACTGGAGGAACTAATTTTAATTACCGAACGGGAGATATAAACTTCTTTGGCGATATATCCGGTAGGATGTTTGATTTTAACAGAACTGGTCTCACTAATAGAACAAACCTGCTGGAAAACAATATTTCCTATCTTAATCAGAGTTCAGACGCAGGTTATAGTATGTATATGGGTAACTTAGATGTCGGTCTTGATTATTCATTGGATGATTATAACACATTATCGTTTTCAACGCAGTTCAGGCAATTCCATATGAATAATTCCGGTAATGTATTAAATTCACAACTTAATGATCAATCAAGCCTTGAAGATTATTTCGTAAACTCAAATGAAGCAAACCGTATGGTTAAAGCAACTACTTATTCACTGGATTATAAAAGAGACTTCGATAATCCCCAGCAAAAGTGGACCGCAGATGCAATGTATACAACCATCGGCATGAACAGTGCATCCGGAACAAATTATGATTATTTCATTACAAATGGAAATCCTTCTTCTAATCCGGCTTCTTTGATAAATAATACCTATAACAATTACCACCACATGCTGATTCTTCAATCCGATTACATTCAGCCTTTAGGCAGCAATGCTCGGTTTGATGTGGGCTTTAAAAGTTCTATCAGCAACCTGGGCATGGATTATAGTTTCTATAATTTTGATCCTTCTGCAAATCTATGGGTAAATAATATCGATAGAAGCAACAACTTCGACTATAAAGAACAAATTCACGCCGTTTACGGAATTTATACCGGTTCATTGGGTAACTTCAAATATGAAGGTGGATTACGCGGTGAATATGACGCTACAAATGCAAACCTTTTAAACAACGGTTTATCCTTCGATAGACATTACACAAGTCTTTATCCATCAGCTTATTTAGCTTATGATTTTACACCGCTCGAAGAGTTCAAAGTTAGTTATAGTCGTAGAGTTGATAGACCAAGACCATGGCAAATAAATCCATTCATAAATTATTCTGATTCTTTAAACTTAACTTACGGCAATCCAAGTCTTGCCCCGCAGTACACTAACTCATATGAAATGGGATATAGTACCATATTGTTCGACTTTAATCTTTATACGTCATTATTCTTGAAACAAACCAGCGGCATGATTACACAGATTAGTAATTTGATCAACAACGGTATTACGGAAACAACTTATCAGAATATAGCTAATGAAAATAATTACGGCGTAGAAGTAATTGCAAACGGCAGCCTCTTTCCCTGGTGGAAACTGAATGCAAATGCATCCTATTTTAGAGCAGATATTCACGATCCGATTTATGTAACTGGTATTACTTCAAATTATAGTTATAGTTGGACTGGCAGAATCAATTCAACCTGGAACATAGATAAAACTTTATCTCTTCAATTAACTTCAACTTATAATTCGCCTATTGTCAGACCACAAGGTAAGACGGACGCAATATATTTTACTGATATAGCTGTAAAGAAAGATTTCTGGAACGGCAGACTCTCAGTCAATTTAAGATTGAGCGATATTTTTAATACTATGAAATATGCTTCAGAGACTTATGGGAACGGCTTTACAATGTTTAATACCGGTAGAAGGGATTCAAGAATTTTGTACCTTGGCATAACTTATAATTTAAATAATTATAAACAGCAGCCTGATCAAAATAAAATTAAAGATATGAATATAAACGATGAAATGAACAACGATTAAAATACTCGTTTAACAATATCCTAAGTCTCTCATCCAATTAAACAATAGGATGAGAGACTTTTTTTCTTTTCCGTTTCAGTAAATATAAATGTAGTCGCCTGATCTTCCTTCTGCTAAACAGCCTTCCTTATATATATCGCCATTCAAGAAATCAGGAAAAAAGATTTTCATAACATAAATTATATGTTTCTCTATTTGTCCATAAGAATAATAAAATTAAAGAGAAGGTTGAGCTGCAATTTGATATTGTTCTAATTTTCCGTCGGGCATTTGGTAAGTCCATACCCTCAAAGTGCAGTCCTTCATTACAGCTCGAAACGATCGTTCAAGCATTCCGCCGCGATCTTGCTGACCAACTTGAACAAATTCTTTAGGATCACCCAGAGAACCCAAACCTGATTTGAAATCCTGCAGAGCTTGATCACTAAAGTAAAAATTTGCATCGGAAGTAAATAGAGATCGGTCTATAGTACCCTTCTGCAGTCCAAGAAAAATCTTTTTTGCTTGTTCGGTACGCATTGCAGTTTGAGCATCTTGCGTTTGGAATAACAATTTTGAAATCCTATTCGCAATAGCTCCGGCTGCCGGAGATGCATCCTGATTAGTTAAAACAACTACCGCGGCACTGTCATCAGGAAAAACCAAATTAAAAGCTGTAAAACCTGATACCTCGCCACTATGAGAAATTAATCGATGACCATTCATCATTCCAACTTGAACGCCGAGTCCATAATGCGTTCCTACACCGTTTTTCAATAGCATTTCAGTTTCTAATTGATTGTAAGATTCATGGCTCAACAAACTGTGATCAATCATCGAAATATCCCATTTTGCCAAATCACGCGGAGTCATAGCCAATTCACCGGCTCCAGCCATCCACCCTTCTCCTTCTTCGGGAGCCGGACGCAGTGGTCCAAGACCGTATTGCATATAACCCGCTGCATCACTGCTTGTAAGCTTGCCTTTATCAAAATTTATTGCACTGGATAAATCAAGTGGCTTAAGTATTTCATCATATAAAAATTTAAAGAATGGTTCTCCGGTAATTTTTTCTACAATCTGAGCTGCGATAACATAGTTTGTGTTGCTGTATTGCCAACGAGTGCCGGGCTTAAAGTCAAGCGGCTTTTTAGCCCAGCGATCTAAAATATCTTGAGGAGGCATCGGCTTCATCATCATCGGCGGGACATAATCCTGAGGCCAGAAATCCTGGTATCCTGATGTGTGTGAAAGAATCTCTCTCACTGTTACTTCATTCGCATCTGTTAGATCCGGAAGCCATTTTGAAATCGGATCATTTAGATTAAGCTTACCTTCTTGTTCAAGTAGAAGAATTGCAGAGGCTGTAAACTGCTTGCTTATTGATCCGATTGCATAACGCATTTCAGGAGTTGCTGCTGTTTTTGGATTCAGCCTTGCATCACCGTATGCATTTACATATACTATTTCTCCATGCTTGACAACTGCAATTGATGCACTAGGAACTCCGGTTTCTCTTAATATTTGAGCAGCTATGGTGTCAACTTTTGTATTTAATGAATTACTATCTGAAAATAATTGACCAACAAGTGGCAAGTTCTTCCCGAAAGAGAGATGTGAATATAGAATGGTTAATATTATAGCGAAAGTCATGATCAGCCAATTTAAGCTATCCTCAGTTTTAATTTTATTAGCAAACATTTTCCCGGAAATCATTTTTTCCTCTTCAATTTTTTATTTCAAATATATTATCAATCCAAAATTGAATATGAGATTATAATCAACCATCTTATTACTCGGAAGATCTGTAATTATCTTTATTACTATTTTCCCAAATAGGTCTTCAGGGGTGCATCCCTGCACTCGGCGAACTGTTTTACATAATCTTCCCATTGTTTACCGGTAGAAAAGTCTCCGCTTCGATTCCAGCAAGCTCCGAAATAATATGTGAATGGTTTGCTAACTTTTACTTTTGTAATTGCAAGCAAACTTCTAATGGCAGGCGCACCTTCTACAATCGGCTGAGGCACAACAGCATGAATTACCGAGTCAGGTAATTTCGGATTATCATTAGTAAATTCTTCAATGCTTCCTTTAGGAAGTAAAATAGCAACGCCAATTCTGCCTTTTGGTTTGTCTTCGGGTTGCCAATAAGTCATCCAGCCTTCTTTTTTATTTGTGCCGATATCTTCATGACCATTAGGTCCGCATGAGCGTTCAGCAAGTCCAACTCCAATTGTCATCGGAGCTTTTTCGTTACTTGAAAAAGTATTTTCACATTTGCTCATCCAAGATCCTGCATCTATGCTAATTATTCTTACTTCTGAAACAGTTCTGCCATATCCGGCGTCCCAGGAATCATAAGTCAATTCAAACACTGATCGAATCGGACCGCTGGTAATAAGTTTCCATTTAGCGTAATTTTTAGAGACATAAAGTTTCTTGCCATCCCAAATGCCAAGTCCGCCATCTCCGCGGCTAGTACCGACTTTGTAATCATCCATTGCAGTACCGTTATCATTGTGGTAATCACCAGTTTTATACAATTTATTTACTATTAGATGACGGTTACTTTTTATCCAAACATCTATGCCGCTGCTAGTTAAAGCTTCCGAGCCTGCAGTCATTAGTTTTGGTCCATACATTCTGAACGCAATGCGGTCACTCTCCCAAGCAAAGTCATCATACCTTTCCGGAACGTAACGCGCAAACGTTTTTATAATTGGTTGAGGTATGGCAGCCAGTCTTGCTGCATCAATTACATAAAAGTTCCTTGTATCATTCGGGGCAATATCAACCTGGAAAAGAAATTTATTTGGCTGCTCACCAATTTCAGAAGCATAAGTTTGCGAATCTAAGATATGTGATGATACTCCATCCATAACTGCAAAATTTCCTGATTCCGGATTTAGACGAAGTTGTTTAGCTATTTTCGATAAATTTAATTCGACAGTTTCACAACTACGATAAAAGTTTGCCGGATTTGAAACTTTAACTTTTATTACTTTGGCGACATTCAAAATTGACATCCGGTATACTTCACTGCCTGCAAGTAAGAAAGCACCGGTGCCATAAATTTCAGTAGAATTAGGATCAAACTTTTGCGGATCGCCGCCAATGGGCTGAATATGAGTCAACCTACCATTTGAATCAACACAATTGACAAGAGCTTCCCATGCTTTAAGAACAGCAGGTTCAAATTGTTTTTTGTTTAGAAGTCCTTGATTGACGCCCCACGCTAATGCGTAAGTTATAAAACCGGAGCCGCTCGTTTCTTTTTCAGGATAATCCTTTGGATCAAGCAGGCTTGAATGCCATAAACTATCAGGCTGCTGCAGAGTTAAAATTTTTTCAGCCATTTCTTTAAATAACTCTTCGAATTTCGGTTTAGCAGGAAAATTATTCGGCATGTATTGAAGCATTCTTACGAGACCTGCCATAACCCAGCCATTTCCACGGCTCCAAAAAATTTTCTTTCCGTTAGGTTCATGCTTATCAAAATACCTGCTATCTCGATAATACAAGTGTTCCTTCTTATCGAATAGATAATCAGTTGTCTGCCACCAATTCTTAACCGCAAAATCAAGGTAGGCTTTATTTCCAGTTGCAGCATAAAGACGAACCCAAGCCGGTGGAGCCATAAATAAAGCATCACACCAAGACCAAACATCAAGTTTTTCATTCCGGGGTTGACTGAAGTCTAAACTTATTTTAGATGGATTTGACATAATCTCATTAAATCTTTGCCGCATTGAATCTATCATTTCGTTTTCGCGGTAACAAAGATAAAGTTCAGCATAAGTCTGACCAACACACTGGTCATCAGCCATATATATGCGGCTTCCGAGCTGCCAGTTATTTTTCTCACCCATAGTTTTCATCGCTTCAAGATATTTTGAGTTACTTGAAATACCTGCAAGTGCCATCATACCGGCATCGTAAGCACCTTGTGTCCAATCGGTAAGAGAATGCTTACTCGGATTAGCCATCTGCCAATCTGCAACGCGTTCCATTTCGCTAAGAATTTTCTTTGGATTTAAATTATGAAAAAGATTTTTCGGAGTTGATTTTGCAAACACGCCTGACTCGAGAGTTAAAAGTGAAGCAAGGGTCATTATAAATATTTTGCAAGTTTGGAAAGAGTATTTGTAATTTTTCTTCATGATGGTACCTAGCCTCATAATTTAATTGATGCCGCAAATTTACTATTATTGTATATATTTTTTTAATTCTTTAATAAAACATGATAACTTTAGAATATGACTACATTAGAATTTCACGTTAAGAAAAGCTCCAGAAAAAAATATCAACTGGACGAAAACCTCTTTTCTGTTTCAGGAGATCTTGTAGTTATTAATTTTCGTTTAGCAAGAATCCTCGCTGATAAAATCAACCAGCTTCGCAGAGCTGAAGGCAAATTAGATCAGCAAACATCCGCTGGGCAATTAAATGCACTCGGATTAATGCATGAAATTTTTCACTTCTTAATCAGATACTATGAGGAGAAAGTAAATCCAGGTGTTTTTTCAAGAGGAGTTGATTTTTTAAAAAGTTCAATAGGGTCAGAAAATTTAAATAATATCTGTATAAAATTTCTTAATGAATTTCCGCCGCTGGATATTTTTAATGGGAAAATTTCCGCACAGGAATATCTAAAATCATTTACCGACAACAAGCCTAATATAGAGATTATAGTTGAAGAATTAATTTTACTTCATCTTGAAAACATAAATCCTGCAGTAGCTCATCTTGAAGAACTTTATTCGGATAGAGACCTGTCTTTATTAACATCTTATCAAAATATGCTTAACGGAATAAACGATTTTTTTCGGAACGAGAAAACATTAGGAGAAGAAAATCTTTCACTGTTATCTTTCCTAAAGAATCCTATTCTAAACAGCCCTCACAGCATTGAAGGACAGCTTGAGTACATCCGTACCATCTGGGGAATTTATATTCCTAAAGAACTTCTTGAGAAACTTTTAAGAAGTAAAGATTTAATTCTTGAAGAGCTGAAACTTTTTCTGCAATTTGGCGGCGGCAAACCTACTCCGCCTGTTCCAGTTTATGAAGTTGATGAAGAATATTTGAGAAGGCTTAGAGAAAAGCTTGCCCGTGGAGAAATGCTGTCAGAGGACGAAAGCAGATTTTATTATTCGGAGATTGAAAAGTTTACTGAAGACATCGACTGGATGCCAAAGGTTGTAATGATTGCTAAAAATATTTTCGTCTGGCTTGATCAGCTTTCGAAAAAATACAATAGACCAATAACAAGATTAGACCAGATACCAGATGAAGAACTTGATATGCTTGCGCGATGGAACTTTACTGCTTTATGGCTGATCGGTATTTGGGAAAGAAGCAGTGCCTCAAGAAAGATTAAGCAGCTTACCGGCAATCCCGAAGCTGCGCCATCTGCTTATTCTCTTTATGATTATGTTATTGCTAGTGAGCTCGGAGGTGAAGATGCTTTTCAAAATCTTAAAGCTCGTGCTTGGCAAAGAGGGATAAGACTTGCAAGCGACATGGTTCCAAACCATACCGGAATATATTCAAAATGGATTGTTGAGAAGCCGGATTATTTCTTGCAATCAGATTATCCTCCATACCCAGGATACTCATTTAACGGACCGAACCTTTCTGACGATCCGCGTGTTGAAGTCAGAATTGAAGATAAATATTACAGCCGAGAAGATGCTGCAGTTGTTTTTCAAAGAAAAGACGCATACACCGGCAGTGTAAAATATATTTATCACGGCAACGATGGCACCCATATGCCATGGAATGACACAGCACAGCTGAATCTTTTAAATCCGGAAATCCGTGAAGCATTAATTCAGACTATTATGCATGTTGCTAAAAAATTTCCGATAATTCGTTTTGATGCCGCAATGACGCTTGCAAAAAAACATTATCAGCGTTTATGGTTCCCTCAGCCTGGCTCAGGCGGTGCAATACCATCGCGATCAGATTATTCTATGACCCGCCAGGAGTTTGATGAAGCAATGCCTAAAGAATTCTGGCGCGAAGTTGTCGATAGAATAAATTCGGAAATGCCGGATACTCTCCTTTTAGCAGAAGCTTTCTGGCTTATGGAAGGATATTTTGTAAGAACACTCGGAATGCACCGCGTATACAACAGCGCATTCATGCACATGCTGATGAAGGAAGAAAACAGCAAGTACCATGAATTAATTAGAAATACTCTCGAATTTAATCCGGAAATTTTAAAGAGATATGTTAACTTCATGAGCAATCCCGATGAAGAAACTGCAGTTAATCAGTTTGGAAAAGGCGATAAATATTTCGGCGTTGCTGTTATGATGGTTACACTGCCGGGCTTGCCAATGTTTGCACATGGACAAATTGAGGGATATTCAGAAAAATATGGCATGGAATATAAGCGCGCTTATTATAATGAATTCCCGGATGATTACCTTATTCGCCGGCACGAAGCCGAAATCTTTCCGCTTATAAGAAAGAGATATTTATTTAGTCAAGTCCGGAATTTCGAGTTCTTTGAATTTACAGATGATTATGGGAATCGTAATGAAAATGTTTTTGCTTACTCGAATAAAGCCGGGAATGAATCTTCTCTGTTAATTTTTAATAATTGTTATACCCGCATCAGCGGCTCAATCAACTATTCCATGGGCAAAGTTGAAAAAGAAAGCAATAAAAATATAAAGGTTCATAAAATTGCGGAGGCACTCGGATTCAGATATCATTTCCAAAACTATTATACGTATACAAACCATCGGACAAAGCTTGAGCACATAGTTTCCGGAAATGAAATTTTTGAAAATGGAATGCATTTTTCACTCGAAGGATATGAGTATAATGTATTCCTTAATTTCAGAGAAGTATACGATGAGACAGGTGCGTATGCAGAACTTAGCCGAAACTTAAATGGAAACGGAGTTCCCTCAATTCATTCAGCGCTTATTGAGATGAAACTTTATCCTCTACATGAAAGTTTATATGATTTCTTCAACTATGCCTTTTTTAATGCTGCCAAAAATTACTGCTCCACTGAGACGAAAGTTGATAACATTTCTTTTGTCAATTCAGATTTAGAAAAGAAAATTTCAAGGTTTTATATAGAAGGTGAACGAGTAGCATCCATCCATTTTGATGAGCAGAGAATATCAAATCAAATAAATGACGAGTTTTTGGCAATTAGAAATTTCTCAATCAAGGAAGAAGAGTTAAGGTCAAAAAGTTTAAAAAACAAAAATTATGAAGATATAATTCATTCCTTAAAATTTTCTACTTCAATTGATAATGATGGATCAAAAATTTTATTTCTTTATTCAGTAATAAAAGCTCTTCTAAATCAAGATGGAACGGAAGCTTTAAATTTGTTTGATAGTTTATATTTAGAAAAGGCTCTCTACGTTATTTTAAAATCTTCCGGTCATAATGTTGAAACTATCTATCAGGATATTCTACTTATAAAGATATTTATTATAAAAGAACAACTTTTAATTGATGAATTATTTTCGGATAAATATCCTCCACATGAATTTATTGCTGAGCTAATAAGTGGGAAAGAGACGTGTGAATATGTCCAATTAAATGAGTTTGGCGGTAACATTTATTTCAATAAGGAGCGGATGGAAAATATTTGCGATTGGCTATTTACAATCTCAATTATTTTAATAATTAGGATGGATAGAACTTTCGGAAAAGTTAAAGCCAATAAAATTTCAAGGGATAAAATCTCTTTGCAGAAAAAACTTGAAAAGCTTTTTCAATTTTTCCAAAATATTAAGAATGCTGCTTCTGAAGCTGGTTTTAAGCTTAAAGAAATGGAATATATTTTGGAAGGAATAACCGGTAACGAGAAAACTAAAAAGAAAACCAACAATAAAAAGAAGACTTCTACTAGAAAGCCTTCAACCCGTGTAAAAAAGAAAAATTAAGTTTGTCTATAAATTTCCGTTCATTAAATGTGAACAGAAAGTAAATTAATTTTGTGCTTCGTAAAGGTAATATTGATTCTGCTGCGTGTATGGTTTTGTTGGTCCTAACATTACAAAAATTGCAACCAGAGAAACAACAATTGCTCCTACTACTATAAACCATATAGGCGGATTATTTTTTTCTTCTTCGAGATTCGACAATTTTTACTCCTAATGTTTTTCAGCTTTAATTTTGAATAGCTTATTTTAATATTTTCTTCTGGTAAAATTAGGGCGAAATTATTTTTTCTTAATGATATCTCTCACAAAATTAATTAATTTTATTTTAATTTACTGATACATACTTTGCCGCAGCATTAGCGCAATTCTCTCCATCCATTGCTGCCGACATTATTCCACCGGCATATCCAGCTCCTTCACCGCAGGGAAACAAACCTTCTGCATCAGGGCTCATAAACGATTCTTTGATTCTTGTTACTCTAACCGGCGAGCTAGTCCTTGTTTCAACTCCGACTAACAATGCCTCATCTGAACAATAGCCTTTCATCTTTTTATCAAAGTATCTTAGAGCATTCGATAATCCCTTAACCATAAACTCAGGTAAAAGTTCATGAAGCGGAGATGAAGTAAGCCCCGGTATGTATGAAGATTTTGGAAGCGAAGAAGAAACTTTTTTATTAACAAAATCACTAGCCCGTTGTGCAGGTGCTTTCTGAGTATTATTAGCAAATTCGAATGCTCTTTTTTCTAATTCCTGCTGGAACCTTAATGCGCTGAACGGATAATCGGATTCATACTTAGCCCAATCATTTTCATTTACACTTACAACCAAACCGGAATTAGCATATTGAGAATCTCTCTTTGCCATCGACATACCATTCACAACAATTTCACCAGGTGATGAAGCGGCAGGAATAATTATTCCACCCGGACACATACAAAATGAATAAACTGCTTTTTCATCTGAATTGAACGAAACACTATAGCTAGCTGCCGGAAGCTTTTCACTTTTATTTTTAGTATGATATTGAATTTCGTTAATCAACTGCTGCGGGTGTTCAATTCTTACTCCCATGGCAAAAGCTTTTTGTTCAAGACGAATACCATTCTTATGAAGAATGAAAAACATGTCGCGAGCGGAATGACCGGCAGCTAAGATAACAGCATCACCTATGAATTCATCTCTGTCATTTGTAATTACGCCGAGTATCTTCCCATCTTTAATTAGTAAATCAGTTACCCTTGAATTAAAATATATCTCACCGCCGCAATTTAATATAGTATTCCGCATTGATTTAATAACCTCAGGAAGCCTATTTGAGCCTATATGAGGATGAGTCTCAATTTGGATTGCCGGATCGGCTCCGTGGTCAGCAAATATTTTTAATATTTTCGGAATGTCTCCCCGTTTTACAGAACGTGAATAAAGTTTTCCGTCGCTGTAAGTGCCGGCTCCGCCTTCTCCGAAACAATAATTTGAATCAGGATTAACCTGATCAAACTTCTGAATTAATTTCAAGTCTTTCCTTCGAGTTTGGACATCTTTTCCTCTCTCAAGGATTATTGGCTTTATGCCTAACTCGATCAAACGGAGAGCGGCAAACAAACCTCCAGGACCAGAACCGACAATTATTATTTTCTTTTCATTCTTTACAGGATTATATATTATCTGCCGTTCTTCTCCCCGTGGATAATCATTAACATAAACATCGCAGAGAAGATGAAACACAGGTTCTCCTCTGGCATCTACGGATTTCTTTTTTACTATAACGGCATTTACTTCATCAAGCTGACGTTTTAAAATTCTTGCAGCCAATAGTTGAAGTTCTTCGGGATCATCAACTTTATCGGGTGAAACTAAGATTCTAATTTGTTTTATCATTCTTCGGTCCTCTATTGTGAGGAAATAATTTGTTAATAAATTCCTTTTACTAAACCACCATCTACCTGTATTGTGTTTCCAGTAATATAACTGGCTTGCTTAGAAGCAAGGAAAACAACAACTGAAGCAATCTCTTCTGGACTTGCAAGGCGGTTCATCGGAATTTCCTTTGCCATTTCAATTAAAATATCTTCATGTGATTTTTCCGCTTGCTTTGACCTGCTTACAGCAAGGTCATAAATCCTATTTGTTAGAGTATAACCGGGCGCAACATTATTTACGGTAACGTTAAATTTTGCAACTTCGTTACTCAAAGACTTTGCAAAGCCAATTAATCCGTTCCGTAAAGAATTAGAAAGCATTAAGTTATCTATAGGCTGCTTTACAGCAACAGAAGTTATATTAATTATTCTTCCCCACTCTCTTAATATCATATCTGGTACAATCAGATTACAAAATCTAACCGCGCTTAAAAGAACTTGTTCAAAAGCCGATTGCCAATTCTTATCGCTAAGATTCTGAAAATTTCCCTCTTTCGGACCGCCGCAATTGTTAACTAAAATATCAATCCTACCGAATTGCTTTTTTACCGATTCAACTGTTGTTTCAATATCCTTAAGTTCGTTCAAATCGCATACGCACCAAACCGGATCTATAGAAAATTTTTTTTTGATATCTCCCGCAGCAGCAATAAGTTCTTCTTTATTCCTTGAACAGATGGCAATACTGCATCCTTCTTCTGCAAGCATTTCAGCTACCGCTTTACCGATGCCTTTGCTCGAAGCGGTTACCAAAGCCACCTTGCCTTTTATTCCTAACTCCATATCACCTCAACAAAAAATAAGAATAAGCGCGCTAAGAGTAAGAAAAATAGAAAGAAATGTCAATCGTTTTTATAAGAAGAAAGGTATGAGGTGAGAAATTCACACATGCCCCATTTATACATCTTAACCGGATTTAAAACCCGATTAGGAGAAAGACTTCGATTAAGAAGGATGAATAATATGATTGGAATAATGGAGTATATTTTATTTCTCTATTACTCCAATATTCCAAAAATTTTTTATTCAGATTTTACATTTATTTCTTCAACAATCCTGTTTGTATCCATGGCAATTACTAATTCTTCATTGGTTGGGATGCGTAGAACAGGCACTCTTGAATTTTCCTCAGAAATGATTTCTTCCTTATTTTTATTTTTCACTTCATCTAATTCAATTCCTAAGAATTCAAGGTTATTACAAACTTCTTCTCTTACTTCGGCAGAATTTTCACCGATTCCGCCCGTGAATACAAGTGCATCGAGTCCGCCCATGGCTGCCGCGTAAGATCCGATGTATTTTTTAATTCTGTAACAGAAAATATCGAATGCATACTTTGCCCGCTTATTCCCTTCTTTAACAGCATTCTGAATCTCGCGCATATCGCTGCTTTCTCCGCTGATTCCAATTAGTCCGCTATGTTTATTTAATAGCGTTCCTGCTTCATTAAGAGAAAGACCTTCTTTGCCCATAATATAAAGTATAAGCGAAGGATCAAGATCTCCGCTCCTGGTGCCCATAAGAAGTCCTTCAAGCGGAGTAAATCCCATTGTTGTATCTATCGATATTCCATTTTTAATCGCCGACATGCTGCATCCGTTTCCCAAATGAGCAGTAACCATCTTTAAATCTTCCAGTTTCTTACCGAGCTTTTCTGCCGCTTTATGAGCAACATAAGAATGCGAAGTTCCATGGAAGCCGTATCTTCTGATCTTATATTTTTTATAAAGCTCATAAGGGATACCGTAAAGAAAAGCTTTTGTAGGCATCTTAGTATGAAAAGCCGTATCGAACACTGCAACCTGTGGTGTGTTAGGAAGTATTCTTTTAACGGCTTGTATACCTTTTATATTCGGAGGATTATGCAGCGGTGCAAGTTCAATATTATCCTGCAGCACTTGAATTACTTCATCAGTAATCAAAACCGAGTCAGTGAAAGTTTCACCTCCATGAACAACGCGATGCCCGACAGCTTCTATATCGCTCTTATCGTCAATTACTCCATGGTTTTTGCTCAGCATTACGCCGAGAACATATTCTATTGCAATTTGATGATCTAATATTTCTCCCGCTATCTTTATTCCGTCACCGTCATAACGGTTATGGGATAATACAGCACTGCTCATCCCTATTCGTTCAACAATTCCTTTTGCAAGTGCAGTACCAGAATCGGTATCGATGAATTGATATTTAATTGATGAGCTTCCGCAATTTAAAACTAAAATTTTCATTTCATTCCTAATATATTATCTGTCCGTTTTCGTCATATTTATAAAATCCTTCTCCCGTTTTTTTGCCAAGCTTTCTCTCGCGAACAAGTTTTCTGAGTATCGGGCAAGCTCTGTAACGCGGCTCGCCAAGCGTCTTCCATAAAGTTTCCATCCAGGCGAGCACTTCATCCAAACCCATCATATCTGCCATTTCTAAAGGACCATACTGAAAGTTGTAGCCCAATTTCATTGCAGTATCTATGTCTTTCGCATCAGCAACACCTTCAAGCAAAATATGCATTGCTTCATTTAATAATGGAACAATTGCCCTTGTAGTTACAAATCCAGGATATTCATAAACTTCTACTGGTGTCTTACCTATCTTTGCTGCGAATGCTTTAACCGAAGCAACAGTTTCGTTTGATGTATGCAGACACTTAATTAATTCAACCAGTGGAATTTTGGGAACCGGAAAAAGAAAATGCATTCCGATTATTTTATCCGGACGCTTTGTCGTTTCAGCAAGTTTTGTAAGGCTTAGTGTAGATGTGTTAGACGCAAAAATTGTTTCTTTCTTCGCATGTTCGTCAAGGTCAGAAAAAATTAATTGTTTCAGATTAAAGTCTTCATCTACAGCTTCAATTATCAAATCGAAATCGCTAATCTTATCAAGTGAAACTTCCCATGCAATGCGGCTTAAAATTGATTTCTTCTCCGAACGTGTAACAGCCCAGCGTTTTATTTCCCTGTCGATCGATTCGGTTAAATCATGCCTTGCTTTTTCAAGATGTTCAAGGTCTTTTTCAATTATCATCACTTCGAGACCGGCAGATGCTATAGTATGCGCAATTCCCTGTCCCATAATTCCAGCCCCGATTATAGCGACGCTGTTTATCTCGCCGCTGTCTACGTTTTCTGTTTTAGTTTTTCCAAGCAGGTCTTCTAATCTTAAATTCTCCTGTTGCATTTCATTTTATCCTGTAATTTATTTTCATATCGCTAATTTTTATCCAAACATTGTGCCAGTAAAATCTTTAGTTTGGTAACATTAGTTAAGCTATCAATAGTAATCGCAATCTTATTCTTAATCAGATTGTAAAATTGCAAATCAAAAATAATTCGATTAAAAGTAAGATTAAGAGTAAGATTAAGAAATTCTAATTAATCTGACTCCATAAATGGTTAAAGTTCTTGCCCAATAAAATTCCAACTGGATCTCTAAAAATCTTTCTTTCTAAAAACTGAGATAGATATTCCCATAGTTAAAATAAGGAACGCTAGCGACGTTAAAATAGGCTGATAGTTCTCAATGCTTTTTCCGCTTACAAGGTCATTTGTAATAGTGCCAAGAAGTTCTGAGGTTTTGGGAATGATATAATAAAAAATATCAATTATTGTCTTTACTAAACTGCTTGCAATCATTCCATAGAATTTATCTTTAGCTGCAAAGAGGAGCGGACTTAAAATAATAAAGACAAAATATGTAACCATCATACCAGGTGTAGAACTTTTAGTAAGAACTCCAAATAAAATCATTAATGAGTAAAGAACCGCAAAAGTAAATACAACTGTAATTATGATATTAAGAAAAGCAAAATTCCAACTTGAAAATTTAATTGAAATAATAAGCCACACTCCGATAACAAGAAATGCAATATTAAGAAGTACAACCAAAATACCGCCGAAAAACTTTCCCCATAAGAGCTGATCTCTGGAAACAGGTTTGGAAAGAAGTAGATCTATGTTCCCTTTCTCAAGCATAATCGGGACAAAACTTGCCGTAGAAAAAATTGCAAGCAGTAAACACAGACTTGTCAACGGTGAAATTATCATCATCTCTATCATTGTCACAGGATTATCGTATGGCATATTTTTCATACCAAAGGCATTAATGTCTACACTAGAAGATAATAAAAATATCAGTCCCGTAATTATAATTGCAAGCAGAGAAAGGATAAAGAAAAATATAAATACCTTCCTAGCCATTGCTTCCTTCAAAGTAAACCAGGTGACTATCCAGATATTTTTCATTGTACTTTCTCCTTTTCAGCTTCCTTTATTAAAGAGATGAACATTTCTTCGAGCGTGTTTTTCTGCTGCACTATTTCCTTTATTATTATCCCGTTGTTCCTCAAAACGTCAAGAGTATTGTTTAATTCCTGTGTGCTGTCTACTTTGAATGAATAATAATCATTTTCCATCTTTTGAAGATTTATCTTCTGAATAAATTCTTGCGGCAATGAATAGATACTATCACCTTCGATAGCTACTTTATATTCTTCTTTCTTTTCCGTTAATTCCTTTACAGTTCCTTCGCGGAGTAATTTTCCTTTGTTCAAAATGCCGACTCTATCTGTAATCAATTCGACCTCTGAAAGAAGATGGCTGTTAAGAAAAATTGTCTTACCTTGATTCTTTAACTCTATCAGGATATCTCTAATTTCTTTTCTTCCGATTGGATCAACGCCGTCCGTCGGCTCATCAAGAAAAATTAATTCAGGATTATTCATCATTGCCTGCGCAAGACCAAGCCTCTGCATCATTCCTTTTGAATAATTTTTTACTTTTGTCTTCTTCCATTTTGAAAGCTGGACAAGCTGAAGCATTTCATCGATTTTTTTATCTAGTTCGGCTCCTTCCATTCCACTCAACTTCCCAAAAAATTGCAGCACGTTTCCGCCAGTCAAATATGGAGGATATTTATGATTTTCCGGCAGATACCCAATTTTATTTTTAAAACCGTATTTGTTAATATCTTCTCCGAGAATTTTAGCGCTGCCCCGTGTAGGAAAAGTAATACCAAGCAGCAGCTTAATTAAAGTAGTCTTGCCGGCGCCATTTGGTCCAAGCAGACCGAAAATCATTCCATCTGAAACATGCAGATTTAATTCAGTCAGCGCTTCGACCGTTCTTTTACCAAAAGAGCTTGAATAAACTTTCGTCAAACCGGAGGTTTCAATTACATTTAGGCTCATATTTTAGAATACCCTAATTTTTCTTTTCCAAATATACTTAAATTTGATTGAATAGGATTAAGTATCGAATTGTAATTATATGAATGGTTAATTTATAATTTAGATGAAGGATATATTGAGATTAAGTTTTGAACATTAGAAGATTAAGTGTACTGTTTATTTTATTTAAGCCTAGAAGGAAACAATACTTTCCTAAGATTAACCCGGACTACAAGTTAGACCTTTCTTCTTATTTTTAATTTTTTGTAGTTGATTTTTATTCAACTTAAGTATGAACCTCAGTTATCATTTCATTTTTATGACAACAAAAGTAACATCATCCCTTACCGGTGTTCCGTTTCTCCATTTGTCTATTGATTCTTTAAGGCGTTCTATAATATCTTCCGGCGAACCGCTGATATTTCGTTTAACAAACTCCAAAATATTTTCATAGCCGAACATTTCATCATTCTCATTAAATAATTCCGGGTAACCGTCGCTCATTAATAAAACAGTATCTCCCGGAGAAAGCTTCATTTCTATCTCTTTATAAGGAAAGCCCTTTTTGGTACCGAGCGGCATTCCTTTTAGAGTAATATATTCCAGTTTGTCTTCAATCTTTTTATAAAGAAGTAAGGGCGGAATACCGGCGCTTGCAAAGCGCATTTGATATCCGTTTATTTTAAGTACAGCAAGACACATGTACATGTATTCAAGATTAAGCTGCCTTATAGAATTAGAAAAGTGAGAGAACATTAGCGGGATTTCATTATGCGTAAAATTGGAGACGAACATACTTTTTACTGCCGTAACCATAACACCTGCTTTTACACCATGTCCCGTTGCATCTCCAAGTACTGCTGTTAAGGTGCCGTCGCTGTTCAAATGGAAATCATAATAATCACCGCCGACTTCAGTTGCGGTCTGCATATAAACAGCAATATCCAATTGCGGAAGCAGCGGCAAATTCTTCGGCAGCATTGAAAGCTGTATCTTCCTAGCTTCTTCAAGCTCTTTGGCTTTTCTTTCATTCTCTGCTTCAAGAGCCTTAGCCTGTAATTCGGTTTCTCTTAGTTTGGCTTTCTCTCTTTCACTTTCCAATTTTAATTCCGCTTCCCTTTTTTCCTGCTGTATTGTCTTTTCAGAAAGTTCTTGTACTTCTTTTAGTTTCTGTGTAAGATTTTTATTTGTATTTGCAAAATCTCTTGCCAGATAAATCGACATAAACACGGGAAGACTCACAAGACCAGAATAAAGTACTAAAGTTATTACATCCTCCGGTATCGAAGAGGAAAGATTAAAAAGTTGAATAATAAAATCAAAGAGGATGGCAAGTATAAAGGCAATTGCTCCAATTCCGATTATCCATGAGCCTTCAATTTTTTTAATCAGAGATTTGATTATGACCCTAAAGCCTTCCAGAAGAGCAAGAATTGCAAAGCCCAATGTTAAATCATTAAGTAAAGTATGATTTATAAAATTTAAATTGACAGGCATCAAGAATATAAAAATGCCGTACACTATAAATCCTTTAAAAAAAGCCGGAAGCTTTTTATAATAGACGGAATAAATAAATGCGATGAAAAATAAAAATATCAATACAATAATAATCCATAAGAAAGCACGTATTATTATTAACGCAGTCTGATTTGAAATATAAATATTTAAGATTCCCAGAAGAAAATTTATGGACAGCGAAAAAGAAAAGATGCTGTAATAAAGATTATCCACACGGCTTTTATAAAAGAAGAACAGAAGCAAGTGTAGTATTGCAAGTGCGCAGACAATTCCAAACAATGAAATATTTAAGGTGGTGTTTATCCTTACCATCTTATTATAATTTTCAACTGCCAAATTTAATATTCCTGCTGAAATCTGCAGCCCGGCTGTTGATGCAATCTGCCCAAACTTTTCATATAAATTCCGTACATGCATATACGAATATCTTATTGCAAGAAGATGAGTCGTTGCAGAATCAAAATTTACAGCGAAAGGTACCTCCGCGGGATTTTTGACTTCTTCGCCTTGAACATTACGTCCCACTCTGCCAATTTCATTGATTAGCTTCCCGTCAAGATAAATTTCAGAAGCACCGTGCTGCTTAATTAGTAAAGCCAGATCCTTACCGAATAAGGATGAATCCGTTTTTATATTTAACCGGAACCAGCATATTCCCGTATTCTGCTTTGATGATAAGCTGTCTAAGTATATCTCAGTGTTTTTGTTCTGCCATGCACTATCGTTATACGAAGGCAATCTCCATTCTGCATTATCACCTTCATGGAATTTCCAATTGCTGCTGATGTTTATTGTTCGCGGAACGTCTCCTTTGCCTTCGTTTATTTTTTTTAATGAGAGAAAAATATTACCGTTAGTCTGCGGCAGTATTTCTGTTGCAGCAAATAAAAAAAGGAAAATGAAAAGTAATTTTTTATTCATATAACAAGAAATTTTTTTAATTATAACAAGTTACATCTATTTTAATATTTTTGCATAGTGGCAACCCACACAGGCAATAACATAAAAGTTTAGCATTTCGTTTACAGTGATTTCGATAGGTTGCGATAAATCGCTCTTACTCGATGTCCTTGCCTACTCGGCAAGATCATCGAGTGTCCCGAATGGAATGAGGAACGTATCGAGATGACCGCCGGTCACTGAGTTTCGATGGACACTTCGATACTTCGGACTAAAGTCCTCAACTCAGTGTCCATCGAAGTACCGAAGCAACCGGAGAATGCACGTATTGCCCGAAGCGGGCTATCCTATACGTGAGACCAACATCACTATATTTGGCTTTCGTAGACTTTATTTTCACCTACTAAATCAAACTATCCTAATATTAAGACTCTGCGGACAGTCGTAATATTAATTCATCTTCAAAGAATGGCAGGTAAATATGTGCTTAGCGTATAACATGACTTACACAGATGAACGAAAGCTTTTTGAAGTTCATCGTGTGGAATATGAAGGCGGAGTATTTTACAAATTATTTGATCGTAAAAAATCATTTTTCAAATCATCAACACCCAAAATATATTCTCTGTATGAAAGAGTTAAAATGGAATTAGGAAAAGTTTATTTCGATGAATACGGTATTATAGAAAGGGTCAGCCGGTTAAGTATCGATGAAGGGTGTGTTTATTCAAAATACCCAAAAGGTTTTCACGCATTTTTAGGACTTCCAAGAACAGATAATCGTCCCTTCAAAACATATTTCCCAGTAATGCTTGCTGAGATTGTTGCGCTTGATATGCACAGATCTCATTCTGTAGGAATTAAAACAACCTTTGAGCCGACCGGACATACGGAAATAGCCGGCAGGATTATGTATATTTTCGATGAATCAACCTGGAAGCAGTATCAAGCCGACATTACTACCAAGCCTATCGATTTAGAAGAAATTAACGTTAATACCGAATTTGCCTTAGATGAAAATTATTTGACTTACCAACCTGTAATAAATTAACGGAACATTAAACTGCATCAAAAGATATTAAGATCTTTGCGAAAGGTTGTTGAGTAGTTTCCCGCCCAATGAAATCCGGCGTAGAATTTATTAAAACAACTGCCGGTGGCTTCGATACACCCGAAAAAATTGGTGTGGCTCAGCCACTTTGCCTATTCTGCAAGGTCTTCGTGTGACAGCCGGTCGCTGAGTTTCGACGGACACTTCGATACTTCAGCCTATATTCCTCAACTCAGTGTCCATCGAAGTACCGAAGCGACCGGAGAGAAAGATCGAAATGACCGGAAGTAACTTTCCAATTTATTTTAGATCATTCCAAACCCGCATTAGAAAATTCCAATCTCTGCTCGGAAATTTCCAAGCCCGGATTGGATTAATCCAATGTCTTCTTAGAAAATCCTAACCCGCGCTTGGATTAATCTAACCTCAACTTGGAAATTACTAATCCTTACATAGGATATTCTAAGTGCCGCTTGAATTGTTCCGACCCCTGCTTGAACTTTCCTAATCAGTTTGGCATCGTTCTAATATTTTTTAGGATATACCCAAGTTAGGTTAGGCAAATCCAATCCGGATTAGGTTTTTAGCCCAAATTCGAAGGATTGTTTGATAGACGCAATGGATGTGTGATAGATGGGCAAGTAAGTAGAGATGGCATCTCTCCGAGATGTGCCATCTCTAATGAAGGAAAAATTATTGATTAGCCGGAGGAGTTGTCTTCCCGGTTTTTTTTGCAAAGCGTTTACCGAGATTGTCAAGTGTAGCATCCATGCCGCCTAAATTTTTGCCTCTGAATTTTGCCATCGCATAAACAGCAAGTCCGCCGGCATAAGCTTCGTTTAATACTTCTTTATATGTATCCATCAACTTTTCGTACAGAGCACTGTACCGCTGTACAATAGGACTAATCTGCGTAACAATGTTTACATCCTTTGAAAACTCATTTAGATCAAAGTCAGGAGGCATCATGCCCTGGTTCAGCCTGGCGACTTGGAGTGTATCTGTTAAAAAAGCTAAAACATCTTGACCTAAATGAACAAGACCGGCTTTTTCTTTTTCCGTTAGAGTTATAAGGAAAGGAAGCTTTCCCTCAAGCGTATCAATATCGGCAAGGATGCCGTCAACAGTGGTTTGGTCTAAAGTTGCACTTACTTTATTTACTGCCATTATAAACCTCCGGTTGTATTAGTTTATTTTTTGTTTTTATTAAAATTCCCGCGCTGGAATTTTATGGAACAAAAATAATAAGGGATATTCCGTAACGTAAATCAATAAGCGAACCGGATAAAAATTTTTTTTAATAACTGAAGTTACGCAAAATGAATAAAATGATCCATTTGTCATTCCGAACTTGTTTCGGAATCTTTATTTTTAAGTTGTTTTTAGATGCTGAAACAAGTTCAGCATGACAATTGCGTAACTTCAGTTAATAATATAAATAAATTAAAGATGTCATTTCGACTTTGTTGGGATGACATCTTTAAGCGCTCCATAAACTCTTAAACACCCTATCCGGCTTTGCTTTCTTCAACAGCAGACGCGTCTCGGTCGGAGAAAAATTAAGCTCTAATTTAAAATCTCTTGCCAAATTAGTTGAATCCGAATAACGCAAATCAACAGCAATGCTCAAGATGTCCAGACTTGTTTCAGACATCAGTATTAGCGCCGCATAAATACGAAGTATCCGTTTAAGTCTTGTAAAAGTTATACGGAAAGAAGCCGCACATATTTTCTGAATCCATCTGCACGTTACATCAAGCTCTTCTGCAATTTTAGATTCTGTAATATTGCTGTTCTTTGGATAATTTTCGGATAGGATTTTAATGATGTCTTTTGCAAGATCATATTTGCTAAAGCATGCAGGACATACTCCCTCAATGAATTCCGGCAAATCTTCGGATATCGAACTAATACCCCACATAACCACCCCGTTATATGTTAATATCTAGAAAATAGTTTTCCCTTATTTAAGGGTAATCTTATTGATTATAGAAAATATAGAGAGGGCGTGAAAATTTTTTCAGTGCCCTTTTAAGATCCTTTAAAAATGAAATTATGATAGCGTCATTATAAACTCGAAACGCTCTCACGAAATTTTTATCCTTTACTAATTTAAATTAAGAAAAATAATCACTACTAACCGACAAAAAATAAGAGGGAGCCACAGATAAGTAGCTCCCGTAGGTCGTAATTTTGTTGTAGACAAAAACAAACAAGAGAACGACATGAGCAAAGATAGTGAAATAAAATTTGTCGGA
>JAKAGV010000003.1 GCA_021815405.1 Bacteroidota bacterium
CTGCACATGAAGTGTTAGGTTGTCGAGATTTATCAAGGGCTGACTTTGTTGTTCCAGAAGTGGGTGAACCAGTCTTGTTAGAGGTTAACACTCTGCCAGGCATGACGCCGACTAGTCTATATCCTGATGCAGCAAAGGCTGCTGGTATTTCCTTTAAAGATTTGGTTTCTCATTTGATCGAACTGGCTTTGACACGTGCACCATTTCGTAATTAGTTGAGTATGGAGGGTGACTGCCGTTAGGCTATATTCTCCTAATCATCTTCTGGAATTTGCATAGAAGACAGTCTAATTCCAGCCGAACCAATTCGTATTAAAAATCCCAAAACTATCTTCTTGAAACCTAAACCAGAATCTCAGAAATTCTTTTTAACAATTTCTTAATAGGTTTATGTTTCCCACTTTCCCAATCTCTGATAGTCGTTTGATCAACTCCTAAAAGTCTCGCAAGTTTTCGTTGACTTAAACCATGTTCTTTCCGATAAGATTTAATTCTATCTCCAATCGTTTTGCTGGGCACCTCAAATGGGATATATCCTAAAAACTCTATAATTTTCGGAAGTAGATAGACTTTAGGTTTGGAACGGTTATTCTCCCAGTTGTAAACCGACTCTTCTTTCACGCCTATAAGCCTGGCGACTTCCTTCTGGGTGAGATTGAGGTCAAGCCGCTTCTTTTTGATATGGTCTCCGATAATGACTAATGCTTTCGGATATGGTTTTTCGTTCGGTTTTGAGGCTTTTAGGGTTATTTGACAGATTGGCAACGCAGGAATGCCCATGCGGCTACTACACTGATCCAACAAAGGAATGCACATGCGCTCCGCCTCAAATTCAAAAATATATGGCAAGAATTTCCGGTCCGCTTTTAGATAGAATTGATATTCACATTGAAGTACCGGCAGTTAAGTACAAAGATATTTCTGCCGAATCAAAAGGCGAAGCTTCAGCACAAATCAGGGAAAGAGTAATCAAAGCAAGAAATATTCAATTGCAAAGATTTTCTCATCTTAAAAATATTTTTACAAATGGAGATATGGGCTCAAAGGAAGTAAGGCAATACTGTAAAATTGATTCTGCCGGTTCTGAATTATTGAAAATGGCGATGACAAAGCTTGGACTTTCTGCCAGAGCCTACGACAGAATTCTAAAAGTCAGCCGTACGATAGCCGATCTTGAAGTTTCTGAAAATATTTTACCGCAGCACATCAGCGAAGCTATTCAATACAGAAGTCTTGATAGAGAATTGTGGAAACACTGAATTTTTAATGAACCACATTTCGGATACGCTGAAATTTCTGGCTTTGATTTTACTTTACGTTCTTGCTAAGTTTTTGCAGCTTACTCTTAGAAGATAATACTTCAAAAGAGAGCTTTATTTAATTTATAAACTTGCTTTAAAAAAGCATGATTGCAAAAACTGGAACTTAAATGAGAACGAATCAGATCAATAACGAAGAAAGAATTAAAGCTTTCAAAACTGCCAAGAAGTCCGAAGTAATTGAAAGGCAAAAATTAAATGTTCGTTATCATGTTGAAGACTTCGATGTAAACGACCGTCCGCGAAGATTCCTTGAAGCTTTTGCTGCAATTCTAAAACATTCTAATTATAGAATGGCTTTAGATCATTATTCCCGGGTTGCGGCAAGGTGTTCACACTGTGCAACTACCTGTCAAATTTACCAGGCGACCGGTAATACTGAAGATATCCCATGCCATCGTTCAGAACTCTTACTTGACGTTTACCGACGTCATTTTACTTTAGGCGGAATGTTTAAAGGAAGAATTTCCAGCAGCGGTTATCTAAC
The DNA here is from genome assembly GCA_021815405.1 of Bacteroidota bacterium. Classification (GTDB taxonomy): domain Bacteria; phylum Bacteroidota; class Ignavibacteria; order Ignavibacteriales; family Ignavibacteriaceae; genus FEN-1297. The sequence continues at coordinate 1,807 of JAKAGV010000003.1, forward strand.
TGACGAAAAAATTCAGGAGATGGCAGAAGCTTATTGGAATTGTACTGCATGCAGGCGCTGCGTGTTAGAGTGTCCAATGGGAATAGATCATGGATTAATTACACATCTTGCACGTTACATCTTAAGCGAAATTGGAATAGTGCCGCGGGCTTTAGTGATCAGTACAAGAGAACAGCTTGAAGGAGCTTCAAGAAATACATCGGCTGTGCCTGTACCGGCTTTGAAAGATACGTTGGAATTTCTTGAAGACGATATGTTCGAAGAAAAATCCGTGAAGATAAAATTTCCACTGGATGTTAAAGAAAGCGAGTTTGTATTCTTTCCGGCAGTAAGTGATTTTTTAATGGAAGCTGAAACACTAATGGGAATTGCCGCAGTGTTTGCTGCTACTGGCGATAAGTGGACAATTGGCACCGGATATTTTGACGGAATTAATTATGGACTTTTCTACAGCGATAGAATACTGGAAAGAGTAATTCATAACGTTGATGATGAAACCAAAAGGCTAAACGGGGACAAAATCCTTATCGGAGAATGCGGACATGCTTCAAGGACAGCTAAAAACTTTATGCCTGTATTTTGCGGAGGCAAAGAAGCAACTCCTGTTGTTAGTATTTTAGAGTACACGCACAAGGCTTGGAAAGAAGGCAGGCTAAAATTAAATCCTGAAGTAATTACACAGAAAGTTGCTTATCACGATCCATGCAACTTTGCTAGGAACCGCTGGATAGTAAACCAGCCGCGTGAAGTTTTGAAATCATTTTGTAAAAATTATGTTGAAATGACTCCGACCGGCGAAAATAATATTTGCTGCGGTGGAGGTGGAGGTACTGTTTCAATTGATGAAATCAGACCATACAGAACAACTGTCGGTGGTAAATTAAAAGCAGATCAAATTCGCAAATCGGGTTGTGATATTTTAGTAGCGCCTTGTGCTAATTGCAAAAAGCAGTTGAGAGAATTGGTGGAGGATCAGGGAATAAACTGCCAGATCGTTGGTCTCCATGACTTGATTTACAAAGCAATTGTTTTTGATGAATCGCTGGTTGTAAAAAAAGAAAAGAACCCGACTGGTAAGGAGGAGAATTGAAAATGGAGACTTTACTAAATTTTGCCCGCGGTCCTTTATTCCGCCTTTGTTTTGCATTAATGGTCCTAGGTTTAATCAGAATTTTATTCCTTGATGTTTGGGCTGCGCTGAAAGCTTTTAGAAAAACAGACGATAAAAGAATGCCATGGAAATTAATCTTCAGCCGAACATGGGAATGGATTTTTCCATTTAAGAGGTTAAAGAATAATTTTCAATTGTATTCAGTTATCTCAATACTATTTCATATTGGATTAATCATTGTTCCGATTTTTTTATTTGCACATATTCAACTTTGGAAAGAATCGGTTGGAATTTCATGGATATCTCTTTCTTATAGTTGGGCTTTTTGGCTAACAACCGGTACAATTATTTTTGCTGTCTCAATGTTTATTGGAAGACTGGTAATTAAGCAGACAAAACTGCTAAGCAGGAAGCAAGACTATCTGTGGCTGCTGCTGCTGCTTATTCCGTTCGTCACCGGTTTTGTTTGTGCTAATTTAACTGTTAGTCCTGCGACATATCATTTCTTTATGCTTGTTCATATGCTTTCCGGCGAGTTGATTTTTGTCCTGATACCATTTTCAAAAATTGCACATTGTGTACTTGCGCCTCTGTCACAAGTTATTTCTGTTTTAGCTTGGAAGTTTCCGCCGATGACAGATGACGATATCTGTACCACGCTAAATAAAAAAGGAGCCAAGGTTTGAGCAAAGGAATTTTAACCGACGTTACAAAATGTATCGGTTGTCTTCAATGTGTTTCTGCCTGCAAGGAAGTTCACCATCTTGAAGCAGACGAGCCAAGGATATGGCAGAAGAACGACGGTCTGTCTGCGGAAAACTGGACATCAATTATCACCAAGCCCGGTAATCGTTTTATAAGAAAACAATGCCGCCATTGTTTGGAACCTGCATGTGCTTCTGTTTGTCCAGTCGGCGCATTACATAAAACAAAAATTGGCGCGGTTGTTTATGACAGCAGCAAATGCCTTGGATGCCGCTACTGTATGATGGCTTGTCCCTTCGGCATTCCGCGCTATGATTGGGATAAAATTGTTCCGCACGTGGAGAAATGCATTCTTTGTTATGATAAAATTAAAGATGGTGAGCAGCCTGCTTGTACACAAGCATGTCCGCAGAAAGCCACGATTTTTGGCGAACGCTCTGAGTTATTAAAAATAGCTCATCAAAGAATAAAAGAAAATCCCGGCAAGTATATAAACAAAGTTTGGGGCGAGCATGAAGCAGGCGGCACTTCAGTCTTATATCTTTCAGATATTGATTTAGGTTTTCTATCTTATCCAACAAATATTGGCAACAAACCGCTTCCCGATAAAACCAAGACTGCTATGGAATCAGTACCGTTTGCTTTTGTCGGAATGGGCGGAGTGATGTTAGGACTAAATTGGATTATCCGCCGGCGAATGGAATTTGCCAAAGACGAAAATAAGAAGAAGGATTCTGCAGATGAATAGAGTGAGAAATACAAAGCTTATTTTGTGGTTAATTTCAGGCTTTGCAGCAGCTATTGCTCTAAATAGATTTATTTTCGGCTTGGGCGTTACGACAAACCTAAACGATAGAACGCCGTGGGGATTATGGATTGGCTTTGATGTAATGGGCGGAGTTGCCTTAGCTGCGGGCGGCTTTGTTATTACTGCGATCTTCTATATTATGAAGCGCGAAGAGTTTCATCCCCTTGTAAAGCCTGCAGTGTTAACGGCTTTTTTAGGTTATGTTGCAGTTGTATTTAGTTTACTTATTGATCTCGGATTACCGTGGAATATCTGGCACATGATAATTTACTGGAATCCTCATTCGCCGCTTTTCGAAGTAGGCTGGTGCGTTATGCTATACACTACTGTGCTGTTTCTTGAATTCAGTCCGGTGCCCTTGGAGAATTTTAGCAGGTATGCCAGGATTAGAAATTTTTTGATGAAATATAGATTTGTATTCGTTCTTCTCGGAATAATGCTTTCAACACTTCATCAGTCTTCGCTTGGAAGCTTGTTTTTAATAATGCCTTTCAAGCTTTACCCGTTATGGTATACAAGCATTTTACCGATTGAATTTTTTATTTCTGCTATTGCTTTAGGTTTAATGATGATAACCTTTGAAAGTTTGCTGTCTCATTGGATTTATAGACGCAAACCGGAAACGGATATTATTGCCAAACTATGCAGAGCTGTTGTTTGGGTACTATTAACTTACTTTTTGGTTAAGATGATAGACATAATTGTTGAAGATAAATTTGCAATGATTTTTAACGGAAGTTGGCAAAGTTTTCTCTTCATAACTGAATTATTAATTTCAACAATTATTCCTGCCATACTGTTTGCTGTTCCAAAATTTTCCAGAAACAGCAAAGTACAATGGACCGGCTCAATCATGGTAATTGTTGGAGTCGTTCTTAATCGAATTGATATCGGCGGTTTAGCAATGCTTGGTGCAACTGGAGATTCATACACTCCAATGTGGACCGAAATTTTTATAAGCCTTGGAATTATTTCGGTAGCAGCTTTGGTATTTTTATTTGCGATAGAACATTTTAATGTGTGGGATATTCAGCCAAAGGAACCGGATGCGCTTCCGCATACACTTCCATCTTTTGATTATTCATCAAAGACTTGGCTTGGTAATCCTGATGTTTCGTCACTAACGACGCATTCACTTGCTTTTGTAGTGAGCTTTGCCGTAGGAATGTTTTTAATTCCTGGCAGTCGCTTGCACAGCAAAGGTATTGAAAATGTTAAAGTCAATCCTGCCTCAGGCTTTGACACATTATTCATCAACGGAAATAGAGACGACCGGTTTGTTAAGTTTCCTCATCAAGCTCATATTGCCTGGCTGAAGGATCATAATGTCTCGCTTTCTATTAGCTATGGCAATAATGAATTATCTATAAACAGCATAGACAGTTGTCAGGCATGTCATCATCTGAGTTTGCCTTTGGAAAAACAGAGCAATTGCTGGCAATGTCATTCGAGCATGTATACTAAAACTAATTTCTTCAATCATGATTGGCATGCAGCGAAAAGCGGTGCTAATCTTAGGTGCAAAGACTGTCATACACCTGCAGAAACGAGAAGCCTGCGATCAGCAAAGAAATGTACAACTTGTCATCCTTCTTACAAATTTGCAGCAGAAGTAAAAAATGGCAAAGAAAAATTTTATGCTCTTTCATACACTGATGCCATGCATGATCTGTGTGTAAGCTGTCATGCCGCGGAGTCAAAAAAATTAAAAGACAAACCTAATCTTGCGCGATGCACTACCTGTCATAAAACATATCCGGAAGGAAGCAACGGTCTTCCTGAAAGCTTAGCAGCAGGACTTAAATGGAAAATCAATCCTCCAAAATTTAACAATGTTATTCTTCCTGAGGAAAAATTGGTGAAATAAAAAATTACATTTGGATAGAATAAAAATATCTTAAAGCGAATTTAAAGAATGCTTTACATATGGCAACAATTCTGCTCTGAGAACATTTAATAAATGACAAAAGATATTTTGCAATACAATTCCGAATTAATTTAAAATGATTCTCTCAACACTTACAAGAAATTTTCAGTTTTGGAAAACATTTAAAACAATCTTTTCATTTTACTAATAATTATATCCTTTAATTGTGGTATGCAATTTGGAATTTCAAATATGGAAAGAATTGAAATTCCATTATGTACGTCAGCAGTGACCAAAATATCAAGTGCCCTTTTTGTAATAGCTCAAGTATAATCAAGCACGGAAAAACTTCTGCCGATATACAACGTTATAGATGTATGTTCTGTAATAAGACGTGGGTGCCGAATAAAATTCAACGGCAGACAACAGACATCGGTGCTCTTACCGAAGCATATTTAAGCGGCTATTCTTATCGTGACCTTCGTTCTATCTATCATAGCTCTCCAATCAGAATTAATCAAAAAATAAGAGAATATTTATTAGGCTGTTCTTCGTGGGAAGATTATCTTGATGCTTGCACACCAAAGCATGAGGCACGCTTGATTCATCTTGTCGGTAAAAAATTTAAATGTAACATGGGCAACAATCAAGAGCATACTATGTTTGTTGCTTTTGCGATAGATGCTTTATCAACTGTAGTGCTCGGTTATGAAATCGGTAAGGGGGAATCAACAGATGTATGGATAAGACTGCTGGATAGGATGAATTGCAGAGGATTTGTCTGTCCGACTTTCATGTCATATGGATTTAAGACAATAAACGATGCATTAAAAACCGTTTTCCCATATGCCACCAGCTTTAATAATTTTACGAGAGCATGCTATGACAAGCAGCTTAAGAATGAGCTTTATTTTGCCCCAGATATCAAAAAATTAATTTTGGATGCAATAAATGCTTACAAGACAAATCATTCTTACCAGTTTGCAAATTATCTTGTAATATTCAAAGATAAAAGAATGAAGCAGATAGTGCTTGATTCCAAAGATTATTTTATGGAGCGTATTCAAGAAAGAATAAAGAGGAGACCGAGCATCCGATTTGAAGGTCTATGCAGTGCGTTTCAAAAAAGATTCGAAAAATTCCACATGATAAAATATGATCCTCTGCCAATAATAAACGGCTGGATAGCCTGGTGGATGCTTGTTCCATTGCCGATCGGCTTCAGCAGACTTTCATTATACCTTCAACATCCATGTGAAACTCACTTCAAAAATTTTAACTGCGGTTCTTTACCTATACCGTTAAACCTGCCTCTTGACAGCCCAGAGATGAAAAAATTTGTTGTCGAACTTGCCGTCAGATCCTTGCATATTCCTATCTGAAAAATCTACACAACACCAAGAATACAAAACCAAATTTCTGATTGAGTTTACCTCAGTGCTTCTTTAAGTTTTAACCGGATAAAAAATTAAAGGAGTTGAAATGGCTGAAGAAAAACGCAAGACGCCGAAATTAGATGAACTTGAAAAAGGCGCCTGGCCAAGCTTCGTTAAAGAAATTAAAAGTGCTGCCGAAAAAAATCCGATGGCTAATGATCTTCTGGGACAGCTTGAACGTTCTTATGAAGAGAAAATCGGACATTGGAAACACGGCGGAATTGTTGGAGTTCTAGGATACGGCGGAGGAGTTATCGGAAGATATTCAGATTTACCCGAAGAGTTCCCAAACGTTTCTCACTTCCACACAATTAGAATAAACCAGCCTGCCGGTTGGTTTTATACTTCTGATGTATTAAGAAAATTATGCGACATCTGGGAAAGGCACGGTTCCGGTTTAACAAATATGCATGGATCAACTGGTGACATGATTTTCCTTGGAACAAAGACCGATGAATTGGAACCAACGTTCAGTGAATTGACTGAGTTAGGATTCGATCTTGGTGGTTCCGGCTCTGATGTTAGAACACCAAGCTGCTGTTGTGGTAAAGCTCGATGTGAATGGGCTTGCTATGATACGATGGCGCTCACTTACTTTTTAACAATGCATTACCAAGATGAGCTTCATAGACCGGCGTTCCCTTACAAGTGGAAATTTAAAATGTCTGGCTGTCCGAATGACTGTGTTGCATCAGTTGCAAGAGCTGACATGTCAATCATCGGAACATGGCGCGATGATATTCAGATTGATAAAAAGGCTGTTACGGAATACGCAGAGTCAGGCTTAAATATCCAGCGTGATGTTGTAGGTAATTGTCCATCTAAATGTATGGAATGGGATGGGAAAGAATTAAAGATAGACAACAAAGCCTGCGTTAAATGCATGCACTGTATAAATGCCATGCCTAAAGCTCTTGCACCCGGCAAAGACCGCGGAGCTTGCATCCTGATCGGTGCAAAGGCGCCTATTGTTGAAGGAGCCTTGCTATCATCTGTCTTAGTTCCATTTATTAAACTAGAACCACCATATAACGAGCTCATTGATTTAGTTGATAAAATCCATGAAGTCTGGTCCGAAAATGGTAAGAACCGTGAACGCGTCGGTGAATTCATTCAAAGAGTTGGAATGGGTAACTTTCTCGAGGCAATTGGTGTTGAACCTGTGCCTGAAATGGTTGCTCATCCTAGAGAAAATCCATACGTCTTTTACGAAGAATATTTCGAAGAGGATGATGAAGGATCCGGTGAGCAGGAAGAAGATAAATAAATTTATTTTTAGAAATTACATTCAATAAGGAATAAAAAAATGGCTGAAGAAAAAAAGAAAAGGATAACCGATATAGGTCCACCTCATTATGAAAAATTTCTACCGCCTATTATTAAAGAAAATTATGGCAAATGGAAATATCACGAAGTACTAAAGCCTGGAGTGATGGTGCATGTTTCGGAAAGCGGCGCAAAGTTATTTACTGTTAGAGCCGGATCTCCCAGATTATTGAGTATTGAAAAAATCCGGAAATACGCTGACCTTGCCGATAAATATTGCGGCGGATACTTAAGATTTACAAGTCGAAATAACGTTGAATTCTTACTTTCGGATGAAATGAAAATCGAACCTTTGATTAAAGATTTGCAAGCCTTAGGTCATCCGGTTGGCGGTATTGCAAATTCAATATCTAGTATTGTCCATACACAGGGCTGGGTACATTGTCATTCTGCTGCAACCGATGCATCCGGTGTGGTTAAATCAGTAATGGATGAATTGATAGAGTATTTTACCGATACAAAGCTGCCTGCAAAACTTCGCATAGCATTAGCATGCTGCTTAAATATGTGCGGTGCAGTTCACTGTTCAGATATAGCAATACTTGGAATTCATCGTCGTCCGCCAAAAGTGAAACGCGACAAGTTGAAAGCAATGTGCGAAATTCCTTCGGTTGTTTCTGCGTGCCCAACAGCAGCAATTAAACCGGCGACTTATGAAGGTCAGCCTTCAGTTGAGGTTATTGAAGAGCGCTGTATGTTCTGCGCAAACTGCTACACAGTTTGCCCGGCAATGCCGTTAAACGATCCTTTGAATGACGGAGTTTCAATATGGGTTGGCGGAAAAGTATCAAATGCAAGAAGTGAACCTATGTTCTCAAAGCTTGCTATTCCGTTCTTACCAAACAATCCGCCGAGATGGCCTGAAGTGGTTGATGCTGTAAAAAATCTGGTAGAGGTTTGGGCACAGAATGCTAGACCTTACGAGAGAATGGGCGAGTGGATAAATAGAATCGGCTGGCCGAGATTTTTCCAGCTTACCGGCATCCCGTTCCAGAAGGAGCATATTGATGACTTTAAGCATGCCGGCTTAACATTTAAACGATCGGCACATTTAACTTATTAATTAGGAGGTTATTATGGCTGAGCAAGTAAAAGTTGAAGAAGTATCCGATGCTATGTATAGGTTGATTAAAGATAGTATGGGACAAAAAAAATGGAAAGCAACCGATCTGACGAAAGCTGTCTTGGAATTGTTTGGCGATAGATGCGACAAGACTTTAGCTAAGTCTGCAATCAGGGAACTGATTGAAAGCGGGAAATGCATCTATACTTATTTCGGAGGAAGCTTTATTGAAATTCCTCATAGAGAAGGTGCTCAGAATTAATTGTTAGGGCAATTCTTGATACTCGATGCTTGATTCATAATCAAGTATCGAGAATCATTTTTTTAGAAGCCTCAACAGAATTAATTAGTAAACCATGAACGATAAAAATTTTCCAAGAGTTGTAATCAGTGGATTATCAGGAGACTCAGGCAAGACTGCTGTTTCCTGCGGACTCATTTCTTGTTTCTTAAACAAAGGCATGAACGTTTCCGGTTTTAAAAAAGGTCCTGATTATATTGATGCTGCCTGGATGAGTTTAGCTCTTGGTAAACCTGCAAGGAATCTTGACACTTACATGATGGGTGACCGGAAAGTGAAAGGTTCGTTTTATAAAAATGCATGTACCGATGGAATAAATATCATCGAAGGCAATAGGGGACTGTTTGACGGAGTAGATGATAAAGGAATTTATAGCACTGCAGAGCTTGCAAAGCTTCTTAAATCTCCGGTTATAATTATAATGAATGTTTGCAAAGTTACAAGAACGGCAGCCGCATCTATTTTAGGATGTAAAACCATGGATCCGGATTTGAATATTAAAGGAGTAATATTAAACCGAGTCGCAGGAGACAGGCACGAAAAGGTTATCAGAAGATCAATTGAAGAGATAACTGGTGTGCCGGTAATAGGTGCAATTCCAAAACTGCCGTGCAATAAAATTTTACCTTCAAGATATTTGGGATTAATGACTCCAGGCGAGCTCGAGCATAATTCTTCTTTCTTAAATGAATTAGAGAAAATTGTAAAAAATAACTTAGACGTAAAAAACGTAATTGAGATTGCCGGAAATGCACCTTCATTTGAATTTGATAATGTTGATGATTTAATTCAACCAAAATGTTATCAGCCGGTGGATGTTAAAATCGGTTATTTCCATGACCAGGCATTTTCATTTTATTATCCTGAAAATCTTGAAATGCTTCGTGCTGAAGGTGCGGAACTAATTCCGATTTCTTCCGTTCATAATACTTTTTTTGATGACCTTGATGCACTCTACATAGGCGGGGGATTTCCCGAGATAAATCTCAATAAGATTTCGATGAACAGGGGTATGATTGCCGCTATAAAAAAAATGGCGGAAGACGGATTGCCTATTTATGCCGAGTGCGGCGGTTTAATGTACCTTGCAAGTGAAATAATTTGGAAAGAAAGAAAATATTCGCTTTCAGGGGTACTGCCTATAGTAATAAGTATGAATGATAAACCCCAGGGACACGGATATAGCGAAATGATCGTCGATAGTGAAAATCCTTTTTATGAAATTGGAACAGTAATAAAGGGACATGAATTTCACTATTCAAAAATAAGCGAATATGATCCAGGCTTAGAGAGCTGTCTTGCAGTTTCGCGCGGCTGCGGATGCCTTGACGGCAGGGACGGCTTAATTTATAAAAACGTATTCGCAAGTTATCTGCACGTGCATTCCCTAGCAACACCGGAATGGGTAACCGGAATGATAAAATGCGCAAAGAGTTTTCACGAATTTAAAAAAAGGTTAGCCAATCCTGTTTTAACAGGATTGCATAGTTGATAATTGGAGTTTAGTTAATGGCAAAAATTGTAAAAAAGTCAAAACCATTAGGAGGATTAAGAACATATTCGCCAGGCGGTTCTGCGGTTGAAACTTCAACACTTCGTCCGGTTTATGTTCCTAAGACAGCACCATGCTCAAACGGCTGTCCTAATGAAACTAACATAAGAGAATTTCTAACTACGATTAGTCAATCGGAAGATTGCGGCAGAAGCAATAAGGAATCATTTGAAAAAGCATGGGAAATACTGACTGAGAAAAATCCTTTTCCTTCAACTTGCGGAAGAGTTTGTCCGCATCCATGTGAAGTTCAATGTAATAGGAATTATAAAGACGGTGCAGTCAGCATAAATAACTTGGAAAGATTTGTTGGTGATTTTGCTTTAGAGAATAACCTCAAATTAAAAAAGACCTCCGAAGAAGCCTATCCGCAGAAGGTTGCCGTCATTGGTGCGGGTCCGGCAGGATTGTCTTGCGCTTATCAATTGAGAAGGAAAGGATACCAGGTAACAGTATTTGAAGCCTTCCCGAAAGCAGGCGGAATGTTAAGGTATGGAATTCCGGATTACAGGTTGCCCCAGGATATTCTTGATAAAGAAATAAAAAGAATTGAAGATCTTGGAGTTGAAATTAAGTGCAACCAGATTATTGGGAAAGACATCGCTTATGATGAGCTTCAAAAAAATTATGATGCAATTTTTGTAGGAATTGGAGCTCACAAAGGAAAGCTGCTCGGGATTCCGAATGAAGAGGCAAAGAATGTTTTTACCGGGACTGAATTTCTGCACAAAATTAATTCAGGCGAAACAGTTGAAATCGGAAATAAAGTTTTAGTTGTCGGCGGCGGCGATACTGCAATAGATGCCGCACGAGTTTCAAGAAGGCTGGGTGCTGATGTAACGATTGTTTACCGCCGGACGAAAAAAGAAATGCCTGCAATTGAAGAAGAAATACTTGGCGCCGAAGAAGAGGGTGTAAAAATAGAATACTTAGCCGCACCAATTAATTTTGAGAGGAACGGCGAAGCTATAACTAAAATGAAATGTCAGCGCATGGAATTAGGCGAACCTGATGCTTCCGGCAGAAGACGACCAGTTCCAATCCCTGATTCATATTTTGATTTGGATGCAACAACAGTTATTGCAGCAATTAGCCAGGAGCCTAATTTTACGGGGCTGGATAGTCTTCACGAGGGTAAAGATTGGATAAAGGCAGATGAAAACTTCGCGACGAAAATTCCTAATACTTACACCGGCGGCGATGATATTGAACTTGGCTTGGTTACAATTGCAATCTTCAACGGTAGAAAAGCTGCGGAGACTATACACAATAGATTCCAAAATATTCAGCCTGAAGTTGCAACAAAGCCTCCGGTAATTACTCATGATAAAGTTATTCTGAACTATTATGAAAGTAAGCTTAGGAATGAGCCGTTCAAGCTAAAGCCCGAAGAAAGATTAGGCAACTTGAATGCTGAGATTACTTCTACCTTAACCGAGCAGCAGGTTATTGATGAAGCTAAGAGATGCATGAGCTGTGGATCATGTTTCGATTGCGGTACATGCTGGAGTTATTGCCAGGATCAGGCGATTGTAAAACCGTTAATCAAACATCAGGCTTATAAATTCAAATTAGATTTTTGTAAAGGCTGCAAGAAGTGCGCGGAAAATTGTCCGTGCGGTTACATTGAAATGAGATAAATCCAGACGCTGGATACTTGATTCTAGAATTCTTAAGAAGAATCCATTATCAAGAATCGAATATCATTTAAGAAAATATTTTATAATAAGAAAACTAAAAATATCATTAACAAAAAATATAGGACGGAACCATGCCAATATTCGAATATAAAGATCTCAAGATTGAAGTGGATGAAGACGGTTTTATCCAAAAGCCGGAGCAATGGAATGAAGAAGTTGCAAAAGCATTGGCTACAACCGAAGATATAACCGATATGACGGAATCCCATTGGAAAATAGTTTATTACCTAAGGGATTATTACAAGCAATTCGGAATTGCACCGATGATTCGAAAGGTTTGCAAAGAGACCGGGTTTTCACTTAAAGAAATTTATGAGCTATATCCATCAGGTCCGGCTAAAGGCGCTTGCAAAGTTGCAGGTTTAGCTAAGCCGACAGGCTGCGTATAGATTTAGTTGCTTAAGGATGCCTTCAGGTAAAAAGCAAATTTGTTTTTAATCCGAAGGCAGCCGCTATTGTATTTTTAAACTGAATGTTCAATTCTCTCCGATGAAGTCCGCGGCATCATTGGCAGCCTTCGGTCATCACGATGAAAGTTAATGAAGATGAACGTGAAAGCTTGGAACAATGCTTAAAGAATTATTATCAAATAAGAAATCAATAATCCTTGATAGGTGGATCCAGTCTATTGATAACAGCTATCCTGTAGAGACTACTAAATTTTTAAAATCACAGAAGGATAGGTTTAGTAATCCGGTTGGATATTCAATTACTAACTGCGCTGAAAATCTTTTTAACGAACTCTTAAGCAGCCGCAGTATCCAAAATTATAAGGCTTCGTTATCGGATCTAATAAAGATCAGAGCGGTTCAGGAATTCTCGCCATCGCAGGCAATTGGTTTTATTTTTCTGCTTAAACAGACTATTCATAACGAACTTGAATCTGAAATTAAGGCTGGAATGGATTCTAAGGAACTAATGGAAATTGATTCATCAATTGATGAGATGGCTTTAGCTGCGTTTGATTTGTACATGGACGCGAGAGAAAAAATCTTTCAGATCAGAGTGAAAGAATTAAAAGCAAGATTACTTTTTAATGAAATGAATGGAGCGCCGGAATAATGGAGCACTGGAGTTTGGCGAAAAAAGGAACTTTGATAAATGTACTGTTTTCACTTTCAGCGGTTTTCATATTGATAGCTGGTGCAATAGTCGGAGTTGATTTAATCAAGTTTAATTTCCTGTTCGGTGTTATTATTCCATATACTGCAATTACGATTTTTATTCTTGGTATAATTCTGCAAGTAATAAAATGGGCAAAGTCACCGGTTCCATTTCATATTCCTACTGTTGCCGGTCAGCAGAAGTCTTTACCGTGGATTAAAAGCAGTAAGCTTGAAAGTCCGAGTTCGACTTTAGGCGTTATAGGAAGGATGCTGCTTGAAATATTATTTTTCCGGTCGTTGTTTAGAAATACAAAATCGGAACTTAAGAACGGACCACGACTGGTTTACGGCAGTAATAAATATCTTTGGCTAGGTGCACTTGTTTTCCATTGGTCTATATTAGTTATCTTTTTAAGGCACTTCAGATTCTTTATGCAACCAATTCCTTCCTTTGTGCTGGCTCTTCAAAATCTCGATGGTTTTTTTCAAATAGGTCTGCCGGTGTTATACATTTCCGATGTTCTGATTACACTCGCACTGCTTTATTTAATCTTTAGAAGAGTAGCCGATTTAAAAATAAGATACATCTCTTTAGCATCCGATTATTTCCCGCTGTTCCTGATATTAAGTATAGCTGTAACCGGAATATTGATGAGATACTTTGACAGAGTTGATATTGTAAAAGTGAAAGAACTTGCAATTGGAATATTCAGCTTTCATCCAACCGTTCCCGATGGGATAGGCGTTTTATTTTATATTCACTTATTCCTTGTATGTACATTGATAACATATTTCCCTTTCAGTAAGCTATTGCACATGCCGGGAATCTTTCTTACTCCTACAAGAAATTTGGCAAACAACAGCAGGATGGTAAGACATATTAATCCCTGGAATCGTCCGGTTCGTGTTCATACTTATGAAGAGTATGAAGATGAGTTTAGAGATAAGATGAAAGCCTCCGGACTTCCAGTTGAGAAAGAGTAGGTGGATTGTTGCTGATAATCTTTTGTTGGATTGAAGGAAAGCGATGGTCAAATAGACCTCTGTTATTAATGAGGTGCTAAAAAATTTTGAATTTTTAATTTATAATTTTGAATTGAATTAGTCTCATGGCTGAAAAAAAATTGAAGCCTGAAGAATTAGCAGGCAGTATTGATTATAAACCAAAGCAGAAGGATTGGCTTGATCCGTCTGTCGAATTTAAACATGGCGTTTTTAATTACGGCGGTAGTCCTAAAAGTGTGGAATATCTTCAGCAGCCGAATCCTAGGAAATGGCAGCCAACCGATCCTGATTGGCAGCTTCCTGAAAATTGGAAACAGATTATTCTTGAAGGATTAAAAGACCGGTTAGACCGCTTTCGCTCGCTTAGAATCTTTATGGATATTTGTGTAAGATGCGGTGCTTGTGCGGATAAATGTCATTTCTTTATTGGATCGGGAGATCCTAAAAATATGCCGGTGCTTAGAGCTGAGCTTTTAAGATCAATTTATAGGAATGATTTTACTCTTGCAGGAAAACTATTCGGAAAATTTTCCGGCTCGCGTGAATTGACCATCGATGTTCTTAAAGAATGGTTTTACTATTTTTTCCAATGTACTCAATGCCGCCGGTGTTCGGTCTTCTGTCCTTATGGAATAGACACCGCTGAAATTACATTACTAGTAAGGGAGCTTCTTAATTTAGTCGGTGTAAATATAGATTGGATCATTACACCGGTTGCCAATAGCTTTAGAACAGGCAATCATCTTGGTATCCAGCCACACGGATTTAAAGACAGCATTGATTTTGCTGTCGATGAACTTGAATCAATTACCGGTGTACGGGTGGAAGCCCCGATCAATAAAAAAGGCGCTGAGATTCTTTTCATTACACCATCGGCAGATTATTTTGGTACACCACACTATTATACCTTACTTGGATACCTTGCACTATTTCACGAAATAGGTTTGGATTATACATGGAGTTCTTATGCATCGGAGGGTGGAAACTTTGGTTCATTTGTATCTCATGATTTGATGAAAAGCCTAAATGCGAAAATGTATGCAGAAGCAAAAAGGCTTGGAGTCAAATGGATTATTGGCGGCGAATGCGGACATATGTGGAGAGTGGTTCATCAATATATGGATACGCTGAATGGTCCGGCTGATTTTCTTGAAGTGCCTGTCTCGCCGATTACCGGTACCAGATTTGAAAATACAAAGTCAACTAAGATGGTTCACATTTGCGAATTCACTGCTGATCTTATTAAGAATAATAAGATTAAATTGGACAAAAGTCGTAATGACCATCGTAGCATCACATATCATGATCCATGTAACATTGCGCGTGGATTAGGTTTAATTGAAGAGCCGCGTTACCTGATAAAAAATTCCTGCAATAATTTTTTTGAGATGCCGGATAATACGATTAAAGAGCAGACGTTCTGCTGCGGCAGCGGCGCAGGCTTAGGTACGGATGAAAATCTGGAAATGCGCATGCGGGGCGGACTGCCGAGAGCCAATGCTGTAAAGTATGTTAAGGAAAAGTATGGCGTCAATTTCCTCGGATGCATCTGTGCAATTGATAAGGCAACACTTCCTCCGCTTATGGATTATTGGGTCGGTGGAGTGGATGTTGGCGGTGTGCATGAGCTGGTCGGCAATGCTTTAATTATGAAAGGCGAAAAGGAGCGCACTACAGATTTGCGCGGCGAACCTTTAGCAGGAGATGAGAAACAAAATGTATGATTCTGGAAAAATAATTATCGGATTAATAATCTTTGCAGGAATATTTACTTCGCCATTTTGGTATGATCTTTCTGGCGGAAAGGAAGCACTTAAAGCACCAGTGTTGGTTTTACCTACTAAAGCCGATCAGCAAGTATGCGTTAATACATTAGAATATATGCGTGCTGATCATATGGTATTATTAAATGATTGGCGATACGAAGTGGTAAGATTGGGTGACAGAACTTATCAATCTCCTGACCATAAAGAGTTTAATATGAGCCTAACAGGCACTTGTTTGAATTGTCATGCTAATTCAGCACAGTTTTGCGATCAATGTCATAGTTACATTGGCGAAACTCCGTATTGCTGGGAATGTCATACAGAAATAAATAAGCCGGAGAACATGCAATGAATAAGAGCAGAAGAAATTTTCTAAAGATTGCCGGTATAACCGCTGTGGGAGTTACTGCAGGTAAATTTATCCCAGCAGAAGTTAAAGATTCAACGGCTCAATTAATTTCTAAAAATTCTGGTTTACTAAAAAAGGGCACTGCGGTAAAAACTGATTCCAAAGTAAGATTAGCAATGGTTGTTGATCTTCGAAAATGCAAAGAAGGTTGCACAAAGTGTATCGATGAATGCAACAAAATCCATAACATTCCTAATTTCGGTGAAAGCAAAGATGAAATAAAATGGATATGGAAAGAACCGTATGAAAATGCATTTGTCGATCAGGAGAATTTTTATTTGAGTGATGCTCTGAAAAATAAAAATGTCCCTGTCTTTTGCAACAACTGCAATAATCCGCCATGCGTTGAAGTCTGCCCAACCCAGGCAACCTTCCAGCGCGAAGATGGAATTGTAATGATGGATTGGCACAGGTGCATCGGTTGCAGATATTGTATGGCTGCTTGCCCGTACGGCTCGAGAAGCTTCAACTGGCGGGATCCGAGACCATTCATCAAAAATATCAATCCTGATTTCCCGACACGAACAAAGGGTGTTGTTGAGAAATGTGAATTCTGCGATGAGCGATTATCGCAGGGATTGCCTCCTGCATGTGTTGAAGTTTGTCCCGAAAAAGCTTTAGCATTCGGCAATCTCAATGATCCGGAATCGGACGTGAGAAAATTATTAAAAGAAAATTTTTCTATAAGGCGTAAACCCGAGTTGGGAACAAATCCTGAAATTTATTATCTCGTGTAAGGTTTAACAATGTTAGAATATGCACTAAAAGGAAATAAGAAATATTGGAGCTGGCTCTTTCTGCTTGCAATTATAATTGCAGCCGGATTTTATTTTTATATGAAGCAGTTTAATTATGGACTCGGAATTACCGGTATGAGCAGGAATATTAGCTGGGGTCTTTATATAGCTCAATTTACATTTATTGTTGGAGTTGCTGCTTCTGCTGTTATGGTAGTTCTTCCATATTATCTGCACGACTATAAGGCTTTTGGAAAAATAACAATACTAGGTGAATTCCTGGCTATCGCTTCAATTATTATGTGCATACTTTTTGTCACGGTGGATTTAGGTCAGCCAATGAGAGTTGCAAATATTTTTTTATACCCCACATTTCATTCTTTAATGTTTTGGGATGTTCTTGCATTAAGCGGTTATCTTATATTAAATGTAATTATTACACGGGTTACGTTGGATGCTGAACATAAATCAATCGCACCGCCAAAATGGATAAGAGTTGTAATCATAATTTCAATTCCCTGGGCAGTAAGCATCCATACTGTAACTGCATTTTTATTTGCCGGTCTTGCCGGAAGACCGTTCTGGCTTACAGCAATACTTGCCCCAAGATTTTTAGCATCGGCATTTTCTGCAGGTCCAGCGCTGCTGGTGATTTTATGTTTAGTATTAAGAAGACTGACAAAGTTTGATCCTGGTGAACAAGCGCTTAAGAAATTGGGATTGATAATTACTTATGCAATGTGTCTAAATGTATTTTTCATCTTGATGGAATTCTTTACCACATTTTACAGCGGAATACCGGACCATGTTTCGCATATGCAATATCTTTATGAAGGTCTTGACGGAAAGGCAAGGTTGGTTCCGTGGATGTGGACTTCTGCCTTTCTTTCTATTGTTTCATTATTATTTCTGATTATACCAAAATTGCGCAACAATAATAAAATACTTTTTATAACAAGTATAATAGTTTTCTTATCAATCTGGATTGACAAGGGCTTGGGGCTCGTTATAACTGGATTTATTCCCACTCCATTTGGTAAAGTTGTTCAGTACTGGCCCACAATTCCTGAATCATTTATTTCTCTGGGAATATGGGCTATTGGAATCTTTTTAATATCTATCTTTTATAAGATTGCTCTTTCTATAAGAAGAGAAATTGAAGTGTAATATGTTCAAATGCGAAATGTAATAATAATCGGCGGGATGGCGGCAGGATGCAAAGCCGCGGCAAGATTGAACAGGTTATGTCCGGATTACCAGGTAACGATAATTGAAAAGAGCGGATTCATTTCTTTCAGCAGTTGCGGATTGCCGTTATTCGCTTCCGGGGATTTAAATGATTTATCAGATTTAACTAAAACTTCCTATGGACTCTTAAGGGATACAAAATTTTTTCAGGATGTTAAGGGAGTTAATGTATTAATTGAAACAGAAGTCCCGAGAATTGATACTGAAAAGAAAACAGTATATTGCAAAAAATTAAAAACCGGTGAAGAGTTTGAACTTAATTACGATTACTTAATTCTATCGACAGGCTCAAAAGCGGTAAATCCTAAATTTCCATTTCCTTCTTCACCATTAGTCTCATCTTTTCATTCTCCTGAGGATTCAAAATTTTTTAGGCAGGCAGCACAAAAAGGCAAAATTAAAAAAGCCGTAATAATCGGCGGAGGCTTTATCGGCTGCGAAATGGTAGAAGCTCTAACTTCACTTTGGGGAATTGAAACAATTCTGGTGGAAAAAGAAAATTCAATTCTCAGTGCCATTCTGGATCCGGAGATTTCAGGCTTTGTGGAGAGCTGCATTAGACATGATAATATTCAGTTGATGGTAGGAACTTCAGTCAGCAAAATAGAAATTGATGAAAAAGGATTTCCTTTATTATCTCTGGACAACGGACAAAAAATATCTTCCGATTTTGTCTTTTACAATCTTGGAGTAATGCCGAATGCTAAACTGGCTAAAGAATCGAATATAAAGGTAGGAAGTTTTGGCGGCATTGTTGTGGACGACCAAATGAGAACAAGTGAACCTAATATTTGGGCTGCCGGCGACTGTGTTGAAATTAAAAATTTAGTTACGAGTAAGCCTGATTATTTTTCATTCGGTTCTCTATCAAACAGGATGGGAAGAACTGCTGCAGATTCTATCGCTAGTAATTCTTCGAATAATGGCTATACCATTTTCAAGGGTTCCGTCGGAACTGTTTCTCTAAAATTATTTGAAAATATCATTTGTGCTTCCGGACTAACTGAGAAAAAAGCCGTTGCTTTAGGTTACCAAACCGGCAGCGTAATTGGCTGCTGGTATGATAGACCTGATTATCATCCTGATTCGAAAAATATTTTAGGAAAGCTTGTTTACGAATTATCCGGCATGAAGCTTCTTGGTTTGCAATTAGTCGGTGAAGGTGAAGTTACTAGATACATTGATGTGTTTTCAGAATTGCTTGCTGAAAATAAAAAAGTTGAAGACCTCCTAAACCTTGAACATGCATACACTCCAGCACATTCAAATCCAATTTCTCCTTTGAATTATCTCGGCTATATGGCGATCAATCAAGAAAAAGAAGGATTAAAATGTATTAGTCCTCTGAAGGTCGATTCGTTTGAGGGAACATTTATCGATGTACGCGAGTTATCAGAGATAGACTCCTCAGTTGCAATTAGTTTAGGAGATAAAAATTCAAATAAAATAGTTCAAATCCCTTTGTCTATTCTAAGAATGAACTTAGGAAATTTCGACATTGATCAGCCAATAATGTTTGTTTGCGAGAAGGGAGTTAGAGCATATGAATCTGTCAGAATTTTCAAAAATCATGGTTATAAAAATATTGCATACTTAGGCGGCGGAAATTTATTGTATAGCAAGATCAATAAGTTTGCCGGTTGTGAAAAGAAAATTGCATAATGATTGAATAAGATGAAGTTGAAATAATTTATTAAACCAAAAGCTATAAACATTGGAGACTTTATGAATATTATAACAATTTCCAGAGGCTCTTTAAGCGCAACAGAAATGTTAGCTAAAACAGTATCCGAAAAGCTCAACTGTTCAGTTGTAACCAGGGAAGATGTTATTAAAGCAGGTGAGAAATACGGAATAAAAGAAAGCGGATTGGGGGACATATCATTTATCGAAAAGTCTCCATCTATTTGGGATAAAATGAGCGATAGAAAAAAGCAGTATTTAGCCTGCTTCCAAACTGCGCTGTTGGATTTTGCATTAATGGGTAGTATAATTTATCACGGTCATCTTGCACAATTTCTTTTAAGTGATATCCCTTTTGTACTCCGGGTATTATTGACAGCACCATTAGAATATAGGATTAAAGCTCTGATGAGTGAGAGAGGTAAATCCAAAGAGGAAGTCACTTCATACATAAAGTTGATTGATGAAAGGAGAAGTAAGTGGTCTCATTTTTTATACGGTGTTAATTGGATGGATCCGGAGCATTATGATATTGTATTAAACCTTGAAAAAATTTCAATAGATGCCGCTGCCGGACTGCTTACAAATTTTGCCTCATGCCAAGAATTCCAATCTAAACCTGAATCGATAAAGGTATTAAAAAATCTGCATCTCGCTGCTAAAGCAAGGTGTTACTTGCAGCAATCAACTCGGACAAAAGGAAGTGATGTTGAAATTGAAGCCGATGTGGATTCCGGTTCCTTGATAGTAAAAGGCGATACTCCCAAAGTTGGGTCAAACATGTGGGCAAATGACATTGAGGAAGTTCTGACAAAAGTTGAAGGAGTTAAATCTGTAAAGGTTATTAAATCAATTGTAGGGTATTATGAATAATTTATGGAAAGAATCATGAATCAGGAATATATGTCAGCCGACTTATTGGTAGTAGGCGCAGGAATTGCGGGCATTACTGCCGCAGTTGAAGCTGCCGAAACAGGGCTGAGTGTAATTTTAGTTGAGAAGAAGCCTTACATCGGCGGTAAGGTAGCGCAGTTCAGTAAATATTTTCCAAAACTCTGTCCGCCTTCTTGTGGATTGGAAATAAATATCAGAAGGCTGCGTACAAATCCCCTGATAAAATTATATACATTGGCGGAAGTATCCACAAATGTATTAACTTCTTCAGGCAAGCACGAAGTAAACATACATCTGAAACCTAGGTATATAAATGACAAATGCACTGCATGCGGTGAATGTGCAAAAGTCTGCCAGGGAAGAAGAAAAAACGATTTCAATATGAATATGGATGAGACCCCATGTATTCATATTCCTTATGAAAATGCATACCCGCAAAAATATGTTCTTGATAAGAAAAACTGCGATGGTAAATGCTGCAGTAAATGCGTAGAGGTATGCAAATATAATGCAATTGACCTTGACGATAACGGAAAGGTATTTACTGCCGAAGTCAATTCAATTATATGGGCAACCGGATGGGAGCCGTATGATGCTCAGAAATTAGATACATTAGGATTCGGAAAATATCCGGATGTGGTTACTAACTTAATGATGGAAAGACTTGCCGCTGCTGATGGTCCAACTAAAGGTGAAATCCTTAGACCTTCAACTAAGGAAAAAGTTAAAAGTGTAGCTTTTATTCAATGTGCCGGCTCAAGGGATGAAAATCATTTGGAATATTGCTCATCGGTGTGCTGCATGGCTTCTCTAAAGCATACTCGATACATAAGAGAACAAAATCCTGATGCCGAAATCTATGTCCATTATATTGATGTCCGTTCCAATGGTTTCCATGAAGATTTTTACCGGAATGTTCAGGGTGACAGCAAAGTACATTTTCATCGTGGTAAAGTCGGCAAAGTATCATTGAATGATGAAACCGGAAATTTAATTGTAGAGGCAGAAGATTCCTTAACCGGTAAGTACATGAAGAATGAAGTAGAACTTGTAGTGTTGGCAACAGGTATGAAACCTTCGACAAATAATTTGCCTATAGATAAATTAATGATTGATAAGAATGGCTTTGTTAATTGCAGCGGCGAACCTGCAATGAAGCATCCGGGTGAATATGCTTGCGGTGTAATTACTGAACCAAAGGATGTTGCTTCGGTTGTTCAGGAAGCAACCGGCTCAGTGTTGAAGGCTATTCAAAATATTAAGAGGAATTAAAGTTATGGCTATTGAAACGAAAGTAGGAGTTTATCTTTGTTCGGGCTGCGGAATTGGTGAAAGCATTAATTGCGAAAAATTGGACCTTGTTGCAGTAAAAGAAAATAAAATACCGGTTTGTAAAATCAATCCCTGGTTATGCAGCGAAGAAAGCGTTGAAATGATAAAAAAGGATATTGAAAGCGAACAATTAAACCGGGTAGTAATAGGCGCATGTTCGCAAAGATTTTTATCAGACGTTTTTAAATTTGATCCAAAGGTTTTTGTGGAGCGTACTAATTTACGAGAACAAGTTGCATGGAGCCATAAGCCAAACGACGAAGATACTCAAATGCTTGCTGAAGATTATCTTAGAATGAGCATTGCAAAAGTAAGAAATTGCGAACCACCGGAAGCATTCAAGAAAGAGATAAATGATACTGTGCTTGTGGTTGGAGGAGGATTTACCGGAATGACTGCGGCACTTGCTTCTGCCAATGCCGGATTTAATGTTGTACTAACCGAAAAAGAAAATCAACTCGGTGGTTGGATTGGCAGGCAATATAAGATTGCACCAACTCATTCACCTTTTCAGGAGCTTGAACCAACTGGGGTTGAAGATTTAATTTCTAAAGTTGAATCTCATGAAAAGATAAAAGTATTTAAATCATGTTTGGTTGAAAAGATATCAGGTGAACCAGGAGACTTTCATGTTTCACTTTTTATCAAAGAATCTACTAAAGAAGAATTAATTATCGGCTCAATAGTTCAGGCTACAGGTGCAAAGCCGTACAATCCCGGTAAACTCAGTGAATTAGGATACGGTATATTTGATAATGTAATAACAAGTATTCAGTTGGAGGAGAATTTCAAAACATCTAACAGCAGAAAAAATATTATTAACGGCAAGCAAATTAAAAGTATAACTTTCATTCAATGTGCAGGTTCAAGAGATGAAAAGCATCTTCCTTATTGTTCATCGGAGTGCTGTGCTACATCTTTAAAGCAGGCATTGTATATCAGGGAAAAGTTTCCTGATGCGTTCGTCTATATTATTTACAGAGATATCCGAATGCCTGCGCAGCAAGAACTTTTCTTCAAAAGGGTTCAATCCGAAGATAATATTTTCCTAACAAAGGGAGATGTTATAAATATAAATAGAGCTAATAACGGTATGCTAAGGATTGATGTTGATAATACTCTTCTCGGAGACAAAATTCAGATAGAATCCGATGTTGTTGTGCTAGCTACCGGAATGGTTCCATCAACTTTGGTTGGAGAAATTGAATCAGAAGTTGATACTGCTGTAGAAGAAAAAACTCTTGACGGGAAAAAAGCTGCTGCCTCGGCGGAAGTTGGTGCCAAGATATTAAATCTAACTTACCGGCAAGGAACTGACTTGCCTACTTTGAAATACGGCTTTCCTGATTCTCATTACATTTGCTTTCCATATGAAACAAGGCGTACCGGAATTTATGCCGCAGGCTCTGTGCGAGCTCCAATGGATATATCAATGAGTAAAGCTGATGCCTACGGAGCTGCATTAAAGGCTATTCAACTCATTCATACAGCAAAAGAAGGAAAGGCAGTACATCCAAGGTCAGGCGACCAATCTTATCCGGAGTTTTTCCTTCAACGCTGTACTCAATGTAAGCGGTGCACGGAAGAGTGTCCATTCGGCACTTTGGATGAAGACGTGAAAGGTACGCCGCTGCCTAATATTGAAAGATGCCGGAGATGTGGAATATGTCTCGGTGCTTGTCCCGAGAGAATAATTTCTTTTAAGGATTATTCTATCAACATGATTTCATCGATGATTAAGTCAATAGAAATACCGGATGAAGATGAAGATAAGCCGAGAATACTCGCTTTCCTTTGCGAGAACGATGCCTATCCTTCGCTGGACATTGCATGCAGAAACAAGCTTCATTATGATCCTAACGTAAGAGTTATACCTGTCCGCTGTCTTGGCTCTGTAAATACCGTTTGGATTGCCGATGCTCTGTCCAGAGGCTTTGATGGAATCCTTATGATTGGCTGTAAGTACGGAGACGACTATCAATGTCATTATATAAGAGGCAGTGAACTTGCAAATAAAAGAATGGAAAATGTTCGCGAGAAATTAAAGCAGCTTGTTCTTGAACCTGAAAGAGTTAAGCTTATTACTCTTTCGATTGATGAGTATTATAAAATACCGGAAATATTTAACAGTTTTGTTGAAGAAATGCGAAGTATCGGAGCTAATCCGTACAAAGGAATGTGAAGTTATTTTGAACAACAACCTGGTTACAAAATCTCTAATCGCGTTGCTTTTACTTCGTAGGTGGCATAAGTTTTTAGTAGCAAATTATTAGATAATTTAAAAATAAAATTTAAATATTAATTCGAGGAGACATTATGAGCAGCTCGAACTTAATTCAACCACATGGAAGTGATAAACTGAAAGTTCTTCTTCTCAACGGGAAGGAGAAAGAGGAAGAATTAAAAAAAGCGGGTAAGTTAAAAAAGATTTCTATTACCAGCCGCGAAACAGGCGATTTAATTATGCTTGGTATAGGAGGCTTTACTCCGTTAAACGGATTTATGGGACACGATGATTGGAAAGGCGTCTGCGCCGACATGAAAATGTCTGACGGCTTATTCTGGCCTATTCCAATAACAATGTCTGTTTCAGATGAAGTTGCAAAGTCGTTAAGGATAAATGAAGAAGTAACTTTAGTGAGCGATGAGACAAATGAAATCATGGCTACAATGAAGGTTACAGAAAAATATAAGATCGATAAAGACTTTGAATGCAAGCAGGTATTTACTACCAAAGATCCGGAACATCCCGGTGTTAAAATGGTTATGCAGCAGTTAGAATGGAACGTTGCCGGTCCTGTAAAGGTTCTTTCGGAAAGTTATTTTCCTGAAGAATTTAAAGGACTCTACCAAAGACCTGCAGAAAGCAGAAAAATATTTGCTGAACGTGGATGGAGAACAATTGCTGCGTTACAGCTTCGCAATCCTATGCACCGTTCGCATGAATTCCTTGCAAAGATTGCTCTTGAGGTAAGCGATGGTCTATACATTCATCAACTTGTTGGTAAACTAAAACCAGGTGATATTCCTGCCGAAGTAAGAGCAAAATGCATCGACGTTTTAGTCGAAAATTATTTTGTAAAAGATTCTGTCCTTTGCGGCGGCTATCCTCTTGATATGCGTTATGCTGGGCCAAGAGAGGCATTGCTTCATGGCGTATTCAGACAGAACTTTGGCTGCACACATCTTATTGTAGGTCGTGATCATGCTGGTGTAGGAAACTATTACGGTCCGTTTGATGCGCAGAAAATCTTTTATGAAATTCCCGAAGGCTCGCTGCTGTTGAAGCCGCTTCCAATTGACTGGACTTTCTGGTGCTTCAAATGCGGCGGTATGGCTTCCATGAAGACATGTCCTCATAAAAAAGAAGACAGGTTATTCTTAAGCGGTACAGCTCTTAGGAAAGCTCTTTCAGAAAACGGCGATGTGCCTGCAGAATTCAGCCGTCCTGAAGTGCTGGCAATCTTAAGAGAATATTATGCAACTCTGGAAGAAAAAGTTGAAATCAAGATGCATCAGTTTGCTACCGGTGATGTGAACATTAAAAATAATAAGTGATTGAAAAACAAAGAACTTTTCAATCAAGTTTTTTCAGAATTCAAAAAGTAAAAAGAAATCAATTATATCTTTGTTAATAACAAATAGGAGATAAAATAATGCCGAGTTATGTAATTCCTGATAAATGCGACGGATGTAAGGCGCTGGATAAAACAGCTTGCCAATTCATCTGCCCAAACGATTTGATGGTGTTAAACAAGGATACGATGAAAGCATTTAACCGCGAACCAGAAATGTGCTGGGAGTGCTACAACTGTGTAAAGATTTGTCCTAATCAGGCAGTTGAAGTACGCGGTTATGCTGACTTCGTTCCCCTTGGAGCAACAGTAACACCAATGCGAAGTACCGATTCAATCATGTGGACAATAAAATTCCGCAACGGTACTTTAAAAAGATTCAAGTTCCCAATCCGTACGACAGAGGAAGGTAAAGCAGTACCGGACGGTGGATGGAGCACTGGTAATGATGACCTTAAGAGCCCAGTTCTGTTTAGCGAGCCGCAGTCTTTAGGTCTTCCCGAAGTAGTAACAATTAAGAATTAAAAGGAAGGGAAAAAAATTATGGCAAATTTCAAAACTGAAGAAGTAAATACCGATTTATTAATTGTCGGCGGCGGTATGGCAGCCTGTGGTGCAGCAGTTGAAGCAGCATACTGGGGAAAGAAGCACGGGCTCAAGGTTACATTGGTAGATAAAGCTGCAGTTGATAGAAGCGGTGCAGTTGCTATGGGTCTTTCTGCTATTAATCAGTATGTAGGAATCAAGGACGGGAAAAATACCGTTGAAGATTATGTTAAATATGTCCGTAGCGATTTAATGGGCATTACCCGTGAAGATTTAGTTTACAACATTGCGCGTCATGTGGACTCCACTGTTCATCTTTTTGAAAAGTGGGGATTACCGATCTGGAAAGATGCTGACGGTAATTATGTTCACGAAGGCAGATGGCAGTTAATGATAAATGGAGAATCGTACAAAGTAGTTGTTGCTGAGGCTGCAAAGAACGCAATTGGTTCAGAAAACATTTACGAAAGAGTATTCATTGTTGGCCCAATAATGGACGGTGATGTTTGCGTTGGTGCAGTTGGATTCAGTGTACGCGAAGAGAAATTTTTTGTGTTCAAAGCGAAGGCTGTTTTAGTCGCAATGGGCGGCGCAGTCCACGTATTCAAGCCGCGTTCATCAGGTGAAGGACTTGGTAGAGCATGGTATCCACCTTGGAATTCAGGTTCGAGTGCATATTTTACTCTTAAAGCAGGCGCTGAGATGACTTGCCAGGAAGTACGCTTTATTCCTGTAAGATTTAAAGATGCTTACGGTCCAGTTGGCGCTTGGTTCTTATTATTCAAGTCCCGCGCTACCAATGGAGAAGGCGGAGATTATATGGCTGAAAGAAAACCCGAATTGGAGAAATGGGTTCCGTATGGAAAAGTAAAACCTGTACCAGCAAATCTTCGTAACTGGCTGATGATGCTGGATGTAATGGACGGCAAAGGTCCAATCTATATGAGGACAGAAGAAGCAATACAGAAAATAGCTTCCGAATCCGGTGATGAAAAAGCTGCGAAGAAAAAATTGAAGGAGTTGGAATCTGAGGCATGGGAAGACTTCTTGGATATGACGATATCGCAAGCAATTCTTTGGGCAGGCACAAATACTGCACCTGAAGAGAAATCGTCGGAAATAGCAGCAGCTGAACCTTATTTTATCGGTTCGCATTCCGGTGCATCTGGTGCATGGGTAAGCGGTCCAAAAGATCTAGCTCCTAAAGAATATTTCTGGGGTTATCCAAATATGTCAACAATAAAAGGTATTTTCTGTGCTGGTGATGCGTCAGGTGCATCGAGCCATAAGTTTTCATCTGGTTCACATGCAGAGGGACGTATTGCTGCAAAGGCAGCTATTGATTATATAGTTGATAACCCGAACGCTATTAAATATAATCAAGCTGAAATCGATGCCTTGAAGAATGAAATACTGAAACCGCTTGAGGTTTATAATCAGTTCAGCAAGGGGTCAAGCGATCCTGAAGTTAATCCAAATTATATTAAGCCAAAGATGTTCATGTTCAGGCTTCAAAAAATTATGGATGAATATGCAGGCGGCGTTTCCTCGCAATTCAAAACAAGCAAGAGCCTTCTTGAAAAAGGATTGGATCTTCTCAGTTATCTGAAAGAAGATTCTCAGAACCTTGCAGCATCAGATCTTCACGAGCTGATGAGATGCTGGGAAAATATTCACAGAATGTGGCAAGCGGAAGCTCATGTCAGAGCAATCCTTTTCAGAGAAGAAACCCGCTGGCCCGGTTACTATTTCCGTTCCGATAAACCTTCAATGGATGAAAAAGACTGGAAGGTATTCGTCAACATGAAATGGGATCCTAAAACAGATAAATGGGATGTCTTTTCAAGACCGATCATTTCGATCGTGAATTGACATCGTTTGATTAACTCAATGTTAAGGGAATCCGGTACAATCCGGATTCCCTTCATCTTAATTGAAAATTGAACATTGAATATTCTCTCAAATTAGTATTCAATATTCAACTTTCGATTCATGATGTTCAATAAATAGGTAAATGATCTATGGAAGAGAAAGTAAAAATCTGTCCGCACTGTAAACAACCTTTAAAAAAGTGGTTGTGCCCGCCAGATACCTCATGGGACGTCGAGTTCCAATATGTGTGTTTCAATGATGAATGCGCTTATTATGTTAATGGTTGGGATTGGATGAAATCCAAATTTAATCAGAATATTTCTTATCGATATAGAATAAATCCGACCAACGGGGAGTCCGGACCTTTACCTGTGTGGTCAAACGATGCCTTGAAAAATTTTATAGTTACTTAAATCTGATGTTGCACGCATGAGCGACGCAACCTAATTACAAAGGTGAAATAAATGGATGAACTTGAAAAACTAAAAGAAACGATATTAAAGGAATTTCCGAGACTCAACAGGGAAAGCAAATTCCAGTTTAGATGCCACAAAGATATTAACTGTTTTAATAAATGCTGTACCGATGTTAATATTTTTTTAACTCCATATGATATTATCCGGCTTAAAAATCATCTTCATATATCATCCCAGGAATTTTTGGATAAATATACTTTTCTTCCGATTGATGAAAAACAAAATCATCCTGTGGTTATGTTAAAAATGGAGCAGGACGAAAATAAGTCATGTCCGTTTGTTAGAGATTCAGGTTGTTCTGTTTATGAAGATAGACCATGGTCCTGCAGGATGTTTCCTCTTGGTGTAGCATCGCCAAAAGAAAATGGAACAACTGGAGATGAAGAATTTTATTTTATTCTTGATGAACCTGTTTGTCAGGGGCATAAAGAACAAAGACTTCAAACTGTAGAAGAATGGATGGAAGATCAAGAGGTTAAAGATTATTCTGAAATGGGAAATCAATTTAAAGAAATTTCCCTGCATGAGTATTTTAAAAAAGGTAAACAACTTGAGCCTGCGAAACAAGAAATGTTTTATACTGTTTGTTATAATATAGATAAGTTCAGAGAATTTGTCTTCGAAAGTTCGTTTCTAAAAAGATTTGAAATCAATGAAGATACGATAATTAAAATTAAAGAAGATGATAAAGAATTATTATTGTTTGGTTTAAACTGGCTTAGGTATTGTTTGTTTGGCGAGGGAACAATGAAAGTAAGTAAATCAAAATAGGCTACTGTTATGAGCGGAAGAAAAATATTAAAGCCCGACTTGCAGTTAATAAAATATTTAAAAGAAAATGGTGGCGGCGATCTGAAGAAATGTTACCAGTGTGCAACTTGTACTTCAGTATGTCAGCTTTCAAATGAAGAGTACGGATTTCCACGAAGACAAATGCTGCTGGCTCAATGGGGTTTAAAGGAACAATTGATGAAAGATCCTTCCCCTTGGCTTTGTTTTTATTGTGGTGACTGTTCGAAGCGGTGTCCAAGAAAAGGTAATCCGGGTGAAACAATGATGAATCTGCGCAGATACTTGACTTCCTGCTATGATTGGACAGGTCTTTCGCGCTTAATGTACAGTTCTGTCTTTTGGGAAATTGGAGTGCTGATTGCAGTTGCAGCGGTAATAATACTTTTGTTTACACTTCCTCAGAATTTTGGTTTTGGATTGTTGGCGCAATCCGGAAACGCACCATTGACTACGGTAATGTTGGATAAGTTTGCGCCGGCTGATATTGTAGATTTAGGTGATAGAATAATGGCGATTGTTTTAGCATTACTTCTACTCAGCAATGCTTCACGAATGTTCTTCGGATTGACACGAGATGAGAATATTCCTTTCAGCTTTTACATCAAAAAACTTCCGCATTTTGTTATTCAAGGTATAACCCAGAAGCAATGGGGGAAATGCGGCAGCAGCGATTCAAATACCAACTGGATTCGTCATCTTTTTCTTGTAAGCGGGTACGCAATAATGTTTACACTTGTTGTTGTGTTTCTGCCTTGGTTCCAGGTTAACGGAACTAGTCTTCATTGGACAAGCCTATTAGGATACTATTCTACTATTGTGCTGCTTTCATCGACTGCTTGGATTATAATTGACAGAATTAAGAAGCGGACAGAGATGCATTTGTTTAGTCATTTTTCGGATTGGTTATTCCCCATCTTACTTTTTCTCTCGGCGCTAAGCGGCATTCTCCTTCATATCTTTCGAATCATAAATTTGCCCCTGACAACTTACTACACGTATATGATTCATTTGGTAATTGTTGTCCCCATGCTTGTGGTAGAAGTGCCCTTCGGAAAGTGGTCGCATTTATTGTACAGACCTTTAGCTTTGTACGTTGCAGCAGTAAGAAGCAGTACTAAAGACTATCTCATACAAGAACAATCAACTGTAAACAATGTTGCTGCATCAGTATAATTAAAGCCTATCTTATGTAGTGCCGTTATCATTTAACTATTGGATTGAGGCATACAAATGAAATTTAGTAAAGAGAGATTTGTATGATGGTAATACCACATCTTTTCTTTTCATCAAATGCTAATTGGCGCTGGTTTATACTTACAACAGTGCTGATTGGCGCCACAATGTCCGCTCTTGACGTAAGCATTGCAAACATTGCGCTACCGACTTTGAAGAGGTATTATGATATTTCTCTTTCACTTGATGAGTGGGTAGCGATAGCTTATATGCTTACACTTACAATCTTCCTTCCGCTATTTGGAAGACTTGCAGACATGTTTGGAAGAACAAAAATGTACAGTCTCGGTTTCGTAATATTTACTATTGGTTCTGCATTATGCGGCGTTGCGCCTACCATTGGATTTATGATAACTGCACGAATTATACAAGCAGTTGGTGCAGGTTTACTTCAGGCTAATTCTGTGGCGATTATAACCCAATCTTTTCCAAAGAACGAACTCGGCAAGGCAATAGGCATTCAAGGTTCGGTACAAGCAATATCAATGGCAATAGGACCATTTCTCGGCGGCTTGCTTATAAACCTAAATATATTCGGTACACAGTGGCGTTCTATTTTCTATATTAACGTCCCGATAGGTATTCTCGGAATACTCGCAGCATTATTCATTTTACCAAAAGATAAGAAGCCAAAAAAAAGAGAAAAGATGGACTATGTTGGAAGCATTTCTTTTGCGGCGTCTTTAATGTTTCTTGTTCTTGCTCTAAATGAGGCGCGAAAGTTAGGCTGGGAATCTGAGACTATCATTGCTTACCTGGTTCTCTTCGTAATATTATTCTTTATATTCACAATAACCGAATGCAAACGGAATTGTCCAATGATGGATTTTAAGTTATATAAAATTTATGACTTCACTGCGGGCATACTAACTGGCTTTTTTTCTTACTATGTTTTATTCGGATTGTTATTTGTAATGCCATTTTATCTTGAGAACATACTGAAGTTCTCAGCATTTTCAGCGGGAGCTATGTTAACTCCTTTACCGATTACAATGTCCCTTGTTGCCCCAGTCGCAGGATCTCTTTCAGATAGATACGGACCACAAATAATGACATCGCTTGGCATGCTGATTTGTGCAATGGCTTCATTCAGTTTAATCTTCTGTTCCAGAACTCCTCATACGGCTATCCTAATTACAGAGTTCGCAGCTTTAGGATTAGGAATGGGTTTATTTACTCCGCCAAATAATAGTTCTGTAATGGGCAGCGTACCCGAGAACAGACTCGGGAGTGCTGGAGGTATTCTAAATATGATGAGAGCAAGTGGAAATGTCTTCGGAATAGATTTGTCTGGATTAATCATTACTTCAATAACAGCAGCATATTTAAGCTCAAAAGGATACTTTCATATAAATGCACCTAATGTACCTCACCAGCTTCGGGAGGATGGATTTATGCACGGCTTTGTAATTGTTTTAATCATATTTACCGGATTATGTCTGGTATCCTCAGCTCTGACTATGACTAAGAAGGGAAGAACCAAAATGGCTAAAGAGCATTTTCTCATGGAATAGAAAAGAAATGGTGAACTTTCTTGAAGAGATTAATTACCTTAAGCACAGAACCTCATCCCGTTTTCTCATCTCTTAGAAACTGGCGTTGGTTCATATTGATGACTGTACTTATCGGTGCTGCTATGTCTGCTCTGGATGTTAGTATTGAAAATATTGCACTGCCCACTCTCAAAAAATACTATGACATCCCACTTTCGCTTGATGAATGGGTGGCTATGGCATATATGCTCACTCTTACAATTTTTCTTCCGCTCTTCGGAAGGCTAGCAGATATGTTTGGCAGGACGAGAATGTACAACCTTGGTTTTATCATTTTCACTATTGGTTCTGCATTGTGCGGTGTAGCGCCAAATATAGAGTTTATGATAATTGCTCGAATTACCCAAGCAATAGGCGGCGGTCTGCTTCAGGCTAACTCTATTGCAATCATAACTCAATCATTTCCTAAAAATGAGCTTGGAAAAGCAATTGGAATTCAGGGTGCGGTGCAGGCAATCGCTATGGCTATTGGTCCCTTCCTCGGTGGTCTGTTGATTAAATTGAATCTATTCGATACTCATTGGCGCTCTATCTTTTATGTGAATGTACCAATTGGCATCATCGGAACATTTGCAGCATTACTTATACTTCCGAAGGATAAAAAAATAAAAGTTAAAGAAAAGATGGATTATGCCGGCAGCGCTACGTTTGCCGCAGCGTTATTGTTTCTTGTGCTTGCTCTTAATGAGGGACGAAAGTTAGGCTGGGAATCAGATACCATTTTGACATATCTGTCGCTATTTATAATCTTCTTTGGAATTTTTATTACCGTGGAGCTGAAGTTTGAATATCCAATGATGGACTTTAAACTTTATAAGATATATGACTTCACGGCAGGAAATATTACGGGATTTTTTTCTTATTATGTTATGTTCGGTATACTATTCCTGATGCCTTTCTATTTAGAAAACGTAGCTAAATTTTCTGCATTTACTGCAGGTGCAATGCTAACACCAATACCCATAACAATGTCGCTTGTTGCACCTTTAGCAGGAATGCTGTCGGATAAATATGGTTCGGCATTGATGACTTCTGCAGGCATGTTCATATCTGCAATTGCTTCTTTCTGTTTGATTTTTTCTGGAATGAATCCACATGCCGGTGTGTTAATTGCCGAGTTCGCCTTGCTAGGGCTTGGAATGGGATTGTTTACGCCACCCAACAACAGTTCAGTTATGGGATGTGTTCCTGAAGAAAGATTAGGCAGTGCAGGGGGAATACTAAACATGATGAGGGCAAGCGGACGGGTTTTTGGAATAGACCTTTCGGGACTTATACTAACTTCATTAACTGCAGCTTATCTTAGTTCAAAAGGATTCAAGCACATCAATACCGGTAGCGTACCTTATCAAATTAAAGAGAACGGTTTTATGCACGGCTTCATTATTGTAATTATATCTTTTACAGTACTCAATTTCATTTCGGCTAT
Source organism: Bacteroidota bacterium (assembly GCA_021815405.1). GTDB lineage: Bacteria > Bacteroidota > Ignavibacteria > Ignavibacteriales > Ignavibacteriaceae > FEN-1297. The sequence continues at coordinate 35,332 of JAKAGV010000003.1, forward strand.
TCTTTCTATAACAAAGAAGGGGCGAACAAAAATGGCTAAGGAACATTTTCTTTCTGAATAAATTTTGTATTTAATTTTTATTGTACAATTACGTTGTCGTTTATATAATAATTGTTACAGCTGCAATCAATGCTTTTTACACCCGGTAGTTCACTTACTAGCTTTTTTATTCTTTCTGCTTCTTGGATGTTTTTAACCCGCCCGTAAATTTTAACATTACCGTCTTTTGAGGAAATCTTGAGCATATAATCTTTTGTAGATTTATTTGCCGCAAGCTTGGCTTTTACGCTGCTCTCAAGTGCTAGATCGGTAAGCGCATTCTTCTTTTCTTGGGTTAGAATAAATTCCGGAGCTTTAGTCATAGCGCTTACAATCTCGCATGCAGTTTGAATCGAAACATCTTCCAAATTAATAATAATATCATACATCGAAGGATCATTCCAATCAATATTATAAAGAAATTTTGTCCATTTGGTTCTGTATGTATCCATTTTCTTAATGTAAGATGCTGCTTCTTCGCGGGATAAATTATTGCATTCCATTGCGAAGGTGAGTCTCTGTTCCATAGTTGCAATTGCTTTAACTTTTATTACGCTGCAAGCACCTTTTAGCAATAAGTGACCGGCATGTCCGTAATAAACTATGTTATCGTTTTTTGCATATTCACACAAAGTTGCTTGTATAAAAGAAAGATAGCGGAACCTGTCAATACTTAAAGACAAACGTTCCTTTAGAGCCGGCTTCGACTTCATAGCTGTTACAAGCTCTTTCTCAGAGATGCCATATTTTTCTGCGGCTTCAACCAAGATTTCCCTGCTAAGGGATTTGTATCCTAATTTTTGAGCGAGACATTCGGCAAGTTTTTTCCCACCGCTAAATGTACCCCTGGAAATTGTTATTATTGCCATAAAATTACCTCAGTCCTAAATTCTGCTTAGAGTTTATTAACTTATTTAAAATTTGCTGCTGGCGAGGAATCGCCCTGAAGAAATGCATCAACAAATTTTTGAATGCTTTCTTCATTAGTAAGCGTTACATCTACATTTCGTATCGCGCCCATTAACCTTCCTATTTCTGATAATAATAATAATATAGAAGAGGAAGGAATTTTTCTTATCGTTCCTAAAACATGATCATCTTTAAGTGAAACAGAAAAATTTAAAGACTCTAAAACCTTTGTTATTATTCGTGCCCTTCTCATTCTTCGGATAGGATCTGCAGCACCGCCGCGAAAATTGAAGTTTATATAATTATTATTTAATTCGTTGCTTGCATAAGCATCAAGCCTTGAGAAGTGATAACCAAGCCTTGAGAAAAAGTTCAAATAACAATCTGAAATAATAGCGTAACTTCTGCTCCCCAGGTCCCGGTCGCCTCTATTAGAGTCAACAACATTTGACATTAGAAGATTTGCAAAACCTTTTAAATCTATCGGCAAAGGTCCTGCCCACTTAATACCTGGTGCAGTCATTCCGTTAATTAGTGATAAGAAAGGTTCGGAAATGATATCATCTGGAATAATTTGTTTTTTCCCTTTAATATCTTTTAGCCCGCCGCCAAGATCAATAACATGAATGTCCAGCGGGACAGTAAACTTTAAAGGATATGCATGTTCGTCTTCGTATTTTGCTGATTCATAAAGCGAGAACATTTCTCTCATCGAATATTCATGTGCAAACCTGGTAATATCATGAAACGTTTTACAATTTTCCGGTGAAAAACTTGATGCGCCTGGATCAGTCAGATTCAAAGGAATAACCAGCTTGGAAATATTTTGCCAGATGCGATGCATCGGACTTTTGGCAAAAATATTTTTTTCAACGGCTGTAGTTTTATACCAATCAATTAACTCGTTTACCTTGCCCATGTAAACTTTACATTCATCTGCATCAATTGTAATTACAATGTCATTGGAGAGCTTTAAAGTAGCTTCGCTTGCATTTACAATAACCGGTATGCCAAGTTCCCTTGCAATAATTGACAAATGTCCAGTCGTATTTCCAATGTCCGCAATAAGACCGGATGCTTTATGCAATATACCGATTATTTCAGGAGAAGCTTTCTTAACAACTAAAATACCTCCTGCTGGAAAATTAACAAGATCTTTTGTCCTGTTAAGTACGAATACATTTCCGGAATTTATTCCAGGGCTGGCGCACACACCTCCTTCTAATATTATTGGATGTTTTGATTTTAATTCTGATGATGAAATCTTTTTATTTATTTTTGTTGTATTTTTTTCCGTTACAGCTAAAGGTCTGCATTGAAGAATAAACATTTTTCCGTTTTTATCGATTGTCCATTCAATATCCTGAGGGGAGCCGAAATAATTTTCAATTTTCAATGCATATTCAGTCAATTCTTTTACCTGCTTTTCTGATAAGCAAGGTTTGCCTATAATCTCATCTTGTATTTTTACATCGTGTAAGCCGTCTGTTGTTCTTGGTACTGTCTTATAATTTTGATTACCTGGATTGAAATGAATAACTTTATAACTCGAGGCGTCTACAATATACTCTTGCGGCGTAACACTGCCGTCAACTACTTTTGTACCAAGCCCTCTTACAGCATGGATAATAATTCCAGCTTTATTGCTTAAAGGATCTTTCGTAAACAGCACACCGCTTGCTTCTGCATCAATCATTTGCATGCAGCCGATACTCATAGGCATATCAACATCTCTTAAACCGGTTAAGAATCTATAGACAAGTGATCTCGGTAGATATTTAGATATTAATACTTCAAAGCAAGCATCTATAATATTTGCCTTACTAACGTTAAGCGCAGTATAATGCAGCCCGGCAAAAGAATGATGAAGATCGTCTTCACCTATGGCGCTTGATCTGACAGATACCAAAACTTCGCCGTGTTTTTCGGATAAATATTCAAAGTTGTTCAGAATGATTTTCTCGATAAGACTGGGGATCGGTGCAGAAATTAGCATTGCCTGAATTACCTGGCTGATCTGCTGCACCTGAGCATTATCGTTGAAATCTATTGATGAGATAGCTTGATCAATCTGCGAATACAAATCTCCATGTGCTAAAAAATCCTGAAAAAACCTTGTAGTAATTGCGAAGCCGTCAGGAATAGGAATTAAAAGCTTGTTATGAATCTCGCAAAGCCTGCTCATCTTACCGCCTACTTCACGAATGTGGTTCATCGTTATTTCATCAACTCTATATGAATATGGCTTTCCTGAAATTTCATTTGCATTCGATTCATTCTTTTCACACTCGTTACAATCCGGCTCAATACAGTTCCACCTGTCCGGACAAAACGATCCTGGAGCAAGAATTTCCGAACATTTATTTTTAATCTTATCGACTTGAGTAATGAGTGTCTTAAATTTTCCTCCGCACATCTGGAAAAGATGATATGCTACATCTTCTGTATTCTTGAGAATGTCCGAGAATATTGCATGTATTTCTCCTTTGGAAAAAGGTCTGCCTGAGTTTAGGAGATCGCTGAGATTACTCATTTGTTTTAAAGCTTCATCATTTGATGATAATAATATCTGAAAGTGGTGGAGTTTTTCTTTAAATGAAATTGTCTCTTCAGTTTTCTTTTTACTTTTTAATATGCTATTAAGTAGCTTCATATGTCTTTAGAAACTATATTTTTTACGAGAGTATTAATTTCGTCGGTTGTAAATGGCTTCAACAAAAAACCTGCTGCTTTACTAAAAGTTTCATTAACTGCAATTTCATCCATGCCTAAGTTATAATGAATTCCTGAAAATGAAAATCCTGACATAATTATTATCGGAATCTCAGGGTAAATATTTTTTATTCTTCTGAAAATTTCAATGCCATTCATTCCGGGTAAGGCAAGATCTAGTATTATTAAATCAAATGTGTTTTCGCGAATTTGCTTCAATGCATCGAGCGAAGTAGTTGAGGTAGTAATTATAAACTCTGTTGATTTGTCGCTCTTTAATGCTCTGCTGATGGATTTAAGGATGATTTCTTCGCTATCGACTGCAAGCATCTTAATTTTTTTGTTCATGCATCAACCGGTAATTCGATAGTTATAAAGGTGCCTATTCTCTCAGAATTAACTTCTAACTTACCTCCATGCATCTGAATAATGTTTTGGCAGACCGCTAAGCTGATTTCTTCTTTTTCGGGATCACTTAAACCTTTTGAGAAGCCTTCGCTTGTCAACTTCTTTGCGATGTCAGTACGTTTTCCGCTGCCCGTACTGGAAAAAATAATCTGAAGAAAATTATTAAAGATTCCGGCAGATATATTAATTATTCCTCCAGCAGACATTGAATCCGAAGTAAGGAGAAGTAAATTCAAAAAAACCTGTTCCATCAGATTGGAATCCGCATGAATTTCCGGAAGCTGTTTTTGAATGGTGGTTATAACTTTAATATTTCGAAAGTTTGAAAATTTTTCTACAACGGAGACAGCCATAGAGATTATTTTACTTAAATCTGTAGAGCTGAATACGGGAGGTTTACGCTTTGTAAGCGATAAAATATTTTTAATACTTTCTCTTATTTTCAATGCTTGCTGTTTAATGAGCTCAAGATCTTTTGTGGTTGAAGCAATGTTGTGTTCATTATTATTAAAGCCTGATTGCATTTCTGAAAGAAGACTTTCAGAAAAGATTAAAATTCCGGTTAACGGATTTTTAATTTCGTTTGCAACTTCATCGGCAAGCTTGCCTACGGAAGCAAGTTTCTCAGATTCGATCAGCTGCGATTGTGTCAGCACTAATTGCTTCTGCATTTTATTAAACGATTCCGAAAGTATTCCAAGTTCAGCTTTGCCTGGCGGTATTTCATGTTTAAAGTCACCTTGAGCAACCCTAATAGTTCCACTAACTATATTTTTTACCGGTTTCCCGATTAGATATCTGATAGAAAAATAAACTATCAAAGATGCGATTACAGCAAACAAAACAGTCAACAATATTAATTGCCTCCGGGTATTTTCGATGCTGGAAATTACTTTCTTTATCGATACTTCTATTTCAATAAATCCCAAAATTTTTTGTGAAGAGTCATGAGCAAAAAAAGTAGTTGAACCTGAAGCGCTTATAGGTAAAGATTTTTTTCCCGAAGAAGTGCCCTGAAAGCTTTGCCTTTTTTCACCGGATATCACTTTTGAAAAATTCCTACCATTATCCGGATCATGAATATTAATTGCGTGGCATTCTTCAGTATAACATTCAGGTGCATTATAGATTGGCAGCGCATAATAGACTAACGATTTTTTATCATCAATTCTGTAGTGATGAAAATTTTTTATGTTTGGAAAGGAAGACCGTGATGAGATAGGCATTTGAGTATGACAGCTTATGCATAACTTACCGCTGTGTGAAATGTCCTTATTAATATCTGATTGAACAGATGAAAATTTAATTTCACCTTTATGATTGATTATCCTAATAGATTTAATATCTTCTTTATCAACAATATTGCTAATAGATAATGAGATCTCATCACGTTGGTTTTTCAACATGCTGACTCTTAAAATCTTTTCAATTGTACTGCTAAGCTGTCCGGTATTATTACAGATAGAATTAATAGCATCGTCTTTCTGCTTAATCAGACTTAAGATAGAAAGTGCGCCCATTGCAGTTAGAATGATTATTCCAATTAGAATAGACACCCGCGTAGAAATACTGAGGTATTTCAATTTCCTCTGTACTTTGCTTTCCGATTTTTTATGTACTGTCATTCGCTATGCGAAATCCTAGAAACGTTAATACCAAAATGCTTCAGCACCAGATCGGTTCCAAAAGCCATTATTGAGCCTAAGGCAGCCATTACCAAAACAACTACAACAGCATACATAAATCTGTCATTGTTGTAAAGCTCGACTATCCAAAGATTAACGCCGGAGAGATTTTTGGTGCCAACTTTTTCATTTAATGATGTTTCCTGCTTTCCGCCGACTTCACTACTTGCAAATGAATTGTTGTAGGCGATACTCAAAACAAAAAACAGCAAACACAAAGTAATTATTTTCTTCATAGACATAACTTAACCCTTTATTTTAGTTCCTACTTAATTTAAGATTCTTCTTTTCTTTTTTAACTTCGAGAAATAATCTTGTAATAATTATAAACGTCATAATCACCGCAGTTCCCATCAGAACTATTCCGGCAGTGGATTGGAATGCTGGAATTTCTGTAATCTTATAAATTTGTTCCAATGCGATAGAGCAGCCTGCAAACAAAATCATTATTGCAAACAACAATCTTATTCCATATCCTTTTATATATTTAACTGCTGTGGCGCCAATCTGTGCGCCAATTGAAGCGCCAATCAACATTATAAATGCCGCAATAAATTCTACACGACCTTTGATAGCATAAGTAAAGCAGCCATAAGCACCGGAAAAAAGAACACTCATTAAATCAGTACCAACTGCAATAACGGTAGGAACTCCTATCAAATAAACAAGAGCCGGCATTCTGATAAATCCTCCACCGACTCCTAAAAATCCGGATAAAAAGCCTGTGAATAAGAATACCAACAATACAATCCACAAAGAAACTGACCTTATGCCCGAAGCAGGAAAGGAAATCATTGGAGGAAGATTTATATTATGAAGTCTTTCGGAGATGCTGCGCTTAGGTTTTTTTGGCTTCGAATTTATGGGATCAACTGATAGTCCTAATTTCCCTTTTTGTCTTGCCGGGTTTTGTGATAAATAATCATAGAACATAAGTGAGCCGAGCCCAAACATTAAAAATAGATAACACCATCTTACAATAGAACCGACGTCGCCGGCTTTCTCCAAAAATAGAATTACTTGCGAGCCGATTTCCAATCCAACAACTGAAGCAGCAATAGAAATAAAACCCAGCTTCCAATCGATGTTGCCCATCTTATGATGTTTTACTGTTGCGCCGATTGACTGACCGAAAATATTTGAAAGATCAGTCCCAATCGCATATGCCATGTGAAATCCGAAAATGTTTAATGCAGGCGTAACAATCCAGCCTCCGCCAACACCAAAGAAGCCGCCGAGGACACCAACACAAAAGCCGATCAGGAGTAACAACAAGGCGTTGAATTCAATACCGGCTATCGGTAATGAAATGTTAAATATGTCCATAATTTATTCCTCTAGTAATGAGAAAATTATTCTGATTTATTTTTTAATGTTTTTTCTTTCCTCGATTCTAATAAAAGCCTTGCAATAATCATGAAGGTCATAAATATTGCAGTTCCCATCAATACGATTTCTGCAAAAGTTTGGTAAAATTTAATTTGAAAAATTTTATAGATTTGTTCGAAGCCCACCGAACAGCCCGCGAAAATAATCATGATTGCAAAAAGAAGTCTTATTCCGTAGCCTTTAACATATTTTACTGCAGTTGATCCGATCTGCGCCCCGATTGATGCACCTAATAGCATAATGAATGCAGCTACCAATTCAACCCGACCTTTGAGAGCATAAGTAAAGCATCCATAAGCTCCGCTGAAAAGTACGGTAATTAAACTTGTGCCAACTGCAACTGTAGTAGGAAGACCGATTAGATAAATCAATGCCGGCATAATTATAAATCCGCCTCCAACACCTAAAAATCCCGAGAGAAAACCGGTGATTAAAAAAATCAAAAAAATTATCCAAACAGAAACGCTGTCGATCCCGGATGCTGGGAAAGAAATCATCGGCGGAATATTTATGCGGTGCAGCTTTTCTGAAATTTTAGTTCGTCCATTTTTTTTGTTTTCACTATTATTTCCATCCAGATCCGTTTCATTTAACTGCCTTGACTGAATTACGAAATAATCGTAAAGCATATAAGCTCCAAGACAGGCAAGCAGCAGCATGTAACACCACCTGACAATTACTCCGACATCACCGGCTTTTTCCATCGCAATAATTACTTCGGAACCTATTTCCAATCCGATAACCGAAGTGAGAATTGAAATGATGCCCAACTTCCAATCAATGTTTCCCATCTTCTGATGTTTTTTTACTGCGCCGATTGTCTGCCCGAAAATATTCGAGAGGTCTGTGCCGATAGCAAAAGCCATATGGAAGCCAAATATATTTAGAGCCGGAGTAACAATCCATCCGCCGCCTACTCCAAAAAAACCTCCCAGCACACCTACGCAGAATCCGATTAGAATTAATAACAGAACATTGAACTCGATTCCGGCTACTGGTAACGAAATATTAAATAAATCCATTTGTCAGTCTATTTTGTAATTGAATTTTTCTTCTCGTTATTTTTTAATTTCTTTTTTAGATTCCATTACAAGTCTTAAGATGATTACAAGAGACATGCTTAAAGTAGTTCCCATTAAAACAATTGCTGCCATCATCTGGAAATAATCTTGCATTGTCAATTTATATAGCTGCTCGGTCCCAACTGAAAGTGCGGCGAAGATAATCGTAATTGCGAACAACAGTCTTATACCATAACCCTTAATATATTTAACAGCAGTCGAGCCGACTTGCGCACCAATTGAAGCGCCAATCAACATTATAAATGATGCGAGCAATTCAACTCTGCCCTTCATTGCATAAGTAAAACAGCCGTACGCACCGCTGAAAAGAACAGTTATCAAGCTTGTTCCCACGGCAATTGTCGTAGGCAGACCGATTACATAAACCAGAACAGGAACAATAATGAATCCGCCGCCAACGCCTAAAAAACCGGATAGAAATCCTGTAATCAAGAAGATGAAAAAAATAATCCAGATTGATACTCCATCGATGCCGGAGACTGGGAATGAAATCATTGGCGGCAGATTAAACCTATGTAACCTTTCGGAAAATTTTGTTCTGGAGACATTCTGCCCTGTCTTGGTTCCGCTTTTATTTTCTTCTTCCCTCAATTTTATTTGCCTTTGTTGAAGGACGAAATAATCGTAAAACATATAAGCCCCAAGTGCGGTAAGCAGAAACATATAACACCATCGAACGATGACACCAACTTCGCCGACTTTTTCAAGAGAGATTATAACATCGGAACCAATTTCCAATCCGATGACAGAAGTAATTATTGAAATCATTCCGAGTTTCCAATCTATGTTTCCCATTTTTTGATGTTTTTTTACTGCGCCGATAGATTGACCAAAGATGGTAGCAAAACCAGTACCAATTGCAAAGTCCATATGAAAGTCGAAAATATTTAATGCAGGCGTAATCATCCATCCGCCGCCGACTCCAAAAAAACCACCAAGTACACCAACACAAAAGCCAATTACAAATAATAGAAGGACATTGAATTCAACGCCGGCAACAGGTAGATAAATATAAAAAATGTTCATGTGTTCCCTTTAAGCAGGTAGAGAGGGGAAACTGACTAAGCAGCCCTCAGAAGTTTCTTCTATTAAATATTTATTATTTTCAAACCATGATATCTCATTTCTCATAGATACTGTCGGGCTGATCACTATAATAACCGGTTGATGAAAATTTTCTCTCCTAAACTCTTCCGCGATTTGATCGAGCCGTGCGGTAATTGTTCTTTGGTAGGGGAGTGTTCCATTCTCTATAACAGCAGCTGGCATTGCCGGATCCATTCCATGCTTAATTAATTCAGCACAAATCTTTTCAATTCTTGAAGCACCCATGTAAATAATCAAGTTTGTATTTTTAAGCTTTGCCAATTTTTCCCAGTCAACCTGGCTTTCATTTTTGCCCGGAGATTCATGTGCAGTAATTAAAACGCATTGAGTTACAACGCCTCTTTGCGTAATCGGGATACCGCTGTAAATAGGTGCTGATAGACCTGCTGTAAGTCCGGGGATTATTTCATATTCAATTCCTTCTTTTTTAAGAACGGCTGCTTCTTCCGAACCTCTTCCGAAGATAAACGGATTGCCACCCTTTAACCGGACAACATTAAAACCTAACTTTGATTTGTTGATCAGGATATCGATTATTTTATCCTGTTCAATCGGATGGCAGCCGGATTCTTTTCCGACAAAAATTTTCTCGCAGTCTTCCTTACAATATGAAAGCAAGTCGTCATTTATTAATCTGTCATAAACTACAACATCAGCCCTTTTTAATTTTTTCATTGCTTTTATAGTAATTAATTCGGGATCACCCGGACCTGCACCAACTATATATACTTTTCCAAATTCCAATTTCATTTTCCTTAGTTAAAATTTTTAGCTTACAAATGTTTTAGAACATTTACGATTAAGAAGCCTACAGTTGCAACAAATACGATTAAAAAGATTACAATTAGTACATCGGCTTGTATATCAGTACTCGAAGAAGTTGCTTGTTCGCGTGATAAAATATTGTCTATAGTTGCAAGAGTTTTTCTTCCCGTATTTTTAAATTGCTCATCGTACTTAGCAATTTCATTTTGACTAAGTGCAGCAGCACGTATCTCGTCAAAAAACCTATTGTATATATTTGATAACTCGGTATGATTAGCATTCAGCTCATTAATTTCTGAATCTGTCAAAGCTTTCAAGCCTATAAGTTCACCCACGCTGAGGTGGAAACCTTCTTTAGCCTTCTGCCATCGGAGGTACCGTTCTTGTGAATAACCTCTTATTAAAAGATTTTTTTCTTCTCCTCTGAGCTGAAGCTCGGATTCCTTGAGCCTATGAACAACATTTATGATCTTATCGCTTTTTTCTATTTGTTGTGTTAGTAACCAACCAAGCACACCGCTGCAAACAATTAAGAAAATAATTATCGAAAAGGTAATCGTTAGTTTTTTCTTTAATATATTTGCGTCGCTCATATTTGTTACCCAGCTAAACATTAAGATTATTTTATTTCCTTTAAAAGATCTTGAACATGATGTTTTGTTTTACTCTTGCCGTTTCTTTTTATTAATTCTTCCCAGTTAGTTTCTGAAAATTTCTTAAACATCATCGGCTTATATTTTGAAGATTTTGCCTTCGAAACTGTTAATGTTTTTTTTCTAAAATCTCCGGCAAAGTCTGCTATGTCGGAATAAATCGGGGGAATAAAGGTTTCGATTTTTTTCTTAATTATTCTGGTGAAGAATGGAGCCTTTCCCTGTGAGGCAATTGAGATTGTTAAGTTTCCGCGTTTAACGTTAGCCGGTAAAATAAAATCGCATAGTGCGGGATTATCTGCTGAATTAATTAAGATCCCTTTTTCGCCACAATGTTGGAAAACTGTTTGGTTAATTTTTTCATTATTAGTCGCACAGAAAACAATTTTAATACCCTCAAGAAATTCTTTGGAATAAGGTTTTCTGATAATAGTAATTTTCTTTTCGACGGAAAGCTTAGTAAGCGGTTTGCAAAGTCTTGGAGAAATTACGGTTATATATGCATTAAATTCCAGAAGAGACAAAACTTTACGAAGAGCAACATCTCCTCCTCCTACTACCAGACAAGGAAATTTTTCTAGATTTATTAGAACCGGGAAAAAAGCCGGATTTCGGTTTTTGCTCATAAATATACCGTTCCTTTATAGAAACTTTGTTAATTGAAGAGCAAAAATCAAAGAAGTAAATTATTTTGTATCCTGGTGTTGCTTATAGAATTGACTTTACAAATTGTAATTATTCTGAACTTAATGAAAGATAGTTTTATTATTGAAATGACCGACTGAATATCATAATCATTTGATTGAATACACAGGTGTTAAATGGAAAAGATTAGTAAAATTTGAACTCAACAAACAAATTCAAATGCAGCACTAGTTTTTTATATTTCTCCTTTTTCAAATTTTTCAATCATTTCACCGGCAATACTTATAGTCGAAGAATGTTTTGGAAGACTTCCCCTGGTGAACCATGAAGCATCTACAATTTCTTTATTGTCTATAGAAATAGGCTGAGTTTCATCAGCCTCAGCAATAAAGCCAATCATCATTGAACTTGATAATGGCCATGGTTGACTTTTATAATACCGGATATTCTTAATGTCTAATCCGACTTCTTCTTTAACTTCACGTGTTAATGCCTCCTCAAGCGTTTCGCCTACATCAACATACCCGGCAATTATTGAATACCAATTCCCTGGAAAATTTGAATTGCGGGCGAGAAGTATTTTATTGTTACAGATTATCGCCGCTATAACTGCCGGAGATATTTTTGGGAAAATAATACTATTGCACTCGGGACATATAATAGCTCTTTCATCATGCTTGTGTCTTGTCCTTGCACCGCATTTACCGCAAAATTTATTTTGTAAATACCAGTTCATCAAATGGAACCCGGCAATACTAATCCATGCAATTTCCTGCTGCATGATTGTCCGGAAAAAATTTATTTCCTTGAAAATAAGATTGGGTTTATCTGCCTTTAAATTATCCCAAATTATAAAACACGGAACGTCATCAAGCGTAAATAAAAATGTATTTTCTGTCCTTTCCGAAATTTCCTGAAAATCTTTTTTCCGGGGTAATTCGAATACCTCGCCGTTGTTTTTTAATAATAAAGAATTTCCGTTATAATGAAGTACAAAATCATTTTCTCCTATAATTTTGTTCCCGAGAAATTGATTATTGAAACGGTGAGGAAAAATATCCTGAATCATGCTGATCACTAATTAAATTCAAATTATAATTTTCATGATGTTTAATCATGCGAAGATAAAGAGAATATTTTATAAAAGTTGACATTTCTCAGCGTCGATTATTTGTGATTTTATCACTCACTTCGAATTTAAGCTGTTTTTGCATATTTTAAGTCAAAATATGCATATTTTAAATATCTTTTTGCGTGTAGAAAATTTCATTTTGCTTACAGAAATTTTCATTATCCATATTCTAAATTTCTTTCTCAATCTTCAAAGTTTTTTCCCCACAAATAAATGTTAAACGTGCAAAGTTAAAATTTCTGGAAAGACAATAAATATTTCTTTATCTAAAATTTAAATTCCCAGATTCATTTTCATTGTTCAATACTCAACACTCAATATTCAATTAAAGTTGTGAATAATAATTTTCAATTAGTAAGCTCTGATATTATAAACAAAAGATAAGAGGTAATATCTGCCTAGTACATTTGTTCTTACATCTTCAATGTAAGAATCCGAAACGTTATGCTGAATGTTTGTATTCTGGTTTAAGAGGTCACTAATGGAAAAATCTATTTCACCATTATCATTATTCAGTACTTTTAATCCTAGACTAATATTCCAGATTAAAATATTAGGCTTTGAATTATCAGTTAACCCGCTGTTATATTGATCATTCAATGTATTCTGAAGGATGAAGCCCCGCCAAAAGCGCCAATAAAATCTTAAAGAAGAATTTTGAGTGTAATAATTACTATTACTTCCTCCATCTTGTCCGCTGTTCTTTACAAAATTATAACTGCTGAAAGATGAAATTGTAAAATCAACTTTTTCACTTATATTGCTTCCCAAAACAACCCCGCCTCCAACAGTATTGGAGTTTGAATAGTTCAGTACATTATTTATAATTCCAGGCGTTCGAGTATAATTTGCATTTAAGCTTAAGTTTAAGTTTGACTTAATGAAATCAACCGGGAAACCGTAGACAATAAATGAGCGGATATTGTAATATCCGTTAAGATTTTGAGGAAAAGTGAGCCTTGTTCCTTTGTTCAAAAATATATTGTTTATTGTTGTATCTTTTACTGCAATTACGGTGTTGTTGCCAATATAATTTTGAATTGCATTTCCCCCAAGCATAGCAAAGAATGAAGTCCGCGCTTCAGGATTTATTTGCAAATATCTTATGAATAACGAATGACTGTAATCCTGACTTAAATTAGGATTGCCAATGCTTAACTGTGTGGGATTGGAATTATTTAAAACATTCTGAAGCTGATCAATACTTGGGGGATCATTGTTCGTAAAATATGAAATCATAAGATTGTTCATACGGGAAATGAAATATCTTAAAAAGAAAGACGGAAGCACTGAACGGAATGATCTTTCAAGGTAACCTTGTTCCGGGAAAGTTTGTGCGTTTGCAAGCTGAGAAATATTGTAATGGAGGTTTAGTGCAAAATTTAATCCTCTTTCTCGAAACCTGTAACCGATACCTATACTCTGTGTCCGGTAATATTCTTTATAAACATTGCTAAGTGAAGTATCCGGAGATGAAATGTTATTCATTACATCAAAAGTATTTTGGTTGCTGTTATCTTCCGAATAGTAAAATCTTGAATCAAATTGAAGCAAGCTGTTGTATGCGATAGGTTCAGTATAGACAATGTTTGCAGAACTGCTGAATCCATGCTTTAATAAGTTCGAATTTTGATTGACAGTATCTGAGGTAACAGAATTACCGTAATAATCATCTTCCGCAAAAAGATTGTTATTGCCGGTATTATTCGTGAAAGTTCCATTAAGTCCAATTGACAATGTTCTTCCAGGAGTATCGAATCTATGACGCAGCAGTAAATTATTTGAAGAATTTATTGCCGATAAATTCGAGTTAAAAATATTATTTGTTGAGTTCAGTTTACTGCTGCCAGACGATGTTATTCCATTAACATTGCTTGAACCGTTGTTAATCTGTGCTGTAAATGAAGGATAAAATAAAATAGAGTTGTCCTGATCGATCTGGTAATTTAATCTTAAATTCAAACGGTGGTTGATGTTTTTAGTTAATGAATTATCATTCTCATTATAAGCTTGCGCTTCAGGCAGAGTTAGAAAATAATTTCTATTATCTGTAGAAACCGCATTGTTATTTGTTAAGTTGAAAAAATAGCTTCCCGTTATATCTACCTTATCTCCATATCTATCCGAATAATTAATTCCAAACGCTTTAGTATTCGTTAAACCGGCAGTTTGATTTACTAGGAAGTTTGAAATACCGCCTGGTCCGCCGAAACCACCTGGACCTCCATTGTTTACAGCAACTCGATTATTATTATTTGAAAAGGGTCTGCCTCCGCCCATTCCTCCCATCATCATCCTAAAATTTCTGCCGTTACCGGACATTACACCCAGCAAGTCCTCGCTTGAAAAATTCTGCTGGTTAACATTGTTAATTTGTGCGATGATTGAAATTCGCTGATCACGGTTGAAGAAATTTATATTTCCGCCGCCGGCATATCGCTGATCGAGTCCATAACCTCCGGTAATTCTGCCGAAAGTACCCACTTTATTATTAAGCCTGGTGACTATATTGATAGTTTTGTTTGTATTCCCGTCATCAAATCCAGTAAATTGTGATTGATCGCTCTGCTGATCGAATACTTGTATTTTGTCTATAATTTCTGCCGGAAGATTTTTTAAAACGGCGTTAGGATCATTTCCAAAAAATTCTCTGCCATCTACCAAAACCTTTTGAACATCTTCACCTTGAGCTTGTACTTTTCCATTCTGAACAGTTATCCCCGGCATCTTTGTAAGAAGATCCTGAGCGTCTGCATCTCTATTAGTTTTGAAGGCATTGGCATTATATTCAGCTGTATCATGTTTCATAACGACTGGGATGGGTTTGGCAGTGACATTGACTGTCCCAAGTTTAATACCATGCGAAGAGAGATAAATTGTTTTTAGCTCAATTGAATTATTTTTTATGTCGATATATTTTTTATAAGTTTTATATCCAATAAAACTTATTGTGAGAAGATATTTTCCGGGAAATAATCCATCAATATAAAATCTACCTTGATTATCGGTTACCATTCCTCTCAATTTTGAATCGGAAAGCTGCATTAAAGTGACGTTCGCGCCGGTAAGAATTTTCTTAGATGATGAATCGGCAACCTGTCCGGAAGCCGATAATCCTTGTGAAAAGATTTTTATACATAATATAAATGGAAATACAAATAGGAGAATTTTCTTCATAATACTTTCTAAATCTCTTTTCCTTTAGTCAATGATTTAATTACAAAGGTTTAATTGAATAAAATTTAAGTTAGAAATTAAAGTGGATTAAAAAGATTGAATCCAATTCCGACTTTGATATAAGTGTTATTAGCATTTCTTTTCAACCCATATTATGCAATAGAATTCTTAGAAATAGTCTAAAACCTTATTTATAAAAGATTAAAAAGGAATTCAGATTTTCACATTTCTAATGCAATGTATAAGAATATCTAAACGATAAGTCCATTAAATAAAATAAGTTACAAGTCTCACAAAAATTTAAGATTTTTTTAATGCCTAATTTGGGTTCAATAGGAAAATATTATCTTTTCATTTGGGAAAATTTGATTTTCTGACTAAAAATTAAATAACCTTTTATCATAGGAGTTTTTATTTTTGGATTTCTCTAGTTTTCCTCCCATCTTTAAATTCTTTGTGAACTTCTAATTCCTTGATATTCTTTCAGAATTTTAGACAAAATTTAGTTTATAGATTTGAAAAGAAATGGAAGCAATTTTCAAATTTTAAGTAAGAGTAACTTACGATTTCAAATAATTCAGGTTGGTGTTCTGAAAATGGTTGTCATTTTTAGCAAAAAAGTACTATTTTTAATTTGCATTTTTATTGTAATAGAAATATATTTGTTGCTCATTTATAAAACCGGGCGGACGCCGGAGTTGGAGAGCCGGGGCGGACTGTAAATCCGTTGGCTGACGCCTTTGGGGGTTCGAATCCCTCGCCGCCCACTTAGAGATTGATATTTATGGTTGGTTTGGTAAGGGAATATATAAACAAAAATAAAATTTAATTCCCTTATTTTTTTGTGCTTTTCAAAACATGAAAGCAATTAAAATTTAGTTCTCAAAAATATTGAAAATCAGTTCAAAAAGAATTGAAAATTTTGCGGGAGTAACTCAGTTGGCTAGAGTCACAGCCTTCCAAGCTGTTGGTCGCGGGTTCGAGTCCCGTCTCCCGCTCAACCTAAAGGCTGATGTAGCTCAGTTGGTAGAGCACATCCTTGGTAAGGATGAGGTCACCGGTTCAATCCCGGTCATCAGCTCGAAATAAAATATCCCGCTGTTGGGAACATCAACTAAAAGAAATGTGAACATAAAATAAAATTATCATGAGAGAAATAATAACTTTAGAATGCACCGAGTGTAAGAGAAGAAATTACACTACGACAAAGAATAAGAGGCTTCATCCTAATCGTGTGGAATATAAAAAATATTGCCGATGGGATAAGAAGCATACTGTTCATAGAGAAACAAAATAAATATTAGTTACGTCAGTAGCTCAATTGGCAGAGTAGCGGTCTCCAAAACCGCCGGTTGGGGGTTCGAGTCCCTCCTGACGTGCTAGGATGAAATAAAAGATATATTTATGAAAGAAAAAATAATAGCCTTTTTTGAAGACGTGGTTAAGGAAATGAAAAAAGTAACTTGGCCAACCATGGAAGAGTTAAAAGAATCCACTACAGTTGTTATTGTTTCCTGCCTCATGTTGGCTGCTTTTACCTACGTGATAGATATGATAATCACACAAATTTTTAAAGGAATATTTTAAATTAATGTCTGAATCAGAATTAAAATGGTACGTAGTTAGAACTTTTTCTGGTCATGAGAATAAAGTTAAAAGCCTCATAGACGCAGAGCTTGCTGATAACGAAAGATTACGGGCTAAAGTCCAGGATGTATTAGTACCTACAGAAAAAGTATTCGAAGTAAAAGACGGTAAGAAGAAAAGCAAAACTAAAAACTTCTTCCCAGGCTATATTTTGGTTCAGGCTGACCTTGATAATCAGGTAAAGGATTTCATACTCAACACACCTTCAGTAATGGGGTTTTTAGGAACTAAAACTAATCCAAATCCTCTTCAGCCGGAAGAAGTAAAAAGAATTGTCGGCAGAATTACTCAAGATGAAACTACTGAAAGAATGGAAACAATATTCAGGAACGGCGATATAGTAAAAATTATCGATGGTCCTTTTAACAATTTCTCAGGCACAATTCAAGAAGTGAATGAAGAGAAAATGAAGATTAAGGTCATGGTTTCAATTTTCGGAAGAAAAACTCCTGTTGAAATTGACTTTGTTCAAGCAGAATTAGAAAAATAAAAAGTATTTATTCCTATAGGAAAGAATTATGGCTAAAAAGATAACTGGATATATTAAATTACAAATCCCTGCAGGTAAAGCAAATCCTTCGCCACCGGTTGGTCCTGCCTTAGGTCAAAAAGGTGTAAACATCATGGAGTTCTGTAAGCAATTCAACGCTAGAACCAATGATAAAGAAGGCTTGATAATTCCTGTAGTAATTACGGTTTTCTCGGATAAATCTTTTACGTTTATTACCAAAACTCCACCGGCAGCAGAACTTTTAAAGAAGGCTGCTAAAGTTGAAAAAGGTTCGGCTGAACCTCATCGTAATAAAGTAGCGAAAGTTTCAAGAACTCAGGTTAAAGAAATTGCGCAGCTTAAAATGCCGGATTTAAATGCATTTGACATCGAGCATGCTGCCAGCATGGTTGCCGGCACTGCCAGAAGCATGGGCATTACGGTAGAAGATTAATCCTGAAAGTAATAGAAAAAGTTTAGAAGGAAAAGACAAATGCAGAAGTCTAAGAGAAATAAAGAAATAGTAAAGGCTTTTGATAAATCAAAAGAATATACCGTTGAAGAAGCAATTAAGATTCTAAAGGGACAATCGAATGTAAAATTTGTTGAGACCCTTGATTGTGCTATTAGATTAGGCGTAGATCCTCGCCATGCTGACCAAATGGTCCGCGGAACAGTTTCACTGCCTAACGGAACAGGCAAAACAGTAAGAGTCTTGGTTATTGGCAAAGGCTCAAAAGCTCAGGAAGCACTTGATGCCGGAGCTGACTTTGCAGGCTTCGAAGAATATCTTGAAAAGATTAAAGGCGGATGGGCAGACATTGATGTAATTATTGCTACGCCTGATTCGATGGGCGAACTTGGAAAACTTGGAAGAGTACTAGGTCCAAAGGGTCTAATGCCGAATCCTAAAAGCGGTACTGTTACTATGGATGTTGCCAAAGCTGTTAAAGAAGTTAAAGCCGGAAAGATTGAATTTCGTGTTGAGAAGGCTGGAATTGTACATACTTCTTTGGGAAAATTAAATTTTGAAGTTGATAAGCTCGCCGAAAATACAAGGGCTTTTTTAAATACTATTGTTAAAATGAAACCTGCTTCGTCTAAAGGTCAATATGTTAAGAGTCTTTATCTTTCCAGCACGATGGGTCCTGGAATTAAGATTTCGAAAGACGAAGTAGCAGCTCATTAAAAAGAGTTTACGCACTCATACAAAAAATGCTTCTTGTCCCGGTTAACGGGGCTAATAAAATATAATCTGGTATGGGAGAAAAATGAATAAAAACGGAAAAGCAGATATCATCTCCGAAGTAAAAGAGATGGTTGAAAATTCGTCTGCAATCTATCTTACAGATTATACCGGAATCAATGTAGCTGATATCAGTGAAATCCGGAATAATTTCCGGAAAGAAGGCGTTAAGTACAAAGTAATAAAAAATACTTTGTTCAAACGCGCCATAAATGAAGCCGGTAAGTATGATAAGCTTGCAGATCATCTTGTCGGGATGACGGGTTATGCCTTTGCTTCTGATAACCCTGTTGCGCCCGCAAAGATCATCAAAAAATATTTTGATGATAAACAAAAGTTAGCCTTGAAGGCTTGCTACATAGAAGACCAGTTCTACGCTGGTGATCAGTTGTCGGTATTAGCTTCACTTCCGACAAAGAGTGAAATTGTAGCGGGCATACTTGGCAGCTTGAATTCACCGGCATCTGGAATTGTCGGCGCATTAAATGCTGTTATGAGAGACCTCGTAAGCGTTATCGACGAGATTTCAAAAAAGAAAGCAGCATAATAATTTTTAAAAGTAAAAAAATTTTAGGAGAAAAATAAAATGTCAGAAAAAGTAACTGAATTAGTAGAGAAAATAAAAGGGCTTTCTCTTGTAGAAGCATCCGAGTTAAAGAAAGCATTAGAAGATGAGTTTGGCGTAACCGCAACAGCCCCGGTTGTAGTAGCTGGCGGCGGCGCTCCGGCAGCAGGTGCAGCAGCTCCTGTTGAAGAGAAAACCGAATTTGATGTTATCCTTAAGACAGCGGGCGAAAAGAAAATAAATGTTATTAAGGTAGTTAGAGCCCACACAGGTTTAGGCTTGAAAGAAGCTAAGGACCTTGTAGACGGTGCTCCAAAAACAGTTAAAGAGGCTATCTCCAAAGACGAAGCTGAAAAGCTTAAGAAAGAATTTGAAGAAGCCGGTGCTACTGTTGAAATAAAGTAATCTATTGATATAAAAATGTTTATAAAAAGTGATCCTGAATGATCGGGATCGCTTTTTATTCTTACCTATTTGGTAAGATAGTTCTAGTATCGTTGTTTTGTGTTAGGATAGAAAAGAAAAAGTAAATTAACCCGGAGGTTAAATTGGAAAATAATCATAGAATTTCCTTCAGTAGAATTCCTTCCGTAGTTGAAGCTCCAGATTTGTTGGATATTCAGACTGCTGCGTTTGAGGAATTCGTTCAGTTGAAAACTCCACCCAATAAAAGAGATAATAAAGGTCTTCAGCAGGTATTTACTACTAATTTCCCTATTTTCGATAATAAGGAAAATTACAGGCTGGATTATATTGAATATTATATTGAAAAGCCGCGCTTCAGCGTGCAAGAATGCCTTGAAAGAGGATTGACATTTGCAGCACCGCTTAAAGGAAAGCTTCGTCTTTCAACTAAAGATCCTGAGACTCAAGAATTTGTAAACAGTGTTGAACAAGAAGTTTACCTTGGCAATCTTCCTTTTATGACTGAAAAAGGAACCTTTATTATTAATGGTGCTGAAAGAGTTGTTGTCTCTCAGTTACACAGATCGCCCGGTGTTGCGTTTGCGCAGACCGTGCATCCAAACGGTACTCCGATTTATTCTGCTAGAATAATTCCGCTAAGAGGTTCTTGGGTTGAGTTTGCAACAGATATTAATTACGTAATGTATGTTTATATCGACCGCAGAAAGAAATTTCCGGCTACCACTTTACTTCGCGCTCTAGGTTATGCTTCCGACGAACAGATTTTAAATCTTTTTGATCTTGTTGAAGAAGTATCTGTTAAGAAGGTGAAGATTGAGACCTATGTCGGCAGAACAATTGCAAGTGATGTTTTTGATATGTCAACCGGCGAAATCTTTTTAACCAAAGACAGTGTTCTTTCCGAAGAAGATATAGAAAGGTTGAAAGAAGCCGATGTTGAAAAACTGAAATTCATTAGTTCTGCAACTTCTGCAGATATGGACTTGATTGTTAATACTCTCCGTAAGGATACTTCAAGTACAAAAGATGAAGCACTTTTTTCGATTTATCGTCAGTTGCGTTCCGGTGAAGCTCCAGATCTTGATACTGCGCAAGGTTTAATCGATAAGCTTTTCTTCAACGATAAAAGATATGATCTTGGCGAAGTCGGTCGCCACAGAATGAATGATAAGCTCAAACTTAACATTGCTGAGAATATTACCGTTCTTACCGTTGAAGATATAATTGAAATTATGAAATATATCATTAAGCTTCGTAACGGAGTAGAGGCTGTTGATGATATCGACCATTTAGGAAATAGAAGAATTAGAACCGTTGGTGAGCAGCTTGGACAGCAGTTCAACGTAGGTATGTCGCGTATGGCTCGAACGATTAAAGAACGAATGAACATGCGCGATACAGAAAGTTTTACTCCGCAGGATCTTGTAAATGCAAGAACAATAAGCAGCGTTATTAATGCATTCTTCGGAACTAACCAGCTATCTCAATTTATGGATCAGACAAATCCACTGGCTGAGTTAACACATAAAAGAAGAATGTCCGCATTAGGACCAGGCGGTTTAACAAGAGAAAGAGCTGGCTTTGAAGTCCGTGACGTTCACTATACACATTACGGACGTTTATGCCCGATTGAAACTCCAGAAGGTCCGAACATCGGTCTTATTTCTTCGTTGACAATTTATGCCCGCGTAAACCGATACGGATTTTTGGAAACACCATATAGAAAAGTTGAACGCGGCAAAGTTTCAGAACATGTAGAATTTCTGACAGCCGAGCAAGAAGATTTATTTACAATTGCACAAGCAAATGCACAATTAACCGAGCAAGGTAAGTTTGTTCAAGAAAGAGTAAAATCTAGATTCAAAGGTGAATTTCCGATTATTACTCCTGACCATATTCAATATATGGATGTTGCTCCGGCACAAATTGTAAGTGCTGCCGCCGCATTGATTCCGTTCCTTGAACACGATGATGCAAACAGAGCTTTGATGGGTTCAAACATGCAGCGTCAGGCAGTTCCGTTATTGAGACCAGAAGCACCGATTGTAGGAACCGGACTTGAGGGAAAAGTTGCAACAAACTCACGTGCAGTTATAGTTGCAGAAGACAACGGAGTTATTGAAAGTGTCGACGCAAATCAACTAGTTGTAAAATATGATATTAGTCCAAACAGCATTGAAGCTCTTACCAGTTTTAATGATGTTAGAAGAACAACATATAAATTGATTAAATTTCATGGCACTAACCAAGAGACTTCAGTTAACCAAAGACCAATAGTTACGCAAGGTCAAAGAGTTGCCAAAGGCGAAGTGCTTGCAGATGGCTGCTCAACCGACCATGGTGAATTGGCACTCGGAAGAAACGTGCTGGTAGCATTTATGCCATGGCGAGGTTACAACTTTGAAGACGCTATCATCATCAGCGAAAAAGTTGTAAGCGAAGATGTTTATACTTCAATTCATATTGAAGAATTTGAATTACAGGTTAGAGAAACCAAGCGCGGCGAGGAAGAACTGACGCGTGAAATTCCAAATGTAAGTGAAGAAGCTGTTAAGAATCTTGACGAGAATGGAATCATACGTGAAGGAGCTGAAGTTAAAGAAGGCGATATTCTAATCGGCAAAATTACACCTAAAGGTGAAACCGATCCGACTCCGGAAGAGAAGTTACTACGTGCAATATTCGGAGATAAAGCTGGCGACGTAAAAGATGCTTCTTTGAAGGCACCTCCAGGAATTAAAGGTGTCGTAATTAAGACAAGACTTTTCAGCCGTAAGAAGAGAGATGCTGAAGCGAAGAAGCAGGAAAAGAAGCAGATGGATGCTCTTGAAGTGCAGCATAAACAGAGCCAGACTGAGCATTATGAGAGACTTGTTCAAAAATTAACAAAAATTACCGAAGGTGAAACGACTACCGGTATTCGCGACCTTGATGGAAGTGTTGTATTAAGAAGCGGAACGTCGATCAAAGAATCAACCTTTTCGTCAATGGAAGATGTAACCAAGCTTGATTATACCCTCGATTGGTTTGAGACAAAGAGAACCAACAATCTTATCAAAACTCTTTATAAAAATTATTTTGATATTCTTTCAGATATCGAAGAAGATTATAAAAGAGAAAAAATTAAAATCTCCAGTGGTGATGAACTTCCTCCAGGAATAGTTCAACTTGCTAAAGTTTATGTTGCTAAGAAACGTAAACTTTCAGTTGGAGATAAAATGGCTGGACGCCATGGTAACAAAGGTGTTGTGGCTAAAATTGTTCCCCAAGAAGATATGCCATTCATGCCTGATGGAACTCCGGTTGATATTATTTTGAATCCACTTGGTGTACCTTCCCGTATGAACCTTGGTCAGCTTTATGAAACTGCGCTTGGCTGGGCTGGGAAAAAGCTCGGAGTAAAATTTGCAACTCCAATTTTTGATGGTGCACATATCGAGGATGTAGATGAGTGGCTTGAGAAAGCAGGTTTGGAGAGGGGCAGCAAAACCGAATTGATCGATGGTCGTTCAGGCGATAGATTCCATCAGAAAGTAACTTGCGGATACATTTATATGTTGAAACTTAGTCACCTTGTAGATGATAAAATTCATGCGAGGTCTATTGGACCTTACTCTTTGATAACCCAGCAGCCGCTCGGTGGAAAGGCTCAGTTTGGTGGTCAAAGATTCGGAGAAATGGAAGTATGGGCATTGGAAGGCTACGGTGCCGCTCATATCCTCCAGGAAATTCTTACAGTAAAAAGCGATGATGTTGCCGGTAGAGCAAAAGTATATGAAGCAGTTGTTAAAGGTGAAAACTTGCAGGAACCAAATATTCCTGAATCATTCAATGTGTTGATTAAGGAACTTCAAGGCTTAGGACTTGATATAAAAATTAATTAACACGATTGATCTAATCCCCGATAAGTATCGGGGTGATTTTTCACTTAGATTTTAGGAGATGTAAAAATGCCATTAAGAGTTCAAGAAAATGCGATGCGTGATATTAACAATATCAGGATAGGCTTAGCAAGTCCCGATGATATTTTGTCAAGATCATACGGAGAAGTTACAAAGCCGGAAACAATAAACTACAGATCTTTCCGTCCGGAGAAGGATGGATTGTTCTGCGAGAAAATTTTCGGTCCGACACGCGATTGGGAATGCTTCTGCGGTAAATATAAACGTATAAGATACAAAGGTATTATCTGCGATAGATGCGGTGTTGAAGTTACCCAGAAGAGCGTGCGCCGTGAAAGAATGGGGCATATCGGACTTGCTGTTCCGATTGTTCACATCTGGTTCTTCAGAGCGCAACCTTCTAAGATTGGTAACATTATTGGTCTCAGCTTAAAAGAACTTGAGAAAATAATTTATTATGAATCTTACGTTGTAATAAATCCTGGACCAACCGGTTTGAACCGCTTGGATTTGGTTTCCGAAGATCAATACTTTGAAGTTTTAAATTCACTTCCGCAAGGAAATGAAAAGCTTGAAGACGAAGATCCGAAAAAGTTTGTTGCAAGAATCGGCGGCGACGCTGTTAAAGAACTTCTGAAGAAGACAAACGTTGAAAAACTTTCTAAAGAACTCAGAGATCAGCTTCTTGTTGAAACTTCACAGCAGAAAAAACAGGATTTATTGAAGAGACTGAGAGTCCTTGAATCATTTAAAGAAGAAGAAGGAAAGCCGGTTAATAAACCTGAGTGGATGGTGTTGAATTATATTCCGGTTATTCCTCCGGAATTAAGACCTCTAGTCCCTCTTGAAGGCGGAAGATTTGCAACGAGCGATTTGAATGATCTTTATAGAAGAGTTATTATCAGGAACAATCGTCTTAAAAGATTAATTGATATTAAAGCTCCTGAAGTCATTCTTCGTAATGAAAAAAGAATGCTTCAGGAATCTGTTGATGCATTATTCGATAACTCAAGACGCGGCAGCGCCGTTAGAAGCGACAACAATAGACCGCTGAAATCTTTGAGTGACATGCTGAAAGGAAAGCAAGGACGCTTCCGTCAGAATCTTCTCGGAAAAAGAGTTGATTACTCCGGTCGTTCGGTTATCGTTGTTGGTCCTGAATTGAAACTGCATCAGTGCGGTCTTCCTAAAGACATGGCGGTTGAATTATTCAAACCGTTTATCATTAGAAAATTAATTGAAAGAGGGCACAACAAAACAGTTAAGAGCGCAAGAAAAGTTGTTGATAGAAAAGACCCTATTATCTGGGAGATACTTGAAAAAGTTATTGATGGACACCCAGTATTATTAAACCGCGCTCCTACGCTACATAGGCTCGGTATCCAGGCATTCCAACCGATGCTGATTGACGGTCGTGCGATTCAGCTTCATCCAATGGTTTGTACTGCGTTCAACGCAGACTTTGATGGCGATCAGATGGCGGTTCACGTTCCATTATCTTATGAAGCTCAATTGGAAGCTTCATTGTTAATGTTAAGCAGTCACAATATTCTATCGCCTCAAAACGGTAGTCCTATTGTTGTCCCTACTCAAGATATCGTTTTAGGATGCTATTACCTCACCAAAGTAAAAGACGGTGATAAAGGTGAAGGAATGATTTTCGGTTCACCCGAAGAGGTAATTATTGCTTACAATTCCAGGGTCATTGGTCTTCATGCGAAGATAAAAGTAAGAATCGACGGTAAGATGATTGATACTACTACGGGAAGAGTAATTTTCAATCAGATTGTTCCGAAAGAAATGGGTTATTTCAACCAACTTCTTATCAAGAAAACATTCGGCGGATTTATCGGTCAAATGTTTATGAAGCTTGGCAACAAAGTAACTGCAAAGTTCCTTGATGATTTGAAAGATACCGGATTTAGATATTCAACTGCAGGCGGACTTTCAGTTAGCTATGCTGATATGATTATTCCTGAAGAAAAGGAAAACTTGATACAGAAAGCAAATAAGAAAGTTGAAGGAATACTAAGCGAGCACGAGCAGGGCGTTATTACAGATGCAGAACGATACAACAAAATCATCGACGTCTGGACGCATACTACAAATGATGTTGCCCGTGTTCTGATGGATAAAATAAGAGTTACTGATAACGGATTTAATTCTTTGCATATGATGGTTGACTCTGGTGCTAGAGGTTCGCAAGAGCAGGTTCGTCAGTTAGCCGGTATGCGTGGACTGATGATGAAACCGCAGAAGAGTTTGTCGGGTCAAGCTGGTGAAATTATCGAGAACCCAATTGTTGCAAACTTCAAAGAAGGTTTGTCGGTTCTTGAATACTTCATTTCCACTCACGGTGCAAGAAAAGGTCTTGCGGATACGGCTCTTAAAACAGCAGATGCCGGATATCTTACAAGAAGATTGGTCGACGTTTCGCAAGATGTTATTATCAGCGAAGAAGATTGCGGTACGATTCTCGGTATCGAAATTACTGCACTAAAAGATGTAGAGCAGGAAAGAGAGCCATTAGCAGAACGTATTACAGGTCGTGTTGCTCAGGAAGACGTTATTGATCCTCGAACTGATGAAATAATTGTTCCAGCAGGCGATTTGATTACTGAAGAAATTGCTGAAAAGATTGAAGATGCAAACATAGATTCTGTTTATATCAGGACGGTTCTTACATGCGAATCCAAACGTGGTGTTTGTGCTAAATGCTATGGAAGAAACCTAACTAACGGCAAGTTAGTTGAAATTGGCGAAGCTGTAGGAATAGTCGCTGCTCAGTCAATCGGCGAGCCTGGTACTCAGCTTACTCTTAGAACTTTTCACTTAGGCGGTACTTCTTCGAGAATTGCTTCTCAGTCGCAAGTTGAATCTTCAGTTGAAGGGCGGGTAGTATTTGAAAGAATTTCTTTCGTAGATAAATCCGACTTTTTAGGTAATGTAAAAGTGGTAACCGGCAGAAGAGGTGTAATCGGAATTAACGATGAGAACAATAGGCAGATTAAAAAGTACGAAGTACCTTACGGTGCAGAGCTTGTTGTAAACGATGGACAGTTGGTTAAAAAACGTTCTCCGCTTTACAATCATGACCCGTACAATGCAGTTATCCTAACAGATGTTGCAGGTAAAGTGAGATTTGTTGATATGATTGATGGCTCTACATTACAGCAAGTAACTGATGAGCAAACAGGTCACGTGCAAAAAGTTGTTATAGAATCAAAAGATAAAAACCTTACACCGACCATTTTGATTGAAGCTGAAGATGGGAATAAAAAATCTTTTAACATTCCTACAAGATCATATCTGTCTGTGGAAGAAGGAGAATCAATTCCGGCTGGAACAATCTTAGCAAAGATTTCTAAGCAGCAGACAAAGAGCCGCGACATCACCGGTGGTCTTCCGAGAGTAACCGAGTTGTTTGAAGCTCGGAGTCCGCAAGAGACAGCCATTGTTTCTGAAATCGAAGGTACTGTAAAATTTGGTGCTAGAAAGAAAGGCTCAAGGGAAATTATTGTCATTGCGCCAGATAAATCCGATGAGAAAAAATATAATGTCCCGCTTGGTAAACATATACTTGTACAAGAAGGAGATGAAATTCCTGCGGGTGAAAAAATCACTGATGGCCCTATAAATCCTCATGATATTTTGAAGATTAAAGGAACCAGCGCTGTTCAGGAATATCTTGTAAATGAGATTCAGGATGTTTACCGTTTGCAAGGTGTAAAAATAAATGACAAGCATATTGAAGTAATTGTTCGCCAGATGCTTCAAAAAATTAAAATCGTTTCACCAGGCGATACTAAATTCCTAGAAGAAGATGTTGTCGACAGAAACGAATTCATTGAAGAAAACAATAAAGTAATGGCTTTAGTCAAGATTGAAGATAAAGGCGATTCAAGGTTCAAAGATGCTCAGCTTATTTCAAAGAGTAAATTCAGAGAAATCAATGCTGATCTTAAGAAAAAAGGTAAAAAGCCGATAATTGCTCACGATGCAGAGCCTGCTACTTTCGAGCATATTCTTTTAGGAATTACTCAAGCTGCTCTTTCAACAGAAAGTTTCATTTCGGCAGCTTCATTCCAGGAAACAACAAAAGTCCTAGCAAATGCTGCAACAGAAGCTAAAATTGATAATTTGCTAGGATTGAAAGAAAACGTAGTAATGGGTCATTTGATCCCGGCTGGTACTGGATTAAAGAAGTATAAGAACCTCATGTTAACCATAGAGGAAGCAGCTTCAGAAGCTCCGAAAGAACCTGTCGAAGCTCAAGTTCAATGATGATTTAAGAAAATCCGACTTGTTTTAAAATCAGGTCGGATTTTTTTACCCAAAAAAGTTTAAAAAATAAAAATATTTTACAGATTTCTTGACAAAATTTGCAACAAAATCTATATTTGAAGTCTGAATTTTTTTTGATTTAATGTATTAGGAGAAATTAGTGCCCACGATAAATCAGTTAGTGCGAAAAGGTCGGGTTCGGATACTGGCGAAGAAGAAAGCGCCGGCTCTAGATGCTTGTCCGCAGAAACGCGGAGTCTGTACAAGAGTATATACTTCAACTCCCAAAAAGCCAAACTCGGCTTTAAGAAAAGTTGCAAGAGTAAGGCTTACAAACAGCATCGAAGTTACGGCTTATATTCCAGGAGAAGGGCACAATTTGCAAGAGCACTCTATCGTTTTAATTAGAGGCGGAAGAGTTAAAGATTTACCTGGCGTCCGTTACCATATTATTAGAGGAACCTTGGATACCAGCGGTGTTGAGGATAGAAAAAAAGGAAGATCAAAATACGGCGCTAAAAAACCAAAGGCTAAATAAGTTTTATGAGAAAGAAAAGAGCTGATAAAAACATTTTGAAACCTGATCCAAAATTTAACGATGTTTTGGTTGCCAGGTTTATTAATTCAATTATGTACGATGGAAAAAAATCAAAAGCCCGTCACGTAGTGTATAAAGCTTTCGAAGTTATTGAAGAAAGATCAAAAAAGCCCGGACTCGAAGTTTTTAAGAAAGCTTTGAATAACGTGCAGCCAGTAATTGAGGTAAGAAGCAGAAGAGTTGGTGGTGCAACTTATCAGGTACCAACGGAAGTTAGACCTGAGAGAAGAACTGCTTTAGCAATGAGATGGATTAAGACTTATGCAAGAGCAAGAAACGAAAAGTCGATGTCTCTTAAACTTGCATCTGAGCTTTTGGCTGCTTCAAATAATGAAGGTTCTGCAGTAAAGAAAAAAGAAGATACGCATAAGATGGCTGAAGCAAATAAAGCATTCGCACACTTTAAGTGGTAATGATGCATAAAAAAAGATTGATTAAAGAGAATAGGAAAAAATAATTAGGTTATGGCAGCAAGACTACCGATAGATAAAGTTAGAAATATAGGCATAATGGCTCACATAGACGCCGGCAAGACGACAACTACCGAGCGTATTTTGTACTACACTGGCAAACTTCACCGGATTGGCGAAGTCCATGACGGTGCAGCAACTATGGACTGGATGGAACAAGAAAAAGAACGCGGCATTACTATTACAAGTGCTGCTACTACCTGTTTTTGGAATAATCATCAGATAAATATTATCGACACTCCAGGTCACGTTGATTTTACCGTGGAAGTTGAAAGATCTCTAAGAGTACTTGACGGAGCAGTTGCGTTGTTTTGCGCAGTAGGCGGAGTTGAGCCGCAATCTGAAACAGTTTGGAGACAGGCTGATAAATATAGAGTTCCGAGAATTGCTTTCGTGAACAAAATGGATAGAACGGGCGCTGACTTTTACAATGCTCTTCAAATGATGAAGGACAGACTTGGCGCAAATGCTATTCCGATTACATTACCGATTGGCGAAGGCGATATGTTTTCCGGAGTAATTGATCTTTTAACTTTTAAAGCCCGCATGTATCACGAGGAAACGATGGGCGCTACTTACGATGAGTTCGATATTCCTGAAGATCTCATCGAAGTTTCAAATAAGTATAGAACCCAGATGCTTGAAGCGGTTTCGGATATTGATGATACTTTGCTTGAAAAATATCTCGAAGGAAAAGAGATTAGCGAGGAAGAAATCAAAGCAGCATTAAGAAAAGCGACTATTGATTTAAAAATAATTCCAGTTCTTTGCGGTTCCGCATTTAAGAATAAAGGTGTCCAGAAGCTTTTGGATTGTGTAGTTGACTTCTTACCGGCTCCGAATGACACAATAGAAATTGAAGCTCACCATATTGGAATTAACGACATGGTGAAAAGGAAAATTGACGATAAAGAAAAGTTTACCGCACTGGCTTTTAAGATTATGAACGATCCTTATGTTGGCAAGCTAACATTCTTTAGAGTTTATGCCGGTACTTTAAAAGCTGGTTCATATACTTACAATGCAGTAAGCGGAAAGAAAGAAAGAATTAGCCGTTTATTGCAAATGCATGCAAACCACCGCGAAGAGATTGAAGAAGTTAAGGCAGGCGATATTGCCGCTGCTGTTGGCTTGAAATACACAAAGACTGGCGATACTCTTTGCGATGAGCATGATGCAGTTGTTCTTGAAAAAATTGTTTTCCCGGAACCGGTTATTCAAATTGCAATTGAACCGAAAACGAAAGCTGATCAGGATAAATTATCTGATGCTCTTTCAAAGTTGTCTGATGAAGATCCAACCTTTAAAGTTAAAGTTGATGAAGAAACTGGGCAGACTTTGATTAGCGGAATGGGTGAACTTCATCTTGAAATTCTTGTTGATAGAATGAAACGGGAATTCAAAGTTGAAGCAAATGTTGGTAAGCCTCAGGTAGCTTATAGAGAGACTATTACGCAGACGGTAAACGCCGAAGGTAAATTTATTAAGCAGAGCGGTGGTCGAGGTAAGTACGGGCATGTCTGGGTTGAATTCGGTCCGAATGAACCCGGTAAAGGTTATGAATTTACAAACGCAATTGTCGGCGGTGTTGTTCCTAAGGAATACATTCCGGCAGTATCTGCGGGTATCCAGGAAGCCTTGAGAAACGGTGTTGTAGCTGGTTTCCCGGTTGTGGATATAAAAGCTAAAATTTACGATGGGTCTTATCATGATGTAGACTCCGATGAAATTTCATTTAAGGTTGCTGGTTCGCTGGCATTTAAAGAGGCTGCCAAGAAAGGCAAGCCTATTCTTCTTGAGCCAATTATGGATGTTGAAGTAGTTACTCCCGAAGAATATCTCGGTGATGTTATGGGAGATTTAAATTCAAGAAGAGGAAAGATTGAAGGATTTTCTGCAAGAAAAGATGCTCAAGTAATAAAAGCAATCGTTCCATTAGCTGAAATGTTCGGGTATGCAACAATACTCCGTTCAATGACACAAGGACGTGCAATATACACAATGCAGTTCGGATATTACAGCGAAGTACCCAAGAGCATTGCAGAAGAGATTGCTGAAAAATCATTAGGTAAGAAGTCGGTAATAGCTAGTTAATTAAAAGATTAATAATAAAAAAATATATCGCAAAGGAGATATAGATGGCAAAAGAAAAATTCGATAGGAGTAAACCTCACGTTAACGTAGGTACTATTGGTCACGTTGATCATGGCAAAACCACATTAACAGCTGCCATCACGATGGCTCTCGCAAGGAAGGGCTTATCAGAAGTCAGAACATTCGACAGTATTGATAACGCTCCGGAAGAAAGAGAAAGAGGTATTACTATTGCAACTGCGCACGTTGAGTATTCAACTGCAAACAGACATTACGCTCACGTTGACTGTCCCGGTCACGCAGATTATGTTAAGAACATGATCACCGGTGCTGCTCAAATGGATGGTGCAATTTTAGTTGTTGCTGCGACAGATGGACCAATGCCTCAGACAAGAGAGCATGTTCTTCTTGCTCGTCAGGTAGGCGTTCCTAGAATTGTAGTATTCTTAAATAAAGTTGACATGGTTGACGATCCTGAATTGATCGAGCTTGTCGAAGTTGAATTGAGAGACCTTTTAAATTATTACGAATTTCCTGGTGATGAAATTCCGATTGTTAAAGGTTCTGCTTTAAAGGCTTTGGAAGCTGGCTCAAGCAACGCACCAATAGAAGACGAAAGATATAAATGCATCTGGGAGCTTATGGATGCTGTTGACAGCTACATTCCGATTCCTCAGAGAGAAACAGACAAACCTTTCTTAATGCCAGTTGAAGACGTTTTCTCTATTACCGGTCGCGGTACCGTCGCTACTGGTAGAGTTGAAAGAGGTCAAGTTAAGCTAGCTGAAGAAGTTGAACTTATTGGTCTGGGTGTTCACAAGAAAACAGTTGTCACTGGTATTGAGATGTTCCGTAAGGAACTCGATTCTGCAATGGCTGGTGATAATGCCGGATTATTGCTACGCGGCGTAGACAAAAAAGAAATTGAAAGAGGAATGGTACTTGCAAAAACCGGTTCCATTACTCCTCATAAGAAATTTGAAGGTTCTATTTACGTATTATCAAAAGAAGAAGGTGGACGTCATACTCCATTCTTCAACGGATATAGACCTCAGTTTTATTTTAGAACAACTGATGTTACCGGTGTTGCTACTCTTCCGGAAGGAACCGAGATGGTTATGCCTGGTGATAACGTTAAATTAACTGTAGAACTGATTTCCGAAATAGCAATGGAAGAAGGCCTACGCTTCGCTATTCGTGAAGGCGGCAGAACAGTTGCATCAGGTGTTGTTACGAAGATAATTGAATAAAATGTTTTGATACTCGAGTCCTCCCGAGAAAATCGGGTGGACTCTTGTGTAAATTAGAAGGAGAATTATAAGTGCCCGGACAAAAGATTAGAATAAAGTTGAAATCGTACGATCATATTTTGATCGATAAGTCAACGGAAAAAATCATTAAGACTGTTAGAAGTACAGGAGCCATCGTTTCCGGTCCGATACCGTTACCGACAAAGAGAACCGTTTACACCGTACTTCGCTCTCCGCACGTTGATAAGAAATCCAGAGAGCAGTTCGAAACCCGTGCGCACAAGAGGATTATAGATATTCATAATTCTAATAACAAAACAGTAGATTCACTCAGCAAGCTGGATATACCGGCAGGCGTAGATATTGAGATTAAGCTTTAATGAATTCTGGAGAAATAATGGCTGGCATAATTGGTAAGAAAATTGGAATGTCGAGTATATTTAACGCTAACGGCGAAATAGTTCCCGTTACTGTTATCCTTGCCGGACCATGTAAGGTCGTTAATGTAAGGACAAAAGAAAAAGACGGATACGAAGCTGTACAGCTTGGCTTTGGTGAGAAGAAGGAAAAAAATATTGCTAAACCTGTTGTCGGTCAGTTTAAGAAAAATAATTTGACTGCTACAGCAGTACTCAAAGAATTCAAGTTTGCAAATGCTGCTGAATTCAAAGTAGGTGATGAAGTAAAGGCAGATTTGTTTAAAGAAGGCGACGTAATCAAAGCCAAAGGAAAGAGCAAAGGAAAAGGCTTCCAG
The DNA here is from genome assembly GCA_021815405.1 of Bacteroidota bacterium. Taxonomy (GTDB): domain Bacteria; phylum Bacteroidota; class Ignavibacteria; order Ignavibacteriales; family Ignavibacteriaceae; genus FEN-1297. The sequence goes on from JAKAGV010000003.1 coordinate 68,761, forward strand.
GGTGTAATGAGAAGACACAATTTCGGTGGTGTCGGCGGTACAACCCACGGACAGAGCGACAGATTAAGAGCTCCTGGTTCAATCGGTGCAAGCTCATTTCCGTCAAGAGTTTTTAGAGGTCAGAGAATGGCTGGTAGAATGGGATATGACAACGTTACCATTTCTAATTTAAAAGTTGTTAAAGTTTTACTGGAAGAAAATCTTATACTGGTAAAAGGCGCTGTTCCCGGTGCAATAAATTCTTACGTTGAATTGTTGAAACCATAGAAGTAAAATATAGAAGTAAATTGGTATAAAAATGACTTTAGATATTTATAAAACAGATGGCAGTTCGTCCGGCGAAAAATTAGAGCTGGCAGATGACATATTCGGAATAGAGCCGAACGACCACGCTATTTACTTAGCTGTTAAAGCACATCTTGCCAATCAGAGGCAGGGTACTCACAAAGCAAAAGAGCGCGGTGAGGTAAGAGGTGGCGGAAAGAAGCCCTGGAAACAGAAAGGCAGAGGCGGCGCAAGAGCCGGTACAACACGCTCTCCACTTTGGATTGGCGGTGGTACTATCTTCGGTCCAAGACCGAGAGATTACAGACAGGATCTTCCGAAAAAAGTAAAACGCTTAGCAAGAAAATCTGCGCTCAGCTATAAAGTAAAAGATGAACAGCTCGTAATAGTTGAAGATTTTAACTTTGAAAAACCAAAGACTAAAGAGTTCGTCGGCTTGTTAAATGCATTCAAATTTTACGGCAAAAAGGTTTTGCTCCTAACAAACGGCAAACAGGAAGTTGTTTACAAATCAGGTAGGAATATTCCTAAAGTTCAAATCCTTGAAGCTGCGAATGCATCAACTTATGATATTCTGAACAACCAGGTTTTGATGATTCAGAAAAGTGCAGTAGAGGCTATTGCAGCTACATTTAAGAAAAGCGAGGCGGTGAACTGATATGCATGAAGTTTTGATTAGCCCGTTAATTACGGAAAAGATGACTAACCTTACCGCCGATAAAGGCAAGTACGGATTTCTTGTAAATCCGGATTCAAATAAAATTGAAATTGCGAAAGCAATTGAAAAGAAATTTAACGTTCATGTGGTTAGTGTAAGGACGATAAACCATCCCGGCAAGATGAAAACTCAATTTAGAAAGAGCGGAAGATTTGTCGGAAGAACTTCGAAGTTTAAGAAAGCTATAATTACCCTTAAAAAAGGTGAGACCATAGAAATTTTCGAACAAGTATAGATTTTGAAAGCATAAGATGGCGATAATTAAATTAAAACCAAATACTCCGGGAACAAGATTTATGTCTATCTCTTCATTCGAAGAGATAACCAAGACTAAGCCGGAAAAATCTTTGACGGTTTCTTTAAGGAAATCCGGTGGAAGAAATAATCTTGGGAGAGTAACCGCAAGACACATTGGCGGCGGTCATAAAAGAAGATACCGTATAATTGATTTTAAGCGTGATAAGTTCGGTGTTCCGGCAAAAGTTTTTTCAATTGAATACGATCCGAACCGCTCTTCGAGAATTGCACTTCTTCATTATGCTGATGGAGATAAGAGATATATAATTGCGCCTGATGGATTGAAAGTCGGCGATAAAATTCAATCAGGTTCCGGTAGCGATATTGTAGTTGGCAACGCACTACCTCTAAAAGAAATGCCTCTCGGCAGCTTTGTTCACAATGTTGAATTAAAGCCCGGTAAAGGCGGACAACTTGCAAGAAGCGCCGGAATGGCTCTTCAACTTATGGCTAAAGAAGGCGATTATGCTCAGCTTAGAATGCCTTCTGGTGAAGTAAGAATGATTAGGCTTGACTGTATGGCAACATACGGAACCGTTGGCAACGCAGAGCAGGAAAATATAAGCTTGGGCAAAGCTGGAAGAACGAGATGGCTTGGAAAACGCTCGCATGTTCGCGGTGTTGCAATGAACCCGGTAGATCATCCGATGGGCGGCGGCGAAGGTAAAACATCAGGTGGTGGGCACCCGGTCTCTCCGTGGGGTCAAAAAGCTAAAGGCTTGAAAACCCGGAAGCATAAAAAAGAATCAAATAAGTTTATTATAAAAAGACGGAAATAATTAGAGAGTTATTATGCCAAGGTCAGTAAAAAAAGGACCATTTGTACATTTTAAGTTAGCTGAAAAGATTAATCAGTTGAATAGCAACAACCAGAAGAAGATAGTTAAAACATGGTCTCGCGCTTCAACGATTACACCTGATTTTGTTGGTCATACAATTGCAGTGCACAATGGAAACAAAATGATTCCGGTTTACATTACTGAAAACATGGTTGGTCATAAGCTCGGCGAGTTTGCTCCAACAAGAATTTTTAGAGCTCATCCGGGAACAAAAGCAGAAAAGGCTGAGAAGGCATCAAAACCCACAGGAGCCGCACCTGCTGCTGGAGCTGCGCCTGCCGCCGCACCTGCTGGTAAACAATAACAAAATGATATTGAGAAAATAATGGAAGCAAGAGCAATACATAGATTTATCGGTTCATCTCCAAGAAAGATGCGTTTGGTTGTAGACCTTATTCGCGGAGTTTCTGTGGAAAAAGCAATAGAAGTTTTACACTTTTCACCGCAGCACGCTTCAAACGCTGCAGAAAAAGTTTTAAGATCAGCGGTTTCTAATTTGATGAACAAAGAAAACGCAAAGGTTGAGCCTGAAGAGCTTTTCGTAAAAGAAGCTTACGTAAACCAGGGACCGACATTAAAAAGAATTTCACCCGCACCGATGGGACGGGCTTATAAGATTAGAAAAAGATCATGTCATTTAACAATCGTAGTTGCTACGAAGGCATAATTCTTAGGAGGTAAATTTTTGGGACAAAAAACAAACCCGATTGGATTAAGAGTAGGAATCATCAGAGGATGGGATTCGAATTGGTACGAAAACAAATCCTATTCTCAAAAGATTAAGGAAGACGACAAGCTTCGTAATTATATTAGAAGCCGTTTGAAGAAGGCAGGCATCGCAAGGATAGTAATTGATAGAACCTCCAAAAATATAATTTTAACGATTCACACGTCGAGACCCGGAGTTGTAATCGGTAAAAGCGGAAAAGAAATTACGCAGCTCGAGCAGGAGCTTAAGCAAATTTCTGACAAGGAAGTTAAAGTTCAAATATCAGAAATTAAAAGACCTGAGCTTGATGCTTATCTGGTTGCTGAGAATATTGCAAGCCAAATTGAAGGAAGAGTTTCTTTTAGAAGAGCGATGAAGATGGCAATTACCGCTGCAATGAGAATGGGAGCTGAAGGAATAAGAATTATGTGTGCAGGACGATTGGGCGGTGCTGAAATGGCAAGGACAGAACAATACAAGGAAGGTCGTATTCCGCTTCATACAATAAGAGCGGACATCGATTACGCCAACGGCAGAGCTGAAACAATTTACGGTTCAATCGGAATTAAAGTTTGGATTTGCCGCGGTGAGATTTTAGGGAAAAGAGTAAGCGAATAATTATACCGGAGTTTTTTAATCATGTTAATGCCTAAAAGAGTAAAATACAGAAAGTCACAACGCGGAAGAATGGCCGGCAAGGCAAAGCGCGGAAGTACTATTGCATTCGGCGATTTCGGCTTAAAGGCAATGGAGCCGCATTGGATTACAAGCCGTCAGATTGAGGCTTGTCGTGTTGCACTTTCAAGAAAAATGAAGAGAGACGGAAAAGTTTGGATTAGAATTTTCCCGGACAAACCGGTTTCCAAGAAGCCGCTCGAAACAAGAATGGGAAAAGGAAAAGGCAACCCTGAATTCTGGGTCGCAGTTGTAAAGCCAGGAAGAGTCCTCTTCGAAGTCTCAGGCGTTTCCCGGGAGCTAGCACAGGATGCATTGCAGACATGCGCTTACAAGCTGCCAATCAAAACTAAAGTGGTTGCAAGACCGGATTTCGAATAAAAGATTAGGACTTGAGAAATGAAAATTCATGAAGTAAGAGAATTGAAGGATGTGGAATTAACCAAGATGCTTTCAGATGAGCAGAAGAATCTTATTGACTTGCGCTTTGCACATCAATTGAAACAGCTTACAAATACTTCAAAGCTTAAATTGACGAAGAAAGACATCGCAAGAATGAAGACGGTCCGGTCGGAACGGATAGCAGCAGCTAACAGCCAGGCAAAGCAAGCACCGGCTGCCAATGAAAAAAAAGAAGGAGTTAATTCTTAAGTATGGAACAACGTTCATTAAGAAAGACGAGAGTCGGTATTGTTATTAGCAACAAGATGCAGAAGACGATAACTGTTGCAATTGAAAGAAAAGTTTCTCATCCGATTTATAAAAAATATTTTAAGAAGACAACCAAACTGATGGCTCATGACGAAAAGAATGAGTGCAAGATTGGTGATAGAGTTAGAATAATGGAAACCCGTCCTCTCAGTTTAAAGAAGAGATGGCGCTTAGTAGAAATTGTAGAAAAAGCCAAGTAGTTCCGAAATCATAAGGACAGGCAGTAAATAAGGAGTAAGAATTTAAATGATTCAGGAAGAAACCAATTTAGTTGTAGCAGATAATTCCGGTGCTAAGAAAGTCCGGTGTATCCGCGTGCTTGGCGGAAGCGATAGAAAATATGCAAGCGTTGGAGACTTGATAGTTGTCTCTGTTAAGACTGCTATTCCGAATGGAACTGTAAAGAAAGGTGAAGTTTCGAGGGCAGTAATAGTCAGAACCAAAAAAGAAGTAAGAAGAAAAGACGGTTCTTATATCCGGTTTGATGAGAATGCTGCGGTTTTAATAAACGCACAGAATGAGCCGAGAGGAACTCGTATCTTCGGTCCTGTTGCAAGAGAGTTAAGAGAAAAACAGTTCATGAAAATTGTTTCATTAGCTCCGGAAGTATTATAAAGTTTGGAATAAAAATGAAAATTAGAAAAAACGATAACGTAATGGTAATTGCCGGCAACGACAGAGGAAAAACCGGTAAAGTTTTAAAAGTGTTCAGCAAAGATTCTAAAATAATTATTGAAGGAATCAATTTGCACAAACGCCACACGAAGCCGAGCCAAACCAATCCTCAAGGCGGGATTATTGAGAAGGAAGCACCGATTCATAGTTCTAACGTCATGCTGATTGATCCGAATAATAATCAGCCGTCAAGACTCGGTTCTCAGATTATTTTAGATGAAAAAACCGGCAAGAAGAAACGTGTTAGAGTTAGCAGAACAAGCGGAGAAATGATTTAACAAACCCCGAAAGGAAAGTTAATTAACTACTTCCCGCAGGGACAATTGAAAGGTTAAATTAAAAAGTTATGGCAGAGAAGAAACAGAAAAAAGAAACTACAGAAAAAGAGAAGCAGCCTAAAGGCGCTAAAAAAGAAGCCAAAGCAGAAGTTGCCGAAAAGGAAATCAGAATTAAAGCAAGACTTGCTGATACTTATAGGAAAGAAATTATTCCGGCGCTTCAGAAAAAGTTTAATTACAAAAGTATAATGCAGGTTCCGAAGCTTCACAAGATTGTTGTAAACATGGGCGTGGGCGCTGCAGTTGCCGACCAGAAAATACTTGAAGAAGCAGTTAAGGAATTGGAAACCATTACCGGTCAAAAAGCAAGTATCAGAAAAGCTAAGAAAGCTATCTCCAACTTTAAATTGAGAGAAGGAGTTAGCATCGGAGCTATGGTTACATTAAGACGCGAGAAGATGTACGAATTCATGGATAGACTTATAAATATTGCTCTGCCGCGAGTACGCGACTTCAGAGGTTTATCCGATAAATCATTTGACGGAAGAGGAAATTACACACTCGGAATTAAAGAGCAAATTATTTTTCCGGAAATCAACGTAGATAAAATTACACGCGTACTTGGAATGGACATTACCTTCGTTACTTCTGCAAGAACAGACAACGAAGCTTACGAGCTAATGCAATCGTTTGGTTTTCCGTTTAGAAAAAAAGAAATTAAAACAGCCTAACAGGAGATTTAATGGCAAGATTAAGTTTAATAGCAAGAGAAGCGAAGAGAAAAAAGACAGTTGATAAGTTTGATAAGCTTAGAAAAGAGCTGAAGGAGAAGGGCGATTACGCAGCGCTTCAAAAACTTCCGAGAAATGCTTCACCGGTACGGCTTCATAACCGCTGTATGTTCACCGGGAGGGCAAGGGCTTATTATAGAAAATTTGGTGTTTCGCGCTTAGTTCTTAGAGAAATGGCGTTAAAAGGCGAAATACCGGGATTAAAAAAGTCAAGCTGGTAGAAGGAGAAAAAGATTTATGCCTGTTACTGATCCGATTTCAGATTATTTAACAAGAATTAGAAACGCTTCTAAAGCTAAGAAGCTTAGAGTTGATATTCCGGCTTCCAACATGAAGAGGAGCTTGACTGAAATCTTAAAAAGACAAAAATTTATTGAAGACTACACTGTAGTTGAAGACAACAAGCAGAACATTTTAAGAATTCAGCTTAGATATGCCAGCGGCACACCGGCAATAAGCGGATTGAAAAGAATCAGTACGCCGGGTTTGAGAGTTTACAAAGGTGCAAAAGAACTTCCCAGGGTTTTGAATGGTTTAGGCATCGCAGTAATCTCAACTCAAAAAGGCTTGCTTACGGATAAGGAAGCTAGGCAGGAAGCACTCGGCGGTGAAGTAGTTTGTTACATCTGGTAAAAATGATTGGAGTTTAAAAAGTGTCACGTATCGGTAAAAAAATAATAACAGTTCCTAAGGAAGTTACTGTCAACATCAGCGGTCAGATTGTAAAAGTTAAAGGACCGAAAGGTGAACTTGAGACTAAAGTTCATCCTAATATTAGTGTTGAGATGAAAGACAGAGAAATCCAAGTAAAGCGTCCGAATGATTTTAAAGAGAATAAAGCACTACATGGTTTAACCCGCGCTCTTATTCAGAATATGATTAACGGTGTAACCAACGCATATTCAAAGACCCTAGACATTGTTGGTGTAGGTTACAGAGCAGAGATGAAAGGGAAAAATCTTCTGTTGAATATAGGCTATTCTCACCCGATTTATTTTATGCCGCCGGATGGAGTAACGCTTCAGACACCGCAGCAAACGCAGATTATTATTTCGGGAATCGACAAGCAGTTAGTCGGACAAGTTGCTGCAAAGATCAGATCAATCAGAGAGCCGGAGCCGTACAAGGGAAAAGGCATTAAGTATTCTGACGAACAGATTATTAGGAAAGCCGGTAAAACTGCTGGTAAATAAAATTTGGAGTTTAATTAGACGATGATAAAAAGAAACGAAAATTCAAGACAAAGGTCCAAAGCAAGAATTAGAAAAACAATTTCCGGAACTCCGGAGAAGCCAAGACTTACGATTTACCGGAGCTTGAATAATATCTACGCACAGATAATCGACGATGCATCCGGTAAGACACTTGTTTCAGCTTCAACTTTATCTAAAGAAGTTGTTGAGGATGTTAAAAAGGCAAAAGGCAAGGTTGCCAAAGGCAAACTAATTGGTAGCTTGGTTGCAAAGAAAGCTCTGGAACAAAACATTACAACTGTAGTGTTTGACCGAAACGGTTATAGATATCATGGTCGCGTGCAGGCAGTAGCCGATGGTGCTCGCGAAGGTGGCTTGAAGTTCTAAAAAAAACAAAATTAAAAATTGGAATATGAAAAAATATTTTAAGATTGATTTAATGAATTTTGAATTTTCCAATTCTGATTTTGAATTCAATAAGGTTCTTGCCGAGTCGTCTAATGGCAGGACTACGCCCTTTGGAGGCGTCTGTAGAGGTTCGAATCCTCTCTCGGCAGCTTGATTCTTCCGGACAAGCATAAAGCCGGAGAAAGTTTTTATAAAAATAAATGTTCAAAAAATTTAACGAGTGTATTTGGAGACTCAATTGAAAAATGTAAAGTCTGGTGAAATAGAAGGGCTGAAAGAAAAAGTCGTTCACATAAATCGAGTTGCGAAAGTTGTAAAAGGCGGACGCCGTTTCAGCTTTAATGCAATTGTGGTAGTTGGCAACGGGCAAGGTATTGTCGGCGTTGGTCTTGGAAAAGCGAACGAAGTTTCAGATGCTATTTCCAAAGGGGTTGACGATGCTAAAAAGAATTTAGTAAGCGTTTCGGTTATCAAAGGAACTGTTGCGCACGAAATCATAGGAAAATTCGGCGCAGGCAGAGTGCTTTTGAAACCGGCTTCACCGGGAACAGGGCTTATCGCCGGTGGCGGTGTCCGCGCAGTTCTTGAAGCAGCTGGTGTTCAGGATGTTCTTACCAAATCCTTAGGCTCAAGTAATCCTCACAACCAGGTTAAGGCAACTCTAAACGGCTTACTGAACATTGTCGATGCAAGAAGAATGGCAGGCAAGAGAAGAATGACAGTTAAAGAACTCTTAAGCGCTTAGATGAGGATGATATGGGAAAAATAAAAGTAACACAAACAAGAAGCGTCATTGATAGACCCAAAACTCAAAAGCTTACAATCGAAGCTTTAGGATTAGGCAGACCTAACTGGGAAGTAGTTCACAACGATACACCACAGATTAGAGGAATGATTAGGAAAGTCTCTCACCTGGTTAAAGTAGAAGAAATTAAAAAGTAGCAGGATTTTATAATGGATAGATTAAGCAATTTAAAATACGCCGAAGGTTCAAGGAAAAAACCAAAGAGAGTTGGAAGAGGCGAAGGTTCCGGACACGGAGGCACAGCGACGAGAGGTATGAACGGACAAATGTCCCGCTCAGGTGCAAATAAGAAAGCCTGGTTTGAAGGTGGTCAGATGCCGTTGCAGAGGAGAATCCCCAAAATAGGATTCACTCCGATTTTTAAAGTACATTACCAGGTAGTAAATGTTGAATTATTAGAAAAGTTAGCCGCTGCAAAGAAATTAACCGAAGCAGTAATTAATCCGGAAACTCTAATGAAACATGGATTGATTTCAACTTTAAAAACACCGGTTAAACTTCTGGGAAATGGTGAGTTAAAAGCAAAATTAAAAATTCAAGTTAATGCATTCAGCCAGTCTGCAAAAGAAAAAGTGGAAGCTGCCGGCGGAAGCATTGAAAAGATTTAAGACTGTTTAAATGGCAAAACTAACAGACACCTTCAGAAATATTTTTAAGATACACGAGCTTCGCCAGAGGATCCTTTATACTCTTGCACTGCTTGTCATCGTAAGACTTGGAGCGCATATTACGCTGCCCGGTATCGATTCAACATTGTTGAACGAAAGTACAAAGAATCAAGCATCGGATACATTATTCGGGTTGTATGATTTATTTGTCGGCGGCGCTTTTCACAACGCGGCTATCTTTGCATTGGGAATTATGCCTTACATTTCATCTTCAATCATTATTCAGCTTTTAGGAGCAGTTGTTCCATACTTTCAAAAGCTGCAACAGGAAGGTGAAGACGGAAGGAAAAAGATTACTCAGCTTACACGTTACGGTACAGTTCTCATTGCCGGTTTACAAGCTTGGGGCGTTACAATCAGACTGTTAAGTATGAACGTTCAAGGATTACCAATTGTACCAGTAGCGGTTCAAGGTTTTTCATGGACAATTTCATCTGTTCTTATTCTAACTGCTGGAACCATATTTATGATGTGGTTAGGTGAACAGATTACAGATAAAGGAATTGGAAATGGAATATCACTTATAATCTTTATCGGAATTATTGACCGTTTTCCGTTTGCTCTACTTGATGAATATCAGAGAGTGTTTCAACAGGGCAACGGCAATATGATTATTGAGCTTATTATTATTGCGCTTATGGTTGCAATAATTGCAGGAGTCGTTCTTGTTACTCAAGGAACAAGAAGAATCCCAGTTCAATATGCTAAGAGAGTTGTCGGTAGAAAAGTTTACGGCGGCGTTACGCAGTATATTCCTCTGCGTGTAAATACAGCCGGTGTTATGCCGATTATCTTTGCTCAGTCAATTATGTTTATTCCGAATACGATTCTGCAATTCTTCCCAAACAATGAGTTCTTGCAGAACCTTGAAAGATATTTTACTTATACATCGCCGGTATATTCGTTTCTATATGCAATTATGATAATCTTCTTTACATATTTTTATACGGCAATCGCGTTTAATCCGAAAGATGTTGCCGATACGATGAAAAAACAAGGCGGATTTATTCCAGGTATAAGACCAGGAAAGCAGACATCCGATTTCATCGATAATATTTTAACGAAGATTACTTTGCCTGGTTCATTCTTTCTGGCAATTATAGCAATACTGCCGGCGTTTGTCGGCGGCTGGGGAATTTCTCCAAGGTTTGCTCAGTTTTTCGGTGGAACTAGTTTGCTGATTGTTGTTGGTGTTGCTCTCGATACCTTGCAGCAGATTGAATCTCATCTTTTGATGAGACACTATGACGGATTTATGAAGTCCGGAAAGGTAAAAGCAAGAAGATAAAATTTTCCGACTTGGTCGGATGAGATTATTCAGTGATTTATATAAAGACAAAAAAAGAAATAGATTATATTCGTGAAAGTTGTAAGATAGTTGCAGAGACGCTTCAATTACTAAAGAGAAATGTTCGACCGGGAGTTACAACTAAAGAGATAGATCAGATAGCAGAAGATTACATATTGAGTAACAACGCGATTGCAGCTTTCAAAGGATATTCGCAAGGCGGTTCATCAGTTGATTATCCGGCGTCAATCTGCGCTTCAATTGATGAAGAAGTTGTTCACGGAATTCCTAGAAATAGAGTTCTTAAAGAAGGTGAAATTGTTTCGCTCGATGTCGGAGTAGAGAAGAATGGCTACTTCGGCGATGCAGCATTGACGGTAGCGGTCGGAAATATTTCCGAAGAGAAAAAGAAATTGATGGAAGTTACCGAGCGGTCGCTATACATCGGTATTGAACAAGCAATTGAAAAAAACAGAGTGCATGATATTTCTTTCGCAGTTCAAGAATATGTTGAATCGAATGGATTTTCAGTTGTCCGGGATTTATGCGGTCACGGAGTAGGAAAGCATTTGCATGAGGAACCTTCCGTTCCGAATTACGGAAAGAAAGGAACCGGTCATAAACTAAAAAACGGAATGACAATAGCAATCGAACCGATGGTAAATATGGGTAAATATGTTGTAAAGACTTTATTTGACGGGTGGACGGTGGTAACAGCCGACGGTCTGCCTTCTGCTCATTTTGAGCATACTGTTTTAATCAATGACGGTAAACCAGAAATCTTGTCGGTTTGTTAATGGCTAAGCAGGGTCCAATAAAAGTAGATGGAATAATTACGGAAACATTGCCAAATGCTCATTTTAAAGTGAAACTGGATAATGGTCATGAAATACTTGCTCATATTTCCGGTAAGATGAGGATGCATTTTATAAAAATACTTGTTGGAGATAAAGTCTCGATTGAGCTTTCTCCTTATGATTTAACTAAAGGTAGAATTACCTACAGATATAAATAAGCTAGAGTTTAAAATAGCGGAGAAAAAATGAAAGTAAGAGCTTCAGTAAAAAAAATATGCGATAATTGTAAGATAATTAAGCGCAAAGGCGTTGTTAAGGTTATTTGCAAAAACCCGAAACATAAACAGCGTCAAGGTTAAACAAAAATTTTAAGGAGTATTTAATTGGCTCGTATAGCTGGTGTTGATTTACCAAAAAATAAAAAAGTATTGTTCGGTCTTCAGTACATTTTTGGAATCGGACCTACAGTTGCTTCGGAAATTATAACGAAAGCAAAAGTTAATCCGGACAAAAAAGTTTCTGATTTGACGGACGAAGAAGTTGCCGAATTAAGAGCAGTGATAACTACTGACTATAAAGTAGAAGGAGCTCTGCGTTCTGAAGTACAGCAGAATATCAAAAGACTAATGGATATCGGAAGCTACCGCGGTATTAGGCATAGACGAAGCCTGCCCGTAAGAGGTCAAAGAACCCGGACTAATTCAAGAACCCGTAAAGGAAAGAGAAAAACTGTTGCGGGTAAAAAGAAAACACCAACTAAGAAATAAAGTTTAGAAACTTGGAGGTTAAAACACTTGGCTAAAGTAGTAAAAAAGGCAAAGAAAAGAACGCATGTAGATTCAAATGGAATTGCGCACGTTAAAGCTACGTTTAATAATGTGATTGTTAGTATTACAGACATCTACGGTAACGTAATTTCGTGGTCATCCGCAGGTAAAAACGGATTTAAAGGCTCACGAAAAAATACTCCTTATGCAGCTCAAACTTCGGCTGAAGCTGCTGCGAAAGAAGCATTTGATTTAGGTTTAAGAAGAGTAGACGTTTTGGTAAAAGGTCCTGGTTCTGGACGTGAAGCTGCAATCAGAGCATTAAATACAGCTGGCTTGGAGATAAGTTCTATTAAAGATGTTACTCCAATACCACATAACGGTTGCAGACCGCCGAAGAAAAGAAGAGTTTAATTTATAACAGAGAGTTAGTAAATGGCAAGATATACAGACTCAGTATGCAAGTTGTGCAGAAGAGAAAGACAGAAGTTGTTTTTAAAAGGTCAAAAGTGCTTTACGGAAAAATGTCCGATGGAAATTAGGAGTTATCCTCCCGGACAGCACGGCAATTCGAGACGAGCCAAGGTTTCCGAATTTGGTGTACAGCTCCGTGAAAAACAGAAGATTAAAAGAACATACGGCTTGCTTGAGACCCAATTCAGAAATTATTTCGAAAAAGCAAACAAACAAAAAGGCATCACCGGCGATAACCTTGTGAAAATTTTGGAAAGCCGTCTTGATAACGTTGTTTATAGACTAGGATTCGCTTCATCTAGAAAGCAGGCAAGACAGTTGATTAAGCACAGACACATTATCGTTAACGAAACACTTGTTGATGTTCCATCATTCAATCTTTCTGCCGGTGATATGATAAAGATAAAAGAGAAAAGCAAAAAGTTGGATGCAATCCACAGCTCACTTAAAAAAACAAAAGATAGTACGTATACCTGGTTATCGGTAGATAAAGCCTCATTATCGGGAACATTTATTCAAGTTCCGGAGAGAGCAGACGTTCCTCTAAATGCCAACGAACAATTGGTTGTTGAGCTTTATTCCAAATAATAAAATTTTATTGAATTAATTTTTAGAGGATTAATAAATGAGTGTATCAAACTTAAAGATGCCTGAAGCAGTAGTTCTAGATGAGACGAGTTATTCCAATAATTTCGGCAAGTTCTTTCTTCAGCCGTTAGAAAGAGGCTACGGAGTTACAATGGGTAATTCTTTGAGAAGAGTATTGCTTTCGTCGCTTAGCGGTGCCGCTATTACTTCCGTAAAATTTTCGGGAGTGCTTCACGAGTTTACCACTATCGAAGGTGTTGTTGAAGACGTTTCAGAAATTATCCTTAATCTTAAACAAGTAAGGCTGAAGCTTCTTAACAAGAAGCCAAACAAAATAGATATTTCTTTCAGCGGTGAAGGTGAGTTTACGGCTGCTGATATACAAAAACACAGTACCGATATTGAAGTGCTCAATCCAGAGTTACACATTGCAACATTAAATAAGAGCGCTAAATTCGATATCGAAATACGAGTCGGACGAGGTAAGGGTTATGTACCAGCTGCTGAGAATGTTGCACCTGATCAAACTATTGGTGTAATTCCGATTGATTCAATCTTTACTCCGATAAAGAATGTAAAGTACGATGTTGAGAATGTTCGTATCGGCGACAAGAATGATTACGAGAAACTTACTCTCGAAATTACTACCGATGGTTCTATTACACCTGATGACGCCTTAACTCAGGCTGCAAAGATTTTGAAAGAGCACATCCAGTTGTTCATCAACTTTGACATCGAACAGGAAGAAGAACAAGCATCCAGCGCAAAGGACAGCGAGAGAGATAGAATCAGAAAAATTCTTCTTACTAATGTTGATGACCTAGAGCTCAGTGTAAGATCTCATAATTGTCTTAAAGCTGCAAATATTAAAAATCTTGCAGAACTTGTAAGGAAAGATGAATCCGAAATGCTGAAGTTCAGGAATTTCGGAAGAAAGTCTCTTGCCGAGCTTATGGAGATTGTAGAGACTCTCGGTCTCGAATTTGGTATGGATGTAGAAAAATATTTAAAAGAAGAAACAGAAAGCAATTAGGTTTTTTATGAGACACAGAGTTAAAGGAAGAAAGTTAAAACGCACTGCAAGCCACAAACAGGCTTTGTTGAGGTCGCTCGCTACTTCACTTTTAAAACATAAAAGAATAAAAACAACGGTTGCCAAAGCTAAAGAAGCACGACCATTTGTCGAATCATTGATAACGAAGGCGCGTAAAAACGATTTAAATGCAAAGAAGCTTGTCATCAACGAAATTAAAGACAAAGAAGTTGTTAAGGAATTGTTCAGCGAGATAATCGGGAAGATAGGCGAGAGACCCGGCGGTTATACCAGAATTATAAAGCTTGGTAAAAGAGCTGGTGATGCTGCTGATATGGCAATCATCGAGCTTGTGGATTATAACGATGTAATCAACGCAAAAGCTGAAGAGCACAAAGAAAAGAAGGAAGCTAAGGCAAAAGCTAAGAAGGAGAAAAAAGAAGCCGAAGCTGAAGTTGAAGATGCAAAAGTCGTTGAAGAAAAATCCGACAAAGAATAATAATAAAAATATCTTAATTTGAAATCCCGGTCAGCCGGGATTTTTTTTATGTTTGAAAAGCAAGAGTTCATAAAACCGGTTTATAATCTTAAGGAACTGCCAGCAGATAATCTTCCGCAGGTAATTCTTTGCGGCAGGTCGAATGTAGGTAAATCTTCATTTATAAATTCTTTGTTTAACAGGAAGAATCTTGCTAAAACTAGTTCTACTCCAGGGAAGACAAGGTCTATCAATTTCTATTTGATTGACACTAAGTTTTACATTGTTGATTTGCCTGGTTATGGTTACGCAAAAACCAGCATAGAAGAACGAAAAAGTTGGGGGAAACTTATCGGAGATTTTATTTCCGCTTCTAAAAAGATTTCTCTTGCATTTCATTTGATTGATAGCCGACATAAACCGACGGAGCTGGACTTGCAGCTTAACTCTTTTCTTCTTTCTGAAAAAATTCCGTTTGTTGTTGTTTTAAATAAAGCTGATAAACTGAAGCAATCGGAATTCAAACAGGCAAGAAGAAATCTTGAAGAGAGTTTTGGAGTAGGAAATGAAATACATCCACCTATTTTCTATTCCGCCTTTAAAAATTTGGGCAGGAAAGAAGTTCTTGCGAAACTTTCCAGAACGTTTTATTCCAAATAAATGCTGGATAGTTTGCTATTATAAAATTGTAAAATTATATTAACAATCAATTTTTAATATCTGTAAGTAAAAATCTATACATGGACCGCAAGCAGAAAAAGAGAATTCTGATTTTTCTATTTATTCCGCTTTTAGCCGCAATACTTTTATTTACGGATGACATGACTATCAAGATAATTACAATCGGGTTGATTGTAATTTATGTTGCCTTCATAATCTTTCTCAGAGATTCAATAAAGTTTGCGGGTCCATATATTTCTCAAGAATTAAGTGATGAGGAACCGGAAGAAGCTCTAACAGATGATTCTGTTCCCGATTCCGAAGAATCTTTTGAAATTGTCTCGAAGAATAAAAATCTTGAAATTATAACGGCGGAAAATTATTCGCCTGAAATTAGAATCCCCAAAACTACATTAAAACCTCCTGACTTAAAAGAAAGATTCGAAGAAATTGCAAACGAATCTCTTCCTCAAGGCATTGGCCAAGATGGACAATTCGCTTTTGTGCTGGAAAAAATGCTGGCAGTTATTAAGGAAGCTTATTCTGCTCATACAGCAATATTTTTTTGGTATAACAAAAAGAAAGAAAAGCTTTCAATTGAAAAGTACCTGAGCAATACAACCGAAATTGCCAACCGCAAGTTTGATATTGAAGATGACATCCTTAGCAAGATAGTACAAAAAAGTGAGCCGGAACTGCTTAGTGATATTTCTCCGGCTGCCGAAGCCGATGTAATTCGTTATTACAATGCCCCGCAGGCAATTAGAAGTTTTGTTGGTGTTCCGCTGTTTTATGAAAAATCTCTTATTGCTATAATCGCTGTTGATTCTAAGATGAACGATGCGTTCGGAATCGAAACAATTTACTCTCTTGGAAGATTCGTTCGTGTTATTACAATGCTGATAACAATTTTTGAGGAGAAGCATTCGGATACTATTTCACAGCAAAGATTAAATGGGCTGCTGTCTTTGATTCAGCCTGATAAGCATTTTGAGAACGAGGAAGATTTGTTTGCCGCAATCCAGAACTGCGCAGGATATTTGCTGAACTGGGATGCGTTTGCTTTTGTTTATTTCCATCCGCTTCAAAAATGTTTTAAAACTAAAAGAATAATTAATAACACCAGCTTAAAGTATGTGGGCGAAAACCTGGATATTGAACTTACCGGAACTCTTGTCGGTAAATCAATCATAACAGGAATGCCAGTCAAAATAGATGATACTTCTGCTGATGACTATAAAAGATTTTCTAAAGTCGAAAGCGTAAGCTTCGACGGTTCATTTGTTGCCATTCCGGTTGTTTATGATAATCAAAACTATGGCGTGCTTTGCTTCGAGAGCTTAAAGAAAAATGCATACTCAAACCAAGATGTTCAATTCCTGAAGAATGCTGTAAACATATTTTCTTTTATGATTTATTCATTCTCTACTCAGCTATTATTGAAAAGCTATCTGGCTTTGGACCTCGAAACTAAAACTCTGAATAGCGATACATTTAAGGAAAGACTTGCATCGGATTTGTTTAAAGCTGCTCAGTTTAAAGTCCCTGGTGCAATTGCTTTAATTAGGATAGACGATTTCCTTGCACAAGAATCTTTATTCGATGGTAATCCTTTCCCTAAAGTTTTAGCTTCTGTTTCAGAAACTATTGCTCAGGAGATGACTCCGTTAAATATCTTTGGTAGAATTTCTGAAAAGGTTTTTGGAGTGTACTTTTTTAATGCTACAACAAAAGATGTTTTCCTTTGGGCAGAAAAGCTTCGTGTTAAGATTGCCCGCAAACCGATTGCTGTTGTTTCGAAACAGACTACTTATACTGTATCAATAGGAGTAGCTTCAGCAAATAACAAAACCAATCCAGATGAAGTAATTTATAACGCTGATTTAGCCCTGCAGAAGGCGCTGGAGCGCGGCGGGAATACTGTACGTAATATTAATTAGTTTAGGTCTTAATTACATTCCAAATAAATATGAATAATTTCTTCTTCATAGTTCTTGACGGTGTTGGTATCGGTGAATTGCCCGATGCAGCAAAATACGGAGATAAAGGTAGCAATACTCTCTACAATATGTCCAAAGTTGTCGGTGGATTATATCTTCCAAATATGAAAAATTTGGGGCTTGGAAATATTGCAGAGATAATTGGAGTAAATAGAATTGATAATCCATCCGCATCCTTTGGTAAAATGCAGGAAGTTTCAAATGGAAAAGACTCGACTACCGGACATTGGGAACTGGGCGGATTATATGTCGATACAAACTTTTCATATTTCCCTGATGGCTTCCCTGACGATTTAATTAATAAATTTTTAAACCTTACCGGATGTAAAGGTGTTCTAGGAAATAAAGCTGCTTCCGGGACAGAAATAATAAAGGATCTCGGTGATGAACATGTAAAAACGGGTTACCCAATTGTGTATACTTCTGCAGATTCGGTATTCCAAATTGCTGCTCATGAAAAAGTAATTCCTCTTGAGAGGCTTTATGAAATTTGCACAATTACACGCGAGAAGGTTTTAATTCATCCGGTTATTATCGGTAGAGTAATTGCAAGACCATTTGTCGGTTCATCTGGAAATTACACTAGAACGACTAACCGTAAAGATTTTTCTCTCGACCCGCCTTCCGATACGATTCTAGATTTACTTCTGAAAAATAGAATTGACACTGTTGCTGTTGGAAAAATTAACGATCTGTTTAACTATCGTGGAATTAAGATCCGAGAAAAAACTAAATCGAACACTGAAGGCTGCGAAAAGCTGATCGAATATTCTTCCAAAGCAAAGAACAGTTTTATAATGGCTAACCTAGTAGACTTTGATGTTTACTTCGGTCATCGGAATGACCCGCAAGGATTTTCCAAAGCACTTATGCAGTTTGATGATTTTTTGCCTTCTTTGCTTGATAAGCTTGATGAGACGGATGCATTGATTATTACCGCCGACCATGGCAATGATCCCACTACTCCAAGTACCGACCATAGCAGAGAATATGTACCGCTTTTATTTTACAGGAAAGGATTTTCTTCAAAAAACCTTGGTATTAGAAAAACGTTTTCTGACGCAGCTAAAACCGTTGCAGATTTTTTTAGAATAAATAATAGCTTAAAAGGAACCAGTTTCTTATATTAGTTATGGTAGTAATAAAAAATTTGGATTGTGAATTCTTTCAAATTCCACCAAAAATCAAATATGGTCTTAGCTGGAATTTGAAAGGGAGCCCCCAAATCTAAACTGCCGATTGTATCTTTACGGAATGTAAATTATATTCGCACGGAATGTATAAATTCATCCATAAATTCTGAGGACTTTTTGTTTTTAGGACGAGTTATAGGGACGGTTTGGTCGACAAAAAAAGACGAGAATTTGGTTGGTGCCAAATTTTTAATTGTCAAACAGCTCGATTTAAATTTAAACGAGAAGGAAAACTTTGTAGTTGCAGTAGATAGTGTTGGTGCTGGTGAAGGAGAGGTGGTTCTCGTTGCAACCGGAAGTTCTTCGCGCCAAACTGAAATTACAAAAAACAAACCGGTTGATGCCGTAATAATGGCGATAGTAGATAAGCTTGATATTTCTCTTAAAGAATATCTTGTTGAACACGAAGAGTAATTAAGCAAAAGATAATTATTGCATACTGGTAACTTGTAATGTTTACTTGCGTATGAATGCAATAATTTCATAGTCTGTAATAATTTACGGTGCAGCTATTTGTTTTTATAATATATCTTAAAATATAGAAGGCACAGTAATTGTTTCTTGGAAAAGTAATAGGTAATGTGTGGGCTACAAAAAAATATCCCGCTCTAACCGGCTTTAAGTTGATGTTTGTTCAGCCAATTAATGCTGAACTGGAAAAAGTTGGTGAGCCTATAATAGCTGTTGACACGGTCGGTTCCGGACCAGGCGAAATAATTTACTACATAACAGCTTCTGAAGCGGTTATTCCGCTGCCGGTTGATATGGCTCCTGTAGATGCATCTATAGTTGGTATTGTAGATTCAATTAACGTAGAAAATAAATAGCAAGGTGAGACAATGAAAATTACCAAGCAATTTACAAATCGTGAAAGCCTCTCCCTCGATAAATACTTGCAGGAAATCGGGAAAGTACCTCTGCTTACATTTGAAGATGAAATAGTACTTGCTGTAAAAATTAGGCAGGGCGATCAGGCGGCACTTGAAACTTTAACCAAAGCAAATTTAAGATTTGTAGTCAGTGTGGCTAAGCAGTATCAGAACCAAGGACTTTCGTTAGGTGACCTTATCAATGAAGGAAACCTTGGTCTAATTAAGGCTGCGAAGCGATTCGATGAGACGAGGGGATTTAAATTTATTTCCTACGCAGTATGGTGGATTCGTCAATCAATTTTACAAGCGCTTGCAGAACAATCAAGAATTGTCAGACTGCCATTAAACCGTGTCGGTGCGCTTAATAAGATAGGAAAAGCTTACAGCAATCTTGAGCAGGAGTTTGAAAGAGAACCAAGTGCGACAGAACTTGCGCAGGAACTTGAAATGGATGTGGAAGAAGTAACTGATACTCTTAAAATTTCCGGACGGCATGTTTCAATGGATGCACCGTTTGCGCAGGGTGAAGAAAATAGACTGCTTGATGTAATCGAAAGTGAGGAAATCCCAGATCCGGATCATTTATTGATGAAAGAATCCTTGAAAACTGAAATTGAAAGAGCGCTCAGGTCGTTATCAGAAAGAGAAGCTGAAGTTATTAAACTCTACTTTGGATTGAATAAAGATCATTCGCTGACACTAGAAGAAATTGGTGAAAAATTTAATTTAACGAGAGAAAGAGTCAGGCAAATAAAGGAGAAAGCAATCCGCAGGCTCAGACATGCTTCGAGAAGTAAAAATTTAAAAGCATATCTGGGCTGAAGCGTATGATGAAACTAAAAATATTTTCTGTATTTCTCATTGCCTCAGCAATCTTAATTTTTTACTATGGCTGTGCTTCTACTACAGATGCGATACGTTACGGTGAAAAGACTGGTAAAGAGCGAAGTAAAAATTCTACCATTAGATTTGCATTAAAAGACACGACAGAAACTTCTAATATATCAAACGAGGAAATCAAAGATACTTCAGATGCCATTGATGATAGCTCCGATCCTGATGAAATACCTTCCGATGAGAAAAAGATTAACATTTCCGCTCTTTTAAAAAAATATACTAATAATAATGCTAAGAGCGAGTTGAATGCAGACCAACTGAATACTCGAGAGAAGATTTTGATGGAGATTATTAAATATTTAGATACTCCTTATAAATATGGCGGCAATACTAAGAACGGAATAGATTGCTCTGCTTTTACCAAGGAAGTATACGATAAAGCACTCTCAATTGATCTTGAAAGAAGTGCAAGAGATCAGTACCACGAAGGCGAAGTGGTTCCCAATAAACATGATCTTCAATTCGGGGACTTGGTTTTCTTCAACACTAGAAGATGGGTAAGACCAGGTCATGTTGGAATTTATATAGGCGATGATCTTTTCGCTCATGCAAGCTCAAGGAATGGTGTTATTGTCTCGTCTCTTGATGAAGAGTATTATGCAAAAAGATATATGGGCGCAAGAAGATTTGAAGATCTTCCAAGCTCAAATAGTATTACCGGGAAAAACTAGTCCACCTTTCAATAAAAATTTTAACCTAAAATAGTTTACAATTCAAGGTTACTTAAATAATTTATGGGAAATGAATGATTATCTGCGAATCAATATGTTTTCAATATATTTTTCAAGCTTATTGAATATCAATCGTTAAAAATTAGTCATTGATGTTAGTTCTCATTTATTATATTTTTTCATGTTGGATGTCTTAAAATTTAGGAACTATTGATGCACATTTTATTTGCTAAATTCAGGGTGAAAATTAACACGCTGCAAGTTATTTTTCCTTTACTGATATTTCTTCCTGCATTTTCTCTTGCTCAGGTAAGTTCAGTAAAACAGCTAAAGGATGAAATTAGAAACCTTAATCTTCTTCAAACAAGTACAAAGCCTAATGATCCCTGGACAATTGATAACATAATAACAACTGGAGAGCTTTCGAACGAACTATCAAATTCAAAAAACCAAAAACCTATAGTCCTGCAAGTCGGATTTGATTTTCTCTATAATCAGGAACACATTCCGGGCGCTATATATGCTGGTCCGGCTTCTAAAGATTTTGGAGTAATTGCGCTAAAAAAGGCGGTAAAAAATTTAGATAAAGATACCAAAATAGTCATTTACTGCGGATGCTGCCCCTGGGGACACTGTCCAAATATTCGCCCCGCTTATAAAGAATTGAAAGGTCTGGGATATACTAATGTAAAAGTTCTCTATCTTCCCGATTCTTTTGCGAAAGATTGGAAAGGAATGGGATACGAAGTAGAAGGCAGCGCCACTTCATCTCATACTCGTGATCCTAAAGTAAAAAAATAGGGAATGTATAATTAACTGAAAGAATGAAAGATAAAAGAAGATTATTTATCAACCCAATATTAAAAAGCTTTACTCATAATGCTTTTCTATTGTGCCCCTCGGCTGAAGCCGAGGGCAATAAATAAATAATCGAGGGAAAGGAAACTTAATCCTATAATTCTTTAATAGGTGAACTCAGTTTTAGCGTAAAGTTCAATACTTTCTTCAATTATTTTGTAAGCTTGTTCTTTACCCATAAAACCGTCTACTATTACTTTTTTGTTCTCAAGCTTTTTGTAGTCTTCAAAGAACCTTCTCAGTTCTACAACGGTGTGCGGAGGAAGTTCTTCTATGTTGTTAATATAATTTACTGACATGTCATTCTTTGCAACCGCAATAATTTTGTCGTCATATTCTTCCTCATCAAGCATCCGCATCACTCCGATTACTTTTGCTTCAACAATGCACATCGGCTCAACATCAATAGAGCAGATAACAAGTATATCCAGAGGATCTCCGTCATCGCAGAAAGTTTGCGGAATAAAGCCATAGTTTGCCGGATAGTGAACCGCAGAGAACAGAACCCTATCCAGTTTTATTAGTCCACTTGCTTTATCCAATTCGTATTTTGCTTTTGAGCCTTTCGGAATCTCAATTATTGCGTTAACAATCGAAGGAACGTCTTCACCAATATTTACAGAGTGCCATGGGCTAGTTAGCATAATCTACATCATCTCTAGTTTTATTAAACATCAATCAATTAAAATGAAACACCAACCCCGTTAAGAAATTCGCAATGAAACCTATAAGGACAATACCAGCTATAATTAAAATCGTCCACAATAAAAATTTTATCCACGGAATTGTAATATATTCCCTTAGATTTAAATTTTTATTCATAAGATGGTCCCAGTTCTTACTCACCAAGAATCCTTAAGCCTTTTTTTGCATCCGGATTTTTAGGATCGAGCTGTAATACTTTATGATATTCGCGAATAGCATCTTCTTTATGGTTTGTTAATGCATACGCCTGAGCAAGCCATAAATGATATTGAGAATTACTCGGATCATACTGAAGTGCTTCTTTTAATGGCTCAATTGACGGGGCATATTTTTTCTTAATAAGCAGCATAAGAGCTTTTGAGCCGTATGCATCTCCAAGAACAGCTTTGTTTTTATCCGGATCTTTTGAAGCCAAAGCAATTAATTTATCATAAGTATTTGCAGCAGCATCGGAGGAATCCATATACTGGTAAGTTTTGCCTAACCATTGGAGTGTAGGCATATATTCCGGTTTTATTTGCTCGGCTTCCAACAAAGAGATACGGGCACCATCATAGTTCTTTATTTGAACCATACAAAGAGCTTTATTTACATGAGCGCTAACTGAGGTTGAATCTGCTGATAATTTTCTATCATAATAAACTATTGCAGAGTCGTAGTTACCCGAACTGAAATACATATTGGCAACCGTCTCGGCTAAGGTAGAAACAAAGGATGTATCTTTGTTAATGGCTTTCTTCAAATAGATTATTGCGAGCGAATCCATCTTCCCGTAATTATATTCTAGACCGATTTGTGCAAACTGCCTTGCTGTAATTAAAGAATCAGGAATTTGATTTAAATACTTTGACGCCTCATCTAATTTTTTATCGAAGACAAGAGATAATGCATATATACGTTTTAAATCCATATTATTAGGATTATTTTGTAATCCTTGTTGAGAAACCTGGACTGCATTATCAAAATTATTCATTAAGAAGAAAGAATTAGCTGCGTAAGAAATTGCCTTTTCGTTTTTAGGGTCAAATTTCAAATATTTATTGAGGTAGTATGCAGCGTTCGGGTACTGCTTTGCATAATAAAGAATTTCTCCAACCATCAAATAAGCAGGTGCATAATTCGAATCAATTGCAATTGCCTGCAAAAACTTATTCGCTGCATCGGTGTAGCTTTGTTCTTTGTATAAAGTTTCGCCTATTTTATATTTTAATTTAACATCTGTAGAATCTAATTTTTCAGCATGCTCATAATTGCTTAAAGCAAGTTCAGGTACATTCATTTTAGAATACGCGTCACCAAGGCTTTCGTAAGAGCGTTTATCGGACGTATCATGGGCAGTAAGGTCAACAAGTATTTTAACAGCAGTATCAGTTGAATCCTGCTTCAATACCTGGTTTGCTATGTTTAAAGCAGTTTTATAATCGCCTTTTTTAATAGCTTCTGAAGCTGCTTCATAACTGCTTTGGGCTAAACATAAGCCCGTAAATAAAACAACAAGAATGAGTGATAATTTTGTTTTCATCTTTCTAATCCGGATTATTGAGATTCGTTTATTTTAACTGGAACAGCCGCCGGAGCCAAGTTTTGACCCAGAGCTATTTTTTGACCTTCATAACTTGTTAAGAAAGTCGTAAACCCGGAAGCAGGGCTCATTCCAATTTCATGCAGGAAAATGTACACCGTCTGCTTCAAGGGATAATATTCTTTTAACACAAATCCCGGATGCGGTGTAAAATAATTTACATTTAATCCGTTATTTGATGTTTGATTGCTTTCATTTTTTAATTGACCGACCTGGACAAAATGGATCTTTGAAGAATCCTGAACTTGGTTGAAACTTACAATGCCAAGCACATCATTAAATTTCTCAACCTTACTCACTACATCTGAATCATTCTTAACTATCTGCGCATTTTTAGGATCCTGACCATTGAGCAATTCTTCTTTAATATAATTATACGTGCTTGTGGAATTGCCGGGAATAATAAAATTATAATTTCCAGATTTCCCTAAAAGTGCGTCTTTTATTTCATCAACCCTAATGTTGTCCGTCGTATTATTTTTAGAACCAATTATTGCTATTGCGTTATAGCAAAACTTAAATCTTTTTATGTCTAAATTCAGGCTGTCAATAAAATGGGACTCTCTATCATTGAAATATTGTGTACTTACAACCATCTTAACTTTGCCGTTTAGAAGGTCAAGAATACATTGCAGCGGATTAACCTCATTTAATTTTATTTTAGCCTGAACATACAGAGTATCAAATACATCTTTTTCTTTTTTAATTATCGGATATACTGCACGGTCGACATCAACTACAACTGCGCCTTTTGTAGGCGTTACGTTGCTTTGCTGACATCCGGCAAAAATAAACAAGCATATAATCAGAACGCCGATAATTTTGTGCATACTTATTATATTTCTCTTGTCTGATTTTTCTTGAAGAACGTCATTAAAAATCTAAACACTCCATAAAGCACCAGAACGATGCCTACCATTATTCGGAACTGAATAGGCATACCTTGATTCATAATGAAACCTGCTAAAATTGCAATTCCCAAAAGGACAAACAATATAGAAATGGCATAAGCAAAATATTTCATTATGTTCATATTTTTCGATCCGTTTGAGGGAGAATTCCCATTGAGTATATTAAATTAAATTTGAATAAGGTAACGATAGAAATAATTCCATTTTTCATCTCACGTCTCCTTTAAGAAATTTTACTGCTGCACTTCTTAAAAAAGAAAGTGCAACAGTAATTGAAACATGATTTTTCATTTAGTTCAAAAGCAATTCAAATGAATTACTGGTTAAGTTTGAACTTAAATGGTACTACAACCCAAACCATAACCGGTGCTTTATGCTGAATAGCAGGCGTGAATACGAACTTCATGGCTGCTTCAGTTGCCGGCTGGTTAAACACTTCGGAGTCGCTTTTAATAACGACTGCTTTCAAAGGTTTACCTTCTTTACTAACAAGAATTTTTACGTAAACAGTACCTTCAACACCAGCTCTTTTAGCAAGCTCTGGGTAAACCGGTACTGCTGAAACAACTACTTGAGGCATTTTTTCTACCGGTACAAATTCATTTATACCAGGAGTTTCATCCTCTTTCGGAGGTTCAACTTTCAAGTCTTGAGTAATCTTAACATTGCCGCCACTTCCTTCACCAATAGGGGCAGCAATTTTATTCATTTCTTGCTGCGTAGCAATTGTCTGTTCTTTCGGCGCTTCTGCATCAGGTACCGGAGTAGGAATGCCTACATTCGGTTTGATAGTTGGTGCTTGAACAGCAAGCTGCTGCGCGACATTTTGATCTAATGAAGGCGGTGGACCTAGTTCGCTGTATTTCAAAATTCTTACTGTAGCAATATTACTTTCATCATCTTTGTTGATAGCTTGGATGAAAATATATACGCCGATAAGAAGCAAATGAATAAGGACAGCAATTGTTAATCCAATGCCGTAATACTTTTGATAAAGCCTTTTAAGCTCAAAAGCTCCATATTGTTGATTTTGATCTTGGGCAGGCAAGTTTGCTGCAATTGTGTTATCGTTCATCTTAAATCCTCCTTTCAAGACGCTTTCGATAAGAATTTCTTATCGGTATCTGTTAAAGGTGCAATTGAGAAACGATTCAAATCTGCAAGGTTCAATTTATCAATCACATCAACCATCATATGATATTTTGCTTTGCGATCGAACTTAAGCAAAATAACCAGCTTTGAATTTTGGGTGCCTTTTTGTTTGAAAAAGCTTTCCAAACCTGTCATATCGATTGAATGAGGAGCCTTTTCAGTTCCTTCAGCATAATATATTTTATCGTTTTCGTCAACATACACCGTCATTAAATTTGACTCGGCAATATCAACTTTAGTTTCATTATTTGGAGGCAAGTTGATTTCCATAGTCTGTTGTTTTCTCATTACGGTGGTAAGCATGAAGAAAGTCAGCAACAGGAATGCAACGTCAACCATTGGAGTCATATCCAATCGAACGCCCATTCTTCGCTTAGCATGTTTCTTTTTATGCCTTCCTCTTCCTCCGCTATCACCGCCGAGGTCTACTCCAGCCATTGTTTAATTCCTCTCTATTTACTTTTAGTATCTGTTATCAGATTAGTTATCATTGCAAATTTTGTTATCATAGTTTTTTGAAGAATATTCATGACATCTTCTACAGCACCATAGTCAGCGTCTACATCGCCTTTAACTACAGTTCTAAGTCTCGGATTAGCAATACGAGCTTGAATAAGAAGATCACCAAGATTAGTCAAATTAACTTGAACTTCTCTTTTTAGTCTTGCTTTCTCGCCGAATAGCCGAGCCATAAGGTTTTGCTGATCGACGCCCATATAAATGTTACCTTGCTTATTGATATAAATTGTCAATATATCAGAGCTTGGCAGTTTAAAATCCGAGTGAGAAGAAGGTACTTCAATCTTTACCTCCTCGGGCGGGCTGAATTGCGTAGTCAACATGAAAAATGTGAGAAGCAAAAAAGCAACGTCCACCATTGGAGTCATATCCAATCTGACATTTATTCTTTTCTTTTTAATTCTAGGCATTTCTAAGCCTCACATTATTTCGTTTTAAGAATTTGAATTACGTTGTAGCTGGCTTCATCAACCGAGTAAGTAAAAGCATCGACTTTATTAACAAAAAAGTTATAGGCGACGATACCCATAATAGCAGTAATTAATCCGCCTGCAGTGTTAATAAGAGCTTCTGAAATACCGATAGCGAGCTGTATAGCGTCTGGTGCACCGGCTCTTGCCATAGCTGCGAAAGCTCGGATCATACCGATAACAGTTCCGAGAAGTCCAACCATTGTTGCTATAGAAGCAATAGTAGAGAGAACGATTAAGTTCTTTTCAAGCATAGGTGTTTCTAACATCATAGCTTCTTCAACAGCTCTCTGAACTTCAGCTAACTGTTTTTCTGCTTCTACTGTTTTGCTTTTCTCTTTTAGTTCTTTATAGCGTGAAAGAGAAGCTTTAATAACGTTAGCAACAGAACCTCTCTGTTTATCGCAAAGCTCGATTGCGCCGTCAAATTCACCGTTATCTAATGCAACAATAACATCCTTAAAGAAAGCTGCAACTGCTCTTTTTCCGCCGGCTTTTTTTAATGAAAAGGCTCTTTCGAAGATTATAGCTACGTCCATTATCGAAAGCATAATTAACAAAACTACCAGCGGACCACCGGTATAAATTGTCGCTAATAAATTTCCTGCTAATGGTTGTTCGCGACCTACGCCATCAGCAAAGTTGGCTGGATTTCCAAAGACTTGTGTATAAATAGCTAATGCTATTCCAAATGCAACTACCGTAAGGATAGTAATAAACACAGATTGTTTCATGGGTTGTATATCTCCATCTTTTAATTTTATATTAAAAAACTATTAATTAGTTAATTTATAATTAACGTTGCAAGAAAATCAAACAACGTGCCGCAATATTATTTATTTTTGAGGTTATATAAAAGAGTTTTTTGCTATCGTTTTGAAAAAAAATGATTTTTTTAGCTTGATTTTGGAGATTTTTTCTCCAATGATTTCAAAATGAAATCTAATTTCTTAAATCTTTTATTTTTAACGGGTAATAGGATTTCAAAATGAAATCAGTATTTGGTAATTCATTCCGATTTGAAAACAATGAAAGAATAATTTTGAATATTAAATGGAAAATTTATGCTGAAATTTATTTTATAATGCTTGGAGCACTAATAAGCATGAACTTCTAATTTATTGTTTGAATTACAGTGCTAAATCTTTAGCTCCTTGCGTTTGCGCCACAGCGTTGTAATAGAAATGCCAAGTATTTGAGCGGCATCTTTAGGGTTGGGATGAGTTTTTAAAATTTCCTTTATATAATCTTTTTCTACTTCATTTAATGAAGGTAAATAATTTCCGGCAGGCAGTTCGGCTCCCTGATAAATTTCCGGTGGAAAATATTCAGGTTTAATTATTTTATCTTTAGTTAACACTATGGCACGGTTAATTGCATTTTCCAATTCCCGTATATTACCAGGCCAAGAGTATTCATTTAAAATTTTTAATGCTTCGGGTGAAAGCATAATTTCACTGTCGGGTGAATATTTGTTTATAAAATATTCAGACAAATACGGTATATCTTCTTTTCTTTCCTTCAGCGGGGGAAGTTTAATTCTTACACCGCTAAGCCTGTAATAAAAATCTTCGCGCAAATCGCCGGATTTAATATCATCGTCGATGTTTCTGTTGGTAGCGCTGATAATTCTTACATTAATTTTTCTTGTAATGCTTTCTCCAACGCGTTCGAACTCCATGCTTTGTAAAAAGCGGAGTAATTTAACCTGCATTGGTTTAGAAATTTCTCCAACTTCATCAAGGAAAACCGTGCCTTGGTCGCCCATTTCAAATCTGCCAATTCTGTCTTTTAATGCGCCTGTAAAGGATCCTTTCATGTGCCCGAATATTTCGCTTTCGAATAAACTTTCAGGAATTGCGGCACAGTTAACCGGCACAAACGGATTAGTTTTTCTTTTACTATTTAAATGGATATACCTGGCAAGAATTTCTTTGCCGGTTCCGCTTTCACCTTCGATTAAAACGGGGAGGTCGCTGTCTGCGATATCCTTGCAGAGCTTAAGTATCTCACGCATCTGAAAGTTGTTGGAAATAATCTCGCCGTTGCCCTCGGTATCTTCAACTTCAGCCCTTAATCCTTTTAATTCTTTAAGGAGAATATGATGCTCAAATACTCTATCGGCAAGATGAATAAACTCTTTATGAGTAAACGGCTTGGTAATATAATCATAAGCACCGCCTTTAATGGCTTCAACAGCAGTCTCAATTGTACCGTGAGCAGTCATCAAAACAGAAGTTGTATCTGGCGATATTTTTTTCAACTCGGCAAGAGTTTGAAGCCCATCCATAGGCTCCATCTTCAGATCGATAAAAGCAATATCAAAATAAATTTCCTGTGCTCTCTTCAGAGCCTCAACAGGATGACTGAAAATCTCCGGGAGAAAATTCTGTGAACTCAACGAGAGTTCGATCATCTTCAGGATGTTTATCTCATCATCAATTACAAGTACTCGTCCTTTATTCATTTTGCCGGATCGGAATAGTTATTTCAAACTTACTGCCCTGACCCTGTTTACTCCAAACATTTATAGAGCCATGGTGCATTTCTATAATTTCTTTAGCGATAGTTAATCCCAAACCAACGCTGCCAGGTTTGCTGCCGCTGACCTGAACAAATTTATCAAATATCTTATCAAGGTATTCCGGGCTAATACCTTTGCCGGTATCCGTGATAGAAATTAGAACGTCAGATTTTCTTGCTTCCGCAGCCAACGAAATTTCTCCGCCTCTGTCTGTAAATTTTATCGAGTTGCCGATGAAATTTCCTATTGCTCTTAAAAGGTAATCATAATCCGCATGAATTAACGGAAGGTCGCCATTTCCCTGGTACGTTAATCTAATATTTTTCTCTTTGCACTGAAGCGAATATGAGTTGATACATTCTTTTAATAAGGAGCTAACGCTTACTGATTTTAATTCAAGCTTGATGCCACCTGACTCAATTCGCGAAAGCTCAAGAATTTCTTTTACGAGCTTGTTCAATCTGTCGTAGTCGGACTTCATCGATGAAATTAATTCTTTCTGTTTTTCAGATAAGTTTCCTACAACTCCATCACCTAAAATACCGACAGCCATTCCCATAGAAGTAAGAGGAGTCTTTAATTCATGAGATACTTTTGCTACGAATTCAGATTTAAGTCTGTCAAGCTCTTCATATTTTGTAATATCGCTAAAAACGATTAAAGCGGCATTAGCTGATTGAGTAACTTCGCGGAGGTCGTTACCGGGTAAATTGAGAAGCGAATATCTAAGCTTAAAGTACCTAATATTTCCCGCTGTATCTAGAGTTTGAAAAATATCTTCGTGATGGTTTTGAGAATTACCGCAAATATAGGTTCGGACATTGCCGCAAATTTTTTCGTCTCTTATTAAACTAGTCAGCAAGGAATGGTCATCAGGGGTTTTCCCAAACTCTGTTGTGAAAGCTTTATTAGCGAGCAAAATATGCATTTCGCTGTCGACCATTAAAACGGGATCATTGATGCTTTCGATTATAATGTCCGATTTTCTTTTTTCGTATAATATTTTGTTGATGTTCAATTTCTCATAACGCTTTAGTCTTCCAACCATGCTGTTAAATTCATCGGCTAAAATTCCGATCTCGTCGGAATCTCCGGCAGGAATTACTTGATCGAAATTTCCGGCAGAAATATGTTTTACCGATCGTGTAAGATCTTTTACCGGCTTGACAATGAACTCAGAGAATTTAGTACTGAAGACTAAGCTTAGGACAGTTCCTAAAATTGCAAGAAAGAGCATAGTGAATGCTGCAATTCTAGTTATAGACTGAACGCTATCCTCAGCCCTCTGGATAAAATTATGGTTGGTTTCAAAGAGCTGATATAATTTAGCTTTTATATTATTGGCTAAATTAATTGACTTAGTATAGTTATTCTGATTTTCGAGCTTATTTGGATAATTCATCGGGAAAGAGATAAGATAATTTATCTCAGTTACAAACAGCCTGTATTGATCGTTTAAACTATCAAGAATTGAGATCTCCTTTGTTGTGGAAGCTGCAACTCTAGCTCTCTCAAACCAATAAAAGAAATCCTGTTTTGCGGCATCAAAAGTATTATAGCCTTTCTCCCGATTATCACCTTTATAAATCATAAAAAGCCCGTTGATCTGGTTATCAAGAGATCGGACCATATTGTCGGTAGCAACGATGCTGGAATAGTTCTGAACAATAATAGCCCGAAATGATTCATTAAGCCGATTGAAATTATAAAGGCTCCAGATCATCACGCAAATCATAATCAGGATAACAACAATGTATCCTGCCAGGATTTTCGCTCTAAGGGTTGTAAATAATGTTCTAAACATATTTGTTAAAATTTTACCCAGCCATAATTAATTAAATTTCAATATAAAAACAAAACCGGGAAAATCAAGCACTATGGGTATTCTGTCAGTATGCGGTGCATTCAAAATAAAATTCTTCATATCATTCATTTGACTTTTAACTGAATAACGAAGAAAATTTATAAATTTGTTTGAATGAAAAAATTTTTATAACTAATTATATCGAACGGAATTGATAGGGAAGGATTGATTAAGAAATTTGTTGAATGGACTGTTCGATAGAATTGACTTCAATTTTCGCTTTGATCTTTTTATAATATTTTAAGGCAGCCATAAAATAAGATTTGCTCTCATCTATATTGCGCATTTCTTGATAAAGCGTTCCCAACTCCATAGATGTTTCGGCTTCATTAAGTTCATTATGAAGCTCCTTGTTGAGTCGTAAGCTGGTTAGCAGGTAACTTTCTGCGAGCTGGTGCTTACCAAGCTTTCGCTGAATAATTCCTTTAGTCTTATAAATGTCTGCAACAGAAAGCTTATCATTAGTGTCATGACAAATTTCAAGCGCTTTGTTTGCAAAAGCGTCGGCAAGATAAAAATCATTTTGAATCGTGTAGATAAATGCCTTGCTTAAATATGCCAAGCCGATCGAGGGCATATAACCGGTTTGCATTGAAATTGAAATGCACCGGTCAAATTCCTGAGTTGCATTTTTAAATTGATTTTTTTTGGTATATAGCATTCCAAGATTATGTCTAACTTCTGCAATTCGCTTTAGATCTTTTATCTTCTCGAAGTTTAAAAGAGCACGGCGGTAATAGGAAAGTGCATTCTCAAAGTCACCAAGTATGTTGTAAATAATGCCAAGGTTGACTGCGATTTTGCCAGTCAATGAATTGTCTCTTAGGCTTTCCAGAATTTCCAAGCTTCTTTCAAAATGTTCCTTAGCTTTTTTAAGATTTCCGAGATCCCCGTAAATAGTGCCCATTAAGTTTTCACAGTTTGCGCAGCCCTTTAGGTCGTTTAGCTTTTTAAATATGCTATATGCAGATTTAATATGCTTAAAGCTTTCATTCCAGTCTGCCTGTCTGCTGAATATTTCTCCCAAAGAAAATTCGGCAGAAGCAACCAGGTTTTGAAGTTCTTTTTCTTCCTTAATTTCTTTAATTACTTTTTCATGAATATAGACAGCAGGAGTTGCATCACCAGCAGTAATAGAAAACTGTCCTAAGTGCAGAAGGAATTCGATAAATTTATATTTATCAAGTTTTAATTCTGCAAAGGTAATTAGAAGATCAATTTGTGATTTGTTATTGAGAAATTGTCTAGAGTCAAATTCGATTTGTTTTTTTGTATTTGAATCCAAAGGATAAGGTTTTGCAGAGCTTTCAACCGAAAGAAGTTTTGAAAGCTCTGCTAAATCCTTTTTATCAAAAAAATTCTTTAGGGTTTTTTCTAAAAAAACTTTCCCGTTTTCGTCAGTCGTTTTCAATTCATATCTCGTTGCGTTAATAGATTATTACGAGTGTGAAAACATTTAAATTTCTTCAATTAACTATTTGGCAAAAGCGTAACGTGAAAAATGATCTATCTTTGCACCAACGACAAGGATAGTACCAGTTTTATAATTTACAAAGATGCCGTTGTTTTGAACTTCCACTAAATTACCACTGTCGTCAACATAGTAGAACCCTATATTATCTTTAGTTATACCGAGTTGCTGCAGGTTCAATCCGCTGAATGATAAAGTGAGAGACAAGGATTTGTCAAAAGTCATGTGAGGTGCAAAGTCAAGACCTGCATATTCGTTATCTGTAGACATAGAAATATCAACAGTACCGTCAAAAGCTTTTCGCGGTATAAAAAGTTTAGCAAATGTTTTTATATTATCTCCATTTGCGTCGGTGTAGCTTCCGCGAAGAAACATTACATCTCCACGATCTCCATTAACTTCTTCACTTATTGATAAAGAGGAAGCTTTGCTCAATCCAGCCTTGGAAGGCAGTTTAACAATTTGCTTGCCGGAGGATACAGGTTGAGTAGTATTATTTGTAACCAGGTCTGAACATCCGAATAAGAAGAGACCTGTTGCAATCGCAGCAAGTACCAACAGTTTTTTCATTTTGTTACCCATATAAATTTGTTTGATAAAGTATAGCGCTTTCATAAATAATTTTTTATTCAGGTATACGCCCTCAACCCTTATGCCACAAAAAAGGGCAGTTTTTTTGCCATAGATGCATATCACATTGTTCGCTCGGAAAATTTTACCGATATTTTTGTGTAAAAATTTCCCGGAAGAATGATTTCTTGACTGAGTAACGAGGACCTTACGTCAGTAATAGCGAAAAGTTTGTCATCATAATTTGAGTCTGTCTAATAAGGTCATTCCAGTGAAAACGGGGATCTAAAAAGTTTATTATTTGGAATAGATTCTCACTTTCGCCTGCCTGCTGAAGGCAGGAGGAGATGACAATTAGAATATTCCAGCTTTAAAGGAATGGATTTAAGATTATAACTGAAATGCTATTGAGTTATAAATCAAGATAAAATAATTTAAGAATGGTCAGAGTTTAAATTCGAAATGGAGTTTAAGAAATCGAATAAATTATTTTACAATCCTGGAAATTTCTTTGAACTCATCAGTTCCGCAAACATTCAGAAGTTCAAACAGTATCGCCTCTGAAGTTGTAATTTCAATTTTATGTGATCTCATTCTATCCAGCGAAATCCGATAGTCAATTTCTTTTCTAGAAGAAACTGCATCGGCAGCAATGTTGACTTGAAAGCTGCTTGCGATAAGATCAAGTGCGGTTTGCTGAACGCATACGTGACTTTCGATTCCTGCAATAACAACCTGGGAGACGTTATTATCAACAAGCCTGGTAAAAAAATTCCCGGCTCCCGAACAACTGAAGCTCATCTTTTGTATTGGACTTAGTCCTTCAAGTTCTTTTAACAAAGGTTCGGCTGTTGTCCCCAACCCTTTTGGATATTGCTCAGTATAAAAAATTGGAATGTTCAACGCTTTAAATCCTTTTATAAGTTTCAGCGAATTAGCAACTACCTGTTCAGGATTATTCATTACAGCTAATATTTTTTCCTGAATATCTATTAAAAGTAAAGCAGACTTTTCCCTTGATAAAATTATTTTATTTCTTTCAATAGGTGCTTCCATGTTCTTCCTTTCAAAGTCTAATAAATTGGATCCATGCCGTACTTACCACAGGCGTACATCATTAATAAAGAGGTTAAATCGATAAGTGCTTTCTTCTGATCTTCCGCATAGATAACAAGGTCGTAAACTTCCGCAACGAATTGCATGTTCGTCAAAATCTTTTTCAATTCCTGGTATGTAGGAGTTCCGTGCCAGTTTGCTACTTCTTTAACGAGCAGATTCTCATGTCTTCTTAAAAATTCTGTAAATGAAATTGTCCTTTTGGAGACAGGTGTTCGTGGTCTGCAAATATTAATCAAATCGTTAAAGTAAGTATCCCATTTTTCAGCAAGTTCTTTATTCCTATCCTGCATTACGTACCTGGCTTTTTCGAGAGAGAACTTTGCCTTAGTAGTAGGTTTAATATTAGGAGTAAGAGCATATCCGTCGTAACTTATATATCCGGTTTCGTCATCAACGTATTTCCATCTTTTGACGAGTTGTGTTTCGCTTAAAGTGATAATTACTTTATCAAGTCCGCTATCGACAACGATAAACTTATTTTGCTGTTCATTGATGACAGTAAACCAGTGTTCCCAATTATCGACGCTTAGAATGCATGGCAAACCCTGCTTAAGATGTTCGCTAAGAATTTTGAGTGCTTCTTCCGGAGTTTCCCTTCGAAAATATTTCATCTTGCAGTCAAAACTTTTTGCTGCTTTTGCAAGACCAATTTCGTCGGTTCCATACCACCAGGTACTGCCAGCCCGTTTCCCGATTTCTCTTTCATTCTCGAATCTGCCAAGCATAACCAGCGCATACTTTAATGCGAATGGTCCGCACTGATATTTATAGGGTTGAGGATAAAAGCTCATAGCTAAGTTTTTTTTATTATAAAATTTAAGCAATGTTAATGAATAAATCATCATGTAAATTTTGCTGCCAAAAAGATTTTTTTTATTTTTCGATATGAAGCATAAATTTAAAGTAGCTGTAGTTTATAATGAATCAAATCCCGATCTTTATATTAAATCGGGAGATATAACAAAAAAGGAACTTCCATTCACTCCTTATTTTGAAGTTGAAAATTACACCCCGGTGGAAGAATACGAATTGTTAGCCAAGAGGCTTTCCACGACCGGTGTTGATGCATACACTTTGAATATTAAGGACGATATAGAATTCTTGATTTCTAATATCAAAAAAATGAAGCCGGATATAATATTCAATTTTGTTGAGCTGTATAAAGATAATGCCCGACTTGAGATGAACGTAGTTGGTCTGCTTGAACTAATGGGAATACCGTACACCGGCGCGCCTCCGATAGCACTTGCAAACTGTCAGAATAAAGTTCTTGCCAAAGCAATGTTAAATGCGGTTGGAATTAAGACTCCGAAAGCCATGGTAATAAAAAAAAAATTGAAAAGTTATAAACTTGGACTGAATTTTCCGTTAATAATCAAACCAGCTTTTGAAGATGCAAGCGTAGGGATTGAAAATGAGTCGATAGTTGAAAATAGCAGGCAGCTAAAAAAGCGAGTTGAATATGTACTGGACTATTTTCAACAGCCCGCACTGGCTGAGGAATTTATAGATGGTAGAGAACTGAATGTTGCTGTACTCGGTGATAAGAATCCGGAAGTCCTTCCAATTAGTGAGATAGACTTTTCATTAATGCCGGATCATTTATATAACATTGTCAGCTATCAGGCAAAATGGGATCCTCTGCATGAAGCTTACCACAAAACCATTCCAAGCTGTCCGGCAAAGCTTTCCAAAAGAATAGAAATAAAGGCAAAGGAAATTGCTTTAAAAGCATTTCATACGATGGGCTGCAGAGACTACGCCAGAGTAGATATGCGTCTAAATAAAAATAATGAACTTTATGTGTTAGAAGTAAATCCTAATCCGGATTTAACAGAAGGTGCAGGATTCATGCGGTCTTCAGAAGCTGCAGGATATTCTTACGAAAAAACATTGAAAAAGATCATCACTCTTACCTGGGCAAGAAGGCGAAAAGCATAAATAAGTTTTAGAGAAAGAAATAAAAACTTATCTGGGAAAAAATAATTTGTCATTCATCAGTCAATAAAAGTCATTAAGTTGTTCAATTACAATGAATGACAGTGAAGCATATGACCATTGAATGACTGTTAAAAAGCAAATACAGTGAACATTCTTTTCCTTGCTAAGAATTAGCATAATTTTTGGGGCATAGTTTCATCCGGTCATCGTCACATTCCAATTTAAAAATTGATATTAGCTTACACACTGTTTCCATTCTTCTTTAGCTGTAACCTATTTTCAAAACATCTTTGAGGTTATAATGAGTGATCAAAAAGCTGAACTTTATAAAAACATTTTTAACATTACCGTTTTGGTGTCATCACTTGGGTATTTTGTCGATATTTATGATCTGATACTTTTCGGAATCGTACGAATACCTAGCTTGACCTATCTCGGTGTGCATGGTACTCAGTTGATTGATTCCGGAGTTTATATCCTAAACATGCAGATGGGCGGTATGTTAATCGGAGGATTGATATTCGGAATTTGGGGCGATAAGAAAGGAAGGCTCTCGGTTTTGTTCGCCTCGATATTTCTTTACTCGGCAGCAAACTTTGCTAACGCATATGTAACCTCAGTTCATATGTATGCACTATTAAGATTTATTGCCGGAGTTGGTCTTGCCGGTGAACTAGGTGCAGCGGTTACTCTGGTAAGTGAAACAATGACAAAAGAAACCCGTGGTTACGGTACCGCAATGGTTGCAACAATCGGTGTGGCGGGAGCTATTCTTGCGGCAATTGTAGGAGAAGAATTTAGCTGGCAAATGGCTTATATTATCGGTGGCGTACTTGGAGTTATACTACTTATAATGCGAATCAGTTTATTTGAATCCGGGATGTATAAATCAATTTTAACAAAGGAAGTTGTTAAGGGAAGGTTCATCAGTTTGTTTACTTCAAAGGAAAGATTCTTTAAATATCTAAACTGTATTTTAATAGGTTTACCTATATGGTATGTTGTAGGAGTGCTGATAACTTTTTCTCCGGAGTTTGGAAAATACCTAGGAGTAAAAGAACCTATCATAGCAGGTAATTCTATAATGTACACCTACATTGGTTTGATATTCGGTGATTTTATTAGCGGGTATCTAAGCCAGTATTTAAAGAGTAGAAAAAAAGCTGTTTCAATATTTGTAACTTTGACAACAATTTTTGTACTTGTTTATCTCTTCTCTCATGCGCTTTCATCTTTTGAGTTTTATGTACTTTGTGTTATTCTCGGTATATCAATTGGTTACTGGGCAGTATTTGTTACTACTGCGGCAGAACAATTTGGTACGAACTTGCGAGCTACCGTTACTACAACTGTTCCAAATTTTATTAGAGGCTCAGTAATCCCGATTACTCTTTTCTTTGATTTATTAAGAAAACCATTTGGTCTAGTTTATTCCGCATTGGCTGTCGGAATAATTACCGTAATTATCGCGTTCATTTCTCTATATAATTTGAAAGAAACCTACGGAGTGGAACTAGATTACATCGAAAATATCTAACCAACATTCTTATCATTTATAAAACATGATTGCTTGATTCTCCGGAATCATGCAGTCATGCATTTATCCTTTCCGTTTTCATTGATAGCCTTTTTATATCTATATTTATCGGCAATATTTTAATAAACTTTTTACGGGATAAATGGAATTTATAAAGTACCTCATCGACTTGTTTCTACATCTTGACGTTCACTTAAATGATATAATAATTCAATATGGAACATTAACTTACATTATCATCTTCGTGGTAATATTTGCCGAAACCGGTTTGGTATTTACTCCATTTCTTCCTGGCGATTCGTTGTTGTTTGCAGCGGGTGCCTTTGCTGCCAAGGGATCATTAAATGAGAGCTATTTATTTTTCATTCTTGCCGGAGCTGCTATACTTGGCGATACAGCAAATTATTGGATAGGACATTTTATTGGTCCTAAAATATTTCATAAAGAGAATGTTCGATTTTTTAAAAAGGAATATCTTGAACGCACTCATCGCTTTTATGAAAAGTACGGCGGCAAGACTATAATCATCGCTCGCTTCATTCCAATAATTCGAACATTCGCTCCGTTCGTCGCAGGTATAGGCAGCATGACCTATTCGCGTTTCATTATCTATAATATTATCGGCGGTGCCACTTGGGTGGCACTCTTCCTATACGGCGGTTATTTCTTCGGAAATATCGAAACTGTAAAAAATCATTTCTCAGTTGTTATTCTGATGATTATTTTCATTTCTATTTTGCCTGGTATTATCGAATTCATTAGACATAAATATGCAAAGCGTATAGAGCATAGCGCTGATTAAAGTTCGTAATGATAAAAAAGATAATGGATGATGATCCGGGTGTAAAACAAGGTATCTTTGTTTATGAAGTGTATACTTACCGTAGTTTTCCTGGAGGTAGCCTGCAAAATAAAATCTCTAATTTTTACCGGCACCTGATATCTAATATTTTGACAGCGCATATACAATAATTATGACAGATTTTGAACTAAAGTAAAAATAATTTAGGTGATAACAATCAACGGTACATAATTACGAGCCACTTTTAAGTTCATCATATCTTCTACATCAACTTATCTGAAATGCGGATTAATTATTATTCATCGCGGATTTTTTTTACATAAATAAAATCACTCTGTCTATCTCTTCATTTTTTCTACCAATTTAGACAGTAAGGATATTCTAAAATACCTTAATAACGTCAATACTATTTGGAGGACGCAAACATGAAAAACTTATTTCTGCTTTTATATGTACTTCCATTATTCACTGTATATGCAGGTTACCGGAATTTACCAAAACAGGATTCAAAATTATTATCAAACAATAATTCACCTGCAAAAGTTTCTACCAATGCTAAAGTAATGTTAACCAATAATGCTAAATACGGTTCAATACTTACGGACGGTGCTGGGTATACTTTATACTTTTTTACAAAGGACACACTCAATTCTTCCTGTAACGGGCAGTGCGCAGTCATCTGGCCTGCATTCTTTGCAGATTCATTAACAGTTGGTGCAGGTCTTGCAGACAGTGACTTTACAACGATAACACGCATCGACGGCTCTCATCAAATAGCATACAAAGGTTGGCCGTTGTATTATTATTCCGGCGATAGTAATCCAGGTGACGTAAATGGCGAGGACTTTGGCGGTGTTTGGTTTGTTGCAAAGCCCAACTATACAATAATGCTGATGAATAATCAACTTGTCGGATTGGACAGTGTTGACTACAATAGCCTGTACCAACCAGGAATTGGAAGCGTTCAGTATTTTGTTGATGGATATGGAAGAACTCTTTACATCTTTACACACGATACGTTTAACCAGAATCATTTTACAAAATCTGATTTCAGTAATAACGGACTGTGGTCTATTTATCAAGATAGTTTACAGGCTTTGCCTCCTTCAATTGACAGCAGCTATTTTGCCATGATAAATGTATATGGGCGTATGCAATTAACATACAAAGGATGGCCGTTATATGAATTTGGTCCGGACAGTATGAAGCGGGGAAATACCCGAGGTGTAAGCTTTCCATCTCCCGGTATTTGGCCTGTTGCAGTAACATCATTAGACAGTGCAACCATTACAACCGGAATTGTATTAGATAATTCTTCAGGTCTGCCGAAAGAATATTCTTTATTCCAGAATTATCCCAATCCATTTAATCCGTCTACTGAAATTAAATTTTCAATTGCAAAGCCCGGATTGGTTTCTTTAAGAATTTATAATGCCCTGGGACAGGAAGTAGATAACCTGGTAAATAAATTTTTATCGTCGGGTTCTTATCGAGTTTCCTGGAACGCAGATAATATGCCAAGCGGGATATATTTCTATTCACTTTCTACAGGGAGCTTTATGCAGGTGAAGAAAATGATCCTTTTGAAGTAGGGTTATTAATAACCTTCAAGATTGTAAAATAAGATATGTAAGTTAGAAATACTTAAATAAATATTAAACGATCTTGAAGGTTATGATTATCTTTAATTTAGAATATGAAAATTAATTGTTTAAGCTAAACTCTATAGGTATAGTCATCTGCACTTTAACCGGTATACCGTGCATTGCGCCTGGCTCGAACCGAGTATCTTTCACTGCTCGCTCCGCAGCTTGATCACAGCCATAACCAATTCCTTTAAGAACAGATACTTTTCTTACATAACCGTGTTCGTCAATAAAAGCTAAGATATAAACTGTGCCGTTAATTTTATTTGCTTTTGCTGCAGGCGGATAAAATACGCGTGCATTGATTGCTTCAGTTCCTCCGATAGGAACAGGCATCTGGTCAACTGCAACGAAGTAAACATCATTAGGAATGTACAATCCTTTTTTAGGCAGACCAGAGCCAGGCTGTCCATTCCCATTTCCGCTTCCGCCGGAACCAGTACCGCTGCCGGAGCCGGTACCAGTATTTCCCGCAATAAGCTTGTCTGAAGAAGTACCTTTAGTCGTATCACTACTTTCAATAGTCTTCTTAACTTTCTTTTCTTTTTTACTATTTTCAGATAAGCTTTCTTCCTTAGGCTTAGGCTTCTCTTTCACTTTGACTTTTACCTTTTCTTTTTGAGGCGGTGATAACTCTTCGCGTCCACCACCTGGAGAACCAGGAGAATTCGTTTCTGTCGTACCTCCGAATCCAAGTTCAACATACTCCTGTTTATTATTTGTTTCAACTTTTTGATTTAAGTAAAAGAGGAATGAAATAAATATTATTGCGTGAAGAATAATCGATACAGAAGAAGATAAATTTTTAGAAGTGAATAATTTCATTTTTATGTAATTAAACTTATTACTCGAGACCAGATTCCCGACGCTGGAAAGTTATACGAAAAGTAATACTTATAATTAATAGTTATCCAACATCGAGAATCAAGTAACGACAAGCCAGATTTTATTTTCTCTTTCTGCTATTTTCGCAAAGTTGCCATCAGCAGCTTAGATGCACCTGCATTTTTTATTGCATCCAAAAGCTGTACCACATTTCCATAAACAGCATCTTTGTCGGCATTAACAATAACATCTCTGTTTCCTTTCTGAATAAATTCAGCTTGAAGCTCCGAAGGCAGTTGTGAAATATTTACCTGCTGGTTATTCAGAAAGATTTGATTTTGTTTATTTAGATAAACCTGGATGTTATTGTTAATTGTCGTTTGAGCAGTTGAAGACTGCGGCAGTTTAACCGTAAGCGCGCCGGTAATAAGGAATGGGCTTGTTATCATGAAAATTATTAAGACGACAAGAATTACATCCGTAAACGGGGTAATGTTTATTTCGGAAAATTCTTTCTCTTCTAATTTATACCGTCTCATGCTTCCTTTTCAATTCAAATGATTTTACAATTCTAATTGTTTTCTGTATTGCTTCATCGTAAAGCGGCATACTAAGTTTAAGCCGTTTCATAAAATAATTGTAGAACATAACTGCTGGAACCGCCACAATCAAACCGGCGGCGGTTGCAATAAGTGCATCTGCAATTCCACTCATTACGAGAGTATAATTAGATGAATTATTGATCGACAGAGCATTAAAAGATTTGATAATTCCTACAACTGTTCCGAACAATCCAATGAAAGGAGAAACTGCTCCAAGAGTTGCAAGAATTCCCAATCCCTTTTCCATCTTGGCAATCTCTTTATCGAGCTGATTATATGAAGTGATTTCCAATTCATTCTTCGGATCTTTTGAATGCTCGATTATATGCTTAACAACATTTGCAAGCGGGCACTTAATTTTTACAAGAAATGAGTTCCATGTGCTTGTCTTACAAAGGAAAAGAGCTTCTTTGAAATCTTCTGATGTTAAACTATTATAAATGTTTTCCATGAACTCTGAAATTACCTTTTCAGTGATTCCTTTAAACAAGATATATTTTTCAATAATTACTTTAACAGATAGTAAAGAACAGAATGCAAGAATGAAAATTACATATCCGCCTCTTGCAATCAGGTCCAGCATACTATTATTATCCATTTACTAACCTTTCTCAATAAATAACAAATACAAAAATATAAAATCTTTAGTTACTATTTTGTTGCATCAGTCTCTACTACCGGACTCATAGCTTTATTCGTTTCATAGTTTTCGATTTCACCAGATTCAATCATTTTACGCATGATGCTGTGTTTTCGTCCATAGAAATAATAGATAATTAATCCAATAATAAGCCAACCAAACAATCTAAACCAATTTTCTTCCGGAAGCGAGAACATTAAAAGTCCGCTGATTATAATTCCTAAGATTGGAGTAAGAGGAACAAACGGAGCTCTAAATGGTCTCTCAGCTTCGGGATGAGTCTTGCGCATAATTAAAACTGCTGCGCATACTATTACAAAAGCAAACAATGTTCCGATATTTACAAGATCGGCTAAAACTCTTAAAGGAAGGAAACCTGCAAGCACTGAAACAAATGCACCGGTAAGAATTGTTGATTTCCAAGGAGTTCTAAATTTCTCATGTATATCGCCGAAAAATTTAGTCGGCATCAAACCATCTCGAGCCATTGCTAAAAATATTCTTGCCTGGCTGAGCATCATTACAAGAAGTACTGAAGTTATACCTGCAACGGCGCCTAGGGAGATTAAGAATTGAGCCCAAACTAATCCAACCTGACCAAATGCATTAGAGACAGGTGCATTAATATCTAACTTGTTATATGGAACCATTCCTGTCAGTACACCGGATACAGCAATATAAAGAATTGTACATAAGATTAGTGAAGTAATTATTCCGATAGGAACATCCCGTTGCGGATTTTTTGCTTCCTCCGCATGAGTTGAAACAGAGTCGAATCCTATGTAGGCGAAGAAAATAATTGCTGCACCTGCTAAAACTCCAACTGGTGCACCGCCCGGTCCTGTCTGTCCCAAAATTGTTTTTCCAAAAATACTTAACCCTGAATAACCAAAAGGTGCAAATGGATGCCAGTTTGCAGGGTTGATATAAAATGCACCAAGAATAATTACTAACAATACAATGGCTAATTTTGTAATTACAATTGCAGAATTAACACCGGCACTTTCTTTAATTCCTTTAACTAAAATTATTGTAATCAGAATGGTAATCAGAATTGCCGGCAAATCTAATACCGATCCGGTTGAGGACAAATGCCCTGTAACCGGATTAAAATCAAATGGCGCATTTGAAATTGCATGCCCGAACTTTATTCCGATTATACTTATAAAATCCTGAAAATAGTGAGACCATCCATGGGCTACCGTGGCAGAAGCAACAGCATATTCGAGGATTAAATCCCAGCCGATAATCCAAGCGAATAGTTCACCTAAAGTAGCATAAGCATAAGTATAAGCCGAACCAGCTACAGGTACCATTGAAGCAAACTCTGCATAACTAAGCGCTGCAAATACACATGCAATTCCGGATACAACAAATGAAAGCACAATTGCCGGACCTGATTTATCATGCGCGGCTACGCCGGTTAATACAAATATTCCTGTTCCGATAATTGCACCAACACCAAGGCTGGTAAGACCAACCGGACCAAGCACTCGCCGCAAACGATTTTCGCTGACGACTTCATCCAA
Organism: Bacteroidota bacterium; assembly: GCA_021815405.1. Classification (GTDB taxonomy): domain Bacteria; phylum Bacteroidota; class Ignavibacteria; order Ignavibacteriales; family Ignavibacteriaceae; genus FEN-1297. Next base: position 112,798 of record JAKAGV010000003.1, read on the forward strand.
AAGCACTTTCAATGGCTTTTTTGCAAAGATTTGCTTCATGATTTTTTTTCCTTAAATGACTTTTTATTTAGACGATGATTTATTAAAAATTCTTTCAATGGTTTAATTATTTTTATTAACTAGTAAGTAAAAATCTTTTAGAAGGGAATTTATGGTTTGAAATAGAAATAACCTTTGCAATAGTGAGCTTATATCGTCTTGCGTCTGTTTCCCCGATAGAAAAAGAACAAGAATATAATCTTTTATCTTTACTGTAAGTTTTTCTCACTACAATAATAATCTTAAAATAGTTTTACTAGTGATAATTACCAAAATAATCTTTACTTGGAAAATAAAACTATTCAATTCGATTTCTTTTGTCAAGAGTATAAATTGAACAAAACAACAAATTTCACAAATAAAAATGAGACTTACCTTTGGGGGTAAGTCTCATTTCTATTAATTATATGAAGAGGGGAGCTAGCACAAGTGTTAAAGTGCTTAGCAGCTTAATTAAAACATGCAATGATGGACCAGCAGTATCTTTGAATGGATCACCAACTGTATCGCCGACTACCGAGGCTTTGTGCGGCTCAGATTTTTTGCCACCATAAGCGCCGGTTTCAATGAACTTCTTTGCATTATCCCAAGCGCCTCCACCATTATTTAGGAACAGTGCAATTAGAATTCCTGTTATCGTTCCAACCATCAAATAGCCGCCGACAACTTCTGCACCATTTGCGCCATTTGGATTATTCAATCCTCCACCAAAATAATATAACCACTTAAAAATTAAACCAACACCTATTGTCATGCCTACAACAAGCAATCCAGGTGCAACCATTTTCTTTAGAGCAGCCTTGGTAGCAATATCAACACATTGTCGGTAATCCGGTTTAGAAGTTCCCTGCATAATGCCGGGATTATTCTTGAATTGTTCTCTAACATTATTGATAATTGCATAAGCAGCCTTACCAACAGCTTTTATAGCAAGTGATGAAAAAATAATTACAAGCATAGCACCTAAAAGAGCACCGACAAAAACTTCCGGCTTATCGAGGTTGATAACAGGTTGGAAGTTAGGCATGTAATTTTTTACTTCGTCAATGTATGCACCGAATAAAAGAAATGCCGCGAGTGCAGCAGAACCAACAGCATATCCTTTAGTTAATGCTTTTGTTGTATTCCCAACTGCATCGAGCCTATCTGTTTTTATTCTTACTTCTTCAGGCTGCTGGCTCATTTCAATTATTCCTCCGGCATTATCCGTAATTGGACCAAATGTATCCATAGCTAGAATGTAAGCAGCAGAACCGAGCATACCCATCGTAGCAACTGCAGTACCGAATAAACCGGCATCTTTCAACCCGGAAAATTCTCCGAGGAAATATGTACTTACAATTCCGGCACCAATTACTAATGCTGGAAAACCTGTTGATTCCATTCCAACTGCAAGACCTGAAATAATATTTGTTGCAGCTCCTGTTTGAGATGCTTCTGCAATTGATTTAACAGGACGGTACCGATATTCAGTATAATATTGAGTTAAATAAACAAATGCCAAAGAAGTTAAAATTCCTATTACTCCGCAGAGGAAGAAATTTAAATAATATTCTCCAAGCAACCATTTGGAAGCAATGAAGAATCCAACCGCAACTAAAGTAGCTGTAACATAAAAGCCGCGATTTAAAGCATGCATTGGATCTTCTTTGTCGTTAGTTTTTACAATTAAAACGCCAACTATGGAAGCAATAATTCCAAATGCACGAGCTACCAACGGGAACAATAATACGCCAAACAAAGATAGATGCTCTGCAGAAAGAGTACCTGCATTGGCTTTATATAATCCAGCAGCTAATATCATTGCGCCAATATTTTCGGCAGCAGTAGATTCAAATAAATCTGCACCACGACCAGCACAATCTCCAACATTATCACCTACTAAATCTGCAACAACAGCAGGATTGCGTGGATCATCCTCAGGAATACCGGCTTCAACTTTGCCAACAAGATCTGCACCTACGTCGGCAGCTTTTGTATAAATTCCTCCGCCTAGCTGTGCGAATAATGCAACAAAGCTTGCACCAAATCCATAGCCGACAATCAACAATGGTATTTGAGTTATGCTTTGAGTAGCACCGGTTGCATCAGCTAAAGTAAATAATCCTGCAACTCCGAGTAAGCTCATAGCTACAACAAAAAATCCAGATACCGCACCGCCGCGTAAAGCACTTTGCAAAGCTCCGTTCATACCTTTCATCGCAGCAGCAGCAGTTCTAATGTTTGATCTTATTGCCACCCACATTCCCATATATCCTGCAGCAATAGAGCAAAATGCACCAAAGATAAATGAGATTGTAGTCCACAATGCTAATTGAGAAGGAGTAGTCGGATCGTTAGGGGTAGGCGTTCTGAAGAAAGCGTACATTATATAAATGAATGCAGCAAGAGCAAATGCTAAATAGATGATTGTTTTATATTGTCTACGGAGGAAAGCTTCTGCGCCTTGTTTAATTGCGTTGGAAATTTCCTGCATCCGGTCTGTTCCTACATCCCGTTTAAGTACATTCCGGATTAAATACACTGCAAACAATAGCCCAATAATACTGAAGGCAAATATTAACTGTAGTTCCATATGGTTCCTTTGAGTTTGTTTTGAAATAAAGGATGATTCGTTAAGATTTTAATCAAAAAATCTACTTTTTGAAGGCGTACTATTTTGTAATAGCGTTCATTATCAGAATAAAAAAAATATGGGCGTAATATTTGAAAGGAGAGTGGTCCGCAATTACCCATATATAATAATCTCCGACATGATTATTCTAACAGTTATTAAAATTTTTTAACAAACTTAATAAGCAAAAACTTATCCAACAAATTAATTTAGCAATTAAAAGACAGGTTATAAAAATTAATATTCATTATAAAAAACTGTAATAGGTAAGTCTCAATATCACAGTCTTTCGTTTGGTCATTTATCTAGTTATTTAGAATGGGAAATAGTTTTATTATATTATACAAGGATTATCCATATAAATCTTAGGCGAGGTGAATATGGGACACATTGAGTTAATCATGAATGAAGAGGAAAAGGATATAATTTTGCAGGCTTTACAGGAATGCCTTTCCGAATTAAACATGGAAATTGCTGATACTGAACAGATGAATTACCGGGAAGAATTAAAGTACAAAAGAACAGTAATTAAGAACTTTATCAACCAGCTAAAAGAACATCCTATTGTTGCAGGTTGAAAGAATTCATCTTTTGGGTAACTTAATTTTTAAGAAAAATATCTTCCAACACTTCGAGTACAGAAAAAAGATTCTGCGATTCGAAGGATGGTAAAATCTTTGTATCCGGTAAAAGAGGATATTTTGTCTTTTCTGTAAATACTAAGATTCCTGTTCCTCCAATCGACTGTGCTCCGCCAATATCATTTTCTAAATCATCTCCGATCATATAAAAAGAATTGTCTTCTGAATAACCCAGCATCTTTAAGGCTGATTTAAAATAAAGCGGAGATGGCTTTCCGATTACCGTTGCTTTCTTACCGGCTGCATATTCAATAGCAGCCACAAACGCACCTGCATCAAGAGCTAAGCTTTTGCCCTCCGGCTGCCAGAATTTATTTTTCTGCATCGCGATAATTTCAGCGCCATCATAAACTTTCCTGAAGATATCATTAAGGATCGGATAAGTCCATCCTTCACCCAAATCCCCAATTATAACTGCGTCAGGATTTTCATCTTCAATAAAAGGTTCAAACTCCTTTTGAACATTTTGAATACAATAAACAGAAACGTGATAGTTCTTTTCTTTAAGAAAGCGGATTGTGGCGTCAACGGTGGTCATAGCATTTACTGTAAAAGTAACTCCGTTTTCATTTAAGAATTGAATTACCTCGCGGGAAGTATTTCTTGTTGAATTACTGATGATGCATGAAGGAATATTATTCCGATTTAGGAAGTTGAAAAGTTCAAATGCGCCATCAGCAATTTTATCCCCGATTCTTATTACGCCGTCAAGATCGATTAAAACGGGATTATAGTTTATCATTTAGTTTAAGTGAGATTCACCGAAAAGATGGATCTCACTCATCTAACTATTTTATGCGTTAGTTTGTGCAAGCACCGGGAACTTCATCCGTGCAAACTCAAATGCGCCGAAGAAAACTCCAACGTAGAATAAATCACCAAGCGCTGTATGCGAGAAGAACGGAATCGCAGCAGTGAAACATTCGGCTAAACCGGCAATAGTCATAGGATACATGCTTCCGCTAAGCCAAACTGCAAAGTTTGTAATTGCAAAAAACAAAACAGAAGAAGAAACCGAAGCCAGAAAAATATTCGAGACTTTCCTCTTCTCTCTTAAACTGAATCCAATTACAACTATTAAAGCAAAGCTCAAATAAACAGCCCACATTGTTGAGTGGAAGCCGAGAATTAAATCCGAAAGAATCATCGCGGCGAATGGAACAACAAAAGATAATTTTTTATTTGTGAAATACGCTCCGCCGAATAACGCCATTGCAGCGATTGGTGTAAAGTTTGGATAATGCGGCAGAAGCCTTAAAACAGCGCCTGCGAATATCATCCCTGTTATTACTAAAAATTTTGGATTTACCATTCTCTTTTCCATTTTATTTTCCTTTCAATTTAATAAGAGCGTTCAACTTTAGTATTAAAATATAATTAATTTTTTGTCTCTGTAAAATGATTTAATACCTATAAATTAAAATTTATTCCAAAGTAACCGGATAATCCCGGAGTAGCGTAACCGTAAACTTGTTCATAATATTTATTGAATAAATTATCCACTCTTCCAAAGATTTTAATCAAATTAGATAGTTGATAGGTGGCGGCGATATTAACAACTGTATAATCAGGAAGAGTGATTCTTTGTACAGGGTAAACATTGAAATTTTCGTCGTCTCTTTTACCGACATAAATTATGTCCGCATTCAAATTTAATTTTTCTAAGAATGAATAATTAAGATCCAATCCAACTTTGTCCTTTGGGCGACGCAGCAGCGGCAAACCGGATTCCGTAGAGTTTGGGCTTTCATCTTTTGAATTTGTGTAAGTGTAATTTAATCTTAAGCTGAAATTTCCCAGTGGATTTGACCTCAAGTAGACTTCGATCCCGTTTGTTACTGCTTTATTAATATTAATTGTTCTGAAATTATTATCGAAACCGAAAAGATTCGTATAGTTATTCGAGAAATAATTTATACCTGCGGTCAATTCAGTGCTAACGAGATATTGTTCGATACCTGCATCCCAACCGAAGCTTTTTTCGGGCTGCAAGTTAGGATTGCCGTATGCCGGATCAAACAAATAAAACAATGACGGCGATTTAAAGCCGGTTCCGATGGTGGCTTTAAATTTCGTTCCAATTGCCCAAATAAAATAAGCTGGTGCAACTCTATATGTAACGATAGAACCGAAGCGGTTATGTCTATCCCACCTAATCCCGGCGGAAAAGAAAAAACGGTTTTCGACATTAGTTAAATCCTGAAGATAAACTCCTGTTGTATTTTCATTTTTATTCGGAAAGATACTGCCGAATGAACCATAGGTAGTAGAATTATAAAAATAATTTGAAACAGCATTCTCAGTTGCGCTTTCTATTCCAAAGGTAAGCGTATTAGATTTAGAAAGTTCAAAATTGTTCTGCCAATCAAACTGAAGTCTGTTCCCGTCGTAAATGCTGCTTGATGAAGCAGGATTGTTTAATGTAGAGTCGAAACTGTATTCCCGTACATTTCGGAAATAAGAAATTCCTGCTGTTTGATTCCAGAAACCTCCGAGTAAATTCAACTTGCCTTCAATTCTAAACGACGGCTGCTGGAGATGGTAAACATAAGTCGGATCATCGCCTAATTCACCACCGTGCTGGTCCAAAGCAGTGTTCGCATTTGTAAATCTTAAATAAAAGTTAAGATCAAAATCTTTTGTGAATTGATATCCAAATCTGGATGAAATATTAAAATTTGAAGTGCCGTCCTTTTCAGTATTTCCATATTTAGATGATGCTGACGAAAAACCAGCAGTATAAAATTTGCTTGCAGTAATTGAATAATTGAATGCATTCAAACTGCCAGATAAGCCTGCCAACCCTCTAAAAGAATTATAAGAGCCGCCTTCAGTAGTAAGGAAAAATTTTGGTTTACCAAAACCTTGTTGAGTGATAATGTTTATAACTCCAGCCATCGCGTTGGAGCCGTACAAAGTACTTTGAGGTCCGCGGAGAATTTCTATACGCTTGACGTTGTCCAATGGAAGATCAGCAAAGTCGAAAGTATTTTCGGGATCATTCGGCATATTTACATCAACACCGTCAATAAGAATTAATGTTGAGCCGGGATCGCCTCCGCGCATATAAATATTAGTTAAAGAGCCTGGTGCGCCTTGCTGAGTAAAGCTTAGTCCGTATTGATCCTGCAGTAATCCATACACCGTTGAGTTGCCTTTATTCGCGATGTCTGCAGAATCTATAACTGAAATAGAACTGGCAGCTTCAATCTCCAGAATTTTAGTTTTGGTTGCCGTCACTACAATTTCAGACATCTTATAAATTTTTGTTGAGTCTGCCTGTTGAGCCTCGGAAAAGGAATTTAATAAAAATACAAAAAGCAGTCCTAAAAAGAATTTTTTAGAATCCATAGAAGTTACTCCTATATAAATTGTTATTGGTTTAGGTTGTAACTTCGGGGAAATAAGGAAAGCAGAAACGTGAAAATGATTTTTGCCAACCTAACCTTGCCCGCGAAGGTCGATTATTTATTATCAACGGCAGGTCTCCTGGCTGAAAGCAAGTAAAGAGTAATTATTTAATTCCTGCTTATCACAGTTGCGCGTCAGTTCCGGAATTTTCCATAAGTGCTGGAAGCACCGGATTCCCTATAATTCCCGTTATTCCGATTAAATCGGGATCGGGACACCGTAAATATTTTAAAGAACGATTTTAATTTACAAAAATTTCAATCAATTACAATTTGGTAAAATTGAATTAGAATTAATTCTAATTTTAATAAAAAACTTATGATTAAAAGATTGAAAAATTCTTCGTTTCATATCCTAAGTTTTGATATAAGCTCATTCTTTAGTGCGAAGAGCTTCGGCGTTAAAGAGACGTGGTATCTGTGTGGATTAATTAACCTCTTTACTCCGGCATCGAGTTGTTCTAAATCTTTTTGCCTGGTATTTCTTATTTCCTGAATTGGTGGGAAGTCATAAACTAATTTCCCTTCATTTAGAATCCTGATAAGCAATGGTTCAATTTTAGTTAAGTGCTCTTGCTTTAAAATTCTTTGCTTAGTTTGATCATTCGGATGGTGAAGAACAAGCGGATGCATTTTCTCAATATCTTCATCCTGAAGGCTCAGCAAGTCTGCCGTTGCCATTCTATTGGAATTGTATAAGCGCCATACTTGTTTGTTGCCTGGATTCGGAATTTTTTCCTGAGTCTCTGAGATTTTTATTACCGGAATTTGTTCTCCTCCATTCTGAACAGAAACTAATTTATAAACACCTCCTAATGCAGCGTCTCCCGAAGAAGTAATTAATCTTGTCCCAACTCCGTAAGTTAAGCGATGAATTAATTTATCCGCATCCAGTCCGTGCTTCGGAGCGTCTTCCGATATTTGAGTAATGATCTGCCAGATGTTCAGTTCATCAAGCTCATTCGATAAAACAATTTTTTCTTCCGTAAATCCTGCTTCGTTTAGCATCTTTGCAGCTTGAATACTTAAGTAAGCAAGATCGCCTGAATCCAAACGGATTCCAATAGGACGATGACCTTTCTTCTTCATTTCGCCGAAAACTTTTATCGCGTTCGGAATGCCGCTTTCAAGCGTGTTTATAGTATCGACAAGCAGTATGCAGTCATCCGGGTATAAATCTGCAAAAGCCTGGAACGCTTCCAGTTCAGTCATTCCAAGTGATAAAAATAATTGAACCATGCTGTGTGCATGTGTCCCTTTTGGCGGGAAACCTAACACATGGGATATTCCAACATTTGATGTATAATCAGCTCCTCCGATTAAGGCTGCTCTAATACCGGCATTAGCACCTCTATCTTGAGCGCGTCTTGTTCCGAATTCTAAAAGAAGCTGATTGCGAGTTACTTCTTTTATTCGTGAAGCTTTAGTGGCAATTAATATCTGGAAATTCAATTGATTTAAAAGCGATGTTTCTAAAATTTGAGCAATTGCTAACGGTCCGGTTACAACTGTAATTGGTTCATTTGGATGAACAGTTCTTCCTTCAGGAATTGAGTCCATAGATATTGATTCAAAGCTGCTTGATTTTTTCAGCCAATTTAAAAAATCATCCTCAAATAATTTTTTACCGTTTACCGTCTTTTGAGTTGCAAGCATTTCAATTTCTTTTTCACCGAAATATGAATTCTGCATCCAGTCGATAATCCATTCCAAACCGGCGTTTATACAGTAGCCTGCTTTATGAGAACCGTAATCGGGATATTGCCGGAAGAAATGATCAAATCGAGCTTGTCTCTCATGAACTCCCATTTTATAATAAAGCTGAGCCATCATCAGCTGGTATTGATCGGTATATAAAATTCCTTCGGTAATATTTTGATTAAATTTCTTTAACATTTGAAAATTCGCTTGTTTTTTTAATAATTTTTTAACTTATCAAACTGTAATTTAATTCTCTAAGATGAATATATATCACTTCAACGCAAAAATTTTAAATCCAAGTGTGATGGTTCTGTATCTAATTAAAAAAAGAAAATCAATATATTTACTGTCTAAAATTAAAATGTATTTGAAAAACCAATTATATATTCTAGATCACGAAAGAAAAATAAATGGAACAAAAGCTTAAGCCGACCTCCGACTACAAACAACTTTCAATAGAAGACACATTAAAATTTTTAGGAGCCACAGAAAACGGATTGACCGATACTGAGGTTAAAAACCGATTCAAAATATTCGGCTACAATAAGACTGAAGAGAAAAAGAAAAATCCCATTATTCAGTTTATTCGCAGATTTTGGGGTCCGATGCCTTGGCTGTTAGAATTGGCTATGGCGCTTTCATTTTTCCTCGGTCATGAAGTTGAGGGAATAATAATATTTGCTCTTTTAGTAATCAACGCAATAATTGGATTTATGCATTCGCGCGGCTCTCAAAAGGCTGTTGATCTGCTAAAACAACGTCTTGCTATTAAAGCAAAAGTTTTAAGAAACGGCGATTGGAATTTAATCGAATCAAGTGAAGTGGTTCCTGGTGATGTAATTGTAGTTAAGCTTGGGGATATAATTCCTGCCGACGCAAAAATTCTAAGCGGCGAACTTTCGATTGATGACTCAGCATTAACAGGAGAATCTTTGCCGGTAGAAAGTAAAGCTTCAGATGTAGTTTATTCAGGATCAGTAGTTAGGCAGGGAGAAGCTCGCTGTGTAGTAATTAATACAGGAGCTAATACTTATTTTGGAAGAACTGCAGAGCTAGTAAAGATTGCAAAGCCGAAATCTCATCAGGAAGAGATTATGCTTACAATCGTAAAGTATATGATGTACCTTGGTATTGTCGCATCAATTATCGTAGCGGTTTATGCGTTTGTAATTCATGACAGCATTTTGTTAATACTTACTTTCACTGTTATTTTCTTAATGGGTGCAGTGCCTGTCGCTCTTCCTGCCGTAATGACTATTGTCCAAGCAGTAACCGGAATAAAACTTGCCGAAGAAGGCGTGCTAGTTACACGGCTGGATTCAATAGAAGATGCAGCATCTATTAGCATTTTATGTCTTGATAAAACGGGCACAATTACTCAGAATAAATTATCTGTTCTCGATAGTGTCCCTTTCCCAGGATTTACTAAGGAAGATGTTGTTTCATTTGCCAAATTAGCCTCCCGTGCAGAAGGAATGGATTTAATCGATACCGCCATTATTGAATATGCGAATAACTTAGGAGTTAATCATGCTGCCGATAAACAGATAGATTATACTCCGTTTAATCCGGCTATACGAAGAACCGAAGCTGTTGTAGAATCAGGTGATCATAAATATAAAGTAATTAAAGGTGCAGCTCAGGTAATCATTCCAATGTGCAAAGGAGTAGATAGTTCTCTGCTTGATATGGCAAATAATTCTATACAGGAATTTTCTAAAAAAGGTTATAGAACGATTGCGGTTGCAAAATCGGAAAACGGTAAATTTGATGAGTTAAAACTTGCCGGTCTTTTACCGCTTGCAGATCCGCCTCGACCAGATTCCAAGACGATGATTGAAGAAGCCAGACAACTTGGTGTAAAATCAATTATGCTTACAGGAGACAATATTTCAATCGCAAAAGAAATTGCGCAGCAGGTTGGTTTGGGTAATAACATCATCAAGTTGAAAGATATTGAAGGTCTGAAACCCGAAGAACAAATAAAGGTTGTTAATGAAATAAGCGGCATTGCAGAAATTTATCCGGAAGATAAATATAAAATTGTTAAGCTTTTACAGTCGGAGGGTTTCTTGGTTGGAATGACCGGCGACGGTGTAAATGATGCCCCGGCATTAAAGCAGGCAGAGATGGGTATTGCAGTAAGTAATGCTACAGATGTTGCCAAGGCATCTGCAAGCGTAGTGTTGACCGAATCCGGTGTGAGTGAAATTGTTGAAGGAATAAAAAGAAGCCGCGAAACTTATCAACGAATGCTGACCTGGGTTATCAATAAAATTACTAAAGTAATTCAAGTTATCGGCGTACTTACAGTCGGTTTCTTTATGACAAAGGAAATGGTGCTTTCACTTCTTGGAATGTCTCTGCTGGTATTCGCAAATGATTTTGTCACGATGTCTTTAGCAACCGATAATGTTAAGCATACGGACGATCCAAATAAATGGGATGTTAAAAATATTACCTTTGCTTCATTAGTAATTGGAGTACTGCTGGTATTTCAGGGAATTATTGCGATAATTATCGGCAGACATTATTTTCATATGGATTTAAGGATGCTTCAAACTTTTATGATGTTGACCCTGGTATTTACAAGTCAGTTTAGAGTTCTCATTGTAAGAGAAAGAAAATATTTCTGGGCATCATTTCCAGGTAAAGCTTTGATGGCATCAACAACGATAAGCATAATAGTCTTTGGTTTGCTGGTGTTATACGGAATATTTGTTTCACCTCTTACTTTGACTCAGGTTGCGGTGTCATTAATATTCTCGGCAATATTCACCTTCGCTATTGATATTCCAAAGTACATTGCCTTTAAGAAGTTTGGGCTTTAAATATTTCTTACTGAATATATTTTCTTAAGATCAGTAGCGAAGCCGGGCATTCTCGCGCAAGCCTTTCATGCCGCTTGCTGAACAATGAAGGCTCCAGCCCCCAGGTTTCTGAAAAGCCTACTACTACCAGATCGTAATTAGATTTTGAAATCTTTACTGCCGTTTCCAAAGGTGTATCGCTTTCAACAGTATGCAATTTTAAATTATCTTCCGGAAATTCTTCAATTCCGTTAATAACTATTGTATTAGTGTCTGATATTGTTCCTTCAGTCTCTCCAGCAGATGATGCCTTTCCTTCTGCTTTTGGTTTTACTATATGAAGTAAGGTTATAGTTGCATCGATGTTGCGAGCTATTTGATGGGCTAATGTTAATGCCCCTCTATCATGAACTCCGTCTCTGAACGGAACGAGTATATTTTTATACGGCTGAAACTTTCTTTCGAGATAAACACATACATCCGATTTTGCTTCTTTCATTACTTCATTCACGGTTCCGCTTAAGATGCTTTCACTCATAATTGGTTTATGCCAGCCCATTAAAATTAATCCGGCTCCTTTAATTGAAGCAATCTGGATTATATCGTCGGCAGCATTTCTGGTTGCCAGTGAGAGAGGACTAACGTTAATAGAATTCTCTTCTGCATATTTAAGAAGAGGCTGAAAGGCTTCTATAGATTTTGCAGTGCCGTTCTGTTCGGCTAGATTTGTTATAGAAATTTCGTTTCCCCTGAGCAAGTGAAGAGCGTAAACTTTCAACTCCTGTTTAGGTGCAATAGCTGAAGCTATTTTCAAAAGCCCGGGACCTGAAGACGGAAATGAAACAGGAATTAATATCCTGAATTTTTGCTTTTCCTTATCGGCTTCCTCCATTTCTTTACGAATTAATTTAGCAGGATAAATCCATTCGAAAAACGGAGTAGTCATAAAAGTGGTTACTAACGCCATCAAAACCATCATAGTGAACAGAGCATGAGAAATTACTCCGAACTGTAAACCGATAGATAAAATAATTAATTCCATCAAGCCGCGAGTATTCATCAAAATTCCAAGGCCAAAGGATTCCCGCCAATGCAATTTAGAAAGCTTCGCGGCAATAGTTGAACCGCCTAATTTTCCAATTACCGCTGCGGCTAAAATCAGTCCGAAGAAGAACCACATCCCGGAGCCGTTTAACAGACCAATACTTGTATTTAATCCGGTTAAGGCAAAAAATATCGGCAAAAGCAGTACAACAGTTACATCGTTCAACTTCTCAATTATCGCTCCGAGAAAATATTTATTTCTTGGCATCATTGCGCCCATAAAGAAGGCACCGAAGAGTGCGTGGATACCGAGCCATTCGGTTGTCCATGCCGAAGCAAACATTAGAAGAAGCACTGCGCCGAGGATATCATTTGTTAATTTATTCCCCTGGTTCTTATAATAAGTTTCCAGCTTTGAAATGATTGGTCTAATGATAAATATCATTAACAAAATAAAAATAACTGCGCCTGCAATTGTAGCCCAGAATGGAATTTTATGTCCGCCGGCTTCAGTAGCAGATAAACCAGCGCGAACAACTGCAACAACTATAGCCAGAATACTCCAAGCAGTAACATCATCAACTGCAGCACATGCAATTGTAACTGTTCCGATCTTAGTCTTAATTAAATTCTTCTCGCTTAAAATTCTTGCAAGAACCGGGAAGGCTGTTATACTCATTGAGGCGCCCATAAATAAGGCAAAAGCCGTGAATGTAACCGGTTGACTTGAAAGCAGCGGGAAAAGGTATAAAGCGAGTATAGTTCCCAGCATAAAAGGTAAAACGATACTAACGTGACTTATAAGTACTGCTGCATGTCCTCTTCCTTTTAGAAGCTTAGGGTCAAGCTCCAATCCAACTATGAACATAAATAGAAGAAGCCCTAACTGACTTAGTATATTCAAATATTTTAGGCTTGAGACCGGAAAAATAAATGCAAATGCATTTGGTGCAAGCCAGCCCAGAAGCGAAGGACCTAAAACAATTCCTGCAACCATCTCTCCAACCACCTGAGGCTGATGTATTTTTCTAAAAGCAAAGCCGATTACTCTTGAAGTAATTATTATTAAGGCAATTTGTATAATTAGAAGCAGAAGAAAGTCCATACGAATTTCCTTTTCTTAATTAGTTTGCTTAACAGCCGAGAAGATGACATTTCGGCATATATTGCAATTAGGCGTTGTCCATACCCCTATAAATTCTTCAGGTGAGCTGGCTTTTTTTATAAGCTTAAGTTTAAGTTCTACTTGTAATTTATTCCCGCATGATTTGCTTATGCCACTTCCGGAAGGTACTGTTCCGATGAATTTCAACGAGTCGTTTTCCAATTCACCTTCCAATTTTGTGTTTGATGCATCGCTAAAAGTTAATTCCAAAAATTTACCGGACTGCTCAATATTAAAACCGGCATTATGTTTAGAAAAAATTATGTTCATGCAGTTTGATTGGATTTTACTTTGAGTCTGTTTTTCGATTGTCCAATTTCCCGAAACGTCTATAGGCGCTTTCATCTTTTCACCAACGTGTAAAATTTCCAAAAGTCCCGCAAGCATTGCACCAACTAAAAGAATGTATAAAATAATTAGTCTCATAATTACAATTCCGCTAAGATAAAATTATTACTAAATTGAAAAAGACTTAAATGCTAATCGAAACAGAAAAATATAACCGACTGCCCCGTGGAATTTTTAATTTTCTGAAATAGAATTCTCAGTTTTGTGGAACTGAAATTTTAAAAACAATATAGAGTAATTTATTTGTAAATGCAATGATGTATTCTTTTGCTTTTACGTGCGATTAGTGCAAAGATATTCTTATATCGAATTATGGAAAGGCAATTTAGAATGTTAAAAGAAAGTTTTGTCTATATAAAGTTGTGTCTAACAATAACTCATGTTCGCTATGCAAAAATTAATTTTGAGTAGTTTTTATTCGGAATATTTGTATGCACAAGAAAAAAGTAGTTATAGTTGGCGGCGGATTTGGCGGAATAACCGCAGCAAAAAATCTAAAAGAAGACAGCTTTGAAATTGTATTAATTGACAAAACAAATCATCATTTATTTCAGCCGCTTCTTTATCAGGTGGCATCGGCGGCATTATCACCAGGCGATATTGCAGTTCCCATCCGCTCGATTTTCAGCGGAAGATATAATATTGAGATAATGATGTCCGAAGTGCTTTCGGTTAATAAGGAAGAATCATTCGTTCAACTAAAAGATAGGAAAGTTTATTTTGATTATTTGATTCTTGCACCCGGCTCTTCTCATTCTTACTTCGGCAAAAATGAATGGGAAGAATACGCACCCGGATTAAAAACTTTAAACGATGCTCTTTCAATTAGAGAAAAAATTCTTCGCTCTTTTGAGGAAGCAGAAATGCTGATGAAAAAAAGTCAGCGCGAAAAATTTCTTTCGTTTGTAATAGTTGGCGGCGGACCTACCGGAGTTGAAATGGCTGGTGCGATAGCAGAAATAGTAAAGCATACAATGCTGAAAGATTTCAGAAATCTTGATCCAAAAGAAACCAAAATTTATTTAATTGAAGCCGGCTCAAAAATTTTACCGGCGTATTCGGATAAACTTTCATCCGTTGCAAAACAAGATCTGGAAAATATGGGTGTGAATGTAATTCTTCACACTAAGGTAACTAACATAAGCGAAGAAGGAGTTTCTTCCGGAGAAGAATTTATTCCTACCAATAATGTTATTTGGGCAGCCGGTAATCAGGCATCTCCGCTGCTTACTTCACTTGATGTTGAGCTTGACAGATCTGGCAGAGCTTTGGTGGAGAAAGATCTTTCAATAAAAAATTATCCGAATATTTTTGTTATTGGGGATGCTGCGAATGTAAGAGATGAAAAAGGAGAATTACTACCGGGCATTGCGCCTGTAGCAATGCAGCAAGGCAGATACGTAGCTGAATCAATCGAAGATGATTTGCATGGAATCCAAAGAAAGCCTTTCTCATATTTTGATAAGGGAATTATGGCAACTATCGGCAAGAGAAAAGCAATTGCAAAAATTAGAAAGCTGGAATTTTCAAAAGGCACAGCGTGGTTCCTATGGTCTTTCGTCCATATTTTCTTTTTGATTTCATTTAGAAATCGTTTTAGAGTTATGGCGGAATGGATTTGGTATTACTTTACTTCACGGCGCGGCGTAAGATTGATAACAACTCATCCTCAAAAAAAAATTTTGATGAAGAAGGCTTAGATGAAAAAGAAATTTATTGATTACTAATCTTACTTCTAATCAGTTTTAATTTTCGAATAATATCTATTTGCCAGCAAGGATAAGGGAGTGCCGATGAAAAAAATAAGATACAGCATGTTGGCTATAATGTGTCCGGTGCTTGCATGAAACTTGGGAGTGCGGCTTAACCTTACCACAATTAAATTCATAATAACCCAAACGAACATTCCGTAAAGAAATGCTACAAGAAATTTATTTAGGGATTGTAATTTTATCTTTGGAAATATTATGAAGAAGAAAATAGTCCATATCAAAGCAAACAAATAATGAAAAAGTAAACCGGCAAGCGCCATTGGTACACCACCATTAAATGCTGAACTGCCGAAGACTCCGCTGGCGATGTACTGAAATAATCCAAGAATATTTTGTCCCGTATTTATTGAAAAGCTGACAATGGCTGAAGAGATATCCAGCGTCCCGGCAATAAGCCAGGCAATTATTATTGTTTTGTAAAGTTCATTTGTCGATGAAATTTGTAACGGTTTGGGCATAGACGGCTTTCCTATATTATTTTTTAACAGATGGATTACAGAATATGATTTGCTGCGAGCTATTTAATTTAAGTAACTTACATTACACACAATTAAGAATCTAATTTTCTTTGTCATTCCGAGCTTGATTCGGAATCTCATTTTTAAGCATTTTGGGATGCTGAAACAAGTTCAGCATGACATGTGCGTAACGTGAGTTAAGTAAATTTATAACTTGATGTCTCAGTCTAAACTATGATTCTTTTTCTACTTAATTAGTGAAGTTGCGCAACTGTTCTTAGGTGCACTATACTTTGGTATGGTTGTGATTAATAATCACGTTAAAAAATAGAATTATCTGGTTTAACCCTTTTTTCTTCAAAAACCAATAAAAGCGCAAAAAAATTTGAATATACCGAATAAAACTATTTGAATTTTTATCATAATTGACATTTGCCCATTGTTTCCCTTTAAATTTCCCAGGCAATTAGCATTTATTAATTAGTCCCTTTTTAAATTTTCCCATAATTATAATTTACTAATTAACTCCTTTTTAAATTTACTTGTAATTCGAATTTATTAATTAGCTCTTTTTTTGATTTTGCCGGTAATTCGAATTTATTAATTGGCTCCTTTTTAAATTTGCCGGTAATTAACATTTATTAATTAGTCCCTTTTTTAATTTCCCGTCAATTAACATTTATTAATTGGTTCCTTTTGAAATTTTCCCTGTAATTATTATTTAATAACTTACGTTACGCACAATTAAGGATCTAATTTACTTTGTCATTCCGAACTTGATTCGGAATCTCATTTTTCAGCATTTTTGGGATGCTGAAACAAGTTCAGCATGACATGTGCGTAACGTGAGTTAATAATTGGTGCCCTTTAATATTCTCGGTAATTAATATTTAATAACTGGTCCCTTTTTAGATTTTTGCGGCAATTAACACTACTCGTAACCAAAACGAATACTGCCTCCTATTAGAGAATAATGGAAATTGGAAATCAAAAATCGGATAGGTCATTTTATATTTTATACTTTGAGTCTGCTCTAAAAAGCTAAAAATAACGAAATGTCATTCCCACGAAAGAGAGAATCTATTCGATAATCAAAACTTTTGGGATTCGCGTTTCCACGAGAATGACCTTTATAGAGATATTATGTTTAAAAAGAGGAAATAAGAAAGTGAGGTAAAAAAAATAAAGGCATCCTTTCTGCAAATTAGATTTAATGATTATAATAAAACCATCTAATTAATTTTATTAAAAACAAACAGTAAAGGATGCCGTATGGAAAATACAAAACTAAAATTTCAAGGACAACATCTATATATAGGAATAGATGTACACCAAAAAAGATGGATAGTAACAATAATATTTCTGGGAATGCAGCTAAAGACAATTTCAATGGACCCGTATCCCGGAGAGTTGATAAAATATTTAATGAAGAATAATCCGGGAGCCATCTACCATACAGTATACGAGGCTGGTTTTTGTGGCTACTGGATAGACAGAGCATTAAGAAAAGCAGGAGTAAATAATATAGTAGTCAATCCTGCAGATGTACCAACTACTCATAAGGAAAAAAGAAGAAAGACTGATAAAATAGATTCAAGGAAATTAGCAAAGTAACTAAGTGTTGGTCATCTGGAAGGTATATATATATACCAAGTGAAGAAGGCGAATCAATAAGAGCATTAAGCCGGCTGCGTGTATAGTTAACAAAGGATCAGACCAGAATGAAGAACAGGATAAAATCACTATTATACTTTTCCGGAATTAAACTTCCGGAAAACAGCGAGCTTAAACACTGGAGCGCTAATTTCATAAAGTACCTATCGGAGTTAGACCTCAATCATAAAGAAAAGAAGATTAGAAGGTATTTATAGTTTATTATTTCTGAAAAGTTATCCCTACGAAATTATTAAATTCTACCACCCGTAATCAAAATCAAATCTTTCCTTTTCAACCGGATGATGAAGACTAAAAATTAACGGCAGCTTTTCGACATTTACCGGATAGATTTTTTTATTAGAACAATTGCCATTTGCCGGTTCGCCGGTCGTTTCGCAAAGCGTTGTATCTATAATTGTCGATGGTCTTCTGAAATCTGTATAAGCGAAGCCACGTTCTTTCTCTGATATTTCCGCCATCATCTTTCCCCAGATAGGAGCGCATGCGGTGCCGCCGTATTGATAACCTCCGCCAAGCTTTCTTGCTGGATTATCAAAGCCAATCCATATTGCTGTGGACAAAAAAGGATTATAACCAACAAACCATGCATCAGTATAATTCTGAGTTGTTCCGGTTTTACCTGCGGCTACTCCGTGGTAATATCTTTTTACTGAAGTTGCGGTTCCTCCTTCAACTACTTTTTTGAGTGCGGATGTTACCAGATAAGCAGTTGCAGAATCAAGAACTGTAGATGTATCGATTCCTCTGCTGTAAAGAACTCTTCCATCCTTATCTTCAATTTTTAAGATTGAAAATGACTCGGCATATTTCCCTTCCGAAGCAAAGACGGCATATGAAGAAGCCATTTCAAGCGGACTTACATCTCCGGTTCCCAATGCGATTGAAGGATAAGCCGGAATATCTGATTTTATACCAAGCTGATGAGCAAATGCAACAACTGAATCCGGAGAAGTTAAATGAGAAATTGCATAAGCCGCAGAAAGATTTATTGAATGCTCAATTGCAAAATCCATCGGGATGGGAGATTGAGTATAATCGTTGTCATCATTTTGCGGTTTCCATTCGTAAGCTGTTCCCGAATCTACAACAATCGATTCATTCAATAAAGGCTCGGCAAGTGTATATCCTTTTTCAAGAATATCGCCGTAAAGAAATGCTTTAAATGAAGAGCCTGGCTGCCGTTTTATTTGTATTGCTCGATTTAATCCAAGCGGATTAGTTTCCGGATTACCACCAACCATCGCACGAATCATTCCTGTACCCGGTTCAACAGCAACTAATCCTATTTGTGCATCTTTCATAGAATTGGGAAATTGTTTCCATTGAGCTTTTACCGCATCGTCGGCAGCAACCTGCACATTATAATCCATAGTAGTTGTAATTTTTAATTGATCGCTGTCGAGATAAATTCCTTTAGGCTTTAGAATATCAACTGCTTCTTTTCTTACTTCTTCAAGGAAAAATTTTCCGACTTCATCATGCAAATCTAATCCCAGCGGAATTTTAATTAATTTTTCATAATAGCTTTTAGAAATCTTTCCAACTTCGTACAAGTTATGCAGAACTTCATTTCGTCTAACCAGCATTCTTCCAGGATGTCTTACAGGATCATATCCGCCGGGAGATTGTACCATTCCTACAATTGCAGCCGCCTCAGTAATAGATAATTTATCCGGAGTTTTGCCAAAATATGTTTCTGCTGCTGTCCAGATACCATATGCGCCATGACCGAAATTAACGGTATTCAAGTACATCAAAAGAATTTGATCTTTTGTAAATCTTTTTTCTAATGCGCGCGCTAATTCAATTTCTTTAATCTTTCTTGAAATAGTTCGTTCATTTGTTAAAAATAAATTTCGAGCCAGCTGCATTGTAAGAGTACTGCCGCCTTCAATATGTCCGGTAAGTGTTTTAAATATTCCTCTAATTATTCCTTTAACTGAAACTCCGTCATGGTTATAGAAATCCCGGTCTTCAGTAGAAATTAAACTCCAAAGGACATATTTTGAAACGTAGCCTGTACTGCGAACATCGACCCGGTTCTGCTCTCCGAAATATCCGATAGCTCTACCGTTTGAAGCAACAGCATACGAAGCGAAAGGAATTTTTATCGGCGGAAGATCCTGAGGGAATATTGGTTTCAGGTTTACGGCTAAGGATAAAAATAGAAAGGAAATAATTCCGGCTTTTTTGAAGATCAGTTCAAATTTCATCGTTGTAGAAAAATTACAATAAAATACTGCCGGCAAAATTACGGAAATTATTTTTCATTTTCGGAGGTTAAAATAACTTGAATCTTCATAATTTGACTTTGTCATCCCGAACTTGTTTCTGAATCTAATTCAAATAAGGATATTACCAGACAATTGCCTACCAAACCTGAATGGAGATTAAAAAGTGAAAATTGATGAAAAATATTTTAAATAATTAAAAAAAACATTATCTTAAGAATGAATTTCATAAAAGTTACTTTTCTGTTGTTTGAAATTAGGTCAAATACGGGATTTTCAGAATGATAGAGTTTTTCAGCGTTAACGAAATTTCAAAGCTTCTAAAGATAAGTCACTCCTCTGTACTTTATTATATAAAGACTAAAAAACTGAAAGCTACGCAAGTTGGGAAAATTTATATTATTTCTAAAGAAGATTTCGGCGAATTTTTAAAGGAACATAAATCAAAGAAAAAACGATTAAAGGAAAATCAAACAACTTTTGAATTCTAAATGCTGGAAATAAATATTATCTTTTCAAGATGTAATTGGTTTGGATTTTTTCAATAAATATTCCAAGTGCAATTACATATTTTATTTTAATCTTTTGATATAGTTTTTCAGGGATACGGCTTTTAAGATTTATTATTTCATAACGGTCTTCCAGCATTTCAAGGAAAATTTTTTCTGCCGGAATTAAACCGAAGTGAGCGGCTTTTTTAATACAATCGGAAGGATAAATACAATTAACATTATATTTTTTTAGGAGTTGCTTCAGCACTTCTATAAAAAGTGCAACTGTAAACTGAAAACGCTGAATAACAATATCTTTTTCATAATCAGCTTTTGAATTGTTTGCAGTTTGTTTAAAACGAATAAAAGAATCTTCAAATTCTTTATAATATGTTAGAAATTCCCGGTTCATAAGTGTTTTATTTTTTTTCAGAAAAAAGTATTAAGCAATGTTTTTATAACAAAAAGCAACTTTTTTAAAATATTAGTGTCTAATATAAAAAAATTGTTGAAAAAGTTTAAAATTGGAACTTTTAGTTCGATAATACAGTCGAAATGAATGAAAAAAATGGTTAAAAAGGAAATCTTAACTTTGAAAATGATTAATAAACAACAAATTCTTAATGTGTTTGGTAGCAATATCAAAGGTATATAGCTTTTTGACTACAATTTATTAGTGATTTTTAGTTATATTAAATGTTTGCAAAAATTGATTTTTAAATATCGGCAGTAATTAAAATAACAATCAGGAGTTAAATTAAATTGAAAATAACAAAGCAATTCACGAATCGCGAGAGCAAATCATTAGATCAATATTTGCTTGAAATCGGCAAAGTCGATCTTATTACGCCTGACCGTGAGATAGAATTAGCTAAAAGAATTAAGAAAGGCGACAGAATTGCCCTCGAGGAATTAACAAAAGCTAACCTCCGGTTTGTTGTAAGTGTTGCAAAGCAGTTCCAAAACCAGGGGTTATCTTTAGGTGATTTAATAAATGAAGGAAACCTTGGTTTAATAAAAGCCGCAGAAAGATTCGACGAAACCAGAGGTTTCAAATTTATCTCTTATGCAGTATGGTGGATTAGACAATCGATTATGCAGGCGATTGCTGAGCAATCGAGAATGGTAAGATTACCATTGAATAGAGTCGGAACTCTGAACAAATTAGGAAAAGCTTATTCTAAGCTTGAACAAGAATACGAAAGAAAGCCGAGCGCAGCAGAGTTAGCCGAAGAACTTGATATGAAAGCTGATGAAGTTACTGATACACTCCAGCTTTACGGACGCCATGTATCCATGGATGCACCATTTGCCGGAGATGATGATAAGAACAGCTTAATTGATGTTCTTCCTAATGAACAGCAGCCAGCACCTGATGTAAAGTTAATGCAGGAATCTCTTAAGGCTGAAGTAGAAAGTGTTCTTGCTACTTTAAGCGAAAGAGAAGCAAGTGTTCTGAGACTTTACTTTGGAATTAATGGAGAGCATTCTGCTACTCTTGAAGAAATCGGTGAGCGTTTTAATCTTACAAGAGAAAGAGTAAGACAAATAAAAGAAAAAGCTCTCCGCACTTTAAGACATCCTTCGAGAAGCCAAAACTTAAAAGCTTACCTCGGATAAAATTCTTATTAGATACTTTGTCCCGGTTATCCCGGGATGAAGTATCTTCATTTTTTCTTCCGATTTTTTTTATCAACAAATCATTTCGAATATTTAGATAGCCAATCAGTATCTAAACCAAACTTCTTAAATAGCGTAACATATTTTTGAACTACCGATTGTTTGGTATTCTCAAGTTCATCTACAAAATCTTTTAATGCAACATCGCCGCCGTAAGTAAAATAATAATCGGTCAGCAGTTTAATATATTGCTTTGTCAAATTGGAAATATTTTCGAAGGCTTTGGTTGTAGTACTGTCCAGTTTGTTTAGGTTTTCCTCTTCTTCAGGCCGAATTACATTTTCTTCATTTAAAACCGAATAATCATCTACGTTATCTTCCAACTCTTTAAGCAGTGCCCAGTTTGTAGCCAGTTGGAAGATGAGATCAAGTATTTCATTAAGCTTTTTCTCGCGTTCTAGAATGTAAGTCGATCTTCCAGAATCTTTTAGTACAGAATCTCTTGCTTCTATTTCAAGGTTTGTAAGCAGATTGATCAAACTAATTTTTCCGCGGTCTTCACTTGCAATCTCTCTAAATTTCAAGATGATTTTATCGCTAAAAGCAATTTCATTATCACTATATATTCCATGGTCTTCAAGAATGTTTATAATATCTTCTTTAGCAGTTGGAAATTTTTTTGAAAGGTATTCTTGAGAAATATTAAAATTATCATACTCCTCGGAGCGATTATCAATCATGCTTACAAGGTATGATTTCAACTTTAGAAGCACCATAAATAAATTTATCTTTTCTTTTTCCATCCGGTTATCCCTATTCATGTTTTTTTTATTTACACTCTAATTTAACTAAACGTAAGATAAATAACATTTCCTTTCAGAAAAAATATTTTTATCTTTCAACAAATTAATAATAAATTTTAATTTGAATTTGTTTAAATGGACAAAGAGAAAAAAGCAAAAGGATATTTACACTTTTTTGTTGGATTGATTACAGGTATACTTATTCTTGCGGTCGTTGGAATTTATTCATCTGATAAAGATACAATTGGCAACCGCATAAAAGTACTGCAAAGCAAAGTAAGTAATCCGGAATTTAGAATTGTTATTCCAAGGTTCCCTGATAATCTTGACTTTGCGGGAGAAAAAGTCCCACTTAAAAATTTTGAAGTTAGAGAAAGAGTAGAAAGAGAATTTTTAGTAAATGCATATTGGTATTCAGCAACTATACTTGGAATGAAAAGAGCTAACCGATGGTTTCCGGTTATAGAACCTATACTTAAAAAATATGGTGTGCCGGATGATTTTAAATATATGCCGGTAATAGAAAGTAATCTTTATAATTCAACTTCGTATGCCGGCGCTGTAGGATTCTGGCAGTTGACAGAAGATGTTGCAAAAAAATATGGACTTGAAGTAGATGATCAGGTTGATGAAAGATATAATGTAGAAAAATCAACCGAAGCTGCTTGTAAGTATTTGCTAAGTGCGGACAGCATTTTTCATAGTTGGACTTTAGCGGCTGCGGCGTTTAATATGGGTAAGAACGGACTTAAAAAGCAAATTGATATACAAGAAGAGCACAATTATTATAACCTGCTGCTTAACGATCAAACTTCAAGGTATGTTGCAAGGCTGCTTGCAGTAAAGGAAATTTTTATTCATCCACACGATTTTGGATTTTATTTAACCAACGATGATCTTTATCCACCGCTTAAGACATACAATGTTAAGGTGAATACTTCAATAGATAGCTGGACAAATTTTGCCAAAAGTTACGGTATAAATTATAAAATCTTAAAGTATTATAATCCCTGGCTAAGAGATACCTTCCTTAAAAATAAAAAAGGAATAACCTATGAGATTAAGCTTCCTATAAAAGGAAGCATAGATATTATTGATAATGATTAGAAATCTGATAGTCTATCTGGCTTCATATAAAAAATAAAACCCGGTGTTGTGTTACACCGGGTTCAAAATATTTATTGATTTATGTTTGGCTGATTACACTCGCCTTTAAGATATCTGTTCAGATAGTGGGAATAATCTTCATGCTCTAAGAGGAAACTTTGGAAATTGTAAGCTGCTCCATGAGCGCCCATTGGATAAATTCTTAAATCGGCATCTTTACCAGCATTTGTTAATGCTGTTAAAAGCTGAAATGTATTTTGCACATGGACGTTATCATCCATAGTTGAATGAATTATCAAAAGTCTTCCTTGCAAGCTGTCTGCGTAATTGATCGCATCGCTCTTTTTATAACCTTCTTCATTATCCTGAAGAAGTCCCATATAACGTTCGGTATAAATATCATCATAAAGACGCCAATCCGTGACGGGAGAGTTTGCAATTCCAACTTTAAATACTTCGGGATGAGTTAACATTGTAAAAATAGTACTGTAACCGCCATAACTTGTTCCCATGATTGCCATGTTTTCTGAATCAACGTAAGGAAGTGTTGCGAGATAATGTGCGGTTTCAACAAAATCATTGCTTTCCCATTTGCCAAGCTGTCTATAAACAATCTTTTCAAATTTACTTCCGTAGTTTGCATTGCCGCGGTTATTAACATCAACGATAATATAACCTTCTTGCGCAAGATATTGATACCAGCCGAAAGATCCCCATGTATCGTATACGGAATGAGATTCCGGTCCGCCGTAAATTGAAAGTATTACCGGATATTTTTTGTTCGGATCAAAATGGAAAGGCTTGATCATTGAGCAATCCAGTTTTACTCCATCTGATGTTGTAAAACTGAATAGTTCATTTGGCGAATATTCATGTGTCTTTATAAAGTCATTTACCGAAGCATTATCTTCAAGCTTTTTAATCATCTTTCCATCTGTTGACCAAAGCTCAACCTGGCGCGGCTCGCTTATACTTGAGTATGAATCAATGTAATATTTTGTATTCGGCGAAAGATTGAATACATGATAACCTACAGCTGGCGAAAGCCGTTTCTCGTCTGAGCCATCAAATTTGATTGAATAAAGTTGCTCTTCAAGCGGAGAAGCTTCTGCTGAAGTATAATAAATTGTCTGAGTTTCCGGATTGATCCCTAGAACTTTAATTACATCCCAGTTGCCGTGAGTAACCTGATTCAACAACTTGCCGTCATAACTGTATCGGTAAATTTGATAATATCCGGTGCGATCGGAAACCCAGAAAAATTCTTTTGTTTTTTCCGGAAAGAACATCATATCGTCTACACCGGTGTAGAAATTAAAAATTGCTACCCAGGTATTATTTTTTTCTTCCATAACTAAACGATGACTGCCGGTGATAACATTGAAGAAATAAAGCTTCATATCGTTTTGGGCACGATTCATTACAATCATTGCAAGAGTGTTTGGCTCGCTAGTCCAATAAACACGAGGAATATAAAAATCGTCGCGATCTCCCGAATCGAGCCAAATGTTTTTATGTGTCTTTACATCAAGAACACCGATCTTTACTTTCGGATTAGGATCGCCAACCTGCGGGATTGGAATCTTTTCATAAACATTATGTAAGCCTTGGTAGTTCGTCAGAGTAATTAACGGTACTCCGCTTTCATCAAATTGCCAATAAGCTATATACTTGCTGTCCGGCGACCAGCTCCATGCTTGCGCCTTTCCGAACTCTTCTTCATAAACCCAATCATAGTGTCCGTTAAAAATTTCTTTTGTAGCATCATTTGTAAGCTGAGTTTCACTTCCACTGGCGAAATTATAAACATACATATTTCCGCCGCGTTCGATTCCTACCATTGATCCATCTGGCGAAAGCTCTGCAGTCCTTGCATCTTTTGCTGCAATCCGGAGGCTTTTATCTTCAAGTGAATAGACATAATAATCAGATATACCGGAACGGCGATAGATCTTTCTGAAATTCGTTTCAAATAAAATATGTCGAGAATCCTTTGCCCATTCAAATGATCGATAGTTGAACGGTTCAGTCGTATCCGGGAATGTCATTCCTTGAGCATTGAATATTAACTCATCATTTTCTGTAGCAGGATCAAATGAACGGATTTCCTCTTTTTTTGTAGTCTTATTTTTAGTTATGTAAGAATATTTATTCCCGCCATCAATCCAATTGACATCTCTGGGTCCGGGATTGCCCGCAAGCTTTGAAGAAGCTTGTAAAGCCTCTTTTAAGCTTTTATATTCGGTCTTCTGTTGTGCATGAAGAAGTGAAAGATCGGAGATGAAAAAAATTACAATGATGAATGGAAGGAAAAACGATAGAGATTTTTTCATAATTATTGCCCTTGAATATTTACTTAGCTTTATGAGCGGCGAAAACTTAAATAAATACGGAAGTAGAATCAAGAAAACGGCAAAAAGAAATTCTTATATTCGGCAATTCTTGATTTAGAATAAACTATTATACTGGAATTACCGTCTAAAGAAATAAAATTAAGCTTGGAAACCGGCTTTCAAGGTATTAAATTTCATGTTGGTTTCTTAAGAATTTTCCCGTATCAATCGAAATAACCTTAGATAAGAACTAAAAAATAAAGACATTAATTAACTAAATTAAACAACAAAGGAAATAAAAGTGAAGAAAAACCTAATTGCAATTCTTTCAATTTTGCTTTTAAGCGGCACAATGCTTTTTGCACAGAAATCTGTAAAGATCGGATATATAGATTCGCAAACAATTCTTACCCAGTTACCGGAAGCCATCAAAGCGCAGGGCGATATTCAAGCTGCTGTTGATAAAGTTAAAGGACAGATTGACAGCCTTGGTCAGGTTTATCAGCAGACTTTGCAGGACTACCAGAAGCAGGCTAACATGATGACTGACGCCAAGAAGAAGGAGGCTCAGCAGAAAATTATGGGTATGGAACAAGATTATAACAACCTAAGAGCTAAGCTTGATGCTAACGGCGAAGTTGCCCAGATGAACCAGAAATTGATGAAGCCGATCATCGACAAGATTAAAAAAACAGTTGAAGAAGTTGCTAAACAGGAAGGCGTTGGACTTGTCCTTGAAAAGAGCGATCAACTTCAAACCATCTGGTATGCAGAACCTACAATGGATTTGACGTACAAGGTCCTTGATAAGATGAAAACTGGGAAATAACTTTTCTTTTTTAATCTGAATTAAGTAGAATTTTATTTTTAGATAGTCGTAATTTTAATTGTGGTTTTTTCAGACTAAAGTGCTGAGAATTCCAATTAAGATTACGATTATTTTTTTTATTTGGATTAAGACCAAACTCAAACGGGAAGGAGGATTTTGAAAATACTTCCAAGACCTGGCTGACTGTCAACTAAAATTTTCCCGTCAAGGTTTTTTATAATTCCATAGCTTACCCATAAACCAAGTCCGATGCCTTTACCTGGTGTCTTAGTTGAAAAGAACGGCTCAAAAATTCTGTCCATATATTTTTTTGGTATACCGGTTCCGGTATCACGAATTACAACTTCAATATGTCCGTCTTCTCTAAAAGTATTCAGCCAAATCTTACCGCTTTTATTTTCTATTGAATCGACTGCGTTCATAATCAAATTTATAAACACGTGCAGCAGTTGATCAGGCACAACTTTAAGGCTAGGCAATTCCGGTTTTAATTCATGAATAAAATTTATGTTGTTTGTTTCCCGTCCCATCTTTACAATACTTATAGCGCTTTCAAGCAGCTTGTTGATGTCTGTCGGCTTAGGTGTGCTTGCGGAAGGGCTGGTGAATTCTACAAGCTGGTGGATAATGTTTGATATTCTGTTAATCTGTGATTTAACGAGGTCAAGCTTCTCGTCAGTAAATTTCTCTTTGGTAGTTCTCTTTATCATTTGAACGACAGAGGAGATTGAAGTTAATGGATTTCCGATTTCGTGAGCAATGCCTGCGGCAAGTGTACCTATACTTCCGAGTTTATAAACACTGGTTATCTGCTGCTCGAACATTTTATTCTCTTTAACGTTGTCTTGAAGTTTTTTCTTGTCTTGAATTAGCAGTTGAAATAAACATTTACCGTTAACCTCGGTCTTGACAGCTTTCAAGTTTGCCTCCAACCTTTTCTTATCCGGAAGTATAAACTTGGCCTCTTCGTTGATCTCATTTGCTTTCTCAAAAGAAGATAAAAATGAATTCCAGAAATTGCTTTGTAAATAGGAATTGATTGGTTTGTTTTTGAAATTATTCGTTGCTGTGTTTATTAATGCAGACGCAGCTTTGTTTGAATCTAGTACCGTCAAATTATCATCAACAAGGAAGTAAGTTTCCGGTATCAAATCCAGAATTGCTTTGCAGTTAAATTTTTCATCAAACATCTTATCACCTTAATTACTAAAACCGGTACATCAAAGCTCAACCTTTTAATCGAGCTTTGGAGAGAGAGGATGTACCGGTTTAAAATTCTCAAATAATTTAGAACGCTACTGAAAATTGAGTTGTGAAACCATGGAATCTAGTGTTATATCCATAACCGGAAGCTGCCGGAAAATTCTTGTATTGCTGATTAACATATTCAAGTTTAAGAAGCATTGAATTTGTAACCCAAACACCAGCTCCAACTTGAAATCTATTCGCACTTACCGGATTTGTACTGACATCAATTCCTTGATACATATTCGAAATTGCTGCGCTATATCTTGCGGCTACATATAAAGCGGGGAAAAGGTAGTAAGTAACATCTCCGCCAAAGTATGACCAGCTTTCCTGCGGATTGCCAGGTGCGCTGCCGTTGATATCTGCATCTTTTGTATAACCGTACATTCCGAATACTTGAAGAGGTTTCAAATTATAGTATCCGTCAAATTGGAATGCAGTTACATCCTGACCTTTTTGCGGTGCAATATCTCCGGCTTCGGGGTTATCGCCAAATATACCTGAGTACTGGCTTCCGCTTCTATTGCCGGCATAAAGATCTGTTGTTGATCCTCCGGTTGGATAACCGGTTCCATTGTTCGCCTGGTTTGATCTATAAATTGAACCAGCTAATTGAAATTCATTTTTCAAGTTTAACCAAACTTTTGCATTAACTTCATTTCCTCTGCCTGGAGTAAAATCACCGGTTGTTGTTCCATCGCCGAACGCAACTAAAGCATTTATCAAACCTGGTTTTGTTTTTATTTGAACTGAGGGCTCGACATCATTAGCATCAACAATGTAATTGCCTATAAGCGGATTTCTCTGAACATCTGCATTGTCTGATCTGATTTCCCACCATAAACCGTAATCAACCGGAATAAAACCAGCCGTCAGCGTAACATATTTAAACAAAGTATTGTTTAATCCTAATATGTCTGAAGATTCTGGAAGCTTAGAGACGGTAATATAACCTTCATCATCATACCATTGACCGACATGGTGATTGCTGCTTAAGAAAGCATTAAAGAAGATATCGATTCCGTCTGCTATATGAGCTGCAAAATTTAAATTGCCTCTTGCACTTTGGAATCCCCAAGGAATATGCGGAAGATTGTGCAGATCATTGTCTTGTTGAAGAAATTGAATTGCGCCTGACGTTACGCCGGATATTTTTAGAGAAGGAGTGTTATCGTTTGCCGTAGTATCTTGTGCATTTGCCGTTGCAAATAGAAATATGGCGGCAATTAAGACTGTGATAAGAATCGTTATTTTTTTCATGATTTATTTTCCTTAATCGAATATTTATTTGTTCAAAAATTTTTCGCTGCCCAGTTTATCTTTCAATACTCAATCATTCTGAACGCAGCTTTTGGTTCCACTTTGCCAATAAGAATGCCAACTCTAATCTTCAAATGCTTTGAGAATTAATTCTTTGAATTTTTTATGGAATAAAGAGAAAACGAAAATGGGACTCCAAGTGATATGATAAATCTCGATAGAAACATTGCAGACCTGCATTATGGTTGAGCCTTAATCGTGCAGCAATGCAAGGTAAGAATCCTGATTCTTAAATGTTGAAGCTCTTTTTAATCTATTTAATCGTCAAAATTGAAAAATACTGTGCGGCATAGAAGTTGGATCACTTTTGGCAGAAATTCTATTTAATATATTTGGCACTAGAAAGGCAAAAAAATGAAATCGATTAAAAGTATAATACCAATAATTATAATTGCTGGTTTGCTATGCGGCAAATCTTTTGCGCAAGCAACTAAAGAAGTTAAATATCAAATTCTTCCGGCAAGCAAACTGACAATAGATGGTACATCCACTTTTCATAAATTCACCATTAATGCAACCGAACTAGACGGATATCTTGTAATGAACGGAACCAAATCAAACGGAAATTTTAAAGCCGATCTTGAAAATGTTGGAACTCTTAACGTTGTTGTTCCGGTTAAAAAGCTTAATAGTGGTGAAAACTCTATGAATGAAAATATGGATAAAGCACTAAAAGCAGAAGAGAATCCAGACATTACCTTTGCACTAAAAAATATAGCTGTAAGCAATGAGAAAACAAGTGCAGGTGATGCGCTGAAGATTTACGCAAACGGAATATTGACAATTGCTGGCGTAAGTAAAGAAATTAACATGACCGTTGAAAGTTCCAAAACTCAGGATGGATTACTTCATTTTACTGGCGAACAAAGCTTGAAAATGACGGACTACGGTGTTAAGCCTCCGACTATGTTCTTCGGAACCGTGACTGTCGGTGATGCAGTTACAGTACATTTTGATTTAACACTGGCGGCTAAATAAAAAAGCTTTCATATAACAAAAGTCATTTGCAAAATATAAGAAATGAATTATGTTAATAATGAAAGAAAGTTTGGAACTTACGGAATTAAAAGTTTCTTCTCTTACAAAGAGAAAAAGAATTCGGTTAATCTAAACTTTCGGCATTGATAGAGATTGACGGTATGTTTAAGAAAATGAATCTAAAGCAAATAATAATATTGATGTTCAGCTTAATCCCTCTAAGCGGTTTTATTAAAGCTCAGAATGATGATATCAAATATGTTACTCAGGCAGGCAGTAAGCTCTGGATAGATGGAACTTCAACAATAGACAGCTTTACGTGTGTTACCCACCAGATAAATGGATTTGCAGATATAGTAAACAGTATTGATATGAATGACAATTCTCTTGGGAAAGATAAAGTGGAAGTAACGGTTCCGGTATTCACGCTTGACTGCGGCAAGAGCATTATGAATGATGATATGTATAATGCTATGAAAGCGAATAAATTCCCTTTGATAAAGTATGAATTAATTAAGGCTCATATTGATTCCAAGTTAGATTCAACTGCCAATAGGTTTATGCTTGAGACTTATGGCTATCTAACAATTGCAGGTGTAACAAATAGAGTTGACATCTTGATAAATGTAGAAAAACTTGATAATAAGCGCTATAGATTAACTGGAAAAAAATCTCTATCGATGCTGGATTATGGAATTGTTCCTCCTTCTCACTTCTTCGGATTAATTCGCGCTCATGACCAGCTTGTTGTTAATTTTGATATAACCGCTGCGCGAGAAAACAGCCTGGTCAGAACAGATTTTAAACACTAAAATAGATTTAAAATATTTAGTTTAGATTATCCACATAAAAATTTACTTAAGTATTTCTTTTAATCTTTCATAACCGGTTTTGCTGACCGGCAAGGATGTTTTATCTTCCAGTACAACCTGATAGGATTCTTTTTCAAGAAGCTCAATTTTTTTTATTCGTTTAATTGATGCAATGTAGGAACGATGTATCCGGACAAAATCTTTCGGGTTAAGATGTCCCTCGAAATATCTCATCGTTTTCTGTTTTAGAAATTTTCCTTCATCCGAATGAATCATTACATAATCATCCTGGGCTTCCAGGTACATTATCTTATCCGATGGAACAATAGAAATTTTCGGTCCGTCTTTTATAACTACTCTGTCAAGAAATTCATTTGAAGAATCTTTCTCGACTATCAAATTCTTAACGGTGCTTGTGTTAAACTTTTTATCTTTTAAGTGAACAAGAGCTTTATCTAGCGCTTCCTTGAATCTTTCAACTGAAAAAGGCTTAAGCAGATAATCCACAGCATTAACTTCAAATGCTTTAAGTGCAAATTGATCATATGCTGTAGTAAAAATTATAGTCGGTGGATTGTCGAGAAGTTCAAGCATTTCAAATCCGTTAATCTTCGGCATCTGGATATCGAGAAAAATTAAATCAGGTGTCAGTTCATTGATTTTCTTAAATCCGTCAAAACCGTTCGAACACTCTGCAACAACTTCAATATTATAATTATTTTTTACATAGCCTTTAATTATTTCCCTGGCAAGCTTTTCATCATCGATTATGATTGCACGTGCTTTATTCATATTTGTAATTTTAGTTGTGTACTTTCTAAATTAAAAATAAAATCCGACAGAAACATAGAGTCTAAGATTTTTATATTACACCGGGATATAAAGATTGACTTTGAACCGTTCCGCTTCCTTTTTAACTTCAAGTAAATCAGGGCGGTGATACATAAGCTCCATCCTATTTTTAATATTCTGAAGTCCGATTCCGGTTCCTTTAAAAGAAGAGGTGCTCGGATCGTAATTATTCTCAAGCGATATTCTGAAAAACAAATCTTCTCTTGCGCAAGTCAGCGTAATAAACACTTTTTCCAGTGATTCATAAACCGCATGCTTTATTGCGTTCTCAAACAGCGGCTGAAGTATCATGTTTGGAATCGAAATATTTTTACAATCATCACTTACTTTTTCGATATATTCAAACTTATCTTCAAAACGAATCTTTTCAATTTCTAAGTAGAGTTTTATATTTTTCAACTCATCGCAAAATGGAGCCATTTCTTTTTCGCTGTTGGCAAGGGTATAGCGGAGAAAATCAGCTAATTTTAGAATCATTCCGCGTGCCCGTTCCGGATCTATTACTGTTAATGCGCTCATAGAATTTAGGCTGTTAAATATAAAGTGCGGATTGATCTGAAATTTCAGTATCTTAAGTTCTGCTTCCATTACCAAATTCTTTAATTCAGATTCTCTTGAAATCCTTTCCTGATTTTCCTTATAATAGATATACATATAATATAAGGAAACAATTAGTAGGTAAAACAACAAGCCTATTAAAAACTTCCATACCAAAGTTGTTTGGAAAAAGTTCAAATATTCTCTCGCCGGCGAAAAGATATTAACTAATAAAAAATAACCGATCAATAGCCAAAGTGCGGAAGTTAAAATGCTTCCGATTAAATGGGTGAAAGTTAGTTTGATAATGCTGTTATCTTCAATTGAAAGATATCTGGCAGGGAACCATAATATTATTCCTAAACCGCAGAGCAAAATGTTGAATATCAGATCTGATGCAGCAGATGCTGGATTTATTTTTATATAATAAATCAGAAGTAACAAAGAAATGGCTGAAAATATTAGCCAAAACAGGAGATATAAAATTAGGTTTCTACGATTTTCAAGAATCGGATTTGATGTCATCCTGATGCTCTTTGCTTAGTAACCTTTAATCTCTCCGCCGCCAAAGATAGCGACGCCTTTAATAATTAACGTACGAGTAGTATCGAGTGGGGTGCCCGGATTTCTCATCGTTTTATTGGAAAAGCCTCCGAATATCGGCGTTACATTTATTCTAACATTCCAATCTCTTGGAATAATGAAATTAGCGCCGCCGAAGATCATAACAATATCTACAATAACATCGCCTTCAGCAAGTTTGCATTGGGTAAAGTCTAATTCGGAACCGCCGAAAATTGATGTAATGTTTCCGCCTTTAAAATTATCTGAAGTAATTATTTTATGCGAACCCCCGAATATTGCGACTTCGTCGATATAATCTTTATCAAACGTATTACCGTTTTTCCAATCTTGATAATGATAAGGGGATCGCCTTCTAAAAATTATCAGTATACCAAGTGCGATAAATATCAGAGGCAGTAAAAAATTATCGTTGAAATAAAAATGGGGATATACTCGCGGCAGAAGGATAAGCAAGCCGAAAATTGTCAATATCAATCCAAGCAGCTTATTTCTTGAATTAATCATCACCATCAATCCCATAAAAAAGATTACAAACGGAATTGAGAAAATTACATGAGAGATATTGAAGCCAAAAAAGTTGAGCGACTGCAATAAATACAGAGCCCCAATAATTATTAATACAGTTCCCAACGTAATTCTGGAACTTTTTGAATCATGTCTGCGAGACATCTTAATTACCTTTAGTTTTATTTTCCAAGTTTTACTGCGTCAAGTTAATTTTAAAAACAACTCTGCAAAAGATAAAATCGGTAGACACTGGAATTTTATCGGTAAATTTCTCTAAAAGCTTTTTATAATTATCATTGGATTAAAAGATTTTTCTTAAAAGATAAGTCGGTTAAAATATACCTGCAGGCTATAAATTTTTGAACAATGGTCAGAATTTTAGTCTTACTCTGAAACTTATTCCTAAACTTTTACAAAATTCAATCGATAATAGCATTGAAATCAGCCGGAAAAGATGGTATCCTTTTCTTTTTCCTCTGGCATAGCAATTGTTAAATTTGCTTTACGGGCTGTTGTTTGGTTACTTACCTGCAGCTTCTTTATTGAAGATGAAATTTCTGAGTTTCCGGGTAAAGAATTCTACAAACAACAGCCCAATCATTTTTAAACATTTCGAACTCTTCATCTATCTTTATTAAAAAACAAAAAATTTAGCCGGATAAAAGTTTCCACCAACCGCTAATGTCCTCAGATTAACATTGTTTTTCAGCAATCTACGTAAATATGCTTCCAATTTTTTAGTTACTTCTTTAAAAATACTTATATTTACGACTGCATTGTTAAAACTTTACGGATAAAAATTGTCACAGGAAAAGATTTTAGTAACAGCGGCGCTTCCTTATGCTAATGGTCCGATTCATTTAGGCCATTTAAGCGGCGCATATCTGCCTGCAGATATTTATGTTAGATATAAAAGACTGAAGGGAAGCGATATTGTTTTTATTTGCGGCTCTGATGAGCATGGCGTTCCTATTACGATTAGTGCAGATAAAGAAGGTGTTAAGCCGAAGGTAATAATAGACCGCTACCATGAGCTGAATAAAATGGCATTCGAACAGTTCGGGATGAGTTTTGATAATTATTCTCGGACTAGCTTGCCAATTCACCATGAAACAGGTAAGGAATTTTTTCTTGAATTTTATAACCGAGGGATTTTAGTTGAAAAGCAATCACAGCAGTTCTACGACGAAAAAGCCAAAATGTTCCTGCCAGATAGATATGTCGAAGGTACCTGCCCGGTCTGCGGATATGAAGAAGCCCGCAGTGACGAATGTGAAAATTGCGGTTCGCTTTACCAGCCGACTGAATTAAAAAATCCTAAAAGTAAAATCTCCGGTGAAAAACCGGTATTGAAAGAAACTTCCCACTGGTACTTTCCGCTTGGGAAATATCAGAAAAGGCTCGAAGAATACATTAAGGAGATGAATGAAAAATTCGGCTGGAAGGAGAATGTTTTACAGTATTGCCGCGGATGGTTTAAGGATGGTTTAGGCGATCGTGCAATTACACGCGATCTTGATTGGGGAATTAAAGTCCCTCTTGATGGTGTTGAAGGAAAAGTTCTTTACGTTTGGTTTGAAGCAGTCCTTGGATATATTTCTTCATCAAAAGAATGGGCACAAAATAAAGGTGATGAAAATCTTTGGCGTAAATACTGGCAGGATCCTGAAACCAAATACGTGGCTTTCATCGGCAAAGACAATGTAGTTTTTCATTGTATTGTTTTCCCGGCTTTTTTGATGGCATGGAATGATGGTGAGAAAGTAAAATACTGCCTTCCGCAAAATGTTCCTGCAAATGAGTTCCTCAATTTTGAAGGGAAAAAATTCTCCAAAAGCAGAAACTGGGGCATTGATGTTATTGACTTTCTTAAATTGTTTCCTGCAGATCCGCTCCGTTATACACTTGCCGCTAATCTTCCTGAAACAAGAGATACCGATTTTTACTGGAAGGAATTTCAACTTAGAAATAACAGCGAGCTTGCGGATATTTTGGGCAATTTCATAAACAGAACTTTTACTTTCGTGCATAAGAATTTTGAAGGTAAAGTTCCGGCGAAAGGCAAGCTTGAGGATATTGATAATGAGATGATAAAAACTATTGATGAATATCCTGAGAAAATTTCTAAGCTGTTCGAATCTTACAAAATAAGAGACGGTGTTCTGGAAGCTATGAACCTGGCGCGGGCAGGCAATAAATATTTTAATGATTCAGAGCCGTGGAAGACTATCAAATCTGATAAAGGAAAATGTGCGACAACCCTGAACATTTGTCTGCAGGCTATTTATACGCTTGCCGAATTGATGAATCCGGTTATCCCTTTCTCATCCGAAAAGATTTTTAAAATGCTAAATGCTGAAAAGACGGACTGGGCAAGCTGCGGAAAAGAAAATTTGAAAGCCGGACATCAATTGAATAATGCTGAGATAATATTTCCTAAAATTGAAGATGAAATTATAGAGAAACAGATGGAAAATTTGAATAAACCTGAAGAAAAAGTTGAACAAAAAACGGATGAAACCGTCTCAATAGACGAATTTTTGAAAATACAATTGAAGGTTGCTGAAATAATTGAGGCAGAGAAGCTGGAAAAAAGTGAGAAGCTTCTAAAACTTAAGATAAGACTTGAAAATGAGGAAAGACAGGTAATTGCCGGTATTGCAAAAAGCTACAAACCTGAAGATCTGATAAATAAAAAAGTAGTAATTGTAGCTAATCTTAAGCCTGCAAAATTAATGGGATTTGAATCTCAAGGGATGATTTTAGCTGCTGAGGATGAGAAAGGCGGGCTGCAAGTTTTATCCGTCAATAATTCAGTTAAAAGTGGAACTAGAGTTAAGTAGAAATTGAAGATAGTTCTTAATTTATCCCAGATTACTTTATTCAATCATATTCATTTACCTTGATTTTATTGGGCTCTATAACTAAAATAACAAATTGAATTTTAATAATTAATAACAGGAGACATTGCAAATGTTTTTACGGGTAGCTGTTTTTTTCACTCTGGCTTTAGGTTTTATTCTAACCTCATGCGCTCCGGAAGGCTCTCAAACTGTTTTAGCCAAATTCGGTGATCAGAAAATTACACTTGGTGATTTTGAAAAAGCATATAATAATAATGTCGGAAATAATGATGCGGTTAAGAAAGACAGTCTTTCTAAACTTAAGAATTTTCTAAATCTTTATGTCGATTTCAGAATGAAGCTGAGAGATGCTGAAGTTAGAGGCTTTGACAGCGACTCTGAAATGCAAAATGAATTGCTTGACTATAAGAAAAAAGTCGGTGTGACTTATTTTCTCGAAACACATCTAGTCGATCCGGCTATTCATCAACTTTATGATCGGCGAGAATGGGAATACAGAGTAAGCCATATTATGATAAGACCGGATTCAACCGGCGATGCTGCTGCTAAAAAGCTGGCTGAAGACTTACTGGATAGCCTTAAAAATGGTGCAGACTTTGCAACACTTGCAAAAAAATATTCGCAGGATAGATATTCTGCGTCGGACGGCGGAGATATATTTTATATAACTGCTGGAGAAGTTCCACCGGAATTTGAGGATGCAGTTTACGCAACTCAGCCGGGGCATATTTATCCTCATGTCGTTAAAACTCCGTTCGGCTATCATATAATTGAAGTTACCGATAAGAGATTACGAATTCCGGAAATAAGAGCAAGCCATATTCTTGCAAGTTTTTATACAAAATCAAAAGTTCCTGACACGACTGCCGCAAGATTGAAGATTGATTCTGCTATGGCAGAATTGAAAGCAGGAGTAGATTTTGCTGATGTCGCTAAAAAGTTTTCGGATGACTTCGGTTCTAAACAGCAAGGCGGTGATCTTGGTTATTTTGGAATCAGAATGATGGTTAAGCCTTTTGCGGAGGCTGCGTTCAATTTGAAGAAAGTTGGCGACATAAGTCCGATAATTGAAACCAGATATGGTTTCCATATAATTAAGCTCACTGGTATAAAACCACGTCCAACTTTTGAGGAAGACAAAGATAACCTTACAAAAATTTATAAACGTACAAGATATCAGGCTCAGTATGACAGCCTAATTGCAGAGCTAAGGAAGAAATTTGATTATAGAATTAATGATGTCGTCTATAACGAAGTAGCTGCTCAAGGCGATACCGGTAAAATAAACTTAGATAACCCGGATATTGATAAGATTAAAAATGACTCCCTGTTTTATTTCAATGGCGGCTCTGTTAGTGTAGATGAATTTTTTAATAAATTAGATTCGCAGCCAGGATACAGTCCAAAATTTTTGAATACTGCGGGATTTAAACAAGCAGTTGATAAAGTCAGCGGCGATGTTTTGCTTGAACAGCAGGCATTAATTCTCGACAAGACAGATCCAAGGTTTGCAAGCCTTATGAAGAACTACAAAGATGGTATTTATATCTTCAAGCTTCAGCAAGATGAAGTTTGGAATAAATTGAAAGTTGATTCAACCGATTTATACAAATATTACCTTGCCAACAAAGAAAAATATAAATGGCCTAATAGAGTTGAGTTCAAAGAAATTTATTCAAGAAGTGACTCTGCCATAAATCATTATTATGATCTTTTAAAGCAGGGCGAAAGTTTTGATTCACTCGCATCTAAGTATACTGAAAGATCAGGCTATAAAGCAAAAGCTGGTGATTGGGGATTGGTAGACGTTAACAGTTCCGACCTTGCGAAAGATGCTGATAAACTTGAACAGCCTGGTGATTACTCAAAGCCGATTAGTTTTGAAGGCGGTTTTTCTATAATTTATCTTGTTAAAAAGGACCCAGCTCACGATAAAACTTTTGAAGAAGCCAGGGCAGAAGTTTCAGGCGCTTATCAGGAGGTTGAAAGCAAAAAGCTTGAGAACGACTACATTGATTATTTGACTAAAATATATAAACCGAAAATATATTACAGCGAACTTGATAAGGTGCATAAGTCTAATTAGAATAATTTTTGTAATTATTATTGCCTCATTTTTTTTCCAAGGATGCGGCAAAGAATCAAAACAAAAAAATTTTATTGCACGGGTTAACGATTCTTATCTTACCAAAGAAGACTTGGCGAGGATGATAGATACAAACTCGGTTTCTAATTTTTATAAAAACGAAATAATTAGAAACTGGATTAACCGTGAAGTTCTTTACCAGCAGGCTGTAAAGCAAGGCATTATTAAAGAAGATCGTTTCAAACAGATTATGGATGATGCCAAAAAAGAACTTGCAGGTTCGCTCCTTCTTCAAAAATATTATGAAGATGAAAAAAACAATATTGAACCTTCGGCGCTGGAAGATTTTTACAATAATCATAAGGATGATTTTAAACGTTTCTATGATTCCTATTTGATTAACCTAACTGTCTTTAATAATCAAGATAAAGCAATCAAGTTCAGAACCATTGCACTGGAAAGTAATTGGGATAAAGCCATGAACGTTTTTAAAGATGAACCGTCTATTATTGAAAAAAAAGAAAACGAACTGCTTTATAATTATCAAGTGCATCCGGAAATTTTGTATCAGGTTATTTCGGAAATGGATCCCAATGAGATAAGCACGGTAATAAATGAGTCACCAGGTCAATATGCTGTGGTGGAACTTATGCAAAAATATGATCAAGGCTCTATTCCGCCATACGATGCTGTAAAACAAGCGGTACTTGATGAATTTAATGCTGAGAAAAAAGAAGAACTATTAAAAAATTATATAAAAGAACTTTATTCAAATAATAAGATAGAAGTCAGAAATTAGGTGTTTAATGAAAATTAAAATTTTATTACTCTCGTTGATGCTTGCATGCGGCGTATATGCGCAGCAGCAGGTGGTTGATGAGATTGCAGCAGTAGTCGGTAACGAAATTATAATGAAGAGCGAACTTGATTACCAGGTAAAACTGACTGCTGCTCAGCAAAAGATTGATCCCTCAACACCTGGGCTAGAGCAGCAGGTATTGAACCAGATGATTGATGAGAAACTTGCTTACGCTCAGGCTCTGCTCGATTCTATTCAAGTTTCTGACGACGAAGTAAATCAGAGAATCGATTACCAGATTAACTACTTCGAACAACAATATGGTTCTAAGGAAAAAGTTGAGCAGCTATACGGAATGAGTATTGAGAAAATAAAAAGAACTCTTGAAGATCCTGTTCGCAAGCAAATTTTGGTTCAAAAGCTTGAACAGAAAAAATTCGGAGATGTAAGCGCTACGAGAAGAGAAGTAGATGAATTCTTCAATACATACAAAGATAGCATCGGCGTGATACCTGAAAAAGTTCAAATCGCTCATATCTTCTTAGTGCCTAAGGCAACCGAAGCAATGAAAGAGCAGGCTAAAGCAAAAGCTGAAGCTATTTTAGACTCGATAAAACACGGTGCTGATTTCGCAGAGATGGCAAAGAAATATTCTGAAGACCCGGGCAGTGCTGCTGAAGGAGGCGATCTTGGTTGGGTTGGTAAAGGAGTTTTCTATCCTGAGTTTGAAGCAGCCGCATTTGCATTAAAGCCGGGCGAGATTTCCGGTGTTGTAGAATCTCCTGTAGGATTTCATATAATTCAGATGATTGAAAGGCGCGGCGATAAAATTCATGTCCGTCATATCTTAATTAAAATACAAAAAGGAGATCAAGCGGATCTAAACACAATTGAAAAGTTAACCGCAATACGAGATAGTATTGTTAAAGGCGACAGTACCTTTGCCTACTATGCTAAGAAGTACAGTGAAGATAAAGAGTCAAGTGTTTTCGGAGGTGACCTTGGTACTTTTTATATGAACCAGCTTGATCCGGCTATGCGTGAAATTGTTACTAAATTGAAAGTTGGTGAGATTAGTTTTCCTAAAAGGATTGATTATGGATCTGGCAATTACGGTTACCACATAGTTCTGCTTGAAAAGAGAGTACCGCAGCATCAAGCTAATCTTAACGAAGATTATGAGCAAATAAAAAAATTAGCAGATAATTTTAAGAAGCAAAAAGAATACAATAAATGGATTGACCAGCTAAAGAAAAATATTTATTGGAAAGTTCTATTGACTGAAAAATAGAAAGTAAAACTGGTAAGGAGGTTCTTGCTCTTAATCTTACTCGTAATCTTAATCGGATTAAATACGAGGAGGAGAAAGAGTAAGATTATGATTAAGATTAATAAGAAAATGAAATTAAATATGTTGAGGTTTAATTGAACAAAGCAGAAGTAATACCTGAAGATGTACAGCTCGTTGAAAAACTTAACGACGCTGTAAAAAAAATTAAAGAAGAAATCGGGAAAGTAATTATCGGTCAAGATGAGATAATTGATCAGCTCCTGATTTCACTTCTTTCGCGTGGACATTGCCTGCTTGTCGGCGTACCTGGTCTTGCCAAAACATTGCTTATTAAAACTCTCGCTGAAGTTCTTGATTTAAAGTTCAGCAGAATCCAATTCACTCCTGATTTAATGCCAAGCGATATAACGGGAACCGAATTGATAGAAGAAGATCCGCTAAGCAAGAAAAG
This sequence comes from Bacteroidota bacterium, assembly GCA_021815405.1. Lineage (GTDB taxonomy): Bacteria > Bacteroidota > Ignavibacteria > Ignavibacteriales > Ignavibacteriaceae > FEN-1297. The sequence continues at coordinate 154,221 of JAKAGV010000003.1, forward strand.
AGATTTCAGGTTTATTCCGGGACCGGTATTTGCAAATGTAATTTTAGCCGATGAAATAAATCGTACTCCGCCTAAAACACAGGCTGCATTACTTGAAGCAATGCAGGAACACAAAGTAACTGTTGCTGGTACAACTTACACATTAACGGAACCATTCTTCGTACTTGCAACTCAGAATCCGATAGAGCAGGAAGGAACTTATCCTTTGCCTGAAGCTCAGCTTGACAGGTTTATGTTCAACTTGTGGCTGGAATATCCTTCGTTTGAGGAAGAGATAAAAATTGTACAGTCTACTACAAGCCAGTATTCTCCTAAGTTATCCAAAGTAGTTTCGACAGATGAAATAATCGGCTATCAAGATTTAGTAAGAAAAGTTCCGGTAGCAGAAAATGTTATAGAGTATGCTGTAAAAGCAGTAAGTAAAACCAGACCCGGTACCAACGGCTCGCTTCAAACAATTAAGAGCTGGATAAACTGGGGCGCCGGACCGAGAGCTTCTCAATATTTAATCCTTGCTGCCAAGACAAGAGCGATTATCAACGGAAGATTTACTCCCAACATCGACGACGTAAAGGCTGCAATGTTTCCGGTACTTCGTCATAGAATAATTACTAACTTCAGTGCGGAAGCAGAAGGTATTAACTCAGTTGAGGTAATTAAAAAGCTTCTTGAGGAAATCGGATAATCTCTTTTCCCGGAAATTAAGAATTGCCGAAGAAAGTGTTTGGTTCAACTATTCCACATTTCCATCTTTCCAGGTGAGTGTATCATTCTCATCAACTTCAATTCGGTTTTGGCGATAAATAATTTGCGATTATTCTTGTAGCCTTATCCCACGCTATAATAGGCGATTCCCAGTTTCTGTCCAATGCTCTCCTCAAATAAATTACCTGCGATAAATGATAGAGATTATGCTGGCAGCTATGCAGTACATGCTCATTTACAGTATCTCTGTCTGCAGCATCCTTTGTGGGGCTCTTCTTGAAAAGAAGACTGTCATCAGATAAGCTTTCGACCAAAGAATGAAGCTGCCTATGAACATTTTTAAGTGCAGTTAATGTTTCCGAATCGCTGCCTTTTTCAGGAGCGTCAATCTTTGGTGCTTGCCCCAGCCTTGTCAAGAACTTATTATCAACCCGGATTAAGTGCCCCATTATTTCGTTGATGCATCTCGACTCCGGTGCCGGCTTCCAATTTAGTTCTTTCCCTTTAATACCGTCCAGCACTGCATAAAGTGGCTCAGTGCAGGCTTTATGGATTTCCAAAATCATTTCAATTTTTTTTCTTGCCATTGTTTATCTCCTTAAATATGAAACATTTTAAATAAGAAGTTTTAATCTAAGTTCTGTTCTTATTCTTCCGAAACTAATATAAATAATGGATAAGCAGAAATGACTTAAGTATTAGCATCAATAAATAAAAAATAGCTGCTTGTCTTCCATTTAATTTCTTGTAGTTTACTAATCATTATTACAGAAAAGTAATCTTACTGACTTAAGTCATTGGCTTCCCAAGCACATCAAAGTAATTTTAAATCATAAAAATAAATCAGTCGAATTGAGAAAATAATACTGGAGAATTAAAATGGCTTTATTAATAACCTATGAATGTATTAATTGCGGCGCATGCGAACCGGAATGCCCGAACACCGCTATTTACGAGGGTGGAATGAACTGGTCTCTTGATGGCAAAACGCACGAGCCTCATAATAACGATTATTTTTATATTGTTGCCGATAAATGTACCGAGTGTGTCGGCTTCCATAACGAACCGCAATGCCAAGCAGTTTGTCCGGTTGATTGCATAATAGTTAATCCGGACTATATTGAATCAAAAGAAGAACTGATGGCAAGAAAAGAAAAACTCGATTTAATTGAGCGTTAAATATGTTTAAAGAAAATATAACCGACAATACTTATCAGCATTTAGATATTTCAGGAAAAAATGAAGTTAAGAATTTTAAAGACGGAATTAAATATCAGTCCGACTCAACAATTATAAAAATGATATTGAAGAAAGAGGAAGGTAACATCGTGCTTTTTGCTTTCGATAAGGAACAGGGACTGATTGAGCATTCTGCTTCATCAGATGCTTTTATTTTTATTATTGAAGGAGGAATTGTGTTCACCATTTCAGGAGAAAATTATAAATTAATAGAAGGTGACACATTAACACTTCCGGCAAATATACCACACTCTTTGTTTGCTTTGAAGCCAACAAAGATGCTTCTGATTGTTATTACCCGTTAAAGTTAAAAAATCTTTTTATTATTGTCTGCTGTTTTAATACTAATAACAATAATGCAGCAATTTTAATATAGGTTGATGGGTAGTTAAATTTAGTAAGTTAAGCAATAAACTTTCTCAAATACTCGACAAACCTCACATTAAGCAGATTATTTTGGCAGTTCTCCACATTACTTGACGATTCGTTTGTATTTTAAAATTTAATTTGTGTATATTCTACCCACCTATAACATTCTATATGCTGAACAACGAATCGGATCTACTAAATAAATTAACTGAAGAAAACAAGCGACTTAAAATAGCTATAGATGAGCTTGCGGCTCTGAATGACATTGCTACGGCTATTACTTCAAACCAATCTGTTGAAGATGTAATTGAACTAATAGTTAAAAAGTGCATCAAGCACTTGAACGTTCAACAGGCGGTTGTTATGCTTCTGGATGAAAAAGACCAGGCCAATCCTTTTCATACTATGATTCGGAAACAGGATTCAATCTCGGACTTTATGCCTTACCGTCTGGATACGCAACTGACAGGCTGGATGCTGAAGAATAAAAGTCCCCTGCTGATAAATAATTTTAAGGAGGACGGAAGATTCAAATATTTAATCAAAGTGGAATTCCCAATTTCTACTCTCCTAAGCGTTCCGATGCTTCTTAAAAATAAAATGGTAGGCTTATTAACAGTTTTTAATAAACATTCTGATTCAGGTTTTAGCTTGGGGGATCAAAGGCTGCTTTCAATTCTTGCCGCGCAATCGGCGCATATAATTGAGAATGCAAGGCTCTATGAAAAAGAACAAGCTTTGATTAGGCTGCAGGAAGAGATGAGGCTAGCTAATGATATTCAAGTAAATTTACTTCCAAAAGAAAATCCAAAGATACCGGGATATGAAATAGCCGGAAAAAGTATCCCCGCCAAAGATGTAGGCGGAGATTATTATGATTTCATCAAAATAAAAGATGACCATCTCGCCCTTTGCCTCGGGGATATTTCAGGCAAAGGAATACCTGCCGCACTTTTAATGGCTAACCTTCAAGCATCATTGCGGGGTCAGACTTTAATGGGCATCGAATGCAAAGACTGTGTTTCTTTTACGAATAATCTTTTGTTTAATAGTACAGACAGCAACAAATACGCTACGTTATTTTACAGTGTTCTTCATTCTATGGAAAATAAAATAACATTCTGCAATGCCGGGCATAATGAACCTATTCTGATAGACAAAAGCGGAAACGTTACAAGATTGAAAGAGGGGGGGATGATTGTAGGTATTTTGCCCGACGTAACCTATGAAGACAAAATAATTAATTTTCCTCCCGGATCACTGCTGGTTATATATTCAGATGGCATCACCGAAGCCATGAACATTAGCGAGGAGGAATTCGGTGAGGAAAGACTAATTAAATTTTTGAAAGAAAATAAAATGTTACCTGCTTCTGATTTGGTCGATTCAGTAATAAAGAGCGTAAAGGATTTTGCAGGTAATGTTGAACAGATGGATGACATGACGCTCGTTGTACTAAAGAAAGATTAAATAGCAAAATAAATATCTTTTGCACCTGCGAAATTTAGCGGAAAATTTCAGAGACATCAATTTAGTTTAACTAACTCCCGAGAGGAGGGATGTAATATGTTTATGCGCTTTCTTCAATTGAAGCTCAACGAAGATTATATTGATGAGTTTAAGAAGTTTTATGAGTCTGATGTATTAACAGAGTTCCACAAAACCGCCGGATGCCTGTTTGCTGGATTAATAAGATCGAAGCCTGAGGAAAACGAGTTTATTTCGTTGACTGTTTGGCAAACCCAGCAACAGGCGGAAGATTACGAAACATCCGGCGCCTTTAAGAAGCTGTTTGAAAAGGCTAAAGTTTTTTTAGCTGAGTCTGTTGAATGGAAAATTCAATTATCCGAAAATATGGAGCTTGAATTAGGTGCAAAGGATGAAGAGCCGGTAATCAAAAAGTATATTGTGAAGGCGCAGAACCAGACAGGCAATGAATTTCAAATGGATTCATCAAACATGTTTTTACGCATTCTTTCTTTGATTATTAGAGAAGATATGGTTGATGAGTTCAAAAAATTATATTCAGAAATAATTATTCCGGAGCTAAAAAATATCAAAGGCTGTAGATATATTTTCCTTACTGAAAGCGTAAGCGAAAGGAATGAATATATTTCAGTTACTATCTGGGATAGTAAAAAAGATGCTGATGAATATGAGTCCGGTGGGAAGTTCAATGAATTAACTGAAAAAGTGAAACATACTTTTTCTGAGATTTTTTTATGGAAGATGTCTCTCGAAAAGAAATATGGTCCCAGGTTAAAAACTTCCGATGATTTTAAAGTTGAGCATTATGATATGGTTACAGGAAAAAGTTTTTCATTCAAATAAATAATCATTTGATGAACTTTGAAATGAAAAATATAATAGATCAAGCAGACAGCTTGATGCAGGTTAAAAAATCCGACTTAAAACCCGGCGACGAAGTAAGATTAAAAACCAGGAACTCTGTTTATTCTATTAAGGTCGACAACGAAGGAGGATTTATTGTTTCCGGCGGATGGTTCGATAAAATGTCAATGTCCCCTGCAAAGACAAAAATAAACGGCTGTACATGGGGCGGCAGTATTATTAAAACCGATATCATAGCCGCCTGCGGATTGAACCTGGAATTCGGCAATAGGCTTTTAACAAGTACTATTCAAGAGATTATATACTTCCCCGGAAGTATAAAGAACTAACTTTTTTGCGGAAACTATTTTTATCTCATTAACTGAAGCTACACAAAGAAATGTATTTATCATTCCGAACTTGATTCAGAATCTCTTTTTCAGGCAGTATTTAGATGCTGAAACAAGTTCAGCATCAAATGTATAAACTCTTGTGTAACTTCAGTCATTAAGTAAATTTTAGAATTTACAATTTCTATTTCATGCGGAAGTTATCTTATAAATTCCTTTAATAATTAAATTACTAATCCTGAGGACTGAATGGTCGGCGAAACAATTCTTCACTATAAAATTATTGGAAAGCTTGGCGAAGGCGGAATGGGCGAAGTTTACAAAGCTCAGGATACAAAACTAGACCGCTTTGTTGCATTAAAATTCCTTCCTTCTGAAATGACTGCTTCTGAAGAGAATAAAGCAAGATTTATTCAGGAAGCAAAAGCTGCCTCAGCAATGAATCATCCGAATGTCTGCACAATTTATTCTATAGAGGAATACAATAAGCAGCTTTTCATTTCTATGGAATTTATTGATGGCATAACTCTCCGAAATAATAAACAGCAACTGTCCGAAAAAAGAATTTTAGACATTGGAATTCAAGTAGCGGAAGGCTTGGCTGCTGCGCATGAAAAAGGAATTGTTCACCGCGATATAAAGCCTGAGAACATCATGATTCGCAAGGATGGTATTGTGCAGATAATGGATTTCGGATTGGCTAAGCTTAGAGAAACATCCGGTGTTTCAAGATTGACTAAAGCTGGTACAACAATGGGAACGATGGGCTATATGTCCCCCGAACAAGTGCAAGGATTAGATGTTGATCATCGTACTGACATATTTTCTCTTGGAGTTGTTCTTTATGAACTTCTTGCAGGTGAATCTCCATTTAAAGGAGTTCATGAAACTGCAATAATGTATGAGATTGTAAATGTTGATCCTCCGCCGATAGCCACGGTTAAAGAAGGAATCGATCCACAGTTGGACGGAATTATACTTGAGTGTCTTGAGAAGGACAAGGACGAAAGGTTCCAATCTGCGAAGGAACTTGCCAAGAATTTAAGAAAGATTCAGCGAACGTTAACTTCTGGTAGATCAAGCAGAATGTATAGCGTTAATACGCAGGCTTTCAATGCAAAGAGCGGACAAACTACTGCTGCTATAAATACTACAACTAAAACTTCGATTGGAGAAATACAGGTTAAAAATTTATTCAAAAATATTTTCTATAATCCTAAAATATTCTGGTCAGCAGCGGTAGTATTATTTATTGCAGTTCTTTTTCTTCTGATCTTTTCTGTCTTCAACAGAACAAAAGTTGAGATGCAGGAAATTAAAGCTACAATTTTAACTCCGCACGGAATCAATTATGATAATACATTAGGAAGCAATTTATCAATTTCACCCGACGGTCAATATATCTCGTTTGTTGGAGTTGATTCCTCAGGTACAGAAAAATTATGGGTAAGACCAATTAATTCATTAACTGCCAGACCGTTAACAGTTGCGACAAATGAGGCATATCCGTTCTGGTCTCCCGATAGTAAAACAATAGCTTATTTTGATAAAGGAAAGCTGCTGAAAATATCTCTTGATGCGGGAACTTCACTTCCTATTTGTGATGCTGCTGCAGGCAGAGGAGGAGCGTGGAGTGTTAACGGAACAATTGTCTTTTCTCCAACTCCATCCGGTCCTCTTTATAAAGTTCCTTCTTCAGGCGGAAAGCCGGTAGAAATTATTAAAACGGATACAACAATCCCGGCTCAGAGCTTAAGATGGGCTTTCTTTTTACCTGACGGGAATCATTTCATATATTCCACCGAAAATAGCTACACCGGATCAACACCTACTGACGCTATCTTCGCAGCTTCTTTAGATAATCCGAAACCGAAAAAACTTATGATCACCTCATCCAACTGCCAATATGCAGATGGGTATTTACTTTTTGTACGCCAGTCAATTCTTCTTGCGCAAAAATTTGACCCAGGCAAATTAAAGCTTGAAGGAGAAGCTATGCCTGTGGCCGAAAATATTCAGTATTGGGATTCAAGAATCTCCGCTACATTTGCTGTTTCGCAAAACGGAAAGCTTGTGTATCTTCAAGGATATCAAAATGATCAAAGCCTGGTTTTGCTGGACAAAAACGGTAACGAGATAAGGAAATTATCGAATATGATTCCGTATAACTCAGCGCAGTTCTCACCTGGTGGAAATAGAATTGTGTGCGATCTGTACGATCCTAATGAAAAGAAATATGATGTTTGGGTCTATGATCTTAATAGAAGTGTTTGGACAAGGCTGACATTTGACAAAGGCGATATAGTTCCTAACTGGACATTAGATGGGAAGCAGATAACATACGGTTCAAATAATAACAGCTCCGTTTTTAATGCTTATATAAAAAATGCTGACGGCTCCGGCGAGGCAGCACTATTATATAAATCAAATATCACTAAAATAGTAACCAGTATTTCGCCGGACGGTAAATATTTCTTATACACAGCGATAGATTATTCCGGAAGTTCTAGCGGCTATGATATATTTTTATTGCCGGCACAGGGAGATAAAAAACCTGTTCCAATAGCTGCAACTAATTTTAATGAATTCGACGCACAATTCTCACCCAATATGAAATGGATTGCTTATCAGTCGGATGAATCCGGAAAATACCAAATTTATGTAATCCCATTTAACCCAAGTAATCCGGCAGAAAACTCTAGCGGCAAATGGCAAATATCCGTTGATGGAGGAGTTGGTGCTAAGTGGATGAATAACGGAAGAAGTATTTATTTTGTTACTCCGGATAATAAGATAATGGGTGTGGATGTAAATGAAAACGGCTCATCGATTTCACCTGGGAAACCCTATGTTGTATTTACTCCGGGCAATACAAAAATTTTAAAACTTTTCGATATAAATAAAACCGGTACAGAAGTAACTGCAACTATACCGAACGGGCAGAATGCCCAGCCGTCAATCACATTAATCGATAACTGGCAAAAGGAAGTTGAAGGTAATAAATGATTGACGAAACTATTCTTCACTATAGAATAATTGAAAAGCTTGGTGAAGGTGGCATGGGCGTCGTATACAAAGCCGAAGACTTAAAGCTTAAACGCATTGTTGCTTTGAAATTTTTGCCTTCTCATGTTACATCATCCATAGATGACCTTGCACGATTCAACCAGGAAGCGCAAGCTGCGGCAATTCTTAATCATCCTAATATCTGCACAATCTATTCTATTGAAGAAGAAAACCGAAAGCAATTCAATGATATAATTCAAGTTATTAAGAACAAGGTGAAAGAACAGCAAAATATTTTAGCGTTGAATTAAAATGAGTAGGAATAATAAATCAAACGAATAAATTTTTGAGTGATTATTATGAACGTTGAAATAATTCATCATTACAAAATACTAGAGAAACTAGGCGAAAGCAGATCTGTCCGCCGAAGCCCTATATTAATTACTAAGGTGAACTATGATAAGTGAAACTATATTACACTACAAAATCAGTGAGAAACTTGGCGAAGGCGGAATGGGCGTAGTCTATAAAGCCGAAGATAACAGATTGAAACGTGAAGTAGCCATCAAATTTTTGCCACATCATATTTCTGCTAATAAAGAAGAACGTCAGAGGTTTGAAATTGAAGCACAAGCGGCTGCCTCACTCAATCACTCGAACATCGCCACTATTTATTCAATAGAAGAAAGCGGCGAAGAAATATTTATCGTAATGGAATACATAAACGGGCAGGAATTAAAGAAGAAGATCGAGAGCGGGAAATTATCAATTGATGAATCTTTAAAAATTATAGAACAAATCTCACTTGGCTTGAAAGCAGCACATCAGAAGGGAATAATTCACCGCGATATAAAAAGCAGTAACATAATGATTACGCCTTCCGGGCAAGTTAAGATTATGGATTTTGGTCTTGCAAAAGTTAGCGGCAGCAGTCAAATAACAAAGGTAGGCACAACAATCGGAACAATTGCCTACATGTCTCCCGAACAAGCTCGTGGCGAAAGTGCTGATCACCGTTCCGATATCTGGGCAATGGGAATAATCCTATATGAAATGCTAGCAGGGAATGTACCATATGGCGGTGAATTTGAACAAGCAATTATTTATTCTATCCTAAATGAAAATCCGGTATCGATCTCCAATTTACGTCCCGAAGTTCCGTTAAAGCTTGAGCAGATTCTTAATAAACTGCTTGCAAAAGATAAGGAACAAAGGTTCCAGAATATGGAAGATTTTATAAAAGATTTAAGTGAGATTAAAAGGAATGATTTTATGGAAAATGAAAACGAAGGTAAAACTATTGCAGTTTTGCCGTTTGAAAATATAAGCCCAGATAAAGAGACGGATTATTTTGCTGATGGACTTGCGGAGGAACTTATTATCAATCTTTCTAAAATTAAGGAAGTCAGTGTTGTTGCGCGGACTAATTCCATGCAGTATAAAGGAACAAAGAAGGACATTGGAACTATCGGCAGAGAATTAGGTGCACGTTATATAATGGAAGGGAGTGTAAGAAAATTTAAAGACGATGTAAGAATTTCCGTACAATTGATTGATGTTCATAAAGGCACTCAATTATGGGGCGAGACTTACAAAGGCAAGCTTGCCGATATTTTCGATATTCAGGAAAACGTTTCTAAAGAAATTGTAGATGCACTTATGGTTAAGCTCTCACCGGTTGAGAAAGTAGTTCTAACAAAGAAGCAAACAACAAATGCTGAGGCATATGATTATTATCTTAAAGCAAGAAATTTCCTCGCCAATAGGACAAGAAACAATATTGATTTCGCTATACTACTCTGTCAAAAGGCGGTTGAACTTGATTCCCGCTTTGCTGCCGCTTATGCAGGACTTGGAGAAGCATATGCGATTATTTATCGAGATTTTGACAGAAAAGACATTTGGCTTGATAAGGCTTTAGATGCAAGTCTGAAAGCATTAATGTATGATTCAACTTTGTCTGATGCTTATGCTTCTCTTGGTTTATCTTATTTTGGTAAAAATGCACTTGATGATGCACTCACTTCCAGCAAAAAAGCCATCGAACTTGATCCAAATAATTTTAATGCATACTGGATATTGTCTCGAATCTATCACACTACCGATAGGGATATAGAAGCACTCGAATGTTTGAATAAAGTTATATCTATAAATCCAAATTTCTTTACCGCCTATGATGATCTTGAAATGTATTATGAAAGAACTAATGATGAAGAGAATTATAAAAAAACTCTTCAAAAAGTTGTTTTGATTGTTTCAAAGTATTTAATGCAGCATCCGGAAGATACATACCGGCGGATGGCTTATGCAGTTACTCTTGCAAAACTTAACAAGCTAGAGGAAGCGAAATCAGAAGGAGAAAAAGCCTTGGAACTCAGTCCGAACGATGCAATTATGATGTATTACGGCGCGTGTCTTTATGCAAGGCTTGGCGATAAACAGCGTGCTGTTGAACTTATTACTAACTCCGTAAACAACGGTTACGAAAATTTCGAATGGATTAAACGCGATCCGGATTTTAATAGTATCCGAAATGAACCCGGCTATAAAAAATTAATTGAAGGTAAGTAAAATCAAAATTTATGGGCATAAAAAAATTATAGTTTATAAAAATTTTAAGGTGATGATATGGCTAATTTAGTTGGAAAGACAATTTCGCACTATAATATTCAAAATAAAATTGGCGAAGGTGGAATGGGTGTTGTCTATAAAGCTGAAGATTTAAAACTTGGACGGAGTGTGGCAATAAAGTTCCTTCCGCCACATCTCGCATCTGCTTCCGAAAATAAATCAAGATTTCTACAAGAAGCCAAAGCTGCAGCTTCTTTAAATCATCCAAACATCTTAAGCATTTATGAGATTGATGAGCGGGATAGTTTTCTTTTTATTGTAATGGAGTTTATTGAAGGTGAAACTCTTAAATCTTATTTGGCACATCTTAAATCTGGCTCTGGTATTCCTTATGTAAAAGCAACAGATTGGCTGGCTCAAATAGGGCAAGGGCTTAAAGCTGCACACGATAAAAATATTATTCATAGGGATATCAAAAGCGAAAATATTATGATAACCGGAGACGGTAAATTAAAAATTATGGATTTTGGATTGGCAAAGCTTCAAGGCAGTTCTGGTCTAACTAAGACAGGAACTTCTTTGGGGACACTATCCTATATGGCTCCTGAACAGGCACAAGGGATGCCGGCTGATCACCGCTCCGATATCTGGTCACTCGGCGTTGTATTTTATGAAATGCTTACAGGTGAGACGTTATTTAAGGCTGAGCATGAAGCTGCTTTATTGTATCTAATTGTAAATGAAGAACCGCCTGCACCAAGTCTGCTGGACAGAAAAATTCCAGGACAGATAGATCAGATTGTTAAGAAAATGCTCAATAAAGATCCCGGGCAGCGTTATCAAAATATAGACGAGTTGTTGAAATCTCTTAATGAATTGAAGGAAGATATAGACAAAGCCTCGTCAACATCAAAACGCAAAGCCATTGCTGTGCTTCCTTTCGATAATATCAGCTCCGATAAAGAGAATGAATATTTTGGTGACGGTTTGACAGAAGAACTTATTGCCAACTTGTCCCGGCTTAAAGAAATGCGCGTCATTTCAAGAACAACAACTATGCAGTATAAAGACACGAAGAAAGATATTAAAACAATAGGTAAGGAACTTGGTGCAAGATATATAATGGAAGGAAGTGTAAGAAAATTTCATGATGATTTAAGGATTACCGCACAGTTGATAGACGTAGACAGTGATGAGCAGCTATGGGCTGAAACTTATAAAGGTAAGTTAGCCGATATATTTGACATCCAAGAGAAAGTTGCAAAACAAATTGTTGATGCGTTAATGGTTAAACTTACTCCTACAGAAAAGGTTGAATTAACAAAACGCCCAACATTAAATGCCGAAGCATATGATTATAACCTAAGGGCAAGAAAGTATTTATATCGTCAATCAAAGAACAATGTTCAATTTGCAATTCAATTTTTTGAAAAAGCTATCGCACTTGACTCGCGCTATGCGGAAGCATATGCAGGCTTAGCAGAAGCTCATGCAATAAGATATGCCTATTTCGAAAGGAAAGAAACCTGGTTGGATAAGGCATTAGAACTAAGCTTGAAAGCAATAATGTATGACTCAACTTTGTCCGAAGCCTATGCAGCTCTGGGCCTTTCTTATTTTTATAAAGGAACGTTTGATGAATCATTGACCGCAGTGCAAAAATCGCTTTCACTTGATTCAAATAATTTCTTTGCTTATTGGATTTTAGGCAGAATTTATTTTACTACTGATAAAGATAAGGAGGCGGTCGAGCCTTTAAAGAAAGTCATTGAACTTAATCCGGAGTTTTATACCGCGTACATTGATTTAAGGATGGTATATGAAAAACTTGGTGATAAAGAAAATTTAAAAAATATTGTTAAGTCATCACTCGAATTCTTTCCTAAATTTTTGGAACAAAACCCGGACGATGGAAGGGCAAGAATTTTATACGCCAGCATGTTATTGACCGAGGATAAAATTGAAGAAGCAAAAAAAGAAACGAGCATGGCTCTTGAATTGAGCCCCAATGATAATGTTATGCTTTACAATGCAGTCTGTCTTTATTCAAGGATAAATGAAAAAAAGCTTGCTGTTGAAACTTTGAAAAATATTATTGCTACCGGATTTGAGCATTATGATTGGATTAAAAGAGATCCCGATCTTGAGAACATAAGGAATGAACCGGAATACTTGGAACTCATGAAAGGTAAATGATTTTCCGAACTTAACTTAATTGGCTGTTCCTTTTTATAGCCGATAATTCTTAAATCAGAATCTTGAAAACTTTACAGTGCGTTAAGTAACAAAATGGAGATGATAATATTAAAAAAATAATGAGTGTGAAAAGTTCTATAAAGGCGGCTGATGATTGGCAAAACAATTTTACATTTGCAAATTCTTTAAAACTATGCGAAGTCAGCCCTGTCCGCCGAAGCATCTTAATAAATATTAGGAACTTACTATGATTGGCGAAACCATACTGCATTACAAAGTTTTAGAAAAGCTCGGCGAAGGCGGAATGGGCGAAGTATATAAAGCCCAGGATACAAAACTCGATCGCTTTGTTGCTTTGAAATTCCTTCCATCTGAAATGACAGCTTCAGAGGAAAATAAAGCAAGATTTATTCAAGAAGCAAAAGCGGCTTCTGCAATGAATCATCCAAATGTCTGTACAATTTATTCCATAGAAGAATATAACAGGCAGCTTTTCATTTCTATGGAATTTATTGATGGCATAACTCTCCGAAATAATAAACAGCAATTGTCCGAAAAAAGAATTTTAGACATTGGAATTCAAGTAGCGGAAGGCTTGGCTGCTGCGCATGAAAAGGGAATTGTTCACCGCGATATAAAGCCTGAGAACATCATGATTCGCAAGGATGGTATTGTGCAGATAATGGATTTCGGATTGGCTAAGCTTAGAGAAACATCCGGTGTTTCAAGATTGACTAAAGCTGGTACAACAATGGGAACGATGGGCTATATGTCCCCCGAACAAGTGCAAGGATTAGATGTTGATCATCGTACTGACATATTTTCTCTTGGAGTTGTTCTTTATGAACTTCTTGCAGGTGAATCTCCATTTAAAGGAGTTCATGAAACTGCAATAATGTATGAGATTGTAAATGTTGATCCTCCGCCGATAGCCACGGTTAAAGAAGGAATCGATCCACAGTTGGACGGAATTATACTTGAGTGTCTTGAGAAGGACAAGGACGAAAGGTTCCAATCTGCGAAGGAACTTGCCAAGAATTTAAGAAAGATTCAGCGAACGTTAACTTCTGGTAGATCAAGCAGAATGTATAGCGTTAATACGCAGGCTTTCAATGCAAAGAGCGGACAAACTACTGCTGCTATAAATACTACAACTAAAACTTCGATTGGAGAAATACAGGTTAAAAATTTATTCAAAAATATTTTCTATAATCCTAAAATATTCTGGTCAGCAGCGGTAGTATTATTTATTGCGGTTCTTTTACTTCTTATCTTCTCTGTATTCAATAAAACAAAAGTTGAGTTACAGGAAATTAAAGCAACAATTCTTACTCCGCACGGAATCAATTTAGACAATAGCCTTGGAAGCAACCTCTCAATTTCTCCCGATGGTCAGTATATTTCATTTGTCGGAGCTGATTCTTCAGGCATTGAAAAATTATGGGTAAGACCATTTAATTCATTAACTGCAAGACCATTAACAGTTGCTACAAATGAGGCATATCCGTTCTGGTCTCCTGATAGTAAAACAATAGCTTATTTTGATAAAGGTAAGTTGATGAAAATATCTCTTGATGCTGGAACTTCGCTTCCTATTTGCGATGCTCCATCGGGCAGAGGCGGTGCGTGGAGTGCTAACGGAACAATTGTCTTTTCTCCAACTCCATCCGGTCCTCTTTATAAAGTTCCTTCTTCAGGCGGAAAGCCGGAAGAAATTATTAAAACGGATACGTCAATACCAGCTCAGAGTTTAAGATGGGCTTACTTTTTACCAGACGGGAATCATTTCATTTATTCTACTGAAAATAGTTATACTGGATCAACCCCAACTGACGCTATCTTTATTGCATCTTTGGATAATCTGAAACCTAAAAAACTTATGATTACTTCTTCCAACTGCCAGTATGCAGATGGATATTTACTTTTTGTAAGACAGTCTATTCTTCTTGCACAAAAATTTGATCCCGGTAAACTAAAGCTTGAAGGAGAAGCTATGCCGGTTGCGGAAAATATTCAGTACTTGGATTCAAGAATCTCCGGAACATTTGCTGTCTCTCAAAACGGAAAGCTGATTTATCTTCAAGGATATCAGAATGACCAAAGCTTGGTATTGCTGGATAAAAATGGAAATGAAATAAAAAAATTATCGGACATGGTTCCATATACATCTGCACAATTCTCACCGGATGGGAATAGAATTGCCTGCGATTTGTACGACCCGAATGAAAAGAAATATGATATTTGGGTCTATGATTTGAATAGAAGTGTTTGGACCAGGCTGACATTCGACAAAGGAGATATTGTACCCCGGTGGACACTTGATGGTAAGCAGATAACTTACAGTTCAAATAATAACAGCTCCGTTTTCGATGCTTATATAAAAAATGCCGACGGCTCCAGCGAAGCGACACTTATATATAAATCAAACATAACAAAAGTTGTAAGCAGTATATCCAATGACGGCAAATATTATTTATATATGGGAATTGATTACACTAACAGTACTAGCGGCTTTGATATTTTTTTACTGCCTGCACATGGAGATCAAAAGCCTATTCCGATAGCAGCAACTAATTTTAATGAAATTGGTGCGATTTTTTCACCTAATAATAAATGGATAGTTTATCAGTCGGACGAATCCGGAAAATACCAAATTTATGTAATACCATTTACCCCAAGTAATCCTGCAGAAAACTCCAGCGGCAAATGGCAAATATCTATTGACGGAGGCACAAACGCAAGATGGTTGAACAACGGGAAAAGCATTTATTTCGTTACCCCGGATAATAAAATAATGGGTGTAGATATAAATGAAAACGGCTCGTCTATTTCACCGGGAAAACCGTATGCTGTTTTTTCTCCGGGCAATTTGAATATCTTAAAACTCTTCGATATAAACAAAGCCGGCACGGAAATAACTGCAACTATTCCAAATGGACAAACCTCACAGCCATCAATTACATTAGTTGAAAACTGGCAGAAGGAAGTGGAAGCTAATAAATGATCGGTGAAACTATTCTACATTATAAGATCATTAAGGAATTGGGAAGGGGCGGGATGGGAGTAGTTTACCTTGCTGAGGATACAAAATTAAAACGGCAGGTCGCTATAAAGTTTTTGCCTAAACAAATATCGGCAGACTCTGATGAGAGAAAACGCTTTGAAATTGAAGCACAGGCGGCAGCAGCTTTGAATCATTCCAATATTACTATAATCCATGCAATTGAAAAAGAAGGCGATAATATATTTATAGTGATGGAGTTTGTTGATGGAATAGAACTAAAAGATAAAGTCAAATCCAGTACGATTTCCACTAAAGAATTGGTAAATATTGCAATACAAATAGCGGAAGGATTGGAAGCCGCACATAAAAAAGGAATTGTACATAGAGATATAAAATCTCAGAACATTATGATTACCAATGAAGGCAAAGTAAAGATAATGGATTTTGGGTTGGCTAAAGTAAAAGGCGGTTCACAGCTAACACAGATGGGCTCAACAGTCGGAACGATTGCTTATATGTCCCCTGAACAAACCAGGGGTGATGAGGTTGACCACAGAACAGATATATGGTCATTGGGTGTTGTAATCTATGAGATGCTGACTGGAAAAATGCCTTTTAAGGGAGATTATGACCAGGCAATAATATATTCTATTCTTAATGATGAACCAGATCCGGTTACTGAAAGTGATGAAGGTTTAAAACATATAATCGACAAATCTCTGGCAAAGAATCCTGCTGAGAGATACCAGACGGCAGGAGAGATTGCAGAAGATCTGATAACAATAGGTCAAGGCAGAGAGGTAAAGAGAGCTCAGACAAAGCAGTCAAAGCTTCCATGGATTGCTGCCGGAGCAGCGCTAATAGTAATTGCAATAGCGCTCTATCTTTTTATGCCTTTATCAAAAGGAGGAGGGGAAACAACAGCAGAAGTGAGGACAATAGCTGTACTTCCATTTGATGACCTTAGCCCGAAGAAAGACCAGGGATATTTTTCTGATGGATTAACAGAAGAATTTATAAACGTACTTTCAAGGAATCCAAAGCTTCGTGTTACAGCCAAGACATCGTCATTTTCTTTCAGGGGAAAAGGGCTTGATATTAAAACCATAGCAGCAAAGCTTAACGTGAAGAATATACTTGAAGGCAGTGTTCAGAAGGCAGGCAACAATCTTCGCATATCGGCGGACCTTGTTAATGTTAAGACTGATGCAACGCTATGGTCAAAAACTTATGATGGAACATTGAACAACATATTTGAGCTGCAGGATTCAATATCAGGAAATGTTGCAGAGGCATTAAATGCAGCGCTGTTTGGTAAAGAAGCTGCAGCGCCAGAACAGAAAACAAACCCCGAAGCTTACAACAATTATCTTCTTGGAAATCATTTTTCTGATTTGTATGGTAAAGAAAATTCTGAGAAAGCAGAAAGTTATTATAAGAAGGCGCTATCTATTGATTCCAGCTATGCACCGGCGTGGGTAGGGTTGTCTGAACTCCACAGTGACATGGCTAATAATGGATACGTACCAGTGGATGAAGCTAACAACGAAGCGCTCAAGGAATCAAAGAAGGCAATTGAACTTGACCCGAAACTTGCAGAAGCCTACTCGCAAATGGCATGGATAGAGAAAAACTATTACTGGAACTGGAAAGTCGCGGATGAAGCCTTAAAAAAGGCACTGGAATTAGAGCCGGAAAATTCAGATGTTATTAACGGTGCTGCTCTTTTGGCGCACACACTTGGGCAGTTTGATAAAGCAATAAAACTCGAGCGCCGTTCAATTGAGATTGACCCGGTTGATGTTGATGGATACCTTAACCTCGGTCTTTCAACATGGTATAAAGGCTTACCGGACGTGTCAATTGGTGCCTTTAGAAAATGCCTGGAGCTGAGCCCGCAATTTCCGGATGCGCATGTATTAATAGGTTTTGATTATCTTGAGAAAGGGATGCCAGACTCGGCAATGACTGAGATTGAAAAAGAACAAGATCCTTTCTGGAAAATGCAGGGACTTGCAATCGTTGATTTCACGCTGGGCAGAAAGAAAGAAGCAGATGCTGAATTAGCAGATTTAATTAAAAATTACGTGAACCGCGGTGCATACGAGATTGCAGAAATATATGCTTACCGTGGAGAGAAGGACAATGCATTCAAATGGCTGGAAAAGTCTTACATTCTGAGAGATAGCGGTCTTTCGGAAATGGTAGATGATCCGCTGATGCGTAACATAGTTAAAGACCCGCGCTACGAAGCATTTATGAAAAAGATGAATCTGCCATTGTGAAGAAATGGAAATAAAAAATTAAAAGAAAGTTATAAGGCTCTGACGATATGAGGTCATAATGATTAGTGAAACGATATTACATTATCCGCCAATGGCGGATCTCCTCCAAAGGTGGATGAGCCTCTGGCTCAAGCCTTTGGCTGATAAAATTGAAGAGAAGCTTGGCGAAGGCGGACCTGCTCGCCGAAGCCATCAACACAATATAAAAGGTGTACTATGACAGGAGAGACAATACTACATTATAAAATTATTGAGAAGCTCGGTGAAGGCGGGATGGGTGTAGTTTATAAAGCCCAGGACACAAAGCTTGACCGATTAGTTGCATTAAAATTTCTTCCTGCTCATGCTCTTTCAAACAGCGAAGATAAAGAAAGATTTATAAGGGAAGCCAAAGCCGCCGCATCTCTTAATCATCAGAATATTGCTCACATTTATGAAATCGGGGAGAGCAACGAATCCGGTTCCGGGAAGCAAATGTTCATCGCAATGGAATATATAGAAGGAAATACTCTTGAAGAAATAATTCATTCGAAAGGCGGCTCGCCGCTTCCGTTAAAAACTGCTATCAATTATACAATTCAAATTGCAGAAGGACTTCAGGCTGCACACGAAAAAGGAATTGTGCATCGCGATATTAAATCTGCAAATATTATGGTGAATGAAAAAGACCAGATAAAGATTATGGACTTTGGTCTTGCAAAGTTTGCCGGCGGAACGAAAGTAACCAAGCTGGGAACAACAATGGGAACCGCGGCTTACATGTCGCCGGAACAGGCGACCGGTGAAAAGGTTGATCATCGAACTGATATTTGGTCGCTTGGAATTGTAATGTACGAAATGATTAGCGGTCAGCTTCCATTTAAGAATGATTACGAGCAGGCTTTAATGTATGCGATTATGAACGAAGAACCTGAACCACTTACTGCAAAGCGAACCGGAGTTCCAATTTCTATTGATGGAGTAATATCAAAAGCTCTTGCAAAAGATCCGGCGATGCGCTATCAGCATATTGATGAAATTCCTGCGGACTTAAGAACTATAGGATTAAAATCGGGAAGCTTAACTACAAGGATTTCATCCCAGACAAGAATGTTTCCATCACCACAAAAAAAATTATTAAAGATAAAAAAGCAGATTCCATGGATGATTACTGGAGCTGTAATACTTGTTTCACTGTTTTTAATTTTCTTTTTCAAAATTAAAGATGGTTCGGAACAGGATATTACAAAGCTGAGCGTTATAATTCCTCAAGATAATCCACCGTATTTAACAGATAACCAGATAATTTCTATTTCTCCCGATGGAAAAGATATTGCTTATGTTGGGACGAAGAATGGAAGCTCACAGATATTTTTAAGATCTATAACCGACTTTAATATGATTTCTCTTGAAGGAACCGAAGGCGCAGATAATCCGTTTTTCTCTCCCGATGGTAAATGGATCGCGTTCTTTTCGAATGGAAAACTTAAAAAGATTTCGGTAAACGGAGGAACTCCGGAAACACTATGCGATGCGCCGGGTGACAGAGGAGGCTTTTGGGCAGATAACGGTAAGATTTATTTTTCCCCGAACTATGCTTCAGGAATAATGGAAATATCTTCTGACGGAGGAAATGAAACTGTAGTTACTAAACTGGATTCATCTAAAAGTGAACGAACACACCGCTGGTGCCAGGTGCTGCCAGGAAGTAAATGGATATTATATACCATCGGCAATCAGACAAATGTTAATTCATACGATAATTCATTAATCGCGCTGCAGTCGCTGGTTAATAATAAACGATATATTCTTAATGTCCGCGGTGATGTGGTTAGGTACATCAAACCGGGAATTTTGATAATTGCCAGGAACGACAATCTTTACGCTGCGAAATTTAATCCTAATGATCCAAATAATACTGCGCCTCCAATAACTATTCTTCAAAACATTGCAGGAAATCCAAGCAGCGGAGTTTATTACTTTGGCATTTCGGAAAACGGTAGTTTAATATACTTGCCTGGAGCCGGAGAAAATAAATTTAGTCTTGCGTTCGTTGATATGACTGGGAAAATCGATCCGCTTAAAATTGATAAAGCTTATTACCAAAATCCGCGTTTTTCACCTGACGGTAGTAAGATAGCGATGACGATCGGCAAAGTTCCGGAAAACGACGGCGATATCTGGATATATAATTTAAAAGAAAATTCATTAAGCAGGTTTACTTTTGGTGAAGGTAATTATAATCCCTTCTGGAGTAAAGACGGCAAATACATTTATTATGCATCGGGAATGAGCGGCTCCGAAGGCATTTTAATGAGACCGGCTGATGGATCAGCATCGCCGCAAATGATTTACCCGGATAAAGATTTAAATTATCCTCAATCAATAACGCCAGACTCAAAGAATTTGATACTAAATACGTTTTCGGGCTTAACTCAAGGCGATATATTAAGATTAAACCTTGTCGACCATAAGCTGGATACTTTGATGTCTACAAGAAATAATGAAGTAAACGGCGAAGTATCGCCGGATGGGAAATGGTTTTTGTATTCTTCAAATGAAACCGGGGACTTAGTAGTCTATTTAAAATCATATCCCGATTTAAAAGGCAAATGGCAGGTTTCAAACGGGAGCGGCTTAGATCCTATTTGGTCACCAAAAGGAAATGAAATTTATTATATAAATCCGCAAAATAAATTAGTGTCGGTTTCAATAATTAGTAAGCCATCCCTAATTATTGGAAACCCTAAAGTTCTATTTGATGTATCAAATATATCATTACAAGATGCGCTGGGTGATGATTATGATATTTCACCCGATGGGAAGAAATTTATTTTTGTATTAAGAAATGACCAGCAAAAAAATCATAATGAAATAAATGTCGTTTTAAACTGGAAGAAAGAGCTGAAAGGAAAATTAGACTTAAAGCAATAAGATATTTTTTATGATTGGCGAAATTATACTTCATTATAAAATTTTAGAAAAGCTCGGTGAAGGCGGGATGGGTGTAGTTTATAAAGCCGAAGATACAGAGTTGAAAAGATACGTTGCACTGAAATTCCTCCCGACAAATATTTCATCCTCATCCGAAGAGGCGGCAATGCTTAAGCTTGAAGCACAGGCAGCCGCCATGCTTAACCATCCGAATATCTGTACCGTATATGCCATTGAAGAAGAAAAGAACGGAAGATTTATTTCTATGGAATACATGGATGGGATTACACTTAGAAAAAAGGTAGCGGATGGACCTTTAGCAATTGGAGAAGGTATATCTTATGCTATTCAAATAAGCGAGGCATTGAATGAAGCTCATAAGAAAGGCATGATTCATCGCGATATTAAGACCGAAAATATAATGATCAATGCGAAAAATCAGGTTAAAGTTATGGATTTCGGTCTGGCAGCATTAAAAAATAGTATTACCGAATCTTCATTTAACGGCACATTCGGAACTCTTGCCTATTTATCTCCCGAACAAACATTAAATAAGCCGCCGGGCTTTACCTCAGATATATGGTCTTACGGAATAGTTTGCTATGAAATGTTTACGGGCAGGCTTCCGTTTTTTGACGAATACGAAGCAGCTATAATTTATTCCATCCTTAACGAAGAACCGATACCGCCTTCACATATCAGACTGGATATTCCTTTAGAACTGGAATCTATTATTCTGAAATGTATGCAAAAGGAAGAAGAGAACAGGTACCAAAGTGCGGAACAAATAGTTCATGATCTTAGGAAGCTTAACAAGGAAATTGAAGTTCAAAGTATAAGGGAAGATTTTAAGAAAGAGCATCATAAAAAAGAAAAGAAAGCTGCTGAACAGAAACAGGCAGCTATAGTCTACATGCAAATTCAGAATTATCAGGAATTGTCGGGACTGATAGGTCAGGAAAATATGGTTGGCATGCTTGAAAGTTATTATCAGGTAATAAATTATTCTGCACAAAAGTATGGCGGCACTGTAAACAAAACCAATACGGGAGAAGCTGTTCTATATTTTGGACTGCCGGAAGCAATAGAGAATTCTTCGCAAAAGGCATTAAGAGCTGTCATTGAAATAAAAGAAGGATTTATCTCGATAAGAAAAGAATATGGAATTTCCGATTTGTACAATCTGAATATTGCGGTAAGCAGCGGAACAGTTATAGCCGGCAGTATTTCTTCGGGTGATAAATTTGAGTATACTGTTTTAGGCGATGCGGTTGAAATTGCCTTAGCCTTGCTGGGATCTGCCGTAAACGGTCGGATATTGGTTAATTCAATAACTTATAAAATCTTAAAGGATGTTTTTGAATTCAAGCAGTTGAAATCAATCTCTTTGAAAGGCAGGCGCGATCCTGTAGAAGTATACGAGCTTTTAATAGACGGAATAAATTTTAAAAGCGATAATTTACAAACGACAAGGCTAATTAAATCGGAAATAGTCGGAAGGGCTGATGAGCTTAATCGATTAGAGAATTTAATTATAAACTCGAAAAACGGACAAGGATCGGTTGTAAGTATAATTGCCGATGCTGGTATAGGCAAATCAAGAATAATAAATGAATTAAAAAAGAAAGACATAATAAAGCAAGTTATTCTTTTAGAAGGTAAAGCGGAGTCGACTGAAAAAAATGTTAGTTATCATCCTGTTACAGGCATACTTAAGCAGTGGGCACAAATCCATGAAAATGATAATGAGAGTCAGGCTTTTACAAAGCTTGAAAATTCGATTCGTAGTTTGTTTAATGAAGAGACCGGAGAAGTACTTCCTTTCATCGCTGCTTTAATGGGATTTCGATTAAAAGGTGATTACGAAAAACGGATTGCAGATATTTCCTCAGAGGCTTTAAGCAAGTTGATTCAGAAGAGCATGAGGGAACTGATTTTAAAAGGCTCTGAAGTTAATCCCATAGTTTTTATTATAGAGGATCTGCATTGGGCGGATCAATCTTCAATTGAATTATTGCAGTCCTTGTTTCGACTTGCTGAAAATAACAGGTTATTGTTCATTTGCACGCTCAGACCTAATTATCATGAAACAGGGGATAAGATGATTTCTGCCATTAAAGAAAGGTATGCGGGCTTCTATACAGAAATAAAGCTTGAATCGTTAAACGTTAATGATTGCCTGCTTTTGCTTGAAAATCTCCTGAAGATGAAATCCCTCCCTGAAAAGATAAAAGAATCTGTTTTAAAAAATACTGAAGGTAATCCTTTCTTTATAGAAGAAGTAATCCGTTCATTGATCGATGATAATATAATAGAAATTAATAACGGTCAATTTATTGTATCGCATAGCGTCGAAGACATAGTTGTTCCGGTGTCTATAAAGGATGTTCTTCTTGCAAGGATTGATAAGCTTGATGAAAATGTAAAATATACTTTAAAAGTGGCTTCGGTAATCGGGAGATATTTTTTGTATGAGGTCCTAAAAAAGGTAATGGATAATAATAACGAATTGGAAAAGAATATCCTTACTTTAATAAAGCTGGAATTAATAAGAGAAAATAAGGATAAATCTGAAAGGGAATATTTATTTTATCATGCCCTTGCACAGGAAGCTGTTTATGATACTTTGCTATCCAAGAACCGCCAGGAACTTCACTTGAAAGTAGCTGATGCAATAGAAAGTGTATTTGAAGAAAAGACCGGCGATTATTTTGAAGTACTGGCTCATCATTACAGCCTGGGAGACGACAAAGAGAAAGCTGAAAAATATTTAATTAAAGCCGGCGAGAAAACTCTTAAAAATGCCGCCTCAAGCGAAGCCCTTAATTATTTTAATGAAGCATTAAACCTTTATATTCAAAAATATGGTGCTAACGTTGATAAAGGAAAAATTTTTATGCTTGAGAAGAACATCGGAATGTTGTTCTATAATAAAGGATATTTTGAAGACTCAATAGAACATTTCGGAAAAGCGCTTAGTGCGATAGACATTAAAACCGAAAGAAGTGATGTTGGAGAATTATTGAGGCTTGCTGCAAACTTTTCTTTTATTCTTATGAAACTTTATCTCCAGGTATTTAAACCAAAAAGAAAGCCGTCTGCAAGAGATTACGAGCTGTTTGATATCTATTACAAGACCGCCAATGCGTATGCAAACCTTAACGGGAAGAAAATGTTTTTCTGGCTGATGGACCTGTTGAAAATGAAATTAGGCTTCGTGTTAACACCAGAAGATGGTTTTGAAACGTATGCATTTGGGAGTTCATTGTTTACTTACAGCGGGCTTTCTTTTTCGCTTGGGGAAATATTTCTGGAAAGAGCTAAGACAATAGCACGGGTTCATGGAATTGATGACATTTATAATATGAGTTATGATGAATCCATCTTTATTACTCTTAGCGGCAATTGGAAGAACTTTACTAAAATTAACGAAAGGCTTCTGGATCTAAAGCTGAGAGCGGGAGATTTATTCGGCGCTACTTACCAGATAAGCTGGGCATTATATATTATCATTGGTAAAGGCAAATATGATTACGCAGAATATCTTATTAACAAAGGAGACGAAATAGCCGATACTTACGATTTTGATTACGGCAAGCTTTATATGCTTTCATTTAAAGCTGACTTGGAGCTTAGCAAGAGAAACCTGCATAAGGCAATAAGTTATTATAACGATACCTGTCTGCTCGCTGAAAAGCTCGGACTTACTTCGTGGATACTTGGCTTGTCTGGCAAAAGAACTAAAGCATACATCCTTCTTAACGATTACGCTTCGGCGAAAGATTCCATCAACAAAGCTGAACAAGCATCATTGGTAGCTGATTCGCTTACACCTATGCTTCTTTCTTATTTTTATGCCTACAAGCTTTTTTATCATGTAAACCTTTTTAAAAAATCCCAAAATGATGTTCTTCAAGATGAAATTAAATTGCATGAAAAGGAAATCCTTCATAGATGGAAGTCTGTACTTAAGATTTCAAACAAAGTTGCTGAGATAAAACCTGAAGTGAATATGATTGTAGGGAAATATTACCTTTGTAAAAATAAATTTAGAAAAGCGCACAAATATTTTTTGAAGAGCATTGCTTATGCAGAGCACCTTGAAGAACTTCCTGAACTGGGAAGAAGCTATCTCGAATTTGGCAAGTTCCTTTCTGACCCTAGAGTTCGTATTAAAAATAAAAATCCGGAAAAATATTTTACTGAAGCGGAGAAAATATTCGAAGCATTAAATCTTCAGTGGGATCTGAATGAATTAAAAAGAATTAGAAATTTTCAGCGGGGTAATCAGAATTAAAATAATATATCCCAAAAAGAATGGAGAATAATATGATCAAAAATTTGTCCGCAGACATGCATGGTTTTTACCATCCCTCAAATGATGACGAAGTAAGGGATCTGATACTTTATGCAAAAATGAACCGGAAAAAAATCCGGGTCCGCGGCTCAGCTCATTCGGTTAAAGATGCTATATATACAAGTGCCGATTGGAGAACGAGCGATACCGGAATAGATATAATGCTTGACAAAATGCGAGAAGTCAAAATCGACAAAGAGAATAAAACAGTCAAAGTCCAGGCAGGATGTCATCTAGGAAGAGACCCTTACGACCCGTCGGGTACCTCTAATTTGATTAACAGCTTGTTCTATCAACTCGACATGGAAGGTCTTGCAGTGCCGGATATGGGAGGTATAATTCATCAGACAGTAGGCGGATTTATTTCCACTGGTTCCGCCGGCGGATCAATCCAACACGCCTTTGGAGATCAGATCATCGGTATAAAACTTATTGATGGAAACGGCGAGACTCACCATTTAACGAAGGAAAGCGGAGACTTGTTTTATGCTGCAGGTATTTCTCTCGGGCTCCTGGGAATTATTACGGAAGTTTCTTTCAACCTCGTAGATAATTTTGATATTATGGGAGAGGAAACAACGACAACAGTGGATGATTGTAAAATAGATCTTTTCGGCAACGGTAAGGACGGAAAAAAAAGTTTAAAAGATTTTTTGACGGATACCGAGTACACAAGGTTAATGTGGTGGCCTCAGAACGGGCTGGAAAGAATGGTCGTTTGGGAAGCTCATCAGATGAAACCTGGCGACTATAATAAACAAACAGGAACCAAAGAAAATTTTCATCAGAAGCCTTATCTCGAGTTTCAAAAAATGTGGGGAACCGAATACCCGCAGGAAGCCGCAGGTGGATTATTTTATTCCATTGTAGGGAACTGGAATACAATTGAGAATATAAAATCGATACCCTGGTATGTAAAATTATTATTGAAAATCATCGGTCATTTTTATCCTACCAGCATACTCCCTTTGATACTTAAACAGTTTGTACCGCTTGATGCGGATAAAGATCCAAAAGGACCGCAAAAATTCTGGGATATTTGGTTCGGAGGACTGCCTATGGATAACCGTGTTAACGATCGGCTGGTTCCGGTTGAGTTTACTGAGATTTGGATACCTATTGAAAAGGCAGCTCTTGTTATGCAGAAAATGAGAGACTATTATAAGTCTGCTGGATATCGGGCAACTGGCTCATTCTCATGTGAAGTGTATGCTGCTAAAAAAAGCAGCTTCTGGCTCAGTCCCTCCTACGATAGAGATGTAATTAGGATAGATATATTTTGGTTTAAATATAACGAAGGTGATCCTGCAAAGGTCTATTATCCTCAATTCTGGAATCTTTTGATGAACGACAAAGATATAAGCTGTCGCTTTCATTGGGGTAAATATATGCCGGTAAATCCGGATTATCTTAAACAGCAATATCCGAAATTAAATGAATTCTTATCCATAAGGGATAAGCTGGATCCGGCTAAAATTTTCGTTACCAAATATTGGGAAGAGAGATTAGGAATTAAGTAATTACAAAATTAAATCATTTCCTTTTCCTGAAAATTTATTTTTTAAGGTTTCGAATTAGGCTAAACTAAATAGGTCTAAAACAAGCTGCAAATCTGAAACGACGCAAGTACAAAAAATATCATGCTGTCTCGAAAGCTTTCTTTTGGGCTATAAACTTTGAGCTTTTTGCAATAGTCGTATTCAGCCTGCTTCCGGTCGGCTTAATGCAGACTTGGGCTTCAGTTAAATATGGTTACTGGTATGCAAGAAGCGCTGAGTTTCTGCAGTCCTCAACTATGCAGGCTTTACGTTGGACAAGAGCTTTTGGTGATACCATCTTTGCAATAGGAGTGATAGTTTTGGTTGTCTTTATATTCAACCTTTCAGTCAAGTTTATAAAGGATAGAGCCTAGGAATATTAATTACTGAAATTATGCAAAATGGAAGAAATGATTAATTTGTTATTCTGAACTAGTTTCGGAATCTTTATTTTAAGATGTTTTTAGATGCTGAAACAAGTTCAGCATGACAATTGCATAACTTCAATTAATTAAATAATTATCTAAGACGTATTAAAAAAGTTGTCTTGAAAGGCAGCTTTTTTATTTAACTTACTTAATAGCATCCATGGGACAAATTTCAATGCATCGTGGATAATCAAATAAAATGCAGCCGTTACATTTTCGCTGGTCTATAAAATAATGTACGGCAGGTTTATAAGTCCTTTTCATTTTAATCTTAGAGCTATCAATCGAAGGGCTGAGTATTGCTTTTTCCAAACATTCTATCTCGCAAGCGCTGCAGTTTATACAATCATTAGTTATAACATAGGGCATTAAAACTTTTCTCCTCTCGCTTCTCGAATCTGACTGCCTACAGCTCTAATTCTTCCCCAAATTGCATAAAAGAAAATGATAATTGCAAATACCTGGAAGACAGAAAAAATCGATATACTAATTTCAAATATTTTTAGATATGTAAAAGCGATTGCTATTTGAAATATAAATCGTAGTGCTGTTGAAATAGTCATTATCCAATAAGTAACAAGAATAAGTGTTGGATTATATCTTTTATCGTTCTTTTCAGCTCGGGGGAAAAACCATAAAGCTACTCCCATTATCATCATCATTACTGAGCCTACAAGAATTATGTGTGTATGAGCGGAAATAATCTCAGGCATTACACCGGCATTAAACAGGTGTTTATTAAGTGACATATATAGCCCTGTAAGAATTCCTGATATCAGAAAGATTATGCTCGTTTTAATAAAATATCTAACGGTGGAAAACATAGTCTAATATCCTAACCGTTCTTTGGCATAATCAGTCATCATATCAGGTGTCCATTTAGGTTTCCAGACGAGATTAACTTCAATGCGTACTTTGTCGTCAAGATGCCTTATTGCATTTTCAACACCTTCCGCCATGCTTGAGTGCATCGGACAGCCGGGTGTTGTAAGGGTCATCGTTACAATTATTTTCTCACTTGAAATATCCAAATTGTAAATCAAACCGAGATCAACAATATTAATTCCTATCTCAGGATCGATTATATAATGTAATGATTCCATAATTTGATCTTCAGTTAACATGGTCATTCCTTCTAACAGAAATTATCTTTTGTAAAATTAATAATGCAAAAATCATTTTATCTAACTGCTTCTTTATCGTTTTTTACTACATCAATTTGTGCAGGAGCTGCAGTTAATTTTCCTTTTGCGGTATAGATGGAGTACATGTTATATGCAAAGATCAGCGTTCCGGTCAGCATTAATATGAAAGATATCAGCATAAGAGTATCAATATAAAGTGCAATACCTATTGCTCCTCCGGTAAAACCTGCAACCAAAAAATACATTTCTATTTTCGCCAACTTTTCATTAAACATTTCTTTAAGAAGCGGCACCGGCTCTTTTCCAACCTTGCTGCTGAACTTATGATACCAGACAAGGAAGGGAAGTATTTTATATAATTGACCGACAGTTAAGATCGAAAAGAAACCGATAAGCGACATAAACCCGTACAGCAATATCAAATTTAGTTCTATTGTTAAGTCGTTGAAGCTATACATAACAAGAAACAAACCTAGTATTGTGTCCAATAAGAGAACCGAAAAGGCAATTATGGAATGCTTCATCCCGATGTCAAACTTTTTTCTGAGCCGCCTCTTTAATATTAGGTATATTTGGTGAAGGAAAAACAAAATCCCTAATCCAATTAATGCAGTAAAAAAATAATAAATATAAGGGATAATTTTATAGTGCATTACTGTTGTAATACCAAGGAGACCTGTATTAACTAAAATAAATGCGAACACGGAACTCTTTTGTGAATAGCCATGAGAAAGCGAAAACATCGGAATCAATTTGTACGACACACCCATAATAACAATCAGCACCCAACCGATAAATGCAACATCGACGTGAAGCTTTAGATATTGAAGATGATCGCCCTGTATGAACGGATAGCCTAAATTTATTGCCATCAAAATTCCTGCAGCCGCTGTTGATAATAAATAGAATAGTGCGGCGATTAGATATATGCCGGTTATGTTCCACTTCTTTACTTTTGCCATCGATGCGCTTATGTTAAAAATAAAAATCAGAATGGCAACAACCAGAAGCGAAGCGGAGACAGCCATATGCAAGCCGGTATCAAAACTCCAGAAAGCTGTTACTAATCCTATTACTCCGGCAAGATAAATCCAGAATTGTATTTCACCAAGCTTCTCACTGAATAGCTTTACTTCGAGTACTACTGGAACAAGCTGGAACATTGCGCCGAATATTATCATTGTTATCCAGCCGAGTGTTGTTATGTGAACAAGAGCTAATAATATCGGCTGAAAATAGTGCCCGTGAATATTATTATATTCAAGAACAAGTAGAATGTTGAGTAAAATAAAAAACACGATTGAAGTAATAAAATATTTTGAAACCATTCTAAAAGACGGCGACATTTTTGATGCTAACGATCCCGATGTTTCTCCGATTACTGACATTATTCTTTCTTTTTGGTTACGATGACTTTAAAATAGTTTTCTTGAATTTTTAGCGCCTCAGCTTGGTAACCGCGTTCTTCAAGCTTTTCGTAAAGCATCAGCGGATCCCGGTGATGATGAACCACCAGTACGGAATTATCATCTAGCTGTGGGAGTGTTTCGAGAATTTTTAACATCGGCTCCGGAGGCTCTAGTTCTCTTACATCAATTTCAATTATGTTTTCTGAAACTTGAGATGGGTGTATAACATTATTATTATTGATCAGTTGGTTGGAATTTTCACTTGACTCATTATCTTTCTTTATAAAATAAACATAATATTCACTTGGCTTCTTAAATGTAACGTGTTGGTACTTTTTCTTTTCCATAACCGCATACAAAGGAATAGGCTCAAATGAATTTATTAATAAAAGCACTTCGTCATCTTTAAGCATTTTCACTTTATTCATAATATCTAAAAACGGATCTTTACCCGATTGAATAATCGGTCGTACATCCAGCTCTATTATTTTTTTGTTTTCAATGCTTTGTAAAAAAGAATTGTCCGGCTCATCAGCCTGATGATCATCGCTTTCTGAATTCTCTGGAATAATTTGAATCTGTGAATCCGGATTGACGGCTTTGTTCAATTCTTTAAGAAGATCACTTAATTTTATCCCTGCAACAGATGCAGCATGCTCAACATTTACCCTTGAAGCCAGAGCCTTCCTTAAAACTTTATTTTTTAATTTATTAAAGTGCGGACTTGCCTTTATCAAAACTTCAAGCGTTTCCGGGTATGCTTCAAGCATCATAGATATTTTCATTTCCTTTGTAATCATTGTAATTGCCGGAAATTCTTTTAAGCGGTTTTTGTAATATTTACTTTCCAGACTTGCGGTCCTCTTTCAATATATTCCCAGCTAAATTGTCCGCTGCGCTCTGCCTGGAATTGATAATACAGCGGCATAGGATCATGATCGTTTATTAACTGGAATGTTTCCTCCAGATTTAATTTATCAAATGTGGAAAAGATTGTTGGGTGTTTTTCTCTCGGCGGCACAGGTCTTATATCAAGTTCTTTAATTACAGAAGCGCTCATCTTATTACCTTTATTTTTTGATGCAAAACTATTGAAAGGAAGAGCGCATTCCTTTGACTTAAGTCAGTTATTTATTGTTTTTATTTCCCAAGCTTCTTAAGACGAGTATAATCGGTTATAAAAATAATTTTTCCCTTTATCTTTATTATTTCTTCATCCTGTAATTTCTTAAATGTCCTGGAGAGAGTTTCGCTGATAGTTCCAAGGTAAGCCGCAATCGTTTTTTTAGGAATGCTTAGTCTAAGAAATGGCTCGTCTAATTTATCTGTCTTGTTGATTTTAATCTCTTTTAACAAATATTCAGCAAGCCTGTTAATAATATCCTTCGAAGAAAAGTTTTCAATTTTATTGGCCATTTCCCTCAGCCTCTTTGCGAAACCGCTGGACATTTTCAGGCTTATCTCCGGCTCTTCTTTCAATAATGAAAGAAAGCCTTCCTTTGGTATAAATATCATTATGCTTTCTTCAAGCGTCTGTGCTGTTGCGGGATAATTTCCTCCTTCGAATAAAGGT
The DNA here is from genome assembly GCA_021815405.1 of Bacteroidota bacterium. Classification (GTDB taxonomy): domain Bacteria; phylum Bacteroidota; class Ignavibacteria; order Ignavibacteriales; family Ignavibacteriaceae; genus FEN-1297. The sequence continues at coordinate 185,640 of JAKAGV010000003.1, forward strand.
ACATCCGCGAAGGCATTTAAAGGTTTCACTATATGAAGGACGGATTCTTTGCCGTCAATGCTATTCTTAAATACTTTTACAGTTCCCTTTAGAAGGACGTAAAAGCCTTTATAATTATCGCCTTCAAAAAAAAGATATTCATTTTTTTTATATTTTAAGATTTTGGAAACAGCGGTAATCTTTCTAAGCTGCTCTATATCCAGCTCTGAAAAAATGGGGATGCTTTTTAAAGTTTCTTTTTTGTTTTCAGTGTACGGCAGCATGCTTGTTCAAATCTCTTAATCCAATTTATAGAATTGCCGAGAATAAAAATAAATAAAATTCTCAACTTAGAATATATCTTTAGGTCGGATAGTTTCTTTATTTATTAATTATCTGATTGAAGAAAGCTTCGGTTTTTCGATTATAGTTTTTTATGATAAGACGATATAACGTGAAATGAAAGTGAAGGAAAGAATCATTTGAGCGGGGATTTTATAATTAATGGCTTAGCCAGCATGTTTTAGAATCTGTTAAATTTTATTGTTGTTTTTAATCATGTTTATTCTAAAATCCTGGAAATCTTGGTTCGGATATTAAGCGGAATTTGAAAAATATTTGTCGAAATAGACAAAGAAATTGGAATATTGTAAAGCAGATTATTTCTTGTTTATTAATCCAAAGGAATAATACTTTCTGATGAGATATCGTTCATTATAAAATTGTTGGAACGTATGTAAATTTGTTTTTCTAATATTATAAGATTTACTGTAATTAATGGATAAATAAAAATTGGTGAAAATTAAAGACCTTCATCCGACCACAAAAAGGTTGGTGCTTGCAAGGTCATTGAGAAGTTTAGGGCAGGGGGCGCTTGTTGTGGATTTGGCTTTGTACTTACATGCATTAGGCTGGAACGGATTTCATATTGGTCTGGTATTAAGTTCTGCAGGATTATTCGGAGCCGTACTAAGTTTAGGTGTAGGAATTACCAGCGATAGGCTGCGCAGAAGACCTTTCCTGCTTGTTTATGAAGGCGTTGTTTTTGTTTGCAGTATTCTGGCATTATTAACTGCACAAGGTACTGTTCTAACTATTGTAATAATAGCCGCAGGTTTCGGTCGAGGCGCAAATGGTGCAGCAGGACCATTTTCACCTGCTGAGCAGGCATGGTTAGCAGAAGAAGTTTCCGCAGTAAGACGAGGCTGGGTTTATAGCTTAAACACTGCATTTGGTTTTTTCGGTATGGGGATTGGCGCGGCACTGGCAATGCTGCCGGAATTTTTCAGCACAATATTAAATAATGGGAATTCGAGCTTAACTGTTCAGGCAATAGCATATCGTCCTCTTTTTTTAATAGTTACAGCAGCAACAGTAGCTAATTTATTCTTAATATTTAAAGCAGAAGAAAATTACGCCGGTAACAAGCAGATAAAAATAAAAAAAGAAATTGAAGCCGAAAAGCAAATTAGAAAGCAGGAAAATAAAATGCTTACGGGACTTGTTTTTTTGAATTCATTTAACGGACTGGCAATAGGATTTACCGGTCCTCTTATCTCATATTGGTTTGCAATTAAATTCGGAGTGGGACCTATATATATAGCTCCTATTATGGCAGCAACATTCTTTCTAACCGGTATTTCATCTTTACTGACCGGTCGCATCAGCCAAAAGATTGGTATTGTTCAATCTGTAGTTTGGGCAAGGTTCTTCGGTCTTATATTATTAATTATGCTGCCGATAGTCCCTTTCTTCTGGCTGGCATCATTATTATATCTTTTACGTTCTGCATTTAATAGAGGTTCGGTAGGAGCCCGTCAGGCTTTAACTGTTGGATTAGTCCGTGATGAACGCAGGGGATTGGCGACTAGCTTAAACGCTATGTCTATGCAGTTACCTCAATCGATTGGACCAAGCATTGCAGGTTTTCTGTTTAGCGAAGGTCAACTTCAGCTTCCGTTTTATGCCGGTGCGTTATTTCAGGCAATTTATCTTGTAATGTATGGAAGATTTTTCAGAAATCAGAATAAGCCGCAGGATTAAAAGATATAAAAAGAAAAAGCTTCTCTCTAAATAATATTATCCGACAATTATTAGGAAACCGTCCATAAGGTTCAATTTGTCATTTCGACTGAAAGGAGAAATCTCAGATGTAATCTATTTTGTGAGATTTCTCAGTCGCTTCGCTCCTTCGAAATGACAATCTATTTACTTTTTTGATAGCATCATAACTTCTAGATATTTATAAACCCGGTTTCTAATGCAATCTCCCATTCTTTTCTATTATTTTTCTTAGCTTTCAATGCAGCAATATGATAATTATATGGTACTATAATCATATTGGCATACCATCTAACTCCATTAAATTCCAACTCTACATAACGTGCATGAGGTGATCCGTTTTCAACAACATGCGGATTATTTGAGTCCTCAATATATGCCTGCAAACCAATACTACCTGGATTAATTAGAACGCAATTAGCCCCCAATTGAATTATTCTGGGTACATGCGAATGTCCGCAAAGAATAATGGTAGATGACTTCTTTCCAAGTTTATCTTTTATTTCTTCTATCGTTGATCTTTCTAATTTTCCTGCTTTTATAGTTTCTAAAAGATATGTGTCATCTTTAATGGGAGTTCCATGACAGGCAAATATTTCATCATCAATTTGAATTGAGGATGGTAACGATTGCAGCCATTCTTTTCCTTTCTTATCCAGGAACTGATAGGCGTATTTATCAGATGCGCCATGTTCATAAGGACTTTGTTCCAATAGTTGTCTATCATGGTTCCCTTTAATCTGAATCCAATCCTGAAGCATTAAATATTCAATTGTTTCCTTTGGCCATAAAGGTCCAGATATATGGTCCCCAAGATTAATCACCTTGTCAATTTTCCTTCTATTCATATCCTCAACTACTGCTTTAAGAGCAAGGATATTTCCATGGATATCAGAGATGACTGCAATCTTTTTCATAGAATAATAATCCTCTTTTTTTATTGCTTTCTGATAAATTTTATTTATAAATCTATTTTTATATTAAACAAATATTCTTTCCATAAATGTAATAATTTTAAGCCCACATATATTTTAACTAATATTACCCATTGTTCCAAGCCAAAGATAAATCTGTATAAATACTTACTGTTGTTATATGATTAAAAGGCTGGTATAAATAACCGTTTAAATTTTTTTACTGAAGTTGCGTAATTGTCATGCTGAACTTGTTTCAGCATCTAAAAACAGCTTAAAAATAAAGATTCCGAAACTAGTTCGAAATGATAAAATAATCATTTCTTCCATTTTGCGTAACTTCAGTTATTTATTGAAGTCAGTAGTTTTTCTAAATTAAGCGATTAACTTTAGCTATTAATTCAATCATATTATTTGCCTCTAAATTATTTTTTGGTTATTTCCGATAATAAAATATTAAGTTACCACATGAATTGATGATTTCGTGTATATTTATTCCGCTGGTGATTATTAAAATACATGTTTATGCCGGGAAATCACTAGTCTAGGTTAAATTTTCTTGTAATGTGAATAAATAGCTTGACAAACTTGTTGTTATCCTTTATTTTGGAAACCAATAAAAAAATTATTTATGTACAACGCGAAGAAAAATAGAAAATTACAATTGTTAGTCATACGAAATGACGGACGGCGCGTTGTTGTGAACAATTCGTTAAATGACCTTTCTTTAGATATCATTCTAGGGATTTCAATTATTATTAGCGTCCTAGCGATTATAATTCTAGGCTGATAATATTGGTCAATCCCAAATCAATCAAAAAAAATTAAAATAAAAAAGATTCGGGGTTGACCGAAACCAGAGTTTTATATCTGAGGTTATTTTAATCATCAGAGGCTGTAGTGAGATCTAATTCTAAATATTCCGGCTATCATAAAACTTCCAAAAGAAGCTGTATGCCTTATACTGCTCTCACCAAAAGTGTTGTAGAAAAACAACATCTCACCCGCTTCAGCCCATTAGTTCAGAACATTAACATTATTATAATTCTAAGCATAATTATTCTGAGCATCTAAGCTCGAGATAATTTTACACGGCAAAGATTATCAAGGGCTTAGATGCTAAGCCCTGCATGCTGTCTTTTAGCCGGTTAGTGTTTAAGCTATAAAGTTTAAATTTGAAATTATATTGGAATAAATAAAATAATTTAGAAGAGAGAAAGGATTGATTATGAGAACAACCAAACAGAAATTGTCCGGTGCGGATATTTTCTTTGAATGCCTTAGACAGGAAAAGGTTGAATATGTTTTCGGTTACCCTGGCGGTGCTGTGCTTAAGATATATGAGAAGCTTTATGATGTCAAACACCTTAAGCATATTTTGGTAAGGCACGAGCAGGGCGCTGCTCATATGGCTGAGGGCTATGCTAAGGCAACAGGTAAAGTAGGTGTTGTACTTGTTACCTCCGGTCCCGGTGCTACTAATACCGTTACAGGCATTGCTGATGCTTATATGGACTCTGTACCGATCGTCGTCTTCTCCGGTCAGGTTGCTACTCATCTCATCGGTAATGATGCTTTTCAAGAAGCTGATATTGTAGGAATAACTAGACCGATTACGAAACATAATTTCCTAGTAAGAGATGTTAATGAGCTTGCATCAACCATAAAGAAGGCATTCTTTATTGCTTCTACCGGCAGACCTGGTCCGGTGCTTGTCGATCTTCCAAAAGATGTCATAAATTCTGTTTGTGAATTTGAATATCCTGATAAAGTAGAAATGAGAGGATACAAACCGACTTTCCTCGGTCATCAAAATCAAATAAAGAAGGCAGCAGAAATAATTAAGAGTGCGAAGAGACCTCTGCTCTATGTTGGCGGCGGAGTTATCATGTCAAACGGAGAGCGTGAGCTTCGTCTGTTTGCAAAAGAAAATAATCTTCCGGTTACAATGACTCTTCAAGGGCTTGGCGCATTTCCCGGAACTGATTCGCAGTCTCTAGGAATGCTTGGAATGCATGGAACCTACTGGGCTAATCAGGCTGTAAATAACTGCGATGTACTTGTTTCTCTCGGTGCACGCTTTGATGACCGTGTTACCGGCAAGGTTGATACATTCGCAACTAAAGCTTATAAGATCCATGTGGATATCGATCCGACATGTATTGATAAAAATGTTATTGTAGATTTACCAATTGTCGGCGATGTAAAGCATGTACTTGCAGAGCTTGCCGCCGAAATGAACGAGCCTCTTCAAATAGATGATTGGTGGGAGCAGATAAATGGATGGCGGGAAGAATGCCCTCTTCATTACGAAAAGAACGACGGTAAATTACGATCAGAATTTATTATTGAAAAAATTTCCGAGAAGACTAAAGGCGAAGCAGTTGTTGTAACTGACGTTGGGCAGCATCAGATGTGGACAGCGCAGTATTATAAATTTAATAATCCACGTTCTCACTTAACCAGCGGAGGACTTGGGACAATGGGCTTCGGATTACCTGCTGCAATCGGTGCTGCGTTTGGTGTTAAAGATAGACCGGTAGTTTTAATCAGCGGAGACGGTGGTTTCCAGATGAACATCCAGGAACTTGCTACTGCTGTTTACAATAAACTGCCCGTAAAACTTTTCATTATAAATAACAGTTTCCTTGGAATGGTAAGACAGTGGCAGGAATTATTCCACGATGAAAAATACAGCTTCACAGATTTATCCGAAAGCAATCCCGATTTTGTAAAGGTCGCACAAGCGTTCGGATTAAAGGCAATAGCTGTCAATTCTCCTTCCAAGGTTGATGACGCTTTGGATGAAGCTTTTGCTTATAATGATGGTCCTGTCCTTATTGAATTTAAAGTCGTTAAAGAAGATATGGTTTTCCCAATTATCCCTGCCGGCAAATCAGTAAACGAAATAATGACCAAGCGGCTTGACCCGAAGGAGATGGTTTAATGAAGCATACCATCTCAGTCCTGGTTGAAAATCAATTCGGCGCTTTTAATCGCGTAGCAACGATGTTCAGCGGTAAAGGATTTAACATTCACAGCATCTCAATCGGCGAAACTGAAAATCCTGAAGTATCAAGAATGACAATTGTTACTGAAGGCGAAGATAAAATAATGGAACAAGTGGTCAAACAGTTGAACCGTCTTATCGATACAATTAAAGTCATTGATTTAACTGGGCAAACTAGAGTAGAAAGAGAGCTTGCGCTGATTACCGTGTTCTATCAAAAAGGAACTCGTGCAGAAGTTATCAGCATCTGCGATATCTTTAGAGGAAATGTTGTGGACATAAACAACAAAACTATAACCTTAGAAATTACTGGTCCGCCGGATAAAATTGACGCCGTTGTAAATGTTCTTGAACCTTACGGCATTAAAGAAATGGCTCGCTCGGGCACAGTTGCTCTTAAGAGAGGTGAGCAGCTTAAATACGATAAAAATTCTGTTACTCAATAATTGAAGGAAAAGAAAAATGAAAGTTTATTATGATAATGATGCATCGTTAGAATACTTGCAGGGGAAAAAGATTGCGGTACTTGGCTTTGGAAGCCAGGGACATGCACATGCACTCAATCTAAAAGAAAGTGGATGCAATGTTTGCGTTGGTCTTCGCAAAGAAAGTAAGAGATGGGCAATGGCAGAGGCTGCCGGTCTTCCCGTAAAGACCGTTTCTGAAGCTTCCGAGTGGGCAGATGTAATTATGATTCTGCTGCCTGATCAAAATCAGAAAGCAGTTTATGATGCCGAGATCGCTCCGCATTTAAAATCTGGTGATACTATTGCATTCGGTCATGGATTTAATATTCATTACAAGCAGATAGTTCCTCCGGCAGATATAAACGTAATGATGATTGCACCTAAAGGTCCCGGTCATCTTGTAAGAAGAACCTATCTTGAAGGCTCAGGCGTTCCGGATTTAGTTGCGGTTCATCAAGATCCCAGCGGGCAGACTTTGAACATGGCTCTTGCATGGGCTAAGGGAATTGGCGGAACAAGAGCCGGTGTTATCGAAACTAATTTCAAGAATGAAACTGAAACTGATTTATTCGGCGAGCAGGCTGTCCTTTGCGGCGGCTCTGCTGAGCTGATCAAAGCCGGATTTGAAACTCTTGTTGAGGCGGGTTACCCACCGGAACTTGCTTATTTCGAATGTATGCACGAGATGAAATTGATTGTCGACCTTTATTATGAAGGCGGACTGTCAAGAATGAATTACTCAGTCAGCGATACAGCAGAGTACGGCGGAATGACAAGAGGAAAACGCTTGATAAATGCCGAGACAAAAAAAGAAATGAAAAAGATTTTAGGTGAAATCCAGAGCGGTCAGTTTGCAAATGAATGGCTTACGGAATATAAAAACGGTCAGCCTTTGATGGAGAAGCTGAGAAAAGAAAACCGCGAGCATGAAATTGAAACTGTTGGTGCAAAGCTTAGAGGGATGATGAGCTGGCTGTTCAAGAAAAATGCGAAAGAAGAGGTCGGTGTATGAACTTGAAGATAACATTGCTGCCCGGTGACGGCATCGGACCTGAAGTAGTAGGTGCCGCAGTTGAAGTAATGAAAGTTGCAGCAGAAAAATTCAATGTTACCTTAAAATTTAATGATCAGCTTGTAGGCGGCTGCTCTTATGATAAATACGGAACTCCGCTTACAGATGAAACATTAAGCGCCTGCTATGACTCGGATGCCGTACTGCTTGGTGCAGTCGGCGGATATAAGTGGGAAGGTCTTCCGCAGAACTTGAAACCCGAAGCCGCATTGTTAAAACTTCGCAAGGCGCTTGGTCTTTACACTAATATTAGACCGGCAAAAGTTTATTCAGCACTCTTATCTTCTTCAACATTGAAACCTGAAGTTCTGGAAGGAACTGACTTCATAATCTTCCGTGAATTAACCGGCGATGTTTACTTCGGTGAACCGCGCGGCTTCGATGAAGAAAAAGGCTGGAACACGATGATCTATACTAAAGAAGAAGTTGTTCGTATTGCAAAGAGTGCATTTGAAGTTGCGATGAAGCGCGGTAAGAAAGTGGTTTCGGTAGATAAAGCGAATGTTCTCGACTGCTCTCAATTTTGGCGCAAAGTTGTTCATGAAGTTCATAAAGATTATCCTGAAATTGAATTGACCGACATGTATGTAGATAATGCTGCAATGCAGATAGTCCGCAACCCGAAACAGTTTGATGTAATTTTAACTCAGAATTTATTCGGTGATATTCTCAGCGACATTGCCGCAATGATTACTGGAAGCCTTGGTATGCTTCCTTCGGCAAGCCTGGGAACTAAGTATGCTTTGTATGAGCCGGTTCACGGAAGCGCACCGGATATTGCCGGACAGGGAAAAGCAAATCCGCTCGCAACAATTTCTTCCATTGCGATGATGTTTGCTTATTCATTCCAGATGTACAAAGCAGCGGAATTAATTGAACAGTCAATCGATAAAACTCTATCTATGGGTTACAGAACAGCGGATATTTATTCGCCGGGAACAAATTTAGTTTCGACAATGAAAATTAAAGAAGCAGTGATAGAAAATTTTAACCAGATTTATGATGAACAGGCTTTAGGCGTATTTACACTTTAACTAAGGCTTTAGTTTGTGAAGTTTAAACATCTTAATCGGAACCTTTCTATTAATCTTAATCGAATTAAGATTATGAAATTCCGAGCAAGATTTCCATTATGAGCAAAATTAAGAATTAGAAAAAATGTAACAAACATTTTAATCTTTTCAGAAAAAATAAATGAAAGGCAACTAGCGTGAACAACAGAGTAATAATCTTCGACACAACATTAAGAGACGGCGAACAAGCGCCCGGTGCTTCGTTAAACGTATTTGAAAAACTTGAGATTGCTCGTCAGCTAGAGAAGCTAAATGTTGATGTTATAGAAGCAGGCTTTCCGGTTTCATCGCCAGCCCAGTTTGAAGCAGTTCAGAGAGTTGCTGCGGAAATTAATGCAGTTATTGCTGGATTAGCTCGGGCTAAAGAAATTGATATCAAGACTGCTTATGATGCGCTCAAAGATGCAAAGCGAAATAGAATCCATACCTTTATCGGCACTTCCGATATTCATATTCTTGGAAAATTTGGAGACGACAGATACGGAAAGACTCTAGAGGAAAAAAGAAAGACTGTATTAAAGATGGCTGTTGATGCTGTAGCTTATGCAAAAACTTTTGTTGATGATGTGGAATTTTCCGCTGAAGATGCAGGAAGAACAGACATAGGTTATCTTTCGGATGTTATTGAAGCCTCTATTGAAGCGGGTGCAACTACTGTTAATATTCCGGATACAACAGGTTATACTTTCCCGTGGGAATTTGGTACAAAGATTGCCGAGCTTAAAAAGCGAGTGAAGAATATAGATAACGCAGTCATCAGCGTACATTGTCATGACGATCTTGGCTTAGGAGTTGCCAATTCACTCAGTGGTATTGAAAACGGCGCGCGCCAGGTAGAATGTACAATAAACGGTATCGGCGAGCGTGCCGGAAATGCTTCTCTTGAAGAGATTGTAATGGCGCTAAAAGTCAGGAAAGACATCTCCAAATATTTTACAAAAATTAAGACTGAAGAAATTTTTAATACAAGCAAAATGGTTTCTTCATTTACCGGAATGATTGTCCAGCCGAATAAAGCGATTGTCGGTGACAATGCTTTTGCTCATGAATCCGGAATTCATCAAGATGGAATGTTGAAGAATCGCCAGACTTACGAGATCATGACTCCAGAAAGTGTCGGAGTTAGAAAAACAAAAATTGTTCTTGGAAGACATTCAGGCAGACACGGATTAAAATCCCGCCTTCATGAACTCGGATATAAATTAAATGAAAAAGAACTACAGACAGTTTATGAAAAATTTCTTGAATTAGCCGACAAGAAAAAAGAAGTCTTTGATGAAGATTTAAGAGTTCTGATGGGCGACCATTCTCTCGATACCAAGGAAGAACGCTTCGAACTTGACTACATTCATGTAACTATTGGAACTAACTCTATTCCTACTGCTGCTGTAAGAATAAAAGCAGGAGAAGAATTTATTCAAGAGTCGGCAACAGGCGATGGTGCCGTTGATGCTTGTTTCAATGCTATTGAAAGAGCACTGGAAATAAAATCCAATCTCGAATCTTACAATGTAAGATCAGTAACTTCAGGCAGGCAGGCGATGGGCGAAGTAATTGTAAGGTTACGCGAAGGCGAGAATTCATTTACCGGCAGAGGTGTTTCTACCGATGTTATCGAAGCCAGCGCTAAGGCTTACATTCAGGCGTTAAACCAGCGTCAAAATTTTATTGAAATGAAAAAAGAGGACGACATAATGAACCGTTCTCTTTCAGATTTATCTCAAGCAGTATAAAAGGAAATAAAATATGTCAATGACAATAACAGAAAAGATTTTAGCAAAGTCATCCGGCAGAAAAGTTGTTCAGCCGGGAGAAAATATCTGGCTGAATGTGGACGTACTGATGACTCACGACGTCTGCGGACCGCCGACAATAGCAATCTGGAAACGTGAATTTGGTAAGGATGCTAAGATATGGGATAAGAGCAAACTTGTAATTTTCCCGGATCACTATATTTTTACTAAGAATCAGCAGGCAAATAGAAACGTCGATATACTCCGTCAGTTTGCAGGCGAGTATGGAATTAATAATTACTACGATGTTGGAACCGAAAGATACAAAGGTGTCTGCCATATAGCTCTTGCCGAAGAGGGATACAATGTTCCCGGAACGGTTTTATTCGGCACTGATTCGCATACTTGTACTTCCGGTGCATTTGGTATGTTTTCAACCGGCGTTGGTAATACTGATGCTGCTTTCATTTTAGGCACTGGAAAGATTTGGGAAAAAGTTCCGGAGTCGCTTAAGTTTACTTTTAATGGACAACTTCCACCTTATCTAACAGCAAAGGATTTAATTCTACAAGTGCTTGGCGATATTACCACTGACGGCGGTACTTACTGCGCGCTTGAATTTGATGGCGAAGGTGTTTTCTCTCTTCCAATTGATGAAAGAATGACATTGACCAACATGGCAATTGAAGGCGGTGCAATGAACGGAATAATTGCTGCTGATGCTATTACCGAAGATTACGTTAAGGAAAGAACAAACAAACCTTACGAAATTTTTCATAGCGATTCAGACGCAAAGTATAAGAAAAAATTCAGCTATGATGTTACTAAAATGGAACCACATGTTGCAAAGCCTCACAGCCCTGATAATCTGGATACAGTCAGAAATGTTCAAGGAACAAAGCTTACAAAATGCTATATCGGCTCATGTACAGGTGGAAAACTGAGCGACTACAAAGCGGCTGCTAAAATAATTTTCGGAAATAAAGTAAAAGTCCCTACTTTCATTGTTCCGGCAAGTACTCAAGTTGCAAAACAACTTGATACAGAAACAATCAGCGGCGTATCGTTAAGACAAATTTTTGAAAATGCCGGTGCTGAAGTTGCACAATCATCATGCGCCGCATGTCTTGGCGGACCTTCGGATACAATTGGTCGTGCAACCGATAACGAAACAGTTATATCAACAACAAACAGAAATTTTCCCGGAAGAATGGGAAGCAAAAAATCATCAGTCTATTTGGCTTCGCCTTTAACTGTTGCAGCTTCATCATTAACAGGAGTAATAACTGATCCGCGGGATTTTTTATAAACAAAACTGGAGATTAAAAATTTAATGGAAAAAATTATTAAAGGTAAAGCCTACGTTCTAGGCAACAACATAGATACTGACCAGATAATTCCGGCAGAACATCTTGTTTACAGTTTAACTGATCCGGAAGAATCGAAGAAGTATGGTCACTTTGCTCTTTCGAGCGTACCACCAGCTCAAGCCGGATTGCCGCATGGAAATATTTCTTTCATAAAGGGCGATAATTATCAGTCTGAGTTTAATATTGTAATTGGCGGTTCAAACTTCGGATGCGGATCTTCACGTGAACACGCTCCTTTCGCACTTCAAATTGCCGGTGTTCAAGCTATAATTGCAGAATCATATGCAAGAATATTTTTTAGGAATTGTGTCGATGGCGGATTCCTGCTGCCGTATGAAACTCCAGCTAAATTATATGATCAGATTAAAACTGGTGATGAACTTGAACTTAATGTCCATGATAATATTTTGAAAGACCTAACTACTCTAAAGATTTTCAATCTTCGTCCGCTTGGAGATATTCTTCCTATAATTGAAGCCGGCGATATTTTTAAATATGCAAGACAATCTGGAATGATTGCTTAAGAAAAAATAAACCTTATGGAAAAAGAAATGAGTAATTCAATAGAACTATTCGATACAACACTTCGCGATGGTACGCAGGGTGAAGGAATAAATTTGTCCGTTCAAGATAAATTATTAATTGTTCAGAAACTTGATGATTTTGGAATAGACATTATTGAAGGCGGATGGCCCGGCAGTAATCCCCGTGATGAAGAATTTTTCCGGAAAGTTAAAGAGCTTCATCTTAAGCATTCACAGGTGTGCGCATTCGGCTCAACTGCTCGTTCATTGAAAAATGTTGAAGGAGACCCGAACCTAGTCGCAATACTTAAAGCCGAAACACCTGTTGTTTCAATTTTCGGGAAGACATGGAGACTGCATTCTTCTCAAGGTCTTGGTTTAACAGATGAGGAAAATGAAGAGCTGATTTATAAAACTGTTGAGTTTTTGAAACGAAAAGGTAAAAAAGTTGTTTATGATGCGGAACATTTCTTTGACGGATATAAAGATAACAAACAGTTTGCAGTAAAGATGCTGAAGTCTGCGGAACGTGCTGGTGCAGATGTCCTTGTTCTGTGCGATACTAATGGTGGTTCGCTGCCTTCCGAAGTATTTGATATTGTTATTGAACTGAAAAAAAATATTTCTACGCCGCTTGGGATTCATACTCATAATGATTCTGAGCTTGCAGTAGCAAATTCGGTAGCAGCTATTAATGCAGGAGCTATGCATGTTCAGGGTACTATAAATGGTGTAGGCGAAAGATGCGGCAATGCTAATTTGTGTAGCATTATTCCAAACGTAGTATTGAAATTGAAAAAGCAGACAAAACAAAAAATTAATTTGGATCATTTAACATCTCTATCCAATTTTGTTTTTGAAGTAATGAATTTAACTCCAAATACCAGAGCGGCTTTTGTCGGCAAGTCTGCCTTTGCGCATAAAGGCGGAATTCATGTAAGCGCGGTTCTTAAAGACAGCAGCATGTATGAGCACATAAAACCGGAGAATGTAGGCAACAAGCAGCGCGTACTTGTTTCCGATCTCGCTGGTCAAAGTAACATCCGTTATAAGGCTAAAGAATTAGGAATCGATTTATCTGACAAAACTGAGTTGAGCAAGAAACTAGTTAATTATGTTAAGTCGCTTGAATACGGTGGTTTTCAATTCGACAGTGCGGAAGCTTCGTTTGAGCTTCTTCTGAGAAAAGAACTGAATGAATTTACTCCTTTCTTCAATATATTGGATTCAAGAGTAACTGTGTTTAACAATATTGAAGGAACATCACGTGCTGAAGCAGTACTAAAAATTTCTGTTGATGGCGAAATTGAGCACACCGCTTCGGACGGCGATGGTCCTGTGAATGCACTGGATAATGCTATGCGAAAAGCTCTTTTGAGATTCTATCCTGAAATTTCACTTATTAAATTAATCGATTATAAAGTACGTGTTCTAGATGAAAAAGATGGTACTGCGGCAAAAGTTAGAGTCATAATTCAGTCAAGTGACGGCAATGAATTCTGGAGTACCGTAGGTGTTTCTGAGAATATTATCGAAGCTAGCTTTCAGGCGTTAAATGATAGTATAAACTACAAGCTTTTCAAATATCATAATCAGAAAGAACGCATAACAGTTTAAGGGGTAATAATGAAGGTAGGTCTGGTTCAATATAATCCGACATGGGAAGATAAAAATAAAAATCGTGAAAAGATTGATATTCTTCTGACAAGACTTAAAGACAAGGTTGATCTTCTTGTATTTCCGGAAATGACTTTAACCGGATTTACAATGAATGCTTCTGACTTTTCAGAGACTCTCTTTGGTGAGAGCTTCAAATATTTCGCACGGCTTGCAAGGGAACAAGGTTCTCATATTCTCACCGGAATAATTGAAAGTAATGAAAATAAATTTTACAACTCTCTACTTCATATAAATAAAAACGGAGAGTTCATCCAAGTCTACAGGAAGATTCATCCGTTCTCATATTCAACTGAAGATAAGAATTATACAAGGGGCGAAAAAACAGTAGTTACGCAAATTGATGGATGGAATACCGGGCTTTCGATTTGTTATGACTTAAGATTTCCAGAATTATATCGTAATTATGGTAAACAAAGAGCTGAACTAATCGTTGTCATTGCAAACTGGCCAGTTACCCGAATCGAACATTGGCGCACTTTATTGAAAGCCAGAGCTATTGAGAACCAATGTTACGTTATCGGAGTTAACCGGGTGGGGGATGATCCTACACTTAATTACAATGGTTATAGCAGTATTTTTGATCCGATGGGAAATGAAGTAATTACTTCAGCGGATGGAGAAGTTATAATATCTGAAGAAATTTCAATTGATAAAGTAAAAGATACAAGAGAGAAACTTCCTTTTCTCAATGACATTTTTTTGATTTAACCAGATAAAGTACTGAGGAATTTGGATTCATAATAAGCCGAATCAAATTCTCTGATAATGAAATAAGTGATTGAAAAAGTCTTAAAACTAATTAAAAAATTTTTTAGGAAAATTTTAATTAAACTCTTGATTATCTCCTAAAAAAATTTAAATTGCCTAAAAAACTTTATAAATATTTTTTAACTCCCTTATATTATAAGGAAGTGATTGTATAGAATTTAAAGATATTGTAATTATATACCAACAACTTTGAGGTTGGCATTGTACTTTATTTCTCATGGAGAATATTTGATATGGAAAGACTGAATTTAGTTAACGAGACAAAAATTAACTTTCTTAGAAATGATGAAATGAAAAAGCAAGGGATGTATGATTCATCTTATGAGCATGATGCTTGCGGTATGGGTTTCGTTGCCGATGTGAAGGGTCGGAAGTCGCGTTCTATTATTGACAAAGGTCTTGACATATTAAAAAACCTTGAACACCGTGGTGCAGTCGGTGCCGATCCTGAAACAGGTGACGGTTCCGGAATTTTAATCCAGATGCCGGATGATTTTATTCGCAAGGTTGCTGCTGAGAAAAAAATTAAACTTCCGGTTTATGGCAAATATGGCGTTGGAATGATGTTCCTTCCGCAAGATTCTGTGCTAAGGAAAGCAGTTGAAAATATTGTCGAGAAAATTGTAATTGACGAAAGCCAAAAATTTCTCGGTTGGCGTGATGTACCTGTTGATACAATGGTACCCGGTAAAGGTGCGCGGATGATGCAGCCTTTTATTCGTCAGTGCTTCATTGGGGCTAATAAAGGCATTGCTACTCAGGATGAATTCGAAAGAAAACTTTACACGATACGAAGAATAATTGATCATCGTGTACGTGTTGAAGTGAAGTGCGATAGGAGCCAATATTACGTTCCATCTTTCTCAAGTAAAATTTTGATTTATAAAGGTATGCTCTTAGCGCCGCAGCTTATTGCATTTTATAAAGATCTCATCGATAAGGATATGAAATCAGCAATGGTGATGCTGCACCTCAGATTCTCGACAAATACTTTTCCGACATGGGATCTGGCTCATCCATTCAGAATGATAGCGCATAACGGCGAGATAAACACGCTCCGCGGCAATAAGAATTGGATGGCTGCTCGTCAAGCAGTAATGGAATCTCCTTATTTCGGAAAAGACATGAAGCGAATGCTTCCAATAATTATGGACGGACAGAGTGACTCTGCTACTTTTGATTCTGTGTTGGAACTGCTTGTAATGAGCGGAAGAAGCCTGCCTCATGCAATGATGATGATGATACCGGAAGCGTGGTCAAAAAATGATTTGATGGATCCGGATAGAAAAGCTTTTTATGAATATCATGCAACTATGATGGAGCCGTGGGATGGACCGGCAGCAGTGGTCTTTACAGATGGAAATATTGTCGGTGCAACTCTTGATCGAAATGGTTTGCGTCCAGCACGGTACGTTGTTACAAAGGATGATCTTGTTGTTCTAACTTCAGAAGCTGGTACGTTTAGTGTCGATGCAGACAATGTAGCGAAGAAAGGGAAGCTTCAGCCCGGAAGGATGTTTATACTCGATCTTCAACAGGGAAGAATTATTGAAGACGAAGAGGTGAAAAAGGAAATCGTTACGAAGAAGCCTTACCGGAAATGGGTTAACGATAATATGATTAAACTTTCTCATCTTCCAACTCCCAGTGAGATATATAATGCTGATTTCAATACGCTTCACATGCGTCAGAGGATATTTGGTTATACCAAAGAGGATCTTGAGAAGATAATGCTTCCCATGGCTGCAAACGGTCAAGAAGCAGTTGGCTCTATGGGAACTGATGCAGCACTTGCAGTACTTTCTGAACGTCCTCAATTATTATTCAGATATTTCAAACAGATGTTCGCCCAGGTAACCAATCCTCCAATCGATCCCATAAGAGAAGAACTGGTTATGGAGCTTACTACTTACGTTGGACCGGAACAGAATCTGCTTGCCGAAACTCCGATTCATGCTCACCGCCTTGAGCTTGAGCATCCGCTTCTTTCGAATTCTCAAATAGAAAAGATTAGAAATATTGCCAGAGGACATTTCAAATCTATTACAATTCCTCTATTGTTTAATCCGCATGTAAGACACAACATGCGCGAAAGGCTTGATCAGATTTGTACTGAAGCTGTGGAAGCAGTTAAGTCCGGAATATCATTGATAATCTTATCCGATAAAGGTGTTGATCGAAATTGTGCTGCTATTCCAAGCTTGCTGGCAACTTCTGGCGTACACCATGCACTTTTGAGAGCCGGATTAAGAACGAAGACCGGACTCATTGTTGAAAGTGGTGAGCCGAGGGAAATTCATCACTTCGCCTTGCTTTGCGGTTATGGTGCTAACGCAATAAATCCTTACGTCGCTTATGAAACAATTGCATACCTAGTTGAAAAGAATTTTCTCCCGGAGGTGAAAGATTACAAATACGCAAAAAATAATTTCGTCAAAGCAGTAAGTAAAGGATTGTATAAGATTTTCAGCAAGATGGGGATAAGTACTCTCCAATCTTATTGCGGAGCTCAGATCTTTGAAGCGGTTGGATTAGATAGTGAGATAGTAGAAAATTATTTTACCGGAACGCCGACAAAGGTTGAAGGTCTAAGCCTTGAAATGCTGGAAGAAGAAACAATCCGAAGACATGTAATTGCACTCGATCCTCAAATCGATCAAAGCACTCTTGATGTAGGCGGACTTTATAATTATAGGCAGGACGGCGAGTATCATCTCTGGAATCCATTGACTATTTCTAAGCTTCAGTTAAGTACAAGCAGAGGCGATTATAAAATATTCAAGGAATATTCCGAGCTGATCAATAATCAGAATAAGAAGAGAGTTACCTTAAGAAGTTTGTTTGAACTCGATACAACCGGTCCCAAAGTTCCTCTTGAAGAAGTAGAGCCTGCTGCAGAGATTGTAAAAAGATTTTCTACCGGGGCAATGAGCTTCGGTTCGATTTCCTATGAAGCTCATACTTCGCTGGCAATTGCAATGAACAGACTCGGAGGAAAATCCAATACCGGTGAAGGCGGTGAAGATTCAGCTAGATTTATAAAATTGCCCAACGGCGATAGCATGCGTTCCGCAATTAAGCAGGTTGCTTCTGCAAGGTTTGGTGTTACTGCAAACTATCTTGTTAATGCAGATGAACTCCAGATTAAGATGGCACAAGGCGCTAAACCAGGAGAAGGCGGACAGCTTCCTGGATTTAAAGTTGATAAAATTATCGGAAGAATCCGTCATAGTATCCCAGGCGTTACTTTGATAAGTCCGCCGCCGCATCATGATATTTATTCAATTGAAGATTTAAAGCAGTTAATCTTCGATCTGAAAAATATTAATCCTAAGGCAAGAATTAGCGTGAAGCTCGTATCGGAAGTTGGAGTGGGTACTATTGCAGCCGGTGTTGCAAAGGCTCATGCAGATCATATTTTAATTAGCGGACATGATGGTGGTACAGGCGCAAGTCCTATTTCTTCAATTCAATTTGCCGGCTCACCCTGGGAGTTGGGATTGAGTGAAGCTCATCAGACTTTAGTTCTAAATGGACTTCGCGACCGTGTTTATCTTGCGACAGATGGTCAATTGAAAACCGGACGCGATGTTGTAATTGCAGCTCTGCTTGGTGCTGAGGAATTTGGATTTGCAACAACAGCGCTTGTTACTCAAGGCTGCATAATGATGAGAAAGTGCCACTTGAATACATGCCCCACAGGTGTAGCTACTCAAAATCCGGAATTAAGAAAACTCTTTTCTGGTAAACCTGAATATCTCATAAACTTTATGATGTTTATTGCTGAAGAAGTTCGAGAATTAATGTCTGAACTCGGATTCAAAACTTTTAATGAGATGATAGGCAAGACCGAGAAGATAGTTCCGATAAGATTAAATGATCATTGGAAAGCACGCGGTCTCGACCTTACAAAACCTTTGTACAAATCTACTCCGATTTATGAAACTAATTTATATCGTACAAGGAGTCAAATTCATGGGCTTGAAAATCAACTTGATCATGAATTTATAAAACAAGCAGAACCTGCATTAGAGAATGGTACTCCGGTTTATATTAAAACAAGAATTAGAAATGTGAACCGGACAGTTGGAACAATGCTTTCAAGTGAAATAGCAAAGCGATACGGCGAGAAAGGTTTGCCGGATGGTACGATTAAAATCGAATTAAGAGGAACTGCGGGGCAAAGCTTCGGAACTTTCTTAGCAAGCGGTATTGAACTCAATCTAACCGGTGAATCAAATGATTATACAGGCAAAGGACTTTCCGGAGGAAGAATAATTGTTAAAGTACCATCAGAAGTTACATTTGATCCTGCAGAGAATATCATTATCGGCAACACCTGTCTTTACGGTGCAACAAGCGGCGAGGCTTATATTAATGGTGTATCCGGGGAGAGATTTGCGGTTCGTAATTCGGGTGCCTATGCTGTAATAGAAGGAGTTGGGGATCACGGCTGCGAATATATGACCGGCGGAAGAGTAGCAGTACTTGGTACAATAGGACGCAACTTTGCGGCTGGTATGTCGGGAGGAATTGCATACATTTGGGATCCCAACAAGATTGCTGAGAAATATATCAATCATGAAATGGTCTCTGTAGAATATCTAATATATGATGAAGATATTGCAGAGCTTCACGGAATGATTAAGAAGCATTACGATTATACCGGCTCAAAGAGAGCAGAGTATATTCTGAAAAACTGGAGCCAGGAGAAAGATAACTTTTGGAAAATAATTCCTGAAGAATATAGGAAAGCACTTGCTATATTGGCTAAGGAACAGGAAGAAAGTATACCTGAAGAAAAAGAATCGAAATTAACGGAGGTTGTTAATGGGTAAGCCGACTGGATTCATGGAATTTAAGAGAGCTTCGTTAGAGCACGAACCAGCTGATGAACGAGTAAAACATTTTAACGAGTTTGAAAAACGTTTCCACCGTGAAGAAGCAAAAGTCCAAGCAGCAAGATGTATGGATTGCGGCATTCCTTTCTGCCATGGCGATACGGGGTGCCCGGTTCAGAATTATATCCCTGAATGGAACGATCTTATTTATAAAGGTCACTGGAAAGAAGCGCTTGAGAATCTTTTATCTACAAACAATTTTCCGGAATTTACAGGCAGATTATGCCCGGCTCCTTGTGAGACTGCTTGCACACTCGGCATAAATGAAGAACCTGTTTCGATAAAAGCGATTGAGAGAACTATCATAGAAAAAGGCTGGGAAGAAGGCTGGGTTAAGCCCCGTATGCCTTTAGTATTAACCGGAAAGAAAGTTGCAATTGTTGGATCAGGACCTGCTGGTTTGGCTGCTGCCCAGCAGCTTTGCAGAGCAGGACATACAGTAACTGTTTTTGAAAAAAATGATAGAATTGGCGGACTGCTTCGTTATGGGATCCCTGACTTCAAGCTTGATAAGAAAGTTATTGATAGGCGCATCGAACAAATGCAGATAGAAGGTGTAGAATTTAAAACGAACGTCCACGTAGGGAAAAATATTCCTGCTAAGGAATTGAGAAAACAATTCGACGCAGTGATCTTGGCTGGCGGCTCTGAAAAGCCGAGAGATATTCCGTTACCCGGTAGAGATCTTAAAGGTATTTACTTTGCGATGGAGTTTTTAACTCAGCAGAATAAAGTAAATGCAGGTGATGACGTTTCTGAACGAATAACTGCTGCCGGAAAAGATGTGGTTGTTATTGGCGGAGGTGATACTGGATCCGACTGCGTTGGTACTTCAAACAGGCAAGGTGCAAAATCCATAACTCAAATAGAAGTCCTTCCGATGCCGCCGAAAGCTAGACCTGAGAGTACTCCATGGCCATATTGGCCAATGATCCTAAGAACATCTTCAAGCCATGAAGAAGGTGTTCAAAGAAAATGGAGTATCAATACAAAAGCTTTTAAAGGAAATGAGAATGGAGAAATTGTTGCCATTCAATGTAATGAAATAAAAATCGAAAATGGAAAATTTGTGAACATACCCGGTACCGAGTTCGAACTAAAAACAGATTTGGTGTTGATAGCTGCGGGCTTCATTCAGCCGGTTCATGAGGGAATGATAAATGAATTATCCGGTATCGGTCTTGAAATTGATCAACGCGGGAACGTTAAAGCATCATTCGGTGATTGTGAGGATGCACATGCAACAAATCTTAATAAAGTATTTACCTGCGGCGATATGCGGCGCGGTCAATCATTAGTCGTCTGGGCTATCGCAGAGGGAAGAAAGTGCGCTGCAGCAGTTCACAATTATTTAATGCAGGAAAGTGCTGTAGAAGAGAATGCTGCATAGTCCTTAATAATTAAGGTATTTGGTAGGAAAAAGATTTTATTATATAAACCGTATATCTTTATTGTATTAAACATTATATTTGTTGTAAGAAATTAAAATTTTCTTCGGTTATTGGAACCGAATGTCATTTAGCATTAAATGTGGGAAACAAAGTCTAATCTAAGCGTCTAAATTTAGTAGCATCAATTTGGTTTTTAAGTTTATTTGTGTGCATCAGCAATGAATGTATTTTTAGTGCGACAAAACATAGTTTAAAAACAATTGTAAGCCGATTTTCTATATTTAGAATCAAATAATTTAAGTAAAAAAATTAAATGCTAAATGAATAAAGAAGTTCAGTTCAAAAGAATTTTTAGATTGACGAGTAAGGTTACCGATATTTTCCCTAAAGGTGGTGCCAGATTTTTAGACAACTTAATAACTGGTTCTCTCGGTAATAAAATGCTTGGAAATTATCTCCATCAAAGAACACGACAGCGATTAAGAAAATTAAAACAATTCAAAAATATTCTTGTGGTTGGAGATCTTAATATTGGGGATGCCATTATCTCATCAATGGGAGTATCTGCGCTTAGAAAAATTTTCCCTAATAGTGAAATAGACTTTACTGTAAAAAGTTCAACAAAAGTTTTAATGGAAGGAAATCCTGAGGTATCTAACTTATATCCAATATACAATCATGCGCCGTACCCAACGACTAATGATCTTTCCCGACTTAGGAATGTTATTAATAATAAAAACTATGATTTGATAATTAATTTTTGTCCGATGATCTCTTCGAATTTTTTCGGTATTAAAAGAACCATCTCATACAATTTGATTGCATCGGAGCTTATGAAAAATGAAAGAATCCCGGAATCAATTAACAATATAAATTACCAGGCATATAAGTTCATCGGTAATGCATTAAAAGATTTTACCCCTCCCGATTTTATTGAAGCATTTGAAGGTCCCAAAATTTATCTTTCAGATGAATCGGTAATTGAAGCAAAAAATTTTCTTTCTAACAATGGAATTGATTTAGACACTCCTCTTGTAATGCTTAATCCTGATGCTTCAGCAGTTTATACAAGAATACCTTTTGATTTCCAGATTAATCTACTTAAAAAAATATCCAAACTTAATTGCAATATATTAATTGGTGCTGGACATGTTGAAAAGCTCATTGAACAAAGAGTAATAAGTAATTTCCCTCCTAATGATTATAAAAATATTATTGTTGTTCCGCCTTCAACAGAGTTAGACACATACGCTGCTTTAATTGATCTATCCGATATCTTTATAACTGGCGATACAGGACCTTTACATATTGCAGCAGCTCGGAAGTTTTCCAACCGTACAGGTAAAAGCTTAAGAAACAAAACAGCAGTCCTTTCTATTTTTGGAAGCACTCCGCCACATATTTACGGGTATGATTCTAGAGAAAAAAATTATATTCCGGCAAACCAGGATGCACCTTCGAGAACATTTATTGCAAAGGCAGCTTGCAGGAATATTTCATGTATAAATAAAATGGCGAAGGCATGCAAAGAAGTCAGGTGTTTTGATAACTTAACTGTAAATGAAATATATTCAGAAATAAATTCTCATCTTTCAACATTAAAAAGGTTTTATTTCCCGAAAGAGCGTAGTATCTTTGCAGAGTAAATTTTCAAAAGCAACTCGAGGGAAATGGATATTTTTCTTTTCTTGATAATTACATATATAATGGGGTTTTTTACTGCGGTACCTATTGGTGCTACGCAAATTGAAATAGCTAAACGATCATTAAATAATCATAGACGCGCTGCATATATGGTTGCCGCTGGATCAGTTTGTTCCGACTTAATGTACGGCTTTGTTGCTCTATTTGGTGTTGCGCCTTTTCTGCGAAACAAAATGGTTATTGCTGTCTTCGGTTTAGTTGCAACAATTATCCTCTGGCTGCTAGCATTTTTTACCTTCCGATACGGTGCAAAAAAAAATATGCTGGATTTAACTCATACCGCAATAAAAAGTAAAAGGCTTTCCTTCGTAACCGGATTTTCTTTAGCAGCCACCAATCCTATGATGATTTTCTGGTGGCTTATAGGGTTGAAGATTATAAAAGATTTAAATCTGGTAACTGAATTCACTTCCAATATAAATTTATTATTCCTGTTTGCCGGAGGATTAGGTCTTGCTTCTTATTTATTTACATTGACTAACATCTTACATTGGGCAAAGAAGTTTATTTCCAATGAAATGATGAAGAAAGTGAACTTTGGTCTGGGTTTCGTTTTAATATTGCTTTCCTTTTATTTTCTGTTGAGCTCTTTAAGGACTTTGTTTTTCCTCTAATCTTGTAAAAGAAGATTTCTTGATCTTGCATAATACACAAGCTGAAGCAGTTAGGACTTGAGTCATAAATAAATTCGTGCTTTTTATAGGTCGAAAAGTTTGCGCTCAGTAAATTTTAAACTTTTTACTGAACTAAACGTGGTTATCGAAAAATTGTTTACCCACATGCTGATATTTTGTACTGCTAAAGTTTTTCAATTTTCTTTTGAATTGCGTTTTTATCCATATGTGTCTTAGCTAGAGCTAATGCCTTCTGAAAATTTTGATTTGCCTTTTTCGTATCAATACCAGTGTATAGTTCTCCAAGCAACGTGAAATAAAAAGGGTAATCTGTCAAGTTTAATTTAATTGCTTCAACTATTGCTTCTTCTTTACTGTTTGCCTTTGAGAGTGCGTATGTACGGTTGAGTGCCGCAACCGGTGAATATTCTATTTGTAATAATTGATTGTATAACTGGAGAATATTTTCCCACTTTTCTATGGTATCATTCTTCTGGGTGTGCCAGTATGCAATGGCTGCTTCCATGTGATATTTTGAAATTTTATTTCCACTTGCAGAGCAATTCAGAAAATACTCTCCCTTTCGAATTAAATCCGAGTCCCACAAACTAATGTCCTGGTCTTCATAAAGAATCAGCTCACCATTCTTATCAACGCGTGCTTCAAATCTTGAAGCGTGAAAGCACATAAGTGAGAGAAGCGCATTTACCTGCGGCTTGTTGGTACTCTTATTTTCAACAAGCATATAGCAAAGCCGCATTGCTTCCAGGCAAAGGTCTTTGCGGAGTGTTTGATTTTGACTTAATGAGTAATACCCTTCATTGAATAAAAGATAAATGGTTCTTAAGACGGTTTCCAATCTATCATCAAGTTCTGAAAGGTGGGGAAGCTCAATTGTGATTTTTTCCAGCCGCAGCTTTTCTTTAGCGCGGAATAATCTTTTGTTAATCGTTTCTTTGTTTGTTAAGAATGCATCGGCAATTTCCTCTATGCCGAAGCCGCAGAGAATGCGAAGTGATAGACCAATTTGCGCTTCTGTTGAGATAGACGGATGGCAAATTGCAAACATCATCTGCAACTGGCTGTCATTTATGTTTTGCGGAGATAAATCTATTTCATCTGGATGAATTTCAGAATAAGTATTTTGTAATTCCGGAACAATTTTATTTTCATAAATTAAATTACGATGGAGATGATTCTTTGCTTTATTCTTTGCAACAGCATAAAGCCATGCGGTAGGATTTGGCGGAATTCCATTCAGCCCCCAAATTTCCGATGCAGTAAGGAAAGTATCGCTGGCAATATCCACTGCAGTTTCAATTTGATCAAAACCGAAATGCCGGGAAAGCACAGAAACAATCTTTCTGTATTCAGTTCTGAATAAGTGAGGGATTAACTCTTGCTCTTCCATAAATCATTTAATGTTCAGTGATTTCTTTGGGGAAAGCATCTGAAACAAGTTTGAGTCCAATGCCGCGTTCAAGATAAGTTTTAATCCGGAAAGTACCCAAGTAAATCCGCATATCAAGCTGAGCGCATCATCTACAACCTTATTCCAATTGCTTTGATAACCGGAATTGGTGATGCTGACAAAAGTATCACTGCGAAGAGGAGTGAAAATCTATTCAACTAAGGTTTGAACGCCATTGTACAGCCATTCAATAAGAATCCTCTTATTCAATTTAAATTCCGGAACTTTTACCAGTGCTAAAACTTTGTACATTTCTCATATCCAAGTAACTATTTTTGCCGGTTCTAATTTTCTGCTGTTTTTTGAGAACCAGAATTTTATTGCAGTCTCCGGCTTGATGAAAGCTTTGAATACGTCAGCTATAGGTTTGCGAATCATCATTTCTGCATTTGCTGATGGTGCTTTTGAAAGTTGCAGTTGTACTTTTATAATTGTTTTCTCATGATATAGGTGTAACTAAATTTATATAATTCTTTTAAAATCCGGATGCCCGATAATCTGCTATTAATAAATAATCAGATATCGTGCATCCGGCATTTATAGTTATAATTGGCTTACTTCTCTGATTTCAACATTTCCATCGATATTTAATATCGGGCATCCTTTTGCAATCTCAATTGCTTTGTCATAAGATTCGACTTTAATTATTAAATAACCGACGACAGATTCTTTTATTTCCATATAAGGTCCGTCCGTTACTGATTTGTTTGCTTTTACAACTCTTCCTTCAGATATCAGCCGATTTCCTATATTTAATAATTTATTTTGTGCGGCAATTCCGCCAATCCAATCCATCCATCTTTTTGTCATTGCCTGCATTTCTTCCGGAGAACCTTTGGGCATAGTCTTATAATCGGCTCTAAATATCAATAAGAACTCTTTCATTTTTAACTCCTTATCTTTTCATTTATTTCATTCTTTGCTGAAATTAATCTAATTTCTACACTGTTTCCTTCGCCCTGCAAAACCGGACTGCCTATTGCAATTTCAACTGCCTCTTCGATTGATTCAGCTTGAAATATGATGTATCCCCCGATTGTTTCTTTGATGTCCCCAAACGGACCATCAGTTACATTTTTTTTTGAATCTTTTTTATAACTACTTTAGCACCATCAAAAATTAATCCATTGCCGCCGACAAATTTATTCTTTGCGATGGTACTGTTTACCCAGTCAATTGTCTGCTTCTTCCAGATTTGCATTTGTTCCGGCGAAACAATTTTACTGCCATCTTCATGTCTGAAGATTAACATATATTGATTCATTTTGGACTCCGAATTTTATTTAAAAATATTTTTTAATAACACTTCTATAACAATCGGGAAATTTAAAATTGGACAAAGAAAAGAATTTTTTTTCCCTGAAGCTAAAGATTCGAATGTTTATAATTAATAATTGTGATGAAGAAGAAATTACACGCATATTTAATTGATTGGCTATTTGGGATGGAATATCAGAGCTGAAAGTGAGTTTTGAATTCACAACCTGCCGAAATGAAGGAGTTCTTATTTATCAAATTTGATTTTTAACTAATGTATTAAAATTACCGCAATAGCTTTTTCAATACTGCTTGCTTTAGATAGAATTTGAAAATTATTTTTTCTCTTACAACTAAGAGTGGTTTCATCAATCATTAAAATACAAATCATCAGTTCAGGTAAATTTTACTGTCAGTAGTTCTTTTGAACATTAACTCAATTTGAATTCTCAGTTTTCCGGACAGGGAATAGAGGAAACTTATTCCCGAAAATAGATAAAACTATTTTTAATTAAACCAATTACAGTTCTAAATTATTTCTCCTTTAATTCGATTATAACTTATAAAAGTATATTAATTCGATATACTATGATAAAAATACATCATAAAAATAAAGAATTTCTTAATTCAATTTATTCGGATTAATATCATAACAGGTAATAATTTGGTAAAACTGCTAACCGTAATGTAATTATTTAACTAAAAACGGTTTTCTGCCGGGAGTACAAAAATGCATATTCGCAGAAAGACAAAACTATTTCGAATTCTATCGAGAGATTTTATCATCCCATTATTAATATTCTTTTTATTTAATGCAGCAAATAATTATACTCTGGGATTAAGAGACCAAAGTTCGGATTCAACAAACAATAAAAAAGTTCTCTCCTTAAAGGAATGCATTCAAATTGCTTTGGAGAATAATCATAAAATTAAAGCTTCAAGTGAAGGTATAAACATTGCGGATGCACAAAAAAAACAAGCAGAATCCGGATACTGGCCACAAGTATCAGCCAGCGGAGTTTACAGCCTGACAAACAAGGATCCGATGTACATACTTCCCGGATTTAAGATGGCTATACCTCCTATATCATTTGCCGGCTATTCGATATCTATGAACGATATAAATGTACCGGAGGAAGATATAAAACTGATGGATAAGCAAAACTTTCATGCATCCGTTGATGTTACTTATCCTATTTATACCGGCGGTAAGGTTCAGGCTATAAATAAAGAGGCTATGAATGGAATTGAAATTGCCAGACAGGATTATAAAAAAAGTACGCTTGAAGTAGAATACGATGTAAAACGATTCTATTATGCAACACTGATGGCAACCCAAATATATAAAATTGGTAAGGATGCACTTGATAGACTTAATGTAACACTTGAATTGACTGAAAGTCTATACAAAAACGGTTCTGGTAAAACTACAAAACTTGACTACCTTAAAAATAAAGTTATGGTAGATGAAGCAAGAGCACTTGTTGGTGGATTGGAAAACAATATTAAGTCGGCTAAACAAGCGCTTAAATTTACATTGGGCATTGATAAAGATTTTAATCTACCTGATGAAAATATTCCTTTTGACTCAACTGCATGGGATGAAGGTAATTTGCTGGTTCAAGCTTATAATAATAATCCGGATTGGATTAAGTTGAATTCTGCTGTTTCTCTTTATAAAGCAAAGATTGACAATGCCAAAAGTGATTTTCTACCCAGTGTAGCAATAATGGGAAGTTTTAATCAGAACTTTAATTCATATAAATATGGAATTTCTAACAACATCAACAGTACATTATGGATGATTGGTCTTGGCGTTGAAATACCAGTTTTCAATGGTTTCAGAACAAAAAATCAAGTTAATGAAGCCGAAGCACAATTAAAAAATATCAAACAGCAAAAAGATCTTATGCATGACGCTTTAATTCTTCAAATAAAAGAAGCATTAAATAATAGTGAGACTTCGGTAGCAAGCGTTAGAAATACTTATGGTGCAATGCAATCAGCCTCCGAAAGCCGCTCGCTTACCGAAAGAGCTTTTCAACAGGACATGGCTGATGCCAAAGATTTACTCGAATCACAAATTACTGAGTCGTTGATGGAGGTTCAGTATCAAAAAGCGCTTTATGATCATGCAATGGCAGAAGCAAAGCTGGAATTAATAATCGGATCGGTGTTAAACAATAATTAATTAATAATGTTGATTTGTAAACGTAAATGTTTGATCTGAGAATTGCATTAGAAGCTTTCCATAGATATTAATTTTAAACTGATTGTATTTGATAAAATAGACAAGCAGTTTGATTAAAATATTAAAAATAGGCAATACATGTTTGAACTTAAGGCTGATGATTCACAAAGAATACCGATAAATTCTAAGTTAGTTTCAACCGTTTTTTATTTGGTAATTTTTGTGTTAGTAATTTCCTTTCAAAACGAAGCACAAAATAAATCGAATCCGAACGATGAGATTTTTGAGCTCGGAATGCTAAAAAATTCTTTTGTGAATGTAAATATGAATGATGCCAAAGTCGCAATGACAGTTTGGGCAAGAGAATTAACAAAACAGCTTAATATAAATGTTGAATTTAAACTCGATTTATTTGACAATACCGAAGAACTGATAAAGTACAATGAAAAAGGTAACCTTGGAATGGTAATACTAAACTCAATTGATTTTTTAAAACTGCGTTCAAAAATGAATTTGCAACCAATTCTTATTTCGACCGACAGCAAAAACATTTACAACAAACTTCTAATAATTACGCGAGATGAAAATGTAAAGGACATTTCCGATTTAAGGAATAAGAAAATAGGATTTTATCTTAAAAGAAATAATCCGGTGCCAAAGCTCTGGCTAGACGAACTGCTCTATAAAAACAAACTTGGAACTAAGGAAAAATTTTTTTCTCTGATAAGCAATTTCCAATCTGAATCCCAATTAATATTATCAGTATTTTTCGGACAAACCAATGCTGGCGTAGTAACAGAATCTTCCTTCCAAACCATGTGCGAGTTAAATCCTCAAGTATCAAAACAATTAAAGATTATAATGACTTCGCCGAATTTTATTTATGATATTTCAAGCTTAACGCAAAACTCCAAACGTTTTTCTTTTAGCAAAAGGATTATTGAAATTGCGGCAAAAATTGATACGTATGCCGCAGGCAAGGAGATTCTAACCCTTATGAAAACAACCCAGGAAGTGCCTTATAAACCTCAGTATATGGTCGCTACCGAGAAACTCTTTAATGAGTGGGAAGCAATTAAAAAATAAGCTGATATGAGTACAAGAAATTCAAATAATAATTCCAGCAGAAAAACGAATAAGCTGAAGTTGGCATTATTGACCATTGAAACAATAGGCATTCTAATTTTGTTTTCAAATCAATTTTATGCTCAGAAAAAGGAAGCAGCACAGAACGATAATGTCTTCGGCGTGGCTTTTTTAAAATCGATGTATTTAAATATCAATTATAATGATGCATTTGCTGCTATAAAAGTTTATGTAAGCGAACTTCAGAGACAGCTTCTTTCAGGTTATGAGATGAAACCAATAATGTACAATGACGCCAAAGATCTAGTAGACAATTTTTACAAAGAAAATCTTGCAGATATAACACTCAATCCTGTCGATTTTCAGAAATACAGATCCAAATTACCTATATATCCAGTTCTTGTAAGCTCGGGCTTAAACGGTCCTTTAGAAAAATATTTGATTCTTGTGAGAAAAGATGATGGCATAAAACAGCTTAGTGATTTGAAGGATAAAAAACTCGGTACGTTACAGAATGAGATGAATCCTATTCCGGATATGTGGTTGGAAGTGATTATCGGAAGCAACCGATTGCCTAATAAAAGTAAGCTATTTAAATATATGACCTTTGGTAAAACAGAAGCGCAATTGATATTGTCTTTGTTTTTCAAACAACTTGATGTTTGCGTCGTATCGGAATCTGCATTCGAAACAATGTCTGAATTAAATCCGCAGATCAAAAATCAAATTCAAATTCTCCAGTCTTCCCCCGGATATCCCATGGCCGTTTCGGCTTTTACAGATAAATTCAAGGATTCAAAATTTAGTTCGAATCTATTTAATATTTTGATTAAGCTCAATACATATTCAAAAGGAAAGCAATTGTTTGCGCTTACAAAGACGGTAAAAATTGTTCCGTATAAAGAAGAATATATGGATAGTCTCAAAAAATTAATTAGAGATTATAATAAATTGAGAAGCAACTAGCGCAGAAAAATTTAGTATGAATAAAAGATGCAAAATTAAATATATATCGATTGCATTTATAATTGTGCTATTGTTAACTTCGACAATAATATATAGCCATAGTAATTACAAAAAAGAACTTATTACGATTGGATTTATGCACAACCTGTTTTTCAATAAAGATATTAACGATGAACAGGCAGCTATTAAGGTATGGGTTGACAACATTTTAAAAAATAATAAATTAAAGTATTATTATAGCTTTAGATCAAAGATATACGAGAATTTTAATGAAGTTTCTACTGAAATGAAAAGCGACAGTTTGTCTGCGGTAGTTATATCAACTATAGATTATTTGAAATTGGGTTCCAAAATAAAATTACAGCCGGCGTTAGTACCGGTTATTAATAACGAAGTCGGTTATAAGTATTATCTTCTTGTTAAAAAAAATGATAATTATAATAGTTTAAAAGATCTGCAAAATACCTCAATAGGTTTAAGTTCCGAAAGAGTTCATACAGCTTCAATATTATGGCTTGAGGTGACTTTGGCTAAAATTAATTTACCTAGTAAAGATAAATTTTTTAAGAATATTAAATATTCAGGTAAAGAGTCGGATCTGGTACTGGATTTATTTTTCGGCAAAACCGATGCCTGCATTGTATCCGATTATGATTACAATCTAATGAAGGAATTGAATCCGCAGATCGGGAATAAATTAAAAATAATAGCAATTACCCCGAGATATCTGCGTGCATTATTTTGTTTTACAAAACTAGTCGGTAAAGAAGAAAAGGATGTTATACTAAATAGTGCGATAACTTTTCAAACATTAAGTGCAGGCAAACAATTATTTACACTTCTAAATATGGAAAAAATTGAATCTTATAAACCCGAATATATAGAGAGTTATAAAACGCTGTTAAAAGAACATGACAACTTAGTCATTAAAAACAATTGAAATGAAGATTATACAAAAAATATTCAACAAACAGAATAAATTGCTCAACGGTAAATGGTATAAAAATATATTCGTAAGTATTACGCTTTGGGCATGGGCATTAATAACACTCACATTATTAATTTTTATAGTAGGTACTCTGCCTCATCAGCGCCAGGTGCTTGAAGATAGAATGAAATCCGAAGCAAACGACATAGCGGCTTCAATCGGGCAAGTTACTGCAACAGCTATTATAAATAATGATTACGGCTTTACTGTTGATCATTGTTTAAAAATAATTCAGCAAAGCAATACGATTCTATACATAACAATTGTCCGCAATGACGGTTTTGCATTGGTTTTTACTGCTGGCAGTTGGAGAATGGATAATCTTAAGGACAACCTGAATCTTCCGAATTCAAAAGTAGCAGAAAGCCAATTTGTCTACAGCAGCCTTGTCCATCAGGAAGTTTTTCACTATTCTTTTCCATTTAGTTATTCTCAGATTGATTGGGGAAGAATAAATGTAGGCATGTCTTTGAAGAAATTCAATCAAAATGCGTACGATTTGTATTTCAGGACTTTTATACTTGCGTTAATATCAATATTTGTTGGGTTGATTGCCTCAATTCTATTTGCAAAAAAAATAACCGGTCCAATTCGACAGCTTGATATTATTTCTCAGACAGTAGCAGCCGGAAATCTAAATGCAAAAGTAAATATTACATCGGAAAACGAACTGGGGAGATTAGCCCTCTCGTTTAATAAGATGACGGAATCTTTAAAAAATTCTCAGGATAACCTAGAAAGAAAAGTAGAAGAGAGAACCAGCGAGCTTGAGAAAATAAACAAAGTTCTTCAGGTAGAAATAAATGAAAGAATGCAAGCAGAGAATAGGCTGAAGCAATATAATTCGAGACTGGAAGCTCTAGATAAAATTTACCGAGGAATAATTTCTGCTCAATCGGTGGATAAAATTATTATGGAAACTCTCACGAATCTGGACAAATTATTCCCCTTTATTAGCAAAACCATAGTCGCTTTATTTAATGATAACAATTCAGATGTATCGATTTTCTGCAACAGTTTTAAAGGCGGTGACTGTAATGGAGAAAAAAATCTGAATATTTCAGCTAAAAGGAAATTAGAATTATTTGCCCAGCCTTCCAATAGAAATTATTATATAGTTAATGATTTATCTTCGCTAAACAACAAATCCGCTTTTGAAGAAAAATTATTCGAGATGGGAATAAGATCCTATATTTCTTCTCCTCTTACTATCGACGAAAAAATTATTGGCTTCATAAATATATCGGCTGATTCCCTGAATCCATTTACAGAAGAAAATAAAGAAATTCTTGCGGTAGTTTCCAATCAGCTAGCGGTTGCAGTTTATCAAGCACAGCTTCAGTCAAAAATACATGAGCATACTCAGGATCTTCAAAATTCGCTTAGAGAGAAAGAGGTTCTACTTAAAGAGATTCATCACAGGGTAAAAAACAATTTGCAGGTTATATCAAGTCTTCTCTATCTAAATTCAAAAAAGATTATGGATAAAGAAACCAGAGATATGTTCAAGGACAGTCAGAATAGAGTTAAGTCGATTGCACTTGTTCATGAAAGATTATATCAATCAAAAGATCTGGGAAGAATCGACTTCAAAGAATACGTTAGAAAATTGACGAACGATCTGTTCAGATCTTATACGGTAAATCAATCCGATGTAAAGCTTTCTCTAGATATAAATGATATCTATATCAGCATCGATACGGCAGTTCCGTGCGGATTGATTATTAACGAACTCGTTTCTAATTCTTTCAAATATGCTTTTCCGGAAGGTCCGAATAAGGAAAGAGAGAACGAAATAAAAATTAACTTTAATAAAAATTACAATAATGAACTTGTTTTGGAAATCTCCGATAACGGTATCGGGTTACCAGAAGGTTTGAATTTAAAGAAAAGCGAATCCCTGGGCCTTCAATTAGTTGATACTTTGATTGCTCAGCTTGAAGGAAATGTGGAAGTGCGCCAAAACGGAGGAGCTTTTTTTAAATTCACATTTAAGGATTTGACTAAATAAACGGATTAATAAAATGGAAAAATCATCTATTCTCATAGTTGAAGATAATAATATAGTGATGATGGAATTGAAGGATAGGCTCATTGAAATGGGGTACAATGTTGTGGATACTGCATCTTCCGGAGAGGAAGCCATCAAAAAAGCAGGAAAACACCTTCCTGACCTAATTATGATGGATATAAGAATAAAAGGTGAGATGGATGGGATTGATTCAGCAGCAATTATACGAAAGGAATTCGGAATTCCGGTTGTCTATCTAACAGCCCATACGGATGAAAATACAGTACAGCGCGCAAAAGTAACCGAACCATATGGTTATATCATAAAACCGTTTGAAGAAAGAGAACTTTCCACTACTATCGAAATGGCATTGTATAAACATTCGATGGAGAGAAAATTAAGAGAAAGCGAACACTGGCTTATGGCTACTCTTAAAAGCATCGGCGATGCATTGATAGCTACCGATTTCAACGGCACAATAAAACTAATAAACAAAATCGGAGAAGATATCACTGGGTATCATAAAGGTGAAGCATTAGGGAAAAAAATCGGCGAAGTATTTATAGTTAAAGATCCGGTAACAGGTAAGCTACTGGAAAATCCTGTTGATAATTCCTTAAGAGACAGTGCAATTATAGGCGAGACTGATAAAATTATTATTGCGAAAGATGGAATAGAGACCCCGATAGATTTTAGTTCAGCGCCTATAAATTTCGGATATGAGCCCTTAGCAGGCGTAGTTCTGGTATTCAGAAATATAACTGAGCGAATTAGAACTAAAGAAATAATTGAGAAACAAAAGGTCTTCTTAAAAACTATTATTGATACTGATCCAAATTACATTTCTGTTAAAAACAGAGATGGAAGATATGAGTTGACAAATAAAGCTACCGCCGATGCATTCGGAACAACTACGGAAGAAATGTACGGTAAATACGATGTCGAATATTATGGTGCAGCAGAAGCTGATATTTATAGAACGTCAGACAGGGAAGTTATTGACACACTAAAAGAAATATTTATTCCTGAAGATAAACTGATTGATTCTAAAGGAAAGGTACATCTTCTTCAGACATTTAAAAGAGCAATTGACAGCAGAAACGGAGATGAAAAGTTAGTTTTATCAGTCGGATCGGATATCACTTCTCTTAAACAAACTGAAGAGGAACTTAAAGAAAGTAAAAATAGGATTTCCACTCTTTTAAAGGCGATACCTGATACCGTATTAAGATTCAGCCGAGATGGTGTTTTGCTCGATTGCCATGTACATGATGCAAAAGAAATATTTCCTAACTTAACGGAATCAACAGGCGAAAAAATATCAAATATTTTCGATGAAGATTTATCTGAAAAAATAATTCAGCATTCTGAGAAAGCATTTACTACCAGCCGGATTCAGATCCTTGAGTATAATTATAAAGGTAAACCTGATACTATTCATTTCGAAATAAGAATAATTAATAATTCGCAAGACGAATTTGTTGTAATTCTAAAAGATATTACAGAGATGAAGAAAACACAGCTTGAACTTCAGGATCTCAATTCAAGCAAAGATAAATTCTTTTCTATTATAGCGCATGATTTGAAGAGCCCTTTTGTTTCCCTATTAGGTTTCGCTGATTTTTTAGAAGCAGAATCTGATAAATTAACAAAAGAAGAACTAAAAACAATTTCCGAGAGTATTAAAAAATCTTCCAAATCAATTTTCAACCTTCTTGAAAATCTTTTACAATGGTCTAGAATCCAGGCAGGCAAAATTGACTTTGAACCTGATACTATAAGGTTAAAAGAAATAGCCGACAGAAGCGTGGTGCTCTATAGTGAATTTGCAGAAAGAAAAAACATTTCAATTATTGTTCAGCTGCCTGTTGAATTTGAGGTTTTTGCGGATGCAAATATGGTTGAGACAATTTTTAGAAATTTAATTTCGAATGCAATTAAATTTACAAACTCTCAAGGGAGTATACTTATTAATGCAACTGATGATGGTGACTATATTGAAACTAATATAATAGATGACGGAGTAGGAATCAGGGAAGCAGTTATGAGTAAATTATTTAGGATTGACGAGAACATATCTACAAACGGTACTCATAATGAAAAGGGATCAGGATTGGGGCTAGTTTTGTGCAAAGAATTTGTTGAAATCAATGGCGGTAAATTAAAAGTAAATTCAAAACCGGGTAAAGGAACAACTTTCAGCTTTTCTCTGAAAAAGAAAAAATAAAATAGGAGAGAAAAAATAAAGTCCGGTAAAAACCTGGAATTGAATTAAATTTTGAAATAACACCTATAAATTTTGTAAACATTTTAGGTGCATATTTTCGACATTCAAAATCCGGAATCCTGTTGCTGACGCTTCTAATTTTCCTTTTAATTTTTTCATTTATTGTTACTCGTCTTATTTCACTATAAAATGAAACGGTGATTTAAAAATCAGCTTAAAATTTTGCCATAGTTGCTACTGTCATCTATGTGGTTTTTAGGCTGAATTAGGTTGATTTGTAAAAAAAAGAACAATTTATAAAAATAAAAAACCTCGAAAAATTCTATTTCCGAGGTTTCAAGAGCTGAAGGAGGGAGTTGAACCCTCGACCTGCTGATTACGAATCAGCTGCTCTACCACTAAGCTACTTCAGCATTCCTTGCCTTCATTATAATTAATCGAACAAGAATGAATTAAAAAAGAAAATGGTAAATGCAAAAATATCATTTACCATTAATTCTTCAAAAGAAATTTGAATTAAGTTAACGTAATTTTTTCTTATGTCTGTTTTTTCTTAATCTCTTTTTCCTTTTGTGTGTTGCCATTTTATGACGTTTACGTTTTCTGCCGCAAGGCATTATTTACCTCCGTTGGTTTGATTCATATGTGATTTTAATAATTCTTCCGCTTTCTTGCCGTATTCCGAGTTTGGATCCAGATTTACGGCTTTCTTAAGCCATTCTTTTGACTTATCAAAATTACCGGCTGCTAAATTTACGATGCCCAAATCCAAATAACCTATTTGATGTTTCGGATCGTATTGAATAGCTTTTTGCATTTCCGCTATTGCAGTTGGATAATTCTGCAAATTGTAATAACATATTCCCATGTCAATTCTTGCATCAGGATCATTTGGAACCAAAGCAAGATACTGTTTGTAATTTATTATCGCTTGCTGGTACATTCCCGCATCATTCTTCATATGTGCAAGTTCAAGAATAGAGGCAGTATCTTTTGGATTATTTTTTATTACATTTTCAAGTTCATTTATTTTTTGCACATTAGCAAGATCGACACCAGAACTTTGATTATTGGTTTCGGTTGATGATGAACTTCCTGGAACTATTACCGAATTCAGTACACCAGAAAATATCAGAATAATTACTGCAATACCAAGTCCAACTGCTACAATGGTTATTGTTTTGAACATATTGAGCTGTTTCTTTGCAGCAGGATGATCTATTCTGACTGATTTGTTCTTATTGTTTTGTATAACCCGGGATTTTTTTTCTGGCTGCTTGGAAAATTTCTGGTCTTTTTTTCTTTCTGATTTTGGCGGCATTTCAATTTTTTGACCGGGCTGCAATTTTATACCGCAGCTAGAACAAACGTTATTCTCCCTGCTATTTTCTTCACCGCAGTTGTCGCAAATTATTTTATCCGGGGATGTTTCTTGCTGAATATTTCCCTGAGAAAAACTTACAGAATCTTTTTTTTCTTGTTCAATCTTTCTTAATTCACAACCGCACTCTGGGCAAAACTTATATTCTTTTTCAAGCGTATAACCACATTCAGGGCAATGTTTAAACATCCTACTTCGACTCTTTCATACCTTGGTCTACCAAATCTTTAAAATCCTTAGAGAACTTAAATGTCGGTACAAAATGTTCCGGTACAAAAACGGATTCTCCAGTTTTGGGATTACGAGCCTGGCGAGCTCTTTTTTTCTTAACTTTATAGCTTCCGAATCCTCGAATCTCAATACCTCGACCATCTTTCAATGCTTCAATAACTGTTTTGAAAAAACCTTCTATAATTGCCTCGGTTTCTAATTTAGTCAAACCAGTTCCTTCAGCTACCTTATCAACAATATCTGCCTTAGTCATGATTTTTTCCTTAAATAAAAAAAATATTATAAATCATTATAATTTCAATATTTAAATTATCAAACTATGCCTTGAAAATCAAATATTAGAATTTGCATGAATTCGAAAAACAAAAATAAAAATAAGCCATGTTAACATTCAAGTAATAAATCTGATGACAACCTTCATTAATTATGATTTTTTCTCAAAATGATAGATTATCTCATAATATTAGAAGTTCCTAATAAAAAAGTAATGAAGTTATAAATTCTTCAAATGGTATAATAGTTGTGACCCGCATGTTAAAAATTGGAAAAATAATGGAACTGATTCAGATTATTATAATATCCCTTAAATTATTTGTACTGCTTGCAGCTATCATTGTTTTAGTCTCTTATTTCGTTTTTAAAGTTAAAGATAGAAAAAGACGCAAACCGTATTCAAATAGTTTTAAAGAAGAACCAATAAAAGAATCTCCTCTTAAAAACCTGCCCTCCAATTTGAATGAAGTTCCAATCGAAAATAAAAATTCCAGATTTCAAGTTTTAAATATGCCTGCTAATTTTGCATCGGATGATATTATTGTTCAAAAAAAAGATTTTAAGAATCAATTATTCAACAATTCTATAAATTATAAACAATATGAATCAAACAAATCGCTTGATATTTACGAACGATATTCAAACAGTGATTTTGAACCAATGCACAAAATAAAATTATAATTTTTCAATTACCTTCTAATTTAACTTCGGTATTTTCAGCCATCTTTTTAACGTTATAAGGCGCCGGTTTTCCTCCAAGATATTTATGGAACCAGTCTAAATGCGCATCATAATACAAAGGCATTGATTTTATATAGTTTGGCCAATGTCCGTCATTTTTGAAAATTATTAGTCTCGAATCAATTCCTAAAGTTTGAAGAGTCGTAAAGAATTGAATACTTTGAGTATAAGGTACTCTAAAATCTTTTTGCCCTGTAATTATTAATGTTGGCGTTGCGAAATTTCTGACGTAGCTCGATGGAGAAAATTTCTCATATAAATCAGAATTCCATGGCTGTCCCTTCAATTCCCAATTAGGGAACCACAGCTCTTCAGTTGAACCCCAGAAAGATTTTAAATCATAAATTCCCATCATGGATGCAAGACATTTGAACCTATGTGTTTTTGCTTGAAACCAATCCATCATGTAACCGCCGAAAGACCAACCCATAGCACCAACTCTGCTAGTGTCTACGTAAGGCAATTTCTCAAGCGCGTCAGTGACTTTCATGAGATCTTCAAAAACTTTTCCACCCCAGTCTCCAGAAATCTCCGATGTAAATTCTTGTCCATATCCTGTAGATCCATGCGGATTAGGGAAGGCAACAACGTAGCCGGCTCCGGGATAAACTTGCCAGTCGCCTCTAAATGAATCCATCCATTGCATCTGTGGTCCACCGTGGACGTTGAGAATTAAAGGATATTTTTTTGCCGGGTCAAAATCATGCGGCTTTACAATGAACACTTCGATCTTACTATTGCCTGAACCCTGAACCCACATTTTTTCAGCAGGACGTACATCTACTTCGTTAAGAAATGCTTTGTTGAAGTCTGTCATTTCGATAGATAAATCGTTAGTCAAATTCAAAAGATAAATTTCACGCGGCTTGTCAACTGAACTTGCAAGGTAATAAATATATTTTCCGTTAGGAGATATATCGAAACCTGAAATCGATCTTTCGCCGCTTATATCTGCGATGGAATCTGTGGCAATATTGATTTTATAAATGGGCGAATAACCATGATACTCCCCGGTGAAAAAAATGGTTTTGGAATCCTGGCTCCATTTAAAATCATCAACCCAGTTATCAAAATTATTTGTAATAATTTTTGATTTACCGGTTTCTCTATCATAAAGGGCAATTCGAAATCTATCTGATTCATAGTTGGGTATTAGTTGAGTTCTGTAAGCGATATATTTTCCATCAGGCGAATAAATAGGCCAGCCATCCCAGGCTTTATTCTCTTTAGTTATGTCTTTTGCCAAGCCGCCAGTTACCGGAACAATCCATAAGTCAGCATTTGTTGATGCTTCGGGATGTGGATCATGGTTAGAAACAAAACACAATTCTTTGCTATCGGGAGAAAAGTTATAGCCAACTCCGCCGCCTAACATAAAGGTAGGTGAAACAAATTTTCCCGGAGTAACGTCTGTGTAAGTTTTGCTTATTAAATTATAAATAAAAATGTGAGTGTACTTTCCTGCTGAGTAATTAGTCCAATGTCTAAATAAAAGATGGTCAGCAACATAAGCTTGTACAGGTCCTTTTGAAGCCGCTGAATCGATCATCTTATTGCACTCATCATTAGCACCACAGTCAGGGTAGACGTCAGTTGAGAACGCAATCAGATTTCCATTAGGCGAAATGACAGGTGCATCTACTCCTGTAGAAATGTCGGTTACTTGGGATGTATTATTATCAGTAAAAGAATATAAAAATATTTCAGGTGCACCGCTTCTTACTGATACAAAATAGATTCCCTTGCTGTCAGGAGACCATACTGGATCATAATCATCTTTTTCATAGGTCGTAATTCTTTTTATATTACTTCCGTCAGAATTCATAACATAAATATCTGTATTTGAAGTTCTCGCATTAAAATTGTAATCTGTTAAGGTAAAAGCTATCATACTGCCATCTGGAGAAACTACTGGGGCCCCAACATTCTTAATCTTATATAAATCTTCAATTGTAAATGCTTCCTTCTGAGAGTAGCTGAAGGAAGTAAAAAGAATAGCTGAGATTAAAAAAAGGAAAAGTCTTTTCATTAAATCACCTGTACAATTTCAAAATCTGTTTTATCATTATAAAAAACTAAAAGAATATTTTATCAAAATCTTTTCCTATCAAAATTCAAAGAGACAACAAAAATGAATTGAGAAAGAATTTGCTTATGATAATAAACTTACAATTGATAATTCTAATTTATATTCTCGGCAGCCTTTCAATATAAGAGCTGTTTGAAAGGATAGAGAAAGTTTCAATATGCCGGAGTTCATTAAGCGTTAAACAATTCATATAGCTCATAGAGCTTCGCAGACCATCTGAAATATTATCAATTACATTCTTAACTGTTCCTTTGTAAGGAACCATCGTTTCTTCACCTTCAATAAATTCATTCTTCATTTTTACTCCGAAAGAAGCCGAACCTCTGTACTTCTTCCACAACTGTCCGTTATATTTAATTACCTCGCCAGGAGTCTCTTTTGTCCCTGACAACATTCTTCCTAGCATTACGGCATCAGCTCCGAGTGCTATTGCTTTGGCAACATCTCCAGGGCTTTTAATCCCGCCGTCCGCAATTATTTGAATGTTTAATTTCATTTCCGAACGAGCAAATAGGACACTTAGCAATGAAGAAACTTGTCCAATACCAATGCCGGTTTGTATGGAAGTAGTGCAGACACTGCCGCTGCCGATTCCAACTCTTACTGCGTCAGCACCCGCATCTTCAAGCTGTTTCAAGCTGGCTCCGTGGGCTATATTTCCGACGATTACTTTTATATTATACTTTTTCTTTATCTCTTCGGTTTTATTTAATACAGCATTATTGCTTGCATTGGCAGTATCAACACAAATAATTTTCTGGTGTTCAACAAGTTTTTCGATTACATCATCACCGGTATTAAGTGCTATTGAGACAGCTTTTACAGTGCCGTCATTAATATGGTTTTTAATTACATCATCAAATGATGAATCAAATCTATTTAAAATTCCGATGCATCCAAGCTTACTCAGTTCTTTAGCCATCTCCAAACCGGTAACTGTATCCATCGGGCTCGATATAACCGGTAAGAGAAGATCTAAGCCGAGAAAGCTGCAATTAGTAGTTGCCTCAGTCCGGGAACGTACCCGGGAAATTTGAGTAGGAATTAGGCTGATATCATCATAAGTAAGTGATTGCTGATAATCATTTAATCCTTTTTTATCGTAAATCTTCATAGATATTTTCCGTTCTGTAAATTTTAAGTTTAGTAGAATAAATTCATTTCTTCACTTTCGTTGAAAGGAAAAGAGTAGGAGAATGCAACATAAGCATAATATTTTTTATTTAAGGAGAGATTCCATTTCATCAAGAAGTAAACTCATTTTTTGTGAAACCGCATCCACCGGTTCAGAGGTCTTCATATCAACCCCAGCGGATTTCAGAATATTAATAGGATAATCTGAACTGCCTGCTTTTAAAAAATTTAAATACCTTTTAACAGCAGAAGCTCCTTCAGTCTTAACTTTATTAGATAAGATTTCTGAGGCAGCAAATCCGGTTGCATATTGATAAACATAAAAGTTATAATAAAAGTGCGGCACTCTAGACCAGGTGTATTCTTCTTCTTCGTCAATTACCATTTCATCTCCCCAATATTTTTTGGTTATGTCTTTATACATTAGGCAGAGTACATCAGGCGTTAGTGCTTCGCTGTGTTCCGTCTTCTCATAAACAAGCGATTCAAATTCTGCAAACATGGTCTGCCTGTAAAATGTGGATGTAATATTGCTGAGATATTTTTCAATTAGATATAGCTTTTCATTCTTTGATGAAGCATGTTCTATCAAATAATCGAGCAGGAGCGATTCATTAAAAGTAGATGCAACTTCTGCAAGAAAGATTGAATAATTGGCGTAAGAATACGGCTGCGTTTTACCGGTATAATATGAATGCATATTATGACCCATTTCATGAGCTAGAGTAAAGACATCATTCAAGTTGTTAGTCCAGTTTAGGAGGACATAAGGATGTACGCCAAATGTTGTACCTGAAGAATATGCGCCGCTTCGTTTTGCTTTGGTTTCAAAAACATCTAGCCACCTATTATCGAAAGCAGTTTTCAAAGAATTCAAATATTCATCTCCAAGTGGCGCCAGAGCTTTAAGGACAACTTCCTTTGCCTTCTCAAATGAATATTTTTTTTCGATTTCATCCTGAAAGAGAGTAACATAAGAATCATATGGATGAAGCTCATTGAGTTTCAGCATTCTTTTTTTGATTGAAGCCCACCTGCTCAGCGGCAACAAATTTTTATTAACCGATGAAATTAAATTATCGTAAACAGATAGTGGAATATTGTTGCTGTCCAGGGCTGCCTCACGAACCGAGTTATACTTTCTTGTTTTAGCAATAAAAATATTTGCTCTCAGATTTCCATTAAATAAAACTGAAATAGTATTTGCATAATCTTTAAATTGCTTGTAATAACTTTTATAAACATTCTTTCTATATTCTCGGTTAAATGAATACATTGCCGAATAATATCTGCCATGAGATATTTCAATATCTTTCCCGGTTTCATCTTTCACAACTGGAAACTTCATATCTGCATTTGTAAACATAGAAAAAGCATCATATGGAACCTGTAGGATTTCGCTTGATGCAGCAACAACTTCTTCAAGCTCTTTATTTAAAGTATGCTTCTTCATTCTGATAATATCATCAATATAATGCCTGTAGATTTTCAGTTCATCATTTGATTCAATCATCGTATTTAAATTGCCGGAAGGTATATTGAGGATTTCTGGTCTTATAAAAGAAGCGGTGGATGAAAATTTTGTTGATAGATTCTTGCTTCTATCGTCCATTGCCTGGTATTTATGTATTTTCATGTCACTATCTTTCGAAAGCGATGCATAAAGGTTAAGCCTATCTAACTTTATGCCGATTGAATCTTGGAGGTTCAAACATTCTAGAAGAAATTTGTAATCCTGAGAAAGTTTTCCTTCAAATTTTTTTAGAGAAGGAATGTTTTCTTCGACCCATTTGAAATCTTCTTCCCATTTATCATCTCCGGAATAAATATCTAAAAGGTTCCATTTATATTTTTCTTCGATATTTTCTCTTAGAGGCAAAGATGATGCTTCCTCAAATGAAAAATTTTTTTCTGCAAATTTTTTCAAAAACATAACCCCGCAATTCCCTCAGTAAGTTTGTAACAAAAAAACGGATTTCGTCTCACAAAATATAAGGTTTAGTTGGAACATTCAAGCAGGTTTAATTTTTATAATAGTTGTTATTATAAACGGCAAACCTAAAACTGCCGGTAAATCGACGAAAACTTAGTGCAATCCTTTCCGGAATAAAACCAGTTAGCGTATCAAAAAGAATGTATGTATTATTGTTAAAACTTCTTCTGTAAAGTCTATATATATTGCTGTCAGAAATTGTCATTATAACATAACCGGCAGAATAGTTACTTACTTTCACATCGAGAAATGATTGAAATTCTTTAAGTGAGGTATAATCTATTATATCGTAATCGAAATTCTGTCCATCCAAAGTGAACGTGTAGGAATTATAGCGGCTAGTTATGCATGGTTCATTTTTATTCCCTTGTAGACTGTTAGGATCGTATATGTCATCCCTGCAGCTAAGAAAACCAATCGTGAAATCGGCAAAGAAAAATAAAAACAATATCTTAGAATTCTGATTCTTCATCAGACTAAAATCATTAATCAGAGTAATTCCATTACTGTTCGAGCTGTAGTAATTTTTCCTATAAATTTAGAAGCTGAATCAGCTTGAAGTCTTGAAGCATCTTTTTCTGCATACGAAAGATAATTATCTATAGACTCGCACTCATATTGAACGATGTAAGTGGATTCGCCTTCGAGACTTGTGGGAATACGGACTTTAAACATTCTGTGATTATTAAAGAAGCCAGTATGCAAAATATCCGGGATGTGTTTATCTTTCATCCACTGACACCATTCCTGTTCAACTTCTTTTTTAACAATCGTAGTAATACTATAAATTATCATAAATCTTCTGGTAATCGAGAGATATAATTTAAATCTTAAAAAACTTAGCGAACTTAGAATAATTTTATTATAAAAGCTAATAAGTTATGAGTGCCTAATCTTTAACTTATATAAACAAAGAATTGAATACACAGTGATATATGGCACAGTAAAAAAATTTTTCTTTACAAATAATTCTTGACCGAGTATATTTACAACGGCTC
The DNA here is from genome assembly GCA_021815405.1 of Bacteroidota bacterium. GTDB lineage: Bacteria > Bacteroidota > Ignavibacteria > Ignavibacteriales > Ignavibacteriaceae > FEN-1297. The sequence continues at coordinate 229,938 of JAKAGV010000003.1, forward strand.
TTTCAGAAGGTTCTCCCCTGCCTTTTGATACATAGGAGCTAAAGCCCAGTAATCGCCAGGTTACGGGGCTTTTTTATTTATATACCTGCTTGAAATTTTAATTTCAAAACAAACTCTTCTTTTAATCTATTCTTTTCTTTTACTGATGCTAAACAGAAAATATCCTAAAATGGATTACCATTAAAAAATAATTTTATCGTCTTAATTTCGCCCGTTACCATTCTTTCTCTCTTCTTTTCTATCTTTTTCTACAGGCTTGATTTCATTCTGCTTTTTTACAGCAGGTTTTTGCGTCACTACTTCACGTTTCTTAACAGTCTCTTTTTTTACCGGCTCAATTCTTTTAGCAGGTTCTTTCCTTAAAACATTTTTATTCGGCTGTTCCTGTCGAATAACTTTTCTTCCAGTATCATTTCTAACCGGTTCGGTGCGGTTGGCGGGATTTCTGCCTGTTTGTTCCCGAGGATTGTTCACTTTCACCGGTTCTGTTCTCTTTTCCGGATTTGCCGGCGGCTCAACTCTGCCTTCTGGCGGTTTTACAGGAAGCACTGCAGGCGCATTAGGCTCTGTTCTAACAGGCTGATTGCCTGAACGATTATCTTCAACTCTAACTCTTACTAAATCTCTGCCTCCAGCTCTTACATCTTCACGAACAGGATTAACTGGGTTTATTGTTCTGTGCGTTACTTGTTCGATATTTCTTATATCAGGTGCACGACCTCCGTCTCTTGAACGAATTACCTGTATATCAGGATTTATTGTTCGGTTTCTGTATTTTGCTACATCTCTGTTGATAAAATTTTGTTCGTGAACTATAACCCAAATCCTTACACTGGGTTGATTAAAATATGCAGTTTGATTTATACCTGGAGGCGGCAGCGGAGCCCAGCCAACATATCCATTAGAATGGTACCATACAACTCTTGCGGGCTGCCAATCATAGCTTGGAATCCAGCACCAGCCATAGCCGTCATTAAATTGCCAATAACCGTAATGATAAACAACCCAGCCATAAGGCTCATAAGAATTCCACATCCATCCGTTATTAGTCCAAACCCAATTTCCATTTGCATAAGGCTGCCAGTTATTTTCATCATAAGGGCGCCAAACAGTTCCTAAACCGGGGACATTTATCCATTGACCGTAACTGTCAAGCGAATTAAAAGCAGGATAAGGATCTTGCCTTTCTACATAAGTCTGGCTCTGCGTTGCACAACCCCACAACCAGAAAGCTGCGAATACTAAAGAAACTAAAATTATACGCGTCATGATCTCACCATAATGAAATTAATTCTCAACTTTAAATTACAATTAATGTACCACCATAATAATAACGCTCAGTTCACATTATAGCAAAGGGAATATATAGTGCCTTTTTTCACACTGTCGTCTTTCGTAATCAATTATTCAATTTAGTGTCTAATTAATTATTAAAGCCGGTTTGACTCGAAATATTTAACATAAATATTGGGGTTGGAGGTTATCAATTTTCCTTAAGAGAATTCATTCTTTCACGTAGATGCTGAAGGCTTTCCAGTACTTCATTCCGGGGAAGATTTCCTTTCTCTAAAACTTCATCCGGTTTTTCAAGCAGCCTTTCATAAAATTTTATTCCATCATTCAGATATTTGGAATCATAATCAATTAAATCGAAGATTAGGTTTTCAGCCTCATCAAATTGTCCTCTGTATTGATAATAAAAGAATAAACTTTCCTCGGTATCAATATTAATATCTTTATCATTCAGGCGTTCTACTACCGTTTCCATATTTTTCAAATGGTCCGGTTCAATAAGTACATCGTAGTTCTTTAATCCTTCAACAAAAAAATAAAGAGATCTTTCATTCATCTCCAGACTTTTTTCTTCATTATTCTGCAGCTTATATAAATCAGATTCTTCTTTAAAAAGGACGCCGAGCATGTAGCAGTTTGGTGCAATTAAAGTTTCTGAAATTGATATCATTTTTATCAATTGTGTATCGGACAAGCTGTCAATGAACTTTCTATCTAATCCGAAATATTCTCTTGTAACTCTATCAATCTCTAAAAAGCCTTCCTCGGTTTTGTTCCCATTTTTAAGCCCAAGTAGTCTTTCAATAACTTTTGCGAGAGTTTCTATCATGCGCTTTATGTAGTCTTTAGTCAGCATACTTTTTTACATTAATTTTAGTTATAACAATTCTTACAAACATAATATTAATGCAGTTAAAGATAATTATCATTCCTGAGTCCTTTTTTTGTTAGATTGATACAGGTTGAATATTTAACCTACAAATACGTATTTTAGCCTTAGAAATTAATTTCACTTAGGGGTTCGTATGAAAATTAAAATCTGGGTGCTACTGTTGTTTATATTGTTACCGGTATTAGCAGCCGCGCAGGAAGATTCTTCTTTTGTTAAGATGGGAATTATAAAAGGTTCTCCCGCTTCGTTAACTTCAATGAATTATTTTTTCGATCAGAAAAACTTTGCTTACGCCGATATTTATAATACGGATAAAGATACGCTTTATTTTATCATTGATAATTCCAAACCGGATTCATGCATTTATATTCTGGCGCTAACTTCAAACTATCATTTAGCAGGTTATGATTATATGAAGACTCAAAAGATTGATAGTTCAGTAATTCAGGCTTCCGGCAGTTTAAATTCACCAGATGGAATAATGTATAAAGAGGAAGTTCTATATTATCCGGACTCCGGGGAAATATTTTACAAAGCAAGAAAGGGAAGTAATTTTGAATTTAATATTCCTGCATTGACTTATTTAGCAAAGAAGTCATCTGAAATAAATCTAAAATTTGAGATCGGATTAAGAGATGAATTTTCTTTTATGTATGCAAAATTTTATAATTATCAATCTAGCTATGTTAATGCGACTGAAAGCGCTATATTACCTATAAATTTTCATCTTGCGGTTGGCTTTGGATTCCTTGATTATTATAAGATTGATTTTAGAGCCGGTATAATGTATAACTATGAAGATTTTTATGGGACGGAGAAAGGAGTGTTCTTGCAAGCGAATTTATTCAAGACAATCTTTTATGCCGTTGCGGGATTTGATAATTTCTCCAACGGCGGCGAAGCTCATGGTGTTATGGTTTATTCTGAAAGCGGAGGTAATATTAATTTTATTTGTCTAGGAGGAGGACTGAATGTGTCTAAACATTTTGAACCGGATGCGATTTACTATTTCTCTTTAAACAAGATTTATGGATATAACTATGACACTAATACAAATCAAAGGTATGATAAAATTGTTAACGGCGTTTTGAACCTGGGGTTTCAATATTCGTTTATATTGTAACCTATCCGGTTTTGGTACTGCCTGCTCCTTGGCTTTAGGTACTTAGTTCTTAAAATTTTCAATATTCTATTGTTTTTTAAAACTATATTCATTAAACTTTAATCAGATTTTGAAATTATTTTCAGAAAGGGTTCTAATAGTGCATGTTCATATTATGATTACAAACTGCAATAACAAGTTTGATTAACGTTAAGAGTTAATTGCAAAGCGGAGATTATAGGGGCAATTAATTCTTGAAACCGGGGTACTTCCCAAAAATATTATTTGTGTTTCCCATATTAAAAATTGATTCGGTGTTTGTGCTTAGATAAATGATTTGTTTTGTAAAGATTCGATTTCAAAGAAATTGCGAAAATTTTTGTTCTTTGAAAGATTGAAGCCGGATATCTATTTTATTTCGAATAATAAATACTTCCAGCACAGGTATAAGTACTAAAATCAAGCATATAAATAATCAAAACCTGCTAAAAGATAATAACATCTTGCAAAAAGATGATATCTTTTCTCGAAAACATAATATTAATGCTTCTATTTATAATAATACTTTGCCTATCGGTAAATAAAACACGCGGCTTGAAATTAACTATCCTGATAAATGTAATTAAAGCAGTGCTATAGTTATTATGAATTAGCAAATGGATAATAACTATATGGCAATTAATAATAACATTTTGTAAAAAGATATTATTAATCCGCAAAAAGATAATAACAATATTCAAAAAGAAATTATTTATACGCGTATAATTATTAAAAATACGGGCATTTTAAATAAAAATATGCGAATATGATAAAAATTCGCACAATTTAATCGCCGCTCAGTTCACTTCGGCGAATTAATAAGTAAAATAATAATATAGTATTAAAGGTAACAAGTTACGATAACAAATAACAATTTAATAACTGAAGTTACGCAATTGTCATGCTGAACTTGTTTCAGCATCTAAAAACAGCTTAAAAATAAAGATTCCGAAACAAGTTCGGAATGACAAATGGATCATTTTATTCATTTTGCGTAACTTCAGTTAATAACAAAAAATAGAGGAAAGAGATATGGTAAAATACTTATCAGATTCAATATCCCGTTTAAAGGAATTACTTAACGGGATGCTTAAAAATCCGGAAATATGGACAAAGCCGGATGAAACTCCGGAAGCGGTGCAGTCAAAGATAACAGGTTTGGAAGTTGTATCTAAAACATTGGAAGATGCACAAGAAAACCTAACATTGACTCAGGTAAATGCAAGAAGAGCTCAAGCGGATGCGGCAAAATTTGCGGATGATCTTGAGAACTCCGCAATTGCTTACCATAAAAGTGATCAGGTAAAACTTAGTGTGTACGGAATTGAGCTTCGTAAGCCGAGAACTAAGAGGACATCTCCGACAAGTACGATTTATGCAAAATTACAAGACGATACTGATGGGCAGGGATTTATTGTTTCTACTATTGCAGATCCGAATGCTGATCAGTATGAGTGGCAGAAAGGAATGGCGGCAGATGCTTCAAAGACAGATGTAATACCGGATATGAAATTATTTAAATCGACAACAAAATTAACATTTGTTGATGATGATGTTCAAAAAGGTGTTAGATATTTTTACCGCGTACGTGCAATAAACACTGCAGGTGAAGGACCATGGAGTGAAGCAGTAAGTAGAGTTCAGTGAGAAGTAAATAGAGAGTTCTTTGCTGCTAATTCTTTTTCAGCCGGGGCAAGGAGGGCGCCTCGGTTGAATTAAATTTTTATGATGATATACGTAATAGTATAGCCTCGCTGCTTCCTCGACTCGGTTTGTAAAATCGGGGTGAGGTGGGAGAATGATACAGAAATATTAGAAACATGCGGAAAGAGTTTCGGATTAATTTTTCTGACGTAAGAAGTATTCCTACTTTATTTGATATACATAAGCTAGTGGATTAATTCAATTATAATAAAAAGATAATATTATGGCATCTTCAGTTGAAAAAATAGTAACCTTGATTAAAAAATTAAAAGTTCAAAATGTTAATGAGGCTCAAACTAAAGATTGGTTAATTCGCCCCTTTTTTGAAACGCTTGGTTGGAATTTCTCTAATCCTGAAGAAGTAGTTCCGGAAGATGATGATAATGCTGGTAAACGAACAGATTATTGTTTTTATGTTAATGGTGAAGCAAAGCTTTTAGTTGAAGCTAAACCACTCTCTAATTTATTAACCGATAACAAAATGATAATTGAAAAATTGAATTATTGTTCTAATAGGGGCATTTCACTTTTAATAATTACGAACGGGGATACCTACAAAATTTATTATTCCGAATTAAAAGGAATTGGTAAAGACAAATTACTTCAAGAATTTATTCCTTCTGATAATGTTGATGATGATGTATTAGAAAAGCTCAGTAAAGAATCCTTTAAGAAAGATCTGCTGCTTAATTACTCACGGAAAATTTCTCTATATACTTCGGTTAAAAAGGCAATTGAAAATCTATTTCAATCAGCTGATAGAAAATTCATTCGTATTGTAAATGAATCGGTAAAGGAGATTCTTGGTCATAAATTTGGTGATGATGAAATAGAAACAGCTTTAAAACAATTTACTTTACAAATAAGTACTGATCTACATGAGAATAATTATACTTCAGATTCAAATGATGATAATAACGATGAGGATAAATCTTGGACTATCGAAAATCAATTCAGAGATGGTAAATGGAATGAGAGTTTTGAACAATATAATAAGTTACGAAAAGAATTAAGAAGCACAGGAATATCTTTCTCAGAAAAACCAAAAAAACATTACATTAGCTTATTACAAGATTCAAAAAGTTTTTGCCAAATCTGTGGTCTAAAATCAGGATTAAAAATATGGATTAACCTTGAAATAAATGAGTTGACTGAAGAAGAAAGCTTAAAAGTAAGGGATGTTTCAAGAATTGGACATTGGGGAATGGGAAATATAGAGTATTTTATAGAGAATGGTTCTGATTTAGAATGGATTGTTGGTATAATAAACAAATCATATAAAATAATTGTTAACAGTTAAAAGTTTACGACTAAACTTTGCAAACCGACTACCTTTTCAATGTGGACTTTTTAAATCACATTTAATTTTTTTATTTCATCATTGATTGTACTATTAGAGGATGAGTTATGTTATAGCCGAAAATTTTCCACGAAGTGGAAATATAAACCAGCCGTTCCGGTTTGACTAGGACGATAAAAAGAAACCGAAATAATAAATTCTCTGTAAAAAAAATAATCTATTTATCTCACTCTTACTAAGTTCAAATCAACTGAAACATATGACTCTATCAAAGTTGTGGGCTGCAACATTAGTTTGAGTTAATTTTCAAAATAAAATAACATTCATTTTAATCCTCCTGTTCTAAATTCAACTAAAAATATTCGAATTCTTTACGATAATAAAGTATTATTAGAATTATAAAAATATTGTTAAGCATAAATAATTGTTGCTTTTTTCTAACTTTTTTTGGATTTTCTTGACCAATTATTAAAGAAACCATAGAGTTGATATGCCGATTGAATCGGGAAGTCATCTTTGTCAATATCCCAAAAATCAAACCGGAGCGGTGTATGAAGTGTTTTTATTTTTCAGTTCTTGTTATTCAAATGTTCTTTTTAACTGATGTTGATTTATTCTCTCAAAGCAGTGAATGGAATGATTATACAAACGGTAATAGAATATTTGCATTATACAATGAAAACAATTCATTGTGGGTAGGCACTACTGGCGGATTAGTTAAAGTTGATATGGCATCAGGAAGTGAAGTTTTTTATAACGAAGGAAACTCCGGCTTAAGCACTAATAATGTAACATCAATTTCTGTTGATAAGAACGGCAACAAATGGATTGCCGGCTATAGAGGACTTTCAAAATTCGACGGCACGAACTGGACCAACTTCGATACTTCAAATACGGCTCTTCTTGATAACACAATTGAGTATGTTTTTACTGATAAATCAGGAAATGTTTGGGCAGGTACTAACGTTGCAGGTCCGGCTAAATTTGATGGCACTAACTGGATTACTTATGCTACCATCGGGTTAGATCCAGCAATCTTTTATATCAACCAGGATAAATCCGGAAATATGTGGTTCGGAACTGGCAATGGTGTTGCAGAGTATAATGGATCATGGACATTCTATAATACAACAAACTCAGGTCTGCCCGGCAACGTTATAACTTCTATTGAATTTGATACCGCAGGGAATATGTGGGTAGGCACTAACTTCGGTCTTGCAAAGTTTGATGGTAAAAACTGGATAACTTATACAACTTCAAACTCAAACATTTCTGGGAATTTTATAGATGCAATAAAGATTGATGCGAAGAACAATGTTTGGGTCGGTACCAATGTTAACGGATTAAATAAATTTGATGGAACAACCTGGACTGTTTACAACACTTCTAATTCCGGGCTGCCGGATAACGGAGTATATTCTATTTATATTGACGGCACAGGTAATAAATGGATTGGAACTCTGAACGGTTTAGTTAAGTTTGACGGAACAACCTGGACAAAAATTAATACTTCAAACTCGGGAATTCCTAACGGAGATTACGGAACGCCGCTTGTTACTGGTCCAATAGTTATCGATAAGAACAATAACAAATGGATAGGGGGAACGTATCTTATAAAGTTCGATGGAACTAACTGGACACAGTTTGATCCGGCGACTTTTAATTATCCTTTCTCACCTAACAATGTAACTTCAATCGCGGTTGATGCTGCGGGAACACCTTGGGTATTATCTACAAATTCTGTTTATTATCTTACAAAGAACGGATGGAATTTTGTTAATTCAAGTTTAGCCGGATTTGGCAGCTTTATAAATTTTAATTGCATTACTATTGATGATAGCAATAACAAATGGATAGGGACCGGCGGAGGCGGGCTTGCAAAGTTTGACGGCACCAACTGGACGATTTTTGCAAAGTCAAACTCTCAATTATCCAGCGATATCATCACCTCAATAATAACGATTGGAAATACAATTTGGCTGGGCACTTCAGCAGGTCTGGTAAAATATGAAAACGGCAGCTGGCATAATTATACTCCTTCAAATTTTATAAATTACCTTTACAACTTAACTTCGGATGCATCGGGAAATTTGTGGATGAGCTACGAAAACTATTTGATTAAATTTGACGGTACCGTATTTACTTATTACAATACACCGGACTCATCAATTATTCAAAGCTTTCAATCTTTAACTACGATTGGCGGTACGGTTTGGGTTGGGACTGATAAAGGACTTTTTAAATTTGATGGAACAAACTGGACTAACATTAATGTTGATAATTCCCGTTTGACCGGCAATCTAATTAGAGCTGTTGCTGCGGATAAATCGGGCAATTTATGGCTTGCAACTGGTAGTGATGATGTTCTTGAGTTTAATCCGAACGGTATTGCAACTGCTGTAATTAATAGCAGTGCACCCGTTACTCAAAATTTTAAATTATACCAGAATTATCCTAATCCTTTTAATCCATCGACGGTAATAAGTTACCAGGTTCCAACAGCCAGTCATGTTATTTTAAAAGTGTATGATATACTTGGTCGTGAAGTATCCACTTTAGTTGATAAAGAAGAGTCTGCCGGAACTCATAGAATTGAGTTCAATGGAGAAAATCTATCGAGCGGAATTTATTTTTATTTCATTAAATCAGGTAGTTTTAATTCGGTTGGGAAAATGATACTTATTAAATAGACACTGATTTCACAGATTGCGCTGATAAAAGTTAGGCGACAAATGTCGTAATAGTAAATAGTATCGTTCGAAGTTGTCAAAAATAAAATAAGAAGCTTTTTGTATTTTTATATTTGTTTGAAACCTGTAATAAAATAATAGTTGCTCAATCTGGAACAAGTAAAGCGATCTAGATTTCATGTTTAATTATAGATAAAGAACAGTTAGAAATAAGTTTTTTGAAATGAGAATATTTTTCTTGTTTACTTTAAAGCTTTATTTTGTTAAGTTTTAATCAGAGTAAGAGAATAAATTCTTCTTATTCAAATTCTTCCGGATTCCGCATTAAAGTTTTTTTGCGGAAAACATAAAAGACATTGTTACAGCGGGGGTAATTTTAGATAGCAATGTAGCCATCAAAAAAAATAGGGTGAGCGATTCAATTTGTTAATATTCCAGTTTAATTGTTTTGAGTATTTCTTCTGCTTGTTAAGATTAGATGACTTAGTGTTTTTTGACATAGTGTGAATTAGGATTTCGATTATTCCAAATAATAATAGTAATGGTTAAATAACTATATACAATAAACAATGGAGGAAAATATGAGTTCCAAACAATTATCACTATGTGCAATTGCAGGGTTATTTATAATCCTCATGTCAATACCTGTCCAAGCTCAATTTAAAGATTATTCTATAAAATATGGTGTACATATTGATGGTACGCTGCCGATGAATGAATTTAATAATTGGGAATACGGGGTAAAAACTTCATATATAGGAAGAGCTTTTATTAGAGCAGAATTAACAGATTTTCTTGAGTGGGATTTAGGAGTAGGGTATGGGGAAAATGCAGGACTTGATTTCAACCATAGTTATCATAAATCCGTTATGTTCCCGGTAGATACCAGGCTTCATCTCAGCCCGTTTAATTTATCTGATTGGAATCCATATTTATATGTCGGAGTAGGCGCTTTATATTATGACAATAAATTTTTACCTACTTCGATTTCCCCAAAGCCAGTAAAGAAGTTTGGCTGGAGTGCTATAATTCCTGCTGGACTTGGCTTTGAGTTAAATTTAGTTCAAGGAGTTCTATTAGATATCTCAGGCGGAGTTGCATATACAACTACAGATAATCTGAATTATTACAAATTAGGAGATCCCTATGATGGGCACTTTAATTTAGGGCTTGGTTTTACTTTTGCCGGGGATGCAGGTAATTCAGATAATGATAACGATGGATTAACAAAATCTGAAGAGAAACAATTAGGCACTAATCCGGATAATCCGGATACGGACAACGACGGATTGACTGATGGTGAAGAAGTAAATAAAATCAAATCAAGTCCACTAAACAAAGATACCGATGGCGATGGTTTAACTGACGGGGAAGAGGTTAATAAATTTCATTCCGATCCATTGAAAATGGATACAGACATGGATGGATTGCCTGATGGAGAAGAGGTTAATAAATATCATACAAATTTATTAATTGCAGATACCGATATGGATGGTTTGAATGACGGGGAAGAAATATCGACTTATTATACCGATCCAAATAATAAAGACTCCGATAGAGACGGATTGACTGATGGCGATGAAGTAAATAAATATAAAACTAATCCAATGAAGAAAGATTCCGACGGCGATGGTTTAACAGATGGCGAAGAGGTAATGACACATCATACTGATCCGTTAAAGGCTGATACCGACGGCGGCAGCGTAAATGATGGTAAAGAGGTTGCACGGGGAACGAATCCTCTAGATCCGGAAGATGATGTAATAAAGATGAAAGCTCCGATTGTACTTGAAGGCGTTACCTTTGAAGTTGGTTCTGCTGTTCTTAGTTCAGAATCCGAAGAAACATTACAGAAGGCATTAACAACTTTAAAAACGAATCCTGATATTTTTGTCGAAATCAGAGGATATACTGATAACACCGGCAAGCGTGCAAAAAATATAAAGCTCTCTCAGAATAGAGCTGAATCAGTTATGAACTGGCTGGTAAATCATGGAGCTGATAAAGATAAAATAACAGCAATAGGGATGGGACCGGATAATCCTATTGCACCTAACAATACTCCCGAAGGAAGAATGAAAAATAGAAGAATCGAATTTGTTAGGGTAAAATAATTTTTAATTAAGCAGAGTATTTTCCTAAAAACGTTTAGAGCTTTAGTCATATCAAAATAGCATGATATGGCTAAAGCTTTTTAATTATAAAAATTGACATCCTTAAAATTGGTGAATCCATTTATCAGCTTTTTGAATACTTATTATGGAGTATTTATAAATGAAGTCTGATCTTATTCTCCATTTACTTTGCAGACAGGTTCATGGCGGACTTTGAAGCTGCATGAATTAGCAATGAAACAAAGCTCGTTAGCTTTTATATGCAGTTGATTTGCCTTATGTATCATAGACTTTTCTGTAACAGTTACAATGGGATAAAGCATTACACCGGTAAAATGTCCGCTGCCGTTTTCCAATTCTATTAAAGTTCCCACCGGGCTGTCTGTATAATCCAGAACGACAATTCCGTTGTCGGCGCAAAGGTGCAAATACCAAAGCATATGGCACGATGAAAGAGAAGCTAAAAATAATTCTTCCGGATTGTATTTTGTATTATCTCCCCGGAAAACTGGATCAGAAGAACACATTATCTCCGGTTTATTCTCTTTTATTATTGAATGGCTCCGTTCATAAGCAGTATAAGCAGACGTACCCGAACCTTTGTTGCCGGTCCATTTTACGGTTAAAGAATAATGATGTGTTTTATTCATTTATCATTCCATTTTTACTTTAATGTTTAGACTACAGCACTAACTAGATCTATTCTTCAGCATGAATCCCAACAATGTTGCCTTCGCTATCTAAAAACCTTGCAATAAAACCCGCAACAATTTTGGTCTTAGGAAAAATAATTTTTCCGCCTGCCGGTTCAATCCTATCGATAACAGGTTGAATCTTCGGATAGGCATTGAGATAAACTACCGTTCCAAATTTTGAAGGCTGATAATAACTGTTCTTTGTTAGTGCTCCTGAAACCAATCCGGAGGTTGCACGAATTACTCCTGGCTCAAAAGGAAAGAAAGCCGCCTCTTCATTAGTTTCTTTTAATGAGCGGGTCTCCATTTTGATATCTAAAATTGTTTCGTAAAATTTTTTAGCGCGATTCATATCGATAACCGGTATTTCAAACCAGGTAATAGCATTAGTGCCGGGACCTAATTTACTTATCATGTTTTCTCCTTAAACTTTTTAATTACAAAACTAATTTTAAAATATTATCTCTGCAAGTGCGTGCTGACAGCAATTCTATTCCATGAATTTATTGTTACGTTGATCATGATAATATCACCGTCTTACTGAATCTATAATCAAAAAGAGTAAAAAAATTATTGAAAGAGAATTATCGAAAGGCGAACATTTAACCGGCAATGAGTTAGCCGCAGAGTTGGAGAGAAATAAAATCGATACAGGAAATTACAGAGCATGGCATTTGTTTTATAAAGCCGAACTTGATGGAATAATCTGCAGCGGAATAATAAAAAACGGAAAACCGACTTTTGCATTGCTAGATGAAAGAGTTCCTTCAAATAATAAAATCAAACGCGAAGAAGCATTAACTCTACTTGCAAAAAAATATTTTATTAGTCATGGTCCGGCAACGCTGCAGGATTTTTCTTGGTGGTCAGGCTTAAATCTTACCAATTCTAAATTAGCACTTGAGGTAGCTAAGAACGATTTGGTTTCTAAAATAATTGATGATCAAACATATTGGTCCTCGAATTCTTTTTCTTTACCCAATCATGAAATGGAAGTTGCATACTTATTGCCGACTTTTGATGAATTCATTATCAGCTACAAGGACAGAACTGCAACTTTAACTTCTGAGAAAAATGATAAAACAATTTCAAGCAACGGTATTTCCCAACCTGTTATTATTGCGGGTGGATAAGTTATAGGAATTTGGAAGCGGAATGTCAAAGGCGACAGGCTTATTATTAAAACTGAATTTTTCCGACATGTAAAGAAAAGAGAAGATCAGCAATTACATAAGACATTTTCTCATCTTGGAAAATTCTTAAATAAAAAGTTGATATTATAAAGGATAAGCAATTCAAAAATTCTATCGAGAATTACCTTTGGGTAAATCATAAGTAAGAAAAGAATCGACATAAATCTCTTTATTCTAAATATTTTTTTTGCCAAATTAGACAAGAAGAAAAATAACAAACTCCGGTACAGATTGCGGATTACATTTTTTTACTGTCTTATTATTCTAACATTATTTTTTAACTGCTGTAATAACACTCCAGTTAACAGATTGAATAACCATACAGGACTGAATAATTATAGGCTTATCAGCAAAGATTCGAACTGGATTGTTAAGGAACTCTGTAATTCAGACAATACTGGCAACCTGGTTTCAACAACTACTAAACAGGGAATAACAATTGCAAAAACTGCTAATGGTTTGGAATATTTAAATGGTCGTCGACTTGAAAGAATTATTTCTGTTTCTGATTCTGTAATTAATAGTTTTGACTTTGATGGAAATTTTCTGGCATATTCAGTTCAGCCCGAATGGAAGAACTTCCAATTGAATCATTATCTATTTGTTTCTAAAATTGAAAGAAACGGGAAGAATATAAGAATTTTGAAGTCTAAAAAAATCTTAATCCCTTTTTCCCAATCGATAACCGGAATAAAGTTCCTTGACAGCGATCAAATTCTTGTCATGTCATTTCTTGAATTTGGAATCGTAAATCTAATTCATGAACCAGGCGAAAATTTCAGCTTTTCGTTTCTGCATTACCCTTTATTATCATTCAACCTTACAACAAGGCTGTTGGCTGCCTCTACCTATAAAGGAAAAAGTACAATAATATTCGGCGGAATGAGTCTTGGTTATCTTCAAAAATTATCAGATAAAGAATTCCTTCTAAAAAATATTTTTTACTTAGATGACAGTCGTAAATACAAAAGGGCGGATGAAGAACAAATTGAGAAGACTGCTATGCTGGATACTTCATACGGAGCTTTCATAACGAACAATTCTCTGATTTATTTTCGGAAGGCTGGTTCTAAAGAACCGCTTTTTAATAGAATAGAATTTATTAAACTGGATAATCATGATAGTATTTCAACCGGTAATATTAAAGATATTAAGATCCTGGATGATAGTAATTTTGTCTGCATTACGAACAGCGGTCTTCTGCTTGAACAGAAGGTAAATAGCTGGCGCTATAATGAAAATTTATGGCGAATGATTAAAAGTATTCCGGTTATAAATCCGCAAGGACTTGAGGTTATAAATAAAGATTCTATATTAATCGTTGATCAGACAAAAATTTTTTTAGCCGCACGCAAGTCTAAAAATGAAATTCACGAAAGCTCGATCGCTAATAATAATCCGTTTTTTGCAGTTGAACGTCTTCCTCAGCCTTCAACCTCGTATGGATTAGGTATTGGGGATTTGGAAAACAACGGCATAGAAGATATTTATGTTGTTGATGTTTATGGCAGAAATAAATTTTTTAATTCGCTTCCTAACTCTAGATTAAACAACTTTCCAGATAATCTGGCTGTTCAAAGAGGAATTGGCGGAAGGATTATTCGCGGAAAGCCAGGAACAATAACTTATGATTTGGATCTTGGTACTGCCATTGGTGATATAAATGAAGATGGAGCTGATGACATCATTATTACGAACCTCGCATATTCAAACTCACTTTACTTGAATGACGGGAAAGGATATTTCAAGGATGTTACGAAAGGATATCATTTTAATGTTAATATGTGGCGGAGCGAAGGTGCTGTTCTTGGAGATGTGAATAACGATGGTTATCTGGATGTTTTCTGCACAAGTTTTTATAAATCCGATAAACTTTTTATAAATGATCATGGAATCTCTCTCGATGACAAAACGAAAGAATATGGTTTAATTTCAAACGGAAGATCTATCAGTGCTGTATTCGGCGATGTAAATAACGACGGTTATCTTGACCTTTATGTCGGTAACTGGATGAAAAAGAATAAACTTTTCTTTAACAACGGCAAAGGAAAATTTATTGACCATACCAAGGAGAGTGGTGTCGGAGCCGGCGAATTTAAAGAGACAAACTCAGTTTTCTTTGCAGACTTAAATAACGATGGTTACCTTGATTTGTTTGTAGGAAATAGAGCCGGTGGCGACAAATTATTTATTAACAATGGAGATGGAACATTTAAAGATGTAACGAAAGAATGCGGGCTTGGTGGCGATTATCGTACGTATGGAGCTGTATTTGGTGACTTTGAAAATGACGGCTGGCAGGATATTGTTCTTGCATGCCTTGGCGGAATTAAATATTTCAAGAACCTTGGCGTTGACAGCACCGGCATGCTTCACTTTCGGGATATCACAAATTCTGCTATTCCTGCAGGAAGTATAATAAATGCTTACAGTACCGGTCTTGCGACAGCCGATTTTCAGCATAATGGATTTCTGGATATTGTAATGAATCAAAATGGAGGCTACACTTATTTCCTATTGAATAAAGGAAGACTAAATGCCCAGAATAATTTTTTATCTGTTAAGGTGGAAGGGGACGAAAGCAATCGTGATGCCGTTGGTGCGAAATTGAAATTATTTTATAAAGACTCACTTATTGCTTACCGTGAGATAAGCGGCGGGTACGGTTATGCGAGTGCAAGCTCTAAAGTTCAGCATTTTGGTTTGGGAAGATTAAAGGATTCGTTGAATTTAATTGTGAATTTTCCCGCTTCAGGTATTCAGAAGAAAATAACCGTAGTTCCGAATACTTTTATTACTGTTACAGAAAACAGCGGCATAAAAAGAAATTACTTTTTAGTTAAGAAAGCTTTATTAAGGTTTTTCTACGGAGATGGTTTTCTTGTATTAGGCTTAGAATTACTATTACTTGCCATCATATTTGTATCACTTATTTCTATTGCAGCTAGTAAACTTGCATTAAATAAAGGCAGATATAAAAGAATTTATTTTAACTGGAAGATTCTTTTATCGTCACTTGCTATTTTTTATGCAGTTAAAATAGTTTCTGTCGAAAGCATGTCATATTATCTAGGTCCATCTTATTTTATCATCAGCTCATCTAATCTTTTTACTGATGAAATTCTGCCGTTGATTATATCGTGTATATTCGCTTTTTCATTGCTGCTGGTAATTAGGAATAAAGAAACAAAGAATATAGCAGGATATAATGTTCAAGAAAATTTATTGAACGTACTAAAAAGATTTGGACATGGTGAAGGGATGCTGATAATACTTCACCGACTTTCGTTGCTTATTGAAAATTTAAACATTGAAAGCGAAATCCAAAGTAATTATGAAATAGAGGCATTAGAAAGAATTAGTTCCGCTCTTTTGGAATATAAGAATGCCGTAATACCTGAAATAAATAGAATAAATGGTCTCCTGAATCAATTAGATTTAAATGGAGATGAGAGTTTAAGATATTCAAACTATGCGGCAGCAATATTACAGAGCAGCCTGCAGATTACAATAAGCTGTGAGTCTCTTCTTAACGGCAATACAATAAAAGATAAAACGAAAGCAAAGGAAGAAGCTGTCATTTCGATTAAGAAGCTGCGTGAAGAACTTTCGGGATTGCGTTCCTTAGCTATGTCAAATTTTTCTGTCGATGTTCCATCAGCAGTTGAAATGACGATAAAGAAATTTTGCGAACGATATCCGGAAATCAATATTAAATATCAAAATGGTGAGAAAAATCTTTACGCTGTAATATCTTTTTCTGATTTTAATGAAGCGCTGAACATATTTATTCAAAACGCGATAGATGAATTAACATCGCATAATAGAGATAACAGTTTAATAGTTATTGAAACTTATCTTGAGGATGACCGTATTTTAATTAGCGTTGAGGATAATGGCAGCGGTATATCACCTGAGAATTTAGAAAAAATCTTCTCTGAAGGTTTCACAACCAAGATAAAAGGGCATGGAATGGGTTTGAACATAGTTAAAAAAAGTTTGGCTAAATATGATAGTAATATCACCGCTGGTAAAAGCTCTTTGGGTGGTGCACAATTTGTCATTAAGTTAAAATCAATTTGAAAAGGAAATTGAATGCAGAAACTGCTAATCATCGACGACAGTGTTTCTTTTATGAATGATGTTGAATTTGTTTTGAAGAATGAATTCCAAATCTTTAAAGCCGAGAACGGTAAGAAAGGCTTGGCTGTAATTATGAAGGAAGATATAAATCTTGTCTTGCTTGATTTGAAGCTGCCTGATATTTACGGACTTGATGTGCTTGAAAAAATCCAGAAGGAAATTGATCCGCTATTGCCGGTAATTATTATTACAGATTACGGGAATGTTCAAACGGCAGTTAAGGCAATGAAGCTTGGTGCTGCTGATTTTATTCAAAAAGATTTTAATAGGGAAGTTTTGATTGAGAAAATTGTTAGGGCATTTAAACAAAGAGAACTAAATATCAAATTAAGTGCGTTGGAAGATGCAATAGACGAGGAAAGCGATAAGCTCATTATTTCCGGGGAAGCGATGCGGAAAATTGAAATGGACATTGAAAAATTTGCATACCAGGATGTACACATTTTATTAACGGGTGAGACTGGTGTCGGGAAAGATATTATTGCGAAGGAAATTCATTTAAGAAGTAATAGAAGGAATAAATTATTTTCTTCTGTATCGCTGCATACGCTTAGTGAGAACCTAATTGAATCCGAGTTGTTCGGGCATGAGAAGGGAGCTTTCTCGGGGGCTGATGAAGCTAAGACCGGCAAGTTTGAAGCCGCAAATGGCGGAACAATTTATTTGCCCGAGATTTCCGAAATAAATGAAAAGATTCAACTGAAGCTGTTAAAGTTTATGCAGTATAAGGAGATTAATAAAGTCGGACAAAAAACCGGTAAAGATATTAAACTTGATGTAAGGCTTATTCTCGCATCAAATAAAAATCTTGATGAACTTGTAGAGCAAGGGAAATTAAGGGAAGATTTTTATTATCGTATAAAAGTAGTAAATATTCATATTCCTCCATTAAGAGAAAGAGTTGACGAAATAAGAAATCTTGCTGAATATTATCTAAAAAAGCTGTCTATCAAGTTTAACAAATGTGGATTAAAATTTTCGGAAGAGACGTTAAAAGAATTAGAGAACTATTACTGGAAAGGAAACGTAAGGGAATTGAAAAATATTATTACCAACGCCGTATTAAGAACTGACGATAATAAAATAATTACTCCCGATATTGTACCGGTTAGAAATATTAGACAAGATTTATCAATTAAAAACGAACAATACAAAATTTCACTTCAAAAGTTTAAGAAAAAATATTTCTCCGATCTTTTGGAGAGTTTCGGCGGTAGAATAAATGATGCTGCCGAAGCCGCAGGCATAAGCCGCCAGGCATTACATAAAATACTAAAGGAGTTAAATATATCAGATAGTGACAAGCAAGATTGAGCCTTCCATAATTTTTACGTAAACAAAACTTTACCCGTGGTAAATAGAAGTTTACCATAGCGAGATTCCCGCCTTAATTCTCTTCAAAAAATGAAATGCAAACCAATGGAATGCTGTTTGACTATGTAAAACAATTACACATTGAAACTATGTTCAAATCAGATCGGAAATAAATTGGATAAAAAAGAATCGGAAAAATTCAGGTTATGTCTTAACTGCGGAAACTTCTGCAATGTAAAAGAAGATCAGATATTCTGCGTAGTATGCGGAGAAAAGATGACGGAAAAATGTAAAAAATGCGAAGCGCCCATTATTTATCCTACCGGAAAATTTTGTCATAACTGCGGGACTAAATATGAAATAAAAAAGCATGAACCATAACGAGAAATAAATAGTTGGAGTTAAAATAATGAAGATTCAATTTTACATTTATTTTCTGGTTAGCTTGTTATTGATCTTTTCTTATAATGAGTTACCTGCTCAATCAATTTATAAAATGCCTGGGCAATATACCGGAAGCAGAATTGACAACCCATATGCAAGACAAAAACTGGAATGGCTTCAATTAAGAAATCCGGCTACAGGCAAAATTCCGACAAACATAAGGCAGAAAGAATTGCAGTTTGCAAAAACACTTCCTACAAAACAGCAGATTATGATGCAAATGAAAAAAGCCGGAGATAAAAATTCAATTCAGAATTATACCTGGACACAGCGGGGACCATACAATATCGGCGGGAGAACACGGGCGCTTGCTATTGATATTAATGACGGCAATACTATTCTTGCCGGAGGCGTGAATGGCGGAATGTGGAAGTCGACAGATGACGGTGCTTCATGGCAAGAAACAACTTCTCCCGAAGACATTCAAAGTGTAACCTGCGTTAGTCAAGATATTCGATCTGGTCATACAAATACTTGGTATTATGGAACAGGAGAGTTCACAATGATGCCTTTTGGTATTGTTAATAGTGCAACCGCAGGAGTAGGATTTGATTCAAGCCTGATGTTTTTAGGAAACGGAATATTCAAATCAACAGACGATGGAAACTCCTGGTCAGTTTTACCTTCAACACAAACGCCTGCAGGAGAATCATTCGGTGCATTTTCTATTGTGTATAACGTTGTTACCGATCCTGCAAATTTAAATCAAGATGAAATTCTTGCAGCTACATCAGTAGGCATAATGCATAGTTCGGATGGTGGCGCTACCTGGGATACAACGCTTCCAAATATTTATGGATTGTACAGTAATATTTCCGTTACTTCAAAAGGAGTTTTTTATGCAGTATTAAATTATGGTGCATTTCCAATATTAGGAGGAATATTTAGATCTACAGACGGAGTAAATTGGACTGATATTACACCGAATAATTTTCCGATTAATACTAATCAAACGGCAATTGGAATTGCACCGTCAAATGAAAATATTGTTTATTTCTTGTCAGATACTGCAAGCGGATTTACCGACGGACATATGCTTTGGAAATATACCTATTTATCCGGAGACGGTTCTGGCAGCGGCGGCAGTTGGGAAGACCGTACTGCAAATTTACCTAATTTTGGTGAACAAGGCTTTCACTTCGATTCACAATGGGGATATTGTATTTCAATAGGTGTAAAACCGGATGATGAAAACACTGTTTTCATTGGAGAAATAAATTTATATAGATCGACAGATGGTTTTGCAACTAAATCAAATATCGCTGTTCTTAATGATACTTCGGAGAACGTTCAATTTAATACTGATCACGTTGATCATCATGCAATTATTTTTTCCAGTACAAATTCTAATATAATGTACGTGGGTGGCGACGGCGGAGTGTATAAAACTTCTGATGATATGGATTCTCCTCCTAACTGGACTTCTTTGAATAATGGTTATTTTACCACACAATTTTATGCTACTGCTATTGATCATTCTACAACGGATAATATTATTATAGCAGGTGCTCAAGACAACGGAACAATCTTTTCTAATTCCGATTCTCCTACCTCACAATGGAATGAAATAAATGGCGGAGACGGCGAATACTGCTATATATCGGATAATGGCTCTTCATATTATACATCATATGCATTAGGAGGTCTCTTTCGAGAAAGTTTAGATAAAAACGGTAACATTATTTCGATCGGAGCGATTTATCCTCCGCCTAATCCTTTAGAGACAAACGGTATTTTAGAGCCTTACGTTTTAGATCCAAACGATAACAATGTTATATATTATGCGCAGGCAGATGTCATTTGGAGAAACTCAGATGTTACAGCTATTCCGCTTAACGGACAAAACGATCCGACTACAATCAACTGGACAAAGTTTAATAATACTTCAACTTCCGGAAGCTACATTTCTGCAATAGGAATTTCTAAAACTCCAGCCAACAGAATTTATTATGGAACATATGACGGTGAAATTTTTAGATTGGATAATTCTAATTCTGCCGGTTCAACACCGGTAGATGTTTCTACAAATAAAGGATTGCCTTCAGGAGCTTTCGTTTATTGCATTGCTGTAGATCCAAATGACGGCGATAAAGCCATTGTGTCTTTTTCAAACTATTACATTAAAAGTTTATTTTATACTACTGATGCCGGAAACACCTGGAATTCAATCTCCGGGAATTTGGAACAATATCCTGATGGTTCCGGCGATGGTCCTTCAACAAGGTGGGTGAAGATATTGCCGATTAATGGAACCAACATTTATTTCGTGGGAACAAGTACCGGAGTTTATTCAACTTCAACATTAAACGGCGATAAAACAGTTTGGGCGCAGGAAGGTGCAAGTACAATCGGCAATGCAGTTGTTGATGCGATTGACGCTAGGGCAACAGACGGCTTGGTTGTAGTGGCAACTCATGGCAAGGGAATTTTTACTACTCACATAACAACTGTTACCGGAACCGACACTACTGGAATTCTGCTTTCTTATGATAACAACAATCCTCAAACAGGTGTGTATGAAACAATGCCTAACAAAGATTGGATTTTAGCCAATCGTTTAACTGCACCCAATAGAAACTTTAAAATAGATAAGCTTATTTATTATATCGATGGAGATGATTCAACTGGCAATGCTAGTTTTTATCCAATTGTTTATCCTGGCAGTGTAGCTATTTTTGGCACGCCTGACATCTATCCGTTTTATACCGGTAGTTTATTTACTCCTCAAAAAGGTTGGAACTCAATTGATCTTTCTTCAAATAATGTTACAAACCCGACAACTTCCGGAACAGACTTTTGGGTCGGTGTTAAATATGACGGAACTAATGAGCCGATTATTGGAATGGATACAGTTTCAAATGGGAGAGGTTGGGAATACAATCCGAATAATTCAACATGGACTGAATTGGATAATGAAAATCCTCCTTTCACCGCGACACTTTACATAAGGGCGGAAATAAGCACTATAACAAGCACTGAAAAAATTAATACTCAAGTTCCGAAGGAGTTTAGTTTATTTCAGAATTATCCAAATCCGTTTAATCCATCGACAATTATACAATATGATTTACCGAGAGCTGAAAAAGTAAAATTAATTGTATATGATATTCTCGGCAGGGAAGTAGCCTCTCTGGTAGATGCATATCAAAATGCAGGCGAATATAAAATTCAATGGAACGGAAAGAATGATTTTGGATCATCTGTAGCTTCAGGAATTTATCTATACTCATTTGAAGCCGGAAGTTTTAAATCCGTAAAGAAGATGATCCTTTTGAAATAAAATTTTTAGAAAACTATGAATAATATAATTTGTATTGAAGTTATGCGATTTTTATTCTGTTCCGAAAATTTTCGAATCAACATTTTAACAACTAAAAATTTTGATTCTGAAACACGTTCTGACTGACTATAAACCGTTAAATAACTTCATATATGAAATTGAATATTAGTTGTAATAATTTTTGTGGGTAACAAGATGAAATTTGAAAAAATAATTTATACTTTTTTTTTAATTCTCACTGTCTTATTCGGTACGAATTTAAAAGCACAAGACGGACAGCTTGATAAGACTTTTAATTCAACTGGGATTGCTACCACTACACTTACCGGAATAGGCGGTATCGGAATGTCCGGTACCGCTTATTCTACTTTAATTCAAAAAGACGGTAAAATTGTTTTAGTTGGAACAATAGGAGACGGAAGTCAATCATTCTTTTGTGTAATGCGTTATAATCAGAACGGTACTATCGA
The DNA here is from genome assembly GCA_021815405.1 of Bacteroidota bacterium. Lineage (GTDB taxonomy): Bacteria > Bacteroidota > Ignavibacteria > Ignavibacteriales > Ignavibacteriaceae > FEN-1297. Next base: position 252,611 of record JAKAGV010000003.1, read on the forward strand.
CAGCACTTTCGGAATAAATGGAATTGATACTACTGCGATTGGCTATACTGATGACGAAGCTTTCTGCGGATTACTTCAACCGGATGGTAAAATTATTGCCGCCGGATATACATCTATCGGAGGTGCCGGAAGCCAGCGAAACTTTGCTTTAGTACGTTATAATACCGACGGCAGCCGCGATAGTACTTTTGGTTCTAACGGAATTGTTAGTACTTCTATTTCTCAATCGGATGACGAGATTCATTCCTTAACTATTCAAGGCGATGGAAAAATTGTAGCCGCGGGATCTTCATTTGAAGTAATTTCAAATCAAGCGGTGTATGCTTTTGCATTAGTCCGTTACAATCCGAATGGCAGTATCGATTCTACTTTCGGTACAAAAGGAATTATTACAAACGCCCTTATACTCTCCGGGAAAATTGAATATTTTAATATTGCTAATTCAGTATTAATTCAAAATGATGGTAAAATTGTTATCGGAGGATATACCGGTAATATAACTGACGGCAAATATTATTTTGCTGTTCTTCGTTTTGATGCAAATGGAAATGCAGACAACACGTTCGGCAGCAGCGGAATTTCTCTGGCTTTTGTCGGCGATACAAATGAAGAAATAAATTCAATTGCGCTTCAAAGCGACGGCAAAATTATTGCAGGTGGCTTTTCTGAAAATACTTATCAAGGCGGTATTGAAGATGATTTTACCTTAATCCGTTTTAATCAAGACGGCAGTATCGACAATTCTTTTGGCAGCGGTGGAGTAAGTGTTACATCAATCGGACACAATAACGACCGGATAAATGCAGTAACAGTGGAAAGCGATGATAAAATAGTTGTAGCTGGTTTCTCTTATAACTCACAAGGAAGTAATCTTTTCGCTTTGGCAAGATATAACTCAAATGGAAGTTTGGATAATACCTTTGGCAATGCCGGAATTACAACGACAGACGTCGGTCCATTCAACACTGGCGGAGATGATAAAGCAAATTCTGTAGCAATTCAATCTGATGGAAAAATAGTTGCTTCGGGAAGTTCTCTATATAATAATTTTTATAATCTATATGCATTTGCAGTTGTAAGGTACACCGGAAGCATTACTACCGGAGTCAATTTAGTACAATCCGAAACACCGCAGTCATTCAAGCTTTATCAGAATTATCCGAACCCTTTTAATCCTACTACAGTAATCAGCTATCGGATTTCAGCAGTTAGCCATGTAACTTTAAAAGTTTATGACATTCTTGGGAAAGAAGTTTCTACTTTAGTAAATAAAATAGAACCGGCAGGGAAATATGAAGTCCAGTTTTCCGGTTCTAATCTTCCAAGCGGAATTTATTTCTACTCAATTGAAGCCGGAAAATTCAGAGAAGTTAGAAAAATGATCTTGATAAAATGATGTTGCTTCGTTTTTACAAATATTTCGAAGGAAATAACTGAAAATTGAACTGACGGATTAAAAATTTTTACCTACGGAGTAAAAATCTTTTCCGAGGATGTAAATAATTTTACCGGAGATGTTATTAAATTAACTAAAGAAGTGAAAAATACTACTAACAACGTGGGAAATTATACCGTCGATGTAATAAAATTTTCCCACGAAGTAAAGATTCAGACTGTTTTAATTGAACAACGGGATGTCCGGAACGATAATCAATCTGTCAGAATATAATTATTAAAGATCAAAATTTATCTTCAGTCAATCTGAAGATTTTCCAATCTTCCATCGGCACTGCACCGAGACTTTTATAAAAGTCAATTGCATGTTTATTCCAATTTAGGACTGCCCACTCAACTCTACCGCAGTTTCTTTCTTTAGCTAATTTGATTAAGGCAAGAAGCAATGCTTTGCCTATCCCTTTTCCGCGCAGATGCTTTCTTACATAAAGATCTTCAAGATAAATTCCGGGCTTTCCTTTAAATGTTGAGAAGTTATGGAAGAAAAATGCATGTCCGGCTGGCTCGCCGTCATATTCTGCAATTAATACTTCTGCATATTTTCTTGTGCCGAACAAATATTTTCTTAAGCCTTCTTCGGTTGCTTCTACTTCATGAGCAAGCTTTTCAAACTCGGCAATCTCTTTTATAAAAGAATAGATTGTTGGAATATCTTTTTCTTCCGCAGATCGGATGATTAATTTCTCTGATAATTCTTTTTTCATGATTTGGAAATCTTTTCAAATTTAGTTTTTAAAAATTCATCTAACTTAAGCGCTGCAAAACCAAATGCATAACCGAAAGCCGAGCCGATAATGGCGCCGCCTAAAATATCCGAAGGATAATGAAGTCCAACATACACTCTTGAAAGTGCAACAAGCGAAGCTGCGATAAACACAGCCCATTTTATCTTCGGAAATAATTTGTAGAAAAAGAACGCTGCTGCAAAATTATTAACCGCATGGTTGGACGGAAAGGAAAAAGTGCCGTTGCAGCCAAGCGGTGTAATTACGTCCTTCAATGCACCGCACGGACGGACTCTGTGGAAAAAATCTTTAATCGGTCCCGCGCTTACCTGATCTGTAACCAGGATTAAAATTAAAACACCGACCGCAGCAATTTTGCCTTTTCTTCCGCCTTTAATAAAGCTTATACCGAGTAAAATTATATAAGCAATATACCAGTTGTTTACGTTGGTAATTATTGTAAAGAATTTATTTAAAGCACCGCATGAAAGTGTGTGATTGAAGAAATACAGAATAGAAACATCAATTGAATATAAAAAATTTTCCATAACTGAATAAAATTATTATTAGTTTTAGGTGGAAAAATATTTAGAGTATAGCTAATTTCCTATACGGAGTTAAAATCATGTTTAGAAAGAATACCAACGGATGTCAGGCGTGAGCACCAAATCTGTTTTTGATTACATATATAACGGTGAGATAGCATTTTCGTCTAAAGAATATGAGTTCTATAGGAAAGAATCGAAGTCTCTTCTGGTTACTCCTCTAAAAGTAATGGCTCTGCTGATAGCAATCTCCGGCTTGTTTGCCATGGTATTTGAAGTGCGGTATTTCTCTCAATATTCATTTCAGGTTTATGTAACCAGGCTGCTAGCTACGCTTATTTCTTTTTCAGTTCTTGTAATAATGTACACGAAGTTCGGAAGAGAAAGACCAATCCTGCTTGTACATATTCTTCTTGCGGTAATAATAATATCTTCAGGCTATATGATTTTATTGATGCCAACCACACTTGTGGTAAATGCGCAGATTGTAGGCTTGATGATATTTACTTCTGCTTTATTCCTGAGCTGGGATGTAAAGAACCAGATAATCGTAGCAATCTATTATAATATAGTTTTTGCGAGTGCAATTTTACTAAATGACCATACAATATATTTCCTTCCGAATATGTATGAGTCGGTAATATTTGTTCTGTTCTTAAGTGTTATTTCGGTTGTCGGAAGTGCAGTAAATTTCAAGTTAAGGATGCAGCTTGCGGAAGGTTCTTATCTTATAGAGCTTTCCGAAAAGAAATTTCATTCTATCTTCGAAAATTCTTCATCCGGAATGTTTCAATCTAGTCTTGAAGGTAAATTTCTTACTGTTAATCCTGTAATGGTAAAAATTTTAGGATACGAAAGTAAAGAAGATCTGTTGAATGTAGATATTACCAAGGATATTTACCGGTATGGATGGGAAAGAGAAAAGCTTCTCGAAGAATTAAAAGAAAAAGGATCAGTATATAATTATGTACTTACTCTAAAGAAAAAGAGTGGATCATTAGTTATTGTAAGAGTAAACGACCGAATCGTTAGGGATGATTCAAGTAATCAGTTCTACTTTGAAGGAAGTATGGAAGATATTACCGATCAAATTATGGCTGATGACAAGAGGCGGAAAGCAGAAGAAGCATTACGAGGTGAGAAGTTAAAATCAGATCAGCTTGCTAAACAAGCTACCCAATCTGCTTTGATTAAAAGTCAGTTTCTCGCAAATATGAGCCATGAAATAAGAACTCCTATGAACGGAATACTCGGATTCCTTACTTTGATAGAGAAAGGTGCATATAAAGATGATTATGAACTGAAACAATTTTCTACCAATGCAAGGCATTCTGCCGAACTTCTTTTGGAAATTATAAACGACATACTTGATCTTTCCAAAATTGAATCTGGGAAAATGGAATTAGAAAATACAGATTTCGATTTAAATGATATTTTAGGAGAATCAATTTCTCTACTTTCGCAGAAGGCAAATGAGAAAGGATTGAAGTTTGTTACCAACATAGCAGAAGGAACAATCACTTCGCTTATAGGTGATCCGACAAGGCTGAGACAGATTTTTCTTAACCTGATGAGCAACGCAGTAAAGTTTTCCGATCACGGCAGCGTGCGGATCGACATCTCTACAAAGGAACAAAAAGATGAATCGGTAGTATTAAATGCATCGGTTACTGATGAGGGAATCGGGATTCCTGCGGATAGGATCGGCGAATTGTTTCAACCGTTCACACAGGCAGATGGCTCACATACAAGAAAATTTGGCGGAACGGGGTTAGGACTCGTAATTTGCAAGCAATTCGTCTCAATGATGAACGGTGAGATTGATGTTGAAAGTGAAAAAGGCAAAGGCAGCCGGTTCTATTTTTCGGTGCAGCTAAAGAAGCAGAAAAACGTTAGCCGCAAAATTCAGAGTAACGCAAAGAAAGATTTCGAAAATAAATCTAACCAAATAATAAGAGATCCAATGGTAATTGAAGGATTGAAGAAAGAAAGAAATAAATATAAAATCCTTTTAGTAGAAGATAATTTGATAAATCAAAAGGTAGCGCTTAGAATTATTAATGATGCCGGTTACTTTGCTCAATCTGCTATTAATGGAATTGAGGCAATAAAAGCTGTTAAAGAAAATTCATATGATCTGATTCTTATGGATGTTCAAATGCCGGAGATGGACGGCTTTACTGCAACAAAAGAAATAAGGAAGCTTAATTCAGATTCAAGTAAAGTTCCGATTATAGCTATAACTGCTCATGCGTTAATAGGTGATAGAGAAAAATGTATCGAAGCCGGAATGGATGATTATATTTCCAAACCAATTATTCCGGATCAGTTAATAAAAATTCTTGATAGATGGCTAAATGTACAGAGGCAGACAGAAAAGATTCAAAAAAATATTAAAGAAGAGAGCCAGCCGATATTTGATTTTAGTGTTCTTGAAAAGATGAGTCTGGGCGACAGAGAATTCCAAACTGATTTATTAAAGAGCTATGTTCTGGATGTAGAAGAACGATTCGTCAGGCTTGAAAAATTTGTTTCAGAAAGCAATATCGATAAAATTATAAACGAAGCTCACACCATGAAAGGTGCCAGCTATTCGGTAGGTGCAAAAAAAATTGGTGATGAATCTCTTGGCATTGAGCTCTCCGGTAAGAATAACGATCTTGCTAACATCTCTCAAAGAATAAGCAGCTTAAGAAACGCCATCGAAGATACAAAAGTTATTTTGAAGGATTTTATTGACTGAAAATTTTGTTGGTTGTGGTCAATAGTTTTTCATTAACAAAATACTACAGACTAAAAACCACAATCAACAAACAATTAATCCATTTCTAATGCTTCTTTAATTCTCGGAAGAGCCCAGTCAATTTCATTCTTAGTAATAACAAGCGGCGGTGCAAATCTTATAACATTTTCATGAGTCTCTTTACACAAAATTCCTTTTTCCATTAAAGCTTCACAGAATCTTCGTGCGCCGTTTGCCTCTGGCTTTAGTTCAACTCCAATAAATAATCCTTTCCCTCGGATTTCCTTTACATGTTCTGATTTAATAGCACGGAGCTTTTCTCTAAAATATTCTCCCATATTAAAGGAGTTATCAATCAGATTTTCTTCAAGCAGAACTTTTATACTTTCTCTTGCGATAGCTGCTGCAAGCGGATTGCCTCCAAATGTAGAGCCATGGTCGCCCGGATTGAAAACTCCGAGTACTTCGCTTGAAGATAAAACTGCCGAGACAGGGTAGCATCCTCCTGAAAGTGCTTTCCCGATAATAACCACATCAGGATGAATATTTTCATACTCAAACGCAAATAACTTTCCGCTTCTGCCAAGACCGGATTGTATTTCATCGGCAATAAAAAGTACATTATTCTTTTTGCAGATGTCGAATGCTTTTTTCAAATAACCATACGGAGGAACTATTACTCCTCCTTCTCCTTGTATTGGCTCTACAAGAAAAGCAGCGGTATTTTTTGTAATTGCCTTTTCAAGAGCAACCGAATCACCATAAGGAATAACTTTGAACCCTGGAGTGAAAGGTCCAAAACCATCTTTATATTGATCAACTGTTGTAAAGCTAATTATAGAAATTGTTCTTCCGGCAAAGTTATTTGAGCATGCAATAATTTCTGCTTCATTATTTTTAATTCCTTTGACCTTATAGCCCCACTTCCTTGCAGCTTTAAGTGCTGTTTCAACAGCTTCGGCGCCGGAGTTCATCGGAAGGACCATTTGATATCCGGTTAACTCTGATAATTCTTTATATAAAAAAGGAAGTTGATCATTTCTAAATGCGCGCGAAGTAAGTGTAACCTTTTCAGCTTGATCCTTCAAAGCTTTAACAATTCTTGGATGACAGTGTCCCTGATTAACAGCTGAATAAGCTGCCAGACAATCCAGATATTTTTTACCGTCGACGTCATAAACCCAAACGCCTTCGGCTTTATTTATTACTACATCAAGCGGATGATAATTATGTGCGCCGTATTTTTCTTCGAGCTCTATAAATTCTTTGCTAAGCATAAAATTGAATTCTGTTTGTTAAGATGAATAAAAATTTTCCCACAAATTTAAGGATTTTATACAATTTAAAGAATTTGATATTTAGAAAACCACCTATTCGGGTAGTATCATTTCATTTTTGATTTAATCAAATTGGGTGCTAAGTTTCGTCCCGAACTTCTAATTGAATCACCTTTTGGAATTTCAATTATTCAAGCAATAGTAAAAAAGGTTATATTACAAAATAACGGGATAAAGAATATGAAAAAAAATCTGCAAATTGTATCAGTAATTATTTTAAGTTTTTTCTTTCTAACAAGCTCATCATTTCCGTGGGGAGACCAGGGACATAAGCTTATAAGCAAAAAATCTGTTTTATATCTTCCTGCTTCGATGAATAGTTATAAGAAGTGGGCGGACTATCTTTCGGAACATGCGCCTGATCCCGATCTTAGAAAGAAAGATGATAAAACTGAAGCCCCAAAGCATTTTATCGATATTGATTTTTACAAAGAATTTTTAGCCGGCAATATGGTTGAGAATGAAGATTCACTAATTGCTGAATATGGCGAGAAAGAAGTTGTCAAACAAGGAATTCTGCCATGGGCAACACTGCAAACCTATCAGAATTTAATCCAGGCTTTTAAAGATCATGATAAAGCAAAGGCACTAAGGCTTGCAGCAGATCTCGGTCATTATGTTGCAGACGGGCATCAGCCGATGCATACCGTAATGAATTATAATGGACAGTTAACTGATCAGAAAGGCGTTCATGCGCGTTATGAAATTCATATGGTGGATGATCATCTGGCAGAGCTGGACTCGTCATTTGATCCTCAGCCGGTCACTCTTGTGAAAAATCCTGAAGAATTTATTTTTAATTATATCTCGGATGCTAATTCTGTCTGCAATGTTCTAATGGATGCTGATAACTTTGCCTTCAAGCAGACAAATTCCAGAAGAAGCAATGCATACTATAACTTACTTTGGTTTAGAACCAAGTATATAACAGAAATTCAATTTAATAACGCTGCAAAAGATTTTGCTGCACTTCTTTATACCGCATGGGTAAAAGGCGGCAAGCCTGCGTTTAATAAAATGATGTAAATAATTTAGGAACATGAATGAAGTTAAAACTGGTAATAATATCTTTGGTAATTTTCAATTTTCAATTTTTATTTTCTCAGATTGTCAGGACCATTCCTGAATATCCCACTGAAAATGATTCTATTGTAGTTATATTCGACGCTTCGCAGCCAGGCGCATCGGAGCTGCTGAATTATACCGGAATTGTTTATTCGCATACTGGTGTTACAACAAATCTCGGTTTATGGCAACATGTAATTGGAACATGGGGTAATAATTCTACTCAGCCGGCATTAACAAGCGAAGGTACTAATTTATATAAATTGACAATAGGTTACCCGAGAATGTTTTATCATTTGAGTGATACTTCTGAACATATTACGGCAATAGACTTTGTTTTTAGAAGTGCAGATGGAACAAAACAAACTAGACCTGATATTTTTGTCCCTTTATATTCAACCGGGCTAAATTTGGTTTTGAACAATCCAACTTTGCCTCAACAGTTCAGTGATCCGTTGAATGCACCATTGTTTGCAAATCCAAATGATACACTTAATCTTTCGGCTACGGCTGTTTCAGTTGGAACAACGTTAAAAAGTTTATCGCTTTACATAAATTGGAATTTGATGGGACAGGTAAGCAGCGATACTATTACCTATGCTTATTTTACAAATAATTTTCCTTCCGGGATTAATCATGTTACAGTTAAGGCTTTGGATAATTCCGGTAACATTGATTCACTGACATTCGCCATTGTTGTTAATCCGGCAGTACAACAAGCTCCTCCACCTGCAGGTGTTGAGTATGGGATTAATTATGATGCAAATGATCCTACAACAGCAACACTGGTTTTGTTTGCCCCTTATAAATCCTTTGTATATGCAATTGGTGATTTTAATAATTGGGAAGTTAATACTTCCTATTTGATGAATGAATACCAGGTTAATCAAGATAGCGTTATTTGGTGGATTACATTGCACAATCTTACTCCGGGTCAGGAATATGCTTTTCAATATCTTGTGGACGGAGATATCAGAATTGCTGATCCTTTTACTCATAAAATTTTAGACCCTGATAACGACAAATATATAAACTCATCTCCGACCGGCAATATTGTCTATCCGAATTTAAAAGCATATCCTGCCGGAAAGACTTCTGAAATAGTCTCTGTGCTTCAAACCGGTCAGGATCCTTACAACTGGCAAGCAACTAATTTCAAAAGACCTGCTAACTCAGATCTTGTTATTTATGAACTATTGGTGCGAGATTTTGTTTCAACTCATTCTTACCATACATTAATTGATACCATAGCTTATTTGAAGAGACTTGGTGTTAATGCAATAGAGTTATTGCCGGTAATGGAATTTGAAGGCAATGACAGTTGGGGCTACAATCCCAGTTTTGATTTTGCACCGGATAAATATTATGGACCGTCAGACAGTCTTAAGCATTTTGTAGATGTTGCTCATCAGAATGGAATGGCAGTTATACTTGATGCACCCATGAACGACATAATGGGTTCATCGCCGCTTGCAAGGCTTTATTGGGATAGTACAAATAATCGTCCGGCAGCAAATAATCCTTGGCTTAATCCAGTAGCAACGCATCCTTATAATGTCGGCAATGACTTTAATTATTCGAGCCCGGAAACAAAATATTACATTCATCGTTTTACAAGATATTGGCTGAAGAATTACAACGTTGATGGTTTTAGATTTGATCTGGCTGGAGGATATACACAAGCTCCAAACGGTTACAACAATTGGCAGAGCATTTATGATCCAACTAGAGTGGCTACCGATAAATCAATTGCTGATTCAATGTGGGCAGTAAGTCCGGGCGCTTATATAATTTTAGAAGAGTTTGTTACTGGTGCAGAAGAAGATACAGTTGCAAATTATGGTATGATGGTTTGGGATAATATGGCATACCATTATCAGCAAGCTGCAATGGGCTATACTTCAGGCTGGGATTTATCAGGAATATCTTATAAATCATGGGGATGGAATACTCCGGGATTAGTTGGCTACATGGAAAGCCATGACGAAGAAAGAATGATGTACCAATGTTTGAATTATGGGAATTCAAATGGCAGCTATAATATTAAAGATTTAGCAACTGCCATAAATAGAATAAAGCTTTGCTCAGCGTTTTTCTATACAGTGCCTGGACCAAAAATGCTCTGGCAGTTCGGCGAGCTTGGTTATGATTATTCTATAAATTATAACGGAAGAACAGGCGATAAACCGATCCTCTGGAATTATCTTAACGATACTCGTAGAATGAGCCTTTACAAAGTAACTGAGGCTCTGATTAAGCTGAAAGAAAATTATAATGTTTTTAGTACCACTAATTTCAGTACAAATCTTACCGGAAATGTAAAAACTATTACTCTTACAAGCCCTGCTATGAATGTAGTGGTTGTAGGAAATTTTGATGTTGATAGTCTCGGCGTAACAGGAAATGCTTTCCCTTATACCGGCACGTGGTATGATTATTTTACCGGTACTGCCTTCAACATACAGACTGTCGGAATAAAGTTAGCGCCTGGTGAATTTCATATCTTTACAAATATTCAGCTTCCTGTTCCGGATACTTCTGTGGTAACAGGTATTGAAGATAATTCTTTTGCGGGTATAAATACTTACAACCTAAGTCAAAACTATCCGAATCCATTTAATCCTACGACGACGATTAATTATCAGATCCCTAATGCAGGTCATGTTATATTAAAAGTCTTTAATATTTTAGGACAGGAAGTGGCAACACTTGTAAATGAAATTAAACCGGCAGGGAAATATTCTATTAAATTTGACGGCTCTGAACTTCCAAGCGGAGTTTATGTCTACCGGATAGAAGCCGGGAATTTTATTTCGGCAAGGAAATTACTTCTTCTTAAATAACTCAATTTATTTAATGAACCTGAAGATGTTTATTTATCATTTATGGGGCTTCTTTAGATTTGTTCGAATTTAGCCCAAATTCGCATATTTATATTTAAAACATGTGAATTAATAATATTTTTTCGCAAATTAATAATAACTATTCTAGAAAAGTTATTATCTTTTCGCAAGTTAATATTATCTATAGATGTAAAACAAGATAATAAAATAAAGAATTTCGTATCCGCAGCGGACATCTACAATGCGAAAAAAAAAAATAGATTTGCACTTTTGTGGGAATGACAAGGACAGACAAGAAAATTATTTCTGCGCAAGTTCAGAAATTAAGTGAGAAACACCTTTAAATTTTCTGCCTGAAATTAGTACGAAGTAAAGGCGAGACTCACTTACAGAAATTATTTTTTAGATTAGTCTGAAAACCCGAAGATAGTTGAAGAGAGCTTTAGCATCAATTAAGGAAACATTTTCAGAAAACGATGACCGCGTGCGGTTAAAATCTTTATTCAGGTTTACGATAAAGATTTTTCCAGTTTTAACTTCAGGTAAACTATTGAATAAAGCCTGTAATGATTGATTATCCGGAGATTCGCTGCCGTAAAAATAAAAAGCAGCTAATTCAAACAATTGTCCCTTTTTTTGATAATTACCTTTAAGAACGAAAATCTTTTCTTCTGAATTATCCTTGTAAGAAATATTTCTGAATCCGAGATTTATAAATAGTTGATTTAGCTTATCCAAAATATTCTCAACGGGTAATTTTAAAAATTCATCCAGTGAAATTTTAACATTCAATTCTACATTCTTTTTATCCGACTCAAGTCTGAACATATCGAACCAGTCATTTTCATTCATCAGTTTTGAAAAAGAATCGGCGCCTACATTTTCGACTATGTTTTTGTTTAGAAGACCGTATTCATCAAGCTTTGATTTAATAGAAATATCGATAGTATCTTTAGTAAAATAATTTATAATCTTGAGCGGAGACTTGTTCCCGTTTATTAATTTGTCTTCAAGCTGCCATTGTGAAACCGGCACCCACCATTGATCAAAATGAATTATAGCATCGAAATTTTTTATTTGAACTTTTACAGGCAAAGCTTTAGCAGCAATTAAAAGAACGGTGATTGATCCATCTTTCTCAAATTTCTTTAAGCTAGTCTCAAACTCATTCTGAGGAATGCCGGGCAGACAAGTGATAAATTTTATTTCGGCGCCATTAAATATTTCCGTTAGCTTTTGAGTTCCGAACTTATCGTACTGTGAAAATACTATTGCTTTCTGATTTGAATTTTTCATTGAAGAAATCTGGTCTAAGAAAAGATCTGATTTTTTACTAGACTTAGCCTTAGAGGAAAAATTAAGTATCTGTTTTAGCTGATGTATCAGTGTAAAAACCTTTGCCTGCAGCCGGTAAGGATTACCTGTCTGATAAATATCCCAGATCTGATTTTGTGCATGAAAGAATTCCTGGTCGTATTCAAGCTTCTGCTCTTTATCGAGCTCAATCCAATTATCTATTCTTTCCGTACCTGGAATTTGATCTACCACTTTTTTCGGTACTGATTTATCTGAAATTAAATCTGCCAAGTTAACTTTTTGTGATTTAATAATCGGTTTCGATTTAGGCTGAAGCAGTTGATTGACATTTTCTAAAGCAGGTGAGGACAAATTTTTTATTGAAGGCGTAAATTCCAGGTTGATATCATTGTATAAAATGGAAAAGGTTGATCTTTCGTCGTTCAATAACTCCGGGAAATAGATTTTATTGAAGTGAACATCCAGCGGTGATAGTTTTTCAATGTAGATTCTCTTGTCAACAGACGATATCAAGTCGCTTTTAAAATAAAGTGAACGAAGTCCGGCAACGGAAATATTTTCAAAATTGAAATTGTAAGTCGACGGAAATTTATCCAACAGATCAATTTTTATTAAGAAATTATTTAGTCCGGATTTTATTTCTTCAAAAGTATTAAGCAGCGATATTTTATAAATTTTCGGAAGTAATCTAGACAGATAATCTATAACGGCTGGCTTACTTATGTCATAAGCAACTTCTATAGGATCAGTAACTTGAATAAATATTTTATAATCATCTGGTTTTTTAAGGTGAAAACCAAAATCAATATTATTAGTTGAAATATTTTCCCCGGGTTTATTTCGTGTATTATATGATATTCCAAGAGGGAAATCCATGATGGCCGGATTAAGCTGCCTGGTGATTGTTTTTTTCTGGTGACCATCTACTTTAAGTATGACAGAATTCGATTCGTTTACTATGTCTGCAGAAAAAATTTGCTTCAGTTCCTGATTGAATTTAACCGGAACATTATGCGACGAAGTTTTTCCGAATTGAAAAAAAACAAGATTGGATCGCGTTTTAAAATTATAAATCTTATGGGAAGATTTGAAAGTTTTAACTTTTGCAATTGAAATCTTATAATCCGTGGTATCTGGAGAAAGAATGTTTAGAATAATCTTATCAGTCTTGTCAAGTTTAGAAAAAAGCGGTTTGATTTCCATGGATTCCCAAGACGGCATTCTTATCCATTTATCCCAGGCAAAGATTTCCACATTTTCCAAATTGGAAATCTTCGAAGCCGTTAGCTTCCTTATTTTATTTTTAAGATCAGACATTAATCGCCGGTTTTCTGAAGATGAACTTGCTCGCATGCTGTTTTCAAGCGTTCGAAAGGCTCCAATAGATTCCTGCTCTCAGATATGGAATTAAGTTTGTCGCGAATTTCTGGAAGTTCATTTTCGAATTTCTTTGATGTCTCAATAAAGATTTTTGAATTGTCGCCGGCTGTTGCACGCAATTCCTCTTTTACGTATCCATTCTTATTTTGTGAATCGTTCCCGTTATAAACTCTTAGAACTCTAACTCCTTGTTTATTGTTAGCGCCTAAAAATAAAGGATCTCGTACCAGGATTAAATCAATTTCCTGGCTTACTGCACTAAGTAAAGGCACAGAAATTAATTCTACCAAGATATGTTCCATCAAAACATTTCCGTACAAAGTTTTCTGAAAGTTCGTCGGCTTAATTGGTGCAGTTACACGAAATTCAAGCGGCTTAGTATCTGAATCGGTGACAAGAATAGCGCCCATAATTCCTTCATTGTTGTCAATGTTATAAGTTTCTAAAAAAGCAATCTTAGATAATGGCATATACGTTCCTTAAATAGTTATTAGTATTATTTAATCCAATTAAAAATCAATAATAGAAAAACGGCTCGTCTAAAAGTCAGTGAGTTTAAGCGCGCATATTCCCCGGCGTTTAGAAATGTCTCTCATAATCCCGGTTCAATTAGAACCTAAATGAAGAGTAATAAAATATAAATAAAATAATTGAATAACAAAATTGATTTTGTCGGTTTCGTCAAATTTTTATTATTTAGTGAGCTGCCCTAATATAATAGCCGATGCACTGGCTACATTAAGTGATTCCGCGGCACCTAATTTCGGGATTGTGATGCTGTCGTCAATTAGAGAAGAAATTTCCGCCGAAGGTCCATTAGCTTCATTTGAAAAGATAATTACATTCTTACCTGTTGGTTCAAAATCGAAAATGTTTTTGCCTTTTAGGTCTGCGCAAAGAATTTTATATCCTTTTTCTTGAAGTTTTATAAGTCGATTCTTTGCGTCAATTTCATAATAGAGGCGAACATGAAAGATTGATCCCATGCTTGCCCGTACTGCTTTAGAGCTGTACGCATCTGCTGAATTGTATAACGAAATTATATCTTCGATCCCAAACCAGTCGCAATTGCGTATGATAGTACCTACATTACCGGGATCAGAAACATCATCCAGGCAGCAAATAATATTCGGTTCAAGGTCATTTATTAAATTTGGTGTGTGTGAAGGTTTAAGAAATACGGCAGCAATTCCCTGCGGCGTAACCGTATCGCTGATTTTTTGAAATTCCATATTCTTTAGGACTTCAATTTTAAATCCCTTTTTCTTGAATTCATAGATGAGTTTTTTATTCTCTTCATTAAATTGAAATGTAACAAAGATTACTTCACATTTAAAATTACTTCCCAATCCTTCTTCCAAGCTTTTAATACCTTCGACAATGAATTTCTTTTCTTCATCGCGGTACCTTTTTCTATGAAGTGAAGAGTAATATTTTAGGTCGTTTTTAGTCAGCATTAAATAAAATCTTTATAATTGTGGTGTCCTTTTTCATTTTGAGTTCGTTCAAGTTCTTTTAAGTAGCTCCAGGTATAAATGCCAGTATTATGACCATCATTCCATGTTAATTGAATAGCATAATTACCGACTTGTTGAATATCCTTTAATTTATACCTGTCGGGATTATTAGATGCAGGTTTTGCCGGGCGATAAGTTTTTAATAATACTGTTTCTCCTTTGCAGCCGGCACAAGGGCATTCGTCTCTCAAGTAAGGTAATTCGATTATTGTTTTGGTATTATCTTCCCAAGTTATTTGCAATTTAGCTTTTTCAAGAATCTTAATTTGAGTCGGGATCATTTCAAAATTGGAAATTGTTATATAAAAATGACGGCGCAATTTTAATCAAATTAAACCACACCTTCAATTTAATTTGCTGTTAGAAACTATTGCGAAAATTATATTAGTTTAGATAATTAGAAATATTAAAATCATTTGCTCATCTAGTGAAAAAATATTAGTTTTGAAATCTAAATTTGCTGGCATAGCTCAGCTGGTAGAGCAGCTGATTTGTAATCAGCAGGTCGTTGGTTCAAATCCGACTGCCAGCTCTAAAACCTCGAAAAACGAATGTTTTCGAGGTTTTTTATTTTAAAGAATTGCAACCAAATATCCAAATTGACCTAATTTAGACTTAAAAATGCGTAGTTGCCAATAGCAACTATGGCAAAAACTATTGCAAAAATATTAAGCGAAATAAAAATTTACTGCCCCAGTTTATTGCACATTTCAAATTGAAAAGGGTTTTTACAGAAAATTAAATAAACATCGATGCTTCCAAACATTTTTTTGAAAAGATTTGATAATCTTATATTAATTGGAATGAAACAAATATCTTTGATAAAAGGAAATAAAATAATAGGAATATGGACGGTAACGAAATTCTTAGTCTGGAAATGATTGTTAAATCGATAGGAGGAAAAATTTCCAAATTACGAAATGACATCAAATCTAATTTTAACTATATAAGAAAAACTAATATTTTCCCGCCAAAAAGTATATATAAATATGAACATTATCCCGTAAAAAATGGGCTTCTTGTTTTAAACGTTTATGCTAGTAAAATAGCCAGTGCCGAATATATTAGACTATGTGATAAAGATGAGGAAGAAAATCTAAAACTTGAAGCAAATAACTATAAACATACTTTTAATATAGGATTTAATATACAAAGTGAGGATGAAACTTCTTCAGAATTAAGACACGATAATATTGGTACAAAATAGTATATGATAGAAGTCGTGGACCATTCGGAACGATTGTCATCAACATGTATCTGTTAGATCTAGATGCAGCAGGAATTAATATTAAAAAATATCTATTCAAACTGTTAAACGACATGGACTAATTTTTTATCAATAAAATACGAGGGGGATAATTTAATCATGTTGTAATATTCTTTAACCTAATTTCCAATTTTTCACTAACTAAAATATTAGCAGACTTTTTGCAAGTCCTCAATTAAACAAATTATTTACAGCTTAAGGTTGTAATGAATTTCCTTTTTGTGTAAAAGACCTATTATTTCAAGTTTGAAATAAAAGTCTAAGCAAACCTATTTATTCAATCAAATTTTAATTCAACAAAATCTAAGGAGAAATGATATGCGCATTTTTAACAAGTCATTAAGCTATACTTTGAAGGCAGTTATTTATTTGGCTGACCATGCAAACGATGGACTAGTTCTGTCATCTGAAATTGCTAAGGCGGAGAAAATACCATATCACTATTTAGCCAAAATATTGCAGCGGCTTTCTAAATATGGATATATCGAATCAACAAAGGGTAAAAATGGCGGTTTTAGTATAACTGAAAAAGGTCTCAATAGTACTGTTTCCATTATTATGAAACAAATCGATGGTTCAAGTCCCCAAAAAGAATGCATCCTAAATAAAGGCAAATGCTCTGGAAAGAGTCCTTGTGCTTTACATAAATATTGGGACGAAATAGAAAAGATTATACAAGACTCACTTCTGCAATTAAAAATTAAAGACCTAAATACAAAGAAATGATAAGGAGAAAAAATGTTAATTAAACCAATTGATGAACAAACAACAAGAAATTTATTTTCAAAAGAAGCATGTGAAAAGATAACGGGCTTATCTTTCATTCAATCTGTAACGGACCCAAAAGGTAAGATAGTTAATAGTCCGGATGGGTGGCTGATTGATAAAAGGTCTCCCGATTACAAGCTTCTAAAGTGCGAATTTAAATTTATGCCTTCCGGCTGGCAGGATTATAAGCATAATGGACAATTTGATATCTCTGTGGTTTGGAAGATTCATCCTTCGACCACAAGAGAAAAGCTGTTAATAGAGTTGGAAAAGAAAAATTGTTGTAACGAGATAATTGTCCTTAGTGAGTATCGGGAATTTACAACGCTCCCAAATTTTATGACGGGAGAAAAAATCAATGTTGAGCAGCTAAGAGCAATTGATGACATGGGAAGACTTTTGCTTAAAAAAGAAAAAGAGGCGGCTTATATTGCTTACATTGCGGCAAGTATATATCCAAAGAATTTCATAATGGATAAGATGATAAATTTATTGGTCAGAAATTTTTCAAGAATAAAAGAGATACAGCCTAAGGGCAGAGCCGGAATCGTGACTGCATTAATTCAAACAAAGCTACAGTTAATCAAACATATGTTCGGGAAAGAATATAAATGGAACGATGAAATCGATTCTCAACTGGCTTTGGCAAGAATCTCGGAATTGTTTGTAAATAATTTTGAGATCCAGTTTCCAACTGAAAAGGATTTGAACTACGTTCAATTAAAATGAAATCTTGAACTTACGAACTGATTATCTAAATCTTGACAAATAGAAAATGTAATTGCGCGCAATTGATTGCACCAGATAAGATGGCTATTAAGAAGAAAAACACCAGCATGAAGGTACCAAATTTATGAAAGTAAATAAACAAGACAAGGATAAACATTAATCGAATAATTTAAAAAAGGAGATAATATAAAATGGGTACGGGAATAGATGAATTAGAGTTGTTGTCAATATCAAAAACTGCAAAGATTTTAAGAATTAGTAAGCTTTCTTTAATTGACCTTGTTAATAAAGGGAAAATCGGGACAATTGAAATCGGGCGGAGAAGAAAAATTCCGGTACGTGAACTGCTAAGATTTCAAAGAGAGAGTGTTGTAAGAGAAAATATTACAAATTGTAAACCTGTGGTTACCGACAAAGAAGTAAATAATTTCTTTGGCATTTCAAGCTACAAGAAGGGAAGGTCTCTTGACGGCAAGAATATATTGAATGAAGTTATGGAGGTAAATTAAATTGGCGGTAATTCTAAAACGAGGAGATGTCCTGCACATACAATGGTATGATCCGAATTTGAAGAAGACTTGTTCTAAGTCCACAAAGCTAAAGGCAACGCAGGCTAATCAGATAAAGGCTAAGAAGTATGCTGAAAAGCTTCAGAACGAACTGACAAAGCGGTATAATGAATCAAGGCAGCTCGGGGTGAAGAATGTCCGGCTCAAAGATGCATTCGAACATTTCCTGCATATCAATGAAGGAAAGCATCCGAAGACAATAAAAGATTATAAGAGGTTCTATAAATTGTTTGCCTCGTACTTTGATGAAGAGCAGCCTTGCGTTTTGATAAACAAATTGTCTGTGGAAGATTGGCTCTTGAATGTTAGGAAGCTTCACTTAAGCCAGAACACAATACATGGTTATGGGAAGCAGTGCAATCATTTTTTGAACTTCTTGTTTGAATATAATTATATTCCCATGTTCAGGATAAACCGCGCTGTTAAAACCAAGCCGGAGGTAAAGGATAAAATAGTTTTCAAGGATGAGCATATCAAAAAAATATTTAAGAATCTGGATGGGAAGAGTTGGAATTTTAAGATCGCAGTACTGCTGTTATTCTATACCGGACTCCGTTCTTCTGATGTTTTAACGATTCGATCAGATAAGATTGACCTTGATAAACAAGTCCTAAACTATTACTCTCCGAAGCGGAAAAAGTACCGATCGGTTGCATTTCACAAGGACCTAGTTCCTGTTCTGATGGAAAGGATGAAACAAGTAGGTATAGGACCATTGCTGGATTATGGGAATATTGAAAACCTTGGGAAAGCAGTTCATCGTTATTTGATGGAATTAGATCTTGACGGTAACGGTTATTCAGCTCGAACATTTAGAAAGACATTCATAACACTTTGCCGGTCAAGGTTTGGAATGGATGCATCGATAGTGAGGGAACTCGTCGGGCATGAACATGGGAATACTACCGATAAATATTATAACTCTATTACAGTAGAAGCAATGAGAAGTGAACTTGAAAAATTTAAAGTAGAAGCGATAATAGCTAATAATTAATTGGCTGTAAGGAAGATCAGGTATTATGGAAAAGGTAGATAATAGGAAGTTAAGTAGAAGTACAAGCCTAGAAGTATATGAGATATGTGCATTCAGAGTATATTCAGAGTGCATTCAGAGCGCATTCAGAAAATATGAGTATTTATTCGTATTCATCTGATTAATTGTTGAGAATTAAGGAGAATTTATGTATCTATTATAATAAAAAATTTTGATATTTATATGGGGCAGCATTTATTAAGCAAGTCTTCGTTCCTAAAAGGCATGCAATGCGAGAAGCAGCTTTATCTTTATAAGTACCGCTATGAGTGGATGGATGAAATCAGCGCAAGTCAGCAGGCTGTCTTTAAGAGGGGAACGGATGTGGGGATTCTTGCGCAGCAGTTATTTCCGGACGGAGTTACAGGAACAGCAGATCCTAAGAAGGCTGATGATGCAGTTGATATTACGGGCAAATTAATTGAAAAAGGCGCCAATGTAATTTATGAAGCAGCTTTTGAATTTAACGGCGTACTTGTAATAAGCGATATCATAGTAATGGACGGAAATAGGTGGAATGTGTACGAAGTTAAAAGCTCGACTTCAATTTCAGAGACTTACCTTCTCGATGCAGCTATCCAATATTATGTATTAAAAAACTCCGGGTTAAATATAAATGACATTTCGATTATTTATATAAACAATCAGTATATAAGACAGGGTAAGCTTGATATCAGTTCGCTTTTTAGAATTGAAAGTGTCAAAGAACTTGTTCAAGAACAGCAGGGCATAGTAGAAAGCGAAACTAAAAGACTAAAAGAAGTTCTGAAGCAGACAGACATTCCTAACATTTCGATAGGCGTACAGTGCTTTAATCCGTATCAGTGCAGTTTCTACGGGTCATGCTGGAAGAAGATGCCGGAATATTCTGTATTTGATATAGCTAATCTTAAAATTGAAAAGAAGTTTGATCTTTATAATAATGGATACGTAAAGCTTGAAGATATTCCGGATGACTATAAGCTGAATGATAAACAGTGGATGCAGGTTGATTGTCATGTAAATAATAAAATAGTCTTTGAAAAAAAAGCCGTTAAGGAATTCTTATCAGGGATAAAATATCCAATATATTTTATGGACTTTGAAACTTTCCAGCTAGCGGTGCCTATGTTTGACAATTTAAGACCGTACCAGCAGATACCATTTCAATATTCACTTCATTATCAGGAAAGCGAATACAGCAAGCTAGAACATTATGAATTCTTAGCAGATGCAGACGGCGATCCGCGAGTGCCTTTTATTACTAAGTTATTAGAGGATACACAAAGAAGAGGAATAATATTGGTGTACAATCAGGCTTTCGAAATTACGCGCCTAAAGGAAATAGCAAGAGACTTTCCGGAATTTGCAGATGAGATTGAAAAAAGGATTAACCAGATTGCTGATTTGATGATTCCGTTCCAAAAAAGATACTATTACACACCAGAGATGAAAGGATCGTATTCTATCAAATATGTTTTACCGGCGCTGGTGCCGGAGATGAGCTATGATAAGCTGGAAATAAAAGAAGGCGGAACAGCATCGCTTGCATTTGAAAGTCTTTATTATGAGAAAAATATTTTTAAGAGAGAACAGATAAGGAAAAATCTGCTTGAATACTGCAAGATGGATACGCTGGCAATGGTTGAAGTATTTAATAAATTAAAAACGCATAACGGCTAGAATAGAATATAATTTGATTATAGAATGAAATAAGATTGTGCACGAAAAGCGAGAAAACAAATACTAATTTTCCTAATATACTTCATTTTCTTAAAAATTTTTGTTAATATAAGTTCATGAAAAACAAACACCTTACAAATATTTGATTTTATAAGGGGATTCAATTCCAAATGCCTTCAGAAAATAATTCCTTTAGTCCAATAGACAAAAAATCTCTCTCCGAACGCGACATCTGCACCAAGTATATTACATCAGCAATTCAGCAAGCTGGCTGGGATATCGAAAAACAAGTCCGCGAAGAATTTTCTTTTACTGCCGGTAGGATTTATGTTAAAGGCGATGTTTGGACACGCGGCAAACAAAAAAGAGCGGATTACATTCTTTACTACAAACATAATATCCCGGTTGCAGTGATTGAAGCAAAAGACAATAACCATTCTATCATCGCGGGCATACAGCAGGCTCTTGACTACGCTGTTACTTTAGACCTTCCGGTAGCATTCAGCAGTAACGGCGACGGATTTATTATGCATAATCGCACTGTCAAATCCGGTCAAATTGAAAAACAGCTTTCTCTTGATGAATTTCCTTCGACTGAAGAACTATGGAATATTTACAAAACTTATAAAGGCATTTCTGATCCCTCAATTGAATCTATTATTAAACAAGATTATGATTATAAGCCACTTAAACAGTTAAGATATTTTCAGCAGATAGCTGTCAATCGTACGGTTGAAGCCATAGCAAAAGGACAAAACCGTATCCTTCTTACAATTGCAACCGGCACCGGCAAAACTTTAGTTGCATATCATATCATTTATCGTTTATGGAAAGCTGGCATTAAGAAAAGAATTCTTTTCCTTGCCGATAGAAACGCTCTTATCGATCAAGCTAAACGAAATGACTTTCAATACTTTGGCGATAAGATGACTATCATTAGAAAAAAGATGATTGATAAATCTTATGAAATTTATTTAGCGCTATATCAAGGTTTAATGAATTATGATGAAGACCTTGTTGACGTCTACAAAGAATTCAGCAGAGATTTTTTTGACCTTGTAGTGATTGATGAATGCCATCGCGGTAGTGCTGCTCAAGACAGCGCTTGGAGAGAAATTTTAAATTACTTTAACAATGCCACTCATATTGGTATGACCGCCACTCCTAAAGAAACAAGCACTGTTTCAAATATTGAATACTTTGGCGATCCCATCTACACTTATTCACTTAAACAAGGTATAGCTGATGGTTTTCTTGCCCCATATAAGGTAATTCGCTGCGGAATAAATGTCGATCTCGAAGGCTGGCGCCCGGAAGAAGGCAAAACTGATATAAACGGAAATCCGGTTGTGGATAGAGAATATTATTCAAGAGACTATGATGCTAATTTAGTTATCGATGAACGTACCAAATTTGTTGCAAAGAGAATTACTGAATATTTAAAAAAACATAATCGCTTCGATAAAACTATAGTATTTTGTGTAGATATAGAACATGCTGCAAGAATGCGTCAGGCTCTTATAAATGAAAATTCCGATCTTGTATCCGCTAATTCCAAATATGTAATGAAAATAACCGGTGACGATGAAGAAGGGAAAAGAGAGCTTGATAATTTTATTAACCCGGAAGAAACATATCCTGTTATTGCAACAACTTCTAAATTGATGACTACCGGTATTGATGCTCAAACATGCAAACTTATTGTTCTCGACAGCAATATAAACTCTATGACTGAATTCAAACAAATTATTGGTCGTGGTACTCGCGTTAACGAAGAGTATAATAAATATTTCTTTACCATTATGGATTTTAGAAACGTAACCCGCCATTTCGCCGATCCTAATTTTGACGGTGATCCGGTTATGATAAAAGTTGTTGATCCGGAAGATGAAATTCCATCTATTGAAGAAGAAGAAAGTATTACTGAAAATTATACTGATGAGTTGTCCGGTGAAGAAATTAAATTTGATACTCCTCAAGATATTTACGATAATTCACAATCTACAAATGAAGAACATCATGTAAGAGAAAAAATTTACGTTAACGGCGTAGATGTTTCTCTCCTTAACGAAAGGGTACAGTATGTTGGAAGTGACGGTTCCTTAATTACCGGCAGCCTAAAAGATTATACTAAAAATCAGATACAAAAAAATTACCGTTCGCTCGATGACTTTATTAACAAGTGGAATAAAACCGATCAGAAGCAAGCTCTTATTGATGAACTTGTTGAGCAAGGCATTATCATTGGCAATTTTCTTGACGATATAAATAAGGACATGGACGTCTTTGATTTAATTCTCCACGCTGCTTATGACCAGCCGCCACTTTCTAGGAAAGAACGTGCCGACAATGTTAAAAAACGAAATTATTTTTCAAAGTATTCCGGCAAGGCTCGAAATGTTTTAGAAAGTTTGCTTGATAAGTATGCAGACGGCGGTATTGAAAATGTTGAAGACCTCACAATCTTAAGGCTTAACCCCTTTGATGAAATCGGATCTCCCAGTGAAATAATATCTTTGTTCGGTGATAAAGAAAAATACCTTACAGCAATTAAAGAACTTGAATCTCAAATTTACGGAGCTGCTTAGTGAAGAATATCGGTAATGTTGTTAAATCGATTCAGAATATTATGTGGAAAGACCCCGGCGTAAGCGGCGACGCTCAAAGAATTGAGCAGCTTGGATGGATGCTGTTCCTAAAAATCCTTGACGATAATGACAAAGAATTGGAGCTCATTCATAAAAAATTCAAATCCGTAATTCCATCTAATCTTCAGTGGCGCAATTGGGCTGCAGATGATGAGGGCATTACCGGTGATGAATTAAAGGCTTTTGTTGATAATGAACTCATTCCCGCACTTAAAAACCTGGATGTAAGTACCGGAAGTAAACGCTCAATTATGATTCGCGAAATATTTGAAGGTACTAACAACTATATGAAAAACGGTACCTTGATAAGACAGGTTATAAATAAAATAAATGAAGTCGATTTTACTGCTTCTTCCGACCGTCATTTGTTCGGCGATATTTATGAAACAATCTTAAGAGATTTACAAAGTGCAGGCAACTACGGCGAGTTTTATACCCCGCGTGCTTTAACCGAATTTATGACTGAAATGATTAATCCTAAACTTGAGGAAAAAGTATTAGACCCGGCATGTGGAACTGGCGGCTTTTTAACTTCTGTTATTACTCATCATGTAAAGAATAAAAAGCTCAAAAATGTAAGCGACTATAAATTGCTTGAGCAAAATATTCATGGTCAAGAATTAAAGCCGCTTCCGTTTATGCTTTGTGTTACCAACTTAATCTTGCATGATATTGAAATTCCAAACGTTGATTACACCAACAGCCTTAACCGCGAATATACTTCCATAGGAAAAAGAGACCGTGTTAATGTAATACTTGCTAATCCTCCTTTCGGCGCATCCGTTAGTGACGGTGTTGAAAAGAATTTTCCTCAAGCCTATAGGACAACAGAAAGCGCAGATTTATTTTTATTGCTTATGATTCGTTACCTTGAAGAAGGCGGGCGTGCAGCTATTGTATTGCCTGATGGCTCTCTTACCGGCGATGGTGTTAAGCAAAGAATTCGTCAGCATTTTTTGGAAAGCTGTAATCTCCACACAATAGTAAGACTCCCCAATTCTGTTTTTCAGCCCTATGCTACCGTAGCAACCAACCTTTTATTTTTTGAAAAAGGTAAACCCACAAAAGATATCTGGTATTGGGAACATAAACTGCCGGAAGGTCAAAAGTCATATTCCAAAACCAAACCAATAAGAGTTGAAGAATTTAACGACGTAAAAAAATGGTGGAAGAAAAGAACTGAAAGCGAACAAGCATGGAAAGTGAATATCAAAACAATCGAAGAAAACGGATATAACCTTGATATAAAAAATCCGTTTAAGAAAGAAGAAGAACAAGAACACTCCAGCGCAGAACTTTTAGAAATGCTGCACAAGAGTTTTGAAAAAAGCAATCAGCTTTTGGAACAATTAAAGTCGGCAGTAAAATGAGTTCATATAAAATTGATAAGTTATTTAATTATGAGAAAGGATTATTGCAGAGTACTAAATGTACTCCAGGTGAATTTAATTTTATTACTGCTTCTGCAGATTGGAAAACTCATTCAACCTACACTCACGATTGTGAAGCTTTAGTATTTGCAGCAGCAGCATCTGGCTCATTAGGTCGTACACATTATATAAACGGTAAATTTATTGCAAGCGATTTGTGTTTCGTACTTACTCCAAAAGACCCTAATAATTTTCCTATTGATTTAGGTTTCTACCACATAATTTTTAATTTAATTCGCGAAGATATTGTTAGAAATACTAAAGCCGGTACTTCAAAAGAAGCTATTGGACTTTCAAGATTTGGGAATTATGAATTGCCATATTTTGATATTTATAAGCAAAAGGAGATAAAAAATAAGTTTATCAGATTGGAACAAATAAACGATTCAATTTTAGAAGAGAATTCATCGCAGCAAAAACTTATCTCCCAACTCCGCCAATCATTTCTCCGTGAAGCAATGCAAGGCAAGCTGACTTCGGAATGGAGAGACTCCATTCTCCGAAGTCATCCCGAACTAGTTTCGGGATCTTCCAAGTCCGCCACTTTATCAGATGGAACATTATACGAACCAGCATCTGAGCTCCTAAAAAAAATAAAAGCAGAAAAAGCAAAGCTTATTGCTGAAGGAAAACTTAAAAAGCAGAAACCTCTTCCGGAAATTAAACCGGAAGAAATTCCTTATGAAATACCGGCTAGTTGGGTTTGGTGCAGGCTTGGTAAAGTGTGCATTAATATAATGGATGGTACTCATAATTCACCTATTAATTCACATACTGGTAAGTTTAAATATATAACTGCAAAGAATATTAAAGATGAGGGAATTGATCTATCTGACATAACTTACATATCAAAAGAAGCACATACAGAAATTTATGCAAAGTGTAACCCTGAAAAGGGGGATATACTTTTTATTAAAGATGGCGCAACAACTGGCGTAGTCACAATAAATAATTTAGATGAGCAATTTAGTTTATTATCAAGTGTAGCTCTCTTAAAACTCCCCGAAATTGTATTAAATAAATATTTAATGTATGCAATCAGAAGTCCATTTTACTATGATGCAACAAGAAAAGATATGTTTGGTGTCGCAATTACAAGGGTAAACTTAATAAAAATAAATAATTCAATAGTCCCGATTCCTCCGTATTCAGAGCAACAAAGAATCGTTTCCAAACTTGAAGAGCTAATGCGCCTTTGCGATGAATTAGAAAAAAACATAAACCAAACCAAAGCCCAAACAAACTTACTTTTGCAAACAGTATTAAAAGAAGCGCTGCTTTCGAAAGATGATGAAAGGTCCGATACAAAAGAAATAATTCAAGAATTGGCACTTAAACATGAAAAAGCATTGGTGAAACTTGTATGAATGAAAATGCTACTTGCCCAATATGTAATACAAAATTAATAGACTTTTTGAGGGAAGCAATAAAAAGTAGAGATTATATTACTTGCTCAATTTGTGCTAAATATTATCTCAAAATCTGGCTATTGCAAATCCTATTGAACTGGAAAGTAAAAGTTAAATGATATGGTTGATCTAAAATTTATATTAGAATATTGCCAACAATACAATCGGGTTTGTCCTATGCCCCAAAAATGGAGTGAGCTATACAATCTGCTCAATAATAAAAAACAAAAACCATCTGGCGGCTGGGAACCATCTCTTCCTTTAATTTTAGCTGCTTGGTACGACACACCCGCTTTGATGAAAATTATAAGACTCCGTGTAATGCCCCCAGAAAAGCAAGAGAAAATATAGATAAAGATGGTAGAGAAAAATCAAGCAACATTTTTGTAATTATTTAGTTTTTCAAATTCAATTGGGCTTAAATATCCAAGAGCTGAATGAGGATATTCCCGGTTATAAAAATTGATGAAATTATCTACCTCAACTCTTGCTTCTTCAAATGATTCATATTCATACGGATAAACTTTTTCTTCCTTGAACGTTCTCATAAAGCGTTCAGTATCAGCATTTCCCTTGGGATTGGAATAACTTGTCGTAATATGACTTATCCCAAGTAAAGCAGCTGCATTTTCAAACTTTTCTGATGTTGGCTGCGCTCCGTTATCACTCATCAAATGCAGGTCATATTCTCTTGAACCTAAAGGACAGTTATTCACAACTGCCATATCAAGAGCATCAATCCAATCCTCTGCTTTTGATCTGAGGTTTAGTTTGCAGCCAACAACCTTTTTAGTGTACCAGTCAAGCACGATCACTAAGTAAACCCAGCCTAATGAATTGATGTAGAATTTTGTCATATCAATTCCCCACCATTGATTGCTCTTTACTGGTTTCGGCTTATCTTTCTGAGGAGTTCTTTTTGCTTTATAACTTTTCCGGTCAACTAGTAAATCATTTTTCTTCATTATGCGATAGACCCGGTTATAACTAACCTTGATTCCATATTTCCTCTTCAAATACGCTCTTACTCGACGATAACCCCAGAAGAGGTGTTCTGCTTTTATTTCTTTTATCTTCTGAGCCAAACAGACATCCTTTTGAATTCTGACCGCTTTCTTATCACTTATCTGCTTAGCTTTGGTTTGCTTTAAGGCTCTCCGGTAATAGCTGCTTTCAGGTAGTCTCAGCACTTTACAGACCACAGGCTTACCGGGTATCCTTCTTGTTTCAAAGAACCAACAAACTCATCGCTGCCTAGATCAGATTCAAGTTTTTTTTTAATATCTGAATCTCGATAGTTTGTCTGCCTATGACCTTTTCATATTCTTCAAGTTTTGTTTTATCTGCACTTGAGGAATTTCCTCCACTTGAACTCATCAATCCCTTTTTGCCTCCCTCAAGGAATTTATCCCGCCATTTGTAGTAGAGGCTTTGAGATAATCCGTGTTTTCGGCAAAGCTCACTGATATTGCTTTCAGTCTTTAGTCCTTCCAGGACGATGGCAAGTTTTTCTTCTGTGGTTTTGGTTGTCTTAACTGGCATTACGTTCTCCTAAAATAACGTGTTAGAAAAATAGTAAAATGCCGCATAAATTTTTCTCCGGATTCAGAGGCACTACGTTTCGCTACGCTCCACTTCGTGCCTCTGAATCAATCCCTTTCTCTCTACTACTAAACTCTCTCACTATTTTGGGTAGCAATATATATATATCTAATTACAATTCGGTCTAAGGCCGAAAAATATACGATGAATTTTTAATGTCTTATACTCGTAGGTACTCTTGACTTTTTACACAGTACCTTTTCTTTCAAGAGAAAGGAACAAAAAATTAAACAACTATAGACAAACTACTATCATTACTTGTTGCTCTTGCATCTCTCACAATTCTTGTTTTGAGTTTATACATTTCCCTTGAAGAAGCAAATATCTTTTCCTTTGCTCTCTCTAATAAGTTAGATTAATAGAGTAAAAAATTTTTTACGTTGACATGATGCTTATTTTATTATCTGATCCTCAAGTACTGCTTCGTTATATTTAATAATACTATATTGGATTAAAATCTAATACCGAAATCAATAGTATACCAGGAAAACAAAATGACATAGGATAAAGACAAATCGATTTCATAAACTGAGATGCAATCAATTACTCGGAATGATATTTTCTATTTATCAAGACTTTCGAAACAAAAAAAATCGTGTGGTATCCGATCCAAGAAATGGCGGATGCAAATGAGAGTAAGGGGTAATTTTAAGTGAGAGAAAAAAATACTTTGGTGTCGCTACACTTACTTTAAAATTGTTAAATAAATATACTATATCCTAGTATTGACTTCTTAGGGCATCAATTAACCCTCAGTTTGCTAGCGTAATTAATAATAATGGTAATTTTATATTTTACAAGAACTCATTTGAATGATAAATTTTTAGCATATAAAATATTTTGGTTCAGATTAACGTTGAAGTAAATTATTTCTAGATTGCACTTGACAATAAAAAAGAAATATTATATTTTACTTAAAGGATTTCGAAAAGCATTAAGAGTCATAAAATTTATTACATAAATGGTGAAAGTATAATAAACCAAAATTTCGATTTATTTATTTTTACTTTTATAAATCAGTGCACAAATAAATATAAATGATTATAAAAAAATATATTAGAAAAAGAGTAACTCTAAAAGATGTTGCAAATGTTTTGTCACTTACTCCTGCAACTGTGTCAAAAGCATTAAGTGATGGTAGTGATATCTCTTTTGAAACAAAGGAAAAGGTTAAAAAAGTTTGTCAAGAACTTGGATATAGACCTAACTTATTAGCCAGATCATTAATTAGTAATAGAAGCAGAATCTTAGGTGTATTGGTACCTGATTTACGGATTTCATTTTTTTCTGAAGCAGTAAGAGGTATGTACGAGGAGGCAAGTAGAAAAGGATATGAATGTATAGTACTTGTACACGATGAAAATTTACATAAAGAAAGAAAAAAAATTGAGTTTCTAGCCGATATACATGCTGATGGTATATTGTTGAATGCAGCAGGAGGCAAAAGCAATTACGATTTATATAAAAAAATAAATGAAGAGGGAGTTAGAATAGTATGCTGGGATAGAAACTTAATAGATGGATTAGAATTTAAATCTGTAAAGATAGATGACGTTGATGCTTCGTTTAAACTGACAACAAAACTAATTAAAGAAGGTAGAAAAAATATTTTATTCTTAGGTCCTAATACAGGGCTGAATTTGCTCAAAGATAGATTTAAAGGCTATAAATTAGCTTTAGAAAAAAGTAATATTGAATATAAGCCTGAGCTAGTGGTTCAATCATTTAGAAGTGTGGATGACAGCTACAAAAAAATGCTGTCTATTATTGATCATGGAATAAAAATAGATGCCATCGTAAGTATAGGAGGTTTAGTAACATATGGTGCAGGGAAAGCACTTATTGAAAGAAACTTTTCAATACCAAAGGATGTAATTATCGGCGAGTTTGGTGACAATGATATAGTATATCGTTTAGGTGTACCTTTTTATACCGTCTTCCAATTTCCTTATGAAATGGGCAAACAGTCTACTGATTTGTTAATAAAAATGATTGAGACTCGAAAAGAGGATAAAGAGTTTAAAGATATAATAATCGATTCTAAGATATATGAGAGAAAGCAAATCAATATGGATTAGACAACTATTTTTTTTCTATGATACTTAAAGGTTTTCGAAATTGATTAAGTTTTATTTATTATTAATGATTAGCAAGGAACTTTGTGAAGAATTTTTTGAATTTAAATGTTTCTAGTGAGAAACTGACTGATTTAATTGAAAATGAAATTCAAAATTATTTTAAGCAGAAATTAATACCCGAAAAGATAAATGATAGAGAAAAATTTCAATTTCCACTCATACCATTGGGAATTTCGAACCGGCATATTCATCTTACCGAAAAGACATTTTCTCAGCTATTTGGTGAAAATACAAAGTTTGAAGAGATGCGCCCGCTTTACCAACCGGGAGAATTTGCTTCTAAGCATTTGTTAACAATTGTAGGACCAAAACTGCGAAGCATACCCAATGTGAGAATTCTAGGACCTCTAAGAAAATATGATCAGGTGGAGGTTTCTTTAACTGATGCAATTTTTTTAGGCATTGATCCACCGGTAGCAAACTCAGGTACATTAGAAAATGCCGCGCCTCTTACGTTAGTTGGTCCACTAAGCTCGGTATATTTAGAAAGATGTGCAATTGTAGCAAACAGGCATATTCATATGTCGAATAAAGAAGCTGAAATATTCGGAGTAAAGAACGGTGATTATT
Organism: Bacteroidota bacterium; assembly: GCA_021815405.1. Lineage (GTDB taxonomy): Bacteria > Bacteroidota > Ignavibacteria > Ignavibacteriales > Ignavibacteriaceae > FEN-1297. The sequence continues at coordinate 283,363 of JAKAGV010000003.1, forward strand.
GTAAAGTGCGGATCGGTGGAGAGAAAAGTACGATGTTTGAAAATGTTTTAATCAGGACAAATGATAATTGGAAACTACAAATTCATTTAGATACAGATGATGCAAACGCAGCCAATGTACGAGCAGAGACTTTCGTAGAATTTTTCGGAAAGATGTAAAGCTGAATAATGAAGTTAGGCAAAGTAATAGGTAATTTAGTTTCAACCAAAAAAGAAGGAAACCTAGACGGATTAAGAATTTTGATTGTAACATATCTTGATGAAAACATGATAGATACTAAAAAGACAGCAGCTTGTGTTGATACAGTAAATGCAGGAGATGGAGATATAGTACTTCTCTGTTCATCATCATCTGCTAGAATAACTCGAATGACTAGAAACTCTGCAGTTGACAATATAACAGTTGCAATTATTGAATCGATATCTTTCAATAACAGATATATTTCTAGAAAAGAAAACGGTAAATAAGTTGGAAATAAAATTTGAAAAACTAATTGAGGTTATTGTAAGAGAAGTATTAGAAGAGCTTTTGAAAATCGGAGTAAAAGTAGATTATAGTTCGGAACTAAAAAAGAATACTTGTTCGTGTAATAACACAAATAAGAATTTATACCGTGAAATATTAAACTTTAATGGATATCGAACAGCAGTATTAACAGAAAAACAATTACTGTCTCTAAAACCAGAGACAGTTGAGATCGTTATACCTAAAGAAACTGTATTTACACCAGGGGCAAGAGAAATTATAAAAAAAAGAAAATTGATAATTAGTTACAATTGAAAAACAAAAAAAAGGAAATAAAAATGTCAAGAGTAGCATTAGGATTTGTAGAGACGCGCGGAAATACCGGCGCTGTACAAGCCATAGACGCAATGTTGAAGACTGCCAATGTTGAATTAGTTAAACGAGTAGAAATTGGCAGCGCTTATGTAACTGCAATAGTCAGCGGTGAAGTTGGTGCAGTAAAATCATCTGTTGAAGCCGGCGCAGATGCAGCAGCTAAGATAGGTGAATTAGTGAGCACTAATATTATCCCGTCTGCGCATGAAGAAGTATTTGAATTAATCGGAATTGAAAAATAGGAGTTGAAAAATGGTAGATGCATTAGGTATAATCGAAACAGTCGGGTACACAGCCGCAATTCAAGCAGCGGATGCGGCGGTAAAATCGGCTAATGTAAAATTAGGTAAATGGATTAAGGTAGGCGGAGGCAGAGTAAGTATAATTATTCGAGGTGATGTAGCGGCTGTAAAAGCAGCAGTAGAAGCCGGAGCCCAAGCAGCCAATAATATAGGTGAAGTAGTATCTGAGTTAGTGATTCCCCGTCCTTCTGATAAGTTATTGCCGAAATTCCCGATTGATCCCTTAACAACTGAAAAGAAATCTATAAAATAAAATTTAAAGGATAGTCGTGAATATTAGTGAAGACCAATTAAAAGAAATTGTCCATAATATTGTTAGACAGGTGGTAAATCAGTCAGATAATATTTCTTCCTCAAAAAACTCAACCGACAAAGGAGACTGGGGGGTATTTGATGATATGAATGATGCAGTGGAGGCAGCACATGAAGCGTTTCTGTTGTATAGACAACGGAGTGAGCAATGCCGAAAGACTATAACCGATTCAGTACGGCAAATGGCACTAGATCATAAGGAAGAACTTGCTAAGATGACTGTTGAAGAAACAAAGATGGGACGTGTTAATCATAAAATAGCAAAGTTTGAAAACGCAGCGAAGTACAGCCCCGGGATAGAATATCTTCAACCGCAAGCATGGTCCGGGAAAAACGGGCTTGCATTGGATGTCTATTCACCATTTGGTGTAATAGGTAATATAACTCCAAGTACTCACCCTGGTCCGACAATGATAAATAATATAATTATACAATTATGCGGCGGTAATACTATTGCCTTTAATCCACATCCTTCTGCCAAGAGATTGAATGCAAAAGTTATACAACTAGCTAACCAATACATGGTAAAAGCAGGTGCGCCGAAGAACCTCGTTACTTGTGTGGCTGAGCCAACACTAGAAACAGCAAAGATATTGTTTGGTCATGAAAAAGTAGAACTCCTGTCTGTTACAGGTGGACCAGTAATGGTGGATATGGCTATGACATATCCTAAGAAAGTAATAGCCGCTGGTCCTGGAAATCCTCCTGCGTTAGTAGATGAGACAGCGGACCTAACATTAGCAGCAGAAGAAATAACCAGGAGTTCAAGCTATGATAACAACGTTTTATGTATAGCCGAAAAAGAAATATTTGTAGTAGAATCGGTCTTTGAATCTTTTATGAATGAAATGGAAAAAGCCGGGAACTACAGATTAACTGCTGATCAGATGGATCAACTTGGAAAAATTGCATTGCAGCTTTCCGGCAAACATTGGCTTATAGGTCGTGATTATGTAGGACGAAATGCAAACGTACTTTCCAAAGCAATCGGTATAGAATTATCTGAAAATGTTCCGTTATTATTTGGCGAGACCGATCGAAATCATCCATGGGTAGTAGCCGAACAAATGACATCTTGTATACCGGTGGTAAGAGTGAAAGATTTTGAGGATGGACTACAGGCATCTGTAAAAGCAGAGCATAGGTTTAAACATACCGCAAGCATTTTCACAAAAGATATGAACCGTGCAACTAAATTTACACGGGTAATGGACTGCGATGTACATACTATCAATGGAGGCACATTACGTGGAGATGGAGGCGAATTAGGAGAAGGTTATTTTTCACATACAATAGCTACCCCAACCGGTGAAGGCATTTGTACACCTCTTAATTTTGTACGTAAACGGAGAGTAATGACATACGGCGCTTATAGATTTGTTTAAATAGAATTAAAAAAAACATTGGAGAAATAAAATGGCACAAAAAAATGCAATAGGTATACTCGAAACAAAAGGATTTGCACCATTGATTCAGGGTGCAGATACTGCAGTAAAAGCAGCAAATGTAGAATTAGTTGAATGGCGACAAGTTGGAAGTGGTTATTTATCCTTTGTAATCGAAGGAGATGTAGCTGCTGTCCGTTCAGCAATAGAATCTGCAGCAGATGCAGCTTCAAAGATTGGCGAAGTAGTGTCGCAGTTGATCATTCCACGACCAGTTGATGAATTAGATAAGACATTTAACAGATAATAAAGATGTAAATGATATTTGCAAAAGTAATCGGCACGATTGTCTCATCGCAAAAAGATGAAAACTTGAACGGCAAAAAGCTGCTATTATGTAAAGAAGTCGATCACAATGGCAATCCATTGAATTCATATCATGTTGCTGTTGATGCAGTACAAGCCGGAGAGGGGAGCTTCGTCTTACTTTCTTACGGATCATCTGCTCGAATGACAGAGACAACCAAGAACTCGCCGATTGATGCAGTAATTATTGCAATAATTGACAATGTTCAAATGACGAACTGAAAAGGTAAAGTATGAAATTAGGATTGGTGGTTGGTGTAGTTTGGTCAACAAAGAAAGTAAGAGAAATAAACTGGTGCAGGATGTACATCGTTCAGCCAATATCAACAAGCGGAGAAGAAATAGATACGCCATTAGTTGTTGCAGATCCAAAGAACTTAGCAGCATGCGGTGACAAAGTTATATATGTTACAAGCACCGACGCTTCTCAGGCATTTGAATCAGGATTCGCACCTGTTAATGCAAGTATTGTAGAGTTAGTAGATAAGATTGTTTAATGTTTTTAGCTCGTGTAGAAAAAAAAATAATATCATCTCAAAAGCATGATGCTTACAAAGGAAAAATAGTTTTTGCAGTGCAGCCAGTTTCACCTGATGGTACTGCTAAAGGCAATGAATGGATTGCAATCGATTATGTAGGCGCAGGAATAGGTGATCTAGTAATATGCGGAGGAGCGCCGGGTGTTGCTAAGAATGTATTTGGCTTAGATCTTGCACCGATTAGAACATTGATAATAGCCATTGTGGATAAGATTAATTACCATGATATAAATTGAACAATATGTTATGACTTTAAAAGAGATTGAAAATTTTGGAATTATAGGAGCCGGCGGAGCAGGCTTTCCTACACATGCTAAATTAAATTCCAAGCCGGATACAATAATTATGAATGCAGCGGAATGTGAGCCGCTACTTCATAAAGATATGACATTAATACTTCATCATAGTGATGAAATTTTAGAGGGTTTCAAAACGGTAATGGAAATAACCGGAGCGAAACAAGGAATTATCGGAATAAAAAATAAACATGCTGAAGAAATAGAATTACTCAATTCAAAAGTTAGCGGCAATATAAAAATAATTGAAGTAGAAGATGTTTATCCTGCCGGAGACGAGGTAACATTAATTTACATGACTACTAAAAGGATTGTACCTCCAGGAGGGCTTCCTATTTCAGTTGGGTGTGTTGTACAGAATGTTGAAACGCTTTTTAATATAGGTATGAATAAACCGGTTATAGAAAAATTCATATCAGTTGCCGGAGCGGTTGAAGAACCTGCAACAATTAAAGTTCCGGTTGGAATCACGTATGCTGAGGTGTTATCACATTTTAACATTACAGTTTCCAATTATGTCATTAGATCAGGCGGATTAATGATGGGAATTTTAGAAGATGATCTTAACAAAGTAATATCAAAGCGAACGGGAGCTTTGATAGTATTGCCGGAAGATCATCATTGTGTTACAATGTATAAAAGATTTCCAAACGAACACGCTACCGACATAATTGCAAAAGCAGCGTGTGATCAATGCAGTTATTGTACAGAGTTTTGTCCAAGATATTTATTAGGACAGCCTGTCAGACCTGAAATCGCCATGCGTAATCGAATGTTTTCCAGAGAAGAACAACCCATGCTTTCAGTAGGGAATTTATCTTGCTGTGAATGTAATTTATGTACCATGTATTCGTGTCCGGAAGGTTTAGATCCAAGAGGAGCGACAGTAATTGAGAAGCGGTTAGCAAGGGAACAGAATTTAAAGTGGAGTGGAGATGATATTACGGTTCATCCTATGTACGAGTATAGAAAAGTCCCAACCCAAAAACTAATGCAAAGGCTTGATGTTTTAAGTTTTAAGGATGAAGGACCGTACAAAGAATTAAATATTTATCCGAAGGTTGTAAGAATTCCTTTAGATCAACATGTTGGTGCTCCTGCGCAACCAGTTGTTAAAGACGGGGATTTGGTGAGAAAATATAATTTAATAGCTAAAGCAAGCGGGAAAATATCAAGTAATGTACATGCATCTATCAATGGGGTAGTAGAAAAAGTAACTACCAAAGAAATTATGATATATAAAACAGAATAGACCGGAGTAACAGTAAATGCAGAAGCTGTGCAATTTATACTTAATAAAAATTCCTTTTTTTGTTCATCAATTGATGACGAAATGAATACTACATATCGAAGGGACATAAGAATTAATGGAAAATAGAAATGCAATTGGAATAATAGAATTAGCAAGTATATATAAAGGTTTTGCAGTACAGGATGCAGTGCTTAAATCTGCAAATGTTGAAAAGCTTGTAGCAAGAACAATTTGTTCGGGAAAATATTTTATGGTTGTACGTGGTAATGTTGCAGATGTTGAAACTGCTATAAGTATTGCAAGTGAAGTCGGAGGTTTTTCAGTAATAAATCTTACGACTATACCAAATATAGATCCAAGAGTATTTCCAGCGATATCAGGAAATACATTACTCCAAATAAGTTTAAATAAGGAAGTCGGAGCTATGTTAGTCTTAGAAACTTTTTCAGTAGTATCAGCAATTAAAGCTGCTGATTTTGCTGTAAAAGAAGCCGAACTTGATATCATAAGAGTTCACGTAGCTATGGCAGTTGGCGGGAAAGGTTACGTAGTTATTACCGGCGATATAGGAGCGTTGGAAGCGGCAGTAAAACCTGCTGTAGATTATTGCAAGCAAGAAGGAATGTTAGCAGGATATGTTATAATTAAGAACCCACATAAAGATTTATTAAAAGAATTACTTTAAAATAGGAGTTATTATATGACCAATGAATGGGAATTGAAAGATTTTATACTTGAAATAGGAAGAAGAATTTGGACTAGAGGATTTGTAGCCTCAAACGACGGTAATATTTCGATAAGAATAAATGATAGAGAAGTACTTACAACGCCTCACGGTGTAAGTAAGGGATTCATGACGAAGGATATGATAATTAAAACCGATATGACCGGCAAAGTCATTTCAGGTAGTTCTAAATATCATCCATCAAGTGAGCTTAAAATGCATCTGGAAGTATATAAAGAACGTCCCGATATTAAGTCAGTAGTTCATGCTCATCCTCCTTATGCAACAAGCTTTGCCGTCGCAGGTATTCCGCTTAACAAGTGTGTCTTACCGGAAGCGATTATAATAATAGGTGCAGTTCCAACCGCAAAGTATGGTTTGCCATCAACAAAGGAAATTCCAGATGCAATTAGAGAACATATAAAAAATTCGGATGCAATCTTGCTTGAAAACCATGGAGCACTAACATTAGGCGGAGATTTATTATCTGCATATCATAATATGGAAACATTGGAACTAACGGCAAGTATTGTATGGAAAGCAATTCAATTAGGTAATTTAAATGTATTGCCTGAATATGAAAGAGACAGGTTAATGGGATTGAGAGAAAAGTTTAAATTACAAGGTCGTGTTGCAACATGCGATGCAACTCCAATGCCCAGCAGTGAATCTCCGCGTTTTGATTTCAAGGAATTATCGGGACTCAATAATAATATTACAGAACAAGCTATTAAAGAGATTACGGGAAGAGTACTTGCTAAGATTAAATTAAAAGATTAAAAGATTACCTAACCTTAAGATTTAGAATTTAATGAAAATATTAATTGCAAATCCTGGAAGCACTTCGTATAAATGTAAATTGTATGATATAGCTGAGCATTCTATTAGCCAGAAACATCTTTCTACCGGACAGGCTGGTATGAAAGTTATTTTTCAAGCAAATGTAGAACGAATCGGCGACAAAGAGGGAATTTATTCTTATGGTTTTAATGGTGATGAAAAGATAGTTAGTACACTAGAAATCCCGAATTATACATTTGCTGTTAATTTGACTTTAAAGTCAATCAAAGAAAAAATTTCAATTGAAGAAATTGATGCGGTTGGCTTCAAGACGGTTCATGCAAAAGGAGTGACAGGTTGTGTAGAGTTGACAGACGATATATTAAAAGCAATGGAAGATTACCGCTTGCTTGCACCGGTGCATACTGATGTTTATATAACTGCTATTTCAGTTTTTAAGAAGCTAATGAGTTCAACACGAATGATCGGATTATTTGAGACACACTTTCATAAGAATATTCCACCGGAAGCCTTTACGTTTGGAATTCCTTATGAGCTTTATGAAAAGCATGGAATCCGTAAATACGGATTTCATGGTGCATCTCATAGATATATCGGATTAAGAGCTAAAGAGTTATTTGATGCAAATAAAATTATTTCTTGTCATCTTGGTGGCAGTTCCTCTGTTTGTGCAATTAAAGATGGCTGGTCAATAGATACTTCGATGGGAATGAGCCCGCAGAGCGGACTGCTGCAAGCAAAAAGAGTCGGCGATTTGGATCCGTTTGCATTGTTGTATTTAATGGAAAAAGAAAATCTTACAAGTAATAAAATAGAAAATATTCTTATGTCAAAAAGCGGTATATATGGAATTTCCGGATCAAGCGGCGACTTAAGGGATATTGAAGAAAGAATGTCAAGAGGAGATAAGCGTGCTGAATTAGCATTCAAAACATTTGCCTATGGCGTTAAAAGATACATCGGCGAATACCTAGTAATTCTTAACAGTGCTGATTATATAATATTTACTGCCGGAGGCGGACAAAATTCTCCGATGCTCAGGAAAGAAATTCTTTCTGGCATGGAAAACTTAGGTATAATAATAGATGACACGAAGAATAATTCGGGCTTTAAAGAAGGGGTAATCTCACATGAAAGATCAAAAATAAAAGTAGCTGTTATACCTACTAATGAAGAATTTATTGTTGCTACTGAAGTAAAAAATTTTTTAATAAATATTCAATCATATTAATATAGAAGCTAAATGAGGGCAAAAAAATATATTGGTTTTGATTTAGGCGCCGAAAGCGGGCGTTGTGTCGTAGCGATACTATATGGGAATGACCTGTTTGGTGCTAACAAAATAACATTACATGAAGTACACCGGTTTACTACACATAATATCCGATATGAAAATGGATTTTATTGGGATATATTGGCGATTTACCAGGAAATAATTCAGGGATTAACCTTTGCACAAAAAGAATTTGGCAGTGATTTTGATGGTATAGGAATAGATACTTGGGCTGTGGATTATGTTTTAATTGACAAACAAGATAGAATACTTGGATATCCGTATCACTATCGCGATGAGCGTACTGATGGCATGATGGATGAAGCTTTTAAGATCGTTCCCAAAGAAAAGTTGTATAATGAAACGGGAATTCAATTTGCGCAATTTAATACGTTGTTTCAGTTACTATCAGAGAAAAATAATGGACAAAATCTTTTAGATAAGACCGATAAAATTCTGTTGATTCCGGATTTCTTAAATTTTCTTCTATCAGGTAACAAGAAGGCAGAATATTCAATCGCATCAACTACAAGTCTTGCAGAACCTATCAACAGAGAATGGTCTTGGGATTTAATAGATGCATTTGGTTTCCCAAGAGAAATTTTTCCGGAAATAGTTGAACCCGGAACGATATTAGGTACCCTAATGCCATCAATTGCAAAACAAACCGGTTTAAGCGAGAATATTCCGATTATTGCAAGTACCGGTCATGATACGGCATCAGCGGTAATTTCTGTCCCAGCTTTTGAAAATAATAACTTAAAAATAGATAAAAATAGTATCAGAATAAAAAATCTGGTTGGTGAGGAAAACTGGGCATTTTTAAGTTCGGGGACGTGGTCATTAATGGGCATTGAATTAAAACAGCCTATGTTAAGTATAAAAGCAATGGAGTACAATTTTACAAATGAAGGTGGATTCAATAATACAATTCGCTTCCTTAAAAATATAATAGGACTGTGGCCTGTGCAGGAATGCAAAAGGTATTGGGAGAAAAAATCTAAAAAGTATAGTTATCCTCAATTGGTCTCTTTAGCAGAAAAATACGGTCCATCAAATGCATGGATTGATTTAAATGATCCTCGCTTTCTTAAAGCTGGTGAAATGCCTGAAAAGATTTTAGAATATTTAAAGGAAACTAATCAGACCGTTAAAGAGGACGTTGGTTTTATAATAAGGGTTGTACTTGAAAGCCTTGCATATAGTTATAGAGAGACGATTAAAGAAATTGAATCTGTAACAAAAATAGAAATAAAAAGATTACATGCAGTAGGGGGTGGAATACAAAATGAACTATTAACACAATTAACAGCAAATTCAATTGGCTGTAAAGTACTTGCCGGACCGACCGAAGGGGCAATAGTTGGTAATATTGGAGTGCAGGCAATAACTACCGGTGCAGTTCCGGATATTCATGCTTGGAGGATGATTGTGGCTAATTCATTTGAGTTAAAAATGTATACTCCTAATAACACAAGATATTTTAATGAAAATGAAAAAAACTACAAAAGTATTCTGAAACATTAATTTTATATGAATAGAATTTGATATGGACCTTATTGAAAAATTTATTTCAAATGCAGAAGAAGCAGCTGCTACAGTAAAAATAATAAGGGCAAATGCGAACTCATTGAATGATGCTTTAATTGCAGCTACAGAAAATGAATTAGTGCTTTTTGCAGGACCTGACGATTTAGATCCGGAATTGTTTTCAATATTTATATCGAATAAAAATGTTATTACGAAACCTACTAAGGAACAGCTATCAATAATTAGTACCGGCGTTACAGATGCTTTTTGTGCAGTAGCGTCTACCGGTTCAGTTTGTGTTTCGATAACTAAAAATTTGTCCAGTCCTGTAAGTATGCTAACACAAAAGCATATTGTTGTTATTGACAGCAGAACAATTATTCCAAGACCTCGAGATATTTTTTCTGAAAACTATTTGGAAGGTAAAGGATTAAAGCGAAGCTTCTCGATAATAACAGGTCCCAGTGCAACTGCTGATATGGGGCCCCTGGTTAGAGGAGTTCACGGTCCAGGTAAACTGCATATTATAATTATTGATTCATTTGACGAAATGCATGTTAGATAAATGGAAAACATTAACGATTATATCCTTCATCCAAGGCAGGTAGCCGACAAATCTTCTAAAGAGACTCTTCAAAAGGCAATAAAATTAGCGCTTGATGTTGAGACAGATGCTTTGCGACTTAATACTCAGACGTTCAACACCAACCGATATAGGGCTGTTAAAAGATTAGATGACTATGAGGAATTAAAAAACCGTGCTCGTTTAATTAAAGAAAAATCAATTAAGAATTTGATTCCATTGATCTCTAAAGTAACCAAAGCAATTGAAGCCCGCGGTGGTAAAGTATTTTATGCAAAAACGAAAGAAGACGCTACTGCTTACATTAAAAAAATTTGTTTATCCCGGGAAGCGAAGCTTGTTGTAAAATCGAAATCAATTACGTCTGAAGAAATCGGTTTAAATTCAGATTTGGAAAAAGCGGGCATTGAAGTTGCAGAAACAGATCTAGCTGAATTCATTTTGCAGGTTTCTAAAGAACAGCCCTCTCACAATGTAGCTCCTGCTATACATAGAAGCAGAGAAAGTATTTCCGAATTATTTAAGAGAAACTTTAAAACCGAGAAAAAGTTAGATACAGGTGAAGAACTAACCGAGTTTGCGAGAGACATCCTAAGACAAAAATTTCTTAAAGCAGACATAGGAATTAGCGGGGCTAATTTTGTTGCGGCAAAAGAAGGGTCTATATTATTGGTTGAAAGCGAAGGAAACATTAGGCTAACCACTCAGCTTCCTGCTGTTCATATAGCAATTGCCGGTATAGAAAAGATAATTCCAAGTAAAAAGGATTTTGGTGTATTCATAGAGCTCCTGGCTGCAAGCGGTACCGGTCAGCCTCTAACATCTTATACTAATATAATAGAGCCGCCATTAGATTTGCCGGTTCTTAACTTAAACGGAAGAAATGACGGTAAAAGAGAGTTTCACTTAGTTCTTATTGACAATGGACGAATGCAAATGCGAGACGATGAAGAGTTAAAAGAAGCTCTTTATTGTATAAGATGCAGTGCTTGTATGAATTCATGTTCAAATTTTCAAACGGTAGGAGGGCATGCATTCGGCGGTGAATGTTATACGGGCGGAATTGGCGGTGCCTGGACAGTTGCGACTACCGGCAGTTTAGAAAAAGCAAGGTTTGCAGAATTGTGTACTGGATGTTCAAGGTGTATTCCAAACTGTCCGGTCCTTATTGATATACCTAGACTCAACACAACCATAAAAAATCGTTTAATTAAAGCAGACGGGGGAGCTTCATTACAAAAATTATTTTTCGGAAATTTTTCAAAGTTAGGTAAATATTCATCTATAGTTCCCACATTAACAAATTTTATAGTCAGCCTTTCGATAAGCAAATTACTGATGGAAAAAATAGTTGGGCTTGATAAGCGCCGTCCTATTCCCAGGTTTGCTAATAAGACATTGAAGAGACAATATAAATTATACCGAAAAAGTAATAGTATACAGATTTCAGATGTATTTAAAAAAGGATTAGTTTTATTCGCAGATGTTTTTACGAATTATAATAATCCACAAGTGGGGATGGCAACAGTTCGAGTCTTTGATAAATTGGGAATACCAATTAAACTCAGCAAAATTATTGAAGATGGAAGAGCAGCTCAATCACAGGGACTAATTGAATCTGCAAGGCAAAGTGCTATCAAACTTGCAGGGTATCTTGAAGAGATTATCGATAGCGGGAAAGAGATAATTGTCGCTGAACCAAGTGTACTTGCATTGTTTAGATATGATTACAAAAAATTAATTAATAACGATTATCTTTTTTCAAAGCTTGAGAAGCACACTTATGATCCGATTGAATATTTAAATAAGTTACTAAACCATTCTGAGTTAGATTTGACCGGCAAAATTGAGATTAAAAAGCTTAACTCAGACAAAATTTTTTACCATGCACATTGTCAATTAAAGACAATTGGAGCAGGTAATACAGCGTTAGAATTTTTTAATAAGCTAGGATTCATAGTTGAAATATCTAATGTAGAATGCTGCGGTATGGCGGGTAGCTTTGGCTATAAAAAAGGGTACTATGATATAAGCAAAAACATAGGGAATGAACTGATAAAGCAGATTAAAAAAGTAGCGACAAGAGATAGCAAGAAAGTTATATTAGCAAGCGGTACATCTTGTAGAGAACAGTTAAGGGATGAATTAGAAGAAACTATTTACCATCCCATAGAATATCTGGAAAAAATATTAAAATAGATTTTTTTTTCTTGACAATAATTAAAAATATGAGTAGTTTCCTTAAGGCTTTTCGAAAAGGATTAAGTGATCTATATTAAAAAGCAAATTGCCCATGTGAGTAACGTGGCGAAGCTGCATCTTAAATAAAAAAATTTATTAATATACTTAAAGGATTTCGAAAAGGATTGAGCAGTACGCCATATTAAAATTGAAAGATTTAAATGATTAGAATTATTGAAAATAAACCGGAGTATAAGCAGTGATAAATAGAAAATCAATTGAAGCTGAATATAAATTAGCGAAGGACCAATATGCCGGCTTTGGCGTCGATACGGATGAGGCGTTAAGCAGGCTTGATAAAATAAATATAAGTTTACATTGCTGGCAGGCAGATGATGTAGGCGGCTTCGAAATCCCTGATGCTATACTTAATGGCGGCGGGATACAGGTTACGGGAAATCATCACGGAAAGGCTAATACCATAAGCCAGCTGCGGAGTGACATAGAAAAGGTGATGAAACTGCTTCCCGGCAGGCAGCGCTTAAATCTTCATGCTATTTACGGCGATTTTAAGGGTGATAAAATAGAACGTGATCAAATTGAAATAAAACATTTTCAGAGTTGGATAGATTGGGCAAAAAAACTTGGGATAGGTATGGATTTTAATCCGACATGCTTTTCCCATCCTTTTGCAAATGACGGTTTTACTCTTTCAAGTAAAGATGAAAAAATAAGAAATTTTTGGATTGAGCATGTAAAGCGTACTAGAAAAATTGCAGCCGAAATGGGAAGGCAACTTGGTACACCGGCTGTTAACAATATATGGATACCAGACGGTTCTAAAGATACTCCGGTTGACAGGTATACTCATCGGACCTTATTAAAGGAATCGCTCGATGAAATATTTAGGGAAGAATATCCCAAAAAGTATCTTAAGGATTCATTGGAGAGTAAGCTCTTTGGAATAGGTTCAGAGTCGATGGTAGTTGGTTCTCACGAATTTTATTTAGGTTATGCAGTCAAAAACAACAAACTAATTTGTTTAGATAACGGACATTTTCATCCTACGGAACAAATAGGTGATAAGATTTCCTCCCTGTTGCAATTTATTGATGAATTGTTATTGCACATCAGCAGGGGAGTAAGATGGGACAGTGATCATGTGGTAATATTTAATGATGAAGTTCAGCTTATAGCCCAAGAGATAGTACGTGCAAATGCTTTAAATCGTGTTAGAATCGGACTTGATTACTTCGACGCCAGTATAAACCGTATAGGAGCTTATGTTGTTGGTGCCCGGGCTGCACAATTGGCTTTCCTTTATGCTCTTCTTGAGCCGATTGGAATATTAAAAGATTTTGAAGAAAACGAAAAATATTTTGAGCGCCTTGCATTTCTTGAGTTATTGAAGACAATGCCTTATGGAACTGTTTATAATTATTACTGTTTGATGAACAATGTACCTGTTGGAGAGGAATATATAGATGAGATTAAGAAGTACGAAGTTGAAATTTTGAATAAGAGGGGTAAGATAAATTAATTTCATAGCTTTGACAGTATGGCAGAAGTTTAAACGAAATATAAATTTAATAGAAAGATAAAAGCAATAGAAGTATAAGACAAGACAATCAGAGGGGGGTATGAAAATAGGCAAAAAATGAAGATGATAACAATGAAAGATTCACAGTCCAATAAAAAACTATCAATCTTGCATATAGTTGTAAGTTGTGTAATCATCCTTGCATGCTCTGCCTGGTCGGAACGGGTAATAGGTGCAGAGGTATTAACAATAAAGTCTAATATTTCTACTGTGCAAATGGGACATTCTATCCAAGTTACTGCACATTTAGAATTGAAACCAGGCGTTTCCTTAAGAAACTATTTGCTTTTACCATATGTGAACAATCGCAGATGGGGTTCCCAGGAAAGAACGGATAAAAATGGAAATGCAACTTTCTTGTTGCCATTACCAAATCCAGGTGATGAACATATTCAAGTAATGGGAGTTAAAGCAGAGCCTCATAATTGGATGGGAATCTCTGATATGGATTTATTGGTAGTGGGCAATTTAATGCCAACAAAAGGGGGAGTGCGTTCTAACGAGATCGATATCAAAGTTCTAAGGAGGCAAATGCCAAAGTTACCAAATGACGGTCATCTATATTGCATCCAATATGAAAATTGGTTCGGGAAATCATCATGGAATACTGCTGAAGCGGTGCCACTTATCGGATTTTATGATTCACATAACGAAGATGTAATTCGCCAACATATCTTATGGTTTGTGGATACAGGCATCAATTCAATAATGTTAGACTGGTCTAATCATCTCTGGGGCGATACAAGCTGGAATCAAAGAGGTGAGGGGGCGAGAACAATTATCAGCAATACAACTTTTTTCCTAGGTGTATTGGCAAAAATGCGCGATGAAGGAATTGATGTTCCAAAAGTAATTTTGATGTCTGGTCTAAGCAACGGGCCGCCTGCGACGATGAATGCATTAAACGAAGAGCTGGATTGGATTTATAAAAATTACATTTTGAATCCTAGATTTAAAGGTCTATTCCAGATTTATGATGGCAAGCCTTTGATGATCGTTCTCGATACAGGTATAATTGGAAATAAGAAAGGTACTACTGAATCTGCTTTTAGAGTTCCATTTTTTAAAGAGACGCTAGCATTATCGAAATCAAAGCTTGATGCTTTTAGAGCTGCTCAAGGACCGGTTAATGATACTCATTTTACAATACGTTTTATGTCATCTCAGAATCAGCTTACCGAACACAATCAGTTAGGTTATTGGTCATGGATGGATGGACAAATAAATCCATTAGTAACATACTATAATGGAAAACCAGAAGCTATTACAGTTACTCCTTCTTTTTTTGGTGCTGAAGGATGGACAGCGCATGATGCATACGGTAGATTAGGAGGAACAACATACATCGAGACGTTCAAAGATGCTCTTAAATACAGACCTCGGGTTATATTTTTGCATCAATTCAATGAATTTACAGGTCAAAGCAAAGGACATGGTTATGGAAAAAACAAGGACTGTTTTCTTGATGAATATAATGTAGAGTTAAGCGATGATATTGAGCCAGTGTCATTAACAGCGGAAGGTTATCGGGGCGACAAAGGAGGTTGGGGTTTTTATTATCTTAATTTAACTCATGCTTTAATAAATATTTTTCGCGGGGATCCAAAAGGAACTACAATTTTAGCAGTTCAAGCTCCCAAGATTTCAAGGGATTATATAAAATTAAAGTGGTCATACATTGGTGTTCCGCCTAAAAGCTATTCACTTTCGATCGATAATATAATAGTTCATAAAAATCTTAAAAAAGCTAAGTATGAAATTTCAGCAAAAGATTTAACAATGGGCGTCCACACTCTTACAATAAAAGCTAATGGAGTAAGCACTCACTACGCTCTTTCAGAAAAAGAATTTGATGTACCAACAGAATCATCGATACCTGTTAGTGTTAGTCAATCATTGTATATAAAAAATTAAACGTGTTTTTATAAAACTCTGTCTTATTTAATTATTTGAAAGGATAAGCATGACAAAAAAAATTATGATAGAATTTTTTTTATTCTTTTTATTTATCAGTTTGCAGGCTGGTAATTTATTTGCACAAAATAATCAAAATGGAATATTGGAGGGGACTGTTAGAACTGCAGACACTAAAAGCGCACTTCCATATGCTAATGTAGTAATTCTTGGAACTAATAATGGTACCGCATCGGATTTAAATGGAAATTTTATTATCAGAAATATAACTGCTGGTGTGCATAAGATTGGAATAACTTATATAGGATATGAGCAAAAAATTGAAACAGTTACTATAAAACCAAATAAAACATTACGAATTAACATATATTTGCAACCTCATAGTATTAAAGCTAATGAAGTAGTTGTAACTGCGCAAGCAAAAGGGCAATTGCATGCTATAAATGAACAAATCAATTCAAAAGATATTGTTAGTATTGTAGCACCTGATCGTTTGCAAGAAAATCCGGATGCAAACATTGCCGAAGCGATAGGTCGCCTTCCAGGCATATCACTTGTTAGGTCTGGTGGCGAAGGGCAAGGTGTTGTTATAAGAGGATTGGATCCAAAATATAGTGAAGTTGAAATTGATGGGATAGAAATACCTTCTACAGATCCAACTAATAGAAGTACTAATATATCAGGCATTTCGCAATATGTTTTACAGGGAGTTGAAGTGTTTAAGACTCTAACCCCCGACATGGATGGTGACGCTACAGCAGGTACAGTTAATTTACAATTGAGTGAAGCACCGGTGGGTTTTCATTTTAACCTTATGACTCAAGGAGGTTATAATCACTTAAATAATTATTGGAAAAATTATAATATTGATGCCAATCTTAGCAATAGATTTTTTGATAATAAACTCGGGATTTTGCTGAATATCGGTTCTGAACGAGTTAATAGAAGCGATCAAAACATGACCAGTGATTATGGTACTGTTTCAGCAATAACACAAAATAATCAATTTCCACAATTATTTGTTAACGATATTAACTTGAGCGATAATATTCGAATAAATTACAGATCATCTGCAACCTTAGTAATGGATTATAAATATGGTATGAATTCCAAAATTGTCTTTTCTAACTTTCTTTCTCACTCATCGCAAGATTTTACGGGCGCATTAAAAGGATTTGATTTACACGATGCTAATAGAACTGTAACTGATTTGTTTAATCAAAACATTGGCCCTGGTAACGAACTATATCTTAGTTCATTAAAAGGCGAAAATAAATTCGGCTCTATTGATCTATCATATGGTGCTGCCTTTTCCCAGACACATATTTATACGCCAAAGAACAGATCTTGGTATTTTGCATATGCCGGAGGAGTTCCTTCTGCATATACAGATACGACAAATAGAAGCTTACCTTTAGGTACTATCGTTAATGCAATAAATGAAAATCTTTCGACAACTGCAGCTTTAAAAAATACAATAATTACTAATGTTAATGTATCATCCGAAGATGACTTGGATCAGATAACAAATCTATACTTTAACGCAAAATTTAATTTTCAATTTGCTAATAATGTTTCAGCTTATATAAAATTAGGTGCAAAATATAAAAGCGAAAATAAGAAAAGATATTATGCAAATTATTATGAAGGATTGTCAACTGGTAGTTTCCCACAATTCGGAGATACTGCATCGAAATACCTGCCCTGGATTGATGTTGAAGGAAGACTTGTATCAGCTAATGGTTTTCAAGATCATATTGAAAATAGTTTTCTAAATGGACAATATGATTATGGCTGGTACCCAAACTTTAACCGGTTAAATGAACTTTTGGATTGGTATTCAAATTGGTCTAATTACTATTGGGGACATCCAGGCGCCGGAATGAGCCCCCAAATGTTTTTAAGACCAGATTATACCGCTCAGCAAGCAAACAATTATAAATTTAATGATAAATATTTTGGTACCTATTTAATGGGAGAATTGGATTTAGGTAAAATGATTACTTTTATTCCAGGAGTTCGTTATGAAAAAGTCACCGACAATTTGGATGGTTGGTGGACTATAAATATTCCTTTCCCCACGGCACCATATGGTCATTCGGCTTCAAATACACATGAAGATGATTATTATTTGCCAGACGCCCATTTGATAATACGCCCGAGTAATTGGATACAAATCCATTTGGCATATACGAGTTCATTAAATCGACCGGATTATTTTAGCCTAATTCCAATTACATATGTAAATACGGGCATCTCTCCTAATACACTTAGTGAGGGTAATCCTAATCTAAAGCCAGAATATTGGAAAAATTTTGATCTTCAATTTGCTTTCTTTACTAATAAAATAGGCTATCTTGGGGTTAATGGGTTTTATAAGATTGCTAAAAATGTTATATGGACACCTGTGCATGTCAGAATGCCCGGCGATCCTCTCCCCGCTGGCTTTGAAAATGTTTTTCAATCGAATGCTGTTATAGATATAACGCAGCCTGTTAATATGGACTATTCTGTTTTTATAAGGGGTTTAGAATTAGAATGGCAAACTAATTTTTGGTATTTGCCAAAACCGTTAAGCTATTTTTCGTTATATGCAAATTATACCCTGATGAACTCTTCTACAAAATATCCAAGATATACAACGCTAAATGAACAAGTAGGAACAGATAATAGAGGTAGGCCTATTTACAAATTAGTCACCACTTATCATGTTGATGATGGTTCAATGGTAAATCAGCCAAATAATATCGCTAACGTTTCCTTAGGTTTTAACTATGAGGGATTAAACGTATGGCTCTCATATGAATTTTCCGGTGAAAAGCTTACCGCATTTAATCCGGAACCCTGGTTTAATACTAATAGTTTAAGTTTTCAAAGATTGGATTTACAAGTAACACAGAAGCTACCTATTAAAAATCTCGAGGTGATGTTAAACGTAGCGGATATTAATAATCCTACGGAAACTCAAAATCTTGTCGGAGATCCAAGACCAACTTCGCAAGAAAACTATGGATGGACTGTTGATCTTGGATTAAGATATGGTTTATAGTTCAATAAGTGCCTTTTCTAATTACTCTTATTAATTATTTTAATTATCAAAGTACAATTGTTTTGTCGAGGGAGGTGAGGAAAAGTTATTTTATTAAGACAAAACAACAATAAGGTCTATTTTGATTCTTATTTCCAGGAAGGAGGCAAATATAAAAATTCATTTCAAATTTGCAATTTTTTATTAATCAACATTATTTATCTAAATCATTATTATTAGGAGATAATATGAACAAATTATCTGTTTTTCTGATTTCTCTTTTTTTTAGTGCTACAATATTCGCACAAACTTATTTAGATGTTACCCCAGGGTATGGAACATTAAATCAGGCAATTTCACAAAACCAGGGTAATGTTATTTATCGGTTACAAGCTGGTCAGTGGTACGGCTTAAATGGAGTGATACAAAATTCAACATTTAAATTAATTATTATTGGTACAACACCACCAAATGATACAACAATGCCAGCGATGATTCAGGTTGGTTCAGATGCAAATGGAGTCCCATTTTCTAATATGATTTCAGCATTTGATGATGTAACATTGAAAAATCTTTTTATCGTTGATGCAAACACTAACAATGTTCAAGCTAATGGACCTGTTATTACTATGCAAGCTAAATGTACGGTTAAAATAGACAGCGTAGTATTTGATCCACTTGGAGTTAATAATCAGTTGATTGATTGCGGAAGTGCCACTAATCCAAATGTATTTATGACAAACAGTATGGTTTTACGTTCCGGTCAAGAAACTGATCCAAATGATGGAAATCTTTTTACTATTTCAGGTGCTCCAACAAACGGCGTAGATACTCTTTACATAGAGAATAATACATTCGTCAATACGGGTACATGGTTTTTTAATAATGAAAATTTTAATACAGGTCGTGATAATTTTATTTGGGTTAATCATAATACATTCATTTTTCATAAAAGCCAGCTGTTCTGGACATGGTACACAAATGACCAGTTCTTTACAAACAATTTGCTGTTCGACTTCAATACTCAACCATGGGTAATGGCTTGGAATGCTTTTTTTCCAGATGGTTCTGCAATACCTGAAACAAAAGAATCAAGATTTAGTCTTATTAATGCAGACACACTTTTTACAACTGATGCAAATGGAAATAAAGTAAGAGAAACATTTCCTTCCATAAGAAAAAATTTTGCAGAATATAATCTTGATTATACAGATCCTAGGATAGAAGCAATCCCTACGACTTGGGCAGAATCACATACTTTAAATAATGATGGAAAAACGCCGATACCACTATCTTACCTAATGCCCTTAGTTCAGCCAAAAGATTCTAGTAATGTCAGTAGAGAGGCTCAAATTTTTAACGATCATATTAATTTCCCGGGCTTTAAATATGGCAACACATACACAGATGTAGATCCGCAATGGACAGAACAAAAAATTTATCAACTTCAAGATTCACTTTCAGTTTGGTCATTATTAGGGTGTGAATTACACACATGGGGTTTTGATCCTTCCAATTTACCGCCTGTTTCGCAATGGCCGCTGTATTGGTGGAACGCCGACTCAAACGGTATGGGCAATCCAACAAAATGGCCCCGTTTTGATGGTACATATAAAAACCCACAAATTCTAACAGCATCAATTGAAGGCTTGCCTTTAGGCGATTTGAACTGGTTCCCGGCAGCAAAAGCAACATGGCAAGCTCATAAGACTGAAATTATGAATTATATATTAGCAGAAAATGTCAGTCCGATGAATCTTACTAGCTCTGAAACTGCTGTTTCATCTTCAAATGCAGCAGCATCACTAGGTGCTAGTAATGTGATTGACAATGATCCAAATACTTTTTGGGCAAGTGCTCCTCATGCAAGTGCAAATGCGGAGGAATGGATTTATATAGATCTAGGTTCTTCCCAAAATGTTACCAAAGTTGTATTGGTTCCAAGAGCAGTCAATGATACTGTGGTTTTGTCTTTCCCTGAAGATTTTAAGATTCAATACAGTTCAGACGCAAGTAATTGGACAGATGTACCGGGTCAAAGTTATACTAATTATCCTATTCCTTCTAATAATGATGGAGAAGTTTTTACATTTGCATCTCCGGTTAATTGCCGTTATGTAAGAGTTGATGCAACTAAGCTTCGCGTAGATGATAGCGGCACAAATTATTATTTCCAATTAGCTGAGTTTCACGTATATAACACAGTGACTGCAGTTAAAAGCGATAAAGAGATTGTTAAAGACTATAATCTTTCACAAAATTATCCTAATCCTTTTAACCCATCAACCCGAATTGATTTTAATCTACAAAAATCCGGAATGACTAAATTGGAAGTCTATAATATTCTTGGTCAAAGAGTTGTTACTTTAATTAACGGAAATCTAAATGCTGGTCAACATAGTGTAGTTTTTGATGCGGACAATCTACCTTCCGGAATTTATCTATACACGCTTTCTTCCGGCAGCTTCATGGTTACTAAAAAGATGATGCTTCTCAAATAAAGAATATCAATTCTTTTGTCTTTTTCCAATTTTGTTGAATAGATAAATATCAAGTGGTTCATTTTTTCAAAGGAATGAACCACTTTTATTATTTAAATCGTTACATACGTATGGTGATGTATTTATGAAAATAAAATTAAAACTTTTGAAGTTATTATTATTCCTTCTTTTTCCATTACTTCTTAAAGCACAAACATGGAATGTGAATCCGGATTTCTGGACAGCGACCGACGCACTTGGCAGAGTAACGCCTAATGAAAATGAAACTGGCTTAACTAAAACCGGGAAATATGTCGGAATGTTTTATTGGACATGGCACACAGATGGTAATGCTGATTTTTCGCCGGTCATAGATATTTCCAAGATTCTTAAACAAGATCCCGGCGCCGCTACTGATTTGAATGACCCGGCATGGGATGGAATCATAAATGGTGGGGTTTACTGGTGGAGCGAACCATTGTTTGGTTACTACCGGACTACTGATGATTGGGTTTTGCGTAAGCATGCCCAGATGCTTGCCAATGCCGGTATAGATGTAGTCTTTTTTGATTGTACGAACGGCAGTCTTACATGGAAATCCTCATATACCGAATTATTAAAGGTATGGGAACAAGCAAGACAGGAAGGTGTAAAAACGCCCAAAATTGCTTTTATACTTAATTTTGGACCGACAGCAACGTCCTTAACTGAAATTACGGAACTTTATAATGATTTGTACCAGCCCGGATTATACAAAGATTTGTGGTTTATGTGGAATGGTAAGCCATTGATAATGGCATATCCCGAAATGCTTGTAGCATCCAGCAATACCGCCGGACTTAAGTTTGCTGCCGATTCATCTTTTGTTGGAGTTGATGCTTGTTGTCCGAGCTGGGCTAACAATATAGGTAATCTTACTTTAAAATTATATAAATGGAATACAGATTATCCAACCACTATATCGGGTACACCCATTGCGGATTCAACTTTTATGAATTTTAATGACAACGCTCGACTTATATTACATTTCAAACCGCAACCCTCTGGAAATTATTATTGGGAGTTAAGTAATGCTACGGAGGTAGTAGGCGTTTGGAAGTGGAATAATACTAAAGACCCTGTTACCAGTTTTTATAATGGTAAAGCTGTAACAGATGGAAATTATGACAGCAAAATTTATTACGCAGCCGGTGCTGTTATCAATTTAACTAATGATGATGGTACCGGGCATACTCCTGTTCAAATTCCGCCGGGAACTAATAGTACTCTTATAGATAGCATAAAAAACTTTTTCACATTCCGCCCAGGTCAACCAGATTACGTTAGTGGTCCAAACGGTCTGGATGCGAACACTCAATGGGGCTGGCTTGAAGATTATCCACAGCACGGTTATGTAAGCAAAACCGGCGGTGGTTATGAAGAAATGCCGGTTGGAGTATCTCAAAATGCCAGCAGCGCAAGTGGCGGGCATTGTTGTGCTTTTAATCAGCCTAATTCTTATGGACGAAGCTATACACACGCAAACGGTCAAGATGCGGATACGAATGCATATTTGTATGGAGAAAATTTCCAGGAGCAATGGTCTCGTGCATTTGCTCTTAAACCGGATCTTGTATTTGTCACCGGATGGAATGAATGGATTGCAGGAAGATGGGATACTAAATCCTGGCCAAATCCATACGCTCCTTTTTCATTTGTAGATGAATATAACTGGGAAAAAAGCAGAGATATAGAACCGGTAAAATCATGGGGGGATAATGCAGATGATTATTATATGCAATTGGTAGACAACGTTCGTAAGTACAAAGGAATGCAAGCGCAGGAGCCTGCTTCCGGTCGTAAGACTATTAATTTAGACAGCTTGAATGATTGGACAGATGTTCAGCCTGAATATTTGGATTACAGGGGAGATACGATTTGGCGTAATTCGAAGGGGCAAGGAGATAGTCTTGTATATACAGATTCAACGGGACGCAACGATATAGTGTCTGCTAAAGTAGCTCGCGATAGTGAATATGTTTATTTTCTTGTAGAGACTGCTGACACACTAACACCTAAAACCGATCCTAAATGGATGCGGCTTTGGATAGATATTGACCGCAATAAAGCAACCGGGTGGGAAGGATATGATTATGTAATCAACCGGATAAATCCGGATGATTCTGCGATAGTAGAGAAGAGTACAAGCGGTTGGAATTGGACTAAAATAGGTTCTGCCGCATATACAATACAAGGCAATGTATTGGAATTGAAAGTAGAACGGTCATTGCTAAATGTAGAAGGTAAGAGGTTGGACTTTGAGTTTAAGTGGAGTGATAACTGTGAGAATGATGGCAACATTATGGATTTCTACGTTCATGGAGATGCAGCTCCGGATGGCAGGTTCAATTATGCTTATTCAACTACCAGCATTACTGGTGTTACAGAACATGCGGAACAACCTACTAAATTTACTTTATCACAAAACTATCCAAATCCCTTCAACCCGGCTACAACCATTAGCTACAGCGTACCCCAAAAGGAATTGGTTACTTTAGAAGTCTTTAATATGCTTGGGCAAAAAGTAGCTACATTAGTAGATAGAGTACAAAATTCGGGCAATCATAAATTAAACTTCAATGCTTCAAATCTTGCATCCGGCGTTTATTTGTATAGGATGCAATCAACCAATTTTACGTTAACAAAAAAAATGGTCCTCCTTAAATAATAGTACCCTCATCCTGACCTCTCCCTATGGGATAGCTCCTTTCCTCCTCTCATCAGGTAAATTATGAGAGAGGTCGGGAGTGAGGACAATATAACATAAACAGTCTAGCCGGAACTAAAAAAGAAGTCAGAAGACAGAGGTCAGTATCAAAAGTCCTCTCACTTCTGTTCTCTGATTTCTTTTCCATTTAGCGCATAATATTATGACAAATAAAATATTCTATTTATAACGGATCCTTCAAGAATCAGGAGAATTTCATGAACAAAAATAAATTATTAGCCTTGTCATTTTTTTTCTTCATTTTCACTTTGGCGTTAAATGCTCAAACAGGTTCTGAAACAATAGACAGTTCAGTTACGCAAGAAGTGCAACAATTACTCACGCCAGTTGACAAACAAGCTGTTCGCGTTAATTGCAGGCTTACCGACTTTACAATGGAACCCGGGGAAGTGGATCAAGCCATTGTACTAAAGGATCCGGCAAATGAGCAAACAGTACTTTTTGACTTGGCAGAAGGCGGGGCAATCGTTTCATTAATATATCGCGGTACCGAGTATGTATGGGGATATAATGGCGGAGGACTCTTACAAATGGCTTTTCACAATCAAAGGAAGGATGGTCCTTGGGAAGGTGATTACAATCCTACTCAAGCAGGAGACGGAACTTCCAAGTCGCCTGTAACAGGCATAGGCGGTAACGGTAAAGATTCGTTGGATATTTTAACTATGATGCTCGACTTCAATCATAATAATGGGTTTTACAAACACCCGCTCATCGCAGTGTGGGGTGGAAAGGTTGACACGCATATTCCTACCAGCTACTTCAGTCCTTATACACTTGAAACAATCGCTCACTGGGTAAAGAATTCGGGCGGAGAACCAAAATACTATCTTGAACTCGACGAACGCATAACTCATCTTACCGATGAAAAATTGGGGGAGTTGATTTATGACTTTGCAGATTACCAACTATGGAAGTTTAGTGTCCGCGCTATCAGTCCCAAAAACTGCCCGTGCAAATCATCATTAACAAACTATATGTCCGGAGGATGGTATTCAGATTCAACGCGTCAGGAAGGCTTAGCCATCGCCATGCCAAGCAGCAACTTTCCTAATAGTAAAGTAAACGGCGGTTTCAATAGCGATTACATGTGGCGTAACCACAGCTTTCATCTTACTTCATCAGAATCACTCGATGGAGTGGCATCGAAAAGTTTTGTATGGTACGTTATGGTTGGCTCTTGGGATAACGCACTTAAATTTTCACAGAAACTTGGTCTTTCCAGAGGTGAGCGATGAGGATTGGAACATATAACAATCTGACAGAAACTCTTTTGGATTTACTAAGAACAAATTGTTTTTGGGTAATCTTCATTTTTATAGTTTTTGCAAATATAACTGTGAAGTGCCAGCAAATGCCAGATGTCCGGGGTCATACTGAAGAA
This sequence comes from Bacteroidota bacterium, assembly GCA_021815405.1. Classification (GTDB taxonomy): domain Bacteria; phylum Bacteroidota; class Ignavibacteria; order Ignavibacteriales; family Ignavibacteriaceae; genus FEN-1297. The sequence continues at coordinate 308,920 of JAKAGV010000003.1, forward strand.
TATCCGGTGAATATGGTTGATTATTGGCAGTCACGCCATTCGCTAAAAACAGTGCAAGTAGTGGTACTGCGAGATCCGGCGGGTGAACAAGAAGCGCGGTTCGATTTGACCCATGGTGCTACATTAATTTCATTGCGCTATCATGGACATGAACTTCTTTATGGTCATAGTGCCGGTGCGAACATTGAGATGAATACATTTCGTCATGGCACAGAGAATGATTTAAAAGGATTGAGCCCATATTGGTCGGCTTTCCGTCCAAGTCAAGGTGGAACGAGTATGGGTATTCCATCAACAACGGCTGGCGTTGCATGCCACGGAGAAAAATCTATGCGAGCTTTTGCAATGATGGTGGATGCAGGCGTAGATAACTCATTTCAAAGCAGTCCACTGCTTGGTGTATGGAAAGGTAAATTAAGCGATAGTTTCCCGCCAGGCTATTCCACTCCTTATACAATTGAAACCGATGCAAGTTGGACTCCAAATCCAAATGGTGAACCGAAATACTATTTGCAACTTCATCAAGAAGTAGTGAACGTTCGACCAACAGACTCAGGGCCCATGGATTGGTACTTAGCAGGCGTAGCACCTTGGTCTTTCAAATACAATACTGTTTATGCACCTAAAAATTGCAGTGAAAAGATGCCCTGCACGAGCGCAACAGCACCTGTTCTAATGATAGGTCGTTATCAAGATTCTAAACTAACTCATGGTTTTGCAATTGTTGTTCCAACAAAAAGCTGGGCGACGAACCGCGCTTATGTGCTGGAGAATGCTGAATATGTTAAGCTTCTATATGGAGCTGTTTGGGCTGCACCGAGACATACTTTTGCAGTTGTTTTATCTCATCCACTCAATGGCTTAAGCGCATATTCCTTTGATTGGTACATCTGTGCAGGAAGTTGGAATCATGCACGTTCTTTTGGAAAGTACTCTGCAAGTCATAACCAGCCTAATTAGATTTGAAATCAAAATTTTATTAAAGGTTTTTAATTTTTTGTTCTTGTTGACAAATTTTCTAATAACATATCTTATTTAGGACAAAAAGAATCCGGTGATAATTTAGGGAAATTGCTAAATAAAAGAATGCATATTACAAAAAATACAATTTATCATTTAAATATTTAGGAGGTAATATCGTGAAATATTATATCTTTATGGTAATTATTTCGTGTTTCCTTTATTTTATGGGTTGTAATAAAACAATTGTTCAACCGCAAGAAACGACGACTAGTAAAACGATTTCAAAGCTCAGCACGGATGTACCAATAACAAGTGTGGCAGCTTCTTCGCAATTATGGCCGGACTCTAATGCTATTGACGGCGATACAACAACTATTTGGAGCTCTAATACTCATGCTTCAGCAGGTTCTACTGAATGGATCGCCTATTGGTTTAACACTTTTTATAATATTAATTATATTGAAATGTATCCAAGATATGCTGGGGGTCCAGCCTTAGGCTTTCCGGTACAATTTGATGTTTATTATTCAAACGGAAGCAGCTGGGTGCACGAAAGTTCTTATACTTCTTTTCCAACACCACAATCCGACTGGATAATACTGCCTCTACCCTCTACAGTGAATGCCAATGGAATACAAATTGTTGCTACTCAATTAGGAGTAGATGATTATAATAATTATGTATTTCAATTAGCTGAAGTTGGAACCGGGTACAATTCAGGTTACAATAATTTTCAGTTCATTCAAAATAACGGCGTTAGCCAGCAGAACGAAATAAGAAATATAGGTTCAGGTTCTTTTGACCCCAATAAACTAAGTAATTGGAATTATGACATAGGGAATCCAATTATTACTGCCGTTCCAGGCGGTAATAGCAATATATATGCTCCGAGTATTGTAAATAACGGAGGAGCTTGGAATATTTATTTTGGAGGTTGGGACGGTACTACTGACGATCATGATCGAATATCAATCACTGTAACTAATGATGATTTTTTAACATTCGGTACGCATTACGTAATGATTGATCATGGAGTTTTTAATCATGTAAATAATGAAACAGCTATTAAAAAGCCTGACAATACATGGTTAATGTATTATACTGCGGATTCATATTCTCCTCCATTGAATAAACCTTGTTATGCAACCTCTCCCGATGGAGTAAGTTGGACTCCGAATGCAGGCAGCACAAATTATTTAATAAATATGAGTGGTTATAATAATTGGAATAATGCAGATGTAAATGGCTCTAATGTTATTTATTTAGAAAACGGAGTATATAATCTTTATTTTGATGATTTCAATTATGCTACTACAGGGCATGCCGATGCTGTTCATCATGCAACAAGCACGGATGGAATTAATTTTACTTATACTGGCGATGTGTTGAATGAAAGTTGGATTGCACAGGATGTAAAAATCTTTACTTATAACGGTTCAAATTATTATTTAATGTGCCTGCATAATAATACTAATTCGCTTAGGTATAGCGTTGGTACAAGCCCGACATCCTTTTCTGCAAGTCAATTGCTGCTTAATAATCTTAATTCAGCTGATCAATATATTACTTCGGCTGGCTGGGTTGCTAATAACAATAGACTTTATGGCGTATTGTATGGCGCAGGACCAAGCTCAACTCTTACGCAAAATGCCATTCATGCAAAATGGTTGCAGAAAAAGGTAATATTTATTAGTGATGATGGAAAGGTACGTTGGGGTGATACTGAGAGAGCCTATGGTCCCGATAGAATAAGGCTGTTTATGAACACTAATATTGAAACCGGACATTTTTATGTGTATGATACTGACGGCAGTACGCTGTTATATACAAGTCCTCAAATTACTATGCGATCTGGTGATGTATGGCAGTATGTTCCGTAAAAACAAATCATCTTTTATCATAACCTTTAATTAAAAAGAAATACAATGAAAACAAATGCACTTACAATTTTGCTGTTATTTTCTGTAGTAATATTTACAGGATTTTCATCAAGAAATACATCTGACACTTTACATCCAAAATATCTGCGATGTGAAAATTTAGTTAATCCGTTGGGGATAGATATTACAACTCCGCGATTAAGCTGGTATTCAGAATCTCATCAAAGAGATCAGAAGCAGACTGCGTACCAAATATTGGTTGCGAGCTCAATAAAAAAATTAAATGATGATGACGGAGACTTGTGGGATTCAAAAAAGGTCAACTCAGATCAAAGTATAAATATTATTTATAAAGGTAAACCATTGACATCCGGTTTACAATGCTTTTGGAAAGTAAAAGTTTGGGATACTAAAGGCATCGTATCAAAATGGAGTGTGTCAGCCAAATGGAGTATGGGGCTATTACATAAATCTGATTGGAAAGGGTATTGGATTGGGCTTGATAAAGCTATTGGAAATGATCAACCAGATTCAGAACACACCGTATTATCTGCACGAATGCTTAGAAAAGAATTTATAGAAAAGAAAAAAATTAAACGCGCTACAGCATACATCTGCGGTTTGGGCCTGTTTGAATTATATTTCAACGGGCATAAAATAGGCGATCAAGTGCTTGCGCCTGCTTTGTCGGAATATCCAAAGAGAAGTTTTTACATGACATTTGATGTTACCAAGGACATAATTAATGGTAGTAATGCAATTGGAGTAATTCTTGGCAACGGACGTTTTTTTGCCCCTCGCACAACTTTTCCAACAACTACAGTGACCTATGGTTTTCCCAAAATGATCTACCAGCTAAACATTGAATATACGGATAACACGAAGCAAACCATTATCAGTGATACGACATGGAAAATTACTACCGACGGTCCAATTAGAGCTAACAATGAATATGATGGTGAAGTCTACGATGCGAGAAAAGAAATGCCGGGCTGGGATAAAGCGGGCTTTAATGACTCCCACTGGATGAATGCAGAAAAAGTTGCAGATCCTTCTGAAAAATTATCAGCTCAAGTGATGGAACCTATTAAAATAATGCAGACACTAAAACCAAAATCAGTAAAAGAAATTAGTCATGGTGTTTATGTTTATGATATGGGACAAAATATGGTTGGATGGGCATCTTTGAAAGTTCATGCAAAGAGAGGTACAAAAATAAAGATGCAGTTTGCAGAAACATTAAAACCGGATGGAGATTTGTACACGGCTAACCTTCGTTCTGCAAAGCAAGCTGATACCTACATAACTAAAGGAAAAGGATTGGAACAATGGCAACCACGTTTCACTTATCATGGATTCAGATATATGAAATTAACCGGATATCCAGGCAAGCCTGATCTCAATGCAATTGAAGGAAAAGTTGTCTATGATGACATTAGAACCATTGGCAATTTTAGTTGTTCGAATAATATCATAAATAAAATTTATAAAGCTGCCTACTGGGGAATTCGGGGAAACTACCGCAGCATTCCAACTGATTGCCCTCAGCGCGATGAACGCCAAGGCTGGTTGGGCGACCGTTCAACAAATTCATTTGGTGAAAGTTTTATTTTCGACAATGATATGCTTTATGCAAATTGGATGACGGACATTGCAGATGCACAAAAACCAAGCGGCAGTCTTCCCGATGTAGCTCCCGACTACTGGCCGATTTTTACTGATAATATGACATGGCCTTCTTCGCTTATCATAATTCCGGATCATCTTTATCGGCAATTTGGAAATATCAAGGTAATCGCAGATCATTATGATGCAATGAAGAGATGGCTGTGGTATATGCGAGATAAGTATATGAAAGGTTATCTTTTAGATAAAGATCAATATGGTGATTGGTGTGTTCCACCTAATAATCCTGATGAAATTCACTCAAAAGATTCAACCTTATTGACACCTGGAAATTATATCGGGTCTACCTATTTTTATTATTGTTTAACCTTGATGAAAAAATATGCCCACCTCTTAAAGAAGAATAAAGATGTAGAAGAATTTGAATCATTAGCAGATAAAGTACGGAATGCCATTAATAATAATTTCCTTAATAAAGACAGCCTCTATTATGCAAATAATACAGTAACGGCAAACGCACTGGCACTTTCTTTTAGAATACCAAAGCAAGATATAAGAGATAAAGTTTTCGATAATATTATATATAAGACAACAGATGAATATCATAATCATACAAGTTGTGGGCTGGTAGGCGAGCAATGGTTTATGCGAACATTAACTGATAACGGTAGGGCTGACCTGGCAATTAAGATTGCAGAAGATACAACCTACCCAAGTTGGGGTTATATGATTAAACATGGTGCTACGACAATTTGGGAATTGTGGAACGGGAATACGGCAGATCCTGCAATGAATTCGGGCAATCATGTAATGCTGCTTGGTGATCTTATTGTATGGTATTATGAAGATCTTGCAGGAATTAAATCAGATCCCGCTGAGCCCGGATTCAAACATATAATCATGAAACCATATCCAGTTGGTGATCTAAAATTCGTTAAAGCCTCATACTTATCTGATTATGGCTTGATTAAGAGCCATTGGAAGAAAGAAAAAAATAAATTCTATTGGAACATTGACATTCCCGCTAATACTTCCGCCACGATTTATATCCCGGCTAAAAAAGTTGGTGACGTAACAGAAAGCGGAAAACAAGCTTTTAAAGCTATCGGGATTAAATTTATAGAATTTGAAAATGGCAGAGCTGTTTATGAGGTAGGTTCCGGCAGTTATCATTTTACTTCGTTGATGAATTAGTATCCCGGAGTTGAGTATTTAACAAGGTTTTCAGCATAATAAATATTCCAAAATAGTATGAAGGGACATTTTAATGAATTCTAAAGAGCGGGTGCTAAGAGCTTTTAAGAAAAAACAAGGATTCCCGGATAGAATTCCTATTCAATTTGATTTGTGCAAGCAATTAACCTATGAGTTCGGCAAAGAATTGGGGTTAGAACCTGATTTTGCACCTTCATATTACGAGGATCTTACTTATAGAATATCGGCAAACGAGATTCGCACAAAATTAGGAAGCGACGTAGTTGTTGTAGGAGGAACAGTCCCCCAAAATTATCAACATGAAATTGTTAAAGATGATATTACAAAAAATGAGTTCGGTATGTATATGAAACCAACTCCTCTTTATATTGAAGTTGTTAAGTGTCCGCTTGATATCGTAGAAAAAGTTGATGATATAAATAATTATCATTTCCCGGATGTCTTTGCACAGGGAAGATTGGATAAAGCTGAGAGAGATATAGATAGATATGGAAAAGATTTTTTTGTCATAGGAGATGTTGAGATTACTCTTTTTGAATTGGCTTGGCATCTTACCGGGTTGGAGAAATATCTTATGGGAATGATGTGCGAAGAGCCATGGGTGGAAAAGTTAAATGATCGCGTTGAAGATTGGAGTACTGGTATGGCATTACAACTGGTAAAAACAGGCGTGGATGCTATATGGTTGGGAGAAGACCTTGGCAGTCAGACTTCGACACTTATCTCACCAGAGATATGGAGAAAAATGTTTAAACCCCGACACAAAAGAATGATTGAAAAATTGAAACAAGAAAATCCTGATATTATTATTATCATGCATTCGGATGGGGCAGTCGCTCCATTAATTGAAGATTTTATAGAAATTGGAATAGATGTATATAATCCTGTTCAACCTAATGTCAACGGTTCTGATCCAAAAGAACTAAAAGGGAAATATGGCAACGGGATTTGTTTCTTTGGCGGAATCGATCAACAAAAATTATTGCCAGGTGGAAATATTAACGAGATACGTGAAGAAATAAAATATAGGGAAGAAATTCTTGGTAAAGATAGGGGATACTTATTAGCTCCGGCACACATTATTCAAACAGATATATCAACAGAAACAGTAAAAGAAATGATTAAAGCAGCCTTAGAATTTGGCTATTACTGATGTTTGAAGAAATAATGAAAATTATTTTTATTTTATTTACACTCGTATTACTGAGCAATAAAACATATTGTCAGAACCTTTCCAAACCTTCCCCTATCAAAGAACCGTACTCATATATCTGTTCTGGTAGTTATTCCGGCAATCATGTATCTGAATCTCCTGATCCATTGGTATCGTATCGGTGGGTAAACCCAAAAGCGTCTGATGGATTAGAAATATACACTATCAAACCAGTTAAGGTAACAACTGATAATCCCTCCTCATTTTCCAATCTGAATTCTTTAACATGTGACAGCCCAAATGTAACCGTGACTGGAACTGGTTCGATTATGTTTGACTTTGGAGTTGAGAGTGCTGCATGGTTGGAATTCGATTCCCCGGACCTTGTCGATTCAGACTCAGTCGAGATGAGCATCAGCGAATATAATGAGCCGGCAATTGTAAATGCAGGAGCACAAAACCCTGTAAAGACAAATGTACCTGTTAGATATGGTAATACTTATCGTCTGGAACTAAATAAAGAATTGTATGAAGGTGTTCGTTTTGGCTGGATACATGTAAGAAAATTTACAAAACCTTGGCATATTACTGGAATTAGATTAGTATGCCAAATTAAACCAACTAATTACAATGGTAGCTTCTCATGCAGTGATACGCTTTTAACCCGAATTTGGTATACCGGAGCTTATACCGTTAAGTTGAATCTTCTAAAGAATTATTTTGGAGCCATTTTAATGGAACGAAGCGACCGGTTTTCGTGGACTGGTGACGCATATCCGGCACAAGCCGTATCGATGGTAGCGTTTGCAAATTATAATTTTGTAAGAGCTAATTTAGGAAATACTGCTAAGCAGGATAACGGAATAGCAAGCTACCCACTATACTGGGTATTAAGCCTTATTGACTATTATAATTATACAGGGGACACTGCAACGCTTGGCAATTATATAGCCAATGCGTGTACAAAGCTTGATACTGCTTATAGAAATTATGGAACTTGTCCTGATCTTGGTTTCTATGGAGGAGATGAGCGATTGGGTTCCTATTTTGAAAACCCAAATTGTGAGGAAGCTGAAAACGCATATAAAATGCTCTCAATAAGAGCTTGGCGTAAATTTTCAGAAGCTATGAAAGAGTTCGGGCGTATTGATCTTTATGAAAAATATAAAAAATACGCTGACAGTAAAATTAGTGAATTGCAGCAAAATAGCGACTGGTATAGTCATTTTGGTCTTCATGCAGATGCTGATGCAGTGAATGCCGGTTTTACAACACCAAATGAACAGGAAGTATTCTATAGAAAAGAGTTTTCCGATCGAGTCAATAGGATTTCATATGCACCATTTAATGAATATTTTATTATTCAGGCAATGGCTAAAATGGGAAAGTTCGATGATGCCATTAGCGCTATTAGAGATGAATGGGGCGGTCAAATAAAATATGGAGGCACAACCTTTTTTGAGGTTTACCTACCTTCATGGAACAAAGTACTTGGTAAAAATGATGCACCAATAAATGGGCAAAATGGATACACAAGTCTTTGCCATCCATGGAGTGCCGGGGTTACAAAATGGCTTACCGAAGAAATACTCGGAATCAAACCAACGAATCCGGGTTTTTCAACTTATGATATTTTTCCTCACTTTGGAAGAAGCTTGACTAATGTTTCTGGAAAAGTGCTCACACCACACGGAAATATTAGTGCAAGCTTTAATGTTACAACTGGGATTTGTAGTATAACAGCTCCAATAGGAACAGTAGGAAGGATCGGCATTCCAAAAGTTGAAAAGGAAATCGAGAGTATTCATATCAATGGAAAACTTGTTTGGAAAGATGATAAATTCTACAAAATAAAAAATATAGAAAGTGCTTATGAAGATAGCAAGTTTATATATTTTTCAAACGTGCAGCCAGGTCGATATAATTTTTCTGTTTCATATCGCGGAATCACTCCTGAATATAAAAAGCTTACGTGGAAATATGCAGCTACTTTCGTGAAAGAAGATTCGATAACCAGCGGAAACTGGGGTGGAGTTTACGGTGCCGCCGGTTATATATTATGCAATTACATTGATTCAACAAGCGACCTCAGAAAGTTACCTTCTTATGTAGCTTGGGTAAATTACAATAAAAATATCAACTGTCAATGGGCTGATGGAGTTTTGGATAAACGAGCACCGGCTCCAAATGTTCAAGATAACTTTCCCAGGAATGTTGGATGTATTCATACTAATGACTCGATAGCCTGCGATCAAACTATGACAATTGATATTTCCATTAAACATCAACGAACCTACCAGGTTGCGCTCTACTTCGTAGATTGGGATAATCAAGGAAGAAAAACAGCTGTGGAAATGTTCGATTTACAAACTAAAAAATTAATAGCTCCGGTAAAAATAATACGGGATTATTATAGTGGAAAATATCTTGTTTTTAGATATGATAAATCCGTTCGATTCAGAATTGATCAGGTTCGTGGAGTGAATGCTACTCTAAGCGGGATTTTCTTTGATTGAAAAATGGTTGTCACTTCGATTCAAAGAAACAATATTTTCGTCTTAGTAATTTTTTTTATACATGACATTTTTAGAATTTTATAGAAAGGTTAATTGTGAGCAATAAGAGAATTATAAATTTTGTGAGAGCATTTATATTCATCATACTTCAAGTTATATCGATAAACGTTTTTGCTCAATCACAAAATCAACCGTCATATCAAAAAGTTAGTGATGTTCTAGTTCCTGCTACGTCATCCTCAGTCAAAATTAATGGCTACCTTGGGGAAAAAATTAATTTATGCATCGACAACCGGGTAATGGCACAAAGTATTGAAAAACTTATCAGACCATTCCGTCTTCGTTTTGAAAATGATTTCTCCGGCTTTCGCTGTGAATATTGGGGTAAGTGGTTTACATCGGCTATGCTGGCATATTCTTACCAACCTACTGTTGAGCATCGAGAAGTAATTAACAAAGCTTTAGATGAATTACTTGAAACTCAAACACCCGATGGTTATATCGGTACTTATGATAAACAGCATTATCTTGGAGGATGGGATGTCTGGGGGCAGAAATACACATTACTTGGACTGATTGCTTATTATGATTATACAAAAGATAAGAAAGTACTCGAAGACGCTTGTCGCGTAGCTGATTTGTTATTAACAAAAGTTGGACCCGGTAAAGTAAATATAGCGGAAAATGGAATCCCTGTGCTTAAGGGATTAGCTTCTACTTCAATCCTTAGAGCGATTATACTTTTATATGAACGTACGGGTAACAAAAATTACTTAGACTTTGCAAAATATATTGTACATCAATGGAGTGTACCTAATAAATTTACACCGACCGGTTTGCGTTTAATCGAAAAAGCCCTAGCAGGAGTTCCCCCAATCGAAATAGATGCACCCAAAGCATTTGAAATGATGTCCAACTTTGAAGGAGTTTTAGAATTATACAAAGTAACGGGAGAAAAAAAATATTTAGAAGCAGCTGTAAAATTTGGTAATAGCATTCGTAAGTACGAAAGGATGATTACCGGATCGTGTTCTAATCAAGAATTATGGTGTGATGGAGTAAGAGAACAAACTGAAGTGTTACCCCAGCCAATTGAAACATGTGTAACAGTAACCTGGATGAGATATTGTTATCAGCTTCTAAGAGCGACCGGCAACCCGGTTTGGGCTGATGAATTAGAGGTGTCGCTTTATAATGCTGAACTCGGAGCCATGTCGCCTCATGGAGGTTGGTGGGCATATTTCTCACCACTTATCGGTGAACGAATTCCAAGCCTGATGCAGCACGAAGACGTTGGTTTAAGTTGCTGTGTAGCGAGCGGTCCACGGGCACTGCTTCTTACTCCGCGCTGGTCAATAATGGGATCAAAAAATGGAATTACAATCAATCTATATTCACAGGGTTCTTATAATGAAAAGTTACAAGACGGAACTGAAGTAAATATTATACAGGATACTGACTACCCAGTTGGAGATCAAATAACACTGACAGTCAAACCGTCAAAGCCTTGTAATTTTACATTGAGTCTTAGAATTCCAGGATGGAGTAAAAAAAATAAGCTAAGCATAAACGGACAAACAAAAAAATGTTTACCCGGAACATACGCAAAAATAAATAGAACCTGGTCTGCAGGTGATAAAATAATTTTAAATCTTGATTTGCGTGGACGTATAATCCCTGCTCCAAGCGATGCACCGCAGCTTGCAATAATGCGCGGTCCAATAGTTTTAGCACTGGACAGTCGTTTAGTAGAACCACAGGATACATCTGTTTGGTTATTAACGGAGCGAGATAGTTTATCTAAACATGATGCATCCCAGAATAATTTTTCCAATCCTTTGTTTGATACTAATCCTCCGGGATATGTTAGGATAAAACCTTGTTTATTACCTACTGATAAACAAGAATACATAACTCTTAAACCGGATACTTCTAAGTCTAAAAATTTCTGGATGGAATTTAAGGTCCCATTTCTTGTAAGACCATCCCATTTCTTTAATCATCACGAAAAAACATTAGTAATGTGTGATTACTCCTCGGCAGGCAATAATTGGAATGAGAAGAATCTCTACCGGGTTTGGATACCGCAGCCAATGTATATGGGATATATGTACCCGCATAATATTTGGAGAATAGTTAATCCTGAAACAAATACGTGTCCGGTATTTCCAAAGGGTGAATTCTGATTATCTGCGCTTGAGAATTTAACAATAGATTTCTTTGATTAAAACTACATTTATTATTTTATTATGAAGATAGGAATCAATAAAGAACAGGGTACAAAATATTGTTGCTTCCATAGCGATCATCAAAATTTTAACAATGAGTTTAAAGTAAAGGCATCAATTACTATTATTATTTTTACTTTATTTTTTGTGTTAAATACCTGGTTCTGCTTATCACTATTTGCTCAAAACACAAAATGGAAACCTGTTACAGGTCATATAATGACCCGGTGGGCAAAGAATGTGAATCCAAATAATGCTCTACCTGAATATCCACGCCCTCAAATGATTAGAAAACAATGGATGAATCTAAATGGGCTATGGCAATATGATATCGTGAATACAAAAGCAATACCTTTCAACAAAAACTTATCCGGTAGAATTCTAGTCCCGTTTCCAATTGAATCCGCTCTTTCAGGAGTAATGAAACACAGTTCGTACATCCTATATAGAAGAACTTTTGTTCTACCCACCGAATGGAAAGGAAAAAGAATTCTTCTTCACTTTGGCTCAGTGGATTGGGAAACAACTGCATTTGTTAAAGGCAAAGAAGTCGGCTCTCATAAAGGCGGATATGATGCATTTACTTTTGATATAACCGGAGCTTTAGACTCAACCGGCGAACAGGAATTAGTTGTAGAAGTATTTGACCCTACAGATGAAGGATTACAACCATCCGGAAAACAATCAGTGAAACCGGAAGGAATATTCTATACTTCGGTAACGGGGATATGGCAAACAGTTTGGTTAGAGCCGGTGAATGATGCGTATATAAGTAAAATCAAATTAACACCAGATATTGATAATTCAACTTAATCTGTTAAAGCTAATGGGAATTTTAACTCTTCAGATTACAAAATATATGCTAAAGTATATGACGGGAAAAAACTCTTGATTAAAAAGAGCGGGGAAGTAGATAAGATTTTAACAATACCCATTAAAAACGAAAAACTTTGGTCTCCTTCCAAGCCGCATCTTTACGATTTATCTTTGTCATTAATGAAAAACGGGAAAGTAATGGATAGTGTCGGAAGCTATTTTGGAATGCGGAAAATAAGTATAGGCAAGGATAGCAAAGGCATAACAAGGATATTACTAAATAACAAATTTGTTTTCTTAAGAGGTCCATTAGACCAGGGTTATTGGCCGGATGGTTTATACACTGCGCCAACTGATAATGCATTAAAATACGATCTTCAAATAATAAAAAAATTAGGATTCAACATGGTACGTAAACACCAAAAGGTTGAACCTCAACGATGGTATTACTGGTGCGATAAGCTTGGTCTAGTAGTTTTCCAGGATATGCCGGGTCCGCATTGGGAAAATAATTTTAAATCTAAAGAAACTATTGAAACCGATAAAGAGTTTAAGAAAGAACTAGAAAGGATGATAAAGAGTCACTGGAACCATCCCTCAATTGTAATGTGGGTTTTGTTTAATGAGGGATGGGGTCAGCATGATACTGAAAACCTTACTAACCTGGTAAAAGAAACTGATCCAAGTCGGTTAGTTGATGATGCTAGCGGCTGGGTAGATAAAAAAGTTGGTGATGTCATTGATGTCCATCATTATCCAGATCCTTTTTCCCCCAAACCTGAAGCTAACCGTGCTGCTGTTCTTGGTGAATTTGGAGGGCTGGGATTAGCAATACAAGGACATCTTTGGGAGACTCAACAGTGCAGTTATAAGAAAATGCACAATAATAATGATTTTCTTAAAAATTATAAAAGGCTTGCTAAAAAGGTTCGGCTGTTAAAAGAAAAACCCGGTCTTAGTACCGCTGTTTATACTCAATTAACCGATGTGGAATCAGAAATAAATGGTTTAATGACTTACGATAGAAAAATTATAAAACTTTCCTTTAAAATATCGACATTCCTCAAATAGATAGTGTTCGTATAGCCAATCAGAAACTATTAAAACTTTTAAGGAAATAAATCAAATGAGAAAAATAATATTACTTTCTTGTTCTCTATTATTATACTTCCTTTTTCCATTAATTCTTGAGGCGCAAACATGGAATGTTAATCCAGATTTTTGGACAGCGACCGACGCACTTGGCAGAGTAACACCTAATGAAAATGAAACCGGCTTAACTAAAGCTGGGAAATATGTTGGAATATTCTATTGGACATGGCATCAGGATGGAAATGCTAATAATGCCGTGAATATTTCTCAAATTCTTAGGCAACATCCTGAAGCGGCATATGATGCAAATGACCCGGCATGGGTTTCGGGTGTAACTTGGTGGGATGAACCTTTGTTTGGCTACTACCGGACTACTGATGATTGGGTTTTGCGTAAGCATGCCCAAATGCTTGCTGACGCCGGTGTTGACGTCGTCTTTTTTGATTGTACAAACTTAACATTTACATGGAAATCATCATATACTGAATTGTTAAAAGTTTGGGAACAGGCAAGGAAAGATGGTGTCAAGACTCCTCAAATAGCTTTTATACTTCATTTCCGTGCTGATGAGGAGTCATTGGCAGAAATTAAAGAGCTTTATAACGATTTATACCAACCAGGACTATACAAAGATTTATGGTTTATGTGGGATGGAAAACCTCTAATAATGGCTTATCCAGAAATGCTCAGTCCACAGAGTAACACAGCGGGACAAGAATTTACAGCTGATTCATCTTTCGTTGGAATAGATGCCTCATGCCCAACTTGGAATAATGAGAGCCCTGGTCGTAGCCTTACACTAACGTTATACAAATGGAATACGAATTATGCAACAACTGTGGCTAGTGCACCGATTGCTGATTCAACATTTGTTAATTTTAATGATGGCGCACATCTTACACTTAATTTCAATCCCCAACCTGGTGGAGAGTATTATTGGGAATTGAATAATGCTGCTGGAGTAGTAGGTGTTTGGATCTGGAGTAATACTCACGACTCCTCTGTTACAAACTATTTTAATGGTCAAGTAGCCGATAGTAATTACATCAGTGATATACATTATGCAGGTGGTACTGTAAGCCAATTGACTCACGGCAATAGTAATAGTATAAGTGCGGTTCAGATCCTAACGGGAGTGGATAGTACTCTTATAGATAGGATAAAAAACTTTTTCACATTCCGTCCCGGGCAACCTGACTACGTAAATGGCCCAAATGGTCCCGACCAAAATATCCAATGGGGTTGGCTCGAAGATTATCCCCAACACGGCTACGCACCTTATAGTTCGGGTGGTTTTGAAGAAGTACCCGTAGGAGTAGCTCAAAATGCAAGCGATGCAAGTGGAGGACATTGGTGTGCTTTCAATGAACCCATTACGTATGGACGTAGCTATACACATGCAAACGGTCAAGATCCGGATACGAATGCATATTTACATGGAGAAAATTTCCAAGAGCAATGGTCTCGTGCATTTGCACTCGAACCTGATCTTGTATTTGTTACAGGATGGAATGAATGGATTGCAGGGCGTGTTACCGGCAATCCTAATAACTTTCCTAATCCATATGCACCTTTTTCTTTTGTAGACGAGTATAACTGGGAAAAGAGCCGGGATATAGAGCCGGTAAAATCATGGGGAGATAATGGAGACGATTATTACATGCAGTTAGTAGACAATGTACGGAAGTTTAAGGGCATGCAAGTGCAGGATGCTGCATCGACTCAGAAATCAATCATCATGGGTAAGTTTAATGATTGGTCAGATGTAAAACCTGAATACCGGGATTACAGGGGGGACACGATGTGGCGTAACTCTGCAGGACCAGATACAGTTGTATACTCTAACAATACAGGGCGAAATGATATAGTATTGGCAAAAGTAGCTAGAGATACAAATTATATTTATTTCTATGTGCAGACAGCAGATACTTTAACGCCAAAGACTGATCCTAAATGGATGCGGCTTTGGATAGACATTGATCGCAATAAAGCAACCGGGTGGGAAGGATATGACTACGTAATCAACCGGATAAATCCTGGAGATTCTGCAGTGGTTGAGAAAAGTATGACCGGTTGGAATTGGATAAGGGTAGGATCGGCAGCATATTCAATAAATGGAAATGCATTAGAATTAAAAGTAAAGCGAACGTTGTTCGGTGTAGAGGGGAAGAAATTAAATTTTGAGTTTAAGTGGAGTGACAACAGTGAGAATGATGGTAACATTATGGATTTCTATGTCAATGGAGATGCAGCTCCTGACGGACGGTTCAATTATATTTATAACTCTAATAATATAACCGGTGTAAGTGAAAATACTAAGTCCTCCCAAAATTTTTCATTATCGCAAAACTATCCAAATCCATTCAATCCTATGACAACAATAAAATACCGTATAGCAAAGGAAGGGTTTATTACATTAAAAGTATTTAATATGCTGGGTCAAAAAGTTGTTACGTTAGTTAATCAAGATCAAAAGCCAGGGAATTATAGTATAAATTTCAATGCCACTTGTTTAGCTTCAGGGGTTTATATGTACAGAATCAAATCAGGCGATTATTCTCTGACAAAAAAGATGGAACTTTTAAAATAAAATTTGGATAGAAAAATTTTTTCACATCCTTGGTTCATATTAATTTGCTTTCTTTTCCCATTGACTTGTAATTGGAATATACTATGAAAAAAAATTCTTATACAAAAAAATTACATGCATTAACAAATGCACTTATTATATTGTTATTTATAAGTTTATTAGCATCGAAACTTAAAGCACAACAGTTGGAATTAAAGGTCGGATTTTTGGGTACCCCGGATCATCCGGATGTGGAATGGAATGATGAGAATATGCAGCTAATGAAAGACCTTGGCTTCAATACAATGCAGCTAAATATTGCCTGGGGATCACGTCCAGATGACGAGCCACTTAATTTGGAAGATGTAGTCCGCATACCTTTACAATTCGAACTGCCAATGGATAAAAGATTAAGTAAAACTCTTCACTCAACACAAAGAATAGAAAAACGCAGTGAAAAAATAAAACAACGAATAGCCCTATGTAAAAAAGATAACTTCCATACAATATTCCAATTTGGAGCTCCCTTTGCAGATCATCCAAGACAAGAAAAAGAGCCGTTACCTCAATGTATCATGGATTCAACTACTATTAATCGATATAAAACTTTAATAAAGGAATTTTACAAAAAGTTTCCGGGTGTTGATGATCTAATGATGTACACTTACGATCAGGATGCTTGGTTATGCAGTGAAGATGGTCCCTGCCCGCGTTGTCATGGGGTACCTGTTGCAATAAGAGTTGTTAAATTTGTCAATACTCTTGCGCAAACATGGAGGAAGCTTAATCCAAATGGTATCTTATGGTGGGAACCTTGGGAATTATCGGCGGGTGAAGTTTATAGTGCTATTAATTTGCTTGATACAAAGTGTGTGGGATTAGCTATCCATTCAAATATTGCAGAAGTTCAGATTGCATTTCCTGCTGATCGATGGTTTAAGAATGTCCTTTATTTAGCTAAAAAAAAGGATATTCCTGTATTAGCAGAAGTGTGGATGGGTTGCCCGACAGAGGAAATGGAACCTTACACACATATACCTACACCACTTTTAACTCTTCAAGAATTAAGAGCAGTGTATAATGCTGGTGTTTTAAAAGGAATAAAAGAATATTATGGAAATGTTCCCAATGAAGAAGATCCAAATCTGAGAATGACTTCAATATTTTTTGATAATCCAGATATTACTGATAGTGTTGCCTTAAATGAATTAGCCAAACCTTATTTAAACGCAGCTGAGGGTGTAATTAAGTATTGGAAGCTTTCTTCGGAAGCGGTTGCATTCTATCCATGGGATGTATCCTGGTATGCTCGCGAAGTAGGTAGAAGTAATCCTATACATTTAATGACAGCAGCGACCTTAAAAGGTGCAAGTTGGGAAACTCCTTCTTGGCAGTCATCACGTAAAACATATTTCATGAGAACAGATGAAACCAGCGAACCCAATTTCTGGATGAGAGAGGATATGCAGTTACGATTTGAGCAATCTGCGTCTTTAATGACTCAAGCAATCTCGGGAGCAAAATCTATACAAAAAATTGTCCCTGAAAAATTTAAATTAGAATTTGATAAAAGCATTAAGGAGTTAAGTGAGTTTAGGAGGCGTGTATTGGCTTATGTTTATCACCTTAGAGAAACTAATCTTGCAAACGATATTAGGATTTCAATCAAATTGAAGCTGCCTCAGAAGCAAAGGTTAGAAAACATAGCAGAGTTAAGAAAAATCCTTGTCAAGGATCAAGAGAATGAAGGTACTGACGAGCCGATAGCTTCTGCAATAAAACTACTTGATCATAATTTGAATAAATTTTTGGAAATATATTTTCTTCCATCTAAAACGACTAATATGAGAAATGATTGGAGTATCACCTCAAATTAACAGCCTTTTTCAGCAACAACAAACTAGTCCCAAAAATTTTCTAACCAAATTTAATAGAGTGATATATTTATGAATATTAAAAAAAAATTGAATAGTTATTTTATATTCATTATTTTTCTATTCCCCTTAGTTATTGAAGCACAAACATGGAATGTTATCCCTGATTACTGGACTGCAACAGATGCCCTCGGCAGAACTACACCTACCGAAAGAGAAGTAGGTCCGCCAAAAAATAAAAAATATGTCGGGATATTCTATTGGACCTGGCATACCGATGCCAATGCCGATTTTTCGCCGGTGATGAATACATCCCAAATTCTTAGACAACACCCGGAAGCTGCCGGAGATTCTAACAATCCGGCATGGAAAGGAATTTCCCCAGGTGTCTTCTGGTGGGATGAACCTTTGTTTGGCTACTACCGGACTACCGATGATTGGGTTCTGCGTAAACATGCCCAAATGCTTGCTGATGCCGGGATTGATGTAGTGTTCTTTGACTGTACTAACGCCGATCATACATGGAAGTCATCGTATATGGAATTATTAAAAGTGTGGGAACAAGCCAGAAAAGAGGGGGTAAAGACTCCTCATGTAGCTTTTATACTTCCTTTCTCTCCTAATGACTACGCATTATTTTCAATCAAAAAATTGTATAAAGATTTGTACAAACCAGGTCTATATAGAGATTTATGGTTTATGTGGAATGGTAAGCCGCTGATTATGTCGTATTTTGAAATGCTCTCCCCTGTACCAAACAATCCTAAGGAAACTAAACTTAGAAAGGACATTAAAAACTTTTTTACATTTCGTCCTGGTCAGCCCGATTACGTTAACGGTCCCTTACGAAATGACCAATGGGGCTGGCTCGAAGATTATCCACAGCATGGTTATGGAAAAAAAGCGAACGGAAGTTATGAGGAAGTAACAGTTGGTGTTGCGCAAAATGCTAATGACTCTAGCGGCGGACATTGGTACGCTTTTAATGCGCCTGGTACCTACGGACGCAGTTACACTAAAACTAACGGACAAGATAAGAGACCTGATGCATATTTATATGGACTAAATTTTCAGGAACAATGGAGTAGAGCATTTCAATTGGATCCTGATTTTGTATTTGTTACAGGTTGGAACGAATGGATTGCAGGGCGCTGGCGAAAAGGATTTTTCTGGACTCCAAAAGTTTCAGACCCTCCCTTTTCGTTTGTAGACGAATACAATTGGGAAAAGAGTCGGGACATAGAACCAGTGAAGTCATGGGGGGATAATGGAGATGATTATTACATGCAGTTGGTAGACAATGTCCGGAAATTTAAAGGAATGCAAGTGCAAGAGGTTGCATCGACTCAGAAAACAATCATCATGGGAAAGTTTAATGACTGGACAGATGTAAAACCTGAATACCGGGATTACAAAGGAGACACGATGTGGCGTAATTCGAAAGGACAAGGCGATAGTCTCGTCTATATAAATACAACAGGACGAAACGATATAGTATTGGCAAAGGTAGCTAGAGATAAGGATTACCTATATTTTTATGTGCAGACAGTAAATACATTAACATCGAAGACAGATCCCGAATGGATGCGTTTGTGGATAGATATAGACCGTAACAAAGCAACAGGCTGGCAAGGATATGATTATGTAATCAACCGGATAAATCCTGGAGATTCTGCAGTGGTTGAGAAAAGTACGATCGGTTGGAATTGGACAAGGGTAGGATCGGCAGCATATTCAATAAATAGAAATGCATTAGAAATAAAAGTAAAGAGAACATTGTTCGGTGTAGAGGGAAAAAAATTAAATTTTGAGTTTAAGTGGAGTGATAACAGTGAGAATGATGGTAACATTATGGATTTCTACGTCAATGGAGATGCTGCTCCTGACGGACGGTTCAATTATGTTTATAAAACAAATTAAAATAAAAATGTAAAAAAATAAAAGGCGTCGTAAAAGAGTTTTTAATTGTCACAAAACTATTGGAACCCCTTCTATCTTGCCTGCTGAAAACCGACTCTATTATGCTGGCACCACTAATAATTGGCTTGGAAGCAGTCAACTAGATGATGCTAAGATTGGCGTAGCAACTATAACATTTTGAAAGAAAATAGTGATGAAACTAATATTTAGAAATGAGGCATGCATGAAATTATTAAAACGATACTTCTTTTTCTTCTTTTTGTTAATGTTATCCAACTTATATGCCCAAAATTCAAAACAGGCAACGGCATTTGGTAATGATTGGGTGACTACAGACGCCTTAGGGCGTAGTTTACCTACCTACCAGGAAGTTGGACCGATGAAATCTAATAAATACATCGGTGTCTTTTATTTCTTATGGCAATGGCGAGTTGACAAAATACGTGATGTTTCTAAAATACTTTTAAATAATCCAACAAACCCAACATGGCATCATGCAAAAACTTATTATTGGGGGGAACCGGAGGCAGGATATTACTGCTCGGATGATCCATGGGTGATGAGAAGAAATATAATGATGCTTGCTGATGCAGGGGTTGATTTCGTCTTCATGGATTATACTAACAACTACAGGTTTGCAGAATACGATACAACGCTTGAGACTTATTGTAAAATCTCGGAGGAATTGAAAAGCCAGGGAATAGACGTCCCAAAGATTGTCTTTTTTTTCATGACAGATCCCCTGCAGAAGATAGAGGAGATGTATAACAATTTTTATAGACAAAAAAAGTATTCTGATCTTTGGTTTTATTGGGAAGGAAAGCCTTTGATTTTAGCCCCCTCAGATACTGCACTACCGGCTGAAATACGAAATTTTTTTACTTGGCGTGAAATGTGGGATTTCTCCGGCACTCAAAACCAATGGTGGAAGTACACTGATTTTTATCCCCCAATGCCATTTTACCATGATGGAAAGCTTGAGCAAATTTGTGTTTGTAAAGCCATCGGCGCACCTGTGCAAACAATAGAAGAGGTTACTAACAGAGGCGCTAGTTTCCATAATGGAAAACCACCTGCTTATAATCAGTATTGGGTAAGCGATGAGACTCCTAAGGGTTTGTATTTCCAAGATCAATGGACAAATGCACTAAAAGTAAATCCTCCAATTATTACTGTAACGGGATGGAATGAATGGATTGCAGGTGCGTGGGATGCGAATTATCGCGACCCTGCAGAGATGTTGGGGAAATTCACTTTCATGGGAAAGCTTTTGACAAAAGAACACCCTTTCTACTTTGTGGATGAATTCAATATGGAATTCAACCGGGATATTGAGCCGATGAAAGGCGGTTATACAGACGACTATTATTATCAGTTGGTAAGTAATATTCGAAAATATAAAGGATTGAATCCGCCAGTGGCAGCAACCCCGCCCAAGACAATTAAGATGGATGGCAATTTTACCGGATGGTCTTCAGTAGAACCGGTCTTCCGGGATGCCGCCGGGGATGCAGCACATCGCTACTTTAGAAATGTAGATGATAGCTCTATATATGTGAACACAACAGGCCGCAACGATATAATCGAATCTCGTGTTACTTATAACTCTAATAACGTATATTTTTATGTTAAGACAGATAGTGCGTTAACACCATACTCTGGCAAGAACTGGATGCTGTTGTTTATAGACGCAGATACAAACAAGGCGACTGGTTGGGAAGGTTATGATTATGTAGTAAATCTAAACGTTAGATCGGATTCAGTGACAATATTATCGGCATGGCATGGTCAGGATTCCACATGGAATGAGATGTCAGATTTGAAATATCGATACAATGGAAATCAAATGGAAATTCAGGTGCCTCGGGATTTAATTAAGCAAACAGGAAAAGATATATCATTTTATTTTCACTGGGCAGATAATATTCAAAAGTTAAATGATATAACGGAATTTTTTATTGACGGTGACTCAGCTCCCGACCGTCGTTTCAATTATTATTTTACAACGAGCCAAACAAAATATTAATTGGTCAGAAATTTTATGACTTTAAGCTATTCCATAGTTAGGAGAAAAAAATAAGAATGTTTGGAGGAAAAATGAAAAAACATATCTGCCTAGTCTTGATAATCTTTACCTCTTTGATTTATGGTCAAACACTACCTGATAAATTACCGGACCAAGCGGAACTGACAAAGTACAGAAGTCATTTATTAGGAATAGATTCTTTGATGCAAAATGGAATTACAACAGATCCTGGTACTGGGATAAAGTTTTATTGTCCGGGTGCAATTTATAGAGGAGATTATGATTGGGATTCATATTTCCAGGCTATTGTACAAATATATATGGGTTGGCCGTCAAAATATATTAAGGATGGAGTGTTAATATTTCTTGATAACGAAAATGACAGCGGATTTATTCCAAGGTCAATCCCTGATGATAAATGGGATGCTAAGGAACAAGTTAAACCGTTTCTTGCACAAATCTGTTATCTGGTTTATAAAGCATATGGAGAAAAAGACTGGATATTGAGAGAGCCATATTTTACAAAATTAAAAAAATATATAGACTATTGGCTTAATCAAATGACGAATAAGAAAGATGGATTAAGTTTCTGGATGAGCGCGCCCCATACATTAATGGATGACCAGGTTGAGAGGGCTGGCTATTGGGAGGATGCACAGTGCGAGGGCGTTGACTTAAATTGTTATTTAGTTCGCGAAACATTGGCATTTTCCAAACTATGCCGTATTGCAGGTAAAGATAAAATGGCGGAAAAATACGCATCGATATCCGAGGAAAGAAAGCAAAAAATTCGTAAGCTTTTATGGGATGACAAGGATGGCTTTTTTTATGATAGAAAAGTAAACCCCAAAAAGCCTTTATCGAAAACGGCATGGGAATATTCACCTCTAAATATGTTATCTGCAAATCAGTATAAGATTCCGGTTAAGTCGGTGGAATCTTTTGCAGTGCTTTGGGCAAAAGTAGCAACTCCGGAACAAGCAAAGAGAATGATTGTAGAACATCTATTTAACCCTCGCGAGTTTTGGACGCCATATCCTGTCGCAGCACTTGCTAAATCCGAACCCTGGTACAGCACTAAAGAGTTTCCGACTGACATGGGCTGTAACTGGCGCGCAAATGTTTGGATGCCGACTAATTATATGATATATCATGGTTTGAAATTTTATGGATATGATAATTTAGCTGCTATTGTTGCACAACGTACAGAGGAACTGATTTCAAAGTCAGGAAACTATGAATACTTCAACTCAGAAACGGGAGAAGGTTTGGGAGTATATCCCTTTTGGGGATGGACTTTGCTTGGTCATTTCTTTGCACTCGAAGAAAATCTTAAATGGGATTTAAACAATATTAGATGATTGAAAAACTATTTATGAATTTGATAATTAAACTTTAACTAAATAAAATGAAAACAAATACACTTACAATTTTGTTGTTATTTTATATAATAATATTTGAGGGATTTTCATCTCAATACAATGCTGGGAAAAATACGCTTGCCTCAAATGAGCAAGGAACCAAAGTAGTGGTTGCTAAAGAAGTAACAACTTATCCTGATAGACCATCAGCGAAATATCGCTTGGAGGCAGTCGATCAAGGCATAGTTCTAAAACATGGGGAAGGACCTGATAGTTGTGATTATTTAGGAGCGCGCGATATTTGGGTTTGGAAATACGGGGATACTTATTATATGCATTATGATGGTGCAGGACCGAAAGGTTGGCTTGCTTGCTTGGCGGTAAGTAAGGATTTGGTGAACTGGTACCCCAAAGGTCCTGTTTTGCAATTAGGTAAACCCGACAGCAAAGATTGCGCTTCCGCTTCGTATGGAACAGTTTTTTTTGATGGTAAAAAATGGCATATGTTCTATTTAGGCACTCCAAAAGTTACGCCTGCACCGGACTATATTCCGGCATTTCCTTATCTTACGATGGAGGCAGAAGGTACATCGCCTACAGGTCCATGGATCAAACATTACAATATTACTCCGTTTAAACCTAAAGCCGGCACCTATTATTCAGCAACTACCAGCCCGGGTTATATAGTTAAGCACGATGGTCAATATCTTATGTTTTTTTCAGCCTCTACAAGCTTTCCAAAGATTTTACGTACATTAAGCATTGCCCGTACCGGCGATCTCGAAGGTCAATGGAAAATAGATTCAAAACCGATTGTTCCGCCGGGAGAACAGGTGGAGAATTCTTCGTTGTACTTTGAGAAAGCCAATAACACATATTTCCTTTTTACGAATCATGTCGGTATAAAGGATGGACTTGAATATACGGATGCTATTTGGGTTTATTGGAGTAAAGACATAAACAAATGGAATCCGGCAAACAAAGCAGTGGTATTAGATTCACAGAATTGTAAATGGTCTAAGCATATTATCGGATTACCTTCCGTGGTCCAGGTAGAAAATAGACTTGCAATATTTTACGATGGCAATGGTGCCTCTGAAATCCCTCCCGGTGTAAAAAGCCACATGAACCGTGACATTGGTTTGGCTTGGTTGAATCTGCCTTTAATCTCACCTGATAAGTGAAATGTTTGAAGTATCAAAGTTTTGACCTTTTAGAAAGCACTCATTATATTATTATGGAGTCGTTAGAGTAATATGAAAAATTTATTAAGAACTTTTTTCTACGTTATACTCTTCTTTCTATTTCCGGTACTTGCAAAAGCATCGGGAAATTCTGCGCCAAAGTATATGTGGTATCGCGACATATCCAAAGAAGGTAAGGATTATTACGTTGCTTTTCGCGGTCAGTGGAATCTTACTTCTGAAAGTGATTGTGAGATTCAACTATTAGGCGCATCATGGTTTGTGGGCTGGCTTGATGGTCATTATTTTTGCGAGGGACCAGCACGTTTCCCGGTGGCGTATCCTGAATATCAAACATATCGAATTCATCTTCCTGCCGGTAGCCATGTCCTTGCGATACAGGTTCATCAGATTGGCGTAGTAACAAGAATCCTTGATAATCCGGGACCATTTCTTTATTGTGTTATTAAAGAAGGAGGAAAAGAAATTCCGGTTAGCTGGAAATGTATACGGCTGAAAGGATATGCATCTCAAGTAAGGCGAATTAATCCTGAGCTTGGTTATATTGAATGGTGCGACACACGGAAGCTTCCTGCCGGATGGAATAAAAAAGATTTTAATGATTCGAGTTGGAATGAACCGGTAATTGTTTCGAGAAAGCTCGGTAAATTAGAGCCTCTTTCGACAGATAACACCCGCTCTATTGTGCATCAATTAGAACCAATTGCATCCGGACAATTTGTAAATAAATTCGGTTATGCAAAGGATGATCCGGCTGCGCGTTTTTTCCTATGCAATTTAATGCCTAAAAAAACTCCGCCGGATGGCGTATGGCGGCGGTACGATTTAGGTCGCGTACGCTTAATGCGTCCGAGGTTTGTATTAGATTTACCCGAAGGCGCTGTTGTAGAATTTGCATATAGCGAAGAACTAATCAATGGTAGAGTTACTCCATGGATTACGCTTTCAGCAGGTGAATCGTGTAATATGGATCATTATGTCGCTCGAGGTGGAAAGCAAGAATTTTTTCCTCTGACTCCAAAAGGTGGACGGTTTCTGGAAGTGCATGTATATGCGCCGCTTCAGAAAATACATTTTTTAAAAGAGGAAATAGTTGAGCGTACTTATTTTGGTAAGCCGGAAGGTTCGTTTCAAACTGATGATACATTGTTAAACAAAATTTGGTCTGTTGGTGTTAAAACACTTCGTGCCTGCAGCGAAGATGCGCTTATTGATAATCCCACAAGAGAACGAGGGCAATGGACGGGCGATGTCGTATCAGTTGGGATGGACATTACTGCATCTGCCTATTCCGATCTTCGATTATTAAGGCGGGGTCTCATTCAATCTGCTGAATGTGCTCGTTCTGATGGATTAGTAGCAGGGCTTTCTCCTGGAGGAACAGCTTATCTTTCGACTTATGCAGCTCAATGGGTTACGGCTTGTGTTCATTACTGGGAGTTGACGGGCGATCTCAAATTATTAAACGAATTGTTTCTTTACTCAGAAAAAAATATCGAAGCTTTTGAGAAACAGACAACAAGTGGTGGTGTAAGCGACTCATTAGGTTGGGCGTTTGTAGATTGGGGTTATGTTCGTAATCAAGGTCCATCCGATGTGGCAGTTGATCTTTACTATTTAGCAGCTCTTCGTGATATGGTACGCTGGTGTAAGGCTATCGACAAAAGAAACCTTGTTAATCATTACCAGACATTAGTTAACAAAATGTCAACAATCATTAAAAGTTATTATTCAAATGAATTACAAAAAGATAGTGATGCATGGAGACGAATAGGATATCATCGTGCGCTGTTAGGATTAAGATTAGGTTTCTTCAAGTGTGATGATGCGAAGTCATGCATCAAATTTATAAAAGATCATATGCAGAGATGTTTTCCAAACGATACAACTGCGCCGCGCCTAAGCGATCCTGAAGCAAATAATCCAAGACGTATCACTCCATACTTTGCGCACTATGCAATGCCGGTTTTAATTGAGCATGGTCAAATGAATTTTGTGCTTAATCAATACCGCAAAGATTGGGGATGGGTGTTGGACGACGATAAGACTACTTGGCTTGAAGTGTTTGACACCCGCTGGAGTCATTGTCATCAGTGGTCCGGCTGTCCTACATGGCAAATGACACGTTATTTATTAGGATTACAGTCCCGTTATGATTTGGGCAATCGTAATTATGTGCTGAAACTGTATCCCGGTTCTCTTCAAAGAGCAAAGGGAACAATACCATTGCCGGGAGATAAGGGTGTAATTAAAATAAAATGGAAACGAGAGATGGATGGAATACATTACCATTTAGAAACTCCAGTTCCGATTGATTTGCATATTGATGAAAAGCGTTACGGATACAAGTCAAAGGTTATACATATTGAAAAAGAATTTTATGGAGTATTTAAAAACATATGAAAATTTTAGGACTGAAATGAAAACAAAAATCGGATTGTTCTCGATTGGTCTTGATACTTATTGGGGACAATTTTCTGGTCTTTTTGAAAGACTTGAGGGTTACAGAAAAGAAATTTCAAGAAGACTTGGTAATGGAAATGTAGAAGTAATTGACGCCGGAATGGTAGACAATGTTGATAAAGCCAGATTAGCCGGCGAGCTATTCAATAAAGAAAATGTATCGCTCATTTTTCTTTATGTGTCTACTTACGCTCTTTCATCAACTGTACTACCTGTAGTTCAAAGGCTAAAGGTTCCGGTAATCATTTTAAATCTTCAACCAGTTCCGGCAATTAATTATGCGGCTTTCAACAAATTAGGCGATAGGGGAAAAATGACTGGAGAATGGCTTGCACATTGTCAGGCTTGTTCGGTGCCGGAGATTGCAAGCGTGTTCAATCGCTCGAACATTCGTTATGAATTTGTTAGCGGTTATTTGGAAGATAAAATTGCATGGACTGAAATTGAAGAATGGATTGAAGCAGCACATGTTGCCGAAATAATGCGTAACAATAATCTTGGCATTCTTGGACATTACTACAGCGGTATGCTCGATGTTTATACAGACTTAACACAGCAATCGTCAGTTTTCGGAACTCACATAGAGCTTGTTGAAATGTGTGAGGTAAAAAAATACCGCGACGAAATTTCAGAATCAGAAGTAAAAGTGAAGATGAAAGAATTCCATAAGGAGTTTGAAGTTTTACAGGAATGTTCGTATCAAGAGCTTGATCGTGCTGCCCGAACTTCAATTGCGCTTGATAAGCTCGTTGAAGTACACAAACTTGGTTCCCTGGCATATTATTATGAAGGAACTTCAGGTAATGAATATGAGAACATTGTAACATCAGTTATTGCTGGAAGCACGTTATTAACCGGTAAACATATTCCGGTAGCCGGAGAATGTGAAGTAAAAAATGCACAAGCAATGAAGATAATGGATTCGTTTGGCGCCGGCGGTTCTTTCTCTGAATTTTATGCAATGGATTTTAATGATGATATTGTAATGCTGGGACATGATGGTCCTGCCCACTTTAAGATTGCTGAAGGTCACGTCAAGTTAGTACCGCTATCGGTGTATCATGGTAAACCAGGCAAAGGTCTTTCAATTCAGATGACAGTTAAGAATGGAGCGGTAACATTATTGTCGGTAGTTCAAGGCAAGGACGGAATTTTACTATTAACAGCCGAAGGAGAATCTGTTTCAGGTCCAGTACTCAAAATTGGAAATACCAACAGTCGCTATCGATTTTCAATAGGGGCACGTGAATTTATTAATCGCTGGTCAAAACAAGGACCTGCACATCATTGTGCTATTGGTGTGAGCCATATTTCCAGAAAGATTGAAAAGCTCGGATTCATTTTAGGAATTCCTGTAGTAAAAATATGCTGATCATATTTAGAAATTGAATTATTATGTATCGAAAAATTATTTTTATCTTATTTTTGATTTTACTTTTTTTTACAAAGTATTCCTATACGCAGTCAATAGATGTTCCTAATGTTTTTATTGATTGTCCTAGTTGCAACATGAATTACATTAAAGAAAATATTCCTATTGTTAACTATGTGTTTGATCGAAAAGAAGCAGATGTTTATGTACTTTTTACTTCACAAAGAAATGCTTCTGGTGGAGTCGCTTATACTCTTTTTTTTATAGGACAGAATAATTTTGAAAATTTAAGTGATACATTAAAATTTTCTACCAATCAAAATGACACTGAAGATTTATCGAGAAAAAAGATTGTTAAAGCACTTAAATCTGGATTACTAGAATACATTGCTAAACTAAATTTATTTGATGAAATACACATTTCTTTTACAAAGCTAAAAAAAGAAATTCATAACAAAGATAAGTGGAATTTTTGGCTTTTTAGAACTGGCTTAAATGGAAGTTTTAACGGTCAAGCGAATTCTAAAGCACTTTATCTTAATGGTTCGCTTCTTGCCGATAGAACTACTAAAGATTCTAAAATCAATTTCAGCCTCAATTCTTCCTACAACGAAAACAAATACATTTATGATAGTGGGAGCGACAAAACAATAATCTTAAATCATTCCAGAGCTCAAGGCTTTAATGCATATTATATTAAGTCAATTGATAGTAACTGGTCATGTGGCATTTGGGGCGGGATTAATACCTCAACATATTCTAATATAGATTTCAGTGCATACCTAGTACATGGTTTTATAAATAGTAGTACATTGGAATAAAATTAATAAATTAGTCTGCAAAAAAAGGAAAGTATATGAGCAGACAAAACACTAGAGCAGCAGTACAACTGACAGAAGAAGAGAGA
>JAKAGV010000026.1 GCA_021815405.1 Bacteroidota bacterium
GCATTCTGGTTGGAAGGATACAGCCGGTAGAAATTAAAGTAGCCTTGTCTGGCGCAGTTGGCAACAGCCAGGGCATCCTTAGGGTTGGTGCGTGAGAAGTTATTATTTATCTTAGGTCTCTCATGACGGGTGAATAAAGGACTATCCATAAGTACGGTGAAGCCCTTACCGGTAAGGAAGCAGCAGAGCTTTTGCCAAAGGTTAATGGAGATTAAGCCTCCCCCCATTTCCTGTACAGGGAATGGGGGGAGGCTTAGCCTTTACAACTCTTCTCAGGTGCATCAACCGGAAACTTATCCATTAAACTGGATTCCGGTTTAAGCAATGAAAGCTTCAAGAATTGGTGGATCAATTTCGAAAACTTCTTTGCCAAAGCTTTCAATATGGAATTGAATTGCCGATGTCACGTTAGAGAGCGCTTCTTCATAAGTATCACCTTCGCCAACTACAACGCCTTTAATTCCCAAAGGATAGGCTACATAACCATCAGTGTGCTTTTCAACTATGATCTTAAAATGTTTCATCGTAAATATAATTAATTGATAATGAATCTACTGTAATTTACCCTAAGAGGTACATTATTTCAATATCCAAATTAAATTATGATTCTAATCGTCATTCTTATCTTTCTTCTCAACAACTTTTACAAACGCACTCCTAACCGGCGGAGGCATTACAGAATTTTTTCCCTTTATTGCTTTCCAAAGAATTTCGTTAAATATATTCTCGGGAACTTCGTCTTCTTTTGCAAAATCTAAATTCTTACATTCTTCCGAACCATAAGCACTCGCTAAGTTTTTCTGGTTAATATCGATTAATGGTTTTAGAACGTTGTATGGAGAATAATCAGGCTTATCAGTAATTGAAAATAAAATAGGAGTTGCAGAAAGATCATATTGTGTCATTGGCGGAAGACCAAGGATTAATTCAATTGTCTTTAAAACACTCGAAGTAGAATACATTTCGTGATCCACAAAATGCCTTTTGATATATGGACTGATTACCAGAAGGGTAGAACGGTGTGCATCTACATGATCGGATCCATCCTGTGCATCATCTTCAACAACAAATATTATTGAGCTTTTCCAATATTTACTGTGAGAAATTTCCTGAACTACCAATCCCAAAGCATAATCGTTCTGAGCAACATAAGCTTGGGGCGTAAGTTTTCCTCTTCTTGTTCCATAAGTATGATCGTTTGGCAGCCTCATTATGCAGAAGTCCGGCAGCGAATCTCCCGCAACATATTTTTCGAATTCAGCTTTCCACGCTTTATATCTATCAACATCACTAAAGTTTAAATCCCATCCGGCAAAAGTAGGACAAGTAAACGGTTTCAAGTCTTCATCGCGTGCTTCATTAAGATGAGGATTATTTTTTATCTCTTCGGTAAACTCACCGTAATCCCTCATTGTTCTACCGTGGTTTAATACATCATTCCAAATATATCCTGATGCGGGAGCGGCAAGAGGATACCCGCCTTCAAAATTATATTCTTGCCCTCGACCACCGTAATTTGTAGGCCAATCTTTTTCAACATAATCTGAGGCGTAAGCGGCAGTTGACCAATTATGTCCATCGGCACTAACTTCTGCGTCAGCATAAAAATTATCATAAAGGGTAAAATCGGTTGCAAGCTTATGTTCGTTCGGTGTAATTTTCTGCGGGAAGAAACAAAGTGAAGTATCACCATTTCCCTGCGGCATATCTCCGAACACTTCATCGTAAGTTCTATTTTCTTTTATAATATAAAATACATGTTTAATTTTTCCGCTTCTAATACCATCATGCTTATCCGGAATAACATTTTCAATTCCTATCCAATTTTTATGTTTATAAATGTAAGGCGTGTTATTGTAAACTTGTCTGGAATATTCGGATAATTCATTTTTATCCGGAAAATTTATAATTGAAATTGTTCCTTTGTAAAGAAAGCCGATGTATTGAGTATCATGGTAATGTTTTATCAATGGATGAGGACCGTCAGGATTCGGTAAAGATGTTATGCCTTTTCCATTTGCAACTAAAATCTGATTTGTTCCTTTTAGAAATTGAACAGCAGTAGGATACCAACCGACGGGAATAAAACCAATGCTCTTTGACTTTCCCGATTTCGTTATATTAAATAATGCAAGATAGTTATTATCAGCATTGGCAACCATTAAAATACTTTCATCGCCGTTGAAGCAAATTGCATTCGGAGTGCTGCCGTAAGGTACATCCGGTGATAATGCAGAATTTATGTTTTCCGTTTCTTTCTTTTGGTTAAGATCTACTTCGGAAACGGAATTGTTGTTTGCATTCGCAACGAACAATCGCGAATCATCTTTTGATATAATCAACTGACAAGGATGATCTCCGACTTTTATTTTGTCTGTAACTTCATAATTGCTCAAATCAATTTCATCAATCGAAGCTTTCCCCCAAACAGAAACGTAAGCAAATGTTTCTGCGTGATTTATTTTTATATCGTAGCATTCGCCGTCGAGTTTAACAGTCTTTATTACATTGTTTGCCGCTGCATCGCAGACGTATAGCGAGTTGCTTTCTTTCGAAACGGCAAGAACAATATTTTTATTTTTTAGAAACGCCACACCGGTAACTGAAATCCGTTCCTTCGGTGCTCGTTCTCCCAGTACAATTGAATCTTGAAGAGCAAGCTTTCCGGAATGAAAATTAAAAACGTAAACACAATTGTTGTTTCCGCCTGAGACGTAAAGCTTTGAATCGTCACCATTGAAAGCCAGTCCATACCAGGTTTTATTCATTATAAATCGTTGAACTTCTTTTTCAGTTTTCAAATCGACAACAGAAAGGGAATTATCTGCCATACCGCTGTTGGAAGTAATTGCGTATCTACCATCGCTGGTAACAACCATATTCAGCGGCAGTTCATCAATCCCGATTTGGTCACCGGCAGGTGAAAGCCTCCATCCGTTCGGAAGAAGTGTGTAGCCGTTATATTTGCCCGGCAAGTTCGTCCCGGCTTTCGGATCCGATATATTTTTCGAACCTGCACAGCCGAACAAAAATGAAATTAGAAATAGGGTAAGGAAAAGGTGCGACAGTAAATATTTAGTTTTCATTTTTAATTAATGAGTTTTCTATTAAAATCTTCAAACAAAAATAATAAACGATTGATTAAGTTATGTTAAGGAATTATGAAATTATTTTTTAATATAACCACCTTCAAACTTTGTACTCTAACTCATTTCTCCAAAATTTGCTTATTCTCCTTCATCGTAATTCAAAATCGGTCTAAGCCATCTTTCAATCTCCTCAATGCTCATTCCTTTCCGCTTGTGATAATCAAGAACTTGATCCTTACCAATCTTACCGACATTAAAATATTTTGCATCCCGATGAGCAAAGTATAAGCCGCTTACAGATGCGGCAGGATACATTGCAAGACCTTCAGTTAAAATGATGCCGGCATTCTTTTCTGCCTCAAGAAGTTCGAAAATGATCGTCTTCTCAGTATGATCCGGTTGAGCCGGATAGCCAGGCGCAGGACGGATTCCGGCGTAACTTTCTTTTATTAAATCTTCGTTTGAAAGATTTTCATTCTTAGCATAGCCCCAATATTTTCTTCTGACAAGAGCATGCAGATTTTCAGCGAAGGCTTCAGCAAGCCTATCCGCAAGCGCTTTAATTATGATGCTGCTGTAATCGTCATGTTCGGATTCATATTTTTTTATGAGCAGCTCTATGCCGATTCCAGCAGTTACGGCAAAGGCGCCTATATAATCTGCTTTTCCGCTTTCTTTAGGCGCAATAAAATCTGCAAGTGCAAGGTTTGGTAGTCCATCCGATTTTTGAGTCTGCGAACGAAGTGAATGGAGAATTCTTAAAACTCCGGTGCGGGTTTCGTCAGTGTAAATTTCAATATCATCTCCGATAGAATTTGCCGGGAATAATCCGAAGACTCCGTTAGCAGTAAGAAGTTTTTCTGTAATAATTTTATTCAACAGTTTATTCGCATCTTCAAATAGCTTTTTAGCAGCATTACCGTACTTTTCGTTTTCAAAGATTGCAGGATATTTCCCTTTCAATTCCCATCCTAAAAAGAATGGAGTCCAGTCGAGATATTCAAGCAAATTATCAAGCGGATAATTTTTAAGAACAGTAACTCCAAGTTTCTCCGGCTTTTTAATTTCTTCTTTTTGCCAGTCGTATTTAAATTTATTCTCGCGTGCCTTTTCAATTGATAAGAAGTTTTTTGCCTCCTTCTTTCTTTGATGGTCTTCTCTTATTCTTTGATATTCTCTTTTTGTGGATATCTCAAACTCTTCTTTAATATTTTTATTTTCATTTAAAAGACTGCTGACTACCGGAACGCTTCTGGAAGCATCCAAAACGTGGATTGTTGTTCCGCTGTATGCCGGAGAAATTTTTACAGCGGTATGAACTTTTGATGTTGTTGCGCCTCCGATTAACAATGGAATTTTAAATCCTTGCCGTTCCATCTCTTTTGCAACATGAACCATCTCATCGAGCGACGGTGTTATCAAGCCGCTTACGCCAATTATATCAACTTTCTCATCTATTGCAGTCTGGAGAATTTTTTCAGAGCTTACCATAACGCCAAGGTCAATCACTTTGTAATTGTTGCAGCCAAGAACGACTCCAACAATGTTCTTACCGATATCATGAACATCACCTTTAACAGTTGCCAGCAGCACTTTCCCATCTTCCCGGATTTGATTTGAAGAAGATTTTTCTTCCTCGATATACGGGATTAAGTATGCCACAGATTTTTTCATTACGCGGGCGCTTTTTACAACTTGTGGAAGAAACATTTTTCCAGCACCAAATAAATCGCCTACCACTTTCATTCCGTCCATCAGCGGACCTTCGATAATTTCCAGCGGCTTCTTATACTGCCTCCGCGCCTCTTCGGTATCTTCTTCAATGTAATCAACGATGCCTTTGATTAGCGCATGCTTTAGTCTTTCCTGAACTGAATTATTTCGCCACTCGTCTTTCTTTTCTTCCGAAAAAGATTTAGATTTTTGCTTTACTGTTTCTGCAAACTCAACTAATCTTTCCGTAGAATCCTTTCGCCGGTTGAAAATTACATCATCAACAAGAGTAAGTAAATCTTTCGGAATCTCTTCGTAAACTTCAAGCTGACCTGCATTGACAATTCCCATGTCCATCCCCGCTTTTATCGCGTGATACAGAAAAGCGGAATGCATGGCTTCTCGAACGACATTGTTTCCTCTAAATGAAAATGAAAGATTACTTACGCCTCCGCTGACTTTAGCATGCGGAAGATTTTGTTTAATCCATTTTACAGTCTCGATGTAATCTACTGCAAAGTTGTTGTGTTCTTCAATGCCGGTTGCTATTGTAAGGATATTTGGATCGAAGATGATATCCTGCGGCGGAAAACCGACTTGTTCAGTTAGAATTTTGTAAGCACGCTTTACAATGTCAATTCTTCTCTGCAGAGAATCGCCTTGACCGTTTTCATCAAATGCCATTACGATTATTGCAGCACCGTATTTTAATATCTTTTTTGCTTTTTCTATAAAAGCTTCTTCGCCTTCCTTCAAGCTGATAGAGTTAACGATACTTTTCCCCTGAAGACACTTCAATCCTGCTTCGATGACAGACCACTTTGAAGAGTCTATCATTATCGGAAGCTTTGCAATATCCGGCTCAGCAGAAATTAAATTTAGAAATTTCGTCATTGCAGCTTCGGAATCAAGCAGACCTTCATCCATGTTAACATCGAGTACTTGTGCACCGCCTTCAACCTGTTCTCTTGCAACCGATAAAGCTTCCTCATAATTACCGGCAAGAATTAATTTCTCAAACTTCTTTGAGCCTGTAATATTTGTTCGCTCGCCGATGTTCACAAAATTTGTTTCCGGTCTTATGACAAGCGGCTCTAATCCGCTTAGCCTTAAGTAAGGTTCAACCTTCGGAATCACTCTCGGCTTGAACTTCGATGAAATTTCGGAAATCTTTTTAATATGATCCGGAGTGGTGCCGCAGCAGCCTCCGACAATATTAAAGAATCCGCTTTTGGCATATTCATTTAGAACTGAGGACATATATTCGGCAGTCTCGTCATACTCGCCCATTTCATTTGGCAAACCGGCGTTTGGATAAAGACTGGTAAAGCAAGTGGCAATCTTCGAAAGCTCTTCGATAAATGGTCGCATTTGTTTTGCACCGAGAGCGCAGTTCAATCCAACACTCAACAAATTTTTGGTGTGAGAAACTGATATCCAGAAAGCCTCAGTAGTTTGACCGGATAAAGTTCTTCCGCTAAGGTCTGTAATCGTTCCGGATATCATTATCGGGATTTGTCTGTTTATTTTTTCGCAGTAGTCCATTACGGCAAAGATTGCTGCTTTTGCATTTAGCGTATCAAAGATGGTTTCAATTAAAAGTACATCAACACTGCCGTCAATCAATCCTCTTGCCTGCTCGGTATAAGCTTCAACCAATTGATCGAAGGTAATTCCTCGGAATCCAGGATCATTTACATTCGGAGATAAAGATGCCGTTTTGTTTGTTGGTCCTAACGCACCGGCAACAAACCGAGGCTTGGCAGGATTCTTTTTGGAAAATTCATCTGCAGCTTCCCGAGCAAGCTTAGCGGCAGCAAGATTCAAATCGTAAATAATATTTTCCAGCTTGTAATCAGCTTGCGAAATTGATGTGCCGTTAAAAGTATTCGTTTCAATAATATCGGAACCCGCTTCCAGATAGGCACGGTGAATGTTCTTAATAATTTCCGGCTGGGTAAGACAAAGGAGATCATTATCGCCCTTTAAATCATGCGGATGATCTTTGAATCTTTCTCCTCTAAAATCTTTTTCACTCAATTTATGGCGCTGAATCATCGTTCCCATTGCGCCGTCGAGAATTAAAATTCTTTCTTTAAGTATTTTTGTAAGCTTGTCGAATGTATTATCCATAATAACTATTTTGGTATTCTTTGTAACGGATTGTAAATATAATTAAATTACGGCCCAGTAAAAAGATAAGTTGACAATTAACAAAGGCAAAACATGATAATCGTAACCGGAGGCGCTGGTTTTATTGGAAGTGTAATTGCATGGCGCTTGAATTCACTCGGCAAGGATAAGATAATTATTGTTGATGAACTTGGGCATGATGAGAAATGGAAAAACCTTGTTGGGTTGAAGTTTATTGATTTTATTCATAAAGATGATTTTATTAAACAAGTGGAAGCCGGAATTAATTTTGAGGCTAAAGCGATAATCCACATGGGAGCCAACTCTTCTACAACAGAAAAAGACGCCGACCATCTGCTCCGGAATAATTATGAATATACTAAGTCGCTGGCTAAATACAGCATCGGAAAAGATATAAGATTTATTTACGCTTCTTCGGCAGCAACATACGGAGACGGCAAACTCGGTTTTAATGATGATGAAAGTATTTGTCAATCGCTTAAGCCATTAAATATGTACGGCTATTCAAAAAACCTTTTTGACATTTGGGCAATAAGACAGAATATAATATCTAAAATAGTCGGCGTAAAATATTTTAACGTCTTCGGTCCTAACGAATACCACAAAGGAGATATGAGGAGTGTTGTACACAAAGCATTTGAGCAGATAAACTCAACAGGCAAAGTAAAGCTATTTAAATCGCGGAATCCAAATTACAAAGACGGCGAACAAATGCGTGATTTTATTTATGTAAAAGATGCCGTCGATATGACTTTGTTTTTTCTGGATCAGAAAGATAAGAATGGAATTTATAATGTCGGCTCAGGTAAAGCGCGTACATGGAATGACCTGGTAACAGCATTGTTCAATGCTTTGGGAAAGCCGGTAAATATTGAATACATTGAACTGCCCGAACATCTTGCAGAAAAGTACCAGTATTTTACCGAGGCAAAGATGGACAAAATAAAAAAAGCCGGATACAACCAGCCTCTTAATTCCTTAGAGGATGGTGTAACCGACTATGTTAGAAATTATTTGCTTAAAGAAAAATATTTAAACTAGTTTTTAATTAAACGGAGTTTCTTCGTCTTCGTCAAAAAGATCGTCATCATCTTCATCGAAGTCGAAGTCCTCTTCATAGAATTCTTCGTCCTCACCAGGCTCTTCATCTAAGAAGTCTTCCTCTTCATCAGCAAACTCATCTTCTTCCTCTTCATCGGACTCGTCTTCATTATCATCTTCGTCCTCGAAGTCCTCATCATCTTCTTCATCGTCGTAATAATCATCTTCTTCGTCCCGGTTTTTCTTTTTAGCAAAGCTGCGTGAGGCGAAATCATCATTCTTCATATTAGAATAAATATTTTCATTGTCTAATTCATTATAGTTTTCCATCGGTCCCTCCGGATTATTTGCCTGACCATCAGGCATAATTGTATCGTCTTCGTGCGGATATAATTCATTATCCATTAAGTGATTCTCCTATCGTCAATTTTATCATTCTTAATAAAATTATAAAATTTCATACGATAATATTTCTAAAATTTTTTAAATAGCAAAATTAATTTATGATTATATTTCTTACCGACAAAAAAAATTAAATCTAATCACACTGTATAACTTAAATTAGGTTTATTATAGTGTCAATACAATTGTAAATCAAAGTGAAGAATGTAATATGAAGCTTGCAACACTATGTTATTTAATAGATAAATACGAAAACAAAACCTTGATGATTCACCGCATTAAAAAGGAGAACGACTACCACGAAGGGAAGTGGAATGGCTTAGGCGGAAAGTTTGAAGCAGGCGAAAGCCCGGAGGAATGTGCAATTAGAGAAGTAAGAGAAGAATCCGGTTTTACTATGATAAAGCCGCGTATGCACGGATTTATTACCTTCCCGAAATTCGATGGTGTTGATGACTGGTATGTTTTTGTTTTTACATCCGATAATTTTGAAGGTGAAATGATTGATTCATCCGAAGGTAATCTTTCATGGATTCCTAATAATCAAGTTACAACATTGAATCTTTGGGATGGAGACAAAATATTTCTCGAATGGCTTTACCAGGACAAATTCTTTTCCGCAAAGTTTAATTATAAAGACGGGAAATACTTAAACCACGAGGTTTTCTTCTATTAATGATATCAGTTGTTGTCCTCGGTATCGTATTTGTTTTAATTGCTGTCAGACAAGTAGGAAAGTTTAAGCTTGACATCTGGCAGATAATGTTTGGTGGTGCTGTTGCCGTTCTACTTACCAGACAAATTTCCATCCTCGATGCAATTGGTTCAATTAATATTGATGTCATTTTATTTTTATTTGGGATGTTTGTTGTTGGTCAGGCACTGGAAGAAAGCGGCTACCTTTCTCATTTAGCTTACCTGTTTTTCAGAAAGGCTAAAGCAATCGACTCGCTGATATTATTTATTCTATTCGGCGCCGGTATTCTATCTGCATTTTTAATGAATGATACTCTTGCCATAATCGGAACGCCGGTTGTTCTTCTCCTTGCAGAAAAGCATAATGTCTCTCCGAAGATTCTTTTGCTAACTCTGGCATTTGCAATTACCACCGGAAGTGTTATGAGTCCAATTGGAAATCCACAGAATCTGCTGATTGCAATTCATGGCAATGTCGGTAATTCTTTTGTAACATTCTTCAAATTCCTTGCTATACCCACTTTAATTAATTTGTTGATTGCGTTTTTCATTCTAAAAATATTTTTTAGAGATCATTTCCATGATGAGCAGTTAAATCACTCTTCAGAGCCGCTGAAAGATGTAAGGCTTACAAAATTATCAAAGGTATCTTTAGCAATTTTATTTTTATTGATTATCATTAAGATTATTCTGGTTTATCTTGGGAAGGAAGAACAGCTTAAACTGACTTTTATTGCTTTACTTTCTGCTGCACCCATTATTCTTTTAAGCAAAAGAAGGATTGAACTAGTTAAAAAGATTGATTGGCATACGCTTATATTTTTTGCCGCTATGTTTGTACTTATGCAGAGTGTTTGGAACACAGGTTTCTTTCAGTTATATATAAAGAATTCTCACTTAAATATTACCTCAGTAATTTTAATTTTGATTGTCAGTGTTTTGCTCAGCCAGCTTATTTCAAATGTACCGCTTGTTGCTTTGTATCTGCCTTTACTTATTCATTATGGGGTTTCGCAAACCGGTATGATTGCTCTTGCCGCAGGCAGTACAATTGCTGGGAATCTTTTCATTCTTGGTGCCGCAAGCAATATAATTATTATACAGAATGCCGAAAAGAAAAGAGACGAGACAATTACTTTCTGGGAATTTGCCCGCATAGGTATACCGTTTACTATTTTAAATGTTGCGGTTTATTTTCTTTTCTTGAAATATTTCTAGTTATTTTAGATTTATATCCCTCATAGTTTTTCAATTCCATTCATCAAAGTATTTTGAAAGATAACTTAATGATACTTGAGACATCTCCTCCGGTATCCCAAATATATTTTTTATCTCATTAGCAAGTTCGTCACTATCCTTTAGGTTTCTTTTTTTATAAGAATTATTCTGAAATTCAATTGAAGAGAAATTGCGGATTAAATGAGAGGAATCCATTCCATACTTGACGAGCATAATGGAATTCATAAAAGAAGATTTTTCATTGTATGAAGCTTTTATAACGGATTCGAATTCTGCAATATCCCTTGCCTTAGGATTAACAGCGTACCCGTGAACAAGGCTACCGTTTTTATAATGCTGCAATTGGGAATAG
Source organism: Bacteroidota bacterium (assembly GCA_021815405.1). Taxonomy (GTDB): domain Bacteria; phylum Bacteroidota; class Ignavibacteria; order Ignavibacteriales; family Ignavibacteriaceae; genus FEN-1297. The sequence continues at coordinate 10,687 of JAKAGV010000026.1, forward strand.
CCGTTAGCTTCTCTCGGAAGAAGAACATATCTATCCTCGCCAAAATTGATTTCAAATTCTTTAGTTAAGTCTCTCGGCATCGGCTCAAAGAAAGGAGCCGCATAACCGACATCTACAATATATTCGCGGTCATCAATAGTTACAATGCTGACTATATGCACGTCGGGTTTGTTCATATCCGCACCGCAAAGTCTTACGTTATATCCGACATAATCGAGCAGCCTTGAGAAGTAATAATTATTAGTGTAGCATGTGCCTCCAAAATGATAATCGCCTATACCTTCAATATACTTTTCAAAAGAAGGTATTGAATCCATATCATACTTTTTATTGTAATATACTTTTGAAATATTCTCGAAGGGTATTTTGGAAAGATGGCTGGTAATTAATTCTTTGAGAGTATATATATCAGGCTTATCAACATGGACATTAAGAATGTCAAGATATTTTCTATATAATGTATTATCCATTTCATTATATTTATTTGAGATCGACTTTATACTTTTCTTGCAGGCTAAGTTTAATACAAGCCTGCCAATCTAAAAATCCAATCCAGGCGAATATTAAAACTACAGGCAGCAAAATAAAGATAGCAGAATAAAATAATTGGGCTTTGTTGTGAATCAAATACATTATAATTATAGAAATAGGTAATCCCAAAAACAAACTGAATTTAATCATGCGGGAGAATTTTCCTTTGGAATTCACACTCCATCTTTTAATCCTCTTCGGTCTGCTGACTTCAACAACTTCAAAGAGAAGTATTATTGCAATAAACAGCATCAACAAGCCTATCCATTCATAATTAATTTTAAGAGGAAAGAAGGCTCCTGCAAGTATTATAGCACCAATAAAGTAAGAAATATATTTTCTATTCATTTTCATTTTATGAATCCCTGTAATTTTTATGCCTCCGATAATTTACCCTTTATGAATAATCCTTCCAATAATTTTCCCAAGCCAATTCCAATTCCTAAAACACCGCCTATTTTAACAGCATGGCTTAGATAAAAGAATAAATTTACACGGGCACTTATTCCGTAGAACCTAAAAATGTAAATGTTCAAAAGTGCCATAACAATATAAACCGCTGCAAATCCTAAGAACCAAACAGCCGCAATCCATAGCTTAGATAATTTGAACCAAGCTTTCTTTTCTAAAAGAGAAATATAATAAACCATTAATCCGATAAACGGGAACCAGCAGAAATTTCTAATTAGTACCAAAGCTTCGTCGCTGGTCTTGAATATAATAACCAATAATAAGGCAAGCAGAGTTCCAAGAGTAATAAAATTTTTTAAGCTGCTTCCGGTAAGCAAATAATAAAATACAACAGCCGCAAATCCGAAGATAGTAAAAGAGAAGCCCGTATTATTTGGTACAATAACATTGCTGCCAAGCGTTAAAATACCAATTAGAATGAAAACTAAAATTTCAATACCGGCTTTAACAATAACACTTTCAATATTTTTCCGCATGTTTAACCTTCATGAGATTAATAAACAATCCGATTGCATAACCAGCTCCAAGGCTGCCAAGTATATTGTTCAACATTACAGCAAAGCCGAAAATGGATATAAGATTCATCCTGCCCCAATAAATGAAAAGATAATCGAAAGGACAAATACGGATATTGTATGTTGTTTTACATTATCTTTCACCAGTTGTGTAAATTAGATTGTAAGCCGTTGAAACGGCTATAATAATGCATGTTTTCATATTAACCCACGGATTAATCCGTGGTTTAATGAAACTCAAAATCAACAATCGAAACTGTTTTAACAGTTTTATTATATGTAACTTCTAATTCACACAACGGGTTATCTTTCATATTCATATATAGCCCGTTAAAAATCCAAAGACAAACTCAGAGCAAATTAGTTTGCCCTTTTTATAATGTCAAGCTTAATAGTAAAGAGGTGAACTCCTATTTAGATAAATAAATGCAATCCAATTACTTGTTTGCATAAATTCAGTAGCGATTTCAATTTTACTCAAACGCCTTTCGTATCTCCCTTAACCATCTGCCAAACTGTCGTCAAAATAATTTGGATGTCCAGCCAGATAGACCAATTTTCAATATACCAAAGATCGTACTCTATTCTTTTAATCGTTCTCTTTTTATTTTCCTCATAATCAGGAACATCGCCGCGCATGCCGTGAATCTGCGCCCAGCCTGTTATGCCTGGCTTCACCCAGCTTCTTATTTTTATTTCATCAACCATCTCTTTATAGATTTCATTGAATGCGATTGGATGAGGTCGCGGACCGACAATAGACATTTCACCCTTCAAAACATTTATAAACTGCGGCAGCTCATCAATATTAGATTTCCTTAAAAACTTTCCGATCTTTGTTACTCGCGGATCATCGCCGACAGTAGGCTGATATTTATTTACGCTTTGATTTCCGCTGTGCATTGTACGGAATTTATAACACTTGAAAATTTTATCTCCGGCACCAACTCTATCTTGTTTAAAAAATACCGGTCCGGGAGAAGAGAATTTATTTAAAATAAATAAAAGCGGATAAAGCCACGACAAAATAAAAACCAAGGCAAATACGGAAAAAATTATATCCATTGTCCGCTTAACAATTCTCCAATGGAATTCTGCAAGCGGCTCGCTTCTAACAGTGATTATAGGGAAGTTTCCCATCATTGTTACTTCAAATTTTTTAGATAGAAATTTGAAGTAATCAGGAATAATGTGTACTCTAACCGCATGCCGGTTACAAATTTTTATTATGCCGTCTAATTGATTTGATGCATAGATAGGGAGCGCAATTACTACTTCTTCAACTTTATTTTCAGGAAGGATCTTATCCAGATCAACTATCTTTCCGAGAGTTTCTCCGTCAGTGGAATTGTCATCAAGAAAGCCGATGAGATTATATCCAAAATCATTATGATCGTTTATCATGTTGAAAAAGTTTCTGCCGAGCTCGCCTGCGCCGATAATTAGCACATTGCGTATGTTCTTCTCTTTAGTTCTAACTTTTGCAAGAGTATGCTTTACAAACTGCGTTCGTGCGCTGACTAAAACCGTGAGCATCAAAGAATAAAGAATAATAAAATTTCTTGTAAAAAGATCTTCCTTCACAAGAAAGATGAAGAGAACCGCAGTCAGCGCTTGAACAATTACGTTCCGTACAATTTTAATAAATTGATATGAAAAATTTCTGGTGTTGAAATCTTCATAGAACTCAATAACATTCGAGACGAAATACCATTCAAAGTTAAGCCCCATCATCAAAATGAACATGTAATTTCTCTGGAGAAGAATTGTAAATGACTGCGCCAGTACTGCAGAAACTATAAAAGAAAAATTCAGAATGAATAAATCAAAAAACAACCGGAGATAATATGTTGATTTCCTATTTGTTATCATCTTTTCAAAAATTTATTATCGATTGAAAAACTCCTGGCATTTTTCGTCGACAAAGTTTTTAATTTTTTCCTCAAATATTTTCCGGTCAAACTGTTTTGCATAAAGGCAGAGATCAGAAGGAATAAATTTGCCTGCACTTTTTTCAAAACGAAGCACCGCATCTTTAATTTGTTCTGGGTTCTGGCTGCCGAAAAGAATTCCGGTTTTATTATCGATCATAGTTTCGCCCGTACCGCCTTTGTTCAATGCAATCACCGGAGTACCGCACGAGAGAGCTTCGATTACCATAATTCCAAAATCTTCATCTGCAGCAAATACAAACGCTTTGGCTTTCTGCATATATTCTCGCAGCATTTCGCGCGGCAGTGAACCGAGGAATTCGATATTCTTTGCAGATTTGGCTTTTATCTTATTTTCTTCCGGACCTTCTCCAATAATTACCAGCTTCTTATCGCTCATCTTAGAAAAAGCTTCGGCAATCAAATCAATTCTTTTATAAGGAACGAGTCGAGATGCGGTCAAATAGAAATCTTCTTTATTTGATTGAAGAGGGAATAAGTGAGTATCAACCGGCGGATAAATTACCTCGGCATCTCTCCTGTATGTCTTCTTTATTCGCGCAGCTATATATTTTGAGTTTGCAACAAAATGGTCAACTCTGTTTGCAGCAGCAATGTCCCACATCCGAATGTAATGTAAAACCACTTTTGCTGCCATTGCTTTGAGACCTCGATGTAATCCGGCTTCATTTAAATATTGATGAGTTAAATCCCAGGCGTATCTAATAGGCGTATGGCAATAGTTAATATGAAGCTGGTTTGAATTTGTGAGTACACCTTTGGCAACGGCATGCGAGCTTGATATTATTAAATCATAACCGGAAAGATCAAATTGTTCAATTGCGTATGGAAAGAAAGGAAGATACTTGCGATGATTTTTTCTTATAGAACTTTTTTTCTGAAGAAACGATGTAACCGGGATTTTATCTTTAACTACAATCTTTTGTTCTTCTTCCGTTAGAAGATTGAACAGTACAAAAACATCGGCATCCTTCCAGACATTAGTTAATGACTCAACTACTCTTTCCGAGCCGGCATAACCGGCAAACCAATCATGCACTATTGCGGTTTTCAAATATTTATATTTTCCTCATACTGATAAAATGGAATCAAAAAGTTTTTTATATTCGGAAGTAAATCTTTCCAAACTGAATTTCTCCTCCACAGATTTCCTGGCATTATTTCTTACGGTTTCAATCTCAATAGAATTAAATTCCTCAATGCAGTATTTTATCTTTTCACTCAATGCTAAGGTATCCGATGGTGGTACCAAAAATCCATTAACATTGTTTTTAATAAGTTCTTTTGGTCCTCCTACATCAGATGCAATTACAATTTTACCAAATGATAATGCTTCCAACACTGTAAAAGAAAATGATTCGGGAATCTTAGAGTAATTTATCAAAATGTCTATGCTTCTGTAAATTTTTTCTTTTGATTTTTCAAATCCATGGAAATGGACATTCCTTTCTAAGTTTTCTTCGCTAATAAATTTCATCAATTCTTTTTCGTACTGTATCGAATCCGGTTCATCTTCTCTTGGCAAACCAAAAATATGAAGATGAACATCCCGGTTTATAAATATAGTTTCCTTAGCAGCTTGTATAACTTTATCTATAGCCTTTAGCCGGATTATACTGCCTACTATTCCGATATTTATATTTACATTTTTAATTGAACTACCTTCATCTAATTTTGGAAGATTTATGCCGTGATAAATTTTAACCGTCTTATTTGTGCAACCTTCTCCGCATATTAATTGTAAATTGTCGGAAACAGAATCCGAAATGCTTACAAGTCTATCGGCATACCGGCTAAGCATTTTTAATATTTTAGTCTCAAGCGAGCCTTCCTTATAAATCAAATGCTGGATTACAACTAACTTTTTTCTTGTAAGAATTTTTAACGGGACACTATATAATCCCGCAAAGTTTCCGTTAGCCAGGATCAAATCTATTTTATGCGTTAAAATTACTTTAATTAATCTAATTGTTGAAATAAGTAAATTGAAAAGAATTTTGATCCAAGATAAAATTTCCCAAGTGTTTTCTTTGCGGTAGAATTTCTTCAAACTGTCTATTCTAATTGCTTTAATTCCATTTTGCTGGAAGATTTTCATCGGTTCACCTTCCGGCGAAGCGACGATAATATTATTTCCTTTAACGTTTGCAGCAAGTTTGATTAAGAATTCCTCGCCGCCGCCCCAGCTCTGCATAACAGAAATACATAAAATATTTTTTTGACTGTTATTCATCACGCAGCTTAGCTAATAACGGAAAGAATTTTAATAAACAGAAAAGTAAAATAATGATAAAGATTTCTCAACAAGCACACTAAAATTCCTTTGTTCCTAAAAAACCTATATCCTTTTAATGGAATTTTTCTTTTTGACGCAAGATATTCCAGCCGCTTCTGCTTCATTTCCCAATCGCTTGAAGATTGTGTGGAATGAACCCGGTAGTAAGTATGAATTCTAGGAATGAAACCGAAGCTTCCCAACTTGCTTAGCCGAAGCCAGAGATCGTAATCTTCAACGGCTTTAAGTTCCGCGTCTTCGTCAAAGCCGTTCACTTCTTCAAGATATTTTTTTTTGATCAAAACCGATGAGCAAGTAATCGAATTACCTTTTGAAATCAGATCCGCATAATTTCTTGCCGTTTTGTGAAGCAGTGGAAGGACTTCATAATGAGGCGAAAATAAATTTACCTTTCCGAATGTAACACTCATTGAATAAACAAATATCAGATCGGGATTTATTTCCAGAAAGCCGATCTGTGCACTTAATTTTTCTTTTGCCCACAAATCATCGCTGTCCAAAAAGGCAATAAGCTCGCCTTGCGCTTTGCTTATTCCAAAATTTCTGGGGACTGCTGGTCTTCCGGAATGTTCTATCTTAAATAATTTTACTCTGCTGTCTTTCTTAGAAATTTTTCCAATTATCTCCAGCGTCTTATCAGTAGAAGAATCGTCAACGACTATTATTTCATAATTTGTGTAACTCTGGTTGAGTACCGATGAAATGGTTTCTTCAATATATTTTTCAACATTGAATGCCGGAATTATTACAGAGACAAGAGGATTATAATTTCGCATTAATAAATTTTAATTCTTGTTTAAGACTCTCTCAACCGTTCTTTTCATATAAGACTGGGCAGTATGTTCTTCTATAGATCTTTTATAACCGTTTTCAGCTATAGAATTTCGAAGCTCATCCGCTTCAAGAAAAAACCTAACCAGCTGCGGAATTCTCTCGATGCTTTCGTAAACCGCGATCTCTTTATCTATCTCGTAAACCATATTCAAGCCGGGGATAAAATAGCTGAGCTGAAATCCGCCGCAGCCGTTAATTTCGTAGTGCCTTCCCTTCACCTGCTCGCGTGTTTTTCTAAGCAGTACAATATCTCTTAAGTTTTGATAAGAATGCATCGACCACAAAAGAAATTTCGGATCAGTATAAACTGCATTTGAGAGATTCAAATTAATTTTTGATTGATTGAACACCTCAACCATTTCCTCCTGCTGAATCCATTTGCCGCGTTTGCTCCAGTCTCTTCCAAATACGCTTACTTTTATTCCTTCATTCTCCAAATGACGTATTATCCATTTTCTAAGCGGGCTGTAACCGCCGACGAATGAAACGTCGTATTTTTTCTCAATATCAAGCTTCTTATAAATGGATGAATTGAAACCAAACGGCGAGTAAATTACATTCTTAAATCCTTCCAACTCATACTGCTTCAGCATGTAATAATCCGGCGTGGTAAAATAATCGAAATATTTTATCCAATGCCGGGCAAACTTTTGCCGCCACGGATCATCAAAAAAATAAATAACGGTTTTAGTCTTATCTCTAAGCGAAGACAAAGTTTCTTCATCAAACTGATCTTCCCAGAGTAAACAGAAGATTGAAATATCCGGCTTTTCCGCAGCAATAATTTCTTTCATCTTATTATTCATAGAAGTCTTTCCGTTCTGCTTAACTTCGGAAAAATAATCAAACAAAATTACATTCACGGCTCCAAAGACATCGCATAACGGAAGATAAACATTGTAGTACTCGAATGAAAAGCCGCGTTCCTTAACGCCGTAATCATATTTCATTATTGCAGTGAATATTTTCATTTCATCTTAAAAAATTTAACTAACACCCGGTTCGAATGCATGCCTAATTTTCTTATTTACCAGCGCAATATATGTTACGTAAAGAATTCCAATCGACAAAACCGTATATGCAACGCCATTTATTCCGAAATACTTAATGAAGATAAAGTTAAGAACGATTGAAAAAAGACCAATTGATATTTTCGGCATCAAATATTTTTTGGGTTTATTAAGCGCCATTCCAAATACAGTTTGAGCCTGACCGGTTAAAAACAATCCGGTTCCGAGACACAGCAGCGGCAGCAAATACCAGTAGACGACATAATCCCTGCTGCTTATCAGAATAATTAATTCTCTTCCCCACAGCCATGTTATAAGAGTAGAAAAGATTGTTAACAAAAAAATAATTAGCATGTTCAATCTTATATAATGGAAACCGACATTAATGTTCTCTTCGTTGCGCATGTCTGCATACTGTTTGAATATTATCGGCGTTGCAAAATCGGAAATAATATTATTTGGAACGATCACCAAACCGTTTACCAGAGCCATCATTGCAGCGTAAATGCCGACATCATAAGTTGAGAGCAGCCCATTGATAATCCACTTCTCGCCATTTAACTGCAGCCATCCGCTGAATCCCCATATTAAAAACGGAGCCATATAAAGAAACAACTCCGATTTCATTTCAGACTTAGAACTTTTTAAAGAAGTATTGCCGATGTTTTGTTCGGTGGACAGGTTTTTCTGAAAGATAAAATGCTTTATTGCCGAAAACATTAACATAATGATTGAAAGGCAAATAAAAACGCCAGTCAAATTTAAAATTTTGAAATACATCAATCCAAGGTAAAGCAGGATGGTAAATAATTTTTCTGAGCCTTGAAGAATCGCATTCTCTTTTCGCATCCGGATCAGATTTAATAGTGAATTAAAAAACTCCGTCAGCTTTGCGGCAATAACATAAATTCCTGCAATTAAAAAAAATCCTGCCGGCTCCGAAAAGTTTATTGTTGATGATACGCCGAATAAGATCAAAGTCCCAACTAAAAGCACCAGACTTGCAGTAATTAAAATTCGATAAACAAGATTAGTGAACAAATTTGAGAGAGACTTTTCAAGGTAGTGATAATAAAACCGCAAAAACCCTTGTGCCAGTGGTCCGAAAAAAGACATGCCGACAAAGACTGCCACCGTAACCACGAGTGCGTAAATACCGTACTGCTTCGGTCCCATTGCAGATAAAATTTTTACGATGACAAAGCTGAATATAACATTTGCCGCCTGACCGGCGAAGACCCAGCTTAATTCAGAAATTGAACCGGCATTTAATTTTGAACGGACCAGCAGAAAAATATTTTGAAACTGATTCATAAATTATTTTCTGCTGATATCAAGAAAATCTTTAGCTGTAATGTGAGCTTTACGAAAATAGTCAATGTTCTCCCCTTAAAAGAAAAGTATGAATGAAAAACACGTATGATTTTCTTTCCGCTATTTTGTTCAAGTGTTTTTTCCGATGGAATTTATTGATCGCAATTCTTACGACAAATATAGAAAAATCCGGTGTTAATTTATACCTGTAATTAGTGGACAATATGTAAATTAGAATAGATATTTGCAGTAAGCTTTTAATTAAACTTTGTTAATTTTTTAATTATTAATTCATTTAAAGATTAAGTGTTTCCGGCAATGCCAGAATTAATATTTTAAGCAGCCGAATAACTATTTTTTTAGGAGTTACCATTCAACTTTCGTCAATTGTAATTGCAAAAAATGAAGAGCGGAATATTTCGCGGTGCATCGAAAGCCAGTTAGGCTGTATCGATGAAATCATCGTTCTTGTCGATGATAGTACTTTTGACAAAACCTTTGAGATTGCAAAGTCCTATCCGAAAGTTCAATGTGAAAAGGTAAAGTGGTGCGGCTTTTCAAAAACCAAACAGCAAGCAGTTTCACTTACATCCAACGATTGGATTCTATGGATTGATGCTGACGAAGCAGTTACAGAAGAACTTTGTTTTGAACTAAATGAATTTAAAAACTCTAATCCGGATTGTTCTGCTTATTCATTCCCGCGGATGGCGAATTTTTTGGGGAAATGGATTAAGCACAGCGGCTGGTATCCTGGAAGAGTCGTACGGCTCTTCAATAAAAATAAGGCTCACTTTAGTAATAACGATGTCCATGAGGAATTGATTGTTGAAGGCGAAACCGGTTCACTTAAAAATCATCTTGAGCATTATACTGACCCGGACATTGAACATTACTTTAAGAAATTTAACAGCTACACTTCTTTAGCTGCCGAAGAATTAGTTAGAACCGGAAAACGGTTTAAGATTACCGACATTCTTCTCCGTCCGTTATTTATCTTTATCAAAATGTATGTGCTTAAGCGCGGCTTCCTTGACGGCGTTCAAGGCTTTATTCTGGCAGTATTTTCTTCCGCATATGTTTTTACAAAATATTGTAAATTGTGGGAGTTAAAAAACAAAATTAAGAAATGACACTCGGCATAATTGCAAATCTAACCAAGCAAAACGTCTTCGAAGTAATTTCCGAACTTATAAAGAAATTAAAGCTGCGTAATATAGATTTTATTCTGGAAAATACTCTTTATGAAAAAAGGGATCTGCTGAAAGAAAAAGTTGATAGATCAAATTTTGCAAGCGAGAAACATCTTTGCGAAAATTCTGATATTATAGTTTCAATCGGCGGTGACGGCACAATGCTTGCAACCGCATTCAAGGCTCATCAATATGATAAACCGGTTTTGGGAATAAACCACGGCAAGCTTGGTTTTTTAGCTGAAGCCAATATCAACCAGATAGATGCACTGGTTGAAGAAATTAAAAGAGGCAGATACAAAATTGAAAAGCGTATGGTAATTGAAACCGATTGCTGCGAACATAAGGTTGAAAAGCTTTTTGCGATAAATGATATCGTTATCGATAAAGGTGGCTGGCCAAAGATGATTGATATTACTATTCAGGTTGAAAATGAATATGTTACTACTTTTGCTGCTGACGGATTAATTGTAGCAACACCCACCGGCTCAACCGGGTACTCAATTTCAACCGGCGGTCCCATTGTAAGCCCCGGTGCTGATGTAATTACACTATCACCGATTTCACCACACAGCTTAACCGTACGTCCGATTGTACTACCCGGCGAGCAGCTTATTACAATCAAAGTTGAATCACTTCACAAAGAGGTTCACGTTAACTGCGACGGACAGCGTGTGTTTGCTTTTCCACCACCGCTTAAGCTTGACATCCGTAAATGCGAAAAGCCGTTGAAGCTTGTTCACACTTCTCTATCTAATTATTTTGAAACCTTAAGAAACAAATTATTATGGGGAATCGATCTAAGAAAAAATTCCATAACTAGCCAGGATTAAAAATGAAAACACTGATTTTATTTATCTTTATTTTAGGAATGACCGCCATGGCACAGACGAACAATTTGAATACTGAAGCAATGAAAGATACAACGGTAAAAGATCCAGGATCTAATGAGCCAATACTACTTGGCTACTGTACACGCGAAGCGTTTCAAGATACAAACTACTCATGGTGGTTCGAATCAGTTTATGATATGTTCGAAATTGATTCTACTACGGCTGACAGCCTCCGCGATAAACTTAACAATGTTAATATTACAATTGTAATGGGTACCTGGTGCAGCGACAGCCGAAGAGAAGTTCCAAGATTGTTCAAGATACTTGATTACTTGAAATTTCCCGCAGATAAAGTTTCAATTCTGACTGTTGGAAGAGATATGAAAGCACGAGGCAATGAGGCGGAGATTTATAAAATAGAAAAAGTCCCTACTATAATTTTTTACAGAGGAACTTCCGAGATAGGTAGAATAGTCGAATCCCCTCAACTCAGCCTTGAAAAAGATATGCTGAAAATCCTGAAAGGTTAATCCAGATTGCATTCCTGCATGGATGCATGTTTTTTCATGCGTTCATGTTTACCTGCCGTAGCTTCTAACGAAGGCAGGCATATATATGTTAGCATTATTTGCAGAATATTAAGGCTTATTTAAAAATTTCGAAGAATAACCAACCGGTCGGTAGTGTTGAATTTTTACATACGTACAACTAAGGAGCAAAGATTTTTACCTTGTTTTACGGGGGGGGGGTAATATGTTAAAATATAGATAAAAAAAATTTTTGGGAGATAAACATGGGTCGAGTAAACATCAATTATTATCAAGGTTTCCTACTATTAAATAAATTATTTTATTTCAATCTATTATAAGCTATAAACTCATTTTTACTTTGTAAGAAAAACTAACACAAATGGTGTATTCCTGTGCAACTAAATAGTTATTGGGATACAGTGATCAAAACATTTTAAAAGTTTAACATTAACATGGAGTCCAAATGAAAAAAATAGTTCTTGCAGCTTCCTTTTCTCTGTTTATAGTCAGTAATTTATTTTCACAAAGTGACTTTTCTGCCGAGTTTAGCGGTGGGCAATTCTACCTTTTAAAGCTTATGGCGGATTACAAGGCAAAGTACAGATTAATTACAACTGCTTTGGAAACGACAATGTTTTTGTAAGTTTCTCATATTCATCATGGGACAGGAATAAGATGATAATTAATGATCCCGGTGGACAGACTTTTTATGATGTTTATTCAGAGTATAATCATTCCCTCTACTCAGTTTTGGCAGGCAATAGGTTTATCTTTTACAAGTTTAAGACCATTTCTGTATTCAATGATTTTGAATTAGGCTATCAAAGCCTGAATTATATAAGAACCTTCCCACAAAGAATCCTTAACCCAGACGGTACGATTGAATATCTTACTGATTATAGCAAACAAAAGAATATTACAGAAAATCTATTTGGCTTGGGCGTAGGATTAGGATTGAAAAATAGCATAACATCGAAAGTTGATTTAATTATATTGATAAAGCTGAATAGCTATGTGAATAGCAGCTTCCACGGTTTATTTGGAAGTGCAAATACATTTGCTGCTTTTACAGGCGGATTCATATATAATTTTTATCACTACTGTCCGGTTATTAGTTGAATAAATTCAATTGGTTAGCAGAATACTGTATTTTAGTTTTGTAATCGAGCACATTCATAAGCTCTAAAATCGGGCTTTTTTCAAAAATATGCACACTTAAAA
>JAKAGV010000004.1 GCA_021815405.1 Bacteroidota bacterium
TAGTTTCCTGATCTCAACTAAATACTCTTTCTTTGCTGAATTGCTTATTGATAACATTTAATATTCTTGGTTACCTATATTATGACCCAACAACCTTTTTACAAACTGACTTCGGTTACTTTATTTATGGTCCGATTTGTTGTCGCCTTCATCCTTATAAAAAATTGCTTGTAAAACGGTTATCCGTTAAATTTGGTTTTCAAATTTTCAACAACGAGGAACTAATGAATTCATTTAAGGGAGTGGACTATTTTGAAATAGACTCACTTCTCTCCGATGAAGAAAAAATGGTCAGAGATTCGGTCAGAGAATTTGTTTCCGAAGAAATAATTCCAATTATAGAAAAATATAATAGGGAATCACGCTTCCCTATGGAATTAATTCCTAAGATGGCAGAATTGAATCTGTTTGGAACGACCCTTCCTCAAAAATACAACTGTGCCGAATTGAATAATGTCTCTTACGGTTTGGTAATGCAGGAATTAGAACGGGGAGACAGCGGAATCAGAAGCTTTGTTTCGGTTCAAAGCGCCCTTGTAATGTATCCTATTTTTACTTTTGGAAGTGAGGAACAAAAGGATTTATGGCTTCCTAAATTGGCTAAGGGAGAAAAAATCGGTTGCTTCGGCTTAACGGAGCCGGATTACGGCTCGAATCCCGGTGGTATGGTAACAAAGGCAGAAAAAGTAAAAGATGGCTACTTAATTAACGGTGCAAAGATGTGGATTACAAACGGCACCATTGCGGAGGTAGCAGTAGTATGGGCTAAACTTGACGGTGTTGTAAGAGGCTTTCTGGTTGAAAAAGGATTCAATGGATTTACGGCGCCAGAAATGAAAGGCAAGCATTCACTCCGAGCAAGTGTTACCTCCGAATTAATTTTTGATAATGTACTTGTTCCTGAAAAAAATATTCTTCCCAAAACCACTGGATTAAAGAATGCTTTGATGTGCTTAAATCAAGCACGTTACGGAATTGCTTGGGGAGTTGTTGGCGCAATGATGGCTTGTTATGATTCTGCTTTGAATTATGCAAAGTCCAGAGTTCAGTTCAGCAAACCAATTGCGGCTTACCAGATGACACAGGCAAAATTGGTTTTCATGCTCACAGAGATAACAAAAGCTCAGCTTCTAAATCTTCAGTTAGGAAGATTGAAAGACAAGGGAATATTAAGGCATACACAGGTTTCGTTAGCTAAAAGAAATAACTGTGAGAAGGCTTTAGAGATTGCTCATATAGCAAGAGAAATCTTAGGAGCAAACGGAATTCTGGATGAATATCCGGTGATGCGGCATGCTGCTAATTTAGAGTCTGTTAAGACTTATGAAGGTACTCATGAGATGCATACTCTAATTGTAGGTGAAGACATAACCGGCTTCCCGGCTTTTGAATGATTAATCAGTCCCGATGATAAATCGGGAATTTTTTTAGATAAAGGAAGTTTTATGAAAAATATTTGGCTTATTAAAGAAGGATTAACCTTTGATGATGTTTTGTTAGTACCTAATAAATCTTCAATCTTACCGAGAGAAGTTGACATAAGTACTTACTTAACTCCTGAAATTAAGCTGAATGTTCCATTGATTTCAGCGGCAATGGATACCGTAACAGAATCTGCCATGGCAATTGCTCTTGCAAGAGAAGGTGGCATTGGAATAATCCATAAGAATATGAGTATCGAAGCTCAATGCAATGAAGTTGATAAAGTTAAGCGCTCTGAGAGCGGAATGATCATGGATCCGGTTACGCTTACTCCAAATAAAACTATCGGAGATGCGTTAGATATCATGAAAAAATACAGTGTTTCCGGAATACCGGTTGTTGATGATGGTGGTAAACTGGTTGGAATATTAACCAATCGTGATTTGAGATTTGAACCGAATAAGAAATTAAAAGTTAAAGACTTAATGACAAGCCAGAACTTAATTACTGCGCCGATTCATACTGATTTTGATAAAGCTGAAAAGCTTCTTCAAAAATACAAAATTGAAAAGCTTCCGGTAGTAGATAAGAATGGTATTCTAAAAGGTCTTATAACATTTAAAGATATTCAGAAAAAGAAAAAGCATCCGAATGCATGCAAAGACCGCCATGGAAGATTAAGAGTGGGAGCAGCAGTAGGAGTTACAGTAGATACTCTTGATAGAATGTCTGCTTTATATAAAGCCGGTGCAGACGTAATTGTTATTGATACTGCTCATGGTCATTCTCACGGAGTAATGACTACAATAAAAGAAGCTAGGAGAAAATTTAAGTATGAGCAAATAATAGCCGGTAATATTGGTACTTATGAAGCAGCACTTGATCTAATAGATTGCAAAGTGGATGCCGTTAAAGTTGGTATTGGTCCGGGTTCTATTTGCACAACAAGAGTAGTTGCAGGTGTAGGCGTGCCGCAAATAACTGCAATTGCAGAAGTCCACAAGGCTGTCGGCGGAAAAGGAATTAAAATTATTGCTGATGGCGGAATAAAACAGACCGGTGATTTACCAAAAGCTATTGCCGCGGGAGCAGATTCCGTTATGATAGGAGGGTTGTTTGCAGGAGTTGAAGAAAGTCCGGGAGAAAAAATCCTCTTTGAAGGCAGAAGCTTTAAGATATATCGAGGAATGGGTTCGCTTTCAGCGATGAAACGCGGCAGTAAAGACAGATACTTTCAGGATACAGAAGATGATATTGCAAAGCTAGTTCCTGAAGGTGTCGAAGGAAGAGTACCTTACAAAGGCTATCTTGCAGATACTGTATATCAATTGATAGGCGGCTTAAGAGCGGCAATGGGATATTGCGGTGTAAAAAATGTTAAAGAATTGCAATCCAAGACAAAGTTTGTCAGGATTACAATGTCCGGCTTAAAAGAAAGCCATCCGCACGACGTAATTATTACAAAAGAAGCGCCGAATTATCATACTTAATTACTCACGTTACGCACATGTCATGCTGAACTTGTTTCAGCATCCCAAAAATGCTGTAAAATGAGATTCCGAATCAAGTTCGGAATGACAAAGTAAATTAGATCCTTAATTGTGCGTAACGTAAGTTAATTATTATAGTTGAGGGCAGCTATTTCGGGGTTATTAAGTTTTTATTTGAATAAAATTAAGAAATAAAAGGATGTATAAAGTTCTCGTTATTGCTTACTATTTTCCGCCGATGGGTTTAAGTGGCGTTCAAAGAACATTAAAGTTTACAAAATATATGAAAAACTATAATTGGGAACCTACTGTTCTTACGACTGCAAATACCGGATATTTTGCTCACGATAATTATTTGTTAAAAGAAGCGCAAAATACTGGAATTAGAATTTTAAGAGTTGGGGGCACCGATATTAATTCTATGTTGGCAAAGAAGGGGACTATTAAAATGCCCCCGGAAATTATTGGCAAGATTTTCCACCGGATAAGCAGTACATTATTCATTCCGGATAACAAGGTAGGCTGGACAAATAAAGCAATAAAATTTGCCAGAGAATTATTAGCAAAAGAAAAATTTCATTTAATATTTGTAAGCGCTCCGCCTTTTTCTGCAATCAACATGGCGGTAAAACTTAAGAAGGAATTTAATCTTCCGCTAGTTATTGATTACCGTGACTTATGGTATGGCAATCAATTTGCTTTTTATCCTACTCCGATTCATTTACTGCTTCATAAGAATATGGAGTACAAGGCTCTTAAAGCTGCAGAAAGAATTGTCGCAACGAACAGAAAGATGAAGGAAAAAATTATTGATAATTATAAGTTCCTTACATTTGATGATGTGTATATAATTCCTCATGGTTATGATCCGGAAGATTTCAAAAACATAAAGATAGAAGACAAGCCTAAAGAGAAGATGCGCTTGACATATTCTGGAATCTTTTATGAATTTGTAACTCCTAAATATTTCTTGAATGCATTTAAGAAGTTATCAATTGAAAGACCTGACGTTGCCGCTAACATTGAGCTGGAATTTGCAGGTCATTTAAGAAACGAAAATAGAAAGCTAATTAAAAAATTAAAGCTCCAGGAATATATTAAGGAATTCGGATATCTTGATCATAATGAGGCGTTAAATAAGGTCATGTCAAGTGATGTCTTGTGGATGATGGTTGGTAAAGCGAGAAATGCAGATACTATTTCGAGCGGCAAATTATACGAATATTTTGGCACGAGAAAGCCGATACTTGTTTCGGTTCCGGATGGTGCGTTGAAAGCATCAGCGCAGGAATATAAGGCAGCCTTCATAACCAAGCCAGATGATGTTGAGGAAATTAAATTAGCAATTTTGAAAATATACGAACTCTATATATCGGGTAAGCTCCCAGTACCTGATGAAGAGTTTGTTGAAAAGCATAGAAGAGATTTTCTAACGGAGCTTTTGACTAAACAGTTTCAATTTTTGGTAAAAGAAGAGATAATATGAACGTTTTATTAATCGGATCAGGCGGACGAGAAAATGCATTAGCTTATAAAATTGCGCAAAGCAAGTTACTGGATAAACTGTTCATTGCTCCCGGAAATCCAGGTACAAAATTACTTGGAGAAAATGTTGCAATTAAATTAAATGATTTTTACTCTGTTTATGATTTCTGTTTAATTAATAAAATTGAACTGGTAGTCGTTGGACCCGAACAACCTCTTGTTGAAGGCATTTCGGACTTCCTCCGGCAAAAGGGAATTAAAGTATTCGGACCGGATAAATCTGCGGCAGAAATTGAAGCGAGCAAATCTTTTGCAAAAAGTCTTATGTCCAATTATAATATTCCTACAGCTTCTTATGCGGAATTTAATTCCAGTAAATTGACCGAGGCAAAGGACTATATTAAAGAACAAAAGTTTCCCTGTGTAATTAAAGCTGATGGGCTTGCCGCAGGAAAAGGCGTTCTAATCTGCAATAATATCATGGAATCTGAAAAAGCAGTTGAGGAGATTTTCGTAGAAAAAGTTTTCGGATCTTCCGGTGATAAATTAATTATTGAAGAGTTTATGACCGGTGAAGAAGCTTCTATTTTTGCTATAACCGATGGAGATGATTATATCTGCCTTCCTTCCGCACAGGACCATAAAAGAATAGGTAATGGTGATACAGGAAAAAATACCGGCGGTATGGGTGCTTATTCACCTGCGCCTATTGTTACGGATGAAATTTTATCTGAAGTTGAAAACAAGATTATTAAACCGACTCTCAATGCACTCAAAAATGAAAATAGAAAGTTTATAGGGTGTTTATATTGCGGATTAATGTTGACTGCTGAGGGAGTCAAGGTTGTAGAATTTAATTGCCGTTTTGGTGATCCTGAAACTCAGGCAGTTTTGCCTTTGCTTGAAGGGGATTTTTTGAAGCTGCTATATTCTGCTGCATCCGGAAATTTGGATAAAAGTTCTGTTAAATATTCTGGCGGTTCTGCGGTGTGTGTAGTTGCGGCATCAAAAGGATATCCTGATTCTTATGAAAAAGGATTTGAAATTACGGGAATTCAAAGTATGGAAAATGACGTAATTGTATTTCATGCCGGGACTAAAGAAATTAACCGGAAGATTTTAACCAATGGCGGAAGGGTACTTGGAGTAACTGCGGTAGTTAATGATAATAATCTTAAGAAGGCAAAAGAAAAGGCGTATATTGCTTTGCGCAAAATTAACTTCAAAAATATTTATTACCGTTCCGATATTGCTGACAAAGCGCTTAAACATTGAGTAGATTTTTTAAGATAAGGATTTGCAAAATAGTAGGAGCAGAAGTTTTTTAAGTCATTAACTGAAGTTACGCAATTGTCATGCTGAACTTGTTTCAGCATCTAAAAACAGCTTAAAAATAAAGATTCCGAATCAAGTTCGGAATGACAAATGGATCATTTTATTCATTTTGCGTAACTTCAGTCATTAATATAATTCTTGCATTTAAACTAAAAAACTCAACCATCTCTGATTGAGTTTCTGAGTACCGAAAGCCGGACTCGAACCGGCACCTGGTGTGAGCCAGACTGGATTTTGAGTCCAGCGCGTCTACCAATTCCGCCATTTCGGCAAATTATTTAAAGAACAAATTGTAATTTGGGTTCGGTATAAATACCAATGTAGCTTATCCCGATCTAAACTGAATCAATTCGGCAAATCAATTTCTTTTAAAAATTTGCGTTGTAAATCTATGCCTTATTTGATTTATTATCAAGAAGAGAATTAGGAAATTTGAGCGTATTTTTTAATTTCCTTAACTTTGTATTCAAAATTTTTATGAAAGAAAATCTAAAAGCATGAACAATAATAACACTCCGGAAAATACTTCTGAAAAGAAACCTAAAAATTTTATTTATGAAATTATTGATGAAGATATGAAGACAGGCAAGTTTGAAAAAAGAGTTCATACCCGGTTTCCTCCTGAACCAAACGGTTACCTGCATATCGGACATGCTGCTTCAATTTGTCTAAATTATGGAATTGCTAGAGACTACAACGGAAAGTTTAATTTAAGATTTGATGATACAAATCCTGAGAAAGAGGAAATCGAATATGTCGAATCAATCATTCAGGATGTGAAATGGCTCGGCGGCGATTTTGAAGATAGAATTTTTTATGCTTCGGACTATTTTGAACAGATGTACAACTGGGCTGTTGAGTTGATCAAGAAAGGCAAAGCTTATGTCGATGATTTAAATGCTGATGAGATTAGAGAATTACGAGGTACTCTCACGGAACCAGGTAAAGAAAGTCCGTTTCGCAATAGAACTGTGGATCAAAACCTGGATCTATTTGAACGGATGAGAAAAGGAGAGTATAAGAACGGTGAAAAAGTTTTACGCGCAAAAATAGATATGGCTTCGCCTAACTTAAACCTTCGCGATCCTATAATGTACCGCATTGTTCATGCTGAACACCATCGGCAGGGAAGTAAATGGTGCATTTATCCTACTTACGATTGGGCGCATGGTTTGGAAGATTCAATTGAAAGAATTACACATTCTATATGCACACTTGAATTCGAGAATCACCGCCCTCTTTATGATTGGTTTTTAAATGAACTTGGAGTTTATCATCCTCAACAGATTGAATTTGCAAGAATAAATTTGAACTACACCGTTATGAGCAAGCGAAAGCTGCTTAAACTTGTTCAAGAGAAATATGTTGACGGCTGGGATGATCCGCGTATGCCTACTGTTTCTGCTTTAAGAAGAAGAGGGTATACTCCTGAAGCAATCAGAAACTTTACTGACAATTCCGGAATAGCCAAGCGTGATAAAGTAAGCGACTATGCGCTGCTTGAATTTTCTATTCGTGAGGATTTAAATAAACGTGCTCAGCGTGCAATGGCTGTGCTTCATCCTTTAAAAATTGTTATTACAAATTTCCCTGATGGCGAAGTCGAAGAACTTGATGCTGTAAATAATCCTGAAGATCCGGATATGGGAACTCGCAAGATTCCATTTTCTCGCGAGATATTTGTTGAGCAAACAGATTTTATGGAAAATCCACCGAAGGGATATCACAGGTTAATTCCCGGCGGCGAAGTAAGATTGCGATATGCATATATTATCAAATGCGAAGAAGTAATTAAGAATGAGAAAGGGGAAGTCGTAGAGCTTCATTGCACATTTGATCCTGAGACTAAGAGTGGTACAGGAATCAGCAAAAAGAAAGTAAAAGGCACAATTCACTGGGTTTCTGCAAAACATGCTGTAGAAGCTGAAGTACGATTGTATGACCGGCTTTTTATGGTAGAACAACCTGATGCCGATAAAGAAAAAGATTTTATGGAACTGCTAAATCCAAATTCACTGGAGATTATTCCAAATGCTTTGATTGAACCTTTGCTTAAAGATTCAAAGTCCGGGGATAGATTTCAGTTTGAGCGTCATGGTTATTTCAGTGTTGATACAAAGTATACCACGAGTGAAAAACTAGTTTTTAATAGAACAGTTACTTTGAAAGACAGTTGGTCTAAAAAATAAATCAGAAAGGCAGCTTTCTTAAATTCTTGAATTTTATCAAAATTCTATTTTAGCAGCTTCTTTGACGGTAGTTATCAGATAAGTCTAATCTGTTTAATTAACAATTCTTTATGCTGAAAATGGGATGTTTATTCATGCCATTTATAAGCGGCGGTTGATTACTTCCTTCACTTTGCAAAAAAAATAATATAACTTTTCCGAAACCGTCCTTTTTCCCACTATATATTAATGTATGTTTGAAAAATTTTTTGCTCAAGGCTGAAAAATCTGTCCACACTTTCATTTTTGTTGTACTATTTATAACTGAAAATTATTTGGATTACTAAATGAGGCTTATGATCAAGGCAAAATGTACCGGAAAAAGCAGGATACCGCTGCAATATAATAATGCTTTTTCATCGGCAATATATAATCTTTTGAAACTAAATTCATCGGAGTTTGCAGCATTTCTTAAAGAAGCCGGATTTACCGATAATAAGTTTGATCTTTTCAGTTTTGCAGTAAAATTGGATGAATATTTTATAGATGAACATTCCATCTACTTAATAAGTCCGCAAATATTTTTATTCATTTCATTACCGCTTATTACTTCCTTCATCCAGGAATTTGTGTTAGGGACGCTTCATCAGCAATCATTCATGGTTAATGATAATTTACACTGTACTAGCTTTTCAATTTATCAAGTAGAAATATTTCCTGAGCCCGAATATGACGAAGAAATGAAGTTCTATCTTCTCTCTCCAATTATTTTATCAGTAAACACTAGAGCGTATAATCGGACAAAAAATTATTATCTGAAACCATCCGACAACGAAAAGATAAATGAAGTGCTTACGAAAGACTTAGCCAATAAATACAG
Organism: Bacteroidota bacterium; assembly: GCA_021815405.1. Taxonomy (GTDB): domain Bacteria; phylum Bacteroidota; class Ignavibacteria; order Ignavibacteriales; family Ignavibacteriaceae; genus FEN-1297. Next base: position 8,781 of record JAKAGV010000004.1, read on the forward strand.
AAGAATTTATAATAAAGAATTAGAAGAATATAGTCTTAATTTAATTTTTGACAAAGAATATATTGATAGACATGACGGAGTTATAAAAAAGGTTACTATAGAAAATGAAAATAATCATTTGCAAGATACTTACGGAATAAAGGCTCCGTTTACTTTAATAGGTAATCCCGAACTTATAAAAGTCGGCTATGAATGCGGATTTGGTGAATTAAACCATCTTGGTTTTGGATTAGCTGCCGCTAAAAAAGAGTTTAAATACTAACCATTAATTAGGAGAGCATAATGAAAATTATTAAAATGAATTCGATGGGAACTGATGCAAAAGGAAAAACGGCGGCGTTTTTCGATATCCAAACAGATGATGGTATAATAATAAGAGGTTTTAGAATAGTTAATGGTTCAAATGGATTATTTATTTCTCCGCCAGATGGAAAAGCTAAAAATGGAAACTATTATGACAAAGTAACACTTCCCAAGGAACTAAAGGATGAATTAGAAAAATTAGCATTTGAGGGATTAAAAAAGTATAAATAGAATTTATGTTTTGTAATTACTTCTATAAATAAAATCAGGGAAACAAGTAATTTTCGGCTTCAGATAATTATGCAATAATTATCAATTATGTGTATTTTGAATTAAAAGAAATAAAGCATTAATTAAATGAGGCTTCTGCGCAAAGTAATACTCCTAAAATAGAATCATATAAGATAGCGACTTACTTAACTGAAGTTACGCAAAATGAATAAAATGATCCATTTGTCATTCCGAACTTGTTTCGGAATCTTTATTTTTAAGCTGTTTTTAGATGCTGAAACAAGTTCAGCATGACAAATGCGTAACTTCAGTTACTTAATTAATAAATACTGACGGAAATCAGGTTTTGTCCAATCTAGTTAAAGAAATATTTATTGTGGAATCCATTTCTCTAATTAACGATAGGAAAAAAACACCGGCATATTACACCAAGAAAGAAATTGACAAGAAAAATTTAAATACTTAATAAGGAAAGCCAATGAATTATACTAAGTTACTTTCATATTTTTTCATGAGCATGATTTTAATCCAGGAGGCAGTCAACGCACAGGATAAATCTGATCCGTTTATATGGCTGGAAAATATTGACGGTGCAAAATCAATGCAATGGGTTAAATCTCAGGATACAATCACCGTGAAGTCGCTGGAAAAATATCCTCAATTTAATGAATTATATAATAACGATTTTAAGATATTAAATTCGAAAGAAAGAATTGCCTATCCTTTATTTAGAGGAAAGTACGTTTATAATTTCTGGCAGGACAGTGTTAATGAACGAGGCATATGGAGAAGAACAACTTTAGAAAGTTATGAAAGCTCTTCGCCAGTTTGGGAAACTGTTATCGATATAGATTCCTTATCTAAAACTGAAAAAGTGGATTGGGCATACAAGGGAGCGACTTATCTTTATCCTGATTTTAATCGATGCATCATTTTCCTATCGCGCGGCGGAGCTGATGCAACTATAGCCAGGGAATTTGATTTAAGATCTAAAAAATTTATTGAAGGGGGATTTCAACTTCCTGAAGCAAAACAAAGCGTAAACTGGATTGATAAAAATACATTGTTTGTGGGTACCGATTTCGGAAAAGGCTCTATGACAAATTCCGGTTATCCTATGATAGCTAAAATTTGGAAGCGAGGTACGCCGCTTATTGATGCTAAGACTATATTTGAAGGCAAGCCAACGGACGTTTCGGTAAGTGCTTTTACTGTTACTACACCTGAAAAAAATTATGAGTTTGTTCAGCGAGGCATTACATTTTTTACTTCAGAACTCTATACGATTCTTAAAGGCAAACTAGTTAAAATGGATCTCCCAAAAGATATTCAATTTGATGGAATCTTTAAAAACCAGATGCTCTTAGAATTAAAATCTGATTGGACTCCTGCAGGAGTTAAATATACTCAAGGCTCTTTGATAAGCATCGACTACGATAAATTCTTGAATGGTGATAGGAACTTTTCAGTTATTGACAAACCCGGTGAAAGAGCAAGTATAGTCTCTGTTAATAATACAAAGGATTATTTGCTAGTCAACAGAATGGATAATGTCAGGGGCGAGCTTTACAAATATGAACTTAAAGACGGCAAATGGACAGGGCAAAGAATAAATGCACCGGATTACGGTACAATTGATATTGTTTCAACAGATGATTTTTCCAATCGCTTCTTTTTCAGTTATACTAATTTTTTAACACCCACCAGCCTTTATTTGTATAATGAGGATGGAAGAATAACCAAAATTAAAAGCCTTCCGGAATTTTTTGATGCAAGTAATCTTACAGTCGAACAGCATGAAGCAGTTTCCAAGGACGGTACTAAGATTCCTTATTTTATCGTCCATAGTAAAGATATGAAATATAACAGCAGCAATCCTACGCTTCAGTATGGATACGGCGGATTTGAAATATCTATGCAGCCATTTTACTCAGCGATAATAGGATCAAATTGGTTATCGCAAGGCGGTGTTTTTGTTCTGGCAAATATTCGAGGTGGTGGAGAGTTCGGTCCTAAATGGCACTTAGCTGCAATAAAGCAAAACCGGCACAAAGCCTATGAGGATATGCAAGCTATTTCAGAGGATTTGATTAAAAGAAAAATTACCTCACCGAAACATTTGGGAGTTATGGGCGGAAGCAACGGCGGTTTGCTTGTAGGAGTTATGCTTACAGAAAGACCTGATCTATATAATGCTGTTGTTTGCCAATCGCCTCTGCTTGATATGAAGCGATTCAATAAACTACTTGCGGGCGCAAGCTGGATGGGTGAGTACGGTAATCCTGATAATCCAAAAGACTGGGCTTACATAAAAAAATATTCACCTTATCAAAATATTTTTAAGGATAAGAATTATCCCCCGGTCTTATTTACTACTTCAACAAGAGATGATCGAGTTCATCCGGGACATGCAAGGAAGATGGCTGCCAAAATGGAATCACTCGGCAAGCATGTTTACTTTTATGAGTACACCGAAGGTGGGCATTCGTCTGGTGTAACAAATAAAGAAGTTGCATTCGAGAATGCTTTAACATATTCGTTTTTATGGATGCAATTAAAATAGAATTTAAGGTAACCTTCGGGGGGTAAATATGCCGCAGAGCGACTCCGAAGGTTACTGGAATCTGTAAATAAAATTTTTGTCAATGACTTCATTTGTAATTATTCAGATAATCAACTGCGAATGAAATACTCAGTGATATAATTTTTACGAAACGAAAAGCGCTAATATTGCAAAAGCATCAATCGCCAGAAGCATCGGTGTAACTTCATCTCTTTTCCCGGTAGCTAATTTGATTGTTGTCCAGCTTAAAAATCCCCAAATTATTCCCTGTGTAATTGAATAAGTAAACGGAATTAAGACAAGCGAAATAAATGCAGGAACGGCATCGTCAAAATGATCCCAATTTATTTTTAGAACAGGCTTCATCATAAATACGCCGACTATTACCAGTGCCGGTGCGGTTGCTATTCCCGGAACAACAGAAAGTAGAGGAGAAATGAACATGAATGGAAGAAATAATAATCCAGAAACGACTGCTGTTAACCCTGTCCTTCCGCCTTCTTCTATTCCGGTAGCAGATTCAATGTAAGCTGTTCCGGCGCTTGAACCAAATAAACCGGCAACTGTTGTTGCGGCAGCATCGACTATTAATGATTCCTTAACATTTCTTGGTTCTCCATCAGGATCGGTTAAATTAGCGGCTTCTGCAACACCGACAAATGTTGAAAGACTGTCAAACATATCTGTAAAGAGAATTGCAAAAGTAATCGGGAAGATTGATAATGCTAGAGAATGAATTAAATCCATTCTAAACAATAAACTGAAATCCGGTTTGGCAAATATACCATTCCATGTTACAAGAGTAGGCAAACCAAAATTAACTGATGAAGCATCGCCATATAATCTTCCAATCGGGATAGCTAGAAGTGTTGTTATTGTTATACCGATTATAAGAGCACCTTTTATACGGCGAATGACAAGCAAAGATGTAATAATTAACCCAACTGCAAAGGTAATAGTAACTGAATCTATTTTTCCAATTTTAATTAATGTGGCAGGATCAGCGATGATGAAATGTGCATTGACGAATCCAATTAAAGCTATAAATAATCCTATCCCTGCAGATACTGCAAAGCGGATCTGTTTCGGAATTGCTTTTACAATGTACGTTCTTACATTAAAGATGGAGAGAAGCAGAAACACAATTCCTGCCCAGAATACTGAGCCGAGAGCAACTTCCCATTTAACACCAAGACTAAGCACAACCGAAAAGGTAAAGAATGCATTTAATCCCATACCGGGTGCGACAAGTATAGGATTCTTTGCATACAGCCCCATCATTATTGTGCTGAATGCGGAGACTAAAATAGTTGCAGTTAGTACCCCGCTGAACGGCATACCTGCTTTACTTAATATATCAGGATTAACTACAATGATGTACATCGCAGCAAGAAAGGTTGTTATACCTGCAATTACTTCGGTTTTAACATCGGAATTATTTTCTTTTAGAGCGAAGTATTTGGTAAGCATAAAGGTTCTCATTTATAGTGTGAATCTTGTTATAAAGGTATAAGTTATTTTGGCATCGATCTGCATTTAGTAACTCACGATACGCACATGTCATGCTGAACTTGATTCAGCATCCCAAAAATGCTGAAAAATGAGATTCCGAATCAAGTTCGGAATGACAAAGTAAATTAGATCCTTAATTGTGCGTAACGTAAGTTAATAATTCGTTTTGATTATTAGATTATAATTTACCTGACTCTAGAAGCTGAATGCTAGTGTCCAGCATTCAGTTTCGAGAATCTGGGCTTAAACTATCATCTAAAGTTACTTAAAAAAAATAAGATGGTTCATTTGTCATTCCGAACTTGTTTCGGAATCTTTAGTTGTAAGCCGTTTATGATAAATATGTAACTTTAGCTGTTATCATCTGAATGAACTTCAGACGGAAATAGTCAAGTGCGTTACATTCCTCAGTATTTATACTTCAGCCATTTGATTACTTCAGACCATTTAGGCTTTTTGCCTGTTCTTAAAATACCGACTCTATAAATTTTTCCGGCAACAGGGAAGATTGCTACAAATGTTAAGATATTAATTAGAGTAGCAACTGCAAGCTGCCATATCTGAACTCCTACAAGAGTAAGCCTCATAGGCATAACCAATATCGATGCAAAGGGGAAGTATGATGCAATTACAGCAACAGGTCTGTTCGGATTATCAATCATCGACATTGCAATAAAGAATGGAATGAGTATTAGCATCATTACTGGCATAGCTCCGGATGCTGCATCCTGAGCATTATCAAAGATAGCCCCCATCATTGCGTATAAACCGATGAATGTAAGTAGTCCGATAAAGAAATTTATTAAAGCATAAATTATTACTGTGCTGCTAATACTGAATAGAAATTCTTTTGGAAGAACGAATATGGTAGTAGACATTACTAAGATTATAGGAGAAAGCCAGATAGCCATTTGTATTACACCTGTAATTGAAGCGCCAAGAATCTTTCCGGACATAAGTTCAGTTGGGCTCACGGAAGAAAGAATAACCTCAACTATCTTACTGCCTTTCTCTTCTATAACCGATTGCATTGTCATCTGTCCAATCATTATCATGCTAAAGTATAAAAGAAAGGTAAGAAGATAAGCGATAATCATATTACCGTATCCTTCTTCTTTAATACCACCTTCCTTAGTAACTTTGAAGCCGGTAAAGTCCACACTGCTTCTTAGAAAATTCATATCATCTTTTGAAAGAGTGCGATCTGCAAAATAAGAATCTATCAATGCTTTGTTTATAGGAGCATCGAAGTCTTTGAATAAGGAAATATTCTGAGAGCTCTTGGCATAGTAGTCTACCTTTTTATCTTTTAAAGCAGATTCAGGGATATACACAACACCGCCGAGCTTATCATCGTTTATGTCATTTCTCTTCGATTCTACATATTTGGATACATCATTTTTATTTTCTGTCTGGAAGGTTAGAAGGTACTTTCCATCTTTTCCAATTTCTGAAGACATGAAAGAGCTTCTTAATGCAGTAATCAGACCAGGATCGTCAGAAATAACGTCAATCTTTAAATTCTTCTGCTGGTTAGTTATCAATAATGTTTGAACTCCGATTGCAAGAAAAATTAAACCGGGTACTAGAAGTGTCATTACAATAAATGATTTGGAGAAAAGCTTTTCTCTTAATTCTCTTTTAATAACTGCGAGTATTCTTTTATTAAGCATAAAGCACCTCCTTCTTAACACTGCTTCCGTTTGTTTCTTCTTGTCCGACTAACTCGATAAATATTTCCTGGAGTGAAATATCATTAGCGTCGAACTTCTTAACTATAATATTATTATCAACAAGAAGCTTCAGGAGCTGCTGAGACTGGTTTGAATCTTTTAATCTTATGCCGGTCGAGTTTCCAAAGTCTTCAATCTTTTCAACTATAGGATTTCCTTTTAGGAAGTTTATATCGCCTTCGTAGTTAAGGCTGATATTTTTTTGAGCATACTTCTGCTTGATTCCGGAAAGCGGACCTTCAAGTACAACTTTCCCGTGGTCTATCATTACTATGTGGTCGCACATCTTTTCTGCAAAATCCATTAGATGCGTAGAGAAGATGATAATTTTTCCCTGCTCTTTTAATTCCAGTATAATATCTTTAAGAAGATTTGTATTAACCGGGTCAAGACCTGAGAAAGGCTCATCTAATATTACGAATTCAGGATCATGAAGTATAGTTGTTATAAACTGGATTTTCTGCTGGTTGCCTTTGGAAAGATCTTCCATCTTGGATAAGCGTCTATCAAATAAATCGAAGCGATTCAAATACCACTCTGCCTTTTTATTTACTTCTTTTCCAGTAGCGCCTTTAAGCTCAGCAAAGTACATAAGGGTTTCTATTACTTTCATTTTTTTATAAAGTCCACGCTCTTCAGGCAGATAGCCGACTTTATTCTTGAATTCCTGACCTACCTTAACTCCACCAAGTACTACCTCACCGCTGTCGGGAAGGTAAATATTCATCATCATTCTAATAGTGGTTGTTTTGCCCGCACCATTCCTTCCTATAAGCCCGAAGATTGAGCCTTCAGGTACTTTGAAAGAGACATTATCAACGGCTTTAATTCCATTGAAGTTTTTAACAAGATTTCTAACTTCTAAAAGATTCATCCCTAAATATCCTCTTATTGTAAATTAATTAAAGATCTTGTCGAGTAAGATAAATCTTTATTTATTATATTAAAATAATTTTTTGATGAACGGACGCTGATGAATATAAGAATAGTAAAATGTAAGATGGTTTTGAAGTCCCGGACTTTTAATCTACTGTATTTTGAATCTGAATCTTTTTAAATTATATGGAATCCTATTTATTGCATTTTTAGTTTTTAATTAATGTGCTTATAAATTAGAAGGAGGCTCAAATGAAAAAGAATATTGGTTCTACTGATAAGACAATTCGTCTTATACTCGGAATTGTAATCATTCTTTTAGGAATCATCTTCCAAAGCTGGTGGGGACTTATCGGGTTACTCCCATTGTTAACATCTTTAATAGGATTATGTCCTGCATACTTGCCATTTGGTATTTCAACTATGAAAAAGAAAACGGAATAAATGGCGGTTGACGGCAGCATGAAGTGGTAGGTTGTAATTTGTTATACATATTTTACGGTTGGCTGCTTGCATCGTCATTTGTAAATTGTTATTAGTCATTCGGCATTTAGACGTTTGAATATAAATAGTCTTACTGGAATATAATGATATCTATGCTGCGTCTTTAGCCTGGGTGATATTTATATTTTGCCAAGATTGATTTGAACGGTGACTGTTGAAGTCCAGAAAAACTGCTTTGGTACAGGCGGATTAAAAACTATTGCCGTATAGAGAATAAGGCTTTTATATTTTTTTATTAAAGCTAAAGCTGCTTTATCGAGCGGAAGAGAGATACTGACCTCTGAAAGGGAAGAAATGCTTTGACCGTTAAAAGAAATATTGCTTAGTTTATATTTCTTATCACTTTTAGTAATTGGTTCTTGAAATGAAAGGAGAGCGTGTAATGAAAATGAACTAAAATTATTTTGAAGTGCAGCCTCTTCAATATTTTCAAATTGCAAGATCAGATTTTTATTTTCTAATGATATACTTCTTGTCTTTAGATAAATGCCGAAAGGAGTGATAATGTTATTAAGGGAAGGGGAATCGTTACCGGTAAGGTATGAGTTAACTTTGATTGCCTTATGATATGGTGAAGTTCCTTTAACATCGGCACAAGACCAGACTTCCCTAAGATCCGGTATAGAGTTTATATATTTAGCCAAGTCGACAGTAACTGCGAACCTTCCTCTTACAGTTTTAGCTTTTTTGCTTTTAGTCTTTTTATAAGTTGCAGGTCTTTCCGAGGCAACAATTTTTCCGTTTACCTTGCGGATAACTTTATTGCCGATTTTCCCCGTTAGTTCGCCTAAAATACCATTTCTTAATTCTGCCATACATGCTGCCTTTGATTATAGTTAATACGAAGTATATTGGGAGATGAATGGGAGAGATACGGAATTAAGACGTTTTCAAGACGTTTTGAGGACGTTTTCAGAACGATTTCAGACAGTTGATATTGGTTAGTTTTGATTTGCCAACCCCTTTATAAATATTAATAAAAATATAAACTCATTTAGCCTATAAAACTGTATTTATCTGTGCTAATTATATTAAATAAAAATGAGAGTTGCAAGATAGATGAGAGAATTGTGAAAAGGATAAATCTGAATATTATTGTCTGAACCAGGATTCGCAGGATTGAAGGATTAGCAGGATAAATAGATAGCTTTACAACTCTCTGGGAGAGATGGATTGTTGGAATAAATTCCTTCGAAAACAAATCTCATCAAAAGACAGATGAGCGATAAAGCCCCCGTTTGAGAATAAACCAATTTACGCCAGAATTTCATTATTAAGGTGGCATTAAGAGTAATGTTTATGAAAGGTGTGTTAATAATATTAACTCAAATTAAAACGATTATATTTTACTTCAAAACGAACACTTAAAAATATTAGTCAATAAAATTAACTCATTCACTTAGTAAGTGCTTTTATTCGGAATTAAAAAACGTTACGCAAATGGACAGTTTACAATTCTTTATTTATTCTGAACAATGTATTATAATAGGTATCTGATAATCCGAGACAGTCTTGTTATTAATAATCGTTGAGATAGCAAATTGTTGTAAAATTATCTTAAAAATATTTAACTTTTTGGATTTTGTGTCGTATTATTATCAGTAGAAAACAAAAATTGTGGAGACGGGACTAAATCGAAGAATCAAATGAAAATATTATAACACGGATCAAAACCGGTGATGTTCAGTCATTTAGAAAGCTTGTTGAAAACAACCGTGAATATGCATTTGCATTGGCTTTTAGAATTCTTGGCAATGAAGATGATGCTAAGGATGCGGTGCAGGAGTGCTTTATAAGAGTCTGGAAAAATATTAATAGCTATAACGGTCAGGCAAAGTTTACTACGTGGATGTACAGAATAATAAGCAATCTTTGTTTTGATAAACTGAAATCTAATAAGAGAAGAAACATGTTATTTAAAAATGATTTAGATAAGTATGGAAAAAGGCTGACGGATTGTAATTCCGATATTGAAATGGATTTTGAGAACAAAGAATTAGCGGTAAAAATTGAAAGTATTGCCGGAAGGCTGAAACCAAAACAGAGAATAGTGTTTGTTCTTAGGGATCTGCAAAACTTAAACATAAATGAAGTTGCCGAAATTACCGGGATATCAGTGAGTTCAGTAAAGGCAAATTTGGTTTACGCAAGACAAAAGATCAGAAAAGAATTAGAAAAGTTAGAAAGCAGCGACAGATAAAATGGAATGTGCTAAGTTTAAAAAATATTTATTCCTGGAAGAATCCGAACTGACAGAGAAGGAAAGAACAATGCTGAACGAACATCTAAAAGTTTGTCAGGACTGTTCAAGCAAGCGTACTGAATTTGATGAATATTATAATCGAATAACTGAGTTAAGAAGCAAAGTCCCCGTGTTGAAGAATGGGGAAGAACTGACGAATGATATAATCAGGATAATAAATAATAAATTATATTCGAAGGGAAAAGGATTTTTAGAAAACTTAACCGGCGTACTTTCTTTTTCATCAGTGCGTTACTCATTAATTATTTTCATGTTTTTGATTATGGGCTCATTTTTTGCCGAAGTAATTTCAACTTCGGAGGATATAAGCAAGCTGGAAGCTGCAATGAGCATTCAATCTAGTTCTCTTAAGAGCAGCAGGGCAGAATTTCTTAACGGAGATTATTTGCTGAGCAGGTTGAATGATGCAAAGGAATTACTCGAAGGAAATAAAAGCTCGATTGAGCTGCCGGCAGGTTGGATGTTATTAAAGAAAAGCGAAATTATAAAATTATTGATTAGCTACGATGAGCTAGACAAGATATTAAACAAATATCCCGATATTGATTTAAGCGACTATCCTTTACTTAGCCGGATAAATATTCATAAAATGCCAGATGAAAAAGAACTCGAGCTTCTTCTTTCGAACAGCAAAGAACTTGAAAATGAGATTAATAAATTAAAAGAACGGGAGAAATAAAATGAAAACTCAGACTAAAATCTTAATGACTTTTATAATACTTCCGATTGCTTTTACAATTTTCGGCTGCAAAAAAGATTATAAGACAATTACCAAAATTAATCCCGATGGATCATGCGAAAGAACTTTTATAGTAACAACCGGTTCTAAAAATACTGATGTCACAGTTCTACCGCTGCCTTATGATTCTACCTGGCAGACAAAATGGGTAAAAGATACTTCAAGCAGCGGCGATTACATTCTTACAGCTAAAAAATATTTTGACAGTTATACAGACTTATGTAATCTGTACGATCGAAATAATAAGCCCGACATGATGAAAGTCAACTTGAAGATAGAAAAGAAATTCAGATGGTTTTTCACTTTCTATAAGTATGACGAAAAGTATAATAAGTTCAACCTTTTTAACATAGTTCCGGTATCAGAATTTTTAACGCAAAAAGAAATCGATGACTATACAACAGGCAGGAGCGATTCGACAATTGAAGCGAAAGTAAAGAAATGGGAAGAAAGAAATTATCTTGAAGATTTTGTTGATGCAATTATCAAAGCTGCCGTTAAGTTAAACGATCCTTCATTGACTGAAAAAATGATTAATGATAAAAAAGAAGTGCTGTTTAAAATGCTGGCTGATAGCAAGGGCGATTCTGACAGCCTAACTTCTGAATTAAATTCCATTTTTAATACAAAGGTATTTTTCAAATTAAAAGATGTAATAAGAAATGAGAATAATTCAATTACAAAAAGAGCGGAGCGGATGTTTGATGCTGAAGGTAATTACACTAACTCAGTACTGATGCCGGGTATAATTATAAAAACTAATGCCGACAGGATAGAAGGGAACAAAGTAGCCTGGGACTTTACTTCAAAGAGATTTACAATAAAGGATTTTGAAATGAAGGCGGAATCGCGTATAATGAATCTCTGGGCAGTTTATACGAGCGCACTTATTTTAATTTTAATAATTGCCGCATTGCTAATCCCGGTGGTTAAGCAAAAGAAAAATATTGGATTGTAAATAAGAATGGTACTACCAATACAAAATACCGGCAAATTTATAATTATTTTCTGCTGGCTCTATGCGTTTTATTGCGAATGTTCTTTCCATCGCTGGGATGCTTAAGAAAAATAATTTACTGTTATGTGGCTGCAGATGAATATAATCTGAAGATGCTGCTGGCAGCTCTGTCTAAAGCATACAACGATTATCTATTCAGAATTCCATCCTTCAAGTGCTACAAAGAGTAATGTTTAACTAAGGTGTGTTAATAATATTAAATACATTTAGAATAAAATAAAATTCCATGAGAAGAAATAATGCAGGCATTGGTGATTCAAAAATTACTTTTTAATTCAGATAAGAAATTTCATTGAGATTTATAATTTTATTATTTAAGTTCCTATTAGATAAATAATTAACCTCATATCTTCGACTAAATAAACTTTCACCAGCTAGCTGTAAATCAAATCCATTAATCAGGGGACGATATGAAAAAATAACCGCGTTGAAAAGAATATAAATAAGCACAGCTAAGTAGAATTTTTCCAGTATTATTTTTAATCTTTCCGGAGATTAGGATGATGGATAAAATAGTTTTACTTTATAAGATCTTGCTAAAGCCCGTGATTGTATTATTTATCATCAAGAGGGACTGAATGATAGATAATAAAATAAAGTCTGAAATAAAAAGAGACAGTAAAATAAAGAAGGAAGTTTCTAATAGAATATTTATTCCAGTAATGAATATTGCTAAAGAAAAAGGGATTGCATTTAAGGATTTATTAAACGGTATTCCATACGAGGAATCTCATTTCATAAATAAGCGAGAAAGGGTAGAATGGTGGGTATTCTGTAAAATTCTTTCCAATATGAGACCAAATTTCAACTATACAGATTTTGAAAAAATTGGCGCTGATTTTATTCGAAGTGGAACCTACATTGAAGGACTAATTGGATTTTTTCTTTTCACATCAAGAAAAATATCAAAGGCATCCTCTGGCATAATTCTTAAAAGAATTACTTCAAACTTTTTATGTCTTAAAATGCAAATAGAATTTATTGGAAATGATAAAATCAGATTTATACTTCAAGTTGATGAAGGTTATGAACATCCACCCGAATTTGCATACGGCAATAAAGGAATCATCCGGGAACTCGGAAGAAGAATTGGATTAAAAGAATGCAATGTAGACTTACAGTTTATCCCCCAAGGCGCTATTTATGATATGACCTGGAGAAGAGAAGGGATCTTTTATAAAATCAGGAGAGGAATGAGATGGCTATTTAATATAAATAAAGCATTTTGGGAGTTGACCGATGCACATGAAGAATTACTAAATGAATACGAAAAATTGGAAGACTATAAAAATAATCTGGAATTAAAAGTTAATGAGCGAACAGCAGAACTAAAAAAAGCCCGTGATGAATTATATGATACAATTAAATTGCTGCAAGAAGCCCAACAAGTACAGAACCGTTTTTTTACAAACATATCGCATGAATTTAGAACTCCGCTTACGTTAATACTTGGACCGGTTAAACAGATTATTGAAACGGCTGAAGATGAAAAAGTAATAGATGAAATGAAAATTGTTCAAAGAAATGCTAAGCGGCTTTTAGTACTAGTGAACCAATTGCTTGATATATCTAAACTGGAATCGGGCAGCATGAAATTACAGGCTAGCTTACAAAACATTGTGCCGATAATAAAAGCATTGCTGCAATCATTTTGTCCCTATGCAGAACGGAAAAAAATAAATTTAATATTCAATTCGCTTGAAGATGAAATTGTTTTAATGTTCGATAAAGATAAAATTGAAAAAATAATTATTAACATTCTTTCAAATGCTTTTAAGTTTACACCGGACGGCGGCAGTATTGAAGTTACCATAACAACAGATGAAGAATATATAAATGTAATTATCAGTGATACAGGAATCGGAATTCCTGAGGAAAAAATTCCGAAGATATTTGACCGCTTCTACCAGGTTGACGGCAGCTATACTAAAGAATCAGAAGGAACCGGAATCGGACTTTCATTAACAAAAGAATTGATTGAATTGCACAAAGGTAAAATTGAGGTACAGAGTAAAGAGGGAAAAGGTACAACCTTTAGAATAAGTATTCCTTTAGGAAAAGATTATTTAAAACCGGAAGAAATTTTTGAGACATCTACAGACAATCCTGAAAATGATTTAATAAAGGAAGGAGTTTATAATCAAAATGAAATTGAAATAAGAAGTTCTGAGGACTTATTTTATAACGAAATTGATAAACCTCTTCTATTAATAATCGAAGACAACTTTGATGTTAGAAATTATATAAGAAATAATTTGAATGCATATTACAATATTCTTGAAGCAGCGGACGGTTTAGAAGGCTGGAATAAATCTATTGAACATATACCGGATTTGATGATATGTGATGTAATGATGCCTAAGATGGATGGTTTTGTGCTATGTAATAAACTTAAATCGGATGAAAGGACAAGCCACATTCCAATTATTCTATTAACAGCTAAGGCGACAACAGAGGATAAGATTTTAGGCTTTGAAACCGGTGCGGATGATTATATAATAAAACCTTTCGATACAGAAGAATTAAAAGCCAGGATAAAAAATCTTCTTGAACAAAGAAAGAGAATCCATGAGCATTTCAAGAAGAATGGATTATTTGAAATTGATGAAACAAATATTACACCTATTGACCAAAGATTTTTGCAAAGAACAATGATAAATATAAATGAGCATATTTCAGATTCTTCATTCAGTGTTGAAAAACTTGCAGATAATATGGCGGTGAGCAGATCATTGCTACTTAAAAAAATTGAAGCCCTTATCGGAGAACCGCCGATTGAATTAATTAAAAGTACGAGAATGAACAAAGCCGCCAAATTAATAGAATGTAAATTTGGAAATATTTCTGAGATTGCGCTTGAAGTTGGTTTTAATAATCCATCTTATTTTACCGAATGCTTTAAAAAGCAATTTGGTGTTACTCCCACGCAATATCAACACGATTCAAGTAATTAACAGAAGTTGTGCAAAGTGAATAAAATAATTCATTTGTCATTCCGAACTTGTTTCGGGATCTTAATTCTTAAGCTGTTTTTAGATGCTGAAACAAGTTCAGCATGACAATTGCTTGAATTCAGTAATTACTAACCAGTGACTTCTTTTAAACTCAGTGAATATAATATCTGCATTCTCAAATTTATCTTCAAATTAAAATTATAAATGCAAAATCGATATTTATTTCCGCATATCTGGTAGAAAAGCCCACATTCAAAATATTATCATTACCATGTAATTAAATCATCTTTCCGGAACTCTATTTCCAAAGTTTATCTAAATACAAGACTAATTCCGGCTGATGCAGGTTGTGAGTTTTGTGAAAGTTTTTAACAAATAAAAATAACCGGAGGATAAATTATGAAAAGATTGAAAATTGCAGTTTCTCTTTTTGTGTTTGCGGGGCTTTTGCTAGTCGGATGTACTGAAAAATCTGAATTGCCGGTATCTCCGTCAGGTAAATCATCATTGCAAAAGAATTTTACCAGGGCATTCACAGCGACTAATACTCCATTTGAGGTAATTAATTTTGGGATTATGACTTATCCAGATGGTAAGGTGAAGCTGAGAAATCATTTAGCAAAAACTGTATTTGCAGCCACATACTTACCAGGAGATACCGGTCCTGATCTCCTATCAGGTACTGGTGAAGTAGAGATTAATGGATTAATCGATGCGAATACTATAATAGGACCATGGCAGGGAAAATTCAAATTGACTCCAGAGGGAGCTGGTGGCGGTATTTGGCAATTTACCTGGCATGGTACTTCTACTTACGATCCGACAGCTTGGGAAGGTGGACCTGGATTTATTATACCGCTTAAAGAAATAGCGCATGGTGAAGGCGGTGATATCAATGGAATGCAATGCCGCATGGAAGTCATAATATATTGTGCGTTAGACTTTTCTGGCTGGTATGGTGATTGCACTGGTGTAATTACCTCTCATTGATAATTATTCTTAACGGCAGTCATTCAACTAAAAGGCGGATGGCTGCCATTGAATTGAGATACTAATTTGATGGATATACAAGATTTAAAGTATTTAAGATAGTTAGATAATTATGATTTTAATTATTGTAAATTCAAATAATTTAGTTCCGACAAAATTCTACTTAGGTCAGAATTATCCAAATCCGTTTAGTGATAACACTTCTATAAAATTTTGTATTGCCTACAAAACACAGGTTATAGTGGAAATTTTAGAAGTAGATGGAAATTTAATTACAACGCTTTTAGATGAAATTAAAGAAGCAGGTACTTATGAGTTAAAGATTGATGCTTCGGCTATCCTTTCCACAAGCAGGAAGACTTCTGATAAGCAAGAAGTAAATGAAGAAATTTATTTATACAGACTAAAAGCCATGCCTGTCGGCGGGCAAGCAGGCAGTTATCCCGACAGGTTGGGACAAGTTATTGAAACAAAGAAGATGATCCTCTTGCGTTAAAATTCAACATGGTAAACAAATATATGCGTATGAGGTAACGGTTTATGAAAATATTTATCCTCCTAATTTTATTCTTAGGTTCTATTTCGACGTTCACATTCACTCAAACAAATATACCCGCAGGAAATGTAAGCGGGACATGGATACTAGCAAAATCTCCATATTATATCAATGGTGAAATAACAATACCAGACGATTCAACTCTTACGATAGAACAAGGAGTGGAAGTTGTCTTTACAGGGCATTACAAATTAAATGTACAAGGAAGGCTGCTGGCTATCGGGACTAAAACAGATTCAATAAGATTTACTGCAGATGATAAAAATGCAGGCTGGCATGGGATAAGATTTATTAACACTCCAAATACAAATAAAATTTCTAAACTGGAATATTGTTCTTTTAAATATGGTAAGGCTAATACCGGAGCGCTTAACAGTCTTGATAGATGCGGCGGTGCAATTATGATAAACAGGTTTGATTCGGTTTTAGTTTCTCATTGTTTATTTGATTCAAATATGGCAAGCGGAGATAAAGGTACAACCGGCGGAGCTGGTATTTGTATTTTTTACGGCTCGCCTACGATATCAGAAAATACCTTTAGTAATAACGATGGTTCACAAAGCTCTGCAGGTGCATTAGTAGTTGATTTCACTTCGAAAGCGCTGATAAAAAATAATATTTTCTACAATAATAAAAGCGAATATGGAACTATTATCTGTGCATTCGGCAATGACAATCAACCGATTATTTCTGGTAATATAATTTCTTATAATGCTGCGAATACTTGTGCAGGTGGAATTTTTGTTTATAGTTCTTCGAACCCCAGTATAGAAAATAATATAATTATTCATAATCAAGCATCGTTTGGTGCAGGCGTTATGATATATGAAAGCGGAAAAGCAAAACTTATAAATAATACAATTGCTTACAATCATGCGACAAGTGGAGGGGGATTATATTGTGAAAAGTATGACGATCCAATTTTGATAAATAATATTTTATGGGGAAATTCTGCCGTTTCCGGCAAGCAAGTGTATCTTAATCATTCTCAAGCTGATCCTGTTTTTTTTAATTGCGATATAGAAGGCGGCATGGAAGGATTTTCGGGTGTCGGAGCGGGATTTGAATACAATGGTCTATTTAAAAATAATATTGATGAAGATCCATTGTTTGCAAAGTATGAAGCAGATGACTTCAGCCTTTCCAATATTTCCTGGTGTATTGGTGTCGGAATAGATTCAATAGAAATTGAGGGAACAATGTACCATTGCCCTCTATTTTGCATCAAAGGAAATCTACGTCCCAGTCCAGCCGGTACTAAACCCGACATAGGCGCATGCGAAAATCCGTTAGGAACATTTGTTAACGTTGAAGAAAAAATAAAGACTCCGATAAATTTTATGCTTTATCAGAATTATCCGAACCCTTTTAATCCAACAACAGCAATTAGCTATCAGCTATCAGCATTCAGCCACGTAATATTAAAGATTTATGATATTCTTGGGAGAGAAGTATCAACTTTGGTTAATGAAGAAAAACCGGTAGGTATTTATGAAGTAACATGGAATGCAGTTGACTTGACGAGCGGTGTGTATTTCTATCAGCTTAAAGCTGTACCGCAAAATGGGAGGCACTCAAGCGATTATCCGGATAGGTCGGGGCATGATATTGAAACAAAGAAGATGGTTCTATTGCGTTAAAGTAAGAATGGCAGAACTAGAAAATAATTTCGCTCAGCATCAGGCGAGGGAGTAATACTTAAAAACATAACGGCTTGAGCCACATAAGCGAGTCAAATGAGGCTAAAGCTTGGACGTTTATGAGTATTTAAAATCGTCAGTTAAAGCTGACCTTAAATTAATAAAGTATAAAGAAGCATAGAATCTAAAAACTTTTAAAGAAAAGGAAAAAGATGAATGCTTCAGAATTGATTCAAAATAATTATGTAGAAGAGAATGTATATGATGAGAATAAGTTTAATCTTATTGTGTTTTTTCTTTTCTTCATTTTCGGATTTATGCTTTTCACAAGAAATAACGGGAAGAATTGAAGGCTGGGTCGTAAATAATACCGGTGTTCCAATAAGTAGTGTTAATATTGTGTTACGTAGTGAAAACCTGCAAGGAACGCGAGGTACAACAACAGATAATAAAGGATACTTTCATCTTCTTGCGCTGCCGATAGGATTATATAAAGTTAAATTCAGTTCTGTAGGATATGGGGAGATAACTATTTGCAATGTACAAGTAAATATAGATAAAACGACCAACCTGGGTGAAATTCAATTGCAGACAAGAGAATACAATTTGCCGGCGGTTATAGTATCCGGAGAAAAATATTTCATTGATCCGGCATCAACTACTTATGGAGATAATATTATAAACAATGATTTTGAAAGGCTTCCAGTAGATAGAAATTATAGAAGCATGGTTACCTTATTACCACAGGCAAACCTAAGCTATTACGGAGATGAAGCAAATATAGGCGGCGCCACCGGATTTGAAAATAAATATTTTGTTGATGGCGTAGAAGTTACTGATCCATTAATCGGGGCAAGCGGTACAAAACTTCCTTATAATTTTATTAGAGAAATAGAAGTTAAAGCAGGCGGATACAATGCCGACTCCCGCAGTTCTCTAGGCGGACTTTTAAATGTGGTTACAAATTCCGGTACTAATAAATTTCACGGATCTTTTTTCGGATTCTTTACGAACAACCAGCTTACCGGAAACAGAAAATTGGGACCGCTGGATGTAACGCAGGGAGACTTTTCGAATTATGATGCCGGCTTTGCTTTAGGAGGTCCGATTATTTTTGACAAACTATGGTTTTATGCTGCCTATAATCCGACATTTAATGGCAGAGATGTAGAAGTTCCAAGCTTTGGTAATTCTATAGATAAAACGCTTACACATTCCTTTGCTATAAAACTAAATTGGAGAGCATCGGATAACCTGCAATTTGCATTCACGACAACCGGTGACCCAACTATTAGAGATGCAGTAGGACGAAATATATTAATTCCTCCTTCGACCTTAACAAATCCGGATCCTTATTTACAAAATATAATAGAAGGCGGAGTAAATTATTCGATAAACGGTACCTATACAATAGGTGATAATATTTTATTAGAAGGATTATTTGCAAGTGTGAACAGGCATGATTCAGGTGAACCAGCAACAGAAGCCGGGAAATTCGATGTATTATATTATGACTTTATAACTAACACCGCTTCCGGCGGAGTTTTTGGTACATGGGATTCATTTAGATACAGTAATATGGGCAGAATAACTGGAACTGCTCTTCTTGATAATCATATTTTTAATGCTGGAATTGAATACAAGACAAATATCACGAACAACAAATATGACAATCATATTATTTACAAATTTTTATATGACAATTCAATTCTATATGGAGAAATGATAGGGAAAGGATTTGGTAAAGTCAGCAACAAAATCCCAGCAATATACATCCAGGACAATTGGAGAATTAATAGAAACCTAAACATCAATGCCGGAGTCAGATGGGAGGGGCAGTATATTACCGGATCAAATAATAAAGTAGTACAAACTATATCGGTTCCACTGCAACCGCGTATAGGATTTATCTTTTTACCAGATGAAAAAGGAATGCAGAGAATTTTTGGATCGTTCGGTCGTTTCTCTCAAGAATTTGCTTTATTCCAATCGGTCAATTATCATTCTGGAAACGGTTATGATTATGAAATTTATTTTGATCATGATCCGCGTACAAATAATTCGGTTGGAGACACTTCTTATAGCAGTCTGCATACAATAATCTCTGAAGTTGCTGGATTAAAAGGACAGTATTATGACGAATTCAATCTTGGATATGAAAGACTACTTGGATGGAATATTCGTGCAGGCATACAAGCAGTTTACAGATCATTACGTGAAGCTATAGATGATGTTTGGCTAACTTCGGAAAACAGACTTCAATTCGGAAATCCAGGCAGCGGAATACTTTCTGCTTGGCCTAAGGCGCAGCGTAATTACTCTGCTTTAGTATTAACAATTGAACGAAGCGGCGATGAACATTTTAATTTTATAGCTTCCTATGTTTTATCAAGAAACTACGGCAACTATGAAGGACTTTTCGATTCTTTTAATCACGGAGAGTTCCCTAATAATAATTTAACTTTTAATGATTTGAGTTATTCAAGAATCAATACATCAGGTGTACTACCAAATGACCGGACACATGTATTTAAGTTTGCAGGCTATTACAGTTTTCCATTCGGACTTACTACAGGAATAACATTCATAGCACAAAGCGGAACGCCTTTGAGTGATTATGCAATTGATTTAAACAATACTTTTATGGAATATCTTTCGCGGCGCGGCTCATTAGGAAGAACACCAGCGATATGGGATATAAGTATGAGGCTGATGTATGATTTACCGGTTTTATCTTCATGGAAGTCAAAAATTATTCTTGATGTTTTTCACATTGCCAGCCAAAGAAAGCCGGTAGATATAGATCAAAGGCATTATCTTGCTTTCGATGAAAACGGAAATCCGATCGCTCTTAATCCTACTTTCATGCAGGCATACAGATATCAGCTGTCAATGTCAGTACGTTTAGGAATGGAAGTGAGCTTTTAAGATTATGTATGATTTCAGAAAAATGGAAAAACGATTTAATATTAGAAGTAAATTAATTCAGTTAATGTTAAGTATTATTCTAAAGGAATTTTTATTTTTCCTTTTTTTATCATCTTATGTCTTACCGCAAAATGCAGAAATATCGTTTGAAACATTAGCTATTAATCAGGATACACCATCCCTTATTACCTCTATCCTTCAAGATAAAAAAGGATATTTATGGTTCGGAACATGGAGCGGACTTTATAAATTTGATGGATACGCAATCACTAATTATAAACATAACCTAGATGATTCTACAAGTTTAATAGATAATTCCATTACAGAACTCTATGAAGATAAATCCGGAGTTCTGTGGATAGGCAGCTACCTAGGATTAGATAAGTATAATCCTATAACTAATACATTTACACATTTCATTCCAAATCCATCAAGTATAGGAAAAGACGAAAGTAATACAATCTGGACAATTCAAGAGGATAAATTTGGAATACTTTGGATTGGTACTGGAAACGGCTTATTTAAATTAAATAAAGCTACAGGTAAATTTATTCATCTTGAATATGACAGTACTGATCCTGGAAGTATATCTCATAATTCCATCTTGATTATTCGCGAAGCCAAGGATGGTACAATGTGGTTTGGAACCGGTGCTGGTCTTGATAGGCTTGATTTTAAAACGGGGAAGTTCATTCATTATTGGAGAGAATCACCCAACCGAGAAAAGATAATTTGGACAAATAATTCAAAGTACTGGATTGAAACTATTTTTGAGGACAACGAAGGAATTCTATGGCTTGGTACTAATGGGGGGCTGGTTGAATTTAATGCGAAAGAAGGTACTTTTTTAAATTATCTTTTTA
Source organism: Bacteroidota bacterium (assembly GCA_021815405.1). Taxonomy (GTDB): domain Bacteria; phylum Bacteroidota; class Ignavibacteria; order Ignavibacteriales; family Ignavibacteriaceae; genus FEN-1297. The sequence continues at coordinate 30,454 of JAKAGV010000004.1, forward strand.
CATCTGAGGATAAGCAGAACCGTATAAATGCAATTTGTCAAGATGAAGATTCCGGTTCTCTTTGGTTGGGAACAGTGGACGGACTTTTAGCGTTCGATAAAAAAATAAAAAAATTCAGTAATTATTTTAAAGATGTGGTTAATCAGGTTTATTATGAACGTTCAGGAACGCTTTGGATTGGAACAGATACCGGCATTAAAAAGATTAAAAATACAAAAATGCCATTTAAGAAATATTTTAGTAAGAATCCAATTTTTGCAATTGGTAAACAGACAGAAAAAATATTATGGATGTTTACTTTTAATGGATGGTTAAAATTTGATATAAACAAAGATAAATTTGTAAAATATTCTTTAGGAAAAGGTAATAATCCTTTATATTTATATCCAGGAGGCGAGCTAATTATTACAAAAACGACAGGAGGCTGCTTAAAGCAAGACAGCTTAGGCAGAATGACAACTTTTATTAATGATTCCCTAAAAGAATTTGTCAATTCTCTTTCCTGGGGCTGGAAAACAAAAGACGGATATTGGCTTGGAACTCAATCAGGAGGATTATTTTTACTTAATCCGGATAATGACAACCTTAAGGAAATTAGAAATTTAAAACTTAGTATAAACAATATATATGAGGATAAATCCGGTTTTCTTTGGATTTCCACTTTTATGGGAAGAGTTTTTCGTTATAATCCTAAATCGGATTCATTAAAGGAATATATTTCCGATATTAAAAATTTATCCAGCATAAGCGGAATAGTAGTAAATCAAATTTATGAAGATAATAAAGGAAGACTATGGTTTGCTACAAATACGGGATTGAATAGATTAGAACGTTCTACTAATAGTTTTATTCGCTTCACGATAAAAGAAGGTTTAGCTAGTAGTGATATTCGAGGTATACTCGAGGATGATCATGGTTTTTTATGGCTTAATACAACTAAAGGTATATCAAAATTTGATCCTGAAAATAGACGTTTTATAAATTACGGTTTATCTTACGGTTTAGAAGGGGCATCTGATACATATTATGGAATTGGATGTAAGACAGTTAATGGCGAAATTTATTTTCCAAATTTAAAAGGCTTTACACGCTTTCATCCGGATAGCATAAAAGAAAACCCTTTTATCCCGCCAATAGTAATTACTTCTTTTAAGAAATTTGATAAGCCATATCCTTTCTCAGATAAGATTGAATTACCGTACGATGAAAATTTCCTCTCATTTGAATTTGCAGCATTAAGCTTTACAAGCCCGGAGAGAAATCAATATGCATATAAGATGGAGGGAATAGATAAGGATTGGGTTTATTCGGAAACAAGGCGCTATGCCTCATATCCGAATTTAAGCCCAGGGAAATACATTTTCAGAGTTAAAGGCTCAAACAATGACGGAGTATGGAATGAAGCCGGAGCTTCATTATTTATATATATTTCTCCTCCATGGTGGAAAACATGGTGGGCTTATTCTTTATATATTTTATTATTTGCAGGAATAATTTATTCAGCTTGGCGCATTCAAATAAATCAAATTCAGTTAAAACATAAAGCTGAAATAGAGCATGTAAATGCGGAGAAAATACTTGAGGTTGATAAAATGAAATCGCAGTTCTTTGCAAATATTTCGCATGAATTCAGAACTCCGCTAACCCTAATACTCGGTCCTGTAAAACAAATTGCAGAAAAAATAAGAGATGACAAGATTAAAGATGAATTAGGTGTTGTATACAGAAATGCAAGCCGTTTATTGCAGCTAGTAAATCAATTACTTGATTTATCAAAACTCGAATCGGGTAAGCTTAAGCTTGAAGCATCAAAAGGAAATATAGTGTCATTCGTAAAGGGAATTGCATTATCATTTGAATCTCTGAGTGAATCAAAAGATATAAGCTTAAAGCTACAGCCGGAGAAAGAATATATTGAACTTTATTTTGATAAAGAAAAGATGACAAAAATACTATCCAACATCTTATCGAATGCATTTAAGTTCACACCGGAAGAAGGGAAGATTATAATTTCAATAAAAGAAAGATCCGACAATGCTTCAAAAGATAAGAAGAATAATTTTGTGGAAATAAAAATAAAAGATACGGGAATCGGAATTCCTAAATCTGAACTTCCGAAATTATTTGACAGATTTTACCAGGTAGATAGTTCGCATACAAGGGAATATGAAGGGACAGGCATAGGTTTAGCGATTACGAAAGAACTTGTTGATCTTCATCATGGCAGTATCAATGCAGAAAGTGAAATTGGCAATTGGACTGAGTTTACAATACTGCTTCCTTCCGGCAGAGAACATTTAAAGGATAATGAAATTATTAATGAAGAATTTAAGAACCCGGAAGAATTAATGTCATTAGTTAATGATGAAAGCTTTCTTGTTTCAAACAATGCTGGAGATGAAGCTGCGCGAGATATAAAAGATTCATCTAAAAACATTGTATTAATAGTAGAAGACAATTACGATATGCGGGAGTATATTAAGAAATTCTTATCAAAAGACTATTTAGTAGAAGAGGCAGTAAACGGAGAACAGGGAGTAAGGAAAGCAAAGAAAATAATTCCCGATTTAATCATAAGTGATATTATGATGCCTAAGATGGACGGTAATGAATTAACAAAGAGTTTAAAGGATGATGAAAAGACATGCCACATACCGATAATAATATTAACCGCAAAGTCCGGACAGGAAAATAAAATTGAAGGATTAAAGACCGGAGCTGATGATTATCTTATTAAACCCTTTGATATAGAAGAACTATTAATAAGAGTTGAAAATCTTATAAATATTAGAAAGAAATTACAGGAGAAATACAGTAAAGAAGATTATTTGTTGATAACCGACGGAAAGAAGATTCAAAGTATAGATGAAAAATTTATGAATAACGTAATTGATATTATAGGGAAACATTTATCAGAAGAAGAATTCAGCATCGAAGAATTCAGCGGCGAGATTGGGATGAGCAGATCTCAACTGCACAGGAAGATAAGAGCATTAACTGGAAAATCACCGAGTGTCTATATGAGAACAATTCGGTTGTTAAAAGGGAAAAGGATGATAGAGGAAAAAACAGGAAACATCTCTGAGATTGCATATTCCGTTGGTTTCTCAAGTCCGGCATATTTTACACGATGCTTTAAGGAAGAATTCGGCTACCCGCCAAGTGATCTGGCATCTTAAATATTTACGCTAAAAATTATAATACAACCTGCCAAAATAACCTACAAATTCTTTCAGTTTATGAAGATGCGACATAGGTTCAATTCTTTGCGGTATAAGTACAAACAATAATGATTTTTTTAAAAATAATAGTCACATAGTTAATATGCAGAGGCTATCAATATTTTATTTATTTGACTCGCAATTTTTTCAACGGAGGCGAGTCAATGAAAAAGATATTTTGTTTTGTTGTGTTGTTTACAGGATTGATTTCAGATAACATTCTAGGAAGTAACAATTATAATCATACTGATAAAGCACCAAATAACGTTTATTATCACGATAAGGAAGTTTATAAAGCCCAACAAAAGGAAAGTGAGGAACAATATGGTTTTGTCCTTCCTTCAATAGGGGATATAAATGTATTAATAATTTTCGCACAGTTTCCAGATGATGATTATGATAAAGATAATCCGCTTTGGCGGGCAGGTAAAGATCCTGCTGATATGAATAAATGGGTAAATGAAACCTGGACAAATACTCCAATCCAAGGCTCACTCACTCATTATTTCAATGACATGTCATTCAATAAATTGAAATTCACAGGCAAAGTTGTTTCAGCCATTTCTCCGCATTCAAGGCAATGGTATTTAGAAAATAATTTTGATCGTGGAGAAATACACAAAGAAATAATTAAGCAGTTAGACAGCACAATGGATTTTCGTGAATTTGACAATTGGACATGCACTCCGGATCTTCATCATCTAAAACAACCAGATCATGTAATCGATATGATAATATTTGTATGGAGAAATATTTCAAAGGGACTACCCGATGAACAAAATGCTAATAGGGAGTTAGACTTTGAAAAATGTTACGCAAGCATCGGAGGCGTTGACTTTACAGTTGATGAAGGAAAGAGAAAAGTTAAAACCGGATACTTTTATTCAGGTGCTACTATTAGTAATTATTTACCTGATAGGAATGCTGCTTTCAGAGGTGTTGTGCATGAGTTTGCTCATTATCTATTTGGAGATAACCGATACCACAGCGGATTCGGATTCTGGGGCATGCTTTCATCGTGGGGCGTTAAAAACATAGTTGCAAATTCATTTGAAAGAGCCTGGTTGGGATGGATAAAGTTAAATTACATTTCTGCAGACTCAGCGAAAACTCTAAGGGATCTGAAGCTTAAGGATTATGCTACAACAGGCGAGGCATATTGTCTTGAAATTTCTCCAGAACTTAGACAATATTTTTATTTGGAAAATCATCAGAATATATCCTACTGGGAAATTGAATTTAAATTTTATGATATTGAAAAAGGATTATATGTTTTAAGGCAGGATAAACACTTTCCATCGGATGAATTCGATTCACCATGTTCGAAATACTTAAAGCTGATATCGGCGGAAGGAAGGTATGACTGGGATGTAAATTATTTAGTCAATAATCCATGGGGTAATAATCCTGCAAATCTTCCAGTATTTAAGAAAGTAAAACCTGATAGACTTAATGGATATCATTCTCTGGAATTTATACCATGGTCTTTAAATGATTCCAAAGAAGAATTATCTCCGATATTGTTTACTGAAGATGAAGATGGAAAAGTAATTCAAGATGCAAAGTACCAAAGATGTAAAAATGATGCATTTGAAATAGGTTACAATGAAGTATTCTCTCCTTGGAGTAATCCTAATTCAAATAACCATTATAGAAATCCAACAGTATTCGGATTTAAAATAAATTCCATGGTAAATGGTGTTTACTCTTTAGATATCTATGTCCGTACCTACATTGAGGCTCCGCCTTCAAAGCCTATTGGATTAAACGTAGTAATTGACTCAGCTAGCAATAAAATAAAATTATGCTGGCAGAAAAATATTGAACCAGATCTAGATAATTATGAAATATCAAAAAAAATTCAATGGACTGCAAACAAATGGATTGTAATAGGAACTACTAGGGATACTGTATTCATCGATAATTTACATTATTATTCGTTTTCGTTTGGATTTGGCGCGTCCAATTATAGAATCAGAGCGAAGGATAAACAAAATCTTTATTCGGTATACAGTGAGATAATATCATTTAGAAAAATACCAAATTATAAAGTGACAAATGAAAAAGAAATAAATAAACCTGAGAAACAGTATAAACTTAATCAGAACTATCCTAATCCGTTCAATCCAAGCACAATTTTGTCATTTATTATTGGTCATTCGTCATTTGTTACGTTAAAGGTGTACGATGTACTTGGAAGAGAAGTAGCAATTCTTATCAATGAAGAAAAGCCGGCTGGCACTTATGAGATAACATGGAATGCAAAGGGATTGGCAAGCGGTGTATACATTTATTCAATTTTTGCAAAGCCGCTTAACGGATTAAAAGAGTATATTGAGGTGAGGAAGATGTTATTAATTAAATAAGACACTAATTTCAAGAATTAACACAAATTATAAATCAGTTTAATTTTTGCGAAAAATATTTAATGACAAATTTCGTAATAGTTGTTGAATGATTTAATTGATGTTATTATATAGTCAAATAACAATTATTAGAATAGGGGATAGCCTTATTTGAGCCTTAAGAAAAATTCTTTTATCTAGTTCTGATAATAAATTGTGCTATATTTTTACTTCATCAAACTATTGAATAAAGGATTCTTGTATTAATAACTTACGTTACGCACAATTAAGGATCTAATTTACTTTGTCATTCCGAACTTGATTCGGAATCTCATTTTACAGCATTTTGGGGATGCTGAAACAAGTTCAGCATGACATGTGCGTAACGTGAGTTAATAATTTCAATAAAACCAATTGTAACTTTTGCAGCCATAAATTATCTTTCATTTATTATCGCAGTGGAGTTTGGTAATAAATTGAAGATTTAAAAACTTTGATAAGACTATCAAACTTTAGTGCGATTAATGAAAATTAAGTGTTACAAAATATTATCCGGAGAAAATTTTATGGTAGACTTTAATAATTTCTTGAGTGATGTAAAAAAGGAAATTGCCTCCTTAATTGAAAGCAGCTTAAATGAATTTAGAAGTCAGGTTATTGCCGCCGGAGATGAGTTTATCGAAGATTCAAAGGATGATATTAAAGTCTGGACAGAGCAATTAGCCGATGGGCAGTTGAGCAAAGATGATTTTGAATGGCTAATGAGATCAAAGGAGACAACAACAAAGCTCATCATACTTAAGCATATCGGACTTACAAAAGCTCAAGTGGATAAGCTGACTACCGGAATTATTGATGTGGTAATTAAGACTGCGTTCAAATCTTTTCTTTAATGTAAGTTTCGTAAAATAATAATATTGTCTGACAGTCGTACTTTCTGACGCAAACCTGCGTGCAGTAATATTACAATTATAATAGTATTTATATCGTTTTCATAGTGTAACTGTGGAACAACTGGGTAAGTTAAGTTACTTTAGAAAAATTTAATATACGTGCTTGTACTTATTGACAATTAATAAATATTTTGGGAACTTATAATTGAATTTACATTATGATTTGATACTTAGGGAGAGACAGGGTTAAATATAGGATTATGTCATGCTTTTAAACAATGAGTCCGTTCTAAAAAGCCTAAATAGCCGGAATGTCATTTCCACTAAAGTGGGGATCTATTCCAAATACTAAACTCTATAGATTTCCGTTTTCACGGGAATGACCTTTTTAGATTAGACTCATACTATCATTTTGATCTTTCAATAATGGTGTACAATATTGCTTTGGTTAATATTTAGTGTAAAATGGAAAACCAATAATTTTAAGCTTGTATATAAGGCATTTCATATTTTAATCACCACTAAATTTGCCATTCAAAAAAAGTTTGTATTTAAGTTAATATGAGGTTTGAAAAATATTTTATTATTGTGTCTTTAACAATTTTCCTTTTGTTTCTAATTGTTGAATATGCAATATATGACAGCGTTGAGGAACAATCGATAAACAGCAATAATACGACCCAGATGGTCTATGCTAAGCAAGCTGCTGCCGGTATCCAAAACTACATGGATAATGCAATCAATACACTGAATTTCTTGTCTAAATTTCCTCAGATTATAGATTTAAATCAAAATGGAATAAAAATATTAACAAATTACCAAAAGCTTTTCCCCGATGAAATCAAAGGCATTACACGAGTTAATGCACATGGTATAATAATTTTTACATTCCCTGATACTGCATCAATCGGCAAGGATATATCCAATCAGGAACATATAAAGCTCAGCATTAAGACACATAAGATTTCAATAAGCGATGTATTTAATGCTGTACAAGAATTTAGGACGGTAGCTATTCATTTACCGGTATTTAAGGACGGGAAATATGACGGAACACTTGCATTCCTTTTATCATTCGATAAGATCGCATTAAATTATATTGATAACATCCACATTGGGAAAAGCGGTTATGCATGGGTAATAAGCAAAAAAGCCGTTGAGATTGCTTCGCCATTTGCCGGGCACATCGGGAAGAACGTTTATGCCCTTTACAAAAATTACCCCGACCTTATTTCGATGATTAATGAAATGCTAAAAAATAAACAGGGAGTAACGACATATCATTATAATGAAAATGCCGGTCAGTCAAAAAAAACTGTATTAATGCATGCTGTTTATGTACCTGTACGTTTCGGTAACACTTTTTGGTCGCTGGCGGTAGCTACACCGGAAAATGAAATTCTTTCATCTCTTACTAGTCTTAAGACAAAACTTTTGTTGATTACTATTGCGATACTGTTGTTTTATGTTACCTTAATGTATTTCATTGTTAGGTCTAAGATCATATTGAGGGAACAGAGAAAGAGAGAAACTGTTTTAGAATCGCTCAGTGAAAGTGAAGCAAGATACAAAGCATTATTTGAACAGAATCCTGCACCAACATTTATATACGACCGGTTGAGTTTAAGAATTCTCGCTGTAAACGGTGCGTTTCTGGAGAACTACGGTTACTCGAATGAAGAAATAAAAAATATGCAGCTTACTGATTTGTATGTTGGAGAACAAAAGAAAAAGATTGCAGAGTTGATTCCAAGTCTGCACGGCTTTAGAAATGTGGGGGAATGGATACACCAGAAGAAGAACGGTTCATTAATTAATATAATTGCGTGTTCAAATGATCTTGAATACAACGGGCAGCAGGCACGCATTGCAGTAATAACCGATATCACCGAACAGATAATTGCCGAAGAGAAAGTATTTCTGATAAATACTGAGCTTGAAAAGCGGGTAGCTGAACGCACCGCAGAGTTGGCAATTGCAAAAGAGCGGGCTGAATCCGCAGACAATCTTAAGTCAGCTTTTCTTGCGACTATGTCCCATGAACTTAGAACTCCGCTAAATTCAATAATCGGATTTACAGGGATACTATTAAAAGGAATGGCGGGACCGTTAAACGATGAGCAGCGTAAACAATTGGGAATGGCAAAAGGAAGTGCGCAGCATTTGCTGGAGCTAATCAACGATGTACTTGATATTTCCAAAATTGAAGCGGATGAACTTGTTGTCACTCCGGAAAAATTTGATTTCAAGGAAATGCTGGAAAAGGTTGTTTCGGCTGTGCAGCCGCTCGCGGAGAAAAAGAATTTAATGCTTCAATTAAAAATCTCCGATAAAGTAAAAGAAATTTACAGTGACAAAAGACGTACGCACCAGATATTTCTAAATCTTATTAACAATGCAATCAAATTTACCGATAATGGATATGTAAGGATTGAAAGCGAAGCGATTGATAGTACCATTATTACACGTGTGAGTGATTCCGGCATAGGGATAAAAAAAGAAGATATGAGCAGGCTCTTTAAACCGTTCAGCCAAATCGGTACCGGGCTGACACGAAACCACGAAGGAACCGGACTCGGTTTATCAATATGCCAGAAGCTTACTGAAAAATTAAACGGAACAATTACAGTAGAAAGCGAGTTCGGGACAGGCAGCACATTTACTGTAACTCTGCCTGTTTAGAAAAATTAATTTTGCTATTTTCCTGATGTCGAGGTCAAAATGAAAACAAATGTACTGATAATTGAAGATAACGAGCAGAACATGTATATGCTCAGCTATCTGCTTAAAGGAGAGAATTATAATGTAATTCAGGCTTACAGCGGGACCAGCGGAATTGAGAGTGCAAAAGAATGCAAGCCTGATATAATTCTTCTTGATATACAACTGCCTGAAATGGATGGATATATGGTAGCATCAAAATTAAGGGAAATAAAAGATTTAAAATTGACGCCGATTATTGTGGTAACTTCGTACGCAATGCCCGGAGACAGAGAAAAAGCGATTGAATCAGGCGCCACGGGTTATATTGAAAAACCAATTAATCCGGACACATTTATTACTCAAATGAAATCATTTCTGCCAAAGAATTTATAAACAATAGGGAGTTTAAGTTATGAAAATATTAATAGTCGATGATAAAGAGGAAAACACTTATTTACTTGAAGCCCTCTTTAGCGGAAACGGTTATGAAACTATATCTGCAAAGAACGGTGCCGAAGCTTTAAAATTAGCTTTGAAGAACAAACCTGAGCTTATAATTTCCGATATACTTATGCCTGTTATGGACGGTTTTACTCTTTGCCGCGAACTTAAGAAGGATATTAATCTCTGCAATATTCCTTTCGTCTTTTACACCGCAACTTACACAAGCGACAAAGATGAAGAATTTGCTCTTAGCCTTGGTGCGGATAAATTCATTTTAAAACCCCAAGATCCTGATGCCTTTATAAAAATGATTGAGGAAGTTTTGGAAGAAGTTAAGGTGAAAAAAAATAAGCCGATTGCGCACGCGACTTTACCTGATGAGATAATTTTAAAAAAGTATAACTCAGCCCTTATCCGGAAGCTTGAGGATAAAATGGCGCAGGCTGACGAAACTGAAAAAGAGCTGAGAAAAACAAATGCAGAATTGAAAAGTATAATAGAAGAACATAAACGCACCGAAGCAGCTTTACGGGAAAGTGAAATGAAATACCGCACTTTAGTTGCTCAAAGCCCGGATGGTATTTTTATTGTTGACCTGAAAGGTAACTTTTTATCTGTTAATAAAGCAATGTGCGATAGTCTTAAGTTCAGCACAGAAGAATTCCTTTCAATGTCTATATGGGATATTGTACCTGTTAAATACAAACAGCAGCATCAGGAAAGGTTAATGAAAATAATTAATGGTGAGGGCATAAATGAGGCTGCTGAATATGAGGTAACTGGAAAAGACGGTAGGCGTTATTTTATTGAAGTAATGTCAGTGCCTTATTATAAGGAAGATTTGTTAGTCGGATTTCAGGGAATAGCACGTGACATAACAAGTCGAAAACAAGCGGAAGAAAAAATAACTTTATTAGCTCATTCGATAAAGACTATAAGCGAGTGTGTCTCTATTACGGACGAAAAAGAAAATTTCATTTTTGTGAATGATGCCTTTCTTGAAAAATACGGATATACTGAAGAAGAAATAATCGGTAGAAATAGAAGTATATTGCGACCAAAGGATTCAGTAAATAATTCTTTATTAAAGGATATTTTACCGGAGACTATAAAAGGCGGTTGGATGGGGGAGATAATAAATGTAAAAAAAGACGGTACAAAATTTCCAATCTATCTTTCAACATCAGTACTTAAAGATGATAATAACCATCCTATAGCATTAATTGGCGTAGCTACCGATATAACAGAGACAAAGAAATCGCAGGAAGAATTAATACGTGCAAAGGAGCGTGCAGAAAAATCCGATAGGCTTAAAACAGAATTTCTTATGCAGATTTCTCATGAAATAAGAACTCCAATTAATGTTATCAGCAGTTTTGTAAGTGTGCTAAAGGAAGAGCTTAATACTTTGTCGGAGGATGAGCTTTCGAAAATTTTGACAAGTATCGAAACATCCTCGTATAGAATTATCAGAACAATAGAAATGATAATTAATATGTCCGAAATGCAAATCGGAACTTATAATCCGACATGGGAAGAAATTGACCTTGCTAATGACGTACTGTTAAATATGTATCATAAGTTTTTGCAGCCGGCAAAAATTAAGAACCTGGAATTAATTTTCACAAACCGGATTAAAGAAGCAGCTATTAGAGGCGATTTGTACAGTATAAATCAAATATTCTCCAATCTGCTGGATAATGCTATTAAGTACACTCAAAAAGGCAAAATAGAAATACTAATTACAGGCAATAATAATAATAAGCCTGAAGTAATTATAGAGGATACCGGGATTGGTATGTCCGATGAATTCTTGGAAAATCTTTTCGAGCCATTCATGCAGGAAGAACAAGGGTACTCGAGAAGCTTTGAAGGCAACGGTCTGGGGTTGGCATTAGTAAAAAAATATTGCGACCTAAACGGAATACATATTTCTGTAGAATCGAAAAAGGAAAAAGGAAGTCGGTTTATTCTTGCTTTCAACTGAATCATAAAAAGAGAAATCTCCGAATCATAAAAGTATTGCCATTTAGTTGGTGAACATTAGTCTATTTAAAATAGATGAAACTGGTGGTTGAATTAAAATTATTGGAATGTAATAAACATCTTCTTTCCTTCTTTGTGTTGACATCTTTAATAAAAAATAAAATTAGCTTTACATTAGTAAAGATTATTATGCATCTCTGTGAAAAGGAATTTAAACACTGCTTTAATTATTGAAATATTCTTCCGGATTAACTTTGGATTACGGACATAGTAATCTTACGGGAACTCTCTTCTAAAATGTGACTAAATTTATTGCGTTTTCTTTTTGATTATATTTAAACAGATGTGAATTTAATTTTATACTTATCTTGCGGCTGAAATATTTGGAAGAAATGAAGGATTAAAAAAATGAGCAAATCAAAAAAATTATCTCCGGAAGCATATATGGAAAAGCTTCAGAAAAAAATAGCCGATGATTTGAAAGAAAAAAACTTTGCTACTGCTGAAGAGGCAAATAAGTATGTTCAGGAAAACTATCTTAATAGAGAAATAGAATTTGATGACTCTAATCTTTCACCTGCTGAACAGGCACAGAATTTAATTTACGAAGCCAGGGACTGCAACGACTCGGAAGAAGCGATTAAGTTTGCAGAAAAAGCCTTAAAGCTTGATGAGAATTGTGCAGATGCATTTAATCTGCTTGCAGAGCTAAAAGCAAAAGGCGTTGATGAAGCTCTGGAATTTTATGGTAAAGGAATTGAAGCCGGGAAGAAGACTCTTGGGAAGGACTTTGAGGAGTATAAAGGGCATTTCTGGGGATTCCATGAAACGCGTCCCTTTATGCGTTCAATGGCTGGTTATGCTAACGCATTGTGGGGCAAAGGTGAAAAAAGTAAATCGATAGAAGTTACAAAAGAAATGCTTGTGCTTAATCCGGATGATAACCAAGGGATGCGGCAAGATTTGATAACCAGGCTCTTAATCTTAAACCGCATTCTCGAAGCTGAAAAGCTTTATAATGATTACAAGGATGATCTATCTGCAGAGTGGAGGTATTCAAAAGCATATTTATACTTTATTAAGCGCAGCAAGAATATGTATGCGGACGCCGCATTGAAAGAAGCGATGGAATATAATCCTTATGTCCCTTTTTATATTTTCGGATTTAGGGATATGCCCGATGAAATGCCGGAATATGTTGGCTTTGGCGATGAGAATGAAGCGATAGATTATGCGGAACAAGCCTTCGAGCTATGGGCAAAAAATGATAAGGCAGCTAAATGGTTTGCTAATTTATTTAAAAAGATGGAAGGCAAGCTTAATCTATTGATTGAAGAGCGTGAAAAAGAAAGAGGTAATAGAGGAAAGCGTACTTAATTAGCATTGCATGCCGGAATATAGTGAAACCGGAAATTGTACGTGCACGTAATGTTTAAAAGTTGATTATTTTTAGTAAAAATTATTACTTATTTGTAACTCTCATATTTTAATAATCATAACATGATGATAAACATTACTACAGAAAATTCTTTGTTGAAAAATTTAAGGGTAATGAATAAGTGAAGTTACGCAATTGTCATACTGTCCCGAAAGCTTTTGGGATCAGTATCTAAAGAAAGCTTAAAAATAAATATTAAAGATATCATTCTGATTTAATATGGATGACATCTTTTTGGCTGAAAATATAATTTGTTAACAGTTGCTTGCTTTTGACATTTTTTCTTTCTAAAATAAAACAAGATAAAAATCTATAATTACTTTAAAGGGCTCTATTTAATGAAAGATTCTTATCATTATCTTGGCAAGATTGTAAAATTGCCGGCTGCCGGTAAGGCAGATAGAAATAAAAAGATAAACAAATCTAATCCAGTTTCGGCTATAACCTGTATATTAATCTTGAAGAGAAAACAAAGTCTACCTACTCAAATCTTAAAAATAAATTATAAGAAAAATATTGATTGGTGTGAATTACTAATACAAAATTATATTCCTGCATGAACTGAAATACTGATAATAAAACACATGCCGCTGAACTTACTTTAGCCTATTGAGTTTTCTTGTAATTGAGGGGGCGAAGCACTATTCGATTTCGGTTTGAAAAATATTTTATTTACCAAGAATAAAAAAATCCTTTTAGATCACTACAAGTCTTTGAAACATTGAGAGAAAAGAAAAAGAACAAATAGTAAGGCAATAACATCATATCCTTAAAGGAGTGAAAAATGGAAGAAAAGAAACAATCCTTTTGGGTTTCACTTCCAGGAATATTGACAGGTCTGGCGGCACTAATTTCAGCAATCGTTGGTCTGTACATAGCACTTCAACCGAACAGACAAATCCCTCCTAATGATCAGGAAAAATTTCGACAAAATCAGGATACGACAAAGCAAATTACTGATATACCAGGACCGACGCCGGAAAGCCTGAGCAAAACGGAATACAGTCTGCCGGGTGATGCAATATTCCATTTCCGTGTAATCGAAGTACAAGGACGCAATTTAACAATCGAAGTGGACTATCGATGCAATTCGCAGCATGGTCAGAAGGTAATGGCAGGGGCTTGGTTGAAAGGTGTGCCCAGTGGTTACAATCCTGCTTTCGTTTCTTCTCATCCTGAAGGAACAACTCAACTTCAACTGTCTGTTAACGAAGCAGGTACAAGTGAGGATATTGAAATCTTTCTTTATGAATGGGGGCGACCGTCGGAGCCATTCGCGAAAAGAACCTTTCCTTATCAGATGCATTTCGATTAAGTACAAGCAAAGGTTTATATGTACTCAATAACATCTGTTATAAACTTGGGCTTTCTGTAAGCATGAATGTTTGTTTAGTTGAAATCAAATGATTCATATTTATCTGTGAACTAAAGAATAAAAAACAAATCAAACGGAGGTAAAAATGAAGACAAACAAATTTTTGTTACCACATTTAATCCGGCGAAAATACAAAACAGTTTTAACTAAAATCTTCCAGGCGATATTCGTATGCATTGCAATTTCTATGTCCGGATGCAGCGATGGCTGCGGCTGTAATTGCGCCAATGTAAATGTACAGGGCAATCAAAGCAGCAGCTCGGCAGTTTTGGAAGTACAAAATTTGACAGCTTTAGCTCCCGCAAGCGGAAATAAATTTATTTCGGTTTCCTATTCGGGAAACCTTTTATCCGGTACTGAAGGAAGTGGTCTTTCCTCATTTAGTATTTCAATCACTTATAAAATATCAAAGGATGGAGTAACACCCGCACCCACACTTAGCCGTGTAAACCTAAAACCGGGGACGTGGCAGATGAAAGTATCTACAGGAAACTGGAATGCATCGTGCCAAGGCAATATTAATAAAGGGCAGGGAAGTACATTCACTTATGTATACGGCAGTCAGGACTGCAATATAAACTAATTAAATATTTGATCATTTAATCATACTAGAAATAAAAATTCAAATAAAAAAATTGAAGAGTCCATAAAGGAATTAACAATTAAATTCATGACAAACTAAATAGGAGTAAAGAATGAAAGTATTAATATGCAGACCTATAGTGGTATTAATGCTCTTATCAATGCTTCTTAATATCACTATACCAATAAGCCGTACATATGCCGGTTCGCCGTCAATAAATGTTAACCTGCCGATTGCCGATATACAAGGTTTAATACAGCAGCTTCAGGATGCAGGCAGAAGCCTGGTAGGTGAAGCGGCAGTTCAGATGCAAGCCATTATTCAGGAATTAACCAGCCAGATGCAGCAACTTGTTAATCAAATTAAAGATGCTGCTAATGAGGTTATAAAAGAAGCTTCTGCACAGCTTCAAATTCTTCTAAATGATTTAGCCGCCAAAGCAAGATCGCTGCTTAATGAAATAAAAAATATGGCGCAAGGATTAGTAAATTGTATTAACCAAGATCTTGCCGATAGGATTGCACAGATAAAAGACGGTATATCATCAATCCTGGTGCAGGCGAGCCAGGTAATTAAGGAGTCTGTTGATAGAATCTATTATCGTTCGTCGCAATTAATAGATACAGGTTCAAGCAGAGTTGCAATAGTATTAAATAGCACCGTTAACATAATAGCAAAGGCAGTAATAGTAATTATCGCCTTGATAATATTTTTCTGGATGATCAGAGCATTATGGAAAGGAATATTTCCCAAAAGCAATTTATTAAAGATTCTAGTCCCGTCTTTGGTTGTTGTGCTTCTTGCGGTTTGCGGATATCTTTTAATTAGTCCAACAGCAATGGCAAGGATTCTGGGATCGTCAGTATCTTTACCGATTTGGGAAAACGCCTGCGATAAAGGCACCCAGTATTACAATCAATTTATTAATTTGAAGAATCAAAATGCAGATGCAAAAGCAATACAGGCAGCAGGGGATTCTGCGCTTGTACAATTAAATTGGTGTTTATATGCGTGTGTAAGTCCGGAAATTAATCGCGGCACACAGCAAAAGATAGATGAAATAGCAGCGGTACTATATCCTCCTCCAACGCCGCCTCCGGCAAACACAACGACAATAACACCTTGTTCCGGGAACAATCCGGTTTCAATAAATCCAGCCTGGCTAAGCGCAGTTACTTTAAATAGGATTACTGTACTGAATGAAATGAAAGCCAAGAACATATTAAAGGCAACAGTATTTTCTTCTATATCAAATAGAACAGTATACTTTGACAATGTAAAAAAACTAACAGGTCAAGATCCAAAAGAGATTATTATGCGAAAATTTCAGTATAAAATAAATCCGGTTAAATAAAGGAGATTTTATTTTAACGAATCTACATAGATAATAAAGAAAGCCCGATTCTTATTAAGAGTCGGGCTTTTTTGTTATCTGCAATTACGAAATGTTAAAGGATATTATGATATAAATTATTTTATGGAATGAGAGAGCTGTTTGCATCTCCGGCGGCAATACCTTTAAAATCATCAATTACATTCTGATCTGAAATAGTTATTTGATTATTACCTGAGAATATCCAATCGGGGATACTAAAAGATTTTATTTTATTTATAAATCTATTACTAATCATTAACGCATCGGTGCTGTTTATCTGCATGTTATTGTTAACATCTGAAGCTTTTTGCTGTAATGAATCCAATGAAATTTGGTGCAAGAAATACTTTACGACGACAAGAGCATCGGTAGAATTCACCCCGCCCCATCCGCTATTTTTTGACAGGCTGATATTATAGTTGCCGGAAGCAACATTATCAAAGCTGTATAAACCGGTGCTGTCTGTAGTAGTTGAATCAGATCCGTTAGATGAGCTTAAAACAACTTCTACATTTGATATAGGGGAATTGCGGCTATTGTCATAATAAACATGTCCGGACACTGTATAAAAAGGACCGCTGTTTAAAACAACGTTGTCTTTACCAGGGACAACATGTACTCTCACTACATAATAAGTTCCATTATAAAAAGAAGAATCGACCACAGAGCTGTTTCCTTGAGTAATAGTTACTTCTTTCCAATTTTGCGGAACAGATATATCTATAGTCAGCGGATAATTATAGATTGATGTATCAAGAGTGCCGATGGCTGTTGAAAGTATAATCTGGCTGTTAGTGGATGAAAGAATATTGTAAGTAAAGTTTTCTCTTTCTTTAATATAACGTGTAACATTTCCGAAAGTTGCTTCCCAAATATTATTTGAATCTGATTCTTGCTTAACCCAATTGCATAGTTTGTCAAAGAAATAAGTTGAGCAAATGGTTGTATCGGAATTAGCAGTATCGGAAATTTGATTCCAAGGAAGGACATCATGAGCATAAAAGTTTGCCCAACCGCCGGTATTTATTGACCGGGTTAAAATATTGTCGGTATAAATGTCAAAAGCTTCATCATCTGTTGTAGTTCCTCTAGGATGGTTAAAGTAAATATCTACAGCCTGAATCTTGTAAAGATCAGCCCCGCTTATAGATGATGGATCAGAATATGCGCCGCACGAACGTGCATTTTCATAGAATTTGGAAACTTCATTTATAACAGAATTATTATAGACGCAATATGGATATGCAAAGCTTATACATTTGTAACCCGGTATCATTTTTTCAATGGTCATTTTTGATTGGTATAACTCATAGTCTAAAGTACCAGGTTGGTTTATACTTCCGACAGCAAGCGTATCTAACTCAGGATGTGTTATTGTGTGCGAACCGATTTCATTTCCTTCATGAGCAAGTGAATCGTACTGCCACCAGTAGCCGTATTCCCAGTTAGGATGATCAAGGCACACTTCTCCGGTTATTAAGAAAAAAGTTGCATTGAGTCCATAAGTATTAAGAATCGGTCTTACATAGGTAAATTGACTTATTTTGGCATCATCAAAGCTCAAAGTAAATGCAGATTTTTTATTATCAGCCCATTTAGTAACAGTTGCAGTACCGTAAGCTGATTGCTGGCGTGAAGTATTTTTTTCTTTCGCTAATGAAGTTCCTGCCACGAATAAAATAATAGTTACAAAAACTAAAGCTAAAAAAGTCAAATGTGATTGTTTCATGTAATTCACTTTGTTGAAATCAGGTTTACTTGTATTTCTATCCATTAAATTCACCATTAATTGAATGCGATATAGTTTCTATCGGTTTTCAAGATTTAGATTCATTTTAAGAAAAAAATATATAAATGTTACATTAAAGCTTTCTCTTCGCTTTAAAGTTTCTTTAATAACTTAACAAAAGGGCAAAAATTCAAAATATCCATTCATAGGCTAAACAATAATTAGACCAAAAGAAAACCGAAAAGGCATATCAAAGCTGAGTTTGAGGTAAGGGATAGTTTAAAACATTATAAAATTAGAAAGACGGTTTATAAGAACAAGAAACTGATAATTGAAAATTATGCAAAAGAATGAAGGCAATACAAGAGATTTTTGTTTTATGAAATAAAGTAACCAGCCAAACTTAAAATAAGGCATGGAAGTTGAAAAGTATAAGAAAATGCAAATAGAAAAACACTTGGATTTCTGTATTAAACGAAATAAAATAAGCCGATTACGGTGATAATTTCAATAAATTAACACGGATTTATGATAAAAATTATGTATCAGAATAATGCGCATTCTTATAATGTACATTCAGCCCGGCTATATGATTTTCAGATAAGAAATTAGACAGAACAAGTGAAATTCTATTTAACTAAATAAAAGTCTTTTGTGGAATTGATAAGAGTAATGAGAACATTATCTCATTAAAATGAAAGAAATAAAACCAGATGCTCTGCTTAAGTCGAAAATTATATGTGACTTACAGGGCGAAGCTCTGATAAAGAAGAAATAAGGAAAAAGATTAATTAATTATTGAGTTACCGAATAAGATGAAAAAAATAATACTTACCGGATTTTTGATTATAGCAGTCTACAGCTTGAATTTATTTGCACAACAAAACATTCAACTTGGAAAAGGAGCCAGAGACTTATCTGCTTCCGGAGCTTTGTATGATTATTCAGATCCGAATGCTATTAACATTAAAGTTATGGTTTGGGGATACGTTAAATTTCCGGGGCAATATATTATTCCAGCGAACAGCAATGTAGTTTCACTTCTTTCACTTGCCGGCGGACCAACTCAAGATGCTGAACTTGATGCATTAAAACTGTTTAGAATAAACAGCGATTCAAGCCAATCAATAATTAATATTGATTATCAAGATCTTTTAGGAGATAACAGCAGTTTGTCAAATCCGGTATTAATTCCAAAATTAAAACCGGGTGATGTTCTTCTTATCCCAGGCTCTCCTAAATGGTATTTCAAGGATTATTTTGGAATTTTACTTTCAGTTGTTTCTGCACTGGCATCTATTGCGGCTGTTTTAGTCTACGTTAAAAAATAAGTAAAAAATTATGCAGACTCAGGAACCTAATCCAAGAAAATATATAATTGAATCTCCCAGGACGTTGAGAGATTATACAGGCATAGTTAATAAGAACAAAGGTATTTTTATTGCAATTACGCTGGCAATATTTGCTGCTGCTTTGGCGTATTCTTTTTACACTCCTAATAAATATAAATCGACAGCAACATTAAAAGTAACCGAAAAGCAAGAAAATATACTTCAGCAAAATTCAGAATATACATCTATTAACGGGCTTGACAGATATATTGCAAATGAAATTGGTATAATTACAAATTATAATACCAGGGAGAGGGTAGCTCAAAAGCTTTTAGACATAGTTAAAAAAAGTGGAACTGCAAACTTCAGTTTACTGGTTGAAAAAAATAATGCAAACGGTTTAGTCTTTCCTAAAAGCCAAGAAGAAATAGCGGCAGTACTTAAATCCAGCGTAGTTGTTGAGCAAGAGCCGAATATGGATGCAATTGATATAACTGCTCAATCGCCGTCTCCACTGGAAGCAGCAATTATTGCAAACACCTATGCTGAAGAATATCAAAATATAAATCTTGATAACAACCAGGGACAGTTGAGTGATTTAGAAAAATTTCTTAAACAACAAAGCGCTCAAAAATTAGCTGAATTAGACAGTGCAGAGAGTGCTCTAGCAAACTTTAAGGAGAAGGGAAAAGTAGTAGCTCTTAGTGCACAATCGAATGCTTTGATAGAACAACTCGCGCAGCTTGAGTCGCAGAGGAACGCTACAAAACTTGACTTGATGTCATCCAATCAAGCATTGGATCTCTATAAACAGTCCCTTAGCCAGCAGAGTCCTGAATTAACAAATTATATGGAGAACCAGACTTCGCAGGCTTACATAAGTGCAATACAGAAACAAATTGCAGATCTTCAGATGAACCGGGATATGGCTTTGGCAAATACGGATCCAAACATAGATGTAACGGCAAAAGTAAAGGAATATAATAATCAAATAAAAGATCTGGAGAATAAATTACAGGCAAGAATAAACCAAATAAAAACCGGCGCTTATGCCAGCAGCCCTGACCAGATAAAAGATCAATCTGATAAATTAATGAATGAAGAAGTCAGGAACCGTTCGCTTAAGATCAGATTGAGTGAGCTTGATGCATTAATTGGCAGTTATAATGCGCAGCTTACAAATTTGCCAAAGGAATCGATGCAGTTAACACAGTACGAGAGGAACGTACAATCTTTACAGCAATTATATAATCAGCTGCAGCAAAAATATCAGGAAGTAAAAATCAATGAACTCTCACAGACAGGTAATGTATATGTTCTTAGTAAAGGGCAGGTACCTGATAAGCCTGATAAACCTGTAAGAGCTTTAATAGCGTTAATAGGGCTTATAGGAGGCACGGCTTCTGCTCTGGGCTTTATATTGATTAAAAATTACTTCACAGAAGATGAAAAATATCCTAAGTATCCTTATATACATGAAAAAGAATTTAATGATTTACCGCTGCCGGAAAATGATCCAAAACTATTAAACTCGTCTCATAAACCTTTAATGCTGACTTTACCGCAATCCGGAAATAATGACGCTCCAAAATTAAAAAAAGGAATTCCGGAAATTGCTCCATCAAAAAATACTCAAGAAAGAATGGTTATTGTCAGTTCAGCCATGCACGGCGAAGGAAAGACTTCAATGGCAGTAAACATAGCAATTCAAAGTGCGGCTAAAAAGCAAAATACCTTATTGGTTGACTGCGATTTTAGAATGCCTATGGTTCACCAGGTTTTGAATACATTCCAGTCACCGGGACTATCAGACTATCTTTATGATAAAGCATCGATCCAAGATATAGTTAAAGCACATCAAGAAGGCATTTACTATGTAACTGCGGGTACGGCAGTCCAGGAACCTGCCGGATTACTATCGTCAGAAAGGATTGCATATTTCTTAAATGAAGTTAAAAACTTGTTTGATTTTGTTGTTATCGTATCCGCACCTGTAATTACAGAAGATACAACCGAAGTACTATCCAGATATGCAGACGGAATCGTGCTTGTAGTTTCTCCAAATAAAACCGACATGAGAGTAATGGCAAAGGCATTGAATATGGTGAAAGCCATGCACGCTCCATTTCTTGGTACAGTTTATAATAATTCATACAGCCGTAGAGAAATCAGCGATGGAAATAATTACTCCCGTCAATCTCAATATCCTTTAAAGTTCAACAGCGGATGGAGATAGCAGTGCAGGACCAAACACCATTATTATTATAATTTTAGTTTTATCTAATAAGTCCTTTTTGAATTAATGAATTTCAGCTTCACTAAAAAGAAAAAACAAGTATTCTCGTTATATTCTTCGATGATCCTCAATATTGTGTTGGGGATAGTCATCAGTATAATAACAACCAGATATTTGGGACCTAAGGAATATGGAGTTTTTACATTTTTAGTAAACCTTTTATCTATTGTTCCGGTACTTTTTACTTTGGGTGTTTTTATAGCTACCCAAAGGTTAGTTGCACACAATAAGTACGACAGCATACGAAAGGAGTTATTCGGGGCTGTTTTAGTTTACACACTTGTCAGCTCAATATTAATGACCATAATCATTTTTGGATATTCATTCTTTAATGATATGATGTACAAAAATAATCTCGGCGATATTATAAGAATATTGAGCCCGCTTGTAATAGCCTACCAACTGCAAGCTTGTTTAGAGAATTATCTCGCAGGTGATAATGAAATTGAATATTTATCTCTTAACAGAACCGGACCGAAATTAATTTTTCTGCTCTCATCATTTTTAATAATCACTTTAACAACTAAGAAGCTGGATGCATTCTATTTTAACCTGATACAAATGTCGGGAATGACAGCAATATACATTTACACCATCATAAAATTAAAACCGCAATTCAGCAATCTTAAGAAGAGCTTTTCAATTATATATCATGAAGTTAAAGTTTACGGAATCCATGAATATACCGGAACGATATTCGACGTCTTTACAGATAAGATAGCAGCATTTACAATATTATTTTTTCTAACATCCAAGGAAGTTGGATTTTACTCGCTTTCATGCACAATAGCAGCGCCGCTGGCACTGATTTCAGGTGTAGTTGGAACTACATTTTATAAGGACTTTGCAAACAGCAATTCTTTACCATCGAAGCCAACTAAAGTTACAATTGCATTAGCGTTAGTTTCACTAATCGCATTTCTTCTGATTATCGGTAAAGTCATTTTACTTTTTTATTCAAAAGCTTATGCAAATGTAATTCACCTGACTTATATAACGGCTTTCGGCTTTACATTGTGGGGAATAGCGGATTACATGAACCGGTTCCTTGGTTCACATGGGTTTGGTAAAGAGATGAGGAACGCCGCCATTTTAATAGGTATAGTGAATGTTACAGGTTTTACTGGATTAGTATTTTTATTCGGAGTTATGGGCGCTGCAATTACAAAGCTTTTGGCGGGGGCACTCTATTTATCATCAATGATTTATTACTATTTCAAGAAACGGGAAATAATTTTAAAAGAGGGCTTTACAGAAAACATTCTTATTTCAGAAAAGCAAATAAATTTTATAACTGAAGAGGTAACAGCATGATAAAAAAGATTTTTAATCACGGTGTAATGATTGCTTTAATAATTCCGGCAGATCATTCAATTGACAGCGGGATTGAATTCCTTACGCCCGGAAATTATTCTCAGCAGCTTGGATTTATGAATAGACCAAGCGGATATAAGATAGCCCCTCATATTCACAATCCTGTAGTTAGGGAAGTTGTATGGACACAGGAAGTATTGTTGATTAAATCAGGCAAAGTTAGAGTGGATTTTTATGATGACGAAAGAAATTATCTCGAAAGCGAGCTGTTGGAAAAAGGCGATGTGATATTGCTGGCTGGCGGCGGACACGGTTTTGAGATTATTGAAGAAGCTGTAATGATTGAAGTAAAGCAAGGACCTTATTGCGCGGATAAGGATAAAACTCGCTTCGAACCAAACATCGAAACTATAAAATATAATTTAGCTTAACATAAATAAGTGCGGAAATAACTTTTCATGGAACTTAAACAAATGAAGCCTGTCCCTGTAAATACTCCAATATTTTCTCATCGCGAAAAAGAGTTATTAGATCAATGCATCGATACCGGATGGATTTCAAGCGAGGGTCCTTTCATAAAAGAATTTGAAGAAAAGTTTTCAGGTTATATCGGCAGAAAATTTGGCGTTGCATGTGCCAACGGCTCAGGAGCTTTGGATATTGCAGTTGCTGCTTTAAAATTAAAAGAAGGCGATGAAGTAATAATTCCTGCTTTTACAATTATTTCTCCTGCTTTTTCAGTTATTAGGGCAGGCGCAAAACCTGTATTAGTTGATTCTGATCCGATAACCTGGAATATGGATGTTAATCAGGTCGAATCAAAAATAACTTCCAGAACAAAGGCAATTATAGCAGTGCACATATACGGACTCCCGGTTGATATGGATCCGTTACTTGATCTATGCAGAAAACACAATTTGTTTTTGATCGAAGATGCTGCTGAAATGCACGGACAAACTTATAAGAACAAAAAGTGCGGCAGCTTCGGCGATATAAGTATATTCAGCTTCTATCCGAACAAGCACATTACGACTGGTGAAGGCGGAATGGTTGTAACTGATAATGAAGAATTAGCACAGAGAAGCCGGAAGCTCAGAAATTTATCCTTTGAACCTGATAAGCCGCGCTACGTGCATTATGAGTTCGGCTGGAATTACAGGATGACGAATATGCAGGCTGCTCTTGGTTTAGCGCAATTAGAATATATTGAACAGCATATTACCAGAAAGCGTGAAATAGGAAAATTATATAATTCCGAATTAAAGAATATTTCAGGAATACAATTGCCAAAAGAAATAACAGATTATGCCGAAAATATTTATTGGGTATATGGTATTGTCCTAAAAGAAAGCCGGATTAAGAATGCTGCACAGATAATGAAGATGCTTTCCGAAAAGAAAATTGGTACGCGATCATTCTTTTACCCGATGCATTTACAGCCGGTATTTGTTAAGATGGGTTTATTCAAAGATGAAAAATATCCAGTTGCGGAAAATCTGGCTGAGAACGGCTTTTATATTCCCAGTGGTTTAGGAATTACAAATGATCAGATTAAAGAAGTATCACAAACTTTGATGAGAATTTTAGGATAAGATTCGAAATAATGATTTATTTTAATTGAATAAAATGAGTGATGATAAAGCGGAAATAATGCAGAGGCAGGTAAATATAAATTATTTAATTTATTATGAGTCCATTTATCAATGTACTCCCTGGATGAATTCAATAAGAATGTTCAATGCAGAGAAACGGAAAATAAAAGTTTATCAAAGGAAGTATTTCGACGGAAAGTATAATGAAGAACACGATTCAATTAAATTTGACATAATCAATTCCTATAATCCCAAATTTTTATTCCAGTTATTTTATCAAACTGCCAGGGCTTTTAATCTTCTAAAAAAAATTAATTTGAAGAGAATAAGCAATCTCGGAATTACATTAAACTACCTTTACACATCCTTCATTTACATTTTTACAGTTTATGTAAAAACAAGAAAGCTGAAAACAAAAGAGATATTTATTGCAGGCGATCCCGTATCTTTAATAGCAGCGTATATTGCGGTAAGAAATAAAAAGCATGTTTTAATTTATTGGCCATTAGAACTGTGGGTTTATAAAGATTTAAAGTTAATGTATTTCAAATTCTTAAAAAGAATCGAGAAAAAATTAAATAGATATGCTTCCGGTACTTTGGAATTCGGTTCACAAAGAAGAATGATACTTAGCAGAGAAAATAACATACCTGTCGAAAATATTTCAGTAATCCCTAATGCTCCGGTCGGTGAACCAAAGCTTGAAAGGAATTATTATTTTAATGAGATATTCGGAATTCCTTCAAATAAGAAAATAATACTTTATGCCGGCGGATTCGGTTACTTTAACGGGATTCCTCAATTAATTGACAATTTAAAAAATATGCCCGGCGATTATGCTCTTGTCCTTCATTCTAAACTTGAAATGAAGAAGAAGAATCTTGAAGAACTGCTGGGAAGACTAAAGCCTTACAATGCTTATTTGAGTTTCAAACCTTTACCTTTCGATAAAATTAATTTAATATATTCTTCGTGCGACATAGGTTTAATGCTAATGGGACCGGATAAAGGCAATTGGGATACAAATTATATTTATGCGGATTGGTCTCCGGGAAAGATGTTCAACTACCTTCAATACGGAGTACCTTTGATTACAACAAAGTTAGAAGGATATAAAGAACTTATCGAAGGCAATGGAGTTGGCAAAGTTGTTGAAGACATAAATCAGGTATTCACTAAAGCCGATGAAATAATGCTTGATGTTACCAGCTACAAAAATAACTGTCTTAAATTATTTAACGGATTAAAGTTTGAAAAGTATCATAAACTATTTTTTGACGGTATTCTAAATACGAACTTTAATTAAGCAGCTAACAGCAGAAGATGATAAAAATTCAAGAGTATAAGGAAACAAATTATGAAATAATAGGAGGCTATCTTTCTATTATAGTTTTAATTCTGTTTTCGTCTTTTACCAATACCTTCTATATGGGAAATCTTACCTATAATAGCATCATTTTAGCTGCGGTACTAATAGCTTATTTAGTCAGATACAGATCCATCCCGATTATTTATTTTAAAATAATCTTAGTTTTTATTGCTTACAATGTCATTCATTATTTAATATACCGCGACTTTCATCCATTATTCTTTTCGCGTTATTTCTTTTACATATCTCTTGCATTCTTTACGATCAGATTTAACTTCGAAAACTTTTTCGAGAGATTGGAAAAAGTTATTTATTACGGCGCCTTGATCAGTCTTCCGTTATTTGCTATTCAAGTATTATTTTTCGGACCGTTTTATTCTGCAATGACAACACTGCAGCATCTTATGGGAATTACTTCTATTGCCCGCCATGACGGAATGTACTATGCCAATACTTTTTTTTATACGATTAATACAAGCGGTGAAGCAAGGAATTGCGGCTTTATGTTTGAACCCGGCGCATTTGGTTCAATACTTTCTATAGCTGTCGGATTAAACCTTGTTCACACTAATTTTGATTTGAGGAATAAACGTCTTGTTGTGCTATTACTTGCTTTAGCGACTACATTTTCAACAACGGCTTTTCTTGCAGTTACCTGCCTAATTTTATTCTATATTATTAATACAAATTTAAAAAAGGCGATTCTACTTATACCAGCCGGAGTAATTGTAATTTTAATTTTATTTCAACTGCCATTTATGTCCAAGAAGATTACAAAATTATCTTCTCATCCCGGAAAGCAGCTTACTACGACGGTCCAGATGGCAAATAATACAGACAGATTGCAATCATTAGGAAGATTTGCAGGGCTGCTGCTAAACTTTAAAGATTTTCAAAAGGCACCGTTATTTGGTCTTGGCGGACATGACATATTAAGAGTATCCGTGATTAATCATTGGAATGTAAGCAGCGTAAACGGACTAGGAGATTATCTTGCAACTTTCGGTGCCGCGGGATTTTTATTGTTATTATTTAACTTAAGTAAAACTTTTGCAAGCGTAACGGCAGATTACAATATCAGAGGATTTTACTTTTTGGTTATTGTGGTTTTAATTGCGACATTTTCATTTGTATTGCTGCCGACTCCTTTGTTTTTTACATTCCAGATATTTTATGCAGCACGTGCAAGAGTAATCACTGAATCGCAGCTGCAAGTTATTACTAACAGGTTAAGTTACTCATCTTTTTAAAGTAATAGATTAAAATAATTTTATAGATAAGATGAAAATATTAATGGTAACCAGCATACCGGAAAATTTGGATAATATTACCGGAGGTGTTGAATCAGTTACCGTTAATTTACTGCAAGGGTTTTCAGACTTAGATGTAGAATTCAACGTTATTTCTTTTAGGCTGGAAGTAAAAAAGCCGAGTGTTGTTGAGTTCTCTCCGAATATAAAAATATTTTATTACCCCTTCCGTTATATCAAATCAATTAAACTATTCCTATTTCTTTTCGCATCTCTTACTATTAAAAAACAAGCTGAAGCGTGGCTGCCGGATATTATACATTTGCAAGGCAACGGCTCTTCTCTTTTGCAGCTTGCCAGACTCAAAAATAAAAATGTTATTATCACTCCTCATGCAGATCAAAAAGGCGAGTATAAAAATTTAACCGGATTAAAAAAGAGAATGAAGCAAAAGATATCTATTTTTATTGATCATATTGCTCTTAGAAAATTTAATAATTTTATTTTTATTTCAGAATATTTAAGAAATTCTCTCAATAATAATAAACTACTAAATGAAGTTAAATTTCAAGATGTAATTTTTAATCCAGTCAACTCTAATTTTTTTAAAGTGAAAGATAATGAACTTAAAAATCGCTTAAATATTTTTTATGTCGGGCAAATTTCAAAAAGAAAAGGATTAATTGATTTAATAAAAGCAATAGGGGAATTAAAAAAGAAGGGAATAGTTTACAACTTAAATGTTGCTGGTGATTTCAGCGATAGTTTGTACAAAGAAGTTATATTATCAGGCATCAAGGAGAATGGGCTAGGTTCTCAAGTTAATTTTTATGGCTGGCTTTCGCAGAATAAGATAGTTGGACTAATGGAAAATAACGGAATATTCGTTTTGCCTTCAAACCAGGAATCGCTTCCGGTTTCAATAATAGAATCAATGAGCGGCGGAAGAATAGTAATTGCAACAGAAGTCGGAGGAATTCCTGAAATAATAAGAAACGGTGAAACAGGCTTCCTTTATAAAAAAAATGATATTAAACAACTTGTGGACATATTGGAAGCGCTTTATAATAATCCAAGCAGCTATGAAATCGTTTCCCGTAACGCAAGAAAATATGCGGAAAATAATTTTTCTTCTTTGATTGTAGCGAAGAAAACAAAAGATTTTTATTCTAAAATTGTAAACCAATATGCCTGATAAATCTGTGAAAGTTTCACTGGTTGGAGATATATTTCCATCTAATTTGGTTTATACCAGAAAGTTTGGAAACGGAAGTGTTTTTTTGAATGGTATAGATAATGAATGGGTTGAACAAACAAAAGATTTATTTTCACACTCGGATATTGTTTTTGGAAACCTGGAATCTCCGTTAATTAAAGATGAAGAATATGTAAATAATTCGAGTTTTGCCGGTAGTGAGAAATTTGCAAGTGTACTAAAAAATTTAGGCTTTGATATTGTCTCTGTAGCAAACAATCACATTTTAGAGCAAGGTTTCGAAGGTTTTTTAAGCACCCAAAATGCTTTAAGCAATGCAGATGTACAAAGTATCGGTATTTTTAATGATCGGAAATCTAATATCGAAGTGATTGAAAAAAATGGTTTGAAATTCGGCTTTGCTGGATTTAACGCAATCAAGGATATAGTCAATCCAAATCTGCATGCTGATCTGACTTTTGAAAATGTAGCGCGCACATTAGATGAGATGAATACGCTTGGACTGGATTACAAGATTTTAAGTTTCCATTGGGGGAATGAGTATATAAATATTCCGTCTTATGAACAAATCAGCCTGGCACATTCAGTAATTGATTATGGAGCAGATGTAATAGTAGGGCATCACCCTCATGTTATTCAGCCCGTTGAACGATACAAGAAAGGCATTATAATTTACAGCCTTGGTAATTTTTTATTTGATAGTCCATATTCAAAGCAGTTTAAGCTCGGGATGATGATAGAACTATTTTTCAATAAAGATGAAAAGATTGATTACCAAGCTTTTGAGGTAAAGTTGAGCCGGGATAAAATTAATTCTGTATCTCAGTCATTAAATATTCATAAGAAACTGAACAAATATGAATCTCAAATGCAGAATTTAATTTGTACATCAAAAGACGATTACATTAAATATTATAAAAGCAAGTTAAGACAGAATCATCAATATCAGAGAATATTGATGAAAATACATCTACTGGAAATGATGCTGCTTTCAAGGAACCGGCGGCAATTAATTAAAAACGTATTCGACCGGGTCGCAGGTAATATTTAATTTTATTATGAAAATTTTACTCGTCGCAAAATTAGCGGATAATTCTCTTAACAGCATTTTAAGACCTTTGCTTCTGCAAAAGGATTTAGAGCATGTATATGTTCTTAGAGATACGCCGGGTACAATTGTAAATGAAAAGGTAACTTATATATCCGGTACTTCTGATGGAACAAGTAAAAGTTTAAAGCAAATTAATAAAGTTAGGATAGGAATACAGATTTGCAAAAAATATAATATCGATATAATTGCAGGTGTACTTATTTATCCTCACGGCTATATTGGAAGGTTAATAAGCTTGTTATCAGGGCTGCCTTATATTCATGTTACGGTTGCAGGGCATCGCGAGTACTGGGTAAAGGGTTGGCTTATTGAGAAAATAAATTTATTACTATTTAGAGGATCCAGAGTAGTTACAGTTACCGGTAAAAAAACTTATGATTATCTTATTTCAAATGGTTTTAATCCAGACAGGATTGTTATTTTACCTAATGTAATCAGCATGGAACGATATAATGATTTCAATAAGGAAAGGAAATATGATATTGTTTCGATTTCGCGGATTGATAAAAACAAGAATATTTCACTTTTGTTAAAAGCATTGCACAAATTAAATAAGTCTGTTGAAACAAATGCAATTATTGCAGGTGATGGTCCTGATTTCGAAAATATTAAAGAAGAAGCAAGAGCATTAGGAATTGAGCAGCATATACAATTTACCGGATGGATTGGTGAAGAAAGCAAGAATGATATTTATAATAATGCAAAAGTATATGTGTTGTGTTCTAAAGGCGAAGGCTTTCCTTTAGCTTTATTGGAAGCTATGGCTTGCGGCTGTGTACCGGTAGTTTCCGATGTTGGTGATATAACAGATGCAGTAAAAGACGGCTATAATGGTTACGTCTATAAAAATTTTAATAACGAAGATGAATTGGCAGCAATCCTTGGATCGCTAATCAAAGTGCCGGAGAAAATTAAAAAGCTTTCATCTAAAGCAAAAGAAATAAAAAAAGAATATTCATTAGAGCGCGTAAATGAAATCTGGGGCAGCGTATTAGAAATTGCAAGTAATCAGGTAAACTAATTGATATGTCCGGAAAAAATTTAATATTGAAAAATATTGTACTTCCTTTAAGTGATTTTGCAGGAAGATATACCATTTCAAAAGAACTCGATTCTGCTTTGGAAAGCCAGTGGTGGACACGAGAACAAATAGACGAATTCCAAAACAGGAAGCTCCGGGAATTAGTTAAGCATGCATATAATAACGTACCTTATTACAACGAATTATTCAAAAAGATTAAACTTACTCCTGATGACATAAAATCCAAAGATGATTTATACAAAATTCCCATTTTAACTAAAGAAGATTTTCGAAAGAATTTTCCGGAAAATATAGTTGCCAAAAATATACCATCATCTCAGAGAATTATGAACTCATCAAGCGGTTCCACAGGTAAACCGTTAAGTTTTTTTGAATCAAGAAAATCTTATTCCATACAGCAGGCAGCAGGGATTAGGGCTTGGTACTGGATGAATTATCAATTAGGCGATAAGTACGTTAAAATCTCAAAGCATCCAAGACATTCAATAATGAAAAAGGTGCAGGATTTATTAAACAACTGTACTTATATTTCATTTGATAACTTATCAGATAAGAAATTTTCAGAATTAATAAAGGAAATTGAAAAAATTGATCCGGAAATTATTAGATGCTATCCGGCACCTTTATATTTCATGGCTAACTTAATAGAAAAGCAAGGCGGAATAAAATTAAAAAATCTGAAAGCAATTAACACTACGGCAAGTACACTTTATCCATACATGAGAGAGAAGATTCAGAAAATATTCAAAACCAAAATTTATGATTCATATAGTTGTGAAGGCGGATCTGTTTTTTCTCAATGCGAGAATTTAGAAAATTATCATCCTTCCGAAGAATATGCAATTTCAGAATTTATTGAAGACAGCTTTTCCAAGAATGATCCTGAAAAGCCAAAGAGGCATGTTACGACTCATTTATTTAATTATGCAAATCCATTTATTCGTTATGATTCACAGGATTATGTTGTTTTAGGAGAAGGGAAAAAATGCGGCTGCGGAAGAAACTATGTTAATATTTCGAAAATTAAAGGAAGAGATAATGCAATATTATTATTGCCTAACGGTGATTATCTGTTGGAAGTAAATTTCTTCCCATTTTTTAACGATTCAATATCAGTCGATCAATTTCAAGTGATTCAAGAAAAAAGAGATTCTATCAAAATGAGACTCGTAGTAAACAGTTTTTTTGATGAAAAAGCAAAAAAAGAGACTAATAATTACTGGAATGATTTTTTCGGTAGTTCGGTAAAATTCCAATTGGAGATAGTTGATAAAATAGAATTAACTCCTTCAGGCAAGCACCGGTTTCTGATAAGGAACCCGGAGATTAAGCTTCAGTAATGGCGTGATAATTGGTCAAAATTCAAATTGCAATTTTAAATTATTAACTGAAGTTATGCAATTGTCATGCTGAACTTGCTTCAGCATCTAAAAACAGCTTAAAAATAAAGATTCCGAAATAAGTTCGGAATGACAAATGGACCATTTTATTCATTTTGCGTAACTTCAGTTATTAACTAAAAAAACAACGTTACTAATTTTTAATTATTTTATCCTTTATGATAACATTTAATGAATCGGCAGTATGCCAAGAAAATCTTGAAATATTAGAGAGACGCGAACAAGACAATATTATTATTGTCGATTACGGGATGGGTAATCTGCGATCGATCGCAAATAAATTTCGAAGATTAAATGTTGAGGTAAAAATATCGTCTGACTTTTCGGAAATAAAATCTGCCGACAAGCTTATTCTTCCCGGAGTTGGACATTTTAAAACAGGAATGACTAAGTTACATGAAACAGGGCTGATTGATCTTCTTAATACAATGGTGCTGCAAGATAAAATTCCTGTACTGGGTATTTGTTTGGGGCTTCAGTTATTTACCGGTTATAGTGAAGAGGGCAACGTACCCGGATTAGGATGGATTGATGCGGAAACAGTAAGATTTAAAGTTTCCGACAAGACGAAATATAAAGTCCCACATATGGGATGGAACTCAGTTGAAATAGTAAATAGTAATGAACTTGATAAGGACCTTGTTAACGGCGAATTATTTTACTTCGTGCACAGTTACCATGTGAAGTGCTATGATGAAGATGCTGTATGGATGAAAACTTCGTATGATTATGAATTTGTATCTGCTTTGAGAAAAGGGAATATTTACGGTACACAATTTCATCCGGAAAAAAGTCATGAAGCAGGACTTCAAATTATAAAGAGATTTATAGAATTATAATTATGTTTCGTCCAAGAGTCATTCCAGTGCTTTTATTAAAGAATTTAGGATTAACTAAATCCGTAAAGTTTGGTAATTACAGATATGTTGGAGATCCGATAAATGCGGTCAAAATTTTCAATGATAAAAAAGCTGATGAACTTATCTTTCTCGATATAACAGCATCTTCGGAAAAAAGATGTATCTCAAACGAGTTTGTTTATAAAGTAGGCGACGAAGCCAATATGCCGTTTGCAGTAGGAGGGGGAATCCGCACTATAAAGGATATTAGGAACATGCTTTCAATGGGAGTTGAAAAAGTAGTTTTAAATACTGTCAGCTTTGAAAATCCGGATTTTGTAAAAGAGGCAGTAAATGTCTTCGGCTCTTCGACCATTGTAGTCTGTATGGATGTAAAAAAGTCGATGTTCGGCAAAGATAAAATTTGTATTTACGGTGGTAAAAAGACATTATCAAAGGATCCTCTTGAAGCCGCACAGGAATTTGAAGAGTTTGGTGCCGGTGAGTTAATAATTCAATCGGTTGATAAAGACGGCTCTTATGAAGGTTATGATTTGGATTTAATCGGAAGAATTTCAAAATCTGTTTCAATTCCGGTAGTTGCTCTTGGAGGTGCAGGGCGTTTAGATGATTTTAAAAAAGCTGTCGAAATAGGTAAATGTTCTGCAATTGGTGCGGGCAGTTTATTTGTCTTTCACGGACCAAGAAGAGCTGTACTGATAAATTATCCTTCTCAGGAAGAACTGAAAAATCTTTTTTATTCTTAAAGAATAAATATTAAGATTATTCTTATTTAACGTAAATTAATTTTTATACTTTTTACTATCTGAAATCGAAATTCTTAAATAAACATTAAATAATTTACGTTACGCACAATTAAGGATCTAATTTACTTTGTCATTCCGAACTTGATTCGGAATCTCATTTTCCGACATTTTTGGGATGCTGAATCAAGTTCAGCATGACATGTGCGTAACGTGAGTTAAATAAAATCATTGACAAATTTTACATATCAAGAGAAAAAGATGGAACAAGCTAAAGTTCAAACATGCACCAGGTGCATATTAGATTCTACTGTGGCGGACATATGGTTTGATGAAAAAGGAGTTTGCAAATACTGTCATATTCATGATGAAATGGAAAAAATATTTCCCGAAGGTGAGGAAAGCCAGAAAAAGCTGCTCAAGATAGTTGAAGAAATTAAGAAAAAAGGCAAAGGTAAAAAGTACGACTGCATAGCCGGATTAAGCGGAGGAAGAGATAGTACGTTTGTACTCTTCAAGGCAGTAGAATTAGGCTTGCGCCCTCTTGCGGTTCACTTTGACTACGGATGGAATTCAGATATATCTGTAAGCAATATTAAAAATGCATGCGAGAAGCTGAACGTGGATCTGCATACAGTAGTCGCGGATTGGGAAGAGTTTAAAGATTTACAGGTTGCATTTTTGAAATCAGGAACACCTGATGCAGATATTCCGGCAGATTATGCTATTTACTCAATCTTATACAACACGGCTTATAAGGAAGGCATAAAATATATTTTAAACGGACATTCATTTCGTACTGAAGGTACTTCGCCGATAAGCTGGACTTACATGGATTCAAGGTATTTAAAAGCTGTCCACAAAAAGTTTGGAAAGATTAAAAAGATAAAAAGTTTTTCGATTATGTCGTTATCAAAATTAATTTATTATATGTTCTTCAAGAGAATTAGAGAGATACGCTTAATTGAATATGTTGAATATATAAAAGATGATGTTGATGTATTGTTGTCGGAGAAAGTTAATTGGAAGTACTACAGCGGACACCATCATGAAAATAACTATACAAAGTTTTTCCAATCTTTCTATTTACCGCAGCACTTCGGTTTCGATAAAAGAAAGACTGAACTTTCTGCTTTAATAAGATCTAAACAGATAACCAGGGATGAGGCTATAAAGGAGATCCAGAACACTGAATATCCTTATGATGAAAAGGTTGTGGATTATGTAATCAATAAGCTAGGTTTAACTGAAGTAGATTTTGATAAGATTATGAAAGCTAAGCCGAAATCTTTCAATGATTATCCGACATATCTCCCATTGATTAGAGCATTAAAATTCCCAATTAAGATTGCTGTTAAGCTTCACATTATTCCTCATATACTGTATCTGAAATATGCGAAGTGACAATTCGGTAATCAATTGAAGTCATAACTTTACAACTAAAGTTACACAAAATAGTGTTTTGTCATTCCGAACTTGTTTCGGAATCTCCTTTTTGAAATATTTTTAGATGCTGAAACAAGCTCAGCATGACATTTTTATGTTCTTGAGTAACTTCAGTTATACAAGCTGCTATAATTGCTGAAAGTAAATTAAAGCATCTTTTATTTTAGCCTTTATGATGTAATGAAAATCAGAGTAATAGAAGATATTAATACAATCGATAAGGATTCTTTTAATTGTTTCCAGGAACAGCATCCGAATGGAAATTTTTTTCAATCCCTTGAAGCCTTTACTTACTTTGCTTCTGTTGACAAATACAAACCGTTGATAATAGTTGCAACAGAAGGAGAGGAAGTTGTCGGCAGCCTCTTAGCCATCATCATGAAAGAAAAGAATAAAATAAAAGGCTTCCTTTCCCGCAGATGTATAATATACAACGGACCTGTTATAAAGAACGATGACGCTGAAATTACTCTGCAATTATTGCAATATTTTGATAAGATAATTGCAAAGAGAGTTATCTATGCCGAGTTTAGAGCTTTCTTTGATATGGAATTATACAAAGGAGTATTTCATAATTCAGGGTATAAATTTGAAGAACACTTGAATTATATTGTTCCGGTGACGACAATAGAAGAAAACAAGAAACTACTTAATACCAGTAAAAGAAGGCAGTTGCATCTTAGTCTTAAGAATGGAACTGTCATTACGGAACCGGAAAGTCTTGCAGATATTAAATCTTTTTACTCCATACTAAGTGAACTATATAAAAACAAAGTAAAGAAGCCTCTTCCTGAATTTGATTTTTTTGAAAAGTTTTACAACAATAAAAAATTAGGTAAGTATTTTCTGGTTAAGTATGAAAATAAAATTATCGGCGGAATAATGTGTCCGATAGATAAGAACAAAATTTATGAATGGTTTATTTGCGGACTTGACGGACAATATAAGAACTTCTACCCAAGTGTTTTAGCTACCTGGGCTCCAATTGAATTCGCTGCAAATAACGGAATAAAGTATTTTGATTTTCTTGGTGCGGGAAAGCCTAACATGGATTATGGTGTAAGAGAGTTTAAATCAAAATTCGGTGGAGAACTTGTTAACTACGGCAGGTTTGTAAAAATTTATAATAAACAATTATACAGTTTTGGTAAGTTAGGTTTGGAAATTATAGGAAAGATACGCAAGTGAAAATACATCTGGACATCGGTCATCCTGCTCATGTTCATTATTTCCGAAATTTTATTAAGATCATGACGGAGAAAGGACATCTCTTTTCGATAACTGCTCGTGACAAAGAAGTTACATTTAATTTGCTGGACAAGTATAATATTCCCTATACTTCGCGCGGAAAAGGAAAGACCGGTCTCATAGGAAAAATATTATATATTTTTCAGGGTGATTGGATACTAATAAAATCAGCGCTTAAGTTTAAACCAGATCTATTTTTGAGCTTTGGTTCAACATACGCGGCTCATGCCGCATTTTTTTTAAGAAAGCCGCATATTACGTTTGATGACACTGAACATGCGGTCTTAGAACATTTAATGTGTTTCCCATTTACGTCAACAATACTTACTCCCAAGTCTTACATAAAAAATTTAGGTAAGAAACAAATAAGATTTTCAGGTTTTATTGAGCTTTGTTCATTGCATCCCAAATATTTTGAACTGGATAACTCAATACTAGAAACAATGAAGATTTTACCCGGTGATAAATTTGTTTTGTTGAGATTCATATCATGGCAGGCAAGTCACGACTTTGGTATTAAAGGAATTGATTGGGATACTAAAATGGCTCTTATTGAAGAGCTGAGTAAAGAACATAAAGTATTTATTTCATCCGAAGCAGAATTACCTGACCAGTTAAAAAAATATAAACTTCCTGTTCCGCCTGAAAAGATACACAATGTATTGAAGTATGCAACCTTATATATTGGTGAAGGTGCAACAATGGCTTCCGAATGTGCGGTATTGGGAACCCCTGCAATATACGTTAATGAATTGGATGCCGGAACATTAAGAGAGCAAGCCGATTACGGGCTTCTTTTAAACTTAAGAAATTCACATAACCTAATTGAAACTGTAAAAGAATTAATAAAAAAGAAAAATCTTAAAGAAGAGTGGCAGGACCATTTGCAAAAAATGCTTGAGGAAAAGATTGACGTTACCGCCTTTATGGTTTGGTTTGTAGAGAATTATCCAAGCAGCTTTAAAACTATGTTATTCAATCCTGATTATCAATATAACTTTAAGTAGAAACAAAGGAGAAGATATGATTTCTTTAATTATAGAATCAAGATAAGATAGTCTTCTAAGGAAAACATAACCTTAATAAAATCGAAAATGATTTTACACATTCGTTGGCAGACTTCTGTTATTGGAAATATATTTTGTTGATATGTTAAGCCTCGATTTTTAATTTAGCAAAGACAATATGAAAATATTGATAGATATTGGTCATCCTGCACATGTCCATTATTTCAGAAATTTTATAAGTATTATGAAAAGGGAGGGGCATACCTTTTGCGTAGTTGCTAGAGATAGAGAGGGAATTCATTCGTTATTAGAATATTATAAAATTGATTACTGCAGTAGAGGAAAAGGCAACACAGGGGCGATTGGTAAGTTTTTATATGTATTTAAGGGCGATTCATTTGTTTACAAACAAGCAAAGAAATTTCATCCGGATATTTTTCTAAGCTTCGGTTCTGTATATGCTGCTCACGCTGCGAAGCTCTTAGGCAAACCCCACATAGCTTTTGATGATACCGAACATTCAAATCTGGAACGTTTAATGTATATGCCATTTACAGATGTTATTCTAACTCCAAAATGTTTTTATAAAAGACTAGGAAGCAAACAAATCTTTTTCGACGGTTATATGGAGTTGTGTTATTTAAATCCAAAATATTTTAAGCATGAAAAAACAGGCAGAGAATATTTAAATTTGAGTAGGGATGAGAAATATATAGTAATCAGATTTATATCATGGGCTGCTAATCATGACAGAGGTCAAATGGGCTTAAAGCTAAATATTAAATACGAATTGATAAACTTACTGAAAGAAAAATATAAAATATTTATTTCCTCCGAGGGTAAACTGCCTGATAATTTGGAAGATTATAATCTAAAAATTCAGCCATCCGAATTTCACAATGTATTGGCTGATGCGACGTTATATATTGGCGAAGGGGCAACAACGGCATCCGAATGTTCAATACTGGGCATCCCAAATGTTTATGTTAATTCGCTGGCTGTCGGTTACTTAAATGAGCAAAGTGAAAAATATAATATCTCCTATCACCTAAAGGATGATACTAATGTTATTAATAAAGTTTCCGAATTGCTTTCTCAACCGGATATAGAAACTAAATTTAAGGGAAAGAGAAACAAAATTTTGAAAGATAAGATTGATGTAACTGGGTTTATGGTATGGTTTGTAGAAAACTATCCTGAAAGCAAAACCATTATGAAAAAGAATCCTGAATATCAATATAATTTTAAATAAAATATGGATTTTACTTTAACCGTTTATAAAAAACTTTTGGAATCTCTAATTTCAAAAGGCTATTCATTTATCCCGTTGGGAGATTACATCGAATCAAGAGCAAATGTTGATCATAATCCATTTGTAATTTTAAGACATGATGTCGATCGTCTGCCTCAAAATTCTTTAAGAACGGCATTAATTGAAAACTCACTTGGCATTAAAGGTACATATTATTTTAGGATTGTACCGGAAAGTTTTAATGAAGAAATTATAAAAGAAATTTCAGGACTTGGACACAAGATTGGATATCATTATGAGGATGTTGATTTAGCTAATAGAGAATTCAAATTAAATAATCCAAAAACAGAAATTAGCGAAGAGCAGCTAATAGATTTATCTTATAAAAGCTTTTGTAAAAATCTGGATAAAATAAGAAGGGTTGCCGATATAAAAACTATATGCATGCACGGCAGTCCGCTCTCTAAATTTGATAATAAAATTATTTGGAAGAAATACAACTATAAAAATCTGGGAATAATTGCAGAGCCATACCTGGATTTAAATTGGAGCGACTTCGATTATCTAACCGATACCGGCAGAAGATGGAATGGAAGAGATGTCAGCGTGCGTGACAAAGTTAATTCAAATAATATTCCCGGGCTTAAGTCTACTTTTGATATCATAAACAGCCTTGAGAAACTGCGTGACCGCTTAATGATAACAGTTCATCCGCAAAGATGGAATGATAATTTTGTTAAATGGTCTAATGAACTAATTATGCAAAACATCAAGAATATAATTAAGAAATATCTCTTTGTAAGAAGTTAATGCAAAGCGCAGAGGGCAAAGAGCATAGTGAGAAGCCAGAGGAAGCCTCAGTATGACTTACTTCGAACTTTGTTACCAAATAACACTTGTAAATCATTCAATGTATCTAAAACGTTAAATGTCTCTTCATACAGAATTTAGAATCCAAGTTCTTACTTCATAATTCAAAAACACGTCTCAATAAATTACAAATCTTTTATAAAATCTAACTATGAGAATTCGGCTATTAATTCGTCGATGATAAATGCACTTCGTCGGTATTATATGCATTAATTCTCTAAAAATAAATGGCATAATATTTTAAGATACTTCACACAGACATTAAAAAATCACGATAAAAAGAAAACAGATTCTTCCAATTTATTTGGTGATTAAAACTGATATGCTAACAAGAATAATTAAAAACTATACATTATATACAGGAGCATTTTTTGCCGCTTTATATTTTTATGAAGGCGGAATATCCCAAGTTAAAGGTTATGGATTTTATTATGCCGCATTTATGATCTCATGGGCGGCAGCAGTTATACTTACAAGGAAATTTAAGAACCGGGATGACTATCCTTTTATTAGCAAACTGTACACATATACTATTTCATTTTTCTTAATGCTGGGCATTTTATCTTTTATAATATTCCAATTCAATCTAATCGGAGTTTCACGTTTCGTTATTCTTAGTTCATTGATATTATCCTTCTCTATTGAGATTTACAATTTGATTAGAAAAAATAAAAGCAGCACCAAATTGAAAAATATAGAACTTCGTTATAGTTCAAAGGCATTTTCATTTGAAGTTGTATTATTCGGTATCGTTAATTTATTTATTATCTATAAGCTGGAAGGGAATTTTTTATTTAACATAGATAATCTGACTCTTTTTGCAGGTTTATACTTAAGCTGGTTTTTAGGATCGCTGCTGGGATACCAATTCAATCCGGCATTTAGAAGAAAAGATTACTGGGCGTTTAAGTGGCGTTATATTAAGTCGTACATAATTATTTTAGCTCTGTCTTCCTTTATTGCTTTTTTATTGAGGTTAAATGTAGATGAGGTTGCTACGATTGTATACGGAGTAATTCTTTATTCCGCGCTTTCGTTTATTGGTACTTCAGTAGGTTATTATATTTTGAAGCACAGATTAGTATCATTATCAATTGCAAATTTTCCCGTCAAAGGTATTTTCGGGGATATTCTGCTTAATGAAGACAATCCTATCCGGAGTTTTAATTACAGGATTTCGCATAATAATAGGAACAGTTCAGAAACATCTGAATCAAAGTTTAAGAATTTTTCACTGCAAAGGTATCCTGAAGTTTATGAGTTTTTAGATAAAAGCATTGACTTGCGCTCTTTTGATTATGATTCCTCATTAATTCTTAAGTCAAATAATGTTTCCAATATTGATTACTTACCGAACGGGGACATTAAATTTCTTTTGAACCTTGAGACAGTAAACCGAATACAAAATACAAATGAATTTCTCTCTGAAGTAAATAAGAAATTAGTAACAGGAGGAATCTACGCAGGACATTTTGAAACAAGCTACTTAAGGCATCAAAGCTTTCTAAAAAAATATCCATACTATTTCGGACAATTAATTTATTTTATTGATTTTATTCTGAACCGAGTTTTCCCAAAGCTAAGCTTCTCCAAACGAATATACTTTTGGCTTACAGGAGGAACTCAAAGAGTGATTACTCTTGCCGAAGGCTTAGGAAGGTTGTACTTCAGCGGGTTCGAAGTGCTTAACTTAAAAATATTAAACGGCACAATGTTTTTTATAGTAAAGAAAATTAAAGAACCCATTAAAAATGTAATACC
Source organism: Bacteroidota bacterium (assembly GCA_021815405.1). Lineage (GTDB taxonomy): Bacteria > Bacteroidota > Ignavibacteria > Ignavibacteriales > Ignavibacteriaceae > FEN-1297. The sequence goes on from JAKAGV010000004.1 coordinate 71,654, forward strand.
TTCCACCGGCTTAATTTTTAAGATGAGAAGGCTGGGAAAGGGAGGCAAGCCAATAGTAGTTTATAAATTTAGAACCATGCATGCTTACTCAGAATATTTGCAAGAATTTATCTATAAGAAATTTGATTTACAGGAGGGCGGTAAATTTAAAAATGATTTCCGTATAACATACTGGGGCGGCATACTAAGAAAATTATGGATAGACGAGCTGCCTATGATTTACAACCTAATAAAAGGCGACCTAAAGCTTGTCGGACCGCGACCATTAAGCCAGCATTATTTTAATTTATATAATGAAGAATTAAAGAAGAAAAGACTCCAATGCAAGCCCGGGCTAATTCCTCCGTTCTACGCTGATAATCCAAAGACTTTAGACGAGATTATGATATCAGAACAGAAGTATTTGATATCATACAGCAAAGATTATTTTATTACGGATGTAAAATACTTTTTCCATTGCTTCCATAACATATTATTCAACGGGGCCAGAAGCAATTAGATTAGCTGCTATTATTTAATAGTAGTTTTTAAATCATACATATCTTAGCTTACTTCACTCATCTGCAATTCGTAATATCAATTATGGAGATTGCAGTGCCCCAATATACCAATAACCCGGCAATCGAGAATTCCCCAAAATATCGGTTGTGAAATATTGTGATAAATCCATTCCTTTTGTATTTCCTGAAATAACTTTATAACCTTCTATTGAATTCGTATCATATGGATTCGCAAGTATGACTGGACCATTCAGTGAATGTTGATCAAATCCCATACCTTGCCATGTAGTCCATAATAAATCTACAGATTCAGTCCAATCATTCCATGCTCTATTCCTGCTGTACCAATGATTATAATCTGATTGAAGATAATGAATTGTTGCAGGGTTAATAATTAATATTTCCTTAGAAGCTGAAACATCATTTATAATAATATTATTCTGAATGATTAAAGTATCTAAATTTGAAAATAATAAGCAAGATGCTTTCTGACTTCCGTTTAGAATAGTATTATTAAATAATCTAACAGAAGTATTATAACCAGGGTTTCCTACAAAATTCAATCCATCCCAATCGGTAGTATTACCGCATACAATATTGTTATATATTAAAAATCTATTCGAAAAACATCCAGACATATAAATTGCAGAGCCGTTGTAAATTGCCGAAGGAACTACATCGTAAAAGAAATTACCGGCAATAACAGTCTGCAAGTTTTGTGTAGAACCTTCCTTATACCACTGCATACAATCAATATGCCAGACGGTACCGTTTAATCCCCTAATATGAATCGTATTTCCGGTTATAGTATGACCGCCGCCGCCGAACTCAACATCAATTCCATCCTGATCATTCTGAGTAACTTCATTTACTGAATTTAAAAGCGTTTCAATATTATTATTTGTTACAGATATGCTAGTGTCTCCGTGTAAAAACAGTGGTGCGCAATGCCCATCAGTTAAAAGATGGCAATTATCTACATAGCAATTACTAGAATTCAAGATTAACATATTATTACAGTATTTGTTATTATTATCGATCTCCCATTGGACTGTAATACCAGACAGTTTAATATTACTGCAGCCATCAATTGTAAGAGAAGAGCTGTAATTATTTATCTCGCTTGCCGAATAGATAACCCTTCCATTATGCCCCGGATCTTTTCCGGCAGTAATTGTAATGATGCCGACAGGACGAATATTTTTTATAAAGTCTTGAGGATAAATTACCGAATCAATTCCTCCGGAAATATATATTGTATCCCCGCCTTTAATTAAAGACCAATTTAATTTAGACAGTGCTGTTGCAGCATTAGCCCAGCTTGAACCAGAACCATTACCGGTTGCATTTCTATCAACATAATAAGTATTTCCTGAAGTAATGAACTGAAGCTTAGGGTTAATCGAAGCACTCTCGGTTATTATACTTTGGATATAAGATTTCTTAAGATATCCCAGATTCAAATTTTCTCCAAGGTCTTCAATGTTAAAGCCAATAATGTTTGAATACCTGAGCGATAAATAAGCAATCTCCTTAGCCCAGGTTATATAATCCAATTCATATGGTTCCGAATAACTGCATGAAGTACAAACCGGTGGAGTTTTACTAGGTGGCATTAGCGATACGCAAACAATAATGCCGGAAATTTTTGCTTTAGGAAGAAATGTACTAAGATCTTCCCAATCGTTCGGATTTTTTATTTCATAATAATAAGTACTAACATTTGAAGCTTCCAATTTCGTAATCAATGAATCGATATTAATATGTGAAGTATAATTTGTCCGTGCAGAAGCTGAACCGTAGAATAAAATAATTAAGAGGGTGAAAAGTGTACTTACCAAAGAACTTGTGAATGAATTTAATATTTTCAAAATCTTATGGCTGCATAATTTCATTTTTTAATCCTCAATAAGGGATGCAAATTTATAATAACATATAAAAAGTATTCTATGCTTTAAAGATAAATATATCATTTTTTATTTAAGTAGGATCATCTTTTTAATTGAAACATAATCACCGGACTGAAGACGATAGAAGTATATTCCGCTTGCAATTCCATCGGCTTTAAATTCAACATAATAATTACCTACATTTTGATATTCATTTACGAGTGTTTTGACTTTTTCCCCGAGTATGTTAAATACCGTAATGGTAACCAAATTACTCTTCGGCAAGGAATAATAAATTTTTGTGCTTGGATTAAATGGGTTAGGAAAGTTTTGACTTAGCCGGTACTTTTGAGGAATTAAATTAGAGTCTAGGTTAACTGAAGTAATGTTGCTTTTAAAAGTGAAATTATCAAAGTCATAATCAGTTAAGCTGCTGCTAGCTGATGAATCCAGCTTGATTACGATCTTATTTATGTTGTTATAGTTCAATGTCAGAACTTTCCATAATGTAATTTTTGAAAACGAGTTAGAATATTTTAATGATGAATTACTCCATCCTTCTATTATAAGTCCTGCAGTACTGACCTCACTAACTTGGTATGCTGCTAAACTAATTAGACTTAGAGATTCTCCATTTGGTGTTAAAATAGTAATTCTATCGGTTGCCGGCTGAAGAAATACATAATAAAGACTTACTGTGTTTATATTAAAATTGTATCCATAATTGGTATAAAACGATTCACTACTGGTAAATTTAAATCCATTTGTAGTAAAACTTGAATCTAATTTTTGGTTACTGTTCCAGCCATTATTGCCAAAAGATATAACCTGCTGCCCTAGCACAGATGCAGTAATTATTAGAAGCATGAAGAATATATTTATAATAAATAATTTCAAATCGTAGACTGCATTTAATCAGTTAGTTATTATAATTTTCAGAATTTTATTAAAGAGAAAATAAGTTAAAAATAATAAAAATATTTTAAGCAGGATTAGAAACAATAATTTTATAGACTTTCCTAAAATAATAATGAATATTTTCGATAACTTAAATATTTTTTTGCTTAAAGGATAATATAGTCTACGATTGACATTTAATTATGGCTCTTTGAAAGGGATGGTAACTCCTAAAATTATTATCTTGAAGTTATAAATATTATTCTATTCTAATAAGATTTTAACGAAATTATCGATAATGAAGTAACTGTCAACTTTGTTTACCTCCAAGATTACTTATTAACTAAATTTATGCAATTGTAATGTTGAAATTGTTTCATCATCTAAAAACAACTTAAAGATAAAAATTCCGAAACAAGTTCGGAATGACAAATGAACCATTTTATTCGTTTTTAGCAACTTAAGTTGTAAATATTGTTTTATTATAAATTTATTGTAACTATTTGAAGGAACATGAAAAAAAACAATACTCTACTTTGTATTTTGCTTGTTAATAAGAGTATCAGTTATAAAATCTCTGACGAAGCATGATGAATTTAATTGACAAATTTATTTTATCAGGTACTGCCATTTTGAAAAAGAAGAAAATTATTTTATTTACTTTAAAAAGAAAATTCCTTATGTTAAAAGTAAATTAGTTGAATATATTTTATCAAACGGTAGATTAAAACCGGTGTTCTAGAGGAAAGCTAAACGGCTTACTTCATATTGAGAAATTTTAGATGCTCTTACTCTTCAGGCTTCAGGAATATGCCTTTAGCGTAATTATAACCGGATTGTTCTGGTTAGGGGGAAGTTTAAGTTGCAGTGTTACTATAAAATATTAAAATCAGGGTGAGCAATTCGATTTGCTAGAGAAATCTTTTATGATTTAATTTTTTCAATATTCTTTATTGAATTATGGAGAATTACTCTATTTACCTTTATGTTACCAAGTGTTAAAAACGAAACATAAAAATGTTCCGTTAATAGAAAAATCTGAAGTTAATTAGCGGCTTATAGCCGAGGTGTACTTTAGCTAAATTAAAAAAGGAGTGAAATATGAAAAAGGTATTCTTTGTTTGGGCTCTGATACTTGCTTTCGGTTTTATACAAACCTCGCAAGGTCAATTTTTAGATGAACTGAAAAAGAAAGCTGAGGAGAAAGTTAAAAAGGAAGGAGAGAAAAGAGCAAAGGATAAAATTGATAAAGGGGTAGAGAAAGGTTATGATGAAGTTGAAAAGCAATTAACAGGCGGTGATCAGAAAAAGAAAGAGGGAGAAGCAAAGGTGCAGGACAAACAGCAGAATATTACTACCCCACAATCAAAAGAAAATGAAACAAATATTCAGGCAGTTATTAATTCAAAATATGATTTTATTCCTGGCGAGAAGGTAATCTTTTTCGATGATTTCAGTCAAGATGCTGTAGGTGACTTTCCTGCACTTTGGAATACAAACGGATCGGCAGAAGTGGTGACAACGAATTTATCTCCAGGGCATTGGATGAGATTTATTTGCCGCGAATGTATATGGACAGATGCATTAATTCAATTACCAGATAATTATACTATTGAATATGATTTTATTCCGATACAAGGAAAGGATAAAAGAATGGATGGCTGGCACATGCGCCTTATGCAGGCGAAGAATATTCGTGCATGGGATCCCGGAACTGCTCCAGGTCAAGGAGGATTTCAATTGAAAGTTGAGTCCTTTGGCAGACCAAGTTATAATTCGTGGTTTAATAAGAAAGACTGCGGCCCAGCAGGTTTAAGTGGTTATATTGATGATAAAACTTTATATCAAAAAGAAAATCAAAAATACCACATTGCCATCTGGGTACAGAAATCAAGGATACGTTTGTATCAGGATCAAAACAAATTGTTCGACCTTCCAAAAGGGCTACCCACCGATTGTATAAAGATTGACAGACTTAGATTCGAAGATGGCGCAGGAATGGTGAGTAATATACGTATAGCAGTTGGAGCTCCGGATATGCGAAGTAAGCTGCTTACCGATGGAAAGCTGATTAGCTATGGAATTTACTTTGATGTAAACAAAGATGTAGTAAAGCCTGAATCATATCCTTCAATTAAGGAGATTGCCGCAATACTAAAAGATAATCCTAACGTAAAAATTAAAATAGTCGGTCATACTGATTCAGACGGCGACGATAAGTCCAATCTTGATTTATCAAAGCGGCGCGCAGCTGCAGTAAAAAATGCATTAACAAATGATTTCAGCATAGAAGCAGCGCGAATAGAAACAGATGGAAAAGGCGAAATAGAACCGGTTGCGCCAAATGATAATGCAACGAATAAAGCGCTCAACCGGAGAGTTGAGTTTATAAAACTATAATTAAACATCAATTAATTTTTTAAGGGTGAATAATATGAAAAAGCTGGGCACTGTAATAATTTGTCTTTTTGTTACATCATTAGTCTACTGCCAAGTGCAGCCGGAAGCATATCTAAGCCAAATTCCTAATTTGCCGGATAACATATGTTCAATGACTAGAGCAGCAAAAGTAGAGTATCTAAAAAATTTGGACAGTCTTCATTCAAATTTAACAATTGAAATAGAAAGTCGTAAAAAAACAGTAGAAGAAAATTATGATAATTCAGAAGACCAGATGAAACAAAACATAGCAAAACAATATGGATTATCCGAATCAGACATGAATAAGCTTGAAAAAGATGAGATGTCAGAAGAAGAAAAACAAGCTATGATAAATAAAGCTTTGCAACAGAAAGCTAATTTATCTATTGATGAAATTAAGAATCTAAAAAAGATGAGCAAAGAAGGTCAGAAAGCATGGGCTGAGGCGTATTCAACCGAACAGATGGCAAAAGTTCAAGCTGATCCGGAAGCTGCCAAGAAAGATCAAAATACAAATATGCAGAGATATGAACTAGCTAAGGAACAAAGCTTAATCATGCAAAGGCTAAAAGCAGTAGGCGATAAATATATGGAGAAAATGCGTGAGTTGGATAAACTTGACTCAGTAGCAACAAAAGAGCGTGATGAAAAGCGTAAACCATTAATGGACAAAATTGAGGCAACTGGATTTGAAACAAATATAGTTGAAGAAGTTAGAGGAATTGAAAGAAATTATTGTAACAAACTTACGCCCCATTATCTTAAAATTATTGAAGACAGATATACTGATCTCAAAAAATTGATGCCGGATTATTACAGGCTGGAAGAAGTGAATGCGAAACTAAATCAGATAACCACTGGGATTAAAAAAGATTTATCATCACCCGGTTTAATAGCTCTTGAAGCAGTTGATGAGTATGTAATATTATTGGAATCTGCTTTTAAATATTCGAATTATACATTCCCTGACGATTATGTTTTTATCGAAGGTGGTGATTAAACATCATGAAATATTTTCATTTATGTGTAATTCTTTTATTTGCAATAACTGGCGCTTCTGCGCAAAAAATGGATGCAAACCAGATAAGGCAGAAGATGGCGGAGATAAGACGAAACACTAATTGGGATAATGCCCAAGAGGCAAAGAAAGCTAACGAGAAAATAAGAGAACTATCAAAGCAGTTGATGCTGTCGGGAAAAAACAATAATCCTTCTAATGATCAGCAAGTTCAAGAACAAATGGAGGAAGGTGCGGAATACAAATCAAAACTATTTAAGCAAATGTGGGAAATTGCAAAAAAAGGAGAAAACGCAGATGTGCTGCTTGCTGAGCCTTTACGTGAAGAGATTATAGAAGATTTTAAAGACGATGAATCTCCGAAGATTAAAAATGCGGATTACTTTAATGAGATGACAATGCTCTGTATTGATATGTCGTTGAAAACAGTTCAACGTACAATTGATCAGATGAGTCAATATAAATCAATTAAAACTCTTGTAATAACCGGCGGTCAATTCGGAGCGCCGGTTAATCTTGACGATTTATTATACCGTGCAAGAAATTATCCGTTAGAGGAATTATATATAATAAATTTTAAGAACTTTGTAACAGCTATACCGCAAAATGTCGGCAATTTTAAAAGATTAAATCTTCTTTCACTTGTAAATAATGATATAAAAAAATTACCTGTTGATATTGAAAATCTTAATTTGTTAAAAAAGCTATATGCCGATATCAATCCAATTACAACGGCACTGCCAGTAGTTGGAAAGCTTAAGCATCTCGAGATATTAGGAATTAGTAAAACTAAAATTTCTAAGGCAGAGACAGACAAGTTAAAACAATTATTACCTAACTGTAAAATAGAAACACAATGAAAAAATATTTAGTTATTTCTATAATTTTATTAATATCGGTTATTGAATTGAGAGCCGATGTTAAACCGAGATTCTTTATTGCAACAGCTGCATCCGGTGATTCAAGCGGTAAATTAGCTGAACCATACCTTAGCTACTTTGAAACAAAAGTGTTTAATTTCTTGAAAGATGTCTATCCATGTGTTGAAATAAGCAGCTTATCAACCATAACTGCTTTATTAGAGCTTGAAAGGCAGCGGCAACTGCTTGGTGCCGGAGATGATAATGCTATTACGAATATCGGTCAAGCACTTGGCTGCAACTACCTTATCAGTTTAAGAGTAAGTGTAATAAACAATAAAGCACTTATAACTGCTTTATGTTTGGATGTGAAAAAAGTACAAGCTATTTCAAGGGCTATGGCTAATGTTCAACATGGAGAAGCAGGGCTTGATGCGGTTGATAATGTATCGAAGCAACTAATTGACGGCTTAAAAAAATATGAAATATGTCCTTTTAAAGGACCGTTTAAGATTCATGTAGTCAGCACGACAAAAGACAAACAAACTGAGGAATACCCGGTTTACTGCAATAAGATAGACGGCATATACAAAAAGGAAATTACAATTGACAATTCATCTAATTCCGAATGGAACTTATACAAAAGGGATAAATATTCTACTGATGGAAATGTAAAATTTACTATGCGAGAAGAAACAATATTAGAAGAACAAAATGACTGCTATGAATGTACTTCCGGAAGAAAGGGCGGCAGAACATATTACAAAAAAACTTTAAGCAGTGCGGACGTACAGGGATTATCAAAGGATAGTGAGCAATATGGGATTAAGGTAGATGATGCACGAATTGAATTAACTTTTCTTGATAATGATACCTATACAATATTAATTAAAGCTGCATCGAATAAAGGAGATAAAAAAGAAAAGATAGAAGAGCATGCAGAAGGCACATGCGATAACATACAACCAAATAATAATTCGATTAATGTTAAGGCTGATGTCCCGTTAAAACAATTATTGGGTCCGTTTAAAGGAAATGCACAAGATGACGTTCTAACGGAAAAGAGTACAATTAAAAATGTTGATCCAAATACGAAGGAAGAAACTGAAATCGAATATGAATTTAATTTGACTAAAGGTAAATAAACCAGTACTTCAAAATGCAAAAAAAGCTGAACTATTTATTTCTTTTTATAAAAGGATGTTAAAATGACGTTCAAAAAAATAAAATTATTTCTTATAGCAGGGCTGATTATAACTTCAGCATCTGCAGCAGATACGCCAAAAAATTTTTCAATCAGCTATAAGTATAAGAATCCGGACGGATCGGTATTCAGAATTATAAAATATTACATGAGTGAAGGCTTGAAGTTCCGCTCTGAATATTTTATTATGAACCAATACCAAATTGATGCAGAAGTAAAAGCTGAAAAAAGCGATAAGACTGATGCAAATGTAAAAGCGGAAATGAAAAAGGAGAATCTAACTGATACTGAAGCGCAAATAATTGAGATACTCAGAAAAGATAAAGAATTAGTTTGGTCGCTGGAGCCTTCTCTTAAATTATACCGTGAAGTACCGTTAAAACAAGATGGCTGGGAACATGCCTTTTCTCAGATTTTTATTTATGATTCAATTAAAATAAACAAAACCGGAGAAATTAAAGTCTTGGGTTATCCTTGTGAGGTCTATGAGTACACTCAAAATTTCAGTGAAGATAAGTGGACTAACATTTTTTATGTTGCAAAAGATATGGAAGTAATATTAAAATCTGAGATGCTGAAGAACGGTAAATTAGTCCAGTTGCAGGAAGCTACAGAGTTCAGCATCGATAAACCTGCAGATAATGTTTTCGAGGTTCCGGACGGATTTAACAAGGCTGTAGATAATTAATGATGCTTATAATCTAATTCTCAAGTTTTATTATCTTGAAAGATAATAAGTACGACAGCAATTCGTATGTAAAGTAGATTAACAACCGTATAACCAGATTAAAAAGGTTCTCGTTAATTAACATATTATTACATAACCAATAGGAGTAAATCCATGAAAAAAACTATTATCGCATTAGGGGCATTTGTAATATTGTCATGCATAGCTTTTGCTCAAAATGATGCTGAAGGATGCAAAGATCATCCTTTATTTACAAGACTGACGAACTTTTATATTACAGAATGTTCTGAAAATTATAATGAACTTGAGCTTCGAATAAATAGTGAAAAGACCGAGAAAAAAGAAGGTAATCTTTTCTCAATAACTTATTACTATGATTTTGATAAAGGAGAAAAGGCAAGAAGTCCATTACAGGTCATTAAAAACTATGAAAATGCAGTTGTTAATAACGGTGGTTCAATGCTTTATAGAAATATAAATTCGCAAGATGCCGACGTAGAAGCAACTTTTCATCTATCCACTAAAGAAAAAGAATACTGGGTTAAGGTAGGAAGCTTTGGAGGTACAGTTAACTCAGTCGAACATTTCACTCTTTACATTCTGGAAATGGAGCCGATGAAACAGGAAGTTCAAGCAAGTGACATGATGAAGGCTTTAAATAAAGACGGATTTATTGCCTTATACATTAATTTTGAAACCGGTAAATCGGATATTAAACCGGAATCCCAGGAGATTGTAAAACAAATAGCTGAAATGCTGAAGCAGAATAATGATTTAAAGATCAGTATTGAAGGACATACGGATAACGTAGGGAGTGATAAATCGAACCAGACACTTTCTGAAAATAGAGCTAAATCAGTTATGAATGCGCTGATTGCATTAGGAATCGATAAGACAAGATTAAAATCAAAAGGATGGGGCGCATCAAAACCAATTGCAGATAATGGTACCGAAGAAGGAAGAGCAAAAAATAGAAGAGTCGAAATTGTAAAAATTTAAGTTTAAATTAAATACTGCCTGCTGATAACATTGCTAATAGTCGACAGGCAGTATCACAATTAATTCGATTCAAAAGTTACAAACTATGAAAAAACAACTTTAAGGAAATAAATGCAACATTATAAGATAGTTGGAAATATTCTGTGGGATTCAAACTTAAGAGTAATGAAGTTGAAAAATATAGTTGTGATAGAATAAAAATAATTTTAAAATATTTATCTTAGAAAGCTAAAGATGCTGTATGCAAAAATATTTGAACAGGGAATAATTCATTGCTTTTACATTCCTTGTCTGAGAGAAGGTTTGATTTTTGCAGATACCAATGAAGCAGGCATCGAGCTTATGAAAATTAAATACTCCAGTGTTGATCTTGGTAAACCGGTAAGCTAGAAACCGGAAAAAATATACAGCAGAATTGCTGGGAATTTGGGATAAATTATCTTAAAAGTTAATCATCGCCAGTTGTTCGACAATTATACCGTGGAACAAAATTCTACTGAAAGTTGTACTCTGCAAAAGAGATCCTTACTAGCAATTTATGCAAATTTACAGTATAACTGTATTAAGATTTAGTGCAGCTATCGGACAACCTGGGGTTCTGCAAAGTTTATTTTTATGAGTACAAAATACATTACCCCTTTTTCAATATTATAATTTACGATTGCTTTACTTCTATGTGTTAGTTCGGAAATAACATTTACTTTTGCTATACAATTCCGTACTGCCTCAAATAACGAATGATCATATACCAAAAATGAGTAATGGTGAACAAAGTATTTCCATAAAAAAAATCTACAAACCAAACGCAGTTAAATTTCCAGATTCATCTGTTATGTATAAAACTCCGTTATCTACAATCGGGCTTTCCCAATGGATGCTGCCAATGTTATTACTATGCCAAAACTGCTTGCCGGTTACAGGATTTAACGCTCGAATGCTTCCTCTTACCGAGCAATACAAAATATTATTCGCAATTATCGGCGAGCTGCTTCCTTCTGATTGATGCCACTGCAATTGTAAGAAAGGCATTCCGGAAGAGTCTACCTGAAGTTTGAATGCAGCAAGACCATGATATGTTCCTATGAAAATCCAAGAAGTTTTGTCTTCAGGATTTACCCAAACCGCAGGTTGAGAAAAAACCATTTCACCGGAAGGTACATCTATTATCTTTCCGATCTCACCGCCGACATTACCAGGACCGCCTTTGCCGCTAAGATTATCAAGATTGATTAAGCGCAGCTTTTTATCCTTACCGGATTGTACCGCAAGATTTTTAATCTTACAATTTGCCGGTGCCGGAATTATTGCCGGTGCAGTACTCCCTAAATCTAAATCCCTTCTATCCAGCTCTTCAAAATTTGTCGGAGTATAGCTGTCCACAGGAAATCCATTTTTGCCAGTTCCGTTTGGATTTATAGCTAATACCGCATCGCCCCAATTATGTCCGCTTGGATTAAACGGACCATTGCCGGTTGCAAAATAAATTCTATTAGTTTGTGCATCGTAAATAACTCCAGGTCTTGCCCAAACAGCAGATTGAACAGCCGACCAATCAGGCTTGCCAGGACGTTCAACAAAATGTACTGTTTGATTACTTCCATTTGCATTGAAGACAGTTTGTTTACCGCTGCTCAAATTTATGGTGGTTACATGTCCTTGATAATCTCCTCTATCTCCTAAATATCCTCCGTTAGCAACATAAAGGAATGAAGCACCTTGCTTGTCGGTTGCAATTGCAAGTGCGGATGAACCTTTCTCATTATATGGCTTTAAAGTACATAGCTCTGGCCACCCGCCGCTTTTAATTTCATCTCCATTATTAACTTGATATTTGTGAACATAGCCATCCAAGCCGTAGCTGTATACAAATTTTTTGTTCGGATCAACGGCGGGAGAGGAAGTGGTGTAGGTATCCTGGTATCCGTTGTTAATGCGATTATTGCCGGTTCCATATTGATGAGACCAAATTGTCTTCCCGTTTGCTGCATTCAAACCAATAATATGTCCGTCTTTAGTAGTTATAAAAATCATATTAATGATTCCAAAGCGGGTTTTAACATTGCTAAGATATGTCGGAGCGCCATCTGCAATTGAAAACAGTGAGACTTTGAAAAGCTGATGAAGCTTTCCAACATTTTGCCGAGTAATCTTTCTTTCCTTCGTATCATTTCCATTATGCTGGGGATTGAAATCAAACTGAAGCCAATCATATTCATCTATAGAAGTATGGTTCTTTTTATTTTTTTCATTTTGATTTTGGGAATATCTTGGTTGAGCATAAATAGGACTGAGGAAGAACGTACAAAAAGAAACTATCAATACATAAGTTATCTTTTCAAATTGTAAATTAAAAAACTTAACAACTTGAAATTTCTTTTTGATGGTCCCATTAAATTTATTGGCACAATGCATTTTCATACTATACTCCTAATTTGAAAGCAAATAAAAGCGCGACAATTTATATCGAATTCATCAATGAAAACTGATATTTGAATCACACTGTGCTTTATTATGATTTACTAATGAAAGGATAAAAGCAGTGGAGAAGAAATGCTTGAGATAAATCATTCAAAATTGAATTTAAATTTTGAAGTACTTAGGTTTGTAAAAAATAATTATCCGGATTTGAATTGAAATCAGGAAAACAATAGAGGGCATCTTTTTCAAAATATCAAGAGGTTAAAGTGAAATACAGAAAATTAGGAAACACCGGTGTAAGCTTATCCGAAATTGGATTAGGCTGTATGGGCATGAGCCACGCTTACGGTATAGGAAATGACGAAGAATCGATTGCAGTCCTTCATAGAGCGTTGGACTTAGGTATCAATTTTTGGGATACTGCGGATTTTTACGGCAGCGGAAAAAATGAAGAGCTTGTATCAAAGGTTCTTTCAAAAAACAGAGACAAAGTTTTTATAGCGACGAAATTCGGTTTTAGAGTTAAGGAAGGAATAAAAGATTTTAAGAGCATGGATGATGCTTATCTTGATTGCTCACCGTCTTATATTAAAAAAGCTGTTGAGGCAAGTCTGCGCAGGCTTAAAGTAGATACGATTGATCTTTATTATGCCCACCGCATAGATCCCAAAGTTCCGGTGGAAGAAACAGCAGGCGCAATGGCAGATCTTGTGCGCGAAGGTAAAGTGAAATACCTTGGCTTATCTGAGGCATCTGCTGAGTCTATCAGGAGAGCAAATTCTGTCCATCCAATCGCAGCTTTGCAAAGTGAATATTCATTACTAACAAGAGATTTGGAAAAAGAGATTCTTCCGGTTTGCAGAAAGTTTGGAATTACATTAGTGCCGTTTAGTCCGCTTGCAAGAGGATTGATTACCAATACAATAAAAAGAGAAAACTTGCCGGAAAATGATTTCAGAAAAACAATACCGCGCTTTAGTGATGAGTATTGGAAGAATAATCACAAGCTTGCTGAAGGATTTGAAATGCTTGCAAAGAATAAAGGATGCACACCGGCGCAGCTTGCTTTAGCTTGGGTTCTTGCTCAAGGCGACGATATAATTCCGATTCCCGGAACAAAGAAGATAAAATATCTTGAAGAAAATGCGAAAGCAGCAGAAATAAATTTAACTGAACTTGATCTTAAGGATATTGAAGACTTAATAAAAAAATATCCTAATATCGGACCAAGGTATAATGCAAATACGCAGAAACTGGTTAACAAATAATTATTGAGCATAAAATGAATAAAGATGCCGAGGTTAATAAATCTGTTTTGATAAAAGCAGAACCTTCGAAAGTTTGGGATGCAATTATTAATCCTAAACAAACAAAGAAATACATGTATAACAGTGAAGTTATTTCAGATTGGAAACCCGGCAGTTCAATTATCTGGAGAGATGCCGATAGTAAAAAATTGCATGTACAAGGAATCATCTTGAATATTGAGCCGGAAAGACATTTGAAGACTAAGGATTTAAGTATAGATGCCGGTCTTGAAGATATTGAGTCAAATTACTCAAGTGTAACCTATGAGTTAGAAAGGGAGAAAGATAAAACACTTTTAAAAGTAACAGAAAATAATTTTAATGGCGACGAAAGAAGATTTAACGATTCTGAAAAATTTTGGAATATCGTTCTTAAAAATCTAAAAGAACTTTTGGAAGAATGAAATTTATGAAACCAGTAAAAGATCAAACTATACTCATAACCGGTTCAACTGATGGAATCGGGAAATTAACAGCATTAAAGTTGGCAAATCAGAATGCACATATTTTAATTCATGGAAGAAATGAAGAAAAGGTAAAAAGAGTTGTTAACGAATTAAAAGAAAAATCCGGCAATCAAAATATTGAAGGACTAACGGCAGACTTTGCTTCTTTATTCGAAATAAGGCATTTAGGCAAAGAAGTAATCTCAAAATATAAAAAGATTGATGTCTTGATTAATAACGCCGGAGTTGGTTATGCCGATCCCAGATACAGCAAGGACGGATACGAACTTCGATTTGCAGTAAATTACCTTGCACCTTTTTTGTTTACACACCTGGTACTGCCTTCATTAAAAAATGCTAGTGGTGCAAGAATTGTTAATGTCAGTTCCATCGGTCAGCTTCCAATTAATTTTGAGGATATAATGTATGAGAAAAAATTTGACGGAGTGAATGCATACCGGCAAAGCAAGCTGGCTTTAATCATGTTTACAATCGATCTCGCGCATCAGCTTATGGAAGAAAAAATAACCGTGAACAGCCTACATCCTGGAACATATTTAAATACTAACATGGTGCAGAAAGCGAACATTGCACCGATGGGCGAAGCTGAAACCGGCGCCGATGCGGAAGTTTATCTTGCGGTGTCGCCTGAGTTGGAGGGAATAACTGGAAAATATTTCAATGTTAAATCCGAAGCCAAAGCGAATGCCCAGGCGTACGATCGACAAGCAAGAAAAAAACTTTGGGAGATTGGTTTAAAATATTCCGGTTTAAGCAGAGACAATTAAATACAGATAATAACCTCAACAGAATTAGTTCAGTAAAAAAAATCATAAATAAGGAAGTGAAAATCCATATCTTTTCTATCAACTCAAATTATAGAAAGTTCTAAAGTAATAGGACTTAATATTAGTTATTCGAAATTTAAAGGTTCAAAAAGCGGGGAAATTATTTAAAATAATTACTATAGTTATCTTGCGTAATTAAATTACTAAAACTAAATTAACAGTCAGAAAAAACGGGGCAAAGGTTTCCCGCTTTATTTTTTTCAATATTTAAGGAGAATAGGGTATGAAAAAAATTTCCACAATTCTTGTTATCTGCTTATTTGTAATTCCATTTGTTACTATTGCGCAGGTCAATCCGGCAGATGAGGATTCGATCGCCGCTTTAATCAAAAATGAAGAGAAAAAAGACTCCAAGGTAATGGAGATAGCAAGCTATCTTACAGATGTCTATGGACCAAGACTTATTTATTCAAAAGAATATAAACAAGCTGCCGACTGGACAGAATCAAAATTGAAAGAATATGGTTTGGAAAATGTTCATTTTGAAAAATGGGGACCGGAAGGCAAAGGTTGGAGTTTGAAAAGCTTTTATGCTGAAGTTGTCGAACCGAGAACAATCCCATTGACTGCATATCCGGAAGCATGGTCGTCTTCATTAAAAGGTACCGTTAAAGCAGATGTAGTTTGGCTCAATGTAAAATCGGAAAAAGATTTTGATAACTACAAAGGTAAGCTGAAAGGGAAGTTTGTTCTTATGAACGATGAAAGACAACTTCGCCCGCATTTTGAAGCTGATGCATACCGGTTGAATGATTCTTCTCTGCTAAAACTGGCAAATGCATTCAAGCAGCGTGAAGAGAGATTTAGATATCCTAGAATGGATATGTCAAATTTTGATTCTGTGTTTGTATTTATCAAGAGGTATATGCCAAACATAGACTCATCTGCAGTTGCCAATTTTATAATAAGCAGAGTTTTAGGATCTAAGATATTAAAGTTCTGTTCAGAAGAAGGAGCGGCTGCTGTGCTTACAAATTCCAGCGGAGATGATGGAACTATTTTTGTTCAGCAAGCATCTGTTCCGGCAGAACAAGAAGATGGTCATAAAAATCTGCAGATTTATGATCCAAAAGCACCTCAAGTTATTCCTCAAATTTCTGTTGCTTCTGAAAATTATAATCGTATGATAAGAATGATTAAGAAAGGCGAACATATAACAATGCAAATGGAATTGAAAGCAGAATTTACCGGACCTGATTCAGCTTTCAATATAATCGGCGAAATACCCGGAACGGATAAGAAAGACGAAATAGTTTTGATTGGCGGTCATTTCGATTCATGGCATAGCGGAACCGGCGCAACAGATGATGCATGTGGTTCAGCGGTCTGTATGGAAGCAATGAGACTGCTGAAGAAGCTTAATCTTATTCCAAGGCGTACAATCCGAATCGGACTTTGGGATGGCGAAGAGGAAGGATTACTTGGTTCAAGGGCTTACGTTGAAAAACATTTCAGTAGTAAATCTTCAAACTATAATAGTCTAACGTTAACTGCTTCTAACCTGAATTCTGATGAGAAAAAAGAATTTGATAATTTTTCTGTATATCTTAATGACGATAATGGTGGAGGCAGATTTAGAGGAATTCATCTGCAAAGCAACGAAGCTGCTGGACCTATTTTCCGTAAATGGTTTCATGATTTTGGCGATCCGGATGCACAAACAATTTCTATTACTAACACTGGAGGGACTGATCATCTTTCATTCGATAATGCCGGTCTTCCTGGATTTCAATTTATACAAGATCCTATGGACTACGGAGTGAGAACGCATCATTCCAATATGGATGTTTATGATCGTCTGCAGAAAGAAGATATGGAACAATCGGCAGCCATGATGGCATATTTTGCTTATAAAGCAGCTATGATGGAAGAAAAGTTTCCCAGAAAGATTGATCAGTAATAAATAAGGTGTTTGATTACTATATTTTAATGGAGTAATTGAGAAAGAAATTTTCTTGTTACTCCAATCAATTTATTTTGTAGAGCTTGCAGATTTTATTTTTATAATTAATTCTGCGAACTCCCTAAAGGCACCGTTACCGCCTTTATTCTTACAAACATAATCAACAATTTTTTTTATTTCAGGTATTGCATCGGAAGGAGCGGCGGTAACGGCAACTAATTTCATCAGGTTTATATCATTTACGTCATCGCCGATATAAGCGATGTTTTCTGAGGTTAAGTTATTCTTTTCTAATATTTTGGTTAGGACAAGATGTTTCTGCTTAGCCCCAAGGTAAAGCTCGGTTATTTTTAGTTTTTCAGCTCTTTTTAAAACACTACCTGAAGTTTCACCTGTAATAATACCAGTATCGACAGAGGCGATTTCTCTCAATCTTTCAACTCCCATGCCGTCTCGAATAGAGAATTTTTTTAATTCTTCACCTTTTTCAGAATAATAGACACCAGTATCAGTAAGAACACCGTCGTTATCGGTAAGAACTAATTTTATTTTTTTTACTTTGTTCTTAAAACGTAAGTTATTATTTTTCAACTTAATAGTTGACGCCATAAGAAATTAAGTCCAATATATTTAATATTAAAAAAGTTTTAGTTAAACTGCGTTGTTATATTGACAAAAATATTTATAAAATTTTGGAATAAAAGAATATAAAATTCAGACTCAAATTAAATCTCATTACAAAGGATAATTATTGCTTGGGTAAATTTAACTAAACTAATAACTTAATAAAACGGGATGCTATGAAAATTATAAAATCTAAAAGATTGGCGTTAGGGGATGTTATCGGAATAATATCACCTGCTTCGTCGCCGGACGATTTATCTACTATTGAAACCGGTGTGAAATATCTGGAAAGCTTAGGATATAGAGTGGAGGTTGGAAAAAATGTCGGCAAGGTTCACGGATATTTAGCGGGAAGTACGGAAGATAGACTTGATGATCTTCATTCTATGTTCAAAAATAAGGATGTTAGAGCAATCTTTTGTGTACGCGGCGGGTACGGCTCAACACGAATGCTTGATAAAATTGATTACAATTTAATTAAGCGAAATCCTAAAATATTTGTGGGATACAGTGATATTTCTGCGCTTCAATTAGCGTTCTTTCATAAAACTGGTTTGGTTACATTTGCCGGTCCTATGGTATCGATAGATTTTTCCGGTGAAGTTAGCAAATACACGGAAGAAATATTTTGGAGACTTATAACATCAAATAAAAGTTATGGTAAAATTGAACTGCCCGATGGAGAAAAAATTTCTGCTTTGAAAAAAGGAACCGTTAAAGGAAGAATACTCGGTGGAAATCTTGCATTGATTTCTTCACTTGTAGGAACTGATTATCTTCCCGATATGAGAGACAAAATTCTCTTCATAGAAGAAGTTGGTGAACTTCCATATAGAATTGACAGGATGTTAAATCAACTCAGACTATCAAAAATTTTGAATCATGTAAAAGGAGTAATTCTAGGTGCATTTATAGATTGCAACGAAACTGATCCGACAAAACGTACTCTTAGTCTCGGCGAAGTAATGGAGGATTATTTTGGCAGACTTGATATTCCTGTTGTATATAATTTCAAGCACGGGCACATAAAAGATAACGTAACAATTCCTCTTGGAATAATGTTCAAACTAAATGCTTCTAGAAATTCAATTGAAATTACAGAAGGTGCAGTAAGCTGATGAGTTGTTTGTTAGATAGATGGATAATTGTTATTTCAGAAAGCTAATCAAACTAATGAAGTCATTCATTTAAATGGATGAAAGAAAAATAGTTTTTTGGAAATTTTGATTTTGCATTTTTTGCTGATACGACATCTGGAAATATTCCATATACTGTAGAACCGCTTCCGGTCATTAGCGAAAACATTGCACCAGATTCATAAAGATTTTCTTTAATACTTTTTATTTCGGGATACTTTGCAAATACTGCAATTTCAAAATCATTTGTTAAATGATTACGAATATCATTCCAATTCATAGAAAATAAACTTTTATAATTAAGATGGATATTTGAATCAGATTGTAAAGATAAACTTTCGTAAACCCATTTTGTAGAAACATGAATTCCGGGATTTACAATTAGTATCGGATAATTAATTTTTATTTTAAATGGTTTAAACACTTCACCTCTTGATTCAGCAAAACAAACTTGTGGATTTATAAAGAAAGGCGTATCGGAACCTATTTCTAAAGCAATCTTTTGTAATTCTCCCTTTGTTATTCCTAAATTGAATAAATTGTTTAATCCTATCAGTGCAATCGCACCATCTGAGCTTCCGCCGCCTAAACCAGCACCAATTGGAATATTTTTCTCTAAATATATATTAACGAGAAATTTACTACCAGTTTTATCCTCCAATAATTTTACTGCGGTAAGAATTGAATTATTCTTTTCGGATTTGATTAAGCTATTGTTGGTATCGAATGAAAATGAGTTGGAAAGTTCAATCGTAAGTTTGTCGTATAAATTTATCGGATAGAAAATAGTTTCAATGTCATGGTAACCATCATTTCTTTTTCTAATAACCTTTAAACCGAGATTTATTTTACAGGGAGTTTTAATTTCTAATTTTTCCATCTAACAATTCTTTTATCATTCTTATATGTTCCGGCGTAGAGCCGCAGCAAGAGCCTATAAAAGAAGGTTCTTTTTTTAGCATTTTTTCTACTGATAATTTATATTGTACCGGGCTAACACCGCAGGAAATATTATCATCAGTAAAGCCGCCGCTGCCGCAATTTAAATAAGCTCCCCAGTTGAATCTAAAGCTTGACATATTGAAGTAACTAAAAAAAGTTTTTTCTTTTATACAATTTATTCCAATAGCAAGCGGATTAAAATCTAAAGTATATTTTATTACTTCGGACAGTTTTTCACCGGAAAGCAGATTTAATTTTTCATCAACAAAGAAACTGATAACGTAAGGGATTTCATTCCGGCTGCAATAATTGCAGATGATTTTAATTTCGTCAAAGTGGCTTTGCGTTTCATTTAAAATGAAATGACAACCGGATTCCATAAGCAAAGAAATATGTTCTTTATGATTTGCTTCGAGCTTCTTTTTATATAGATCTCTTTTGATTTTATAGCAGTCTTCCGCCGGTGCATTTGAGCCTGCAACGAATACCGGTAATCCAGAAGCGGCTTTAACTGCTATCTTAACACTTTCGTTTACAAATTTTTTGAAATTTATTTTTATATTGTAAGATTCAATAGCAGCAGGATTTGTCCTGAATGTATTTGTAGTAATTATATCCGAACCGGCATCAATATATTGTTTATGAATCTTAAAAACTTTTTCCGGATATTTTAAGTTTGCATAGGACATCCACAAAGAGCCGGAAGATTTTATTCCTGCTTGTTGAAGCATACTTCCCATAGCACCATCCAAAATTAGCGGGCGTTTTATTCTTACGGCAAGTGAAAAGGGATTAATATTAATTTTGTTTGTAAACATTATTCTCTAAAAAAATCCCTTCAAAAAATGGTTTTAATTTTAACATGACTTCTTCAAAAGTAACGCTGGATAAATTATCGTCTTCAGTTATAATACACTCAAACTTAGTGTTATATGGAGACCAAATCATATCTTTAGTTTTATACCTAACATAAACTCCGAATGTGGGAGTGTAAAAAGCAGAAGCAAGATGAACGGCGGCTGTATCCGGAGTAAAAAGGAAATCCAGTTTAGAAATCATTGCTCCAAAGTCGCTGAATGTTTCAGATGGAAAATATTTGTTTTTGGCATTTGAAATTTGCTTTGCAAATTCAAAATCTTCGGGAGAAGAAAGAATAACAATATTGGTATCCAATGCAGAAAAATATTCGAGAAGTTTCTTGAAGTTTTCAACTCCCCAAAATCTTGCAGGGCTGCCGGCTGAAATGTTTATTCCAACAAAAAATCTTTTTTGAACAAAATTTGCAGAAATAAAATCTTCCGCTTTCCTAAAAGAATTCGAATCCGGATAGAAATGAATTTTAACACTGGCTTTTTCTGGCTTCAGATTGAATAGTTTTGCAAGTTCCATCATTCTTTCGACAATATGAAATTTACTAGCATTCAGTCTGCGAACAGTTTTAGTGAAAATTATTTTGTTGTCTTTCTCTAACCCGAATTTATTTTTAGTGCTGCATAATGCAATAAGAAAACTTACTGTTGTAGATACGTCATCGTGAAGGTCAACTGTAGTATTAATATTTTCTTTTTTAATGAAACTGAGAATTTCAAAAAATCCTCGTAATCCTTTATTGAAAATCAAAAGCTCGTCAATATCAGAATTATTCAGGTAAGCAACTTTGTTCTTCCTATCTGCTAGGACGTATATCTTTGCATTTACTTTTAATTTAATTTCATGAAGAAGTGGAGTCGTAACCAAAGCATCGCCGATACGATTTAACCGGATAAATAGTATTTTGGATTTCTCATTAAAAGAAACTTCTTGTGCATCATTCTGACGATTCTTGAAGATAAGAAGTATCCTTAATAAAATATTCTTCAAAAATATTTCAATCTTTTTCATTCAGCTTCACTGATTTATGGTTTCTTTCCAAAATTTCCAGTACTTTATTTAAAACATCACAAATCGGCATATTAACAAAACATTCATGATGGTACGGACATTCCTGCTTGTTGCAATTAATGCAAAATAGATCTTTCATAACTATGAAATCAGATTTGTCTGAATAAGGTCCATGTGCCAATGGATTGGTCGGACCAAATAATCCAAGAGTCGGTACATCAAGCGCAGCAGAGATGTGCATAGGACCAGAATCATTGGCAATAACAACATCACAGTTTTTGATTAAACCAGACATTTGTTTAACAGTAGTATTTGGCGCAAGAGCACAATAATCTTTTAAATGGTCTTTAATATAATTTGAATCCTGCTCATCTCCAGGTCCCCAAAGAATCAAAAATTTTGCCTTAATCTTTTCAGAAATTGTAGAACAAATTTCCACCCATTTTGAAGCATCACATCGCTTTGATTGCCACCCGCCTGAAGGAATTATACCAACGATAAGTGAACCATCCTTAAAATTATTTTTGAAAAATTCATTTCCGAATTTTAAAGCATCTTCATTTAGATAAAAATGAATCTTATTTGATATAACCGGAACTCCGATTGCTTTCAGCAATTCAAGATTATGCTCAGCGGAATGATGTGCGCCTCTTTCCGATGTTGCCAATATATTGTATGCGTATCTTCGTCCGCGGTAGTTAAAGCCTACACGATATTTAACTCCTGAAAGAAAAGTAATTTGAGCACTGCGAGGATTTGACCAAAGATCTAAAATCAAATCATACTTTTCCTTCCTGATATTCATGGCAACCTTGAGAGAAAATTCAGTCCGTTCCATCGTCAGAACTTTGTTTACAAATGGATTATCTTCTACAGATTCTTTGGCAAAGGATTCGGTAAGATAATCGATTTTAACATCCGGGAAGTATGCTAATAAATTTTCCAGGATAATTGTAGATAAAACAATATCTCCAATACCTCGCGGCTTTATGCATAGGATTTTTCTTATTCTATCTTTTTCAAAAACCATTTTTATTTTTGTTTTTAATTCCTCTTTTAATGAGCATCCAGCCAATTATCGCCGATTCCTATTTCAACAACAATTGGCACGTTCATCGGGATTGTATTTTCCATCAGCTTTTTGATTACAGGTTTTAGCTCATCAATTTCATCTTTGTGGACATCAAATAAAAGTTCATCATGAACCTGGAGAACCATTTTGGATTTAGTTTTTCTTTTTTCCAGTTCTTTGTGAATGTTTATCATTGCAATCTTAATCATATCAGCGGCGGTTCCCTGGATAGGCATGTTGATTGCAACGCGCTCTTCAAACTGCCTGACAACGCGATTATTACTATTGATGTTCCTTAAGAATCTTCTTCTTCCAAGCAAAGTTTCTGCAAAGCCTTTTTCTCTTGCCTTAAGAACGCATTCATCCATGTAATTTTTTACACGTTTAAAGGTATTGAAATATGTTTCGATAATTTCCTTTGCGTGGTTTTGCGTTACACCTAATCTTGTCTTCAATCCAAAGGGACCAATACCATATAAAATTCCAAAATTGACTTCCTTAGCTTTGCGGCGCATATCCGGAGTAACATCTTCCGGTTTAACCATAAAGACTAAAGCGGCAGTACTCTTATGAATATCTTCTCCTTTATTAAAAGCTTTTGTTAGTCCTTCATCTCCAGTTATACTAGCAAGAATGCGAAGCTCAATTTGACTATAATCAGCGCTTAGTAAAAGATAATCTTTATCTCTTGGTACGAAAGCTTTTCTAATTTCCTTTCCGAGTTCAGTCCTGATTGGAATATTTTGCAGATTTGGATCAATGCTTGAAAGCCTTCCGGTAGATGCAACTGTCTGATTAAAATTAGTATGGATTCTCCCGGTTTTCGGATGAATTAAGTTTGGAAGAGAATCAGCATAGGTAGATTTTAATTTTGAAACCTGTCTGTAATCCAAAATTAAACCGATTATTTCATGCTCACCTCTAAGTGATTCGAGCGAGCGGGCATCTGTTGAAAAACCAGTTTTAGTTTTTTTCCCGGTCGTGAGCTTAAGTTTATCAAATAAAATTTTCTGTAGCTGGTTTGGTGAATTAATATTAAATTCCTCACCGGCAGATTTGTAAATCTCTTTTGTATAATTGTCGATTAGAATTTGTAAATCTTTGCTAAGAGATTTGAGAGATTCCTTATCGACTTTTACACCTTCTCTTTCCATATCCTCAAGTACAGGAGCGAGAGGGAACTCAACGTCGTAAGCGACTTTTGTCAGCTTATTTTCTTCCAATTCTTTTTCTAGAGCTTTATACAACCGGTAGGTAATATCGGCATCCTCTGCGGAATAATTTGAAAGAGCATTAAGATCAACATCAAAAATCTTGGAAGGATCTTTTTTTATGCCGATTAAATCTGAAAGAGGAATCGGCTGATAGTTAAGATATTTTTGCGAAAGGTCATCCATGCCATGCTTTTGGTCCGGATCAATAATATAGCTGGCAAGCATCGTGTCGAAATAAAAATTCTCTACCCGGATGCCCTGGCTTCTTAAAACAGCAATATCAAATTTACCATTCTGACAGACTTTCTTAATTTTCTTATTTTCAAAAACCGGTTTAAATATTTTTATAAATTCTCCTAGACTTAGCCTTTCTCCAATTTCTTTTGCAAATAATCCTTCGCCTTTTTCAAATGGATTTACTGCAACAAAGTAAGCATCGTTAGGCTTCACGGCAAATGAAACGCCAACCATATTTAAGGTGAAATAATCTAGGCTGTCTGTTTCAGTATCGAAGACAAAGAGCGATTGCTTTTCTAGATTCTCAGAAAGCTGCTTTGCTTTTTTAGAATCTGTAATTAATTGGTAGTTGACTTTATCTTTATCGAAAACAGATATTTCACCGGCAAAAGCTTCTTCAACTCCCGGCTCTAAAAAAGAAGTGCCGTTGTAAATATTCAGCAGCCTGCTGTAAAGATTCTTAAACTCAAGTTCAACAAATATTGAACGAAGTACTTCAAAATCAGGTCTCTCGAATTTTGCAGACTCAAAGTTCATCTCGAATGGAACTTTGGTATCGATAGTTGCAAGCTCCTTTGAAATGATAGCGCTGTCTTTGCCTTCAAGAAGTTTTTTCTTAGTTCCTTCTTTCGATATCTTATCTATATTCTTATAAATATTTTCGACCGATCCGAATTCCTGAATAAGAGGTATTGCAGTTTTCGGTCCAATGCCTGCAACACCTGGAATATCATCTGAACTGTCACCAATAAGTGCTAGATAATCAATCATTTGCTTTGGCTCGAATCCAAACTCCTCCTTTACTTTTTTAACGTCATAAATCAAAATTTCGTCGGTAGATTTACCCGGCTTCACTATTCTAACTTTGTCGCTTACTAGCTGGTTAAAATCTTTATCCGGTGTAAAGACGAATGACTGCAATCCTTTTTCGGAAGCTTCTCTAACAGCGGTGCCAATTAAATCATCAGCTTCATATTTAGGAAGAATGTAAATTGGGATTTTTAAAGCTTGAATTATTTGTTTGATTCTGTCTATCTGTGGAATCATATCATCCGGCATTGCAGCACGAGAGGATTTGTAACTTTCAAATTTTTCATGCCGGAAAGTTTTCTCTTTGGAGTCAAATGCAACGGCAATATAATCCGGTTTATGTTCTTCAAGAATTTTTAGAAGTTGGTTCATAAAGCCAAATACAGCAGATGTTGGTTCGCCTTTTGTCGAAATTAGCGGGCGGTTGATGAATGCAAAATAGGCTTTGTAAGTCAAAGCCATAGCATCAATAATAATAAATTTTTTATCTTTCATCATAACATCCTTGCTTTTATTTAAGTCAAATTCCGCTGGAAAAGACATTCAAAAGATAGAAAAAAAATCTGAGAATCTCGATTTTAATGATCAATAAAAATTTGCGAGCCTTTGATAAAAAGAAGATAAGCATTAGTTTTGAAATTATTCTAGAAAATAATTAAAAGAATCAGGAATTATATTGGATAGGAAAAATAAATTTTCTTCTTTCAAAGAAATAGTTCAAGCAATGGGGCTAGTATTTGGGGACATTGGTACAAGTCCGATTTATACAATTGCTGTTATCTTTACATTAACTGCACCTACCTACGAAAATCTTATGGGAGTTCTCTCTTTGATTTTCTGGACTCTTATAATGCTTGTAACCGTGGAATATGCCTGGCTTGCAATGAGTTTAAGTATAAAAGGCGAAGGTGGAATAATAGTATTAAAGGAAATTTTAACAAGCAGCGTAAAAACCGGCAGGAAAGCTGCATTTGCAACTTTTCTTGGTTTTCTTGGTGTATCCTTGTTGATGGGCGATGGTGTAATTACGCCGGCAATAAGTATTTTATCCGCAGTCGAAGGTTTGAATTTAATCCCAGGTATGGGACACATTACAGTAATCCCAATTATAATTATTACCTCTATAATTACAGTTCTCTTGTTTTCATTTCAATATAAAGGAAGTGACAAAGTTTCGTTTGCATTTGGACCGATAATGTTTATCTGGTTCTTAAGTCTTTTTATCATCGGCTTGTATTACGTTATAGGAAATATAAATGTAATTGAAGCTGTAAGCCCATATTATGCTATTAATTTTATGCTTCATAACGGAATAACCGGAATATTTATTTTAAGTGAAGTAATACTATGTGCAACCGGTGGCGAGGCACTTTATGCAGATATGGGGCATTTAGGTAGCAAACCGATTAGGCACGCTTGGTATTTCGTACTTTTTGCGTTAGTAATTAGTTACTTGGGACAAGGCGCTTTTTTGATGAAGCATCATGCTGAAGGTTCTGTACTGCTTTCGATGTTCAAGGATTTCTCTACTATACTCTATGTACCGTTATTAATTCTAACTGTGCTGGCTACAATTATTGCTTCTCAAGCAATGATAAGTGCAGTGATGTCTTTAGTTTACCAGGGCATTACTACACGAGTATTTCCTTTAATGAAGATTAAGTATACATCTAGTCATTTGAAATCCCAAATATATATTGGAATTGTAAACTGGATTCTAATGCTTGCCGTATTATTTATGATTCTCATATTCCAAAAGTCTGATAATTTAGCGGCGGCATACGGTTTTGCCGTAACTACAACTATGACTATAAGCTCATCATTTATGATTTGGATATTCAAGAGAAAGAAACATCGGACAAAAATGTTAATTGCTGTTTTAGTCTTTTTAGTTGACTTAATGTTTTTAACTGCAGTATTCAATAAGATACCTCATGGCGGCTTCTGGTCAATTATAATTGCGGCAATTCCATTTTTCATTATTCAACTCTGGTCCAGAGGCGGCAGAGCGATGCACAAATCTTTTCGTCCTTTACCAATAGACATATTTTTAGAAAGCTACAATCAGATATATCATGCGGGTGGAATTATTAAAGGAACCGCATTATTCTTTACTCAAAACTTAAATGAAATCCCGCCTTACATGGTTCACTGCATCGTGAGGGGAAATATTATTTATCAGAAAAATATTTTAGTATCTATCAAAACGACAGAGAATCCTTACGGTATAGAAATTAATGAGGTCGAAGAGATTGCAGATGGATTATCCGGAATTCAAATATCTGCCGGTTATCTCGAAGTGTACGATATTACTAAAATTTTAAAAGAACGGGGAATTGACGAAAAAGTAATATTCTACGGAGTGGATGACATTGCAACTAAAAATATCATGCTTAAAATTTACGCCTTTATGAAGAAGATTACGCCTTCATTTGTTAGATTTTACGAACTTCCTTACAATAAATTGCATGGTGTTGTTACAAGATTAGAATTATAATCCAAAAAGGAAAAAAGAATGCAAAAAGAACTTCTTATTTTCGGTGCATACGGCGCTTTAGGTATCGGCGTTTCAAAAATTTTAATAAATAAATCTTTTGATAAAATTTATTTATTCGGCTCTCACATTGACGAGAATAATAAATTAACTCAAGAGAATATCGAGAATATCCTTGTTAAAGATTTGTCAGAAGAAGAGAATGTAAAAGCTGCTTTCAAAAATATTAAGTCGGATAAAAGAAAAATATTCTTTCTGTTCAGTACGATTGGTGGATATACCGGAGGCAAAACCATTGGTGAAACAACAGAAGCGGAATGGAATAAAATGTTTAAAATAAATCTTCAAACTAATTTTTTAATTGCAAAATATTTTTCCAATTTAGTCAAAGAATCAAGTAGTGGTTCCATCTGTTTTACTTCTGCTTTTACTGGTTTGCATGAAGAAGCCGGAAAGGGTGCTTACGGGATTTCTAAAAGTGCACTAATTCATCTTGTAAAAACATTATCACTTGAAGGCGAGAAGATTAAACTTACTGCTAATGCAATTGCACCTTACATTATAGATACTCCTGCTAATAGAGAGTGGATGACTAAAGGAGATTATTCAAAATGGATTAAGCCCGAAGAAATAGGCGAACTCGTTTGGAGTATTTTTAATAACTTCAATTTTGTTTCGGGAAATATTTTCAAACTTAAAGAAAGATTTGAGATCTGAATTAATATTCAGAAGAAATATTTTGTCTTACTAAGTCAGTAAGAAATATTCATTCACTTCAATTTTTATCTTACCTGGTTTCTTAAAAAAGTACATAGATTATTCGTTTTCTTATGTTGGGACAAAAACTTTCAGAAAGGTGTTATAAATCTTTTGAATATAAGAAATTTTGAATCCTCTACATGGCATATTAGTTGCCATTTCTAGCAAAGATTTTCTTGACGAGGATTTTAATGAAACGAATTTTATTATCATTTTTATTTGTTATGCTTGGCATTTGTGTCTCTGATGCTCAAATAACTGTTAGCATTCCCGATACGGTGCTTCCTATAAATACTACTTCGGTTTCCGTACCTGTTAATGTAACAAACTTTACAGGTATTGGGGCTGTTAGTCTAGTAATAAATTATGATCCCAATGTGTTAACATTTACGGGTGCGACAAATGAACCAAGCCATGGTACTTTTCTTCCGCCAAATGCTACTAACGGGCAAATTTTAATTAGCTGGTTTGATGTTAATCCGTTAAACATTGGAAATGGAGTTTTATTAGATCTTAATTTTAATTTTCAACATGGCAGCAGCAATCTTAATTTTGTTAACACAAGTTGTGAAATTGCTGATACAGGTGCAAACGTACTGAACATAAATTATATTAATGGTAAAGTTAGTTTACCAGCTTTACCAAGTTCGCCATCAACTATTTCAGGTAAAGTTTGGTTTGATCAAAATAATGATGGTTTAATTGACAACGGAGAAAAAGGCGTTCAATGGGTTACGGTTAATCTTTACAATTGCAGTGGAACCTGGTTGAAATGGACGCTTACAGATTCTGCCGGTGAATATAAATTTGACAGCCTTAATCCGGGGAGCTATTATGTTACATTTGATTTAATTAACGGAAATAGTGTTTATAAATTTACCAAAGAAAATATCGGCAGTGATTCAACATTGAATTCACATGCAGCTCAATTGACTGATTCTACTGGTCAAACTGACTGCGTTACACTCTCATCCGGACAAGTTTATTCATGTTTAAATGCAGGACTTGTTTATAGAAATACGACATCTCAAACTACCGGTTCTATAGGCGATTTTGTTTGGAAAGATACTGACCCTAACGATGGTATACAGAGACCCGGAGATCCAGGAATTCCTGGTGTAACTGTTAAGCTCTTTATGTCCAGCGATTCACTTTTATCGAGTACTACTACTGATTCAAGCGGACATTATTACTTTACTGATTTAAATGCCGGTAATTATTATGTCCAGTTTATTCTTCCTGCAGGATACATTTTTGTAGTTGAGCATAATGGAACTGATACCACCTTGGATTCTGATGCAAATCCTTCCACAGGTAAGACAAATACTTTTTATTTAGCTCCAGGTGAAAATCTTATGACAATTGATGCCGGGATGTCTTTAGCGCTATCAACCGGAAATCCAAGTTTATGGATAACTAATAGTGATAATACCGATGTCGCCCCTGATTCCGGACAAGCTACTACCTATAAAATTATTTATGGAAATTCCGGTAGTGGAATACTGTATAATGCTGTTGTTGTTGATACGCTTCCCTCGGGAATGAGTTTCGTTTCTTCAACCAAAGGGAATGAGACATTCCAGGGAAGCAATATTTTCCAATTCAATTTAGGAACTTTAAATCCCGGAGACAGCGGGGAAGTGGATTTAACAGCGATGATCTCTAGTCATGAATCAGGATATTATAATACAGCTTTTTTACAAGGGAATGATTCGCAGTCAAATTTATTATCCGTTTATGCATCTGATCTCGATTTAGCAGATACTACCAGCAATAGCGGCGGAAGCGGTTTGGAATCGCGTGGAGATATGGCTGAGTACCTCTTAAAACGATTATTAAAAATTCATTATGGAATGACCACGCCATTACTAAAGAAATCCGGTGTAAAAGGCTTGGCGTCTGCATACAGCTTGTCGAGCTTTGTCCCTAAAATTGGACCGCTTAACTCTGCGCCTGTAGAAAATACTCCGTTTGACATATTAGGTGTATCTAACGCTGTATCTGCTTATGCTGTTAACTATCAGCTAAAAACCTCCGGCACAACTGTTAGAGTGGGAGGTATCTTTTCTACGATAACTACAGCGCCTTACATTTATGATCATTTAAAATCGGTTTGCGACAGATTAGCCGGTTATCAGATTGATGAAATTAAACTGATTAATATAAATGGATATCAATTTTATGCGGCAAAACTAGAAGATACTAATCAGAAAATTACTGATTATGCAATCTCGTTTAGTGTGTATGAAACAACTACCGGATATCAAGTTCAGAATAAATGGACTTACGAAGAATACCAATCGCCATCAGGAGCGTCTAGTATTTATAATTTTCAGGTTTGGTCAAATACCTATACTTCAGTAGCACAGCTAGTTCAAGAAATCTTAGCCAAGTTCAGTTCTTTAAATAATGTAACGTATTTAAATACCAATCAGAATCCGCCGAATGTTTTTATAAATTCTGCCAGGTATTCACATGATGGAAATATATATTTAACGCTGACAAACACTAGTCAATCTGCTAAGCAGATTAATCTTAATTTATCTTATAGAATATCTCAGGGTGATGATCCCACATCAACAAACTCCGAATATACATTGCAGCCTGGGATAAATAATTTAGCAATTCCAAGTGGAATTATTTCAGATGCAAATATTTACATGAGTCAGCAGCAGGGCTTTGATGATGAAGTTTATGTAAGCGGTGGTGCTTATACTTATTTAACAGGTCCAAACAGCACTGTTACAACTTTCAATACAACCGGTTACCCGCAGCAAACTTTATCAAGCTATCCGCAAGGATCGCTCGTTTTATCAGGAGGTGCCTCTGCAGCCGGTCAGTTGAATGACTGGGCGACTATTGTTCGTTCATTGAATGCAGAAAATACAGCATACGACTTAAGTAAATTCGGAAGTGTTAGGTTTAATGCAAGAGGAAACGGTACAGTGGAAGTAATTCTTAATCTTTCAAATACAATGAACTATAATTACTTCATGTACAAGATTAACTTAACAAGTGTAAGCCAGACTTACACGATTGACTTTAATCAATTCAAATTATTAGATGGAAGTCAGGGAACAATTGATCCTTCACAAATTGAAGATATCGGATTCATTATGAATACTACGGATAATCAGGGATTATCAAACTTTGATTTTGAAGTAAAAGATATTGCATTCTTAAGTACTGATGTTACCGCTCTTAATGATCAGCAAAATTCAGTTCCGAAAAATTTTACACTTTCACAGAATTATCCTAATCCGTTTAATCCATCAACGGTAATTGAATTTGCAAATCCTAAACAAGAACATTTAACTTTAACGGTTTATAATATATTAGGTCAAAGAGTTGCTCAGTTAATTGATGCAAATATGCCGGCAGGGCAGCATTCAATAACTTTTGATGCAACAAAACTGTCAAGCGGAATTTACTTCTACCGTTTGCTTGGCAGCAATGTCAATATTGTTAGGAAAATGATTTTGACTAAGTAGTTTTAGATTCATATTGTTCACCAAAATCCCCGTACTTTCAATTAAGTACGGGGATTTTTATTTATAAGGACATAAAATTCAGAAGAGCATTTTTAAGGAATCATTACAGTAGTAACGTGATTTAAGAAAATATTAATCATTCAGTTATTTTAATTACAACAATAGTCATATCATCAAACTTCAATTGACCGCCGGTATATTTCTCCACATCTTTAATAATTTCCATCTTAATTTTTGAAGCAGATAAGCTATTAGTTGGTATAGTCATCAAGAAATTTTCAATCTGCTTTTCACCATACATTTCATTAAAATTATTTTGAGCTTCCGAAATACCATCAGTCATAAATATTATTACATCATCTTTATTAAGAAAGAGTTTTTTTTCGGTATAATCCACGTCCTTCATCATTCCAAGCGGGAATCTCTGCCCATCTGATTTAATGAACATGATTTTATTATCAGATTTTATAATTGGATTTGGAAGACCAGCATTAGTAAATATTACTTCCTTCGAATCTAAATTTAATATTATAAGGCAGACTGCAGTAAATACCTCTTTGCCTGTTTTTATATAAAGTGGTGTATTTACCTTCTTTAAGATTGCATTAATTGATGAAGTTTCATTAGTTTCCATAATCAGCATTCCATTGGTCATTATGGCAGTCATCGCAGCTTTCATTCCTTTGCCGGAGACATCACCTATAATAACACCAAATTTGGATTTATCATTATTTATTGAAAAGTAATCAAAAAAATCACCACCAACTTCCTGAGCTGGAATGCAAATTCCTGAAATATCAAATCCTTTAATAACAGGATCTTTATTTGGCATAATTGACATTTGGGCATCATGTGCTGTTTTCAGTTCTACTTTCATCCTAATATTTCTTAACCGGCTTTTATAAAAAATAAATCCTATTATTATTGCGAAAGCCGAAATAATTATTGTAAACCACCAGGATTGCCAGTAAGGAGGAGTAATAAAAACATCTATTGAAGCGCCTTTCTCATTCCAAATACCGTCGCTGTTTGTCCCTTTTACTTTAAATGTATATTTGCCTGGTTTAAGTGTTGTATATCCAGCAAATCTTTTATCGGAATTAGTATAAATCCAATCTTTATCCAAGCCAACCATCTTGTATGCATATTTATTTTTTTGAGGTGATGAATAATCCAGCGAAGTAAATTCAAAAGAGAAAAAATAATCCTGATATGAAAGATTGAGTTCCTTAATTTCACTTATTGGTTTGTCAAGCTTGATTTCTTGATTAAATTTCTGAAATGAAGTTATTATCACCGGAGGGATAAATGTATTGTCTTTGATGTTTTGGGGATAAAAAGAGTTAAAACCATTTATTCCTCCAAAAAACATTTCTCCGTCATTACTTTTAAAATAGGCTCCGCCGTTAAATTCAATATCCTGGAGCCCATCGCTTTCAGTAAAATTCTTAAAAATATTTTGTGAAGGATTAAATTTTGATAATCCTTTATTTGTACTCAACCATAAATTGCCTTTTTCGTCAGCTAATATTCCGTAGATTGCATCGCTTGGTAACCCATCCTTAGTTGTAAAATGACTGAATATTTCCTTTTGAGGATTAAATTTATTAAGACCGCCGCCCCACGTGCCGATCCATAAGTTTCCAGAATCATCCTCATAAATCGAAAAAATGTAATTATTATTTATTTTGCTTTTTGCTTGAGATTCCATTCTGTAAGCGAAAAATTCACCACTTTTTCTATCTAGCTTATTCAATCCGCCGCCTTCAGTACCTATCCAAAAATTTCCAGCTTTATCCTCAAATATTTCTCGAACAAAGTTATTGCTGAGGCTCTTTGGATTATTAGGATCATTTTTAAAATGCGTAAATGTTCCTGTCTTCTTATCAAATTTATCCAAACCGTTGCCGTAAGTTCCTATCCAAAGTGTTTCGGATCTATCAATATAGACTTTTCTTATTGCATCAAGAGCAAGGCTAGAGGTATCTTTGAGATTATTCTTGTACCTAGTAAAATTTCCGGTTCTCTTATCAAATCTATTTAATCCACCGCCATGTGTACCAATCCACAAAAATCCTTCTTTATCTTCAATAATATTTCTTACAATGTTATTACTCAAACTGTTTAGAGCTTGGGGATTATTTTTAAAATGCTTGTAAAAGTTGTTTTTCCTGTCAAGTCGATCAAGTCCACCGCCATGAGTACCAATCCATAAGTATCCTTCACTGTCTTTATAAATTGCCCAAACTATTGGATGACTTAGACTATTTCCATCATTTGGTCTTTGCGTATAATGATAAAATTGTCTTGTTCCTCTTGTTACTTTATTTAAACCGGTTCCATAAGTTCCTATCCACATTATTCCCGAATTATCTTTGAAGAGGGATCTTATTTCATTATAACTTAAAGAATGACTATTTAATGGATCATTTAAATAGCGATTAAACTTAT
This sequence comes from Bacteroidota bacterium, assembly GCA_021815405.1. GTDB lineage: Bacteria > Bacteroidota > Ignavibacteria > Ignavibacteriales > Ignavibacteriaceae > FEN-1297. Next base: position 106,163 of record JAKAGV010000004.1, read on the forward strand.
CGGAAGATTTATCATAAATATTTAAGCCGCCTCCATTTGTTCCTATCCAAAGGTTACCGTAATTATCTTCACATAATGAATAAATCTGATTATTACTGATGGTGGAAAAATCGTTGGGATCATTTTTATAGTTTCGAAATTTACCAGAATTATCATTAGTCAAAAGTCGATTTAATCCTTCGTCTGTACCAATCCAAATATGTCCATAACTATCTTGAAGAATTGTTCTAACATTGTTATTAGAAAGACTTTGCTTATCCTTACTATTATGCTTAAAGCCAATGAATTCTGGCGAGGGATTATTGATTTTCTCTCCTGCAATTTTATTTAGTCCGTTATCCGTTCCGATCCAAATATTTCCACTCTTATCTTGATAAATAGAAAAAATAATATTGCCGCATAATGTATTTTGTTTGTTCGGGATGTGAAAGAAATGTTTGAAAGAATATTTATTACCGGTGGAATCTATAATAAGTTTGTTTAATCCGTAATCAGTCCCAATCCAAATATTTCCCGAATTATCTTCTATTATTGCATTGATATTATCGTGACTGATAGAGTTTTGATTGCGGGGATCATTAATAAAACGAGTAAAGTTATTTTTTGTCTGGTCATATCTATTTAATCCGGCATTAAAGGTTCCAATCCAGATTATTCCTTTATGATCAACGCACAAAGCAGTAATATCATTATAACTTAGACTATTATTGTTTTCAGGATTATGACGTAAAATTTTGAATTTGTAACCATCGTATCGGTTTAATCCATCCTCTGTGCCAAAGTACATAAAACCATATTTATCCTGACATATTGCTTTAACAATACTTTGAGAGAGCCCTTGTTCAAGAAAAATTTGTTCAAAGTTTATATCACTGCTTTGAGAAAATAAATTTCCGTGGGAAAGAATGAGGATTAAAAATATTCTTAGTAAATAATGGAGTTGGACAGATTTATTTCCGAAAGTTGGGGAAGCTTTGTTGGAGTTCTCAAATTCCATATAGATACCACCAATTTAGTTTATATTTATTGAACTATTTATAGGAGTAAGAAAATAATACGGAATTCTATGAATTGATGTAAGTTAAAAATTAAATTCTCAAAACTCAACAAGAAACATTCTCCTTACAATTCATTTTATAAATCAGATTATTATCAAAAAAATCTCTCGACTGATCAAAGATATTCATAGTTGAATATATTTAATAAAATCATATTTAACTATTTGGGATGGGCTTGCTCGTTCTCTTCAATTTCTCCAAATGCGTGATATAGATTCTTGAGAGTAAACAATTTAATTATTTATATTCGAGCTTAAAATAAATATCCCTATTATTCTAAAATAGTTAAGCGAGCCATTATGGATTTCCAAAGGTTACGAAACTTACTGCCAGCATATTACTTAATTGTAATTTTAATGCTTTTCGCAGGGATCAAAATTCCAGCTCAGTCTTTTAACACTAGTCGAAACAACTCATTATTCATCTCCGACAGCAGCTTAAATGCTATGCGCTGGCGGCTTGTTGGACCTTTTAGAGGCGGGCGAGCTCTTGCAGCTGCAGGAATACCTGGCAATCCTACTACATTCTATTTCGGTGCTGTGGATGGCGGGATTTGGAAGACTACAAACGCCGGTTTAACATGGAATCCAATTTCAGATGGGCAAATGAACCCATCAATTGGTGCTTTAGCAATTTCTCAATCTAATTCAAATATTATTTATGTAGGAACAGGCGAAGCTGATATGAGATCAGATATTACCTATGGCAATGGTGTTTATAAATCCACGGATGGAGGAGTAAACTGGAAACATATTGGACTTAATAATTCGCGTCATATTGGTAAGATATTGATTGATCCAGAAAATCCTGATATTGTCTTGGTCGCAGCATTAGGTTCAGCATATGGACCAAATTATGAAAGAGGAGTATTTAAAACTACCAATGGCGGAAAATCTTGGAAGCAAGTATTAATAAAAAACGATTCTACCGGCGCAATAGATTTGGCATGGGATACAAAAGATACGAAGGTTGTTTATGCATCTCTTTGGCAAGCACAACGTACACCGTGGAGCCAATATCCTCCGGAAGAAGGACCGGGTAGTGGTCTTTATAAATCAACAGATGAAGGTAATACCTGGTCGGAAGTAAGTCATAAAGGTTTACCTGCTGATTCATTCGGAAGAATTGGAGTATCAGTAGTCGAAGGATCATACGGAAGTAAAGTTTACGCACTTATTCAAGCATTGCATAAAGGATCCGGTTTATATTATTCTAATAATGGAGGTAATAGCTGGCAGTTAATGAGTAATAACCCACAAATTATTACTCGTATGTGGTATTTTGGAAGAATCTTTGTCGATCCTAAAAATCCTAAAATAATTTATGCACCAAATCGTTCCGTGTTCAAATCAACGGATGGTGGTAAAACATTTTTTGCAATCAAAGGACAGCCAGGGGGCGATGATTACCATTATTTATGGATTGATCCCGATAACGATAACCATCTAATTGTTGCAAGCGATCAGGGGACTGTAATTAGTTTAGATGATGGCAAAACCTGGAGCAGTTGGTATAATCAACCGACTGCACAATTCTATCATGTTTCTACGGATAACCAGTTTCCTTATAGAATTTACGGTGCACAGCAGGATGCAGGTACTGTTTCAATTGCAAGCAGAAGCGATTACGGCATTATTACTTTTAGAGATTGGTACCCGGTAAATGCAGGCGAAAGCGGTTATATTGCCCCTGATCCTAATAATCCAAATATAGTTTACGGTGGAGATACGTATGGTGGTTTATTTAGATATACAAGAATAACCGGACAAACTCAAAATATTTCTCCTTGGCTTCTCTCGTCTTTCGGTGAACCGATTTCAAAACGAAAATATAGATTTACTTGGACTTCACCGATAGGATTTGACTATAGTAATCCGCCTTCTTTATACTTTGGTGCTCAAGTTTTATTGAAGACAACTGACGGGGGATTAAATTGGACAACCGTTAGCCCTGATTTAACCGGCGCAGAAAAGTCAGAGAGTAATTCAAACAGTCCATTGACCATAGAAAATGCAGCGGCTAAAGGAATGGGGGTAATTTATTCTTTTGCATTTTCGAAAGTTCATCCGGGTATAATTTGGGTAGGAACTGACGATGGTTTTATTCAGCTATCAAAAGATAACGGCAAAAATTGGAAGAACGTTACTCCCAAAGGATTAAAACCATGGAGCAAAATCAGTATAATAGAAGCATCTCCGTTCAATGCAAGTACAGCTTACGCTGCTGTTATACGGCACAGGCTGGATGATCATTCACCTTATATTTATAAGACAAATGATTATGGGGAACATTGGAAACGAATTGATAATGGGATTCCAAATGGTTCATTCGTTAGAGTAGTACGTGAAGATCCTTTTTCCAAGGGATTACTTTATGCCGGAACTGAAACCGGAGTTTATGTTTCATTTAATGATGGAGAACATTGGCAGCCGCTTCAACTTAATCTGCCAACCGTATCGATTAGAGATCTTGACGTACACAAGAATGATCTTGTTGCCGCAACGCATGGAAGATCTTTTTGGGTACTTGACGATTTAACTCCACTTCGACAAATCAATGATAAAAATCTTGGTGCAAATGTATTCTTATTCAAACCTGAAGATGCTGTCCGTATTAGAAGAACAGAAAATCACGATACGCCATTGCCGCCAGAAACACCTCATGGAGACAATCCTCCTTCGGGTGCAATCATAGATTACTACATTCAAAATGAAATTGAGAGCCCTATCGTTCTGAAAATTTTTGATGACAAAGGAAATCTCATTAGAAAATATTCCAGCTTAGAGAAATATCATTCTCCCGAAGAGCAGCCATATTTTGATACTACCTGGCTGCCGATTTTCAGACCGTTAACTAAGCATAAAGGGTTGAATAGGTTTGTTTGGCATCTTCATTATCCGCAGGTTCCTTCTACATCATACGGTTATGGACAAGCTGTTACCGGTAAAGGAACAGTTAAGGAACCGCTAGGTCCATTTGTTTTGCCAGGGAATTATCGTGTTGAATTAATTGCTGATGGCAAAACATATTCGCAGCCTTTGAAAGTAGTAATGGATCCAAGGGTGAAAGTTCCGGCAAAACAATTGTCAGATCAGTTGGACCTGGCTCTAAAAATATGGAATGCTGCCTCGGAACAATTTCAACTGCATAAAACACTTGACTCCTTAAAACAGGAATTACTGAAGTTAAAGCAAAATGAGTCGAACGAAAAAGTAACATCTTTATTGGTTGATTTTTATGAAAAAATTGAGAAGTTGAATAAAACATTAAGCAGTATTGGAATTGCCGGACTCGAATCATCGGTTATGAGTGCAGATAGGGCGCCAACTCAGCCGATGAAACAGGCTTATAATATTTTGGATAAAAAACTATTGCAAGCGGAACAGAACTGGAAAAGCATAAAAGATAATGATCTGAAGAAAGTAAATTCTATTTTGATTGCAAATGGCAAAAAGAATTTGGAAATTCCTATTGAAAAAGCTAAACATTTTCAGCTTCCATAAAAGTACGGCTTCAAGCTATGAAATTATTTTTAAAGCTATTCTTACAAATATTATTTTAACTTACGTTACGCACAATGAAGGATCTAATTTACTTTGTCATTCCGAACTTGATTCGGAATCTCATTTTTCAGCATTTTTGGGATGCTGAATCAAGTTCAGCATGACATGTGCGTAACGTGAGTTATTTTAACTTTAGTGTTTAGTGAGGTGGTTAAGATTAATTATCCGAAGTTTTGTTTAAATTAGAATATTCAATAACAAGTTAATGTAGTTTATTTTGAAAAATCATTATGATGTAATTGTAATCGGAAGCGGACCTGGCGGTGAAGGTGCAGCGATGAAATGCACCAAAGAAGGCAAACATGTTGCGATGTGCGACTTTTTTTCTATGGTGGGAGGGAGTTGTACTCATCGAAGTACAATACCAAGTAAAGCCTTACGCCATGCAAGCCAGATCTTATATGAAAGCAACCGTCTTGAGGAATCTAATTTCCAATCGCTGCTTAAAAAAGCCGAAGTTGTTATTCAAGAACAGTTTAATCTGAGAAAAAGTTTTTATGAAAAAAATCAGGTAGATATAATAGACGGCAATGCAAAATTTATTGATGCTCATACGATCCAGGTTAAACTTTCCAACAATGCCGAAGAAACTTATTCAGCGGACTATTTTGTTATTGCTACAGGTTCACGTCCTTACCATCCTGATGATGTAGATTTTAATCACCCTAGAATTTTAGACAGCGATACAATTCTTAATCTTAAAGATAATCCCCGCACAATAACAATTTACGGTGCAGGAGTTATCGGATGCGAATATGCTTCGATTTTTAGAGGGCTTAAGATTAAAGTGAATCTCATAAATACCCGCGATAAACTTCTTGCTTTTCTTGATGACGAAATTATTGATGCGGTGGGATACCATCTGCGAGAAAATGGTGTTTTGCTTAGACATAGTGAAGAGTATAAAAAAGTAACTGCTGATGATACAGGGGTAACTGTATCTTTAAAATCAAACAAGGAAATCAGAACAGATTATCTACTTTGGTGCCAAGGTCGTACTGGAAACTCTGATGATATGGGATTAGAAAATCTCGGTATAAAAACTAATGCGCAAGGTTCAATTGTAGTCAATGAAAATAATCAGACTGCACAGCCGCATATATATGCTGCCGGAGATATAATAGGATTTCCAAATCTTGCTAGCGCTTCTTACGATCAAGGTCGATTTGCTGCCACTCATATTGTATTCGGAAAATGCGATCACCAGTTAGTAGAATTTATTCCCACAGGAATTTATACTATTCCTGAAATTAGTTCTGTTGGTTATACGGAAGAGCAGCTTACCAAACAAAAAATACCTTACGAAGTTGGTCACTCATTTTTCAAACATCTTGCGCGTGCACAAATAACCGGAAGGACTACTGGCATGTTGAAAATTCTCTTCCATAGAGAAACGCTTAAGGTACTCGGTGTACATTGTTTCGGGCATGGCGCTGCGGAAATTATACATATTGGTCAAGCTATTATGTCGCAGAAGGGTGAAGGGAATTCACTAATGTACTTTATAAATACAACATTTAATTACCCTACAATGGCAGAAGCATACAGAGTTGCAGCATTAAATGGAATTAACAGGGTTAACCAACTAAAGAAAGAAACTTAAGAGAATTGTTCCCAATTTGATATAACAAGTCTCATTTCGTTCAATTATATATTAAAACATAGAAGTTTTTTTCAAGGAAATAAACCTTTCTAATGGTATAATATTTGTAAATTTTCATTCATATAGGCGGAAAAATTATGAAATGTTTAACAATTGAATCTTTCATTGCGAAAGAGACTGACATCGAATTAAGCCAGTACAAAATTCTTTCGGGATTGAAAGAATATCGTACTGTATTTAATAAAAACCAGTTATATCCGGCTCTTTCGGAATTAGTCTATCTTTCCTCGCAATTAGAAGAAATTCTAGAACGGAAGGGAAGTCTGGGATTACCCTTGCCAAAAGGCATTAAGAATTCGCATAAGGAAAAGAACGTCTTTATTGAAGTAATAGATCAAGCAAAGGATCATAAGGAATACTTTTTTGATTTGATTGAATGGGCGATTCCGGTTATCAAAGGTTTAATTGATGAAGCTTATTTATTATACCATTTTGTTGATGAAAATATGACGATTGAAGAAGTTGGGATTAAACCAATCTTCAAAAACGAGGGATACATAATAGTTCCGGATGTTAAGCATTCCATACTCCAGATTCACCGTTTTGAATGTTCTACATATTCTTCCGGTGAAACTCCATTCCATTCATTAAAGACAAGGTTTGTACAAAATGCGCCGCCGCTAAATTTTTCAAGTGAATCTGAATTCATTAAACTCGATCTAGTAAAAAAGTACCGAGATAAACCGAACATTGCGGCATATCTGTGCAATACTGATTTGGACTTTCCATTTAATGAAACAATTTTTCCGGTAGCAAAAAGAAAGCTGCTGGATTATATTACGGACTAAAGTTACTCAAACTTAAATTTTGATGTGTCATACCTGCAAAGTTGGTATCCAGTATTCGAAAATATGCAAAAAATGGATTCTCATTTTCGCAAGAATTACAATATCAGGCATAATATGGTCTTTCTGTGTAACTTCAGTTACTAACTTACGTTACGTACAATTAAGGATCTAATTTACTTTGTCATTCCGAACTTGATTCGGAATCTCATTTTTCAGCATTTTTGGGATGCTGAATCAAGTTCAGCATGACATGTGCGTAACGTGAGTTACTAATTAAATTGCATAACCCAAATAATTGTTCAAACTACCTGGATAATTCTTCAAATAGTAAGCGTAATTCTTAAAATAGGGTAGTCGATTCTTCGAATAGGTAAGATAAGATAACAAATAGGCAAAGTAATTTACATTTTTATCGATCTAACTCTTCAAATAGCCATTCCGATTGTTCAAACTCACAGAGTGATTATCCAAATAGGCAACCCCATTCTTCAAATGCCTTACTCCATTCTTCAAATAGCCGGTATAATTCTTCGAATAGGTGAGATAAGATCACAAATAGGCAAAGTAATTTACATTTTTACCGATCTAATTCTTCAAATAGCCATTCCAATTGTTCAAACTCACAGGGTAATTCTCCAAATAGGCAATCCCATTCTTCAAATGCCTTACTTCATTCTTCAAATAGATGGTACAATTCTTCGAATAGGCTATCCAATTCTTCAAACAGAAAGTATAATTTTCCTAAAAGAGTATCAATTTTATAAAACTGATACTCCAATTCTATAATATGTTGATCTATTAGAGCAAATAGATAGTTAAAGAAAGTTTCTAACTAATCAAAGAAATATAATCAGCCAATATATGTCCGGCTTCATCAAGTTCAGGGTCTTCTTTAGATTCCTCAGCCGGTGGAACTTCACCTTTCTTAAGCAGCTTTAAGCCCATCTCTTTCCTTCGTTGATTCTCCTGCTCAAATTCTTTTTGCTCAAGTTCATCTTTCTCTTTTTTTCTTTCTGCAAGATTTAGAGAAACTGTCTTTTGATTTTGCTCTTCTTTAAATTCTTTAAGTTGATCAACATATCTATTCCATTCCGGATCTTTGTTTGCAATTCTTTCTTCATGCATTTTTGTCAATTCCGGTATATATTTTTTAAGACTACCGAACGGAGTGTAAACTGTAGAGTTAATTTGATCCCAGGGAAGAGAACTTGGCTCAACGCTTTCACCATATTCTTTCGGATTTATAACAGACGGTAGTTTAATATCTGGAGTTACTCCTAGATGCTGCGTACTTTCGCCGTTAACCCGGTAAAACTTTGCAATCGTCAGTTTAACCTGACCAAGCTTATGAGATGAGTTTGGCATCAAACGGTTCAGATCAATTAAATTTTGTACAGTTCCTTTACCATAAGTTTGTTGACCGATAATCAAGCCTCTTCCGTAATCTTTAATTGCTGCAGAAAATATTTCAGAAGCTGATGCACTAAGACGATTAACAAGTATTGCTAACGGACCGCTGTAATCAATAGAAGAATCGGGATCATCTTCAACTCTTATGCTTCCGTCAGAACTCTTTATTTGAACGACAGGACCATCCTTTATAAAAAGACCTGTTAATTTAATTGCTTCTTCAAGAGAACCGCCGCCGTTATTTCGTAAATCAATAATAATTCCTTGAACTTTTTGTTTCTTTAATCCATCAAGGAGTTTCTGAACATCGCGCGTGGTGCTTTTATAATTTTTATCACCGCGTTGTTCAGCTTCAAAATCGCTGTAGAAGGCGGGAATTGTAATAACACCGAGTTTATATTCTTTTCCATTATCATTGATATTTAAAATCTTATCTTTTGCAGATTGTTCCTCAAGTGTAATCTTATCTCTTACTAATGTTACCTCCTTTGGCTGACCATTTATGCCTTCAGACGCCGGGATAATTTGAAGTCTAACTATACTTCCTTTAGGACCTCTTATCAACTGGACAACGTCAGTTATTCTCCATCCAATAACATCAACCATTGCGCCGTCTTTGCCTTGGGCAACACCAATAATTTTATCGTTCTGATGAATCTGCTTACTCTTAAATGCTGGTCCACCGGGAATTACCTCAGCTACTTTTGTATATTCATCTTCAGTCTGAAGTTGAGCGCCAATTCCTTCTAAAGATCTGGACATATCAATTTTAAAGTTTTCTGAAGTACTGGGGGACATGTAATTTGTGTGCGGGTCCAGGGATTCAGTAAAGGAGTTTTCAAAAAGCTGGAATACATCTTCACTAGAATATTGCATTAAAGCCCTGCGAAGATTCTCATATCGTTTATTAAGTAAAGTATCTATTGCGCTCCATTTTTTACCGGCAAGCATTAAATTCAGAGCATCGTTCTTAACTTTTTTCCTCCAAAGATCATTCATCTCCGTAGTATCTTTTATCCACGGTGCTTTTGTCCTATCAATTTGAAAATCCTCTTGCTTATTAAAATCAAAGCCTTTTTTCAATAGCTGTTCGGAATAGTTTATCCTATCGTTTAATCTCTCTTTAAATACATTAAAAATTTTGAATGCCGGGTGAAGATCACCATCTTTAATATCATTATCGAGCTGGTCTTTATATTGATCGAAATTCGCTATATCTGAAGCATAAAAGTACATTCTGTTGTTATCAAGGGACTTCAAATAACGATTTAAGATTACATTCGAGAGAGAATCATCAAGCTTAAATTTTCGGTAATGATATCTTTGAAGAATAGTTGCGATCAATTCATCTTCTGTCGACATATATTTCCTTGGCTCGACGACAGTAGACGTGTCTTGCGGGTCATTTGATGATTGCTTATACTTTAATGTACGCGCTAAGAAAATATTTGCAGCTATTACTAGTAAAATTAAGACGAAGATTTTCTTCATAAGATTTCTCGTTTGTTGTGTCATTTAAATTTTTATTTTAGTCTTGGTATCAAATTTAATAATTACCGAAATCCGCTTAAATGTATTTTGTTTACCGTACAGGAAATTTTGTACAAATTCCGGCAGGAAATAAAATTAAAAAGCATTATAAATATCTGAAATAATTAGATGTAATAAAAACCATTTTGTTCCATCCTTTTTAAGGTAATTTTAGGGAATCAGAGATTGTCAGATACAGGTTGTAAATTATTCTAAGAATGTTAAACGGCAATGTTTCGATTATATTTATTCTGATACTGGATTGGTGACAAGCCGGTAATTCTTTTAAATGTAACTCTAAAAACTTTTGGATAGACGTAGCCTACTTTATACATTACTTCGTTTATAGTATTGCGTGAGGATTCAAGAATCATTTTGGCTGCTTTAATCTTTACTCGGTAAATATATTCCCGTTATATTTTGCTGTTTTTGTCTTGGGCAGAATTTATTTTCGCGATGATTTAATAAAACGCTTTATTTATTTTAGAAGAAAGGATTACTCATGGCAAAGTTAATTGTATTCAACTTGATTACACTTGATGGATTTTTCGAAGGTCCAAATCACGATTTAAGCTGGCATAATGTTGATAAAGAATTTAATGAGTTTGCAATTGAAAATTTAAATTCAATCGGCGGACTTGTATTCGGAAGAGTAACGTACCAGTTGATGGCAAGTTACTGGTCAACCAAACAAGGTTTTGAGGATGATCCGCTTGTGGCGGCTAAAATGAATTCGCTTCCAAAATATATCGTCTCAAAAACTCTGGATAAAGTTGAATGGAATAATTCAAAATTGATTAAAGAAAGTATTACGGATGAGATTCGGAAATTAAAGAGCAGTTCGAATAAAGATATAGACATTTTCGGAAGCGGAAAATTAATTTCTTCTTTAATAGGAACCGATTTGATCGATGAGTTCAGAGTATTGGTAAATCCAGTAATTCTTGGAAAAGGAATTCCATTATTTACCAATATAAATGAAAAACTTAAACTTGAATTGGTCAACACCAGATCGTTTAAGAATGGAAATATTTTACTTTCTTATAAGCCTGCCGCAGGTAAATAAATTTTAACATTTCGGATTTGAATTCCGTTTTGTTGCAGGTAGTAATGAGAAACAATGGCTGCATATCTGTAAGGTTAACGAGGTTATTCAACAAAAGAAAATTACTTACAGTTGGCGGTATGACGGCTATGCCGGTATTTCTTATGTTTCGTTTGAATTATTTCCTGAAGGAAGCAAGACGAGACTTAAATTAACGCATTCAAATCTGGAATGCTTTCCGCAAGATGTTCTGGAATTAAAGAAAGAAAACTTTGCTGAAGGCTGGAATTATATTGTTGGTACATCATTAAAGGAATATTTAGAAAAGAAAGAGAGTTTGTTATGAGAAAATTAGTTTATGAATGCAATGTTTCACTTGATGGATTTGCCGACCACACTGCCGCCGGGGTTGTTGATGATGAGCTGCACTATTTTTCAGCGGTCTACTTGACGATACCGATATCGAACTATTCGGACGGGTTACATATCAGTTGATGGAAAGTTATTGGCCTTTTGCACATGAGGATCCAAAGGCAAATAGTGGTATGCTTGAATTCGCAGACAAGTTTAATGCTATTCCGAAAATTGTATTTTCAAATAGTCTTCAGAAAGCGGATTGGAATAATACAAAATTAATTAAGGGAGATGCTGTTGAAGAAGTAAAGAAATTAAAACTGCAGCCTGGGAAAAAAATTTCAATCGGCGGCATTCATCTTGCATCAACACTTATGAATACCGGACTAATTGATGAGTTATGGATTTTGGTTCATCCGGTTATTGTTGGAAAGGGCAGACGCTTATTTGAAAGTATTAACGAAAAGCAAAATCTTAAATTGGTTGAAACCAAAAAATTAAATTCCGGAGTTGTTACGCTGCATTATCTGTCGATTAAGGAATAATTTTGAAAGGATTTGATTTTATGAAAATAAGTAAAAATGTTAATGAAAAATTACTAAGGAATAATGTTTGCTATAACAATCTTCGAGAGCTGAAATTTCACTCATGAGCAGTGAAATCAAGTTTAGTAATTGAAATAAAGTAAATTTAGAGAGATGGAAAAGCATTTTCGAACACAAGAAATCATTTTCTTTTAAGCGGAATAATAATTTTGTATTTTATTTGAAATAGATGGCATTTCGAAAATTATCGAAATGCCATTTGGAAGATTCATTTGAGGATAGGGATAATTTCTCGTTGTCTTTCACCGCCGGTAGCAACTACATCACCATTAGGTTTAATAAAGACATCTATCTCGGTTCGTACTCCGAATTCAGGTAAATAAATTCCTGGCTCTATTGAAAAAGAAGTTGATGGAAGAAGAAGTCTTTCATCTTTGGTTTCGTAGTCATCCATATGAGCGCCGCTTCCGTGAAGATCGGTGGTTATTGAATGACCGGTGCGATGGAAGAAATAGTCACCGTATCCTGCTTTTGTTATTACACCTCTGGCAGCGTCATCAACTTCGTAGCCGCGGATTTCTTTTTTCTCTTTGAATCTGGAGGATACCAAGTTAAATGCGGTGTCACGTGCTTCAGCAACTATATTATATATTTTAACATATTTTTCAGGCACTGAATCTCCCATGTAACCAGTCCATGTTATATCAGCCCAAACGCCATTTGCTTTCCTTTGCTTAGCCCAAAGATCGATAAGAACAAAATCTCCACGTTTAATTTCTTTATGATTATTTTCATCGGGTGCATAATGAGGATTACCGCTGTTTTCATTTACGCCAACAATAATAGGCGGTTCTGTTTCATATCCGGCTTCTGTAATTTTTTTATCTATAAATTGCTGAACATCAAATTCATTTAAGGAAATTCCAGATAGAGTTTTTTGTTTTATAAAGCTGAAAGCTTCATGCGCAATCTCTGTCAATCTGTTTGCAACTGGAACGTTCTCTCTATATTGTTCTTCTGACCATACTGCATCGAAAAGCGAAATTAAATCGCCGCTTGTAACAATTTCTACTCCGTAAGATTTAACTTGTTCAAGTGTTCCTGCATCAACTTTCGAGACGTATGGTATTGCATTTAGATGCGAATATTCCATTGCAATTTTTTTTACAGCTTTCAAAGTTTCTTTAAGATGATTAGAAAGCGAAGCATGACTAGAATATTTCAATTGCTTTCCAGGTAGATGATCAAGATGGAAAGCCTCAATTGCATTAACTATCTTAACAGGCGTTCCTTCCTTTGGAATAAAATAATAAAATCTTCTTGTAAGATGGCTCTCTTTTGGAATGTCTAAAATATTTTGTGCAATTTCATTTGACTTTCTGAAATCGTAAAGCAGCCATGCATCAAGATTCATTTGTTTTAAGAAGGATTGTATCTTCTCTAGGTTAAATTTTCCCATGTCAATCTCCAGTTCGATTTATAAATTCTATTATTGATTGAAATTTAAGATTAATACTCAATAATCAAAAATAAAACTATGTGAAATATGATTTAAATATCTTTTCAAATAATTCTGCTGATATATTTTTCCCTCTGCAAGGAATGACCTTTTAAAATATTTTTCGATTTTATTGCTTTAAGAAATCCTACCTATTTGGGTAGCAGTATGAATCTGGTTTGATGCTAAAGTAAAAGAATTAGACTCACGTATAAGATATATGTAGTGCAAAAACACCATAAATTTTATTTTTTGATGAAAATTTCTTTCACTATATTATAAATCTTAATTTTTATAGAATAGAAAAACAAAAACAATTTTCAGAATATTTTGAGGAGTTCATGTACAAATTTTTAGGGACATATCATGTAGTTCCATCGCTTCCAGAAAACCTAGAGAAACTTAGAGAAGTGTCATATAATTTGCATTGGACATGGAATCAAGACGCCAGGGAACTGTTTCGCAGGCTCCACATGGAATTGTGGGAAGATACAAACCATAACCCGGTTATGATGTTAGGCAAAATCAGTCAGGAACGTTTGAATGAAGTATCACACGATGATGGTTTTCTTGCTCATCTTGAAAGAATACATTCCAAACTTCAAAGCTATTTAACTGAAAAAACCTGGTACCAGAGAAATTATAATTATCCTGATGACATAAACATAGTTTATTTTTCTGCTGAGTTTGGTCTTACCGAATGTCTCCAAACATATTCAGGAGGATTAGGAGTACTTGCAGGTGATCATCTGAAGGCTTCGAGCGATTTAGGAATACCACTGGTAGGAATGGGACTTTTATACAAGGAAGGCTACTTCCAGCAATATCTTAATTCTGATGGCTGGCAGCACGAGCGTTATGAGATAAATGATTTTGATAACCTGCCGATGAAACTTGTAAGAAATGATAGAAACGAACCGTTAGTTAATTCAGTGAATTTATCAGGGAGAACTGTGTATTTTCAAGTTTGGAAAATTGAAGTTGGACGCGTTCCATTATTTCTTCTTGATACCAATATCCCTTTGAATAACGAGACCGACAGAAGGATTACAGAAACTCTTTACGGCGGCAATGTTGAAACAAGAATCCAGCAGGAGATTATTTTAGGAATAGGCGGCATTCGAACTCTTCATTCCTTAGGCATAAGACCTATGGTATGCCATATGAATGAAGGTCATTCTGCCTTTATGGCTCTTGAAAGAACAAGATACCTAATTCAAAATGAAGGTCTAACTTTTAAGGAAGCAAAAGAAGTCGGATATTATTCAAATATTTTTACTACACATACGCCGGTGCCGGCAGGCATAGATGTTTTTTCAAATGAGCTTGTAGAAAAATATTTTGGCAGCTACTATCGCAATGAACTTCAAATTTCCGATAAAGAATTTTACTCGCTTGGAAATATTTACAAGACAAGTGAATCAAATGTATTTAATATGGCTCATCTTGCTATGAATACCGCAGGTTATGTTAATGGAGTAAGCAAACTTCATGGTGAAGTTTCCAAAAAGATGTGGGTGTCCGGTTATAAAAATGTACCTTTCAATGAAATCCCAATTGGTTATGTTACAAATGGCGTTCACATGCGCTCACATATTTCACATGATATGGAAGATCTCTTTGTCCAGTACATGGGACAGAAGTGGATTGAAAATCCGGCATCAACAATACTTTGGGAAAGAATAGATAAAATTCCGGATGAAGAACTCTGGCGTACACATGAAAGGCGGCGTGAGCGGCTTGTCGCTTTTGCACGTCGAAGTTTAAGAAAGCAAATTAAAAACCGCGGCGGAAGCCAGGAAGAGTTTGCTGCAGCAAATGAAATTCTAGATCCAAGTATACTAACAATTGGATTTGCAAGAAGGTTTGCAACTTACAAGAGAGCTACTCTTATCTTTAGAGATATTGAAAGACTCGCAGATATTGTAAATAACAAAGAACATCCCGTGCAATTTATTATCGCCGGTAAAGCTCATCCAAAAGATGAAGAAGGGAAGAGATTCATCCAGGAAATATTTCAGATTGCAAAAGAAAGCAGATTTCGTAGAAAGATAGTCTTTTTGGAAAATTATGATATGAACGTTGCTCATTACATGGTAGAAGGCTGCGATATCTGGCTAAACAATCCTCGTCGCCCTCTGGAAGCAAGCGGAACATCCGGTATGAAAGTAATTGCAAACGGAGGTTTGAATTTCAGCGTATTAGATGGCTGGTGGGATGAAGGATTTGATCCGGAAGTAGGCTGGAAGATTGGAAATGGGGAAGAATATTCTGATCCCGATTATCAGGACGAAGTTGAATCTCGTCTTCTTTATAATACTCTTGAAAGCCAAATAATACCTTTATTTTATTCACGCGGTGAAGACAGACTCCCTAGAAAGTGGATTGCCAGAGTAAAAAATTCAATGAAAAAACTAGGACCTTTCTTTAATACCCACCGGATGGTTGAAGAATATTTTGAAAAATATTACAGTAAGTCATACGAGAAAAGAGTTCTTCTTAAAGAAAGAAAATGGAATCTTGGAAAAGAGTTAACCGCATGGAAAGACAAGGTTCTGCAAAACTGGAGTTCTGTTAGATTGATAAATACTGATTTAAATGGTGCTGCAATAAAACATTTATTTGTTGGTGAAGAACTTCCGATTAAAGCAGAAATAGACCTTGGCAACTTGACTCCAGAAGATGTTGAAGTTCAAATCTATTATGGACCTCTTGAAGACAATAATCCCCAGAACAACTCAACAGTAGTAATGAGTGCCGAATCAAGGAAATCAAAGAACGGTTTTTATAAATATAACGGCAGTCTTAAGTGCGATCGCAGCGGGCAGCAAGGTTATACGATTAGGATAGTACCGAAACATTCTCTTCTCATTCATCCTTTTGAACTTGATGTCGTTTATTGGGCAGGCTGATGGAATAATTTATTGCTTAACTTCTCTTATTTGGTTATTTTTTGAGCAGTTAAAATTAAAATTGATAAATGCTGTTAGAAACTCTTGATATAAAAAAGGACGACGTAATTATTTATTCACAGAATCTTTTTGATCTTGAGAAAAACTTTAAGATAATATATAAAGATGATCCGAAGAAAGTCTCGCAAAAAATAACATATAATCAAGTCTGTAAGTTTATAAATGAATTCACTCCAAAAAATTTAATAGTTTACAGGTTACTTACTAACATCCGTGATTTTCAAATAAACCTTTCCAAGTATGGTTATTTCCTTAATATCAATGGAGTTTCTGAACTGATTTATTTTGATCCTGTTTTTGCTGTCAAAGAGCTGGAAGACTATCCGGATGCAATAAATATTTATGACCTGCGATTTAGAATTCAGCAAGTTGGATTAACTACTTTGAATAGAAAAGACAACCTGCCAAATTTTGCCGAGATATATGCTGTTGATCTGATTGCTAATGAAGCAAAATTTCAAAATGACAAAGTTTTCGCTGATGCAATCTTCCTTTTTAGTAAAGAGGAAGAAATAGACAAACCTGAAATCGAACCTGTCAAAAATTTGAAAGAAGAAAATTCATTACAAAATAAATTGGAAGGAAAAAAGGTTGTAGATTCTGTAAAACCTAACAAGTTAAAAAAAGAAATAAGTGATACAGCAAAGCCTGAATTAAATAAAATAGTAGAGCACATTGATACCAAACAGAATGATGAACCAAAGAAATCTCCTTATGTGGTTAAGCCAGACAATGATCATATAAATGGGATCAAATTAATAAGACACGATATTGATGAAGATAAAGATTTCGATTATAAACAGATTTTAAAAGTCGGTTACGGAAAATCTCAGGGGAATAATTCTAAAAGGCAAATTCCGGATTCGAAAAAGGTAAAACAAGTTTCGACTACGACTGGAAATGAAATGATCCCTAAAATAATCTCACATGATAAAGATAATAAAAGCGCATTTGGAAAATTTCTTCAAGAGAGTAGAGGCTCTAAAAAAGTTCAAAATAATTATTCTCAGCTTGCTGGTGAGAAAGAATCTGGACTTATGGATATATTTAAATCTTCTACGTCCTTTGACAAGTATATTAAAGAAAGAGAGAATAAACAGATAGTATTAAGGCTGAATCAGAAATAATAACTACCTGTAAAAATCATCGGTACCTGTTATATTCTGATCGTCTTCATCATTACTCATCGTGAACATTGAGCTTAACATATCTTTGAACTGAACGCCATTTTCAAGTTTAAACTTACTTAGCATCGAATATTCTGCAAGACCGTGAAGTACGAATTCCATTAAAAGTAGTTGGCTCTTTTCATCAGCTTTAGGCTGGAATTTTTTTACTAACTCTTTTAAACCAGGAACAGATTTTAAAGTAGCTTCATACTCTTTCTCCGGAACATTCGAAAGAATATCAATGACATTCCCTTTGCTAAACCAATTTATAATCTGTTGATAAATGTTATTTTCGTGATTTTTCTTTGATTTTTCAGGTGACGGGAAGTAATCCTGAAAGAGTGTTTTAACCGCTTTGCCGATTAGGATATATGCTACTTTTGATGGACCTTCTTGCTCACCTTCATAAACCAATTCTATCTTGCCGGTAATTGAAGGAACTATTCCATAAATATCTGCAATTCTAAGATTGGTTTCTTTCTCATTATTAATAATCATCCTTCGTTCGGCAGTGCTTACTAAGTTTTCATAGGCTGAAATAGTGAGGCGGGCAGAGACGCCGCTTTTAGCATCAATATATTCACTTTGTCTTGCTTCAAATGCAATTTGTTCAATTAAATTTTCGAGAAGTTCATGACGAATTATTGAGTTGCATTGTTCTTTTGTTAGATTTGATTCCTGCCTTGTAATTTCTCGAGATATTTCAACTGACTTAGGATAGTGAGTTAAAATTTGACTGCCAATTCTATCCTTTAGCGGAGTAACGATAGATCCTCTATTTGTATAATCTTCCGGGTTTGCTGTAAAGACAAATTGAATATCAAGTGGAAGTCTGATTTTAAAACCGCGAATTTGAATATCGTTTTCCTGGAGTATATTGAAAAGGGCAACCTGAATTCTAGCTTGAAGATCCGGAAGCTCATTAATTACAAATATTGATCTATGCGATCGTGGAATTAATCCGAAGTGAATCACTCTTTCATCAGAGTAGGGAAGTTTAAGAGTAGCTGCTTTAATAGGATCAACGTCACCGATCAAATCTGCAACGGAAACGTCCGGTGTGGCTAGTTTCTCAGTATATCTTTCAGTGCGATGAATCCATGTTATGCTTGCTTCATCTCCTTGTTCAGCTATTAAATCTTTGGCTGATTTTGAAAGCGGAGCAAGAGGATCATCATTTAATTCAGAACCAGCAACTACCGGAATAAATTCGTCGAGAAGATTTATTAGCATTCTAGCAATCTTTGTTTTTGCCTGTCCTCGTAATCCTAATAAGATTATGTTGTGCCGAGATAAGATTGCTGTTTGAATGTCTGGAATTACAGTATCTTGGTAACCAAGAATTCCTTCAAATGGATTATGACTATTTCTTAAAGTATGAATAAGGTTTTTTCTTAATTCATCCTTAATACTAAGAGGTTTATATCCGCTTCTCTTTAATTCGCCTAATGTTGTTATTGAAGTAACTTTCATTTTCTTAAAATTCTCCTAGAAAAAATTCGAAATTTATTTATCGGACTCTTTTCCTTCTGTTCCTGAGGTAGTCTTCAAAAATATAATCCCCTAATCCGCTTAAGCTGCTGTAAAAAGCGCGACCATTATTTATTTTGGTGAATTCACGTACGAATTGTTGGAGATACGGATCGCGCGCAATCATAAAAGTTGTTATAGGAATGTTCAGTTTACGGCATTTAGCAGCTTGGTCAAGTGTCTTATTAACAATTTTTCTATCAAGACCAAAACTGTTCTTATAATATTTAGCACCTTCTTTTAGGCATGTTGGCTTGCCATCGGTTACCATAAATATTTGCTTGTTGCTTGTTTTCCTTCTCCTAAGAATATCCATCGCAAGTTGTAAACCGGATACCGTGTTTGTGTGGTAGGGTCCAACTTGCAAGTAGGGAAGGTCTTTTATTTCAATCGGCCATGCATCGTTGCCAAAAACAATTATATCCAAAGTATCTTTCGGATATTTTGTGGTTATTAATTCCGATAGAGCCATAGCGACTTTTTTTGCCGGTGTAATTCTATCTTCGCCATAAAGAATCATAGAATGTGAAATGTCAATCATTAAAACAGTTGAAGTAAGAGCTTTGAAATCCCGTTCTTCTACTTCAAGATCATCTTCGGTAAGCTTAAAATCATCAATTCCATGATTAATCTGTGCATTACGAATAGAATCTGTAGCATCTATCTGATCAAGTGAATCGCCGAAATAATATTCTCTTCGATCTGATGTAGATTCATCGCCAAATCCAGTATGTGGGGTCATGTGATTTCCTCTCGTAGATTTTTTCAGCTTGCCGAAAATTTCATCAAGAGACTGACGTCGAATTGTTTGCTCACTCTTTGGAGTCAATATGTAATTAACTCCGTTTTCATTTTCTTCAATATAATTTTTGTCTTTAAGATCCTGAATGAAATCACCCATGCCATATTTATCGTTAGTCAAGCCGTACTTCTTATCAAGTTGATTCATCCAATTAATAGCTTCTGAAACATCACCTGAAGTTATTGTAAGAAGCTGCATAAAAATTTTCAGCAGATTATTAAACCCGCCGTTCATTTTTAATTGAGGTACATATTCCGTGAATCTAATTCCGAGCATTACTCATTCTCAAAATATTTTTCTTTCAAAATTAAAACCACACTTAAGTAAATCAATGAATAAATTATAACCGTGTGCTTTATAATTATCTAATTTAGTAACACTTTAATATAATTGAAGTAATTTAAATTTCATTCTACACACTGTGTTACTTATCAATTAAAAAAGTTGTGAGTAATCTATATCATGGATGGACTATTCTGATTCCATCTTCTCTATCATTTTTTGAGCATAATTATTTTTGGGGTTTTTTGTAAGCGCACGATAATAAGATTGAATTGCTTTCCCTTTATTTCCATCGTGATAATAAGAATCTCCTAAACCTAAGTAAGCCGAAATGTCATTAGGATATTCACTCGAAAAAAAATCGAACCATCTGATTGCATCATAATTTCGCTTGATGGAAAGAAGATCATATCCAAAACGATTGAATTCTTCAGGAGAAGTGTCAACCCATTTTGAAGAATCATTTCGGATTAATTTACATTCTGAAATTGCAGAATCGAGATTCTTCTGCAACATAACATTCATCATTTCGTCTGATAAAGGCTTTAATGGAATAGGATTTCCCTTTTCAAAATATATTGATGCCAAATCTAAGGCAGGACTTCCTAAATTTCTATCATCAGTGTTTATTAAGTCAACAACAGCAGTTGAATCTTTAGGATAAATTGCAAGAAGCGAAACGAAGCCGGTACCAAAACCGTAATGTCCAAAATATTTGTTGTCATACGAATCTTTTTTTATTTCAAATCCTAATCCGCTTTCTATTACCTGACCATTTGACAAGTGAGTTTGAATAAGCATTGTATCTAAGGTAGAATGCTTTATTAGTTTACCATTTAACAGTGCATTGGCAAACTTCAAAATATCTTCTGATGTTGAAACTAATCCGCCTCCGGCAAACTTAATGCTTAAATCAGCCATGGGCGCGTTTTGAATTTGGTGATATTTATTTTTAGCATAGCCATAGGCTTTATTTGGAATAATTTCTCTCTGATATTCTGCATAGGTAGAATTCATTCTGGTTGGTTCAAAAATATTTTTATTAAGATAATCTATAAACTTCATACCGCTTATATCTTCAATTATAGCTGCTAAAAGATTATATCCCAAGGTTGTGTAGAGATACTTTGTACCTGGTTTATAAATTAATGGATCATTACTAATTACGCCGACAGCATCTTTAGTTGTGGGATAAAAAGTAGTGCTATTAAATTCACCTGGCTTATAGTTTCTAAGACCTGCAGTATGCTGGAGTACTTGTCTTACAGTAAATCTATACTTCTTTTTAGGAAAATATGGAATATATTTTAATGCATCAGCATCGAGGTTTATTTTTCCTTTTTCCCAAAGTTGCATAACGGCAACTGCGGTAATTACTTTTGAAATAGAAGCTATCCGATATATAGTTTGAGGTGCAGCAGGAACATGATGACTTAAATCAGCATAACCTTTTGCATTAAGCCAGACTATTTTACCTTTATGAAGAATACCGGCTGATATTGAAGCAACATTTTTATTAACCTGGTATTCAGTTATATATTGATCAAGTTTTTGAATTTTATTTTGTGATTGGCAAAACAAGATTATCGGGAAGAAGATCGTTAGAACAGTAATAATTAAAAATATTTTTAACGTTCTTTGTTTGATAAAGTGTCTAAATTTCATTTTAAAATTAAAAAGGGATTGATGTCTCAATCCCTAAAAATAATTTTTTATTTCTTTGGTGCTGTTATTCTTTTTTCAAGGATGTTATCTATAAGCTTATATTCCTTCGCTTCTTCGGCAGAAAGGAAATAATCTCTATCGCAGTCCTTGTAAATTTGCTCAAGAGGTTTGCCGGTATGATCAGCTAATATTTTATAAAGAATATCTCTTGTCTTTATCATTTCTTTGGCGTGGATTTCAATATCCGTTGTTTGTCCTTGCAAGCCGCCAACCCAAGGCTGATGAATCATAATTCTTGAGTTCGGCAGGGAAGTGCGTTTTCCTGCAGCGCCTCCCGCAAGAAGAATTGCAGCCATACTGGCAGCCATACCAACGCAGATTGTGGAGACATCAGGTTTGATGTATTTCATCGTATCATAGATTGCTAAACCTGCCGATACACTTCCACCAGGTGAGTTAATATATAAGTTGATATCTTTTTCTGAATCTTCAGCTTCCAGGAAGATCAATTGTGCAATTGTTAAGCTTGCAATATGATCGTCGATAGGTGTGCCGATGAAAATAATTCTTTCACGAAGCAGTCTGGAATAAATATCCATGCCCCTTTCACCGCGTCCGGTTTGTTCAATTACATAAGGAACTAACTGGTTATATATTTCCGGGTAGTTATTCATTTTGTTTCCTCCGGTTCTTTTTGTAAATATTTTTCTGGTTCTACTTTTTTGATAATGCTCTTTTTTCTTAGGAGATCGAAAAGTTTTTTATCCAGCAACTTACTTCCAGCGTTTGAGGATTTATAATAATTCATTAATTTATCTACTGAAATGCCGGTGCTTTCCGCATCTTTCTTTGCAAGTTCATTTAATTCTTCATCACTTATTTCAAGATTTTCTTTTTTAATTATCGATTCTTTTATAAACATCCACTTTGCTTCAAATTCAGCATAAACCCGTAATTGCTTTGCCGCTTCATTTTTGTCAAACTTTTTATAACCACGTTGTTTTTCTGCTTCTTCTTCTTTCTTGACCAATTCTTCAACATACATGTTTACTATTGATGCAGGTGGATTAAAATCATTGTTCTTCACAATTAAGCTTATTAATCGATTATCAATCATTTCCTCGATTCTTTGATCATAGGTGCTTTGAATATCATTCCTAACGCCTTCACGAAATTCTTCTACTGAAGTTACTTTATCCTTCGTAACTTTTTTTACGAACTCTTCATTTAACTCAGGTAAGTTAATTTTTTTAATTTCTTTTATCAATGTTATAAAATAAAAAGTATCTTCAACCTTTTTCTCTTCTCCTTTATCATCTTTCTCAGTTCTTTCAAATTTATGTGAGTAAGAAAAAGTTTCACCTACTTTTTTACCTTTCGCATTTTGTAAAATGGTAGGTTCGATTCCAATAGTCGTCAAATCCAACTGTAAATTTTGCGATTTAACTCCTTCAATCGGTTCCTCTGATTCATTTACTCTAGTTAATTCAACATCAAGAATATAATTTTTATCATCCCCAACAATCTCAGCAGGTTCATTAGTACTATTTGCTTTCAAGACATAATTTATTTCAGATTCAACATCTTCATCTTTTACTTTTAAGTCCGGAATTTCAATTTCCAAACCTGAATAATCCTTTACATCTAATTTAGGCATAACTTCATATTTAATTTTGAAATAGAAGTCTTCACCAGGTTTGTACTTAATATCTAGAATTACCGGTGTGCCAATCGGATGTAAATGTTTTTCTTTAGAAATATCATTGAAGCGGTTGGCGGCTACCGTTTCAGAAGCTTCATATTCAAGAGAATCGCCGTACATCTTTTTTAATAATTGGATGGGAGCTTTTCCTTTGCGGAAGCCAGGAAGTTGAATATTCTTAGTTTGTTTCTTTACTTCATTTTCGATATTAGATTTTATCTCGTCATAGGCATAAGTAACTTCAAGTTCTTTTTCAGAGACAGAAAGATCATTTATTTTATATTCCAAATTAACCTCAAATTCTTTTAGTTGAAGTGCGAGAACGGGGACTCGAACCCCGACACCGGTTAGGTACTAGATCCTAAGTCTAGCGCGTCTACCAAATTCCGCCATTCTCGCTCGTTTAAAATATGCTTTGCACCCTCGTAATTAGAAATATGAATTATCTTTTTCGATTTCAAATTCCATTTAAAACAGACGCGTAAATGTCAGTTTTTAGTGCATAAGTACCGTAAATCGGAGCGTAAAATTAAAAGTTTTTTTAGTCAAAACAAAGATAAGTACTGATAATAATTAAAAATGAATTATTGCAATTGTCTGATCTTCCCCTTTGTTCAAATTGAATTTTCTCTATTATCCTTTATACTTGAGGCTAAATGCCGGATAAAAATAGAATATCCGGCATCCAGTTTTATCTAAATCAAGCACAGATTTGCTGTTAATTATGTCCGGCAAAACCTTTCGGATAACTGCGAACATTATGACCATACTTCAGCAATTCTTCCATTCTGCATGACCAAACAAGTTTACCGTTCCATACGGTAATATCAGGGCAGCCATCGCACATATTTTGCCTGCCATCTTCAAGAAAGTCGACTGGTTGTATAATCATGACAGATTGATAATGTAAATGTTTGAAAATGTTTAATGGATTCTTTAAGAAATTTTTCGCAGTTTTTCTAATTCTTTTATCAAATGGACTTAGAAGAAGCATGGATTTACCTTTTTTTGTAAGCTTAGGTTCAGAATAAGCAAGATATCGATCAAAAAGCATGTGGTGACCGGCTTGAATAATCTCCATTGCTTTTTTGCCCATGTAACCGTAAACTTTCCCTTTTACTCCCAGTCTTCCGGTAAGAAGCCATTTAAATGAATCTGGTTTTTCTGAACCGTTTAAATAAGCACAAGGATCAAATTCGGGATCGACAGTCCTTAAGAGTTCAACTATTTCATCTGCCTTTATATCGGTTCGCTCTTCAACCTCTTCATTATAAACAAGCTCATCCATATCGATTTTTTGAGGACCGATATAAAAGTCCATTAGATTGTTATTAACTGCACGGTAAAGAATAAAAACCATTACCTGTACAATGTCGATATTCTTTTCAGCCCACTTTGCCATATCAGGTACATATTTCATTGTATCTTCATAAACAGTCGAGTTAAATGCACAAGAAATATTTCCGGCGTCGGCTAGCATGCGGGCATACTTATATCTAAGCTCATTAAGTTCAATCTCATTGGCATTTTTCCAGCCGGGTCTACCTTGCTTACTGTCTATATGAAAAGTAAATCCATAAACACCAGCTTTTTTTAATTCTGCTAAAAGTTCTTTTGTTAAAGCCAAACCGTTTGTATTAAGTATTGGTTTTAGATTTCTCTTTTTTACTTCACGAACGATTTCAACTACATCAGGGTGAGTAAGAGGATCTCCGCCTGCGATTGAAACACCATCTACCTTTCTTAATCTAGTAAAGACGTCAAGTTCTTCACGAATAACTTCAATTGATTTATGACTATTTTCATTCTGACGGTAGCAGCCGTCGCATGCTAAGTTGCATTTTGCCGTTGGCTCAAGCCATGAGATAGAGTTGTCCGCAAGGTTCCATGGTAAACGATAATAATCGAGATGATTGAGCTTTGTCATGTTATTCCCTATGAATAAGTTATTTTAAATATTTCAGCAGTACATTGATTTCCGAAAAATTCCCTTGAACCCCGTGAGGAAATTTCAAGTTCATGATTAATTTAATAGGAAAATCAAAGATCCTCTTTGAAATCTTATTTTTCATGAGTTAAAAGTATAATATTCCTATTTTTATTTCAATAGGTTAAATAAAAATAAATCAAAGCTTTTAAAGAGAATTGTCTTTATTTTTACATTTGTTCTGTTGAAATTAAATTTCAAATTGTAAAAATTTAATCTCGAGGCAAAATGAAATACATACATACTTCATTATCGAAGACTGGTCAGAAAAGGTTTGATAATGAGGATGCCTGCGGTATTTATGATATTGATAATGGATTGCTTTCTATAGTGTGCGATGGGCTCGGAGGCAACAAAGCTGGAGAGGTTGCTTCTCAATTGACGTTGGAAACTATCGAACGAATCTTTCGTAAAGAGAAAAGTATCGATATCCTTGAAAGGCTTAAATTTGCTGTTATTGAAGCTAACAATATAGTACATGAAAAATCTTCCAAAGAATTTGAATTAAATGGAATGGCAACCACCGTCGAGGTGATGTTTATAAAAGAGGAAGATGTTTATTGGGCTCATGTGGGCGATTCAAGAATATATATGCTTAGAAATGGAAAGCTTAAGCAAATGACAAAAGATCATTCGCTTGTTCAAAAGCTTGTGGATGAAGGGTTTCTAACCTTAAAAGAAGCGGAGAATCATCCGAATAAAAATGTAATAATGAGAGCCCTTGGTGACGGTCCCACAATTGATATTGATTTAAGTAAACAAAAGCTTCACGCGAAAGATGATTTAAAATTTTTCATCTGTTCAGACGGAGTAAATGCTGTTGTTCAAGATAATGAGCTCCAAGAAATTCTGGGAAATAACGATTTAAATTTTATATCCGAAAGATTATCCGACTTAATTGAGGAAAGAGGAGCTCCAGATAATTATACTTTTATAATAATTGCAAAGTCAAAATAAATGATTGGGAGTATAATTGAAAATTACAAAGTTGTTTCAATCCTCGGCGAAGGTGGAATGGGGATTGTTTACAAAGCTTTCGATCTAAAACTTGAAAGATTTGTTGCAATAAAAATTCTTTCTCCTCATGCTTTAATGAATCCTCAATTCATTGCAAGATTCAAACGGGAAGCAAAAAACCAAGCAAAACTTATACATCAGAATATCGTTCCGGTTTACGGCTTTACCGAAGACAGCGGTACAATTGGAATTGTTATGGAATACGTTGAAGGCGAAACTCTTGAAAACATGATTAGGCGTAAGGGGAGACTTGAACTTGTTGAATCGCTTTCTATTCTTAAACAGGTGCTTATAGGTGCCGGATATGCTCATTCAAAAGGATTTGTGCACCGCGATCTGAAACCTTCAAACATAATTATCTCTACAGAAGGTACTTCCAAAATAATGGACTTCGGGATTTCGAAATCTCTTAATGAATCAAAAGGTATTACCAAGACCGGAACTAAAATCGGGACCATTTTATATATGAGTCCGGAACAGATAAAGGCTATGGAGCCTACAAATCAAAGCGATATTTACTCTCTTGGCATTACGTTTTATGAAATGCTTGATGGAAGAACTCCATTTGATGCGCCAACAGAATATGAGATTATGGAAGCGCATTTGAAAAAGAATCCTGCTAAACTTTCCGGCAGAATAGAAAACATCCCTTCGGAAGTTGATTCTATACTTGGTAAAGCACTTCATAAATCTAAAGAAAAAAGATATAAGACATGTGAAGAATTTTTATTTGACGTTGAAAATTTGTACCAGCAAGTAACTCAACCGATGGTTCAAAAGAGAAAAAGGAAAACAAAATCATTTGAAACTACCGCAGTTCAAATTGAGGATAAACCTTCATTTAAAACTAAAGTACGTTTTTATTCATTTGCATTTTTATTTGTCTGCTTGTTCGGACTTTTGTTTTATTTTGTTTACACAACTGTATCAGAGTTTTGGGAAAGCCCTGGAACTCCGCATTCATTATTCTCTTTTGGTTCTAGTAAAGTTATAAATTACAATTGGAAAGCTTTACCTTCACCTACATTTAATTCATTAAACTCAATTTATTTTATCAACGACTCGATTGGTTATGCCTGTGGCAACCAGGGAACAGTTATCAAAACTGTAAACGGAGGAAATTCATGGAGTGTCTTAAGCGATTCATCTATAATAGATTTAAATAATATAAAATTTATTGATTATCAGCGCGGTTTTATAGTCGGTGAAAAAGGAACAATCCTGCTTACTTCTGACGCTGGAAAAAATTGGCAAAAAAATTTATGGGATACTACTGTAACTTTCTTTAAAATTTATTTTTTGAAAGATAATATTGTCGGATTTATTGTTGGGGCAAATGGAACAATTCTAAAAACAAACGACAGCGGCAAAACCTGGTACCAGGTTAACACACCAACAAAAGATTTATTGTACAGTATTTCTTTCTCAAATGATTATGACGGAATTGCTGTAGGATGGAATGGGACAATATTAAATACTTCAGACCAAGGTAAAACCTGGATTTTGGAGAAACATTTAACAGATAAATATTTAAAAGATGCAGCTTTCGCTAACGATAAAGATGGAATTATTGTCGGCGGCACTGGAGAAGTCTTAAGAAGCCAGAACTCCGGAAAAGATTGGGAAAAAATAAATTTGAATACTTTCTCAGGTTTATTTTCAGTCTTTTTTACTGATGATAACCGGGGATTTATTCTAGGGAACAAAGGAGAGATTTGGATTTCCAACGATTCGGGAAAAAATTGGAAATTAACGAATAGCGGAGTTTATGTTTCGCTAACGGCAGTTTCCGAAACACCATCAAAAAAAATATTTGTTGCCGGATACAACGGTTTAATACTATCAAATTGATTTTACATTTTCTAATCTTTAACTTTCTCTTGAAAGATGATTTTAACTTTTACACTGTAATGAGGAAAATTTGGATAAATTTGTAATACACGGCGGCAATAAAATTTCAGGTTTTATAGAAGTAAGCGGAGCTAAGAATGCTTCTCTCGCTTTAATGCCTGCTTCTCTGCTTGCATCCGGTACTTCAATTTTGTACGGCACACCTGAGTTAAATGACGTTTTTACAATGATGAAATTGTTGAATCATCTCGGAGTGGAGACTGATTTTCAAAATCACATATTAAAATTAAATACTGAAAATATTATTAGTCAGGATGCACCTTACGAACATGTAAAAAAAATGCGCGCATCGGTTTATGTCCTTGGTCCCTTGCTTACTAGATTTGGTACAGCGAAAGTTTCTTTACCCGGAGGCTGCGCCTGGGGACCACGACCGATAAATCTTCATATTGAAGGTTTGAAGAAAATGGGTGCCGAAATAGATTTAGCAGAAGGATACATTATTGCCAAATCGAAAAAACTTAATGGTGCAAAAATAAATTTTGATATTTCATCCGTAGGTGCTACTGGAAATATTTTGATGGCAGCAGTGCTAGCAAAAGGAACTACAATAATCAACAATGCCGCTATGGAACCTGAGATTTCAAATCTTGCAGAGTTTCTTTCAAAGATGGGAGCTAAAATTAGCGGAATAAACACTTCATCTCTTGAAATAGAAGGTGTTGATGAATTAAAGCCGGTTGAAATAAATACTATTCCGGATAGGATTGAAGCCGGTACACTTTTGATTGCAGCAGCAATAACTAAAGGCGAGATTACTTTGGAAAATTTCTCATCAAAATATTGCGAAGCGATTCTTGCAAAGCTTGAAAGCAGCGGCTGCCAAATAATTGTTGATGATCAGAAGATTCATTTGAAAAGTTCAGCCGATGAAATTCATCCATCCGATGTAACGACGGCAATCTACCCGGGATTTCCAACTGACATGCAAGCACAATGGACGGCTTATATGTCACTTGCCGACGGAGCTTCTACAGTAACGGATACCATTTATCTAGACCGCTTCAAACACGTACCGGAACTTGTTCGTCTAGGTGCAAACATTACTGTAAATGAAAATATTGCTGTCATCAAAGGAACTAAAAAATTATTGGGTGCTAAGGTAATGTCAACTGATCTACGTGCCAGTGCAAGTCTTGTTTTAGCCGGTCTGGCTGCCGAAGGCACTACTGAAGTTCTACGTGTTTATCATCTCGACCGCGGTTATCAGAGAATCGAGGAAAAACTTCGCTCATTAGGTGCAGATATTGAAAGAGTCGAAGGGAAAGAATATTAATTGTGTCCTTAATAAAGAAATTAATCGGATACTATGACTACCTACCTGTCTATTTAATTTTACTTTTTCTTTTTAACCTGCTTTTCCTTCAACTCCCACTACTTGGAGTTTTTGGATACGAATTTTCCGCTGTTAACGCAATTCTAATTGTCTTGTTCGCAGGATTATATTTTATCCCAATCTTAAAGAAAGTAAGATCTGATCCAAAGCAGGCAAAAAATTATTACCAGGCAATTTATGCAGCTGCTATTTCATTTTTGCTGATACCATTGCTGGTCACTTTAACTCATTCACTATTGACGTATGCATGTTCCATAAAAGACGGGTTGCTTTTTTATTTAGTAATCACAACGCCTTCTGTTTTGATTGGCTTTACTTTGTCACTTATCAGTGTTAACCTTTCTAAAAAGATTAACAGAATTATTTTCATTTTAATTTTTATTCTAATATTGATTATCCCATTATTCGAATTTTATTTCAATCCGCAAATTTATTTCTTTAATCCAATTTTCGGTTTTTTTTCAGGAACGATTTACGATGAAAGATTAAGCGTTTCAACAAAGCTGATAGGCTATAGAGTATTGAACATTCTCTACTTCACTGTGATTTCAATTTTCTTATACAAATTATTACTGAAGAATTCTCAGCGTAACAAAATAATAATATATGTTTCCATTATTCTGTTAGCGGTAGTTTTCATTTATTTTTCTCCTCAGCTTGGATACTCAACAACGTTTGGAAGATTAAATTCTGATTTATCAGGAGAATTAGAAACCGAACATTTCATCATCCATTATCCGCAGGAGTTGAATACAAAGCTCGTGAAGGCAATTGCCATCTACCATGAGTATGATTATTCCGAACTAAAAAAATTTTTCGGCTTTGATTACCCGGGGAAAATAAATTCCTATTTATTCCGGGATAATGAACAGAAGAAAAAATTATTCGGAACTGCTGCTGCAGATGTTGCTAAACCCTGGCTCAACTGTGCTTTCATTACTTATTCTGATTTTGACGCAACATTGAAACATGAGCTTGCGCATTGTTATTCTTCTCAGTTCGGTTCGGGGATATTAAAAGTAGCAGCCTGGCTTAATCCTTATTTAATAGAAGGTGTTGCTGTTGCAGCAGATCCGGTTTATGATGACAATAACATTAACTTTATGGCTTCCTTAGCTTACAACAATGGTTTCAAACCCGATCTCAATAATTTTTTTAACGGACTTAGCTTCTATACTGAAGCTTCGTCATCATCATACATTTATGCAGGTTCGTTTACCAGCTTCCTTATAAAAACTTATGGGATAAATAAATTCGAGCAATTTTATAAAGATGGAATTTTTAGAAATACTTATAAAACTCAATTGTCCGAAGTACTAAGGAAATATTATTCAACCTTGTCTGATTCTGAAATTGCAAACAGGAAAGATGAGGCTACTTATTATTTTGGACGAACTTCAATATTTTATAAAAAGTGCCCGCGTTTCGTTGAAGATAGAATCAGTAAAGCTTGGAATTCCTTTTATATAAAAGATTATAATAGATCTATAATGTTTTTCCGGGAAGCTTTGAAAGTTACCAATAATTATTCGGCAATAATTGGTTATGCAAGCTGCCTGCAGGAAAAAGATTCATTAAAAGAAGCTATAAATTTCTTAGGTGAAAATATAAATCAATTCAGAAATTCTGCGTATTTTTATAGTCTGGAATTAAAACTTGCAGATTTGTATTCTTTATCCAATAATTTTTCTGAAGCAGATACGATTTATAGTAATCTGGTTTTTCAGCATCCTAGCCGGACATATTTTTATTTAGCTAACCTGCGGCTGGATTTGATGAATTCGGATTCTTTACTCGAACAATATCTTAAAGGAAATAATTTCGACAAATTTTATATCCTAAAGGAATTCAATTCCCGCAAGTATGATTATTATTCGATTCCGGTAATGATAGATCTGGCAAATTTCTTTGATGAAAGCTATGATTTATTCATTTCAATATTTCAGAATAAACTTGAAGTAACTGATTTTGCAAGCAGCTATGCAATGTACAAACTTTCTAACTATATGTTAGAACATCTGGATTTTTATAACGCTAGAAAGATGGCAGCGTTGGCAATGAGATTCAAAGGAGATAAGAATTATGAAAGCAGGCTTCAAGAAAACTATTACAAAACGAATTGGTTTTACCTCCATCAGAATATATTAAATAAGATTAAATGGAAATAAATTATAAAGAAGAATTTTGGAATTACGATTTCATTCGAACTGCTTCTTTAATAGCAGATGAAATGAAGGTGGAGCTATATGCAGTCGGCGGTTTCATAAGGGATTTGATTTTAGGCAGACAAAGAAATGAAATAGATTTTCTTGTTATAGGAAACGGAACAGACTTTGCTGCCAAACTTGCTGAGAAATTAGGAATAAGTCAGATTTCTATCTTCAAGAATTTTGGAACTGCGCATTTTAGATATCACGATTTTGATCTTGAATTTGTCGGCGCTAGAAAAGAATCTTATGACAGAGGCAGCCGCAAACCGGAAGTAGAAGCAGCAAGCTTTGATGAAGATATTTCTCGGAGAGATTTTACAATTAACACTCTTGCCGTTTCCTTGAACAATCTGAACTTCGGAGAATTAATCGATAAATATAACGGAGTTTTGGACATTCATAATCGAATCATCAGAACACCAATCGATCCTTTAATTACCTTTGATGATGATCCGTTACGAATAATGCGGGCATACAGATTTGCTTCACAGCTAAATTTCATTGTTGATGGATCAATTAATACCGCTTCCGCAAAGCTAAGAGATAGATTAAAGATTGTTTCTCAGGAAAGAATTACTGATGAGTTCTTGAAAATATTATCATCTTCAAAACCTTCCATTGGTCTGAAGCTGCTCTACAATTCTGGCATTTTGGAAGTTATTTTTCCTGAAGTGGCTAATCTATATGGAGTTGATCAAAGAAAAGATTTTCATCATAAAGATGTTTTTCTACATACCTGCCAGGTGGTTGATAATGTTGCAAAAGTATCCGATAATGTTTGGCTTCGGTTTGCAGCTCTTATGCATGATATTGCCAAACCGCAAACTAAAAAGTTTGTTGAAGGCACCGGTTGGACCTTTCATGGTCATGAAGAACTTGGTGCAAGAATGATGAAATCAATTTTCAAAAAGTTGAAGCTTCCTTTGACTAAATTGGATTATGTTGAAAAACTTGTAAGGCTTCATTTAAGACCAATTGCTCTTGCAAAGGAGGAAGTAACCGATTCAGCAATTAGAAGGCTTATTGTTTCAGCAGGCGAGGACTTAGAGGATTTAATATCTTTATGCCGCGCAGATATTACAAGCAAAAACCAGGATAAGGTAAATAAATATCTTGAGAACTATGAAATTGTAATGAAGAAAGTATGGGAAGTTGAAGAGAAGGATAAGCTGCGTGCTTTCCAATCGCCAGTTAGAGGTGACGAGATAATGAAAGTCTGTAATATTCCTCCTTCAAAGAAAGTTGGTGAGATAAAATCCGCCATTGAGGACGCAATCCTTGACGGTAAAATCGGAAATAATTATGAGGAAGCTTTTCAATATCTTCTTGAAATTAAAGATCGGTTTTTTCGCTAATTGCTTTTTGGCATCGGAATTACCGTTTATTTAATTATGCCGCCGCTTATAATTAAGTTAGTTAAAATATGTGGAGATTCCATATTTTTGTACAAGAAATTATTAGATGTATGATAACTTTTTCTATTTTGATTTGTCTAAGAGCAAATTGAAAGATTTAATAATAAATACCGGAGTTGATAATGCGAGTTTTTCTGGGGTTTCTAATTGTTTCAATGTTGTCGGCTTTTTCGTATGGACAGAAAGTTCTTACGCTTCACGAAGCAATAAACGTAGCGCTTCATAGAAATACAACGTTACAAAAGTCAATTAATAATATTAAATCGTCCGAATCAAATTTAACAGCGGCATACGGCGGGCTCCTGCCAAATCTAGGTGCCTCAGCGGGATATGGCTGGACGCGTAACGTAACTCCTGGAACAAGCGGAAGAACATACACTATTAGCGGCATAACATTTAATACTCCGCCCACACCAAGTTCTACCACGGATAATTATAACTATTCAGTCGGAGTTCAGGGTTCCTGGACTTTGTTTGATGGTCTTTCTAACCTCTTGAACGTTTCTCAATCGAAAAAGAATTTGGAATCTGCCAGACTTCAGTTAGAAAATCTAAAGCAGAATACGGTATTCCAAACAATCAATTTGTATTATACCGTAATTGACAACCAGCAGCTTGTAAAAGTTAAAGAAGACAACGTTGCTTGGAATAAGAGAAATGTTGAGACTGTTACCGAAAGGAACAAACTTGGTGCTGTTACTCTGGCTGATGTTTATTCTGCTCAGGTGCAGGAAGGAAATGCAGAAGTTGATTTGATTCAAACAAAGAATTCACTAGAGACCTCAATAAGTCAACTGTTGTATTATTTAGGACTTGATGTTTTACAAAAATATTCTTTTAGTGACTCACTAACTTCAAAGGAAGAAAGTATTTTGAATACGAATATATCGGACGAGTATTCGGGATTAGAGTCTATGGTTAAGGAAGCATTGGCAAATAGAGCTGATTATAAAAGTGCTGTTCTTGATTATGAAGCTGCTGAAAATGGGGTCGGCATAGCTGAAGGAGGGTATTATCCAAACTTGACGACCAGGTACGGATATAATTCCTACGTATACAGTCTGTCGGATCTAAATAAATCCAGAAGCTACTCTATAAATTTAAACTTAAATATTCCTATTTTCGAAGGATTCAGTATTGACAATCAGGTTCAAATGGCAAAAGTTAATGCAATGAATAAGAAGGTAGACCTTGAAGATTTAACCAGAACAATAAAGCAAAACCTGCAGCAGACATTTTTAAATGCACAGGCTGCAAAGAAAAGCTTAGATGTTAACAGAAGAAACGTTCAGGCAGCAGATGAAAATTTAAAAATTGCGCAGGAAAAATATGCACTCGGTTCAGGTACTTTACTTGACGTATTGATAGCAAATTCAAATTACACTACTGCACGTACAAACTTTATCAACTCCGAGTTCCAGTACATCGTTCTTAACGAACAACTGAAATATTATCTCGGTGTACTTAATTACGAGAATTACGAATAAAATTTATTATAGGAGAATATTTAAAATGGCTAACGGGAAGAAAAAGAAATCGAAAAAGAAAGTAATGATATTTTCCGGTATAGGAGTACTTGTTATCGCTTTAGTGCTTATTGCAATACTCGGCGGAAGCAGAGATGAAGTTATTCCTGTTCAAATTGAAAAGGTTGCTAAGCGAACTATTACTCAAAGTGTAACTGCAACTGGTACACTTGATCCGGAGTTTAAAGTAGTAATTACACCTGAGGTTACCGGTGAAATTGTAAAACTTCCTATAAAGGAAGGGCAGTATGTAAAGAAAGGCGATCTGCTTGCTCAAATTAAATCAGATGCTTATAGAGCTCAAGTTGAGCAATCGGAAGCTGGTCTTCAGAATGCAAAAGCATCTCTTGCAAATAACAAAGCACAACTGGATAAAGTAACCGCAGATTACAATAGAACAAAAGAACTGCATGCAAAAAATTTAGCTAGTGATGCAGACCTTGAATCCGCAAAGAGTTCCTTTTTATCAGCACAGGCTGCTTACCAGGGCGCTCAAGCTCAAATTAAACAAATGGAAGCTGCTTTAAAAGTTCAAACTGATCAGTTAAGTAAATGTACTATTTACTCTCCGATGGATGGTGTGGTAAGCCAGTTGAATGTACAACTTGGCGATAGGGTACTCGGAAGCTTTTACAGTCAGGGAACAAATATGATGACTGTATCCGATTTAAAGAGTATGCTTGCAGTTGTTGATGTTGATGAAAATGATGTTGTACTCGTTTCTAAAGGCGACACAGCACTTGTAAATATAGATGCTTTCGGAGACAAACAATTTAAAGGAATAGTTTATCAGATAGGGAATACAGCTGTTACTACCGGTACAGGCACACAGGAACAAGTTGTTAATTTTGAAGTAAAACTTAAGTTCTTAGATTATAATCCGGGTTTTAAACCAGGTATGTCTTGCAATGCAAAGATCGAAACAAAGACTTTGAATAACGTAATCAGCGTTCCGATTCAAAGTGTTACCGCAAGAAGCAATAATCCAATGATGACTGAAAACACCGGTGAATCAAATTCTTCATCTACGAAGAAGAAAGAAAACGGTAGTAATAAAGTAAAGGAAATAGTATTTATAGTTAAGAACGGAAAAGCAACCTCGGTTCCAGTCACAACAGGAATCAGCGATGATAATTATATTCAAGTAGTCAGTGGTCTTAAGGGTGGAGAAGAAGTTGTAAGTGGAAGTTATCGTGCAATATCTAGAGATTTACATGACGGTGCAAATGTGAAAGTTGAAAAGCCTAAAACATTCTCCATGAATAAATAATTTGGCGGTAGTAAAATGAATATTATAAACATTGAACATATCTCTAAAATTTATCAGGTAGGTACTGAGGAAGTACACGCAATAAGAGATATTTCTCTTCGTATTGATAAGAATGAATACGTTGCAATCATGGGACCATCAGGCTCAGGTAAATCTACTTTAATGAATATGCTCGGATGCCTTGATACCCCTACATCAGGAAAGTATGATTTTAATGGTGTAAGTGTCAGCGAAATGACTGATAACGATCTAGCAAAAATTAGAAATAAAGAGATTGGTTTCGTGTTTCAAACGTTCAATCTTCTTGCAAGATCCGACGCCCTTCATAATGTAGAGCTTCCTCTAATCTATGCCGGTGTATCTTCATCTGAAAGAAGAGATAGGGCTGAGCAGGCTCTGGCTGATGTAGGACTAAAGGAAAGAATGCACCACAAACCTAATGAGCTTTCTGGTGGGCAAAGACAAAGAGTTGCAGTTGCGCGAGCTTTGGTTACCAAGCCTTCAATCATCTTGGCTGATGAGCCGACTGGAAACCTGGACTCAAAAACCGGCGAAGAAATTATGATTCTTTTCAATGAAATTTATGAGAAAGGCAACACTATAATTTTAGTTACGCATGAAGAGTATATTGCAGAACATGCGGCAAGAATTATAAGGATTAAAGACGGACTGATTGAATCTGATGCACCGGTTGCAAACAGGTATATACCCAAAACCCGCTTTGCTGTTGATCATGCTTAATACATTTTTAATTCGGAAAAGATTGGAATAAGTTATGTCAAGATTTGCGCTATTATCGTTTGAGTTCAAAGAAAGCATGATGATTGCTCTGAGAGCAATTAGAGCAAACAAAGTTAGATCAGCGCTGACCATGCTAGGAATTTTTATCGGTATAACCGTTGTTGTTTTAATGACTACAGCTATAAAAGGTATTGATAATTCATTCCAAAAAGGAATCAGCGCTCTCGGCTCCGACGATCTTTACATAGACAAATGGACATGGTTTACTAACGAAGAATGGTGGAAAATGCGGAATCGCAGAAATATAACCATGGAAGATTATGATAAATTTAAAGATATGGCTAAACTGCCTGTCGCAATTGCACCGGAAATTGACACAAGACAATCTTTAAAATATCAATCAAATACTGTTGAAAATGTTTTTGTTTTGGGTTCTTCTGCAGACTATGTAAAAACCACCAATTTCAATTTCGATCAAGGCAGATTCTTTTCAGAAGTTGAAGGCAAGAGCGCAAGAAATGTAGTTGTACTCGGAAATGATGTTGCAAAAAAGTTATTCCCGCTTGGAAACGCATTAGATAAAGAAGTGAAAATTGGAGGTGTTCCTTTTAAGGTAATAGGAGTGTTAGCAGAACAGGGAAGCTTCATTCTTGGAGCTTTTAACCCTGATGAACGAGCGTATATTCCGATCGGCTGCGTATTCAGAAATTTTGCCAATCGGGCTCACGGTTCAATAACAATTGATGTCCGAGCAGCCAACACGGCAATGATTCCGGATACTAAAGCCGAAGCTGAAGGTATTATGCGAAAGATAAGAGGTTTGTCTTATAACCAGGAAAATGATTTTGGAATTAACCAGCAGGAAGGTTTGATTGATAATTTTAATAAAGTAACTGGTGTTATTAAAATTGCCGGATTATTTATAACCGGTTTATCGCTATTTGTTGGCGCAATTGGAATTATGAATATAATGTTTGTCTCCGTTAAGGAAAGGACCAAAGAAATTGGTCTTCGCAAAGCCATTGGTGCTAAAAGAAGAACAATCTTATCGCAGTTCCTAATGGAATCATCATTTATCTGTATGGTAGGTGGAATTGCTGGACTTATTGCCGCAATTCTTCTTAGCTTTTTGGTCAATCAGTTTATAGTTACATCTGTAGATTACAGTGCAGTAGTAATTGCCATTGTTGTTTCATTAATTACCGGATTAGCTTCTGGATTTGCCCCCGCTTATACTGCAGCTAAAATGGATCCGGTAGAAGCTTTGAGGTTTGAATAAATGAAAATTGGTGAAGTAGTTTCTATTTCCTTGCAGTCGATTAGGGGAAATAAGTTAAGAACTATGCTGACTATGCTTGGCATTGTGGTAGGCATCTTTTCAATAATTGTTATTATGACGATCATAACAATGCTTCAGAACAGCATTGAAAACGGCTTCTCCCAGCTTGGGCAAGATACTTTTCAAATTCAGAAATTTCCTGCAATTATGACTGGAGGTCCGGGTTCTTGGCTTAAATACCGTAATAGACCAGATATTACTTTAGATGATTTCTACCGGTTCAAAACAATGATGGCGCCTCATGCAAAGTATGTTGGGGCAGAATCATGGGAACAAGGCATAGTAGTAAAATATGCTAAAGAAGAATCGAATCCGAATATTGCAGTTGCCGGTATAACAGCCGACGCAATGAAAACTAACAATTGGAATGTTTCAGAAGGAAGAGATATCCGTGATCTTGATGTTCAATATACAAATGATGTCTGCGATATCGGCTTGGATGTTGTCAATAAATTATTCCCAAACATCAATCCAGTTGGTCAAATTATAAAAGTTAACGGCTATCCGGTAAGGGTAATTGGTGTACTTGAAAAATCTCCAGCGTTATTCGGTCAAAGCAGAGATAACAGAGTTATCATGCCTATTACATTACTAGAAGAAATTTTTGGGAAGCTACATAGAAGCTTAAGCATTACTGTTATGGCGCCTTCCAAAGAAGCATATGAAAATACTATAGAAACAGCCATCGGGTATATGAGAACAATCCGTAAAGTAGCTCCCGGAAAAGAAAACAACTTTGATATTTTCAGTAACGAATCATTGATCGCCCAAATAAACGGCATTACTGGAGGAGTAAAAATCGGGGCAATGGTTGTTTCAATTATTGCATTGATAGCTGCCGGTGTCGGCATCATGAATATAATGCTTGTATCCGTAACCGAAAGAACTAGAGAGATCGGAATAAGGAAAGCGATCGGTGCAAGAAAGATGACTATTCTCTCGCAGTTTTTAATTGAAGCAATTACATTATGCTTGATTGGGGGAATTATCGGGATAGCACTTGGAGTTGGCGTCGGCAATATTGCGGGAAGCGCATTGAATGCGCAAATGGCAATACCTATAGATTGGATAATTATTGGCTTTACTCTTTGTATTCTGGTTGGAGTAATTTTCGGAACTTATCCTGCTTACAAAGCTTCCAATCTTGATCCGATTGAAGCATTAAGATACGAATAACAAGATTTAGAATTCATGGCTGAAATAAATCTTCAGTCATGAATTATTGCTTTTAAATTTTTGGCGGTCTAAATTTACCGTAAAGATGGATTGAATATCAATCAATTTAAAAAATAATAATGGAACGGGGGAAGTTTTATGAACCTCAACCAAATATTTTTTGTTTCATTCGAATCTCTAAGAACAAACAGACTTAGAACTTTTCTTACTATCCTTGGTGTTGTAGTCGGGATTTTTTCAATTATCGTTATCATGACGATTATAACAATGCTTCAAACTACTATTGAAGAAGGGATGCAGTTCTTAAGTAAAAATACATTTGAAATAAGAAAATTCCCTGCAATAATGTCTCATGGTGATAGGCAAAAATACAGAAACAGAAAAGATATAACATTAAATGATTTTTACCGCTTCCAATCAATGATGAAAAATGTAAAAGCAATTGGCGCTTACCAGGCGTCATGGGGAAAAATTGTTAAGTATGGAAGCAGGGAAACCAATCCGAATTCAAATATTGTCGGTGTAACTCAACAGGTTTATCAGACTCTTAATCTCGAAATAGATAACGGTAGGGAATTCAGAGATTACGATATTGAATATGGAAATCAT
This sequence comes from Bacteroidota bacterium, assembly GCA_021815405.1. Taxonomy (GTDB): domain Bacteria; phylum Bacteroidota; class Ignavibacteria; order Ignavibacteriales; family Ignavibacteriaceae; genus FEN-1297. The sequence goes on from JAKAGV010000004.1 coordinate 146,276, forward strand.
GTATGTGTATTAGGGAATTATATCGTCGAAAAAATTTTTTATAATATCAATCCGATTGGTAAAGAAGTAAGAGTAGACGGAAGACCATATACCGTAATCGGAACACTCAAAAAGAAACCAGATATTTTTGGCGAGACCCAGGATAATTATATCGTAATTCCGATTTCTACTTATCAATCCATTTATGGACGAAATCATTCCGATGTTGATATTACAGTAATGGCTAATTCGAAAGAGAATTATGAAGCAACGATTGAAGCAGCCATCGGTTATATGAGAACAATCAGAAAAGTTCCACCAGGGCAGGAGAATGATTTTGAAATATTCAGCAATGAGTCAGTAATGAACCAGATAAATGATATTACTGGTGGAGTTAAAATCGGCGCAATGGTTGTATCAATTATCGCGCTGATTGCCGCCGGAGTTGGCATAATGAATATTATGCTTGTATCGGTTACCGAAAGAACACGTGAAATAGGCATTCGCAAAGCTGTAGGTGCTAAGGAAAAAAATATTCTTCTTCAATTCCTTATTGAAGCTATTGTACTTTGCCTAATTGGTGGAGTATTAGGAATTGTTCTTGGTGTAGGAGTTGGAAATTTTGCAGGCTCTTATCTGACAGATACAACAGTAATACCATACGACTGGGTTGCAATCGGATTAACTTTGTGTGTTATTGTAGGTGTTATTTTCGGAACCTATCCTGCTTACAAAGCAGCTAATTTGGATCCGATAGAAGCGCTTAGATACGAATAATGAGTAAAATAATAATTCAGTAACTTTCAGCTTAATTCTTATTATGAATTTTTAAATGAAGATTTTAGCTTTAGAAAAAGAATTAAAATCCGGAACTGAATATAATCGGAAGCTTTTAAAGATTGAAGCGATGAAAGTTCTCGAGCTTTATGAGGAAGGCTTTATCCGTGAAATTTATTTCGATAAAAATAATCACTCAGCTGTGATAATTATAGAATGCCGTGATGAAGAAGAGGCAAGAGCAGTTCTTGATTCACTTCCGCTGGTTAAAGAAGGTTTGATTACATTTAAAATTATTTCACTGATACCATATAACGGATTTTCTAGATTATCAGAATAACTTTGCAGTTGAATTTATAAATGAAAAGTAAAACATTGATGGTATTACTATTGACATATTTTCCGGAAGATACTCAACTATCAAACACTTGCTCTGACTCAGAGAAATTTAGAGAAGTTATAGAATAAGAAGGGAAAATATTTGCACCATTAATTACAACTTATTATTTGAAAATTACAAAACAGTTCTATATTTTTCTATTAGTAATTTTAAGGGTAGGGAATTTATAAATTAAAAAAGGGTACTGCCATGAAACCAATTCAAAACTCTACTTTGATTCTCGTATTCTTTCTTCTTTCAATTAATTATCTCTTTGCGCAGGATACTGCTTCATACAAAATTGCAGTGCTTCCAATCAGTTCTAATGGTATTGATTCAATCTCAGTAGGTACCGTTCAATCTATACTTGAGCTTGCTATTGCACAGCAGCCAAATGCTGAAGTGATATCTTCTGCAAAGATAAAAGAAGAGACTTCTTTAACGGAATGCAATGACAGCAAATGTGCTGAAGAAATTGGAAAGCAAACCGGAGCGACAAGAGTGCTCGGCTGCAAGCTGGCTGCTTTGGGAAATAACATAATTGTACAATACTTTGTGCTGGATGTAAAATCCGGAAGAGATGTTCTGCTTGATCAAGTTACCGCAACAGGTATAGAAGACTTAAAACCTGTAATGGAGCGTGTAGCAAAAAGTGCAGTAAACTTAAAAACTGTTTCTCAAAATGCCGAAGTTGGAGATATTTATCAAACCGAAGCTGAAAAACCATTGAGAAGAGCGTCAAGAAAGAATGTCGGATTATCTTTCGGCTATCTTTATCCACAGAGCGGATACGATAGCTTTGAAAAATCATTTGTGTTAGAATTAAGTTTTGATTATGAATTAGAGAATGCTGCTGTTGGTATGATGATCGGCGCACATGAAGGATTTGCAATGAATATTTATGGGGATTATTTAATAACCAAGACAGATGTCTGCCCGTATATCGGAGGAGCTTTTGGTTTTCATTGGGTCTCGCATAGCACTCCTTCGCCAGTTTATGATTATAGCTCACATTTTGTATTAAATCCTGAGAAAAAAAGTGCCGACGGATTTGAATTAACACTGAATACCGGACTAAGATTGCTTCATACTTATAATTTTCAAATTGTAATTAATATCGGATATTCATATTCATTTAATGATTATAATGATCAGGCGATAATATTTACATTAGGAATATTGTAGGTTTTAAATTGCTGCATTGTTATATTTTTATAATTGCAGAATTGCTGGGAAAGTAAAGTAGATATGGAAATTGAAAATTTAACTGCAAATAATAGATTCAAATACACCGAGAAAATTATAATTTTCAGATCAATGCATGGGCCTATTTGATTGTGGATAAGATGAAGATGTTATGTCTGGATTTGGCGGAAGATAAGACTTATTTACATCTCCGGTTTCTATGCCCTCAAAATTTTTAGTGACATTTGAATTTGAAATAGTGATATCCAAAGAACCTAAGAATATCCAATTTGGTCGGTTGAAGGAAGAAACCAATCTTACAAATCTCTTGCAAACCAATAATGCATCCGTACTATTTATTTTATTATCGTTGTTGACATCTGCAGCTTCTGTCTGTAAAGAATCAAAGTTTTCCTGCTTTAGAAAATATTTCGCGATAATCATTGCGTCTGTGGAATTGATTCCACTTACAGGTGCATCTGATGACAAACTAATTTCATAATTTCCGGGGATTAATTTTGAAAAGCTGTAATCTCCGCTGCTATCAGTCATGGTAGAGTCGGTACCTTCAGATGAGCTTAAAATAATTTTTACATTGGGAAGAGGAGAGTTAAATGAATTATCATAATAAATTTGACCGCTTAATGTATAACTACCTCCGCTGGTAATTATAACATTGTCCCCGCCTGGAATAACATGAGCTCGAACCACATAATCACTTCCATTAAAAAACGAAGAACAAGTTTCAATACTATCGCCTTGTGTAATAGTAATTTCTTTCCAGGCTTGAGGGACTGTAATATCAACTGTTAAAGGATAATTGTAAATCGAAGTGTCCAACCCGCAAGTTGTGGATATTTCAATTTGATTAGTTGATGAAGAAATAATATTGTAAGTAAAATCTTGTCGTTCTTTTATATATCTCGCTACATTTCCGTAAGTTGCTTCCCAAACAAGTCCGCTGTCAGATTTTTGTTTTACCCATTGACAAAGCTCATCCAACCAGTAAGTAGATGTAGGGTAATACATAGTTGTATCTCCGCCAGCGGCTATTACAGAGTCAGGAACTACTTCATGTGTAAAGAAGACAGCCCAATCTCCGCTGTTTATGGATTGAGTCTGAACATTATAAGTGTATGTATCAAACGCAAGTTGATCATCATCAACAGAATTTCGAGGCAAACTGTACACCGGAGTAATGCTTACAACGTCGTACCAATTTAACCCATTTATATTAGAGGGCTCAGCATAAGCGCCGCATGTGCGGGCTGAAATGAAATAGTTCGATGCAACATTTTCTACTGTGCTGTCATAAGTGCAATAAGGGTAAGCAAGCGAGACACATTTATAACCTGGTATTTTCTGTTCAATAATTTGCTGCGATTGATATAATTCGTATGTAAGTGTATTCGGTGTATAAATATTTCCGACCGGAAGTTTAGTTAAATCAGGATGAGTCATTGTGTGGGCTGCTATTTCGTGTCCTTCCGCTGCCATATCTCTAAACTGCCACCAGTAACCGTATCTCCAATCTTCCGGCGGTCCATTAGTAACTGCACCTGCTATTACAAAGAAGGTTGCTTTCATCCCATATTTATCAAGTATAGGTACCGCATAAGTATATTGGCTTTCAAATGAATCATCAAAACTGAACGTGAAGGCAGACTTCTTATCGTCAGCCCATTTTTTTACAGAAATGGCACCGTAGCTGGATTGAACTTTAGCTTTTGGATTCTTTACATTTAGATCTCTTTTATCTGCCCCAAATAAATTCACTACATTAAGAAGTAATATTGCCGCCAATGTAATATATTTTGTCATACTTGCTGTTTTATTACTATTCTATGCAAAAGATAATATTTTCAATTAGATATTTGTTTCGTTCTAAGAAATATTTATAAAAATGTTACACCAAATACATCCTAATTCCGCTAATGATAACGTTTTAGCGTTAATTAAAGTGAATTTTAATATACTTTCAATCAATCTTTCAAGAATAAAGCCAAAGGCAGGATAATTACTTCCAGTTAAATGCCTGAATAATTTTATATTCTTTACTCAATCCTTTTATTATTTGCGTTTAATTAATTTATTTCTGAATTTTGCATTTACAAGAAGAAAGAAAGGGTGCTTCAAATGTATATTCTTTTAAATATTACTTGCTGTAATAACAATTTCGATTAGTTTAAGAACTAATTGCATGCTTTGATTTTAAATTTTGATTTGCATGTTTATGGGGCAATTAGTTCTGCAACAACCATAAGACCAGATTAGCAATCCTTTGGTGAAATTCTTAAATAGTTAGAAGCGATCAAATATAAAATACTTTGCTACGTACAAGAATTTAAATTATAAAAGCGTCGCTTTCAGAATAGCAAGATGAAAAAATTCTTTTGGAAAGATGAAATGTCTTTATGCAAGCAAGAAATATAACGCGACAAATCACAATAAAATTGCAGCATATCATTATTAAAGTCTGGCAAAGACGAATTATCTTCAGGCAAAAGCCATTTTGTTGTGAGCAAACATCATTTAATTGTTTGCACATCACATTTGAATTTATGCAAATAAGACTTTATACATTGCAAACATCATTTAAATGTGAGCAGAGGACGTTTAGAATTCGACAAAATAAAAAAAGTTTAGAAAAAGCTCGATTTAAGGCAAAAATCAAATCTTTGATGCTATACTTTGATTGCAACGGGCTTAGCAAAATTAAGGGATAATAAATAAATGATAATAAAGTCTCTGTTCTTGATTACTATGGATGTAAATTTTCTGGATTTAATTTTCCGAAGTAAGGCATTTTTCCGCTATATATTAATAGTGAATTTACAGAAGAAATATAAAAGAAAATTCTTATCAAGTTCTTTCATAGTCGAAATGTTTATTGCCTAAAATAATTTTCAGCAATCTACAATTTTTTCGATATAATCAGAAGATATATTGAATTAAATTTAAGATGAAGTATTAGAAGCAAGATTTCATCCGTTCCTAGTTATACATTCTCCAAGCTGTAATAAGCTATCTATAATTGGGAAATAAAAAATAAAGGGTAATAAAGTTTACCCCATCTTTATTACCCCGGATGAATAAAAATTTTGAATGATGATTCGTTATTTCTTTATGAATATTAATAAGTGAGAGATTATTATAAGGAGATATGAAATGAAACAATGGTACGAAGAATTGTTCGAAAATTACGGGGAGAAATATGAAAACGAAGTTTACACCAAAGGCACAATTGGTGAATGCGATTTTATTGAACAAGAAATTGGAAACAGCAGGGAGAAGAAAATTCTTGATATAGGTTGCGGAACAGGAAGGCACTCCATTGAACTGGCTAAAAGAGGAAACAATGTAACCGGCATCGATCTTTCCGAGTCGATGTTAAAACGTGCAAAAGAAAAAGCAGCCTCCCAAAACATAACAGTTAATTTTCTAAAACTCGATGCTAGAAATCTCCGGTCTAAAGATGAATTTGATTTAGTTATTATGCTTTGTGAAGGTGGCTTTTCTTTAATGGAAACGGATGAGATGAACTTTAAAATTCTTGAAAACGCCGTGAATGCATTGAGACCAAAAGGAAAATTAATTTTTACAACATTGAACGGATTGTTTCCGTTGTTCCATTCTGTAAAAGATTTTTTTGATTCAAATACAAAAGAAGGAAATTCAATTAACAGTGAGATTACATTTGATTTAATGACGTTTAGAGACACAAGTTCTCTTGATTTTGAAGATGATTCCGGGAACAAGAAAAAATTGAAATGCAGCGTAAGATATTATGTCCCTTCCGAAATTACCTGGATGCTAAAGTCATTAGGTTTCAAATCAATCAACATTTATGGTGCAAAGCTTGGAGCTTTCAGCAGAAATGACAAATTGACAACAGAAGATTTCGAGATGCTTGTAGTTGCTGAGAAAGATTAAAATTGAATATAAAATAAATAATTAGGTAAATTTCAATGGGATGAAAAAACGGAAAATTAATAAAAGGAGACATTCAAATGGAATTGAAAAATTATATTGATGAAATGTTCAAGCACATGGAATGGACAGATTATACTTTATGGAGGTCAGTATTCAAAAAGAAGTTGGGAAAGATAAAAAGCTACAAGCGCTATTATTGCATTATCATCTTACCCAATATGCCTTCCTTAAAATTTGGATACGCGAACCTCTATAATTTCCTAAAATAGAAGATTTTCCGGATTTAACATCGATATTGAATTGGAGTCTTAATTTTTATAATGAACTTAAAAACTTTTTGAGGCAATTAAACGAAAAATATTTTAATAGTATTCTAAATATACTCTGGTCTAAAAGTATTGAAGAAAGATTAGGAAAGCCTGTAAAAGACATAACACTGGAAGAATAAATATTACAAGTCGCTCTTTACAGCAGTCACCATCGAGGACAAATAAATAGCAAAATAAAAGAGCTTGGCGTTAAGCCTCCAATAAGAATTGACATCCCAAGCACAAAATATTTTGGAGTTATGCAGTTAAGCTGCATTTTTAAGGATAATACACTCTTCTTTAAGGAAAATAAAATAATTGATCAGACCGAAAGAGATAGATTTTATTGGTGTTTTAAAAGCGGAAAACTGAAATATGAAATAAAAGAGAATAGACTTGCCAGATTTTAGTATTCACCTGATTGCAGACCGGCGGACATAAATCTTATAAAAGTAGAGAAATAATCCGAATAAAATTTTAAAATTGTTCTGAATATATTATCTTTGTACGCTCAAAAAATAAATATAATTGGAGATATGAGTGAGTGGCTAATTCAGCTATGGCTTGATGCTAAAGTTTCTCCAAGTTTTTAGATATTGATTATTCAGCTGGAGAGGTGGGTGAGTGGCTGAAACCAACGGTTTGCTAAACCGTCGTACGGGTAAAACTGTACCCCGGGTTCGAATCCCGGCCTCTCCGCAAGATAAAAAAAGCCTTCGTTTATTGAAGGCTTTTTCATTTCTTTTAGATTATCAAAATATTTATTTAAGGTTCTGCTTATTAAGACTATTTAGAAAATTATTCCACCATTCTGTTTTTATAATATCAAATTTAGCCTTCTGTTTTGGAGTTAAAAGAGTTTCAATTTTATTCAAAGTGCTCTGCGAATTTTCCTGTGAAAAATTATTTTCATTAATGAAAGAGGAAAGAATTGCTTTTATCTCACTTGTCTGAGAATCATTAAGTAAAATTTTAAACTGTAGTTTCTCAGCTGATGCTTCAGCCTGTTTTCCATTAACAACGGCAGCAATGGAATAGCTCATCGGTAAATTAAATAATGAAAGAGTCAAAATGATCAATGCAACTAGAACCGAAACTTTGGTTTTCATGATTTACCTAAATGTTTTATTATTATATTTGAAAACTAATATGCGGGTAATCTAATGTCAATACAATAATAGCCTCAGTCGTGTTCACAACCGCAAGAAACACTTTCATTTTTAGCTTTTTCAAAAGCTTCTTGTCCTTCTCTGAACGATAAAAATGCAATGCCGAGCGAACCAATAAGATCAATATAAACAATCTTAGCAAACATATAAATTAAGCTTGAAGCAAGAAGAATAATTGAGAGATTAAAGCATGTCCGAGTGCAATTAGCATCAGCAATTATTGCATCTGAGTTCAGTGCCTTACCTACTCTTAATTTATATTTCATCAAAATATACATTGAGGAGATTGAAATTATTGCAATAACAAACCCAGGGAATGTTGTATCTGGTTTAACGTTCTGAATCAAATTTAATATTGACCCGGTAACTAATCCGAATGTTAAAATATAAAAGCATATTCCCGTAATTTTAAGGGCAAACTTTTCAAATTCGTCACGAGATTCTACACTTGAATATTTCATTCGCAAAACCATATGTGCTATCCCAAGTCCGGAAACAACTTCCACAAAACTGTCAATACCGAATCCGAGTAACGCAAGTGTATTATCCGTTAAACCGAAAAATATTGAAACCCCACCTTCAATGAAATTATATCCTATAGTAATAAAACTTAGGATTAGAGCAGTTTTTAACAATTTATCATTATAATTAAGCGGCATAAGCATTTGTAGGTATTTTTTATAACAAAGATAAGTAAAAGCCAAAATATTTCCAGTTTAATGATATTGCCTAAGCAGATTCAAAATCTAACTGTGATTTAGTACATAAATAATTAAAAATGGATTAGGCAATTTTGCCCTCACTTGTTTTAATTAATAGTTAATTTTATAAATAATTTAGGAGTGCTAAAATGAATCTTCGTCGTTTTTCTCTGGTAACTGTTTTATTGTTCACGTTTACTGGTTTAGTCATTTCAACTTCGTTTGCACAAAATTCTCCACAGCAAAAGAAGACTATGAAGAAAGAACATGTAATGCATAAAAAGGATTCTAAAATGTCGAAGAATAAAAAGTCAAAAATGATGACTTCAAAAACTTCGCATAAGACGTGGACAAAAGCTTCAAATAAAAAGTGGACAAAGAAGGGATCAAAAATGGCAAAGGACAGCAAGTGGAAAAGTACAAAAAAGAACATGACCTCAAAAAAAGAAATGAAGACTTCAAAGATGACAAGCAAGAAAACAAATAAGGAAATGAAAGCGAAAAAAAGCGGAATGTAATCCCTCTTCAAAAAAAATTATTTTAAGGCTTGTGGATTTCCGCAAGCCTTTTTTTTGAATTCAGCTTTTGCTAAAGTAATTTTAAATAGTAAGTTATAAATCAGTATAATAAAGATCATGGATTGTAAAATAAAATCTATAATATTTTCAATATTTATTTTAATCATTGGCATCAATGCTAAAGCCCAGGTATTAAATCAATCTCTTCAATCGTTAAGAGGAATAAATAAAGCTGCAATTGTCGTGGAGACTTTTAATCAAAATCTTCATGATAGCGGATTAAAAGAAGAAGAGATAAGAAACGATGCATGGTTTGAACTACAATCGGCAGGAATTACTATATTAAATGAAAAAGCATCACATGACATTTCCGGTTCACCTTATCTCTATATTAATATTGGTGCTGTTAAATCGAAAAATGATAATATGTATGCTGTAAGCATAAATGTAGAATTTAGACAGGACGTATTACTTCTCAGGGACGATAAAATAAAATATTATGGAGCATCAACTTGGTCAAGATCAAGTATCGGCATTTTTACCAAAGATAAAATTTCAGAAGTAAGAAAATTTACGAAGGAAATAGTTGCATCATTTGTAAAAGATTATTTAGTTGCCAATAAAATGAATAACAATTAATATCTTTTGAATTAAAAGACTTAATTGAAAATAACCCTGCAAAGCTGGATTGCCTTTGATATAGTAATTCAAATAATTTTTTATTAACCATTAATCCTGAAAAACTCTGTTTTAGCTATATCATATTGCTTCCATTATTAACTACAAACATTTTTAAAAATAAATAAATTGATTTTGTTATTCGCTTGACTTTTATTTTTTTATTTGCGAAGTTAAAATTGTGAGAAATATTAACGAAAGGGAAGAGGGAAATTTTCTTCTATATAAGTTCGACTTTCAGTTGTAATAATGTTGTTTGCAAATAAAACTATCAAAATATAATGTTATTTATCGTCGATAAATAACGTGTAAAATTATTAGAGCAACAATAAAAGTTAACGTTTTAGAACAGCGGTTTCGTTTAAAATTATAGTTCTAAATTCTGTCAGAAAAAAAATAATTTGGTTTATTGGACGGATTATCATGTAGGAGTTGACTAAGTATTACAAATCTTTAAGAACCTGTGAATTATTAATTTAGATTTTTAATATAAATGGATATAAAATTGAGGTTATGATGCAGAATTCGTTTCTAAAAGATCTTTTGACTGATCCGACAGGCTTGGTTATTTTTAACTTTGCAGGTAGAGAATACTGTATTGATATTAAATATGTTGTGGCAATTTTAAATCCAAATGATGAAAGTGCATCAAGCTTTTCTATTAATAATGAAAACAGTACAGTAAAATATCAAAATGAAAATATTAGAATTATTGACACTGCTGTTATTTTCGGTTCAAAACATATAAGCAATAAAAGTAGCCAAAGATTATTTATAATATTATTTAAAGGAAATAAAATGGCTCTTCCAACAGAAAGAATAAGCGAGATAATATCATTGAATAAAAAAATTGTCGATTCTCTATGTTACAATCCCTCAAAAACTAATGATTACCTGAGCGGCTCTATCGAATATGAAGGAAGAACAATATACGTTCTAGACTTAAATGAAATAATTGAGCTTGAAAAAGGTTTGTAAAATATTCTTCAAGTTTAATTGAATCATATTTATATGTTGGAATTGTATTTTATAACTAAACAAGTTATAGTATAAAAATTAACCCCCGTATAAAAATTATATTCATATTAAAGCTAAAACTCTGCTGATCCTTCCAAAATAGCTCAAAATCGATGCTATTAACCGGTACGATTCTTGAGACTTAACCAATGAAAAACTATGAGTAATTTTAGCATTCCAAGGTAAGAGGATGTAGTGATTAAATATTTTCTCTTTTGAGACTATGCAAATCGTAAAAGCATAATTGAGAAACTATAGATTATTGCTGAGGGAGGAAATTATGGTCAACCGTTACGACAAGAAGAATCTTATTTTCTCCGGAGATGCTGTTTCCGCCAAAAAAAATTATAAAAATAAAATAAGTTTGAAAACATTGACTTTAAAATATAGGTATAAGAAAAATCTATAGTTTTGTTATTCTACCAAATTAAATTCTAGAATTAAAAGACACTATGTAAATAGTTTATGTTATTAATATGAAAGGATCCATGTTATGGGAAAAACTATTTATAAAATGATTAAATATAAAATAGATAAACCTCTTGCAGTATTTTTTCTATTTCTAAGTTTACCTATTATATTAATATTTGGTGTTATAGTTTGGTTTGAGTTGAAAACATTTCCTTTTATAACTCAGGAAAGAGGATTATCATTTGATAACGGTAGATTCAAGATTTATAAATTCCGTACAATTAAAAAACATTCTAATAAGTTTTTCGGCGATATAAAAAACGTATTCGATAAGCAATATTTAAAAGAATATGTTCCGCCTTTCTGCAGATGGCTTAGAAAAACCGGGTTTGATGAACTACCGCAGTTGATAAATGTAATAAAAGGCGAAATGAGTTTAATTGGTCCGCGTCCTTTAACTTTGGTCGACCTCGGAATTATTGAAATCGAAGACAACCTTTCTTATGACAAGCTAAATAAAATTTCAATCAAACCCGGTATTACCGGATTTTGGCAGGTGTACGGCAGCCGAAGCCAGGGAATTATAAATATGATTTGGCTTCAAGAATATTATGAGGAGAATATTTCATTTCTTTTAGATATGAAAATATTTTTTTCTACACTGCCATTAATATTTTTAGGAAAGCATGATGACACGATTATCGACAAAAAACTAAGAATAAAAAATAATTTTTTTGGAAACAGTGTAAGTCAATCTTCTTTTATGTTATAAAATATTAAGATGAATATTTAGTCAAATTTATCTAAGACTTCACCATACATCTTCATTTTGTAAAAATTACAGCGATAAGCGGGGATATTTTTGCATTTTTGAAAAATTTATAGCGAATTACTCCATTTTTGATAATAGATTTTCTAAATCTCCATTGAAATTTCAGATGAATAAGTGTTTAATCTTTCAGCATGGTTTTTGTATTTGTTTGTTATTAACTAAATTTTATAGGAATCGTAGCAATATGTCCAGCGAAGAAAAAGCAGTAGAGATTTTCAAAGAGGAATTTAACTGTGCGCAAGCTGTTCTTGCAGCATTTAGCGACAAATACGGGATGGATGAAAAGGAAGCAAAAAAAATTACATGCGGATTCGGTGCGGGATGCGCTAGACAGTCTTTAGCATGCGGCGCTGTTAATGGTGCCTACATGGTTATAGGATTAAAGCATGGACGAACTGAAAAAGATGACCTGAAAGCACGTGACTTAACATATCAGAAGACAAATGAGTTTACTGAAAAATTCAAATCATTCCACGGAAGCGTAAACTGTACAGATTTACTTGAATGTAATCTCGGGACAGAAGAAGGTCAGAAAAAATTTCAGGAAAAGGAACTGGTAAAGAAAAAGTGTCTTTATTATGTAAGAGATGCTTGCCGGATATTAGAAGGAATGGAATTCTAAAAATATAATAGCACAAAAATTTCGCTGATATTATTGATTATCACTTTCTAAATATTATATCTTTTGAAACCTGTATAATCTGAGTTATCTATGTCCTTTAGTTTAAAATCCAAGCAGTGTAATTGAATGCTTCGCTAAATCCACAAGGGGAGTAAAGTACACACCGAATATCAACACTGGTGCTACTAAAGCTACCACCATTACAAGTGAACCTAAAGAAGCAGAGAATGCCGGAACTTCTTTCTGAGATTTATCAAGATATAAATGCTTCAGTACTTTGATATAGTAATAAAGTGAAACAACTGTGTTGAGAAGCGCTATTACAGCTACTGCAATCATCTTAGCATCAACTAGCGCAATGAAGATGTAAAGCTTGCCGATAAAGCCGGCTGTTGGAGGAAGTCCGGTTAAAGATACTAAGAAAATTCCAAGCGAAGCTCCGAGGAACGGCGAAGAATATCCTAAACCTTTGTAATCGTCAAGTTCTTCGCTTCCAATCTTATTTGCAATAAGCATTACAACATAGAAAGCGCCAAGGTTCATTAGTGCATAAACAATGAAGTAAATTAGTATCGCGGTAATTCCTTCGTTTGACATTACTGCCAATCCAAGCAGCAAGTAACCGGCATGTGCAATGCTGGAATAGGCGAGAAGTCTCTTCATATTGGACTGCCAGAGTGCGGCGAAGTTGCCAAGTGTCATCGTTAAGATTGAAATAATGATGATGAATGTTTTCCAATCAATTATTCCGAGCAGATGCCAGAAACCTTCGGCATCGACCGACTGCATGAATGTAATCTTAATAAATCTAATTAAAAGAGCAAAGCCAGCTGCTTTACTTGCAATTGAAAGATAAGCAGTAATCGGAAGAGGCGCACCTTCGTAAACATCCGGAGTCCAGAAGTGAAATGGTGCTGCGGAAATTTTGTAGCCGATTCCAACAAATATTAAAATTCCAGCAAGAACAAAAGTTAAACTTTGAATTTGCGGAGCTTGAATAAGAGAATTTATTTCATAAAGATTTGTGCTTCCGGTAATTCCGTACATTATTGAAATACCGAATAGCATTATGCCGGAAGAAATCCCTCCGTAGATAACGTACTTAAGCGAGGCTTCACTGTTTCTTAAAGACTGTCTTGTAATTCCGGCAAGAACGTAAGATGAAAGTGAAACAAGTTCCAGCGCAACGTAAATTACAATCAAGTCGGCGGCGGAAACCATGATCATCATACCGAGAATCATTCCGAATATTAAAGTGTAATATTCGCCGTGGCGCTCAAAGCTTTCCTTTATTTCTTTTGAAGAGAGCGAAAAGAAAACGAGGGCAATCGATGCAAACACAATCAGCAGTTTAAAGAAATTACCGAACGGGTCTACAATCAGCATACCTGCGCTGTTATTGGTCGCAAATGCAAATGTGTTAGTGCTGAACTGTTCGATAATAAAATAGCCAGCCACCACTAATCCGGCAAGGGAAACGTAAGGGAGGAATTTTTTATTCTTAATGAAAATCAAATCCACCAACACCAGAAGGACTAGCGTAATTGAAATTGCCAGTTCTGGTTTAATTAAATAAAGACTATTTACAAGATAATTTAAGCTGTTTGTATTCACTTTAGTTAATCTCTAAGTTATAAAATCTTAATGCAGCAATGAGCCATAGACTGTTTGAGCACCTGCCATCAGTTTTGCCATTGCGTTAACGGAGGAGTTCATCAAATTAAGCATTGCCGAAGGATAAACTCCCAGGAAAATTACTATTACTGCCAAAGGAACGAGCATAGCATATTCTCTGAAAGTTAAATCCTTGAGTGAAGCCCATTTTTCTTTCAAGCCGCCAAGGAAAACTCTCTGCATTGCCCAGAGCATGTAGCCGGCGCCTAAAAGAATTCCGAGCGTTGATATAACTGTTAAAACTCTGATGTTTCCGAATCCGAATGCGCCTAAGAAAACGAATGCTTCCGAAACGAATCCGCTTAATCCAGGTAATCCGATTGCTGCAAAGAAAGCGAGCGTTGTGAAGCCAGCATAAATAGGCATCTGCGTTGCGAGTCCACCGAAATCATCAAGACCTCTTGTATGAGCACGGTCGTAAATAACGCCGACAATCAAAAAGAGCATTGCAGTAATTGTTCCGTGGTTGAACATCTGGAAAACTGCGCCGGTAATTCCCATCGCATTAAGAGAAGCCATTCCAAGAAGGACCAAACCCATATGAGAAATTGATGAGTAAGCAATCATCTTTTTGAAATCTTTTTGAGCTAATGCGCAAAGCGCGCCGTAAATAATGTTAATCATACCGAATAATGCAATGTACCAGACTAACTCACGAGTTATATCCGGGAAGATTGGAAAGCAGACTCTCAAGATTCCGTAAGTTCCCATTTTAAGAAGAACGCCGGCAAGTATAACGCTGATTGCAGTCGGTGCTTCAACGTGTGCGTCAGGCAGCCATGTATGGAACGGGAACATCGGTATTTTAATTGCGAAGCCGACAAACAATGCTATGTAAGCTATAAGTCTTAGGTTGTTCGGATTAAGTGGCGATAAAATTCCTGTTGCTGTATAGTTCTGTGGATTCATCATTGCCAGCATATTAAATGTAAAAACTCTTGAGCCGTCAGGAAGAACTTCCTTAGTGCTGAAGTAAAGCGCAATCATTACAATCAAGATGAAGATACTTCCGAATAAAGTATAAAGGAAGAACTTGATAGCCGCGTATTCTCTTCTTGGTCCACCCCAGATACCGATTAAGAAGTACATCGGCAGAAGCATCAATTCCCAGAAAATATAGAAGAGGAATAAATCAAGAGCGACAAACACGCCCATCATTCCAGTATCAAGTAAAAGGAACATTGCAAAGTAACCTTTAACCGATTTATTGATAGTCCACGAAGAAAGTGTAGCAATGAAAGATATAATCGCAGTAAGTAAAACGAGAGGAACACTTATTCCATCGATGCCGAGAAAGTAATCTACTTTTATTCTTCCAATCCAGGAAAAACCTGTTATATCAATCCATCGGTACTTTTCGATGAACTGGAATGAGTTCGGGTCGTTGATACCGCCGAGCGCGTAATTGTAGCCGTGCAGAATAACTATTGCGGCAATAACTTGAAGCGAAGTAACAACCAGCGTTAAGCTTTTGATTATCAGCTCATTCTTCTTCGGTATAAATAATAGTATCACCATCCCGAGCAAGGGAAGGAATGTTATGAACGATAATATCGGAAAGTTTTGCATTGTCTATTTACCTAATTAAAAATTTCTATCTAAAATGACTTAAATAAGAATAAAAGAATTACTAATGAAAATACCACCAGTACGATGTAAGTTTGAACTTTTCCAGTCTGTAATTTTCTAAACATCAAACCGATGAAGCCGCTCATGTAAGCAGCGCCGTTAACCATACCATCGACGACTACGTTATCAAATTTGCCGGTGAAGCTTGAGAACATTTTCGTTACTGTCGCCGAACCGTTGACGATGCCATCAATAATGTTCGCGTCTATCCACGCTAAAACTTTACTGATGCCTAAAGTTAAAGCTACGAATGTTGCATCGTAAATTTCATCGAAGTACCATTTATTAAGCGAAAGCTTGTATAGCGGATTTATCTTTTCTGCCAACTTGTCGGCGTCAAGCTTCTTCCATTGATAGAACAAGAAAGCGAAAAGTATTCCTATACCGGCAAGAAACAGTGAAAGCATCATTGCGGGAATATGAGCATGTTCCATCGCTTCTGTATAAGTTTTTGAAAATGTAATTTCTTCTCCGGAATTAGCAGCTTCGGTTGAAGATGGTGTCGGAACATTCTGAATACCTTGAACATTTGCTTCGGGTTGAGCTTCATCTGATTTCAAGAATGAATAACGCGAATCTTGTGGCGTAACGATCGTCGGAGCTTTTACCCATTTGGATAAGAATGCGCCTTGTTCCGGATTAAATGGATTTGGCGTGTACCAGATAAAAATTGAAAGTGTTGCGAGAACAACCAGCGGCATTACCATGACGAATGGAGATTCCTTTGCATGGTCGTATTTTTCTTTATCACGAGGCTCTCCATGAAAAGTTAATATAACCAAACGGAACATGTAGAATGCCGTTACTAGTGCGACAAGGAATCCGACAAATGCAAAGAACCATTGCCCAGTGAGATTTCCGAAGGCAAAAGTGCCTGCAAGAATTCCATCCTTACTTAAGAATCCCGAAGTAAGTGGAACACCGGAAATTGCTAAAGTTGAAATTAGAAAAGTTGCGTAAGTTAGTGGAAGTTTCTTTCTTAGTCCGCCCATCTTTCTGATATCTTGTTCATGATGCATTGCATGAATAACAGAACCCGAACCGAGGAACAAAGCTGCTTTGAAGAATGCATGCGTAACAAGATGGAAGAATGCAAACTTGTATGCGCCGACTCCAAGAGCCATCACCATGTAGCCAAGCTGACTTACAGTTGAGTAAGCTAAAACTTTTTTGATATCGTTTTGAGTAATTGCAATCGTTGCTGGAATAAATGCGGAAAGCGCACCGATAATTGCGATGAACTCAAGAGCTCCGCTTGTGAGAATAGGGAAGACTCTGACGACTAAATAAACTCCAGCAGCAACCATCGTAGCCGCATGAATCAAGGCGCTGACGGGTGTAGGACCTTCCATTGCGTCCGGCAGCCAAACGTGAAGCGGAAACTGCGCCGACTTTCCAATTGCACCGCAGAAAATCAAAATGCCGGTAACGGTTAACCAGAACTCGCTGTTGAACGGAATTACTCCGAGCGAAATCTGGTGGAATATTTTATCAAAAGTAAAAGTATGGTAAGTAGCGAAGAGAATCAGAATGCCGGAGAAGAAACCGAGGTCGCCGACTCTATTAACAATAAATGCTTTCTTGCCGGCGTCGGATGCAGATTTCTTTTCGTACCAGAAGCCTATCAATAAATAAGATGAAAGACCGACAAGCTCCCAGAAGATATACATCATCAAAATATTGTGTGTGAAGACGATGCCGTTCATCGAGAAAGTAAATATGCCGAGATATGCAAAGTAACGGTTGTATCTTTTATCTCCGTGCATGTATGCGATTGAGAAAAGATGCACCAGCATGCTTATTAACGATACCACAAAAATCATAAGCACGGCAATGTTGTCTACCATTATTCCAAGGTCAATACTGATTGACCCGAGGGATATCCAGCTAACTTCACTTGTGGTTGTAGCGTTCGGAAAATAATTCAATTTAAGGAAGACGAGTATTACCGAAAGAACGAAAGCTACAATAATAATTAAAGTTTCGAAGAGATAAATCTTCTTAACTTTCTTCGCAAGGAAAAGAGTAACAGTAAATCCCAGCAGAGGAAGAAAGAGAATTATTAAAGCAATATCAATTAAGTTATTCCCGGTCATGCTAATCCTTCATAGTATCGATTTCATCAACATTAACAGTTGAGAAAGTTTTATAAATGTTAAGTACGATTGCCAGCGCGATAGCAGCTTCTGCAGCGGCTAAAATGATTACAAACAGCGCAACTATTTGTCCTTGATAACCGAAGTTTCCGTACTTTGCAAACGCAACAAAGTTGATGTTGGCAGAGTTCAGAATAAGCTCGATTCCCATCAGAACCATTACGGCATTCTTTCTCGTAACGATGCCGAAAATTCCCAGCGAGAAGAGACACACACTGACAAAAAGAAAATGATTTAATCCGACTTCCATAATTATTTTCTGTTTTATTTCCTTGCCATCGATGCAGCACCGATGAGCGCTATTAAAAGTAAAATGCCAAGCAGTTCAAACACAACGGCATACTGTTGAAGCAGTAGCAATCCAAGCGTATGAGCCGTTGATGCCGGAACATCTGCAACAAATGTTTTCCAGTTTGTGTTAAGCAAACCGGCGAACAATGTACCAGCTAATAAAGCAACGCCAACTGCAGCCGGAGCTAACTTCACAGTGCCGGTTTTAATTTGAACGTTGGTAATTTTGTTGGTCAACATAACGCCGAACAAAAGCAGAATTAAAATTCCGCCAACATAAACTACAAGCTGAGTTACTGCAATGAAGTCAGCACCGAGTAGAACGTAAATTCCTGCTACACCAAAAAATGTAAAGAGCAAGTAGTAAGCCGAATAAACAATGTTCCGTGTAGTAACGACAAAGAAAGCCGACAGAACTGTAATTGCAGCAAATAAGTAAAATATGATATCGTATAATGACATAATTTAATTTTCCTTCTTTGTTTCAGTCGGTGCTGCGGGCGGTACTGGTTTAGCCGGAGCCGGTGCAGCAGCAGATTTTGCCGCTTTCTCTTTTGCTTTCTCAGCCTCGAATAAAGACAGATTAGTTTTCTTCTGCTCGATCTCTTCCGGAGTTAAAGTTGAAAAATTATAAATGAGATTTTCTCTCTCGTATTCTGAAAACTCATAAACATCTGTCATGTAGATGCACTCAGTCGGGCAGGGGAATACACACAGTTGGCAATAGCAGCATTTAGCGAAGTCAATTGTAAAGTTTGTTACCCACAAAGCTTTTTTTCTACCTTGGGAAGTTTTTAGATCTTCAGTTGGAAGAGCTTTAACGGTTTCGATATTGATTATACCTAATGGACAAGCACGTGCACATTGGTCGCAACCGATGCAGTCGTCCATGTTAACGTAAAGACGATTGCGCTCTCTTTCGGGCAATTTTGGTTTTACATCCGGGTATTGAATGGTAACTGCCGGAACAAATAAGTGCTTGAAGGTTACTTTCATACCGACAAGAACGGTGAAAACGGCAGCCCAAATATTTTTGAAATATTCTCTCATTTTTATATCAGAGTTATTAAGCCTATAATAATTAAATCTGCAAATGCAATCGGAATTAGATATTTCCAGCAAGCAGTCATCAACTGGTCAACGCGGAGTCTTGGAAGAGTCCAACGCAACCACATTTGAACGAATACAAAGAATAAACCTTTTGCTGTAAACCAGAAAAGCTGCTCAATCGGAACGAGCCATGGCAAACCTAGTAAATGCCCTATATAGCCAATTGGCGATTGATAACCGCCGAAGAAAAGTGCAGTGACAATTGCGGATACAGCAAACATGTTTGCATATTCTGCAAGGAAAAACATTGCGAACTTCATACCGGAATATTCTGTGTGGTAACCGGAAACAAGCTCAGATTCGGCTTCTGGAATATCGAAAGGAGTTCTATTTACTTCGGCAAGCGTACTGATGTAGATAATTCCGAATGAAATAATCATAAAAGGAATCATTAAAAATTTTGAAACACCGAAAACCGGTCCGCCGAAAATCATCCAGTTCCAGAAGTGTCCGGTTTGCAATTGGCTTAATGTGTTTAAGTTTAATGTTCCCGTTATCATTACAATTGTTATGATTACCATGACCGTTGGAATTTCGTAGCTGATAATCTGAGCGGCTGACCTCATTGCACCAAGTAAGGAATATTTATTGTTAGATGCCCAGCCTGCCATTAAAATACCGGCAACAACAAATCCTGATACCGCAACTATGAAGAAAACTCCGAGGTCGAGATTAGAGCCTATAAATGCGCTTGTAAACGGTATCGCTGCAAATGCTGCATAAGTTCCCACGAAAACAAGAACCGGCGCTAAGTTGAATAAAGGTTTGTCGTTTGCAGTCGCGATAATATCTTCTTTCTGAATAAGCTTTAAAATATCTGCAACAGTTTGAAGCCATCCATGCCAGCCAACTCGCATTGGACCAAGCCGGTCCTGCATATGTGCAGAAACTTTTCTCTCAAGCCAAACAGCAAAAAGAGCGAAGGGGAGAATGAAGACAAACAGTGGCAGTAAGCTTTGAATAATTGCCGCAATAACCTGGCTTCCGAATAATTTGTAGAAAAAATCGTAGGTCATCTGTCAACTTCTCCTAATACTATATCTATGCTGCCGAGAATTGCAATTATATCCGCTACCATGTGTCCTCGGCTGAGTTCATCCATAATTCCAAGATTCACGAAAGAAGGTCCTTTAACTTTTACTCTGAAAGGACTGGTACCGCCGTTGCTAATAATAAAATAACCAAGCTCACCACGCGGATTTTCAACACGCGAATAAACTTGACCTACAGGAGGTTTAATTCTTTTTGGGATTGCCGAAGAAACGTCTCCTTCCGGAATCTGATCGATTGCTTGCTCGATAATTCTTAAGCTTTGTTCCATCTCTTGAACGCGGAGGTAATATCTGTCCCAGCAGTCTCCAACAGTTCCCATCAAGCCTTGCCCGACTGGAATATCAAAATCAAATTTGTTGTAGACAGAATAAGTATCGTCTTTTCTTATATCCCACTTAAAGCCGCTGGCTCTTAAGTTTGGGCCGGAGATACCGTAGTTAATTGCAGTTTCTTTTGGAAGAACTCCGACGTTGGCAGTTCTATCAATAAAAATTTTGTTGTTGGTAAGAAGGTCGTTCAATTCTTTAATATTCGGTTTAAAGTAAGTGACAAATTCTTTTGTCAGTCTCACAAAGTCCGGATGAATATCATGCGATAGTCCGCCTACCCAGATGTAATTGTAAAGAAGTCTTGCACCGCAAGTAATTTCAAAAAGATTTAGAATTTTTTCGCGGTCTCTAAAGCAATAGAGGAAAGGAGTGAAAGCACCGATGTCCAAGCCGTAGGTTCCAAGAGCGACGAGATGAGATGCAATTCTTTGAAGCTCTCCCATAATCACTCTGATGTAATCAACCCTTTCCGGTACTTGAATACCGAGAAGTTTTTCAACAGCAACTGCATAACCAAATTCGTTATACATTGCACCAAGGTAATCCATGCGGTCGGTGTAAGGAACAACTTGAGGATAGGTCATTGCTTCGGCATGCTTTTCAAAACAGCGGTGAAGATAACCTATATGCGGAATAACTTTCTTTATAATTTCGCCTTCAAGCTCAAGTTCAAGCCTAAGCACGCCGTGTGTAGACGGATGCTGCGGACCCATGTTCAGAACCATGTGCTCAGTTCTAAGTCCGTTGCCGCGCTTCTGCACTTCGGTTAGTTTTGATATCTTTTCTTCTACTTCTATAGACATTATCTATTAATTCCAGTTAACTAATTTCAAATTTCAGTAAGGAACTTTCATCCCTAAATAAAATTCCGGGTCTTTATAATCTTTTCTTAAAGGATGACCAAACTCCCAATCATACGGCATAAGAATTCTTCTTAAGTCCGGATGGTTAAGAAAATTTAATCCGATTAAATCGTATGCTTCACGTTCATGCCAATCTGCATGGCGCCAGATAAGCGCAACAGATTCAACATCCGGTTTTTCTACCGGTGCCGAAACTTTTAATACAACTTTATGTTTTAAAGAGGTTGATTCAATATGGTAATAAACGCTTAAAGTAGCGCCTTCAACTTTGGATGTTCCATCTTCAGCTTTAACGGTTTTACCATTTGCATCATCAACACCTGAGAGATTCATTAAATTGTCGAAGAGTAATTCTTCATTATCT
Source organism: Bacteroidota bacterium (assembly GCA_021815405.1). Lineage (GTDB taxonomy): Bacteria > Bacteroidota > Ignavibacteria > Ignavibacteriales > Ignavibacteriaceae > FEN-1297. The sequence continues at coordinate 168,254 of JAKAGV010000004.1, forward strand.
CTGAGGAAAAGGCAAATTTTATTTACGACTAAAGGATTGACGGTTATGAAAGGTTCAACGGGTTGGGTTGAAACTAATTCGAGAACCGAGTTTCCGAATTTCTCTTTTAGAATATTGAAAATATCTTGTGCTGTTTTCATGCCGATTTTTTCACCTCAGAATTGATCAATTTTCTTGATGAATGATTTCTAATTTTTTCTTGAAGTTTCAGCAAACCTTCTAGAAGTGCTTCCGGACGAGGCGGGCAACCAGGGACATAAACATCAACAGGTATTATTCTATCAACGCCTTTTAACACATGATAGCCATGTTCCCAGTAAGGACCGCCGCTATTTGAGCAGCTTCCCATCGAGATAACATATTTCGGGTCGGGCATCTGTTCATATAATCTTTTAATTCTCGTTGCCATTTTTAACGTAACTGTTCCGGAAATAATAATGACGTCTGATTGACGAGGTGAGGGACGAGGAATAACGCCGAAACGGTCAAAGTCATAATGAGATGCCGAGGTAGCCATCATTTCAATTGCGCAACAGGCAAGTCCAAATCCTACTTGCCATAAAGATGACAATCTTGCCCAATTAAGCAGATCGTCAACTTTAGCTATTACTATACTGTCATTCGTAAATTGTTTATCTAATAAGCCCATAAAAAATAATTTCTATTTATTCGACATGTAGTTTTAGTACTTAATTCCGACGTATGAAGTTGTAAAAAATTATCAAGCTTGTACCTCAACTTCGTTAGTGACAGGATTTTTCTTTAATACTGGTGGAATAACTTTTGGTTTAACCCATTCGAGATCTCCTTTTCTCCACTCGTAAGCCATTCCTAATCCAAGCAAGAATAAAAATATTGCGCCGATAAGAAATCCTCCGAAACCAAATTCCTTATAAACCAACGCCCAGGGAATCAGGAGTACAATTTCAACATCAAAAATCAAAAAAATCAAAGCGACGACATAAAAGCGTATATTAAATTTTACCCATGGCGAACCAATCGGATCTTCACCGCATTCATAGGTCATCAATTTTTCTTTTGAAGGTCTGGAAGGTCGAATGAATTTTGCAGCCAATACAGCAATCACAACAAACACGACTGCAATCAACATAAAAGCGAATATTCTTCCGAAGTCAGTGAGCATTTTTTTTTATAATTATTTATTAAAAATTTTAATACGTTACTTTAATTAAGTTTGAGAAAATTTTGTTTTTAATTTCCTTACGAACGTTTTAATCGCCATAACAATGACAATATATATGCCAAGCACACAATTTAGGATTTTCCCTTTTACTTTAATTGGTGAAAGAATATAAAAGAATTAATTTTTTCATAAGTAAGAATGAGGATTCAGATTCTTTTCTCAATTAAGAGAAGATATGCTTACTAGGTTTACAATGTCTTAATTTTCAAGTGGATATTTCACAATAAATTGAAAAATCATTTCCAACTAGCTTATCTTTAATTGCTTATAACTTTTATAAAATTTATATTTTCAAGCAATTAATTAAAAATTTACTGATGCGTCCAACTGTTGCTGTAATAAATCTTTCTAACCTAAAAAGGAATTTCCTTAACATCAGGAAGAAAGTCGGCTCAACAAAAATAATGGCTGTGGTTAAGGCTAACGCTTACGGACATGGCGTAAAAGAAATAGTAAGCGCTTTAAATTCATTGGAAAATAAAAAACCGGAATATTATGCAGTTGCAATCTGTGATGAAGCTATTGAGCTTCGGAAAATAAAGGTGAAGCAGCCAATCCTCGTTTTTGAGCCTTTTGAAAAAGACGAAGCTGGAGAAATATTTAAATATGATTTAATTCCAACAGTATTTGAAGACAGACATCTTAATATATTATTGAAAGCACAAAAAAAGTACAACCGGAAAAATATTAATAACAAAAAAATTAAAATTCATATTAAAGTTGATACCGGTATGAATCGGTTGGGAATCCGCTATGAAGATTCCTTTAAATTTATTGAGAAGATTAGCAGAAATAAAAATTTTTTAATTGACGGCATTTACACACACTTTGCAACTTCGGATGAGATAGATAAAGAATTTGCAAATTTTCAATTAAAGAAATTTGGGAACTTGTTAAACCAATTAACAGCACAAAATATAAAATATGGATTGGCTCATGCAGCTAACAGCGGAGCCATCCTCGATATGCCGGACAGCTATTTTGACATGGTAAGACCAGGGATGATTTTGTATGGATATTATCCATCAACTGAAACGACAGAATCATTTCCAGTTTTCCCAGTTATGTCCCTTACTTCTATTGTATCAAGCATAAAAGAAATTTATCCTGATGAAACAGTAGGATACGGTAGAATTTTCACGGCGACAAAAAAAACAAAAATTGCTTCTGTGCCGATAGGTTATGCAGATGGTTTTAGTCGCAATCTTTCAAACAATACTAAAGCGATTATTAATGGAAAGATGTATAAAGAAGTCGGGAGAGTTTCGATGGACAGAATTACATTTGATGTAGGGCTCGATGATGTGAAAGTTGGTGACAAAGTTACTTTAATTGGGAAAGATAAGGATTTTGAAATTAGTGCGTGGGATTGGTGCAAAATTCTTGATACAATTCCATACGAAATTATCTGTGGTATCAGCAGCCGAGTACCAAGGATTTATAAAAACTAAATGGATTTGATAAAACAATATATCGTTCAAAGTATTTCTGCTGCTTCAAACAATCTTAGATTGAGTACAGAAAAGATTGAAGCAGTAGCACTTCTTCGTGAGGAAATAGTGCGCTCGGGAAATCTTGCTGAAGATATTAAAGGGATGAAAAAAATTACTGAGTTGTCTACACTTGCGATCAGGTTAAATGAAATTTATAATTTCCTCACTCAAGGTCAAGTTGATTTATTTAAGCTTTCTGATAGATTCAAAGAACACAGCCAGTACTTGATTAAGGACTTAAGCCACATGCTAGATCTTGTTAACCCAGCTACTCTTAGAAAGGCGCTGGATAAACTTCATGAAAAACCGGAAGAAGATGGTAAGCCTTCGGCTAAAGTTATTTCGGATGAACCAAATGGATTAAGCATAGATCTTTCAAAGAGAAATCCTGATAATGAAGTGTTTGTTAAACCGGAAACCGAAACAATAAAAGAAAAATTAATACTAGAAGAAGAAAAAGACGACCAGGATGTTCTTATCCAGAATTATGAATCTGAAATTTTAAAGCCGATAAAACAGCTTGATTCAATGTTGAAGCAGCTAATGAACAATGAAATTAATACCGATGAGTTGATAAATTATTCTAAGATAATGAAAACAAACGGACAACTTTCAGCTAAAATAGGCTTTGAAATAATAGCTAACATGCACAACATTATTGCTAAATCTCTTCTACTAATCCGTGTTAGAGAATTAATGCCTGGAAGAGAAGTTATCGAAGCTATGAGAGCTTGCTTGATCGTCATAGTAGCTGTCGTAAAAGGAAAAGAAGTTGACATTACAAATTACCTAAATAAAGCTGAAGAGTTCGGCAGAAAAATTCAATCTATAAAAATTAAGGATACAATTTAATGGAATTATTTGCGGTAATTATGGCTGGCGGAGTTGGTTCAAGATTCTGGCCTAGAAGCAAAGAAAAAACTCCCAAACAATTACTAAAAATCTTTGGGGAACGAACAATGATCCAAAATACTGTTGCTCGGCTAGAAGGAATAATTAAGGATGAAAACATTTTTATAATTACTAACAAAGTTCAGAGAAACGAAATAGCAAATCAGCTACCTCAACTGCCTTTTGAAAATATTATTGAGGAACCCTTTGGTAGAAATACAGCAGCTTGCATTGGATTAGCTTCTATTGTAATTGAGCGGAAATGCAGAGACGGGGTAACAATTATTTTACCCGCTGACCATATCATAAAGGATGTTGAAGCATTCCACTCCACCTTGATTAGAGCATCTAACTTTGCATTCAAATCCAAGGGGCTTGTAACTATTGGAATTAAACCGTCGCGTCCAGAAACCGGCTATGGTTATATCCAAATTGATGAGAAAACGGTTGAAGATGATATTTTCAAAGTATATACTTTTGCCGAGAAGCCAAACTATGCAACGGCTGTTAGATTTGTTGAGAGCGGAGATTTTTTCTGGAACAGCGGTATGTTCATCTGGAGGGTCGACGCGGTTTTGGATGAAATAAAAATACTTATGCCTGACCTTTATGAAGGACTTGAAACAATAAAAAAAGATTTAGGCTCTCCAAAATTTGAAGCTACGCTCTCGAATGTTTACGGTCTGCTCAAAAATATTTCGATTGACTACGGTATAATGGAAAAATCTCAAAAAGTTTTTCTTACCAAAGGAGAATTCTCCTGGAGCGATGTAGGAAGCTGGGAAGAAGTTTATCAGTTGACTGAAAAGAATGAAGACGGCAATGCCGTAATCGGAAACGTGTTTACACAGATGGCAGCAGATTCTTATATTTATTCTCCGAATAAATTCAGCGCGGTAATCGGGGTTGAAAATTTAATTATCATTAACACCGATGACGCATTGTTGGTATGCCGTCGTGATCAGGCGCAGGAAGTGAAGAAGATTGTAGACCATCTGAAAATAAATAAATTAACTCAACACTTATAAAGAGGAACGGTTAGTTCATCCGGTATGGTTTTGCCGGATAATTTTTTGCTGATGAAAAAATTAATTACCGAATTAGATGTAATAAAAATTTTTAAGAATGGAATTAGAGCCATTCCTCTTGATGGAAATGAAATTCTAACGCCTTCGGCAAAAGATAAAATAAATGAATTGGGAATGAAGACCGTTGAAAAACTGCCGGCTTCAATTATCGATGTAGAAGAAAATCTTCTTTCGCCTCAAACTAATTCCAATAAAGTTGCAATCGGCTCCGACCATACCGGATTCAAATTAAAGAATCTTGTGGCAAAAATTTTAGTAGACAAAAGATTTGAAGTAATTGACGCCGGAACATTTGATGAAAAATCATGCGACTACCCGGACTATGCGCTTGCAGTTGCTACAAAAGTAAAAGAAGGGACTGCAGCCTGGGGAATTATTATTGATGCTACAGGAAATCCATCAGCAATTACTGCAAACAAAGTGTATGGAATCCGCGCTGCAAACTGTTACAATGAGTTTTCAGCAAGAAGCGCAAGAGAGCATAATAATGCAAATATTTTAACTCTCGGTGCAAAGGCATTAGGTGAGGAGACTGTAAAGTCCATTATTGAGGCATGGCTTAATTCAAAATTTGAAGGAGGCAGACACCAGAAGCGGCTTGATAAAATTTCAGCAATTGAGCGCCGGAACTTGAAGTAAAAATTACACCTCTCATTTTACCAAAGAACAAAACCTTCCTATTATACACACGTATGAACGGCTACTTAATCGCTTCAAATCTTAAATTAAAGTGACTAAGAAGCGACTCATGTTAGGTTAAAGCATAGGGCATAGATCAAAGGGCATAACGTCGCTATACTCTATGCACTTTTACTTAATATTCCTTTGACGTTTTGTGCTGAATTTTCAAATTGACTGCTTTGCGTAACGATAAAGCTCGTACAAATACTGTAATAATTCTACAGTGTTTTTGATTAATGTTTCGAGTAAAATTGCCGAAATTTATTACAACATTAATGGAGTAAAAAAATGGCTGTCTTAAAAGAAATTAACACGACTATGCTAAAAGGTAAGTTAGGCGATTTTGTTGTTAGAAGTTATAACGGCAATATTATTTTGAGTAAAAGACCTTCAAAATATAAAATCAACCAGGGGCTTAAAGCGAAGGAGGGAAGAAGTAAATTCGGTATAACGGCTCATCTTTCCAAATCAATTGCATCATTACCAACTCTTAAAGAGATCTGGAAAACAGTTGAAGGATCCGACAAAACTGTTTTCCATACAATATGTAAATATAACTTTGGTAAATCGTCTGCATCCAAACCTACTTTGTATAATATAATTACTCCAAACGGTTTTCTTCTGCCGGATATTGATGCTTCGGTTGATACTGAGAAAATAACAGCTTCGTTCTCTGCTTTAAATACTTTGCATAAATTAAAGTCTGCAGAGGTCGATCTTTCCGTCAATGCTGTGGTTTGTTTTACCGGTCAGGTAAATCGGGAGGATGAGCCTTGCGGGTTTTCAGCATGTTCAAAAGAGGTTAAGAATTTCAAGTTTGACCGGGCTTGCGAAGTCGTAATTGAATTTGACCGGAAGCAGAAGTTAATAGCGGCTAAGTACAGCGGTTGTATTTTGTACCTTTGTGCTGCGACGAAGGATAGCGCCGGAAATGTGGTAAGGTATTCACGTACCTTTTCGAAAGAAATAATAATTACTCAATTTACTCAGCCTTTGGAATAGTGGAGCATAGGAATAAATGAAAATTGGAATGATGTAGAAGTTAAGCAAAGTAATAATGTTGTCTGACAGTTGTACTGTCAGACGCAATTCTACATGCAGTTGAACTGCAATTTTAACATTACTTATATCGTTTACAGAGTGCAACTCTTAGCAGAGTAATGTTCGACAGTGCAGCTGTCGAACAACTGCGAGGGCAGTAAGCTTTACTGCAACTAAAAAACTTTTACTTCTAAAATAATTTGTAGGGCGACTTGTCAAGTCGCCCTACGGGAAAATTATTTACAGCAAATTATATTTCAAGTCAAAGCCATTATAAGAAATTGTTAACGTATCTTTTAGTCATTGACTTTATAGTTCCTATTAATTAAAATCTTTTTAGAAAATTTAACGTTAGTTTTAACCGATGGGGACGTAAATTAGTAATTGGAATATAGATAATTCTGAATATTTTTTATCTCATGCTTTTACTGCTACCTTTGGTCCGGAACAAAATCAAAATGCATACTTTAATTCATTAAACTATGCAAAGGTTCAAGTCATGATTGATAATACTTTAGTAACAAACCAAGTTAACATGGATTTTCAGGATCCATGGTATGTGCAGTCTAATGGGAGCCAGTAGGGAACGAATTACTGGATACCGGTTACATCCTATTATGAGCCAACTGGCAATGCTAACGCTGCGGATAAGGGTGCTTTTTTAAACGAAAATCCCGATCCAATTCATCCTGACTATCCATATTATTCAGTACGCGCACCACTAACACAATCAATTGCAGTAAACGGCAGCAATTTCTCTAGTGTATTTCAAAACTGGACTACATCCAATGCAACACTTCAGCAAGTAGGCAGCAATCCCAGCGGCTACGACCAGAAAGCTGTTGTGTTTAACCAAGCCAATGCAACTGTAACAGCAAACTACAAAGGCGTCCACCTCTCCAACGATGCCTCCGCCTTCTCGAACAACAGCCAGCGCAAGCTCGTTCGTACAAAGGACGGCTGGCTTCACCAGGTGTATACATCTTTGGGGCATGTTTGGCTGTAGGAAAGCACCGACAACGGTACAACATGGTTCCTTGGCAACAACGGACAGCCGCTTGATAACGGCAGCGGAAAGTGTCCCTCCATTGACTGGCATTACAACACCGGCGAACCGAACAATACCAGCCAATACTCTATTGTTGTTGCATTTGAACAGCAATCCGGCAGCACGTATACAATTGAATATGATGTATTCACAAATTCGGGCGGTACTTATGTAAATCAATCCAAGAATCGACCGGGACCATTGTATACCGAACCTTCGGGTGGAGATCAGTATGCTACTACCAATGCAAATCCTAACATTGCTTGGGCAGGAAATAATGACCCTAGTCCCTTCGTCTTAAGCTTCGAAAGGAAAAGCACAGCCGGAGGCATGCAGCCCGGAATTTACTGGATATACGGCTATATGTATGAGAACGGAGTCTCGCCAACTCCCGCTTTACCTAACGCTCCGGTATTGATCACCGGCTCCTCAGGCAGTTCAATAAACGCGTCTGTATACATGAACAAACAAAGTACAAATAACTCAAGTTTTGATATTGTGTATCAATCGAATCCTAACCCGGGTAGTAATATTATAGATGCGCAGCTTGCATGCAACTTAAATGGAGGCAGCTGGATTACATCTCAACTGTCTACTACACTATCTTCCGGTTCGGGTTATTTAAATAATCAGCCGTCGTTAGTTCAGTTACCCAACAATAACATACAGGTTTGCTGGATACGCGACCTTTACGGCGGCGGCTCAAACACGCCTTACTACGTTAACGTAGTTTACTGGAGCTCGACCTCGCCGTCTGTTTTTAATTATTACGGTAATATGGTTAACTCGGTATCTCTCAACATACTGGACGGCTTAACAAATACTTATTTTGCCTATGCACAGAATACCAACAATACTACCTGGCAAAACTTTGCAGGCAACGGCTCAAGCACCGTAACGCTTAATACAACAGGAAGACAAATCCAGCTTTGCAACGGCGCGTCATCGGCTGCTTTATTCGCCTCCTCCTATTATCCCGTAAGCCTGCCTTATTATTTTCAAACCTCCGGCTCTCTCGGCGGTTTGGCTAAGACAACCAGTCAGCAAGTTACCTATGGGGGCTGTGTTAGATACAGGCAGCATTCAATTTTATTTCTCTGTGAAGAGTCTGACAGTTGACAATAATAGTATTAAGTTCGTTAGTATACCTGAAACTAAAGATACGGTAATTCAAAAAAGAAGAAAGCTGCATTTAAGCCTTGACAGCTTAAATACGTTTTTAGCAAGCGAGCCGTTTACTATTCAAAACGGAAGTCAGATCAGCTTTAGCGAAGGGCACAGGCTCTCTGCCGACGCCGGCGCTGCGGATTCAGCTTTGGTGAAGCAATAAAGCAGAGTAACTTTAACATCACTAATGCAGACTCATCCAATCTAAAGTCGTCAAGCTTAAATATTACATCAGCCGGTATGAAGACAGTTAGGCTGAAGATTATTCTATCAAGCAGCATAAAAGGCTTGCAGGGAATGCTGGTGAATGAGTACAATACCGTAGATGATAATACATTAGCAAAGCTTCCTTCAAATGAATTAACTTTGCAGGGACCTGCGACAATTAAAACATATGCTCTTGAACAGAACTACCCTAACCCCTTCTCAGCCGAAGGCTGATCAGCCCCTGGCTGAAACCCCACAATAATCATCAATTACCAAATTCTAAAAAACAATTACGTAACACTAAAAGTTTACGACATACTCGGCAACGTAGTTAAGACACTTGTAGATGGATATAAAGCTCAAGGCAGTTACTCAATTAATTTTAACGCAGGCAGTCTTGCAAGCGGAGTGTATTTTTACCAATTGAAAGCAGGAAGCTTTATTGCAACAAAAAAAACTTTTAGTGTTGAAATAATTTTATTTACAGGGCGACTTGTCAAGTCGCCCTACGGGAAAGGTAGCTTTTGAAACCTGATAAGAAAGCTTAAATTAAAGTTTGTTCTCCCGGTCGCTTCGATACGATTCGGCTAAAGCCTCATCACTCAGCGACCGGGAGAGTATCGAAATGCCCGGCAATATTCAGCATCCGTGAAAATACCGAAGCGACCGGAATAATTTATTTTATTATGATTCGCATATAATAAAAACTTTACTTAATTTTGTCTTATACAAAATCATTTAGAAATTAACTGAAAGAAATTGAGCAGAAAATCTTCCTGCCTTGAACTTCGCCTTACAATAGAAAAGCATCGTCAGACATTGTTTTTAAAATCAAATAGGAAAAGACTTGTTCATCGTTAACGCACCCGTTGAAAAGATAATAGAATTAGATAACCAAATATATTTAATTAAGCTTTATAGTCCGGAAATTGCTCACTCTGTAAAACCGGGACAATTTGTCAACGTTAGGGTTTCAGAAACAATTTATCCTTTACTCCGCCGCCCCTTTAGTGTATGCGATGTTGAAGGCGATTTCTTTTATTTAATGTTCAACATATACGGCGAAGGAACAAAAATTTTGGCGAACAAAAATTTTGGCGATACGTTGGATGTTCTGGGTCCGCTGGGAAATGGATTTAACTATGAAGATGATTTTGAAACTGCCATAATTGCTGCCGGTGGATTAGGCGCCGCACCTTTTCCTTTTTTAATCAGAAGTCTTGGTAACAAAAAAAATATCTTTACATTTATTGGCGGCAAAACTTACAGAGACGTTATTACTCACGGTATGATGAATATTTCGATGGCGACAGATGACGGCTCCCTCGGCTTTCACGGTAATGTTGTTCAACTGCTTCAGGGAAACATGGAACTGCTTAAATCAAGCAAGATAAAAATATTTTCCTGCGGTCCGAATGCTATGCTTAGAAATTTAAAAGAGTTTTGCATCAAGAATAATTTCGAATGTGAGGCTTCAACAGAATGTGCGATGGCTTGCGGATTTGGAATATGCCAGGGCTGCCCGATTGAATCGACAAAAAATCCTGAAAAATATCTTTTGGTTTGTAAAGATGGTCCGGTGTTTAATGTACGGGACGTGGTAATATGAACAAAGTTGATTTATCCGTCGAGGCAGGTCCTCTCAAATTTAGAAATCCAATCTTATTAGCATCCGGCACAGTAGGATACGGAAATGAGATGTCGGAGTTCATCGATTTAAATACGATTGGCGGAATAGTTACAAAATCATTAAGCTTAAAGCCGAGGAAAGGAAATCCGCCTCAGAGAATTGTTGAAACACCTTCGGGAATGTTGAATGCAATCGGCTTAACAAATGTTGGCGTTGAAGTTTTTATAAAAGAAAAGATTCCTTTCTTAAAAAAGTTTGATGTCCCTTTAATTTGTAATATCGCCGCAAGTACCATAGAAGAATATGTTGAGTGCACAAAAATTTTAACAATCGAAGATACAATTAAAGCATTTGAGATAAACGTCTCTTGTCCAAATGTAAAAGAAGGCGGACTTCAATTCGGCAATAATGTTTCGGCAGTTGGTAAAATTACTGAGAAGGTAAAAGCTGTTACAGACAAGCCTGTAATAATAAAGTTGTCTCCAAATTCTTCTTACATTTCGGAGTTCGCTAAAGTAGTAAAAGATAATGGCGGCGATGCAGTTTCGGCAATAAATACATTGGTAGGGACAGCTTTCGACATCTATACCCGCAGACCTAAAATTAAGAACGTTACCGCAGGTTTATCTGGTCCGGCAATAAAACCCGTTGCGCTTGCGAAGGTTTTGGAGATAAGACAAAAAGTAGATATTCCAATCATTGGTATTGGGGGAATAATGAACTGGAAAGATGTAGTTGAATTTATGATTACCGGCGCTTCGGCAATACAAATCGGTACTTTGAATTTTATCAATCCGGGTGCAGCTACAGAAATAATAAAATCTCTTGAAGAATATTGCACAAAAATGGGCATAGAAAGAATTTCACAAATAACGGGTTCGTATCAAATTTAACAGTCATGAACGTTGACAAGGCATTAGAAAAATTATTCTCACTTCATACTTTCGGAATTAAATTAGGACTTGAAAACATATCCAATTTCCTTGAATTTTTGGGTAATCCTCAAAACAAGCTTAATACTATTCATATAGCTGGTTCAAACGGGAAGGGAAGCACTGCTTCTTTTGTCGCAAGCATACTGATGGAGTTCGGTTACAAAGTCGGTTTGTATACTTCACCGCATTTTGTTAGGTATAATGAACGAATTAAAATTAACGACGTCCAAATACCCGATGATTATGTTGCTAAATTTGTTGGAGATTGTGTCGATTATATTGATGAACATGAACTGACTTTCTTCGAAGTAACAACAGCAATTGCCTTCAAATATTTTTATGAACAAAAAGTTGATTATGCTGTAATTGAAACCGGACTTGGAGGAAGACTTGACGCAACAAATGTTATACAGCCATTAGCAGTTGCAATTACTTCAATCAGTTTGGAACACACAAATATTTTAGGAAGTACCATTAAAGAAATTGCTGGAGAAAAAGCGGCTATAATTAAAAATCCAGCAAAAGTTTTTACCGGAAGAATGCCTTCTGACGCAGAAAAAGTAATCGAAGAAAAATGCAAAACTGAAAATTGCAGTTGGTTCAGAATTGAAGATTATATCAACATGCAAGGAACAACATTAGAACTTTATACTGAAGAGCTTGAAGTTGATGACTGGAGTATGCCTCTTAAAGGTGAATATCAAAAATACAATGCTGCTCTTGCTGCACTTATAATAGATAAAACTCTTTTGAAAGATGACTACAAAACAATCTCAAAAGGTATTAAGAACGTAATTAAAAATACCGGGCTGCAAGGAAGGTTTGAGTATTTCTCTACTAATCCAGATATAATTTTTGATTCGGCACATAATCCTGAAGGCATCGAAAATTTTCTTAAAGAATTTTCCAAAGAAATTAAAAAATATAAAAAGCGAGTTTTACTTTTTGGAGTAATGAGAGATAAGTCAATCAGTGAAATGCTTTTAAAACTAAGCGGCAGTTTTGATGAAATTCGTGTAACTCAAATTAATTATGATCGTTCATGCAAAGTGGAAGACTTACAAAAAATCGCAGATGAGTTAAACATTAGCGTAATACCGGAATATAATCCGATTGAGTACATTCAAAATTTTAAGAAAATAAACTCGCAGGATTGTTTGGTTGTCTTAGGTAGTATGTATTTGCTTGGCGAGGTGAAATCTGTATTACAAAAAAATAATTTTGCTTGACATTTTTTTAAAATTGCATTATGTTTCATATGAACCTCATGTTCCAATCAACATTTTCTTATTTATTGAGAGTAAAAACTTAGACCGCGTAAGTTTATCCGAACAGGTGCATTTTATAGATTTTTAATTCATTTTTTAACTAATCCTGCATAAGCAGGCTAATTTATTCATTTATTTATTGGGACTAAACTATGCCAATGGATATCTCCGAGCTCAAATCGAAAAAGATAGTTGAGCTCAACGCTATAGCCAAAGATTTAGGAATAGCAGGCTACAGCGATTTACGTAAGCAAGAACTCATCTTTAAAATTCTGGAAGCTCAGACTGCAAAAGATGGTCTTACTTTTTCGAAAGGTGTTCTGGAAGTTTTGCCCGACGGTTACGGATTCCTTCGCTCGTCGGATTATAACTACCTTCCTTCGCCAGACGATATTTATGTTTCACCTTCACAAATCAAAAAGTTCAGCTTAAGAACCGGCGACTTTGTAAGTGGTCAGGTTCGTCCGCCAAAAGAAGGAGAAAGATTTTTCGCGCTCTTGAGAGTTGAAGCAGTTAACGGACTTCAGCCTGAAGAAATTCGCGAGAGAACTTTGTTTGATAACCTTGTTCCTGTTTATCCGACAAAGAGAATCAATCTTGAATCTGCTCCAGGCGAATATTCAATGAGAATAGTGGATTTACTTTCGCCGATTGGAAAAGGTCAGAGAGGTTTGATTGTTTCTCCGCCTAAAAGCGGTAAGACTATTCTTCTTCAAAAGATTGCAAATTCGATTACTAGAAATCATCCGGAAATCAAATTGATTATTCTTTTAATTGATGAACGTCCGGAAGAAGTTACTGACATGGAACGCTCAGTTAAAGGCGAAGTCATTAGCTCAACTTTCGATGAGCCGGCAGAAAGACACGTTCAGGTTGCAGACATGGTTATCGAAAAAGCTAAAAGACTTGTCGAAGCAAAAGAAGATGTTGTAATTCTTCTTGACAGTATCACGAGACTTGCAAGAGCACACAACGTAGTTGTTCCTCACAGCGGTAGAATTCTTTCAGGTGGCGTCGACTCTAACGCATTACACAAACCGAAAAGATTTTTTGGTGCTGCAAGAAATACCGAAGACGGCGGCAGTTTAACAATTATAGCCACTGCATTAATCGACACCGGCAGCAGAATGGACGACGTTATTTTTGAAGAGTTCAAAGGAACCGGTAATATGGAATTGGTTCTTAACAGAGACTTAAGTGACAGAAGAATTTTCCCTGCCATCGATGTTAACCGTTCTGGTACAAGAAGAGAAGATCTTTTAATGAAGGAAGATGAAATCGCAAAGGTCTGGATTCTTAGAAAAATTCTTAGCGACTTTAATCCGGTTGAAGCTATGGATTTCTTGTTGGATAAAATCCGGGGCACAAAAAATAATAAGGAATTTTTGAACAGTATGAATAGCTAATTCGGGATTCCGGTCAGGATTGATCCCGATTAAATCGGGAGAAATTCATTTCTAAGAGCTTTGCTCTTAATTTCTTTATAATTTTTATTGCTAAACTGCTGCACAGACTCCCATGGGTGTAGTATGTCCGTTAATTCGGGTTTTTATTTTTACATCGATATAAGCAAGAATAAATTTGGGCAATTATATTTATAAAGTATATTTATAGCCAAGATTTTTAAGTTTATTTTGTAATGGCTAAAAGAATTTTCCTGGTCTTATTTACTATTTTAGTTTTATGCTGGCAGTTTATAAACGGGCAGTCAGAACCAAAATCTTTAGCATTCGAGTTTCTGTATTCTGAAACTCACATTGTAAGAAATGATTCCAGTTTTACACTCTTTTATGTTTACAGAATTCCTTACGATAGGTTTGTCTTCGTTAAAGATGGGAATAAATATTCTGCCGGGTTTAGAATTTCAATTGAGGTTACAGATTCCGCTTCCAATCATGTTACTAGGCAGATTGATGAGGAAAATATTTCAGCCAATAATTTTGATGAGACTAATTCCGATAAAATTTATTTTGAGGGAGTGATTAGGTTAAATTTACCGGAAGGCAGATTTAAGTTAATGCCGGAAGTTACTGATTTGAATTCTAACCGAGACTTGAAGCTGCACGATCTGCAAATAAATCTTGATAAACTTCGAAAGCTAAATTTTTTACAACCGCTTATCGTTCAGCATGATATTTTGGATTGCAAAGGTAAAAAAAGTTTCCAACTTACCAACTTTGATAACAGTATCCCGTTTTCCGAAGGTAATTATGACTTGATTATTCCTTCTTATGATACAACACTGAATAAAATAAATGTCCTTATTCTAAATGAAAAAGATACTGTATTTAATGGACAAGTCAAGGAACATTTTTCTACTCAATTGATTCCAGAGGCATGTGAGGGAGAAATAATTTTATCTGATTCAGATTCAATATTCAAAACAGAAAATTTTGTCCTGAATGATTTCAGCCGAAAACTTACAGAAGGCGATATTAGAATTTTTGTTTCTGCAGTAGGCAAGCCAAATATAAAAGATGATTTTAAAATTCCGGTTGTTTGGTTTGACAAGCCTTTCTCACTCTTTGATCCGAAGGAGGCGATAAATTATCTTTATGAAGTTGAAGATCACAAAATTGTCGATTCTCTTTTAAGTTTTAGTTCTAAAAAATATCCAAAAGTTCTTTTTGATTATTGGAAAAGATATGATCCGACTAAAGAAACTGAATTTAACCCGCTTATGAATGAGTTCTATTTGCGTGTTGATTATGCTGTTAAAAACTTTGCCACTCTTTCCGGCAAGAGTGGTGCGGATACTGATCGCGGAAAGATTTTTATAAAATATGGGAAGCCTAAAGAAATCGAACGCTCATCCAATAAATACGGTAAAGTAGAAGAAAAATGGATTTATGAAAATCCTTCAAGAATATTTGTATTCGTTGATAACGATGGAGCAGGAAATTATACTTTAATAAAATGAACAGATATATTTTTACATGCGGCGACATTAACGGCATTGGTCCGGAAATTATAATAAAAGCATTAAATAGAATTACTGTTAATCCAGATGACAATTTTTCCATCATTTGTCCGGGAAATGCTTTTTATAATGCAGCCGAAATTGTAAAACCTCGATTCAGGTTCTCAGATGCCAAAGATATTTTTAATTATGATTCATGCAATATTTGGTTATTAGATATAGGGAAAGTAAAACAAAAAATAGGAGTGCCGACTGTTGAATCTGGAAAAGCAGCGTTCAAATCAATTAAGACTGCTTTGGATTTTAGTACTAGAGGTGCCTGCGATGCTGTAATTACAGCTCCAATTTCGAAGCAAGCAATCAACATGGCTGGGCATAAATTCCCCGGACATACAGAAATATTTGCAAGATCTTTCAATGTTAAAAATTATGTGATGACGTTTCTTTCCGAAAAGATGAATGCTGCTCTTGCAACTATTCATGAGCCGGTTAAGAAAGTTTCTGGCTTAATTACTAAAGAAAATATTTCTGGTAAACTTGATGTTATTATTTCAACTTTGAAAAAAGATTTGAATATCACTTTTCCTAAGATTGCAGTTCTGGGATTAAATCCTCATGCCGGTGAAAACGGTATAATCGGCAAAGAGGAATTAAGTATTCTCATCCCGATAATTAAAGACAAAAAATATTCTAAATACTTGTCCGGTCCATTTTCGCCTGACGCTTTTTTTGCTAATCAAATGCAAAAAAAATTTGATCTGGTTTTCGGAATGTATCATGATCAAGTTTTAATTCCATTTAAGATGATGAACTTCGGTGCAGGAGTAAATTTTACTGCCGGTTTACCTATCATACGAACTTCACCTGACCACGGTACTGCTTTCGATATTGCTGGCAAGGGTATTGCTGATGAATCAAGTATGGTGTCAGCTTTTTTATACGCCAGGAAAATCTTTCAGAATAGAAAGGCAAATGCTTCAAGAGAAAGATAATAAAATATACTCGCAGCTTCCGCTTATTTACGGTTACATTATGCGAAAGATTGACTATCGCATCTGGGCAGAATACATTTATTCCATTGTAGCCGACGATTTGTCTAAGAATCCAAAGATTCTAGAGCTTGCAGCCGGCAATTGTAATCTTGCAAAACATCTTTTAGAGTTTTATCCAAAAATTATCGTATCAGACATTTCTGTTAATATGCTTAAAAGTGGTTTAAACATACCAGTTTCAAAAGTCTGTTGTGATATGATGTATCTTCCGTTTAAAAGAAAATTTGATTTGATTTTCTGTGCATTCGACAGTATCAATTACTTGACAAGCAGGAAAAAAATTATAGATATGTTTCGCGAAGTATATTATCTTTTGAATGAAAACGGAATATTTACTTTTGATGTTAGCCTTGAGAAGAATAGTCTAATTCATACTAAACAGCCTGAGCGAAGCGGTAAATACAAAGGAATACATTTCAAGCAAATAAGTGAATACGACAAGTTGAAAAGAATTCATAAAAATATTTTTAAATTGAAAATGGCGAACGGTGAAATCTACACCGAAATACACAAGCAGAAGATTTATCCGTTTGAAACTTATTTTGAGCTTTTGGAACTTGCCGGTTTATATGCAGTTGAATGCTTTGATGCATTCACCTACGATGAAGGAAATCAGAACTGCGAGCGAATTCAATTTATAGTAAGGAAGAAAAATGGAAATGTTGTCTTTTAATAACGTTGCTTTCAGCTACCCGGTACAGCCTGTATTCTCGGATGTGAACTTATCTATTGAGCACGGAGAACTTTGCTTTTTAATCGGTAAAAGCGGAGCCGGTAAAAGCACTCTGCTTCAGCTTATTTATATGAACATTTTACCAGACGCAGGTGAAGTTTCTGTTGCCGGATTCAACTCCAGAACAATTAAGCCGCGCAATCTCCCATATCTCAGAAGAAAGCTTGGAATCATTTTCCAAGATTTTAAATTGCTTAATGATAGAAATATTTACGATAATATCTCTTTCATTTTAGAAGCAACCAACACACCGAAAAGAGAAATAAAGAGAAGAGTAAATGATGCTTTAACGGATGTAGGATTATTCCACCGCCGCTTTAGTATGCCGGATGAATTATCAGGAGGAGAAAAGCAGCGTATTGCAATTGCAAGAGCCACAATCAATGAGCCGGCTTTAATACTTGCAGATGAACCAACCGGCAATCTTGATCCTGAAACCGCAAACGACATAGTTGATTTATTAATGAATATTAACAAAAATGGAACCGCAGTTTTATTTGCAACACATAACTACGAAATTATAAAAAGAATTCCCGCTAAAATTTATAAACTTGAGAATGGCAAAGCCCTTAAAGCTGTAGCTAAACCAAAATGAAATGTATGGAAATTGCATTGTGGAACTTTGTGCATCCTTTGTGAGATTAGAAAATGTCAATGCGTTATACAAAGATTTACACAAAGTTCCTCAAAGTTATTTTATTGCTGACAATATATATTCTGTAACTTTCTCTACCGGCGAAGAGCCATTTATATAAATTACTTTGTCATTCTTTTCATAATAATCTAATACCGGCTTAGTAGAACTTCTAAAAACTTCCATTCTTCTTCTAATAACTTCTTCTTTGTCATCATCTCTTTGGTAGAAGCTATTTTCCGCATTACATACGGGGCATACTTTACTGTTTTTTATTTCACTCAATGTGAAGATTGTACCGCATTGCTTACATGCTCTTCGGCTTGTTAATCTTTTTACTAATTCTTCTTCATCTGCAGTAATAGCAAGCAAGAAAACACTATTAATATTTAATTCAGTAAACAAATCTTTAAGTGCAACTACCTGCGGTACTGTTCTTGGAAATCCGTCAAGTATAAATCCTTGCTTGCATTCAGGCTTCTGCAAAGTATCTTTTATAAGTCCGATCATTATATTATCGGGAACAAGCTCACCTCTATTTAGAATTGCCTGAGCTTGAACGCCTAATGAAGTTTTATCTTTTACTGCTTGGCGTAACATATCTCCAGTTGAAATATGAGGTATATTAAATTTTGTTGATAGGATTTTTGCCTGCGTACCTTTTCCCACCCCTGGTGAGCCAAATAGAATAATCTGCATTTTTTCCTCTTAGTTTTTTGTGTAAAACTTATTTACCACTACTGCTTTAATCAAGCAGTAATTATTTTTTGTATCATTTTGTTAGTTGGAAATTTTGTTCCCGTTGTTCCGCTTTTTTATAAAAAAGCTTTGCAAAAGATTTTCACTTTCAGCAGAATAAATTCCTGAGAAAACATTTATTTTATGATTATATTTTCCTTCCTCAGCAAGATTGTAAATTGAGCCGCAAGCGCCGAATTTCGGATCGTATGCAGCAAAGTAAATATTGTTTATTCTTGAGGCAAGCATAGCACCTGTACACATTATACACGGCTCAAGTGTTACATAAATATCGCATTCATTTAATCGCCAGTTGGAAAGGTGGTTTGCAGCTGCGGTAAGCGCTATCATTTCCGCATGGGCTGTTGCATCTTTTAATCTTTCTACCTGATTAAAACCACGCCCTATTATTTTATTATCATGAACTACAACAGCGCCTACAGGTACTTCGTCATCAAGCAGGGCTTTCTCCGCCTCTTGCAGCGCGGCAAACATGTATTTGTATGAGTCTTCTGAGAAAAGCATTATGTTTTATACAATTTCCGCTAAAGGCAGATCAGCCTTCGGCTGAAAAAATTAGAAATTAAAAATTATCTGTTTGACCAAATTATTAGTGTCTTCAATTTTTAATTTTGAATTGTTTTTGGTACGCCCGGAGGGACTTGAACCCCCAACCCTTAGTTCCGAAGACTAATGCTCTATCCAATTGAGCTACGGGCGCATTAAAAAACTTTCTAAGCAAAAATAAGTAAGCGGAAAATGATTTACTAATTTTGTCCCGGCAACTTAATTGAAAAAAAATATTTATTATCTTGCTTTCAACGCAGTTCATTGAATAAAAATACAATACTGTAAAAACTGTTGAAACAGTTTCCAAAACGGTTTTGAAGTTTCATTAACACACGGATTACTCCGTGGGTTATTATCAAATTGAATTTTTGAGTCAGACTGATTTGAATTATTTTTTTATTGAAGCGATGTAAAAAATGCTTCGGGACTTTTTGGATTGGAAGATTTGTTGTTATTCTTTGGTGTGCCGGTTGCAAATTCAATCATTTTCTTTTTGGCAATCCAGTCTGCATTAAAAATATTATACAGCATGTTGTAAGTTCTCTTATCCATTTTGTTTGGATTAAGAGCCAGAGATTTTATCAAATAGTGCCTTTGATTTATCATCTTCTCAAAGTCTTGCTTATTGGAAATTTTTGCAACGTCATTAGTAAGCCAGCTAACAGTATCGAATGGATTAAATAGAGCTATTATTAATAGCATCATAACAAGAAGTAATAGTTTTTTCATTTTAATCCTCTCAGCAAAATCATATCAGTAAAAAGCAAAAGCAGTACCAGGATTTTCTCTTTTAATTATGCGAAAAATTGACGCTGCGAAACTGTGGCTACGAAATTTATACACTTTATACGAATAATATATTCAATTTACCTGACTTTACAATAACTGGTCAATTTTAAATCACTAACTCACGTTACGCACATGTCATGCTGAACTTGATTCAGCATCCCAAAATGCTGAAAAATGAGATTCCGAATCAAGTTCGGAATGACAAAGTAAATTAGATCCTTAATTGTGCGTACGTAAGTCACTAATTTATTTTTGTTTTTATTTATCAAGAATTTATTTAAGTTTAACCAAGTAAAACTGAGGGAAATAGGTGCTTTTAAGTTTTAAGTGTTATAAAAAATTTGTTTTACCGGCAAATGATTTTGGCTTAGCTTTCATTTGCTTTGATACAAAAAATATCCACAACGACTTATACGCTGCCGGTAAGGGTGAATCCAACATCTCATTTCCACTTTATAAAAAAAGAAAAATTAATTTCGACAAAGATTAAAATTTGTTTGCTAAATTTTGATTGAATGTATCTTCATTTAATCGGCATATATAAAAGAGATGGGTCTAAAAAGCCTAACATCTTCAATGTCATTTCCGCGGAAGTGGGAATCTTTTCCAAATACTTAACTCTTTAGATTCCCGTTTTCACAAGAATGACCTTTTTAGATTGGACTTATAAAATAAAATCGTTCTTTCGAACCTAAATTGATCGAATCTTAAAATGAAATTACTTATTTAACAGAAATAAATAGATCTTTTTAGAATTTGATTTGTTCTTTTGAAAATTATACTTGTGGATTGCAAATATATCTTGGCAAGTTTATGAATTTACCTTACTATTTTATAATGCCGATTAACAAGAATAAAACTCAACCTTGTGACATTTACACATAACTATGTAAGAATTTATTGCAAGTATAAGAGAATTAATCGCAAAAGCCAAAGAATAAAGTGCAAACAAGGTAAAATTAATCGCAAAAGCCAAAGAATAAAATGCAAACAAGGTAAAATTAATTGCAAAAGCCCAGGAATAAAGTGCAAACAAGGTAAAATTAATTGCAAAAGCCCAAGAATAAAGTGCAAACAAGGTAAAATTAATCGCAAAAGCGTCAGAATTACAATTAACTATGACAAAATGCCGGTTGAAGGAAGAAAAATTGAAGCCAAAAGCATCGAAATTGAAATTACCTAATAGTAAATCAAAATACAATGAATTAACTAACAATAGGAGGTTCTTATGTCTTCGCAGCAATCTTTTGCATCAAAACTCGGTAAATTCGAAAACGGGAATACCACTTTAAAAGGATTTACAAATTATAATCCAACAAACGTAAAGATTCAAATAAACAGCCTTGTTCAAAAAGATACAGATGTAATAGCTTTGAACGACTCAGTTACTGCATCGGAAGAGGTTCTTAAAAAACTGCAGAAAGAGAGGAAGTTTTTGGCTTACTCTTTTAAAGGCGGAAATGATAACAACATTCAGGGTAATATGAAAGCAATTGAATATAATTTAAGATCAGAGCTTGGTGCAAGCAGCCCTGAATACTTAAAGGTAAAGTCGATTAATCAAAAAATTCAGCCGCCATCGGAAAAGAAAAAACTTCCTAAAGAAGGTGAGACTCCAAAAAAGAGTAATTCAAAAAGCGAAAAAACATATCAGTCGCTTGTCGGTTTTGGAAATGATGTATGCACAATAATTACAAACCTTGGAACAAATTATAATCCTTCAAATCAAAATATAACAGTTGAAAATTTTAAGGCACAGGTTGATCGTTTAAAAGAATTGAATGCACAAATAACAACAGCAGAAGGAGATATTCCACAGCAGTAAAGAATCGTGAAAAAGCTTATGACGGCGAAGATGGAATTTCTTCACTTATAACAACTGTAAAGGATTATCTTGCAAGTCTTGAAGGCGGCAAGAAAAATCCCAATTATGTTGCGTATGCAAATGCAGTGAAATAAGGAAATAGTAATTCAACAAAGTTTTTTTTATTAATAAGGTAATAAGGTAAATATTGAGAGAAGTTGGAAGTGCTATTAAGGTTTAATAAAAACTTTAAGGTTTGTGTTTATAAAATATTATGTGTGAAATATTATTTACCATACAATGCAGAATCTAAAATGTAAATAAACCTTAATAGCAAAGGAATCCGAAACCAAGGAAATAGTAATTCAACAAAGTTTTTTTTATTAATAAGGTAATAAGGTCAAATTAAGTTTTGGAGAAATTTATTCTATTAAGGTTTTGTAATAAAATTAAGGTAGAGTTTTATTCAATTGAAGAAAATAAGTATTAAACGATGGCAAGCAAAATCTTAAATATGAAAATAACCTTAATAGCAAAGGAATCCGAAACCAAGGAAATAGTAATTCAACAAAGTTTTTTTTAATTAATAACTGAAGTTACGCAATTGTCATGCTGAACTTGTTTCAGCATCTAAAAACAGCTTAAAAATAAAGATTCCGAAACAAGTTCGGAATGACAAATGGATCATTTTATTCATTTTGCGTAACTTCAGTTAATAAGGTAATAAGGTCAAATTAAGTTTTGGAGAAATTTATTCTATTAAGGTTTTGTAATAAAATTAAGGTAGAGTTTTATTCAATTGAAGAAAATAAGTATTAAACGATGGCAAGCAAAACCTTAAATATGAAAATAACCTTAATAGCAAAGGAATCCGAAACCAAGGAAATGACCTTATTAGCTTATTTAAAGGTAAAATAAAAAATGAAAATTCAATATTATAATTTATATACACATTTCATTTTTTCAACCTTAAATAGAACGCCTGCGATTATAGAAGAGAACAGACAAAGGATTGAAAAATACATTACCGGAATTGTAAACAATAATGCGTCAAAATTATATTCGATATTTGCTAATCCTGAACATGTTCACTTTATTGTGTCCCGTTCGCCAAAAATATCGGAAGAGACGTTAGCGATAATTGTAGCATCAAGTTCAGAGAAATTTATCAATGAAAATAAATTATGTCTTGGAAAGTTTAGATGGCAGGACTCGGCATCTGCATTTTCCGTGTCTAAATCAGAAGTAGATAAAGTATGCATATTAAATCAGCCGAACCATCATAAGAGAGTAACATTTGCTGAAGAATATGAAAATTCATGAAACATTATCAAATGACCTTGAATAAGGTAATAAGGTAAATTTTGAGAGAGGTTGGAAGTGCTATTAAGATTTAATAAAAACTTTAAGGTTTGTCTTTAAAAAATATTATGTGTGAAATATTATTTACCATGCAATGCGAACCTAAAATGTAAATAAACCTTAATAGCAAGAATAATCAGAGCCTAAAGAAGCAACCTTATTAAATTCTATAGGTGAATGGTGATTGGATTAAACGTTTTTCATATAAAATAATATACAATTAAAATCATTTTTTTTATAATTTTCGGAGTTAGTATGGACAACGAAGAAAAAACACAAAGTAATTACCCGGAAGAAAAAGAAAAGAAGCGTGCTTATCCGGTACCAAATAATAAAGGCGGAGTAGCCAGCGGTGTTTACGGTTTAGCTTTTATTGGCGCCGCAGTTTATTATATAGGTCATGCAGCCACTTTTTGGATGGGCGTATTAGGTTTTATAAAAGCACTGGTATGGCCGGCAATACTTGTATATAATGTAATGAAATTCTTAAAGATGTAATTTGTTACAATAACTCAAAAATACAAGACTCAAGTTGTAACAGTTCACTTTAACAATCTAATATAATTTTAGGGAGGTACTATGAAAACTATGCTTTTCATTTCTGCGGTTATTCTAATTATGGTCTCAAACTTATATCCGCAGAATAAAATGTCGATCCAACTGAGCGGGGGTATTATATCACCGGTTAATGCTCAGCAAGGCTTATCCGGTTTGGTTCAATTCAACTATTCTACTTCAAAGAACAATTCTGTTTATGCATCCTTATTTACTTCATCATGGGATTTTAATAGAATCAATTTTAATGAAGATAATGTACCGCTGCCGATTAAATCCCACGATGAAGAAAATCATATTCTAAATTCAATATATATCGGAGATAGGATTATATTTAACCGCAATAAGTTTTTTAATGCTTATGTTGACCTTGAATTAGGATATACTCATCTTAATTACTTGCATGTCTTTTTGGAAAGGCAGGTTAATCCAGACGGGTCAATTCAATATTTGCCCAATTACGCTTTATCAAACGAAGTACATGAAAGCATGTTAGGTGCAGGCGCCGGGGTGGGAATACAACATCATATGGTCGGCAGATTTGATCTTATGCTAAATATAAAGCTGAATACATTTAATGATTTCAGCAGCGGAATATTTAATTTCCAAAGGACTTATTTAGTTTATATGTTTGGATTCGGATATAATATAAACTAAAAGACTTAATTACTGAAGTTGCGCAATTGTCATGCTGAACTTGTTTTAGCATCTAAAAACAGCCTAAAGATAAAGATTCCGAAACTAATTTGGAATGACAAATTAACCATTTCTTCCATTTTGCGTAACTTCAGTTAATTATTTTTGTGGAAATTGAAATAGAAAAAAATATAATTTAAGAAGGTTGAGATACTGGCTGAATTACAGCCTCTCGACCTTTGCATTATTTATATTAGGATTCCTTACCCAGTAATAAAGATTAAAAGTTACAGATTGGCTAAAATAATTAAGGATTTTAACCATGAATAAATATATTGAAAGAAATACAAACTGAAATGTTTTGGCGTATTTGTAAGGAGGCAATATATTACTATGAGGAAAAAGAATATTTGGAGTTAAACTAAGCAATATTAGAAAAGTGAAGAGAAATAGAGTGCGCCTGCAGGGATTCGAACCCCGAACCTTCTGATCCGTAGTCAGATGCTCTATCCAATTAAGCTACAGGCGCAAAAGAACGCGTGCAAATATAAAGAAGGCGGGAAAATTTTCCAATCTTTGGAGAAGTAATATTCAAATTAAAGCAATTAAATATTTAGAGGAAGTAACAATTCAGTTCCGGTTGCATTTCCACATTAAAGAGTTTATTTTTTGCCATCATTTTTAATCAATTATCCTTAAGGAGTCAGTAATGTTTACAGGTGTTGGAACAGCACTAATAACACCGTTTGATAAAGATTTAAATGTCGATTATAAAGCTTTAAGAAAAATATGCAAGCATCAAGTTGAAGGTAAGGTTGATGCAATAATTGTTCTGGGCACAACCGGCGAAGCTGCTGTTATAAATGTTGAAGAACGCAAGAAAATTACTGAAACTATACTTGAAGAAATTGACGGGAAAGCAAAAATAATTTTAGGCACCGGTACCAACGATACAAGAAAAGTTGTTGAGCTAAACAAAATTGCAGAAGAACAAAAAGCAGACGGCGTTTTGATTGTTAACCCGTATTATAACAAAGGAACTCAGGACAGCATTGTAGAACATTACAAATACATCTCTGAAAGAACATCACTCCCAATTATTCTTTATAACGTTCCTTCCAGGACTGGAATGAATATGCTGCCAGAAACTATTGTAAAAGTTTCTGATGCTTGTAAAAATGTTGTTGGAGTAAAAGAAGCTTGTGGAAATATTTCTCAGATTGCGCATCTATTCTCAATCAAACAAGATAACCTTTCCATATTTTCAGGCAATGATGACCAGACTTTGCCGATTATGGCTTTGGGAGGTGCGGGTATCATTTCAGTATTCTCAAATTCATATCCGAAAGAACTGAAGAAACTTACTAATGCAATATTTGGAAATGATTATAAATCGGCTCAAACATTAAGCAATAAGTATCTAAGCATGATGAATATATTATTTATAGAGACAAGTCCATCACCAATAAAATATGTTATGCACAAGCTTGGACTTTGCGAGAACATATTAAGGCTTCCATTAGCACCTGTTTCAAAGAAAGCTGAAGCTCTTCTTGATAATGCAATTGAGAATTTTTCTAAATTAAATTGAAGATGGCAAAGAAAATAAAATACGGATTAATTGGTGCTTCAGGCAGATTGGGAAGTGAAGTAAAAAATGTATTCAAAGATGCCGGACATGAATTGGTATTTCAGCTTGACATTGACGGCGAAAAACTAACCGCAAATCCCGAATTACTTATTGATTGCTCTCTACCCGAAGTATTTGAAAAAAGTCTAGGCTATCAAAAGAAATTTCAAACTCCGATGGTTGTGGCTACTACAGGATTATCTTCAGGACAATTGAATCAATTAAAAGAATTAGGCAAAAATTATCCGGTTGTACAAAGCTATAATTATTCACTGGGCATTCAGGTATTGTTAAAACTTGCTGAAGTTGCATACGATAAGCTTAAAGGCTGGGATATTGAAATTACGGAGACTCATCACCGGTTTAAGAAAGACAAGCCTTCCGGTACTGCAAAGATGATACAGGAAGTTGTAAAGGATAAAAATGTTAATCCGGTTTCTCTAAGGCTAGGAAATGTCGCAGGCGATCATACAATTTATTTTGGCGGCTTAGGAGAAGTATTATCAATAACTCACAGTGCTACTTCCAGAAGAACTTTCGCTGAGGGAATTCTAAAGTCAGCCGAGTTTGCTTTAGAAAAGGAGTATGGTTTTTATTCCTTCCATGATGTTGTTTTCGAAAAATAAAATAAGAAATTAATTATTTTGACATAAAAGGTTTAAATGGATTCATACGAGATTATAAACTATATCGCAAATTCAGTAAAGAAAACGCCGGCAAGAGTATACCTAAAAGGTGAACTGGACAAAGTAAATTTTGAATCGCTCGAATTTTTCGGAGATGATAAGTTTGGAATACTATTCTGCGAACACAGTGAATTCCAATCATTTTACGAAAAGAATAAGCAATATATAAAAAGTTTTAAAGCAGAAATTGACCGCAGAAATTCCGCAATTCCACTTGTCGATTTGACTAAATTCAAAGCACGCATTGAACCCGGTGCCATAATCAGAGATTTAGTTGAGATTGGCGATAACTGTGTAATAATGATGGGTGCTGTAATAAATATTGGTGCGGTTATCGGTGAGAAAACCATGATTGATATGAATGTCGTCGTTGGTGGAAGGGTAATAGTCGGAAAAAATTGCCACATAGGCGCAGGCGCTGTATTAGCCGGCGTGGTTGAGCCTCCCAGTGCTACTCCTGTAATAATTGACGACGATGTTTTAATTGGTGCAAATGCAGTTGTTCTCGAAGGCGTTCATGTTGGGAAAGGCTCTGTAATAGCTGCCGGTTCTGTAGTGGTAAAAGATGTTGAGCCATATTCTGTAATGGCAGGTGTTCCTGCAAAGCTGATCAAAAAAGTTGATGAGAAAACAAAAAGCAAGACGCAGCTCCTGGATGAATTAAGAAAATTATAATTATGTTGAATGAATTGTAATGTCGATTATAGTTCAAAAATATGGCGGAAGCAGCGTTGCAGACACTGACAAAATTAAGAAAATTGCAAAGCTAATATCTGAAGTAAAGCACAACGGATATGATGTCGCCGTTGTAGTTTCTGCTATGGGGAAGACGACAGATTCACTTATCGAATTATCCAAGCAAATTTCAAATGAACCGCCGAAGCGTGAAATGGATATGCTGCTTAGCACTGGTGAGAGAATAACCATGTCCCTTCTTTGTATGGCTCTAAATAATTTTGGAGTTGAGGCTTTATCACTAACGGGTTCTCAAGCCGGTATTATTACAAACGACCGACATAACGATGCACGTGTAATTGAAGTACGCCCTTTTCGTGTTCTTGATGAACTGGAGAATGGTAAGGTAGTAGTAGTCGGTGGATTTCAAGGAGTAAGTTATAAGAGAGATATTACAACATTAGGCAGAGGTGGATCTGATACAACTGCTGTTGCTCTTGCTGCCGCACTTAATGCGGAAAGATGTGAAATTTATTCTGATGTTGACGGAGTCTATTCAACAGACCCGGCAATTGTAAAAGAAGCCAGGCATCTTCCTGAAATTTCTTACGAGCAAATGCAGGAAATGAGCGAAGCTGGAGCTAAAGTTTTAAATGCGCAGGCAGTTCAATTCGCAAAAGAAAAGCAAATTGCAATTTATGCAAGAAGTACTTTCCAATTAGGAAAAGAAACCGTTGTAAGGAAATACCCTGAAGGAATTTCTAAAGGTGTAAAAGCCGTTGTTTATGAAAATGAAATTGCAAGAATAGTACTTCAGAACCAGAATAAATCAAAAATAAATTCATTGCTTAACTTCCTCGAAAAAAATCAAATTCAATTAAAAGAATTGAATTATGCTGAGAACGGAAATCAAAATAAAATATCATTTGTTGTCTCAGAAAAAAATATTTTTAACTGGAAAAAAGTCAAAGATGAATTGACAGAACAGTTTTTGAATGACATTAAAATTGAACAAGGTTTCGGAACTATCTCCCTCATCGGCGATGGAATAAATAAAAATAACAGCATTCTAATAGAATCAATCTCACTTCTTGAATCCCACCAGGTTCAAGTTTATGGAATAGCCACCACATCATTCCGTATTTCATTCCTCATAGACCAAAATCTCATTAAGGAAACAGTTAAGTTGTGTCATAGACGTTGGATAGAAGAAAAAGTTTAGCTTATCTTTGCTAATCAAAATTTAGAACCTAAAATCAACTAAAACTAGAATGAAAATTATTGTTCAAAAATATGGAGGCAGCTCTGTAGCTGACGCTGATAAAATTAAAGGCGTTGCCAAGAGAATAGCAAAAAAATGTAAAGAAAAAGTAAAGCTGGTTGTTGTTGTTTCAGCAATGGGAAAAACAACTGACAACTTGATAAAACTTTCTAAAGAAGTCGCAAAAAAAATTATTCTCCGCGAACTTGATATGCTGTTAACTACAGGTGAACAGGTTTCTGCTTCGCTATTGGCAATGGCTTTGAATGACATCGGAATCAAAAGTAAATCATTAAATGCCTTTCAAGCAGAAATAATGACGACCGGAGATTATACACAGGCAAGGATAAAAAATCTTAAAACAAAAAAAATTAAAAAGCTTCTTGAAGAAAACGATGCTATAATAGTAACCGGATTCCAGGGAATTACAGAAGAAGGCGAAATTACAACGTTAGGGAGAGGCGGCTCAGATACATCTGCGGTTGCACTTGCAGCTGCCCTTGATGCGAAGTGTGAAATTTACAGCGATGTTGCTGGAATTTATACTACAGACCCAAGAATTCATCCTCAGGCAAAAAAAATTAAAACTATTACTTATGATGAAATGCTTGAGATGTCGAGTCTCGGCGCAAAGGTACTGCACAGCAGGTCTGTAGAAATAGCAAAGAAATTTGGAATAACAATTTACTGCGGTTCAACATTTTCCGATGAGGAGGGAAGTTACGTAATGAAAAAAAATATTGAAGAGCCGGTTGTAACCGGATTAAGTGTAATGGACAATCAAACTCAAGTAACTCTTTCAAATCTTTCGCTGGATTATAATCTTGTGCAGAAGATTTTTAACAGAGTAGCAAAAGAAGGCTTGAATATCGATATGATATCCGTTATTAGCAACGAAGGATTAAACATTTCATTTACAATTGTTGAGGAAAAGAAATCACATGTTGAAAAAGCTTTATCCCAAATTCTGAAAGACATGAAAGGATTTAATATTAGTTATCATTCTGGTTTTACAAAGATTTCTATTGTAGGAATCGGAATGAAATCAAGCAGCGGTGTTGCATCAAAATTCTTTAAATCCCTTGAAAGTATACCGATAAAGCTTGTTACCACTTCAGAAATAAAAATTTCTTGTCTGGTTGAAGAAAAATACAAAGATAAAGCCGTAAAAGCTCTGGTAAATACATTTGAACTTTAATTTATGAAATTAAGCCCGTTAGAGTTAAGACATAAGCTGCATCAAAATCCGGAATTGTCATTCCATGAATTTGAAACTACTAAACTTTTAATCAATAGCATTAAAAGCCTACACAACTCTTCAAAAATAAAAATTTACACGCCATATAAAACTGGATTGCTGGTTGAATATTCAGTTAATTCCGGCGATTATCTTTTATTTCGAGCTGATATTGATGCTCTTCCGATAAAAGAAGAAAACAGAATTGCATTCAAATCAAAAAATGAGTTTATGCATGCTTGTGGACATGACGTTCACACCTCCATTCTATTCAGCTTCCTTCAAAAGGTATTAGAAGAAAGGTTTGACAAAAATATTTTATTTCTATTCCAGCCCGCTGAAGAAAGCGGCGGTGGTGCGATGGAATTTTTTGAAACCAAGATCTTTGATAAGTTCAATATCTCAAATGCATTTGCACTGCATGTAACAGATGAATATCAGGAAGGAACAATTGCAAGTACTAAAGGAGTTTTATTTGCATCTTCGCTTGAAGTTAATATTGACTTCCATGGCGTAAGTGCACACGTTGCTTTCCCTTCAAAAGGGATGAATGCATTCAATGCATTAAGAACATTTCTTGATTATGTCGATAAACTACCCAAAGATATTTCTCAGCCGCTGATTTTTGGCGCTGGGAAAATACATTCCGGTGAAGTGAGGAACATAGTACCAGGTTATGCAAGACTTGAAGGAACCATTCGGGGATTAAGCGAAAAAAATGTTTCTGAATTTTATGTTCAGTTTAAAAAAATATTATTAGGAATCGAAAAGACTACCGGAGTGAAAATTAAAATTGAAAAAGGCTCAAACTATCCGGAAGTTATTGTCGATAAGAAATTGTTTGAAAAACTTTTTCCCGTTTTATCAAAGAAGTTTAAATTTATAGATTGCGGTTATAAAATGACGGGTGAAGACTTTGGATTTATTTCACATAAGTTCCCTTCATTCATGTTTTGGCTCGGTACTTCGAGAGGAGAAAAGCACGGATTGCATAATCCAAAGTTTTTACCGAACGACGATGTTATAAAAATTGGTCAATCTGTTTTTAAAGAAATATTAAATCAATTTTAATCATTACTCATAAATTCACATCCAGCAGGAATTTCTGGTTTGACCAGCAGGATATCTTCTTTTAGCATAGCGACTTTCCCAGGTTCCATTCCTTTTTTCTTAACAACGTATTTCTTAAATGCAAAGGAGACTGGGGCAAGACTGCTTGTTTTTGCCTTACTGTGGTAGGCAGCAATTGCCGCAGCTTTTTTTAAAATATTTTTTGGAATCGCTTCTTTGCTATTCTCAACGCGCAAAACTGCATGCGAACCGGAAACACTTCTTGCATGAAACCAATAATCATTTTGCTTTGCAAACCTCGTTGTTAAAAGGTCATTGTTTTGACTATCCTTTCCGATATATAAGTTATATTTACCATCGATTATATAATGCTTAAACTTTGTCTGAAGATCATCCTGTTTGGATGTTGGTGTGTGTTCTTTAATTTTTAATTCTTTCATTATGTCCACGTAATCTTCTATTTTATTTGCGGATGAGAAGCTTTCTTCCACTGATTTTAGCTTCTTAAACTGTACTTCAACATTCTTGTAAAGCTCTTTTGCTTTTTCAAATTTAATTTTATCATCTTTTGCTCTATCAAAATATCTATCAACATTTTTTTTAGGAGATAGGGAGGCGTCAAGCTTTATTTTAACTGAAAGATTCTCGGAATAAATATCCGGGACTTCGATTTCTTTCATTCCAGACTTGATGTTTTTGATATTTATAAGCAAAAGATTTCCGAGCTTCTGATATTCATCTTCTCGGCTTCCTCTTTCAATTAGTCCTTTTAAGTTATTCAGCTTGTTTGATAACTTACTGAGTTCGTTTTCCAAATGCTTCTGGATTTTCTTTCTTTTCTCCAAAGCATCTTCAAGATGATGTTTCTTTCCAATAAAATAATTTAATGCCGAAATAGCATTGTCAAAGATTTCTTTTATATCTTCTTTATTTAATTGAAATGAAATAAAGGACAAAACCGGTTGATTGGATTTCCAATCAAAACCTACAACCGGTTTTTCAGAGCCAACTTCCATAATGATTTTTTTTATAATCAGAATAATTTTCTCGGATGTTTCTTCATCCAATCTTGATTTACATTCATTAATAATTTCTTTACCGAGGAATGGATACCTCGATTGCAGATTTTCTATATTTATTTTGTCGGATGGCAAATCAAATACAGGATTATTCAAGTCCGAAATAAATTTAGTTTGGCTGATTTCATTCTTGAAAGAATCTTCAGAAAAATCTTCCGGCATATTTTTGAAGAATTTGATTTTCCCGAGCTTATCAATTAAAATTAAATTTGTGTACTTGCCACGAATTATAAAATACAAATCACCCTTATCAAAATTGAACTTTATTATCCTGTCCGAAACTGCTATTTCGAGACAAATTAAATCAGCCGGCAAAATATTTTCGAAAACATCAATTGTGTTTTTCTTAGCCCGGTTGTATGAATCTTTAATTGTAAAATAAGGAAATCCCGGATTTACGGAGATCTCAATGAATTTATTGAAATCATTCTTTCTTACTTCAATAATCAGTTTATCTTTTTCTTGAGAAAATATTGAAATTATTTTCGAAACCTTCAGAACCGTATTAGCTTCAATTATTAATCTGTTTAGAAAAAAATAGTTCTTGAACATTACTCGGAAACACGTTTTAATTTCTTTAAAAATAATAAAACAAGTCCGGCTGCGAAGAGCGAGCTAATTAATAGAAGAAGGAAGAACTGCCAAAGCTGCCAATGCTCATAAAACCTGCCGACAAAACCTGAGAGATAGCTTCCTGCAGCTGTTGCAACAAACCAGCCGCCCATCATTAAACCTCTCATTCGCGGCGGCGCTACTTTGGAAACGTAAGATAATCCCATCGGACTCAAGAATAACTCTGCAATAGTGATTACGAAGTAAGTTGATATTAGCCAATAAGGGGTAACCAGCACAGAGCTAGTTCCATTGGTTGCTTTTGGCAAACCAAATGCAGCTAATATCATAACCAAATTTGCAAATGCAGTTACAACCATAGCTAATCCGATTTTACCTGGAGTTGATGGTTCCTTTTTCCTTTTATTTAACCATGCAAACATCCCAACAAGTACCGGCGTTAAGAATACAATGAACATTGGATCAAATATCTGAAATAGTTCAGGCGCGATTACGTTAGTTGCAGGTAATGTGTTCAATTTAATTACCACAATTATTGCAGCTGCAACTACAACAAAGGAACTCCAAAGCTTAGTTTTTTTGCCAGTCTGTTTATTGAGAACACCTGCTAAGCCTAGGATGAATGCTATAATTGAAAAAAGTGAAACCGGATCGAAAAATAAAAAGGTTACAGGACTAACATTTAACTGCGTATAATTTTTCGCAAATAAAGAGAGTGTGAATCCGTTCTGATAGAAAACCATCCAGAAAAATATTACGATAATGAAGATTGTTATCAGAGCAAAAATTCTATCTTTTTCCTGCTGTTTTGTCAAAACCACATCACGGTTTTCATTTACTTTATCTTTTGAACGATAGTCGGCATCTTTATAATGTTTTCTAAAAGAAGTAAATATTAATATCGATAAGAGCATGCCGACAGATGCTAATCCGAAAGCCGCATTGTAGCCTTCGGCAAGAGTTGAATGAAAATTATTCATAAAATAATTTTTAATTCCATCAGCAGCGTAAGGTGCAAAGAAGGCACCAATGTTTATTCCCATGTAAAAAATATTGTATGCTGCATCTTTCATTGAACCATTAGCGTGCGAGTAAAGATTACCTACAAGAACAGATATATTAGCTTTAAATAATCCATTTCCTAAAACAACTACTACTAAAGCGAAATAAAGAAATGCCGCATCCTTTGTGGGAACCGCCATCAAGGCATATCCGATAGCTAGCGTTAATGCACCGATAATTATAGTTTTACTGTAACCTAAAACATTGTCAGCAAGCCAACCGCCGATCAAAGGAGTAAAGTACACTCCGCCGAGAAACAAGCCGTAAATATTTCCTGTTGTTGTGTCATTCCAATGGAAATTTTCTCCAAGATAAAAAACAAAAATTGCCATTACTGTATAAAATCCGAATCGTTCCCACATTTCAGTAAAAAATAATACGTATAATCCTTTGGGATGATTTTTGAACATTAAATACCTCGTTAATTAATTTCGGAATGAGTTAAATATTTTATGGAAAGGTTAATTGACTTCTGCAAATTTATACTGGAGTATACTTTTAATTATCTGTTTAATTTGCGTCAAATATAAATCAATTTAGTTTTTTTTCATAATGAAGATTTAATATATTTGAATCCATGAAAAATATTCTCAAAAAGCCTTTTATACGGAAAAGTTTAATAGCATTTGGCGCTTTTGTAGTCTTTGTGGTGGTAATGAATTACATCGTTATGCCTTGGTACGTAAGCGAACCAGAATTTAAAGTACCTAAAGTTTTAGGTATGAAGGAATCAGATGCTGTAAATGTTTTAAAAGACAGTAACTTGACTCCGGTTATTAGTGACACTACTTTCGACGAAAGATTTCCCCGCGGTTCTATTATTTATCAACGACCAAATGCTGGGGAGACCGTAAAGAAAGGAAGAAATATTTATCTTTTTATAAGCGGCGGTGAGCCCGTAGTTTCAGTTCCTTCTTTAAAAGGGAAATCAATTATTGATGCCAGGTTTGCTCTTGAAAGAATTGGATTGAATTTAGGAAGGATAGATTCAATTACATCCGATTATCCTCAAAATGTAATTTTTGATCAGCAATTTGCTGTCGGTACCCCATTAAAGAAAGGTGACTCTGTCGGAGTTTCTCTTAGCATTGGTCAAAGTATTGGGTCAATAACGGTTCCAAATTTGATTGGCAAATCACTCGCAGATGCTGAAAAAATACTTGCCGACAGTACGCTTAAAGTTGGGAAAATAAATTACCAGCAATCGGTGTCGCTTCTCCCAAATACTGTTTTAGACCAATATCCAAGCCAGGGAAATAAGGCTAACCCTGGCGATGCGATTGATTTGTTTGTAACTAAACCTGCGGATATGAATAATCAAAATCCAAATATGGGAAACTAATGGCACAACTTGCACCATCAATTTTAGCTGCTGATTTTAGAAACCTCTCTCAACAAATCCGTCTTGTTGAAATGGCTGGAGCTGATTTGATACATTGCGATATTATGGACGGACACTTTGTTCCTAATCTTACTTTTGGTCCGTTAATTATTAATGCTGCAAGACGTGCGACGGAACTTCCTCTGGATGTGCATTTAATGATCACCAATCCTGATAATTATTTGGAGGACTTTGTAAATGCAGGTGCTAACTCGATTATTGTTCATCAGGAAGCGGTAATTCATCTTAACAGAACAGTCCAGAGAATTAAAGAATTAGGAGTGAAAGCCGGTGTTGCCATAAATCCCTCGACTCCGGTAGATGTTTTAAAAGATATAGCAGAGTATATTGATCAAGTGTTGATTATGTCTGTTAATCCAGGCTTTGGAGGTCAAAACTTCATTCCAAATTCAATTAGAAAAATTAAAGAAACTGTTCAATTACGAAAATCACTTAACGTAAATTTCTTAATTGAAGTTGACGGAGGCATCGATAACCGGACTGCAAAACCGATTCTCGAAGCAGGATGTGATATTTTTATTTCGGGCTCGGCAATATTTAAAGCAGATAATATAACGGCTGCTGCGACCGAGCTTTTAAACATTATTAAGAGGCGCTGACAAAATCAATCTCAGTTTGAGGATTGATTTTAATTTTCATTTTTTGCATTTGCTGAAAAACTAAAATATGCTTCGGGAGAGAAATTGGTAATACAAATCGTTAATCTTTCTTATGCAGATGTTTTCAAAAGATACAGTTCGAACTACAATATCTATCGTGATGTTTTTCAGATCGGTTTGCTTGGATTAGAAATTAGAGAAGTTCCTGTAAGTCTTGCCGAGAATATTCAGAAAGTCGTCCTAAGAGAAAAAGAGATTTGCTATAAATCAGAATTGAAGAATAAAAAATCGGTCAACCTTTTAATCCCGGGTTCTTTATGGGACATAAAAGATATTTCAAAAAGAATATTAAAAAAAGGAGATGAGGATCTCGGTTATAAAATCATAAATGTGATAAAAAATTTTGAAGAGTACGGGACAGGATGTTTTAAAATAGGAGGCAAAGATTTTTGCTTTAGTAAATCCTATACTATGGGAATATTAAATGTTACCCCGGATTCTTTCTCCGATGGCGGTTTATATATCAGCACTGCTGATGCAATTAAGCACGGAATTGGAATGATAAAGCAGGGAGCGGATATAATTGATGTCGGAGGCGAATCAACCAGACCTGGTTCCGAAAATGTTTCTTCGGAAGAAGAACTAAAAAGAGTATTGCCGGTTATTGATGGAATTCTATCAATCAGACCTGAAGCCATTATTTCTGTAGATACTACAAAAAAGATAGTTGCAGAAAATGCCTTGGCACACGGTGCAAAAATTATTAACGATATCAGTGCTTTAACTAATGAGCCTGATATGGGTGAAGTAATAAAAAAACACAAAGCGGCTCTAGTTATTATGCATATGAAGGGAACACCAAAGGATATGCAGATAAATCCATATTACGATGATCCGGTAAAAGAAATTTATGATTTTCTTTTCGAACGGCTACAAAAAATAAGTAAGTTTGGAATAAAAGAAATTTTCATTGATCCCGGTATAGGCTTTGGTAAACGTGTCGAAGATAATTTTGAACTAATAAGAAGATTGGATGATTTCAAAAGCCTTGGATATCCTATTCTTATTGGTGTATCAAGAAAATCTTTTATAGGAAAGACTTTAGATTTGCAGATTAATGAGCGAGACACTGCAACTTCTTTAATGGAAGCATTAGCAATAAAGAGCGGTGCGCGAATAATTAGAACTCATAATATTGCAAATGGTGTTCAGGTTACTAGATTATTAAATCATCTAAGCTAAAAGTAAATGATTGAACTTTTTAAAATCGGATTCCTTACTGTAACCTTTACGGATATAATCGACATTGCAATTGTTACGTTCATCGTATACAAGCTTTATACTTTGTTGAAAGGAACAATTGCCGCTCAAGTATTTATCGGCTTAATGCTAGTTATATTTTTATCGTTTGTTGCAAATGCGATAAATCTTAAAGTTCTATCCTGGATGTTGAAATTAGTTTCAGATATCTGGGTAATCACCTTCATAATTTTATTTCAACCTGAAATTCGAAGACTTTTAGTTATCGTTGCAAAAAATCCATTCTTCAGATTATTTGTAAAATCAGAGTCTGCTCATCCAGCACAGATAATTGCTGATGCAGCCTTTGAGCTATCACAAAAGCAGCATGGCGCACTTATAATCGTTATTAAATCAACCGGCATTCGAGGTTATACGGAAACAGGAGAGATTTTAAATGCAAAACTAAGCATTCCTTTGCTTGGTACTATCTTTTTCCCGCGTTCGCCTCTGCATGATGGAGCTGTTATTATAAAAGAAGAAACTATTGAAGCTGCACGATGTACTTTACCTTTATCAACATCAACTTCTTTGAATGGCGAACCTCTCGGTATGCGGCACAGAGCCGGTTTGGGAATATCAGAACAAGCCGATGTTATAAGTGTAATAGTTTCGGAAGAGACTGGCAGCATTTCGGTTGCAGAGAACGGTCAATTAAATAGAGGATTATCAAGAGAAGGCTTACGGCTAAGACTTTCAAAGGCATATAAGAGCCCTGTTTTGAAAGGATGGAGAGGTTTAATTGAACAATATGTTAAAGAAAAATAATGTTTGTGCAGTTATCCCTTTTTACAATGAAGCAGAAACAATTCAAGAAGTAGTCGATCGGTCATTAAATTTTGTAGATTGCGTTATTGCAGTAAATGATGGTTCTACGGATGGCTTTGCTCAATTAAAAAATTTCCAAAGAGTGATAGTAATTTCAAATCAGAAAAATTCTGGCAAAGGATTCTCTTTAAACACTGGATTCCGAGAGAGCATAAAAAATAATTTTGATATTACAATAACACTTGACGCAGACCTCCAGCATGAACCTGAACAAATTCCCAAATTGATTAAAGAGATTGGCTCTTTTGATATAGTAATTGGAAATAGACTTGACGATTTAACAAAAATGCCGTTACTCAGAATTGCAAGTAATAAATTAACTTCATTTTTTTTAAGTTTAAAGACAGGACAAAAACTACTTGACACCCAATGCGGTTTCAGAGCATATAAAACAAAAATTCTTACTGATATTCTTTCATCTTCCCATGGATTTGAAGCAGAAAGCGAAATACTCGTTAATGCCGCAAGAAAAAATTATAAAATTGGTTTTGTTCCAATCCCAACTATTTACGCCAATGAGAAAAGTAAAATGAAGACTTTCCAGGCAATAAGCGGATTTATTAAAGTATTATTGAGTTAGGCATATGCCGAAGGTGAAGTGGGAAATAAAAAACCTTTCTTCGGATTTATCATTAAAAGATGCATCCCGAAAAGTACTATCTAAAAAAATAAACAAATTAAAGTCTACAATTAAAGATTATCTGAAAGATGAGACCCCTGAAAATCTACATCAAATCAGAATTGATGTAAGGCGTTTGCGTTACAACATGGAGTTGTTCATCTCATGTTTTGTTAGAAAGAAATTTTTAATATTTTATGATGTGGTTGCTAAATTACAGGATGCCACCGGTAAAATCAGAGATACCGATGTTTTATTATCAAATTTGCAATCTATCGATTTGCCAGAAACATCAAGATCAAAAGATTCTATCACTAAAAGAATTGAAAGCGGCAATATTAAATTGAGAGAAGAATTGAAATTGTCCCTAAATGAATTTCTTCAGAGTAAAAGCTTAAAAGATTTTTTAAAAATGTTAAAGAAATGAAAGGAACTTAAAATGAAACTAAGATATTTTTCCCACTCCGCATTCCAGTTTACAGCAGATAACGGCAAAACTATTTTAATCGACCCGTTTCTTGACGGCAATCCGAATTCACCTGTAAAGTCCGATGATGTAAAAGCTGACTATATAATTTTGACTCACGCGCACGGAGACCACATTGGAGATGCATTTAAAATAGGTAAGCGCTGCAACTCAACTTTTATTTGCGTAAATGAGCTGGCAAACTATTGTGCGTCAAAAGGATTTAACGCACACAACATGCATATCGGGGGTGGATTTAATTTTGATTTCGGCAGAGTAAAGTTTACAA
Organism: Bacteroidota bacterium; assembly: GCA_021815405.1. GTDB lineage: Bacteria > Bacteroidota > Ignavibacteria > Ignavibacteriales > Ignavibacteriaceae > FEN-1297. Next base: position 207,476 of record JAKAGV010000004.1, read on the forward strand.
TTGCTCACCACGGCTCAATGACACCCGATAATCAATATGCCGGGGAACCTGCCGGAGTAATAATTTCTTCAGGCGGAAAAAACATTTATCATACCGGTGACACGGCATTATTTTATGATATGAAACTCATCGGCGAGATGACTCCGATTGACTATATGCTTCTACCGATCGGTGATAATTTTACTATGGGAATTTCTGATGCATTAAAAGCTGTCGAACTGGTAAATCCCAAAATTGCAATTCCAATTCATTACAATACATTCCCTGTTATAAAAGCAGATCCGAACGAATTTAAATCCAAATTGGAAGCAAATGGTAAGAAATGCCTCGTTATGAATTTCGGTGAAGAGATTCAATTATAAACTATTCGGTTTTTTAATTAACTTTACGACGTTTATTGTAAAATATTATTTTCAAAATCCTTATGAAAATAATTTTAGAATAAGTATTTTAAAATGAATATTTAAAATTCATCTACGGTGAGTTGAAACCTTTTATTGTTTAATTAAAAAATTTAATGGCGAAAATTATTTCAATAGCAAATCAGAAAGGCGGAGTAGGAAAGACTACCACTGCGATTAACTTATCTTCTTCGCTTGCTGCTGCAGAAAAAAAAACATTACTAATTGATATTGATCCACAATCTAATTCATCCTCTGGCTTAAGTATAACAAACCATTCTCCTTCAGTGTATGAAGTGTTAATTGGAGTAGAGAATATTAACAAAGTTATTCTCAATAGTTATATGCCATTCCTGGATATCCTTCCCTCCAATATAAATCTTGTTGGCGCTGAAATTGAAATGGTTGACATGCCCAACAGAGAAAGTTTGCTTGGTCAGGCAGTTTCGAACTTGCAAACTAATTATGAATATATTATTATTGATTGTCCTCCTTCACTTGGTTTGCTTACATTAAATTCTTTATCCGCATCGGACTCGGTTTTGATTCCGGTACAGTGCGAATACTTTGCTTTAGAAGGTCTAGGACAATTGCTTAATACTATTAATATCGTAAAGCAGCACTTCAATAAAAATCTGACAATTGAAGGTGTACTGCTAACAATGTTTGACAATCGCCTCAGGCTTTCTCAACAAGTCGCTGAAGAGGTAAAAAAATATTTTGGTGACAAAGTATTTAGAACAATTATTCACAGGAATGTAAGAATTTCTGAAGCGCCAAGTTACGGCAAACCGGTAATTTTATACGATGCAGTTTCAACCGGATCGCAGAATTATATTGCCCTTGCCGCAGAACTGCTTGAAAGAAATTCGCAAGGGAATAATCTGAATTAATTATGACAAAATTAAAAACAGGCTTAGGTAGAGGGCTCGACGCTTTAATTAACCAGCAAAGCGTACAAGAGGCAAATAGTCAAATTAATTTTGCCGAGATTAAGCGAGATGACGGAAAGCAATACGATATTCTTGCCAAAATTCCAATCCAATCAATCTCATCAAACCCATTTCAGCCTAGAATGTATTTTGATCCGGAAGCGTTTGAAGAGTTAAAAAAATCAATCCTATCGAATGGACTAATTCAGCCAATTACAGTACGACGTTTTAATAATTCATATCAATTAATTTCCGGCGAGCGACGACTAAAAGCATGCAGTGAAATTGGACATAAAGAAATTCCTGCCTATATCATAAAGGTTGATTCCGATGAAACCATGCTTGCCATGGCTTTAATCGAAAATATCCAGAGAGAGAAATTAAATCCAATTGAAATTGGACTTGCATACAAACGGCTTATGGATGAATGCCATCTAACTCAGGAAGATATCGCGGACACTATTGGAAAAGATAGAACAACAATTGCCAACTCAATTCGTTTGCTAAAACTTCCTAAGCAAATTCAGGACAGTTTAATCAAAGGTGATATTTCTTCCGGTCATGCAAGGGCAATAATTAACTTACCTTCTGAAGCAGCTCAACTTGAAGTGCTTACTAAAATTCTTGAAGGAAGCCTTTCTGTAAGGAAGGTTGAGCAGTTGGTCCGGAAATATATGAAAGCGCAGGACCCGCAAAAAAAATCAATAACGGTTACGCCGAAAAATTCGATTTACACTGCAAGTGTAAATGATATTGAAGACAAGCTCAGGAAGTTATTCGGAACAAAGGTAATCTGTAAACAAAAACAAGACGGTTCCGGTGAAATTACTATTGAATTTTATTCCAATGATGAGCTGGAACGTTTATTTGAACTCTTTGAAATTATTGACAAGACATATAGTTAAAACAGCACTTGTTTTGCTGCTGCTTTCTGGTTCTATTTTCGCTCAAGAGGATAAAATAGAAAGTAAACCCGAACCTTTAAGCGACTCTATATTTGTTATGCAAAAATCGCCTTGGGGTGCCGTCCTTCGAAGTGCTATTATTCCCGGCTGGGGACAGTTTTACACGAAGTCTTACTGGAAAATACCAGTTATTTGGGGTGTAGGTGTCTGGCTTATTTATGAATGGAACCAAAGCAATAAAAACATTAAATATTATAAAGAAATATATTATTCCACTAACAATAGTAATTATTTAGGACTTAGTAGCGACTACCAAGATCAGAGGGACTTGTTTTCAATTTATATAGGGTTAACTTATTTATTAAATTTGGTTGATGCATACGTAGATGCTCAGTTATTTGATTTCTCGATCAGCCCGGATATTTCAACTAAATCTCTCATGTTTAACATGAGGATGAATTTTTAATGAAGAATGTAATTGTCTGTAAAAACTGCGGGACGGAAAATCCTTTTTATGGTTTAATTTGTACTGATTGCAAATCATACATAAGAGATAGGATTTACAACGTAGACCTCTGGAAAGTTTTGGGACTTTTGATAGAAGATCCTCGAAAAGGTTTTCAGCTTATCATTCAATCAGAACACAAGAATTTTATTTTTTTCATTTTAATTTTTGCCGGGATTAAATTTTTTATAGATTCTATTTACTTTACCCACTTGTCAATAAAGCTAGAACCTGATTTGGAACACTTCGTTAGAAATTATTTAATCGTGCTTACTGGAATTTCAATACTTCCTCTCATATTTGGAATCATAATGAAGACGATTGACAGATTATATGGTATCGCTACAAGAATCCTTGACAATTTTTCAATTCTAGTATATTCTTTTGTTCCCCAAGTTTTCGCACTGATCCTTTTATTTACGGTAGAAGCCACGGTATTTGGAGGAAATTTATTTTCAAAAAATCCTTCTCCATTCAATCTTAAAGAATTTCTTGCTTACACACTTTTAGGATTTGAAATTCTGATTCTTGTTTGGGGAGTCTATCTTTCAGTTATGGCTTTGTATACTCAAGCTAGAAATATTATTTATTCGATTGTTGTTGGATTAGTCTTTAACATTTCGATTTATTTTTTCCTTTATCTTATCTCACTAAACTTCTATAATTAAATTAGTATTTTTAAGTCATTATTATTTTTTAACTCGTTACAAATCTCATGGACATTAAAACTGACGTATTAGTTATTGGCAGCGGCATTGCCGGTCTTTTTGCAGCGCTAAGAATTTCAGAATATGCCGAAGTTGTTTTAATTACAAAAAAAGAAAAGAATGAATCCAATACAAATTATGCACAAGGTGGCATTGCTTCAGTAATCGATCCAAGCGATACATTTGAAAAACATATTGAAGATACCCTAATTGCCGGTGCAGGCTTATGCCATCGAAATACAGTTGAGATAATCGTTAAAGAAGGTCCAAAGCGAATTTATGATTTAATAAATCTCGGAACAGAATTTACAAAGAAGAATGGCAAACTTGATCTTGCAAAAGAAGGCGGTCACTCGATGCCGAGAATTGTTCATGCAAAAGATTTGACCGGCAGAGAAGTTGAGCGGGCTTTAGTGCAGCAAGTTATTGAAAATAAAAATATCAGGCTTATTGAAAATACAATTGCGATAGATCTGATTACCGAACATAACGTTCAGCAGCTTAAGAACTCTCCGCTAAACAATCGAAACTGCTGGGGCGCATATGCACTTAATTGCGATACTAATCAGGTTTTAAAAATTTCTTCCAAAGCAACTGTACTCGCAACAGGCGGATTAGGACAAGTTTATCTTCATACAACAAATCCCCAAATTGCAACCGGTGATGGATATGCTATGGCATATAGAGCAGGTGCAAAAATTGGCAATATGGAGTTTGTTCAATTCCATCCAACATCTTTTTATTCTCCAAAAAGAAACAACAATTCACCGGCATTCTTAATTTCAGAGGCTGTCCGCGGCTTTGGCGGAATTCTAAGGACAAGAGACGGTGAGGCTTTTATGCCAAAGTATGATTCAAGAAAGGATCTGGCACCTAGAGATATTGTTGCAAGGGCAATTGATAATGAGCTTAAAAAACGCGGCGATGAATTCGTTTATCTAGATATAACTCATCGTAAGAAAGATGAAATCATCGATCATTTTCCAAATATTTTCCAGCATTGTTTTGATAACGGAATAGATATTTCGAAAGAGTTTATCCCTGTGGTTCCGGCTGCTCATTATTCTTGCGGCGGTGTTGTTGTAGATGAATATTCAAGAGCGTCATTAAAAGGACTATATGCCTGCGGTGAAGTTAGTATGACAGGCGTTCATGGTGCCAATCGTCTTGCAAGTAATTCCTTGCTTGAAGCTGTCGTATTTGCACAACGTGCAGCAGAAAATATAAAACAGTTTATTAAGAAGGAAACTTCTGAAATATCCGGCATTCCGGATTGGGATGATTCGGGTACTCTATCGCCAGACGAAAAAATCTTAATAACTCACAGTTCAAAAGAAGTAAAGCAGGTTATGTGGGATTACGTCGGAATCGTCCGCTCAAATCTTCGTCTTGAAAGAGCAGAGAGGAGAATTCACAATATCTTCACCGAGACTGAAGAATTTTATAAACGTACTAAAGTCTTTGAAGATATATTAGAGCTTCGGAATATAAGTGCATGCGCTCATATGATAATCAAGTCAGCCAAGAAAAGAAAAGAGAGCAGAGGATTGCATTACACGCTTGATTACCCGGCTTCGTCGCCTGCAAACAAATTTGGTGATTCTATTTTGCAAAACTTGCACCCATGAATTCATCCAATTTAAATCCTTACTCCGAACTCACTTTATAGAGTTGAATATTAACATTAGGAATGAAGTTGAATATAATGTACAATCGCTCCATATCTAATTCCTTTAGTACTTACCAATACTTCGTCAATATTAAAATATTCAAGTATTGAATGAAGAATTATTGTCCCTGCCAATAAAACATCAGCTCTTCCTTCAACAATACTTTTATAAGTTGATTTAATTTCAATCAAAGAAAGTTTGGAAAGCTGTTTAATAAAATCAGAAAGCTCGTCTTTAGTTAAAGTTGATCCTTCAATAGCAAATTCATCATAATGATCAAGACCAATCTTCATGCAAGCTAAAGTTGTCGGCGTGCCGGCAATAGCTATCGTTCTTTTGGGTAAAAATAAATTCTTACCAATTTTGTTTAAAGTGTTATTTATGAAATTCTTGAATTTTTCCATGTCTTCAGCGAATGGTGGTTGATGCTTTAAATATTTTTCCGTTCCGCTGACAACTCCTACCTGGTAGCTTTCATTAAAATTAATTCTTCCGTCTTGTCCTAAAATAATTTCTGTACTTCCGCCGCCGATATCAATAACCATGGTTTTATTTTCGTCAAGGTAATCTCCAACAACGCCAAGAAAAGATAACTTTGCTTCTTCTTTACCAGTAACAACTTGAATATCAAAACCGAATTTATTTTTTACCTCATTGATGATTTTATTTGCATTTGACGCAATTCTAAAAGCATTTGTTGCGGTTAATATATTATGCTCTGAATTATTTGCTAAAATTATTTTCTTGAATTCGCCTAGTACATGGTATAAGGACTGAATCTTGTCTTTGCTTATAGGCTGATTTGGAAGTAATCCTTTTCCAATTCGAGGTACGCGATATTCATTTAAGAGTGATTTTATTTTTTTTGTAACTGGATCTACTTCGGCAATAAGCAAAAGTATTGTATTTGTTCCGATGTCGATAGAAGAAATAATCATAATTTTTTCATATTTTAATTTTGTCAATTAAACAAATTTATGAAGAATCTAAATACATTTTCCAAAATATTTCTATATTTTGCCACAGTTTCCGGCATTGTTTGGTTCGGAAGCTATATCACAAAACTGGCTCTTTCTTACCAGCTATTCCAAGGGCATGAGTTCGCTCTTAACTATTACCTAAATAGCCAAAATTTGACTGCTGTATTTTTGACTTTAAATGCTAATATGATTTTAACTGCAATCTCTTATATTGTTTTTATTGTATCATTCATAATATTTTTAACTTCATCTCGATTAAGCTTGAAAGTAAACGGCTGGTTATTAATTGTCTCACTTATAATTATAATAACTCTGCCTTTCGAAATTTACTTAATGACAATTGATTATAAGGTCTATCAGATGCTTCAAAGCGGATTTAATTCAATGGACATTTTAAATCTTTACATTAAACGTTTTAAAGTTCTCGGAAGTTTCCCGATAATTGAGGTGCTTTCATATTTTGCAGTAATATTTTTAATCATTTTCAGACCGCTTCAAGCAGCAAAAATTAAATCATGAAGATTAAAGAGAAAGAATTTGAAGAAATAATTCAGGAGCTTAAAGCGCTTGCTGCGCAGCTTGGTGCCGAAGTTCGCTTTGAAAAAGGTGACTTCAAAGGCGGTTACTGCATCCTAAAGGAAAACAAAGTCATCGTAATAAATAAAATGGCAAACCTGCAAAGGAAAATGGTCATTCTTTCAATGGCGTTAAAAGAACTTGGTATTGATCAGCTTTATCTGACGCCGAGAATGAGAGAAATTATTGATGAAATGGCTGAAGTAAAATGAAAATCTTAGTGTTGAACGGTCCAAATTTAAATTTGCTCGGGGCAAGAGATAAAAAATATTATGGCAGCTTAACTCTGCGAAAAATTGAGGAGAAGCTTTGTCTAGAATATCCTAAAATTAAATTTACATTTTTCCAATCCAACCTTGAAGGAGAATTAATTAACCAGATCCAGAATATTAGGAAAAAATTCAACGGTTTGATTATAAATCCCGGCGGTTATGCCCACACCTCAGTTGCTTTAAGAGATGCATTAGCTGAATGTAAAGTACCCAAAGTTGAAGTACATTTGTCTCATTTAGTCAATAGGGAAAACTTTAGGCAAAATCTAATAACCGCATCAGGTTGCGATGGTTACATTTCCGGTTTTAAAGAACTTGGATATCTTGCAGCGGTTCTTCTTATCGAAAAATTATTTGAAAGTAGGAAAGAAAATTGATTAAAGCTGTTATTTTTGATCTTGATAATACTCTGGTTGATTTCATGAAAATGAAGCGGCGTGCAATTGAAGAAGCAATCCCCGCAATGATTGATTCCGGATTATCAATCAGTTTTGAGGATGCCGATAAAATAATTGATGAGATTTATAAAGAGCAGGGGATTGAATATCAGCAGGTATTTGATGTTTTTCTTCAGCGTGTACTAAAAAAAATAGATTATAAAATTCTTTCCGCAGGAATTGTGGCATATAGAAAAGCAAGAGAAGCTGCTTTAATTCCATATCCTCATGTATATCCAACACTTCACAAATTGATGAAGATGGGTATAAAAATGGGCATTCTATCTGATGCTCCGGTTAAAGAAGCTTGGTTAAGATTGGCGTATTTAAACTTGCACCATATTTTTGATGCAGTAATAACCTTTGAGGATACCGGTGTTAGGAAACCAAATCCTGCTCCCTTTTTAGCTGTTTTAGGAAAGCTAAATTTAAAAGCAGATGAAGCTTTAATGGTTGGTGATTGGGCAGAACGAGATATTGTTGGAGCTAAAAATATTGGTATGAAAACAGCCTTTGCACGTTACGGCGATACCTTCAATACACTTAAACATAATGCTGATTATGAACTAAACGATATCAGCGAGCTCATAGATATTATCATAAAAGAAAATTATTTAGAAAGTTGAGTTAAACCTTTTTTGCAGGAAAGCCTATTATTGTTGAAATTCAATAGACTATTAGTTATTTTTCTTTCAAATATTTTTAAGGAATAATGAAAAACCTTTCAATGAAAAAGCTTTATTATTCGATTAGTGAGGTTAGTAAGATAACTGAGGTCGAACAATATGTACTTCGTTACTGGGAAACTGAATTTGAAGGTCTCAAACCTCAAAAAAATAGAGCGGGAAACAGAATTTACACAAATAAAGATATCCAATTAATTATGCAGATTAAAAGTCTGCTGAGAGATAAAAAATATACTATTATCGGTGCTAAAAAAATTTTAGAAAATTATTCTCCGGAAAATACTTCTTCGATTTCGGAAACTGAAATTAAAAATAATGGTCAAATTGAAATTCACAATGAAGTAAAAAAAGGCAATAATGAATTGAAAAAAGACCTTGCGGAAATCAAGACAATTTTGGAACTTTTATTTAACAAATTATAAAGATTCGGAACGTGGCGCAGCCCGGTAGCGTACCTGAATGGGGTTCAGGTGGTCGTGGGTTCAAATCCCACCGTTCCGACTAAAAGGTACATATATTGTACCTTTTTTGTTTTATTAGATATAATTGAAATGTACGAACATAAAAATTATCCATTGCTTTCAAAACAAAAGTATTTTTTAAGACTTCTGAAACATTTTTTGTTAGCTACAGGAGTGATCGCTTTTTCTCTTGGGATAGGAGTAATTGGTTACCACATAACAGAGGGCTTGAATTGGATAGATTCCATTCTTAATGCTTCAATGATTTTAGGAGGTATGGGACCGGTTGATGTTATTCATTCTGTGTCGGGGAAATTATTTGCGTCTGCCTATGCGCTTTTTTCAGGAATTATTTTTCTCGTAATTGTCGGCATTATTTTCGCGCCTATCTATCACCGGTTCTTACATAAGTTTCATTTGGAGATTAAAGAAAAAAAATAAACACTTTATGTTCGTGCCTGCCTAGCAGCAGATATTTGAAGCAACCGGATTTATTTATTAAACTAAAAGGTGAAATAATGAAATACACTCTCATAACTTTCTTGTTAATGATAATCTTTGTTGGCTGTACAGACCCAGTCAGAATTGATATTAAAAATTATAACAATCAATTAAAATACATAACTCCCATTGAAGACAAAGCTCTTGACAGATGGAATTCAGTTTCGGGTAAAAACTTTGTGAACGACAATTATATGTATGAAGCACTTGACAGTTTTATAATTACCACTTTCGGAGATTTTATTGATAAATTGAAAGCCATACAGCTTCATACAAACGAAGTAAAGGAATTAAATAATCTATACATCCAAGCGGCAGAAAAACAGCTTGATGGATTTAACATGATGAAGGAAAGCCTCGAAAAGCATAACAGAGATTTGATGAATAATGCTTACAAGATGCTGCAAGATGGAAGAGATGCTGAAAAGAATTGGGCGTCAAAACTAGATGAATTAACCAAAGCGCACTAAATATTACCTGAATATAGATTCTTATTAGTAATTGGAAATGCTTGAAGTTTTGCAGATGTAAATCTAATTTTCTGCTCAATAGCGGGTAGTATTTTAAACATTTGATAAATTTATATTTACGGAAGTTTTCCCTGAAATTAAAAAGTTTTTTGAAATTTATAATATTCTAAAGGTATGTCAAAAAGGATAACTTTCAATCATTGGGGGAAAAATGAACTTCAAATATTGTGATTGCGCAATATTTTTAATCCATAAATTTATTGTTAATTTTGCCGTTACTTTTTCAAATAATGTTAGATACGATGATTACAAAATCTGATAAACCTAAATGTCATTGCGGGGTATTTGGAATATTCGATAATGATACTGCGGCAATAAATACATATTATGGTCTGCTTGCATTACAGCATAGAGGACAAGAAGCAAGCGGAATAGTTACGCAAGACATCAACCAAAAGAAAAATTCAATTTTCAACGTACATAAAGGAGAAGGATTAGTCTCAGAAGTTTTTGCTAATCCCAAAATTATTAAAGAGACGCTTACAGGTCGTGCTGCAATAGGGCATAACAGGTATTCCACAACGGGATCTTCAAATTCAAAGAAGAACATTCAACCTTTCGTAGTTAATTACAGGATGGGAAATCTTGCAGTTGCTCATAATGGAAACCTTACCAATGCAAGGGAGCTTAGGGAAGAACTTGTTAATGAAGGTGCAATTTTTCAAACTTCGAGCGATACAGAAGTAATACTTCATCTTATTGCGAGAAGTAAATTAAAAAATCAAATAGATCAGATAAAAGAAGCATTATCCCGGTTAGAAGGCGCTTTCTGCCTTACCATTTTAACAGATGATAAGCTAATTGCTGCTAGAGATAACTATGGTTTTCGCCCATTATCAATCGGGAAGGTCAACGGTTCATTTGTTATAGCTTCTGAGACTTGTGCATTCGACATAATCGCCGCTAAGTTCGTTCGTGAAGTTGAGCCCGGGGAAATTGTTGTCATCGATAAAGATGTTACTGATGAATCAAAGATTAAATCAATTAGAATTAGTGATAATAAATTTCCTAAAAAGAATTGCATATTTGAGTACATTTATTTTTCAAGACCTGATAGCTTTATCTTCGGACATAATGTAGACAAGATGAGAAGACGGTTGGGGAAAATTCTTGCCAGAAAATATCCTGTGCATGATAAGGACGGCGAAAAGGTTATTGTAATCAGTGTTCCCGATAGTTCCAATACTATCGCTCTTGGATATCAGACAGAGTTGGAAAAGGAAGGAATAAATTCCAAACTTGAAATTGGTTTAATTAGAAGTCACTATATCGGAAGAACCTTTATACAGCCTGGACAGGCAAACAGAGAGATTGGTGTCCGTATAAAATTCAATATCGTAAAAGGTGTAATAGAAGGTAGAACCGTAGTTGTTGTGGACGATTCTATTGTAAGAGGTACTACTTCAAGACAGCTTGTTAATTTAATTAAAGAAGCAAAGCCAAAAGAAATTCACTTGAGAATTTCTTCGGCACCGATTACGCATCCCTGCTACTATGGAATGGACTTCCCGAGTAAGGAAGAATTAATTGCGTGCCAGATGAACGGAGATGTATCTGCAATTGAAAAATATCTTGGTGTTGACAGTTTGCGGTACTTAACGGTTGATGAAATGCTTGAAGCAGTGTCTGAAGCGGGAATAAACAATTTCTGTGTTGCTTGTTTCTCCGGTTCATATCCAACTAACATTGATACCGGATTTAAAAAGGACATCTATGAATTATAAAGCAGCCATTGCTTTTTTAATTTCATTGCTTTTCTTTACTTCTTCTTATTCACAAGTAACTTATTTTATAAAATATAAAAATTACGTAAGCCAATCTTCAATATCGGAAAAGATTAAGACCAAACAATTCTTTCAGACATCGGCATTGCCTGTATTAAATAAAGCAAATTTTTCCGCAAGTTATTTTGCCAGAAACTTAGGTGCCGACGACTCAAATTTATCCAGAATTGTTAAGTTGACTTTTACTGATAATAGCTCAGCTCAGAATTTCATCAAACAGATTAAAAACGATCAATCAGTTGAATATGTTCAGGCTTCTAATGTTTATAAGATTGATTCTGTACCGAACGACAGTCTCGTTTCTGAGCAATGGGCATTGAAGAAAATTCAAGCCTTCAATGCCTGGAATATAACAGAGGGTTCAGATTCAATAATCATCGGTTTGATAGATACGGGAGTTGATTATCTTCATCCTGATTTAAAGAATAAAATTTATTATAACCCTGGCGAAATGGGAACCGATAAAAACGGAAATAATAAAGAGTCCAACAGCATAGATGATGACGGCAACGGTTTCATTGATGATTATATGGGCTGGGATTTTACAGATAGATCCGGCTTTCCATTTGACTCTAATAGCGGGGATTATTTGAATTGGGACAATAATCCAATGGATGAAAACGGTCATGGTACTTACATTGCCGGAATAATTGCCGCAGAGACAAACAATTTGATCGGTATTGCCGGCGCAGCACCAAAAGTCAGAATTTTAAATCTTCGCGCCTTTGATCCTTCCGGCTACGGAGAAGAAGATGATGTTGCCGCTGCAATCCTTTATGCAGTTAAGATGGGCGCTAAGGTAATTAACATGAGTTTTGGTGATACCCAATTTTCCTATGTACTTAGAGATGTAATTAGATATGCTTATAGTAAAGGTGTAGTACTTGTCGCAAGCTCCGGCAATTCCGGGAATGATGAACCGCATTATCCATCTGGATATTCCGAAGTGATTTGTGTCGGTAATTCTACTGAAAATGATGATGTTAATCCAACTTCGAATTATGGTTCGACAATTGATTTAGTAGCTCCGGGAACTGATATCCTTACTACAGCTAAAGGCGGTGGATACGCGGTTGTCAGTGGTACATCTGCTTCAGCACCATTTGTTTCTGCAACTGCTGGATTAATTTTATCGCTTGGAAATTTTTCTAATGAAGAAGTAAAGCAGATTCTAAAATCCACGGCAGATGATATTGATCAGCCGGGATGGGATATTTATAGCGGAGCCGGTCGTTTGAATATGTTTAAAGCCGTTAGTGCTACTGCACCGTCAGTTATTAAGTTTGATTATCCATACAAAAACTTCTCAACCAAATATGATACTCTATCAATTACTGCAACCATTCTGTCTGCATATTTTAAGAGTTACAGCCTTTATGTAGGCACTGGTCTAACTCCACAAACATGGACTACTCTTATCTCTAATGGGCAGTATCAATTTGAAGATAAAAAAATTTTCAATCTGGATATTTCTACTTTTCAAGACTCGGTTTATTGCCTGCGATTAGTTGTTAATTTGGATAACGGAATGATAACCGAAGAGAGATTAAACTTCAATATAATACGAAAGCCTCCGGATGTTGATTTGGTTTTTGCCGGCTCTGCATATTATGGTGACAAAGCGACCATCTTAGCTTCAATGTTTACTGATCAGCCCTGTATTGTGAAAATGTTTTACAAGAAAGCCGGAGACTCCAATTACAATTTTGTTACGCTTGATGGTTTTTCAACAAATACCGAAATGGTAAATAACCTCCACTATGGTTTTATTCCAAAAAATTTAGCTGGACAAAACATTACCTACAATGTTTATTTTGAAGCTGATAATATGGTCGGCCTGGATACTATCGTTAATGATAATGGCAAAGATTTTCAATTTAATACTAATTTCCCTCTAAATCCGTCGTATACAACCAAAGAGCCGTTTGCACTTCCTGCTGGTGAGATTTATAAGAATCCAGTCAGCTTTACTTCGAATGATTCAAACGAAGTTATCTTAAGAGAAAATTCGAATCCGACAACTTCATACTTTTATAAATTAGAAGGGGACACCTTTGTTAAATTCGATTCTCTTCAAAATCAAATCGTGAAGACAGTCGGAGATTTTAATAATAATGGGGAGAAGGACATTCTTTCTTATTTCATTTACAGTGGATATATCTACGAACAGGATGGAATAAATTCAAAAATTTTCGTGCAGAAATTTGCCGATACCACTGGAAAATTTTGGCCGGTTTTTGCTAAGGATATCGATAATGATGGGACAACCGAACTTGTTGACCTTAATAGTGATACTTCTTTTGTAATTTGGAAAGTGATGAATAATTTAAGTTTAACAAATCCAGTGCAGTTAAGTAATTTCACCAAACTCGGAGATGGACAAAATATTTTAGAAGCACCTCACGCAGTAATTACAGATTTAAACGGAAAAAAAGAAATCTGGATGGTTGATGAAGATGGAGATATTTTCAGTTACAATATATTAGGTTCTGGGAATTACCAAAAGGGAAGAGTAATCTCTACAGGATTTCAAGGATCGACTTCGCTTTTAGCAGAAGGTCATTATATAGGCGATGGAAGTACTGAGATGGCAGTGATGCTTCATTCAATTTCAAATTTTGATATTGCACCATATTACCGTCTTCTAATACTTAAACTTACGGCAGATTCAGTAAACATAATTTTCAACCAGGCGATTATTGATCCGACTACCGAATTCAATTTTCAATTCCAGAAGGTAGAAACTTCATTAAGGTTCGCAGATATTGATAACGATGGTAAGGATGAACTTATAGTTTTTGATTATCCATATTCATACATCTTAAAATTTGTAAACGGACAAAATGAAATTATTAGCTACAAAGAAAATATAAATTCCAGTTCAATATTCGTTGGAGATCTTAATAAGGATGGGGTTCCGGAAGTTGCGTTCCCAACCAGCAGTGGAATTAATTTTTATGAATTTGCACCATCAAATCATGCTAGCACACCATTCAATTTATTAGGTTATAGTATTGATTCAACCTTGATTAAATTGAATTGGACGGGTAATTCCGGAAAATATTTAATTTTCCGGGGAACTTCGCAAGATAGTTTGGTATTGTACGATTCTACTTCAATAACATCCTACTTTGATTCAAAAGTAAAAACAGGAGTAAATTATTTTTATGGAGTTCGTGCTTACGATCAGACAAAACAAAATCCTCTTTCAAATCTGAGTCAAACAATTGATGTTTATTCGCACAACCCGGCAAAAATCATTAACGTAAAATATGTTTCACCAAACAATCTTCTTGTAACTTTTTCAAATAGGATAAATAACAAGATAGATAATTTGAATTCATTCCAAGTATTGAATTGTGGATTCGCAAATTCAATTTCCTCTGCGAGTCAATATTCCTATCTTCTTTCATTCACCAGCAATTTTGCCGTTGGTAAAAATATCTTATTTGAAAATAATCTTAATGACTTTTTCGGCTCCCCAATATTGCCGGATACTATTGAATTTTATGTTGACACTTCAAGTTCAGTTAGTAATTTTTATATAACTAATTTTGAAATATTAACCTCTCGTGAGGTAGCAATTTCATTCAATCTAGATGTTGATTCAGTTTCAGCATTAAACTTGAATAATTATATTTTGACACCGAACAATAAAGTTTCAAGGGTTAATATCGACGAAAAAGACAAAAATATTATTTATCTACACTTCAATGGAGAAAAACCCATTGGTTCAATTGGAATTGAATATACTCTGCAAATTCAGAATCTAGTTTCCTCAAATGAAAGTGGTAATGTGAAAATTCGTTCTGGAGCTGGAAGCTACATAGTTCTTACAAGTTATTCACAAAATTTATCAGACGTTTATGTCTATCCTAATCCGGAAAGAATTCTCAATGGCGAAAGTAAAATTACATTTGCCAATCTGCCAAAGAGAGCTAGAATAACGATCTTCAATCTTTCCGGTAGACGTATAAATCAACTAGAAGAAATAAATGGAGATGGCGGATTGGATTATAATTTAAAAGATGAAAGTGGTAATTTAATACCAACTGGAATTTATATTTTCAGAGTTGTTCGCCTTGATGATTCTAATAATGATGTTGAAGAAAAAATGGGTAAATTTGCAGTAATCAGATGATAATTAAAATTGAAGAAATAAAAACTAAATCAAATCTACTAAGTTTCCTTAGACTGTTACTTGCCATACCACTATGGTTTTTATTTGATGATTTTCTGTCAGGAAATACAAGACTTATTATTGTGGTAATTTGTCTGGTAGCAGCATTGACCGATATGTTGGATGGATATTTAGCAAGGAAATATCATGAAGTTACAGAGCTAGGAAAGGTTATTGACCCATTTGCGGATAAAATTGTAATTGGTGCGGTAATAATCAAATTATTTATTATCGGAAAAGTTAACGGAATATATTTGCTATTAATTCTTAGCCGTGACCTATTGATATTTATAGGAGGGATTTTTGTAGCGCAAAAAATAAAAAAGATTTTACCCTCAAACTTGCTCGGCAAAATTACAGTTACTAACATCGGATTGGTTATATTTCTTATAATCATAAACGTGAATAAGGGGAATATTGTTTTTGAGTTCTTCTATAACCTAAGTATAGCGTTAATAATTATTTCAATAATCGGCTACGCCTACAGAGCAATTGAGTTCATTAAGAAGAAAGACTATGGGAATATTTAATAATATAAATTTTGATAAATTAAAATCCGGTTTAACTAAAACAAGAGAAAAACTTTTTAATAAAATAACTGAAACCATTACCGGTAAGGCAGTTATAGATGAAACAACAATCGATGAAATTGAAGAAATACTAATTTCTTCAGATATAGGCTTTGATACATCTGAAAAAATTATTCAGAATGTCCGTTCACTTTTAAAAAATGAAAAAGATCGATCGAGTCTGAATATCATTCAAATTGTAAAAAATGAATTAACCTCAATTGTGGATTTATATGCGGGAAACGATTTCAAAAATAATATTGAAAACAATAAACCGTATGTAATTTTAATCGTCGGTGTTAATGGCGCAGGGAAAACAACTACTATCGGAAAACTTGCTTATAATTATCGTAATGCCGGCTTAAAGGTAATTGTCGGCGCTGCCGATACATTTCGTGCAGCAGCTAATGAGCAGTTGGAAATCTGGGCAAAAAGAGCCGATGTAGAAATCATTCAGAGACAGCAAGGTGCAGATCCATCTTCGGTTGCTTTCGATACATTAAATCATGCTATCAAAGGTCACTTTGATATCGCTTTGATTGATACTGCCGGTCGACTCCATACAAAATCAAACCTGATGGAAGAATTAGATAAATTAAAACGAACTATGAAGAAAGTTATACCAGATGCTCCAGATGAAACATTACTCGTAATAGACGGGACAACTGGACAGAACGCTATTTTTCAGGTAGAAGAATTTTTAAAAGTTTCTAATATTACAGGACTAGTCGTTACAAAGTTAGATGGAACCGCGAAAGGTGGCGTAATTTTTCAAATTTGTAATAAATTGAAAATGCCAGTAAAATATATTGGCGTAGGTGAAGGTATTGATGATTTACAAACTTTTAATCCGAATTTGTTTGTCAATGCTATTTTCGATGGTGGCATTTCAAAATAGGGTGCAAATAAGTTTACATAATATACATTATCGGACACTTTTCTATCCAAGTACATTCTTATGAAAAAGCTATCTTTTATACTTATTTCTACAATAACTTTAATTAATTCTGTTTTTATTTCTTCTAATCTCATTGCTCAAAATTCTAATCGGAACTATTTAACTGTTCTGGATTCAGTGAAAATGTTTTATGGAGACACTTGTTCGATTGGTGTCAATAGCTATTTAATTGAAGAGTTAAATCAATATAAAAATTATCCTAAGGTTTCCATATATCTTGATAAATTTAAAATGGTCAAAAGTGAAATCAATAATTTCAGAAAAAAATTTTTTACTTCAATAGAAAAAGAAAATGTTATACTCTTGAGTCTTCCTAGAATATTTAAGAACAAAAAAGAATGGAACATAGTTAATGTTGCTGGTATTTATTTCGGAGCAGATAGTGTAACTAATATTGCCCTAAGTTACTTTATAATAAAAAATAATATT
Organism: Bacteroidota bacterium; assembly: GCA_021815405.1. GTDB lineage: Bacteria > Bacteroidota > Ignavibacteria > Ignavibacteriales > Ignavibacteriaceae > FEN-1297. The sequence continues at coordinate 224,959 of JAKAGV010000004.1, forward strand.
ACAAAATATGACTTATCATTAATACAAATCGGAAACATAGACCCTGCTTTTAAGAAGGAACTGACAATTTATGGTAAAGATTGGTATTATTCTTTAAAGTTAAAACAAATTCAAAGTGATCCTCGAAACTGAATTAAAACAAATATGTTAGCCAATTTCATTAACTTTATTTCAATTAAATCCTGTTATTGATATTTGAAAAATCCTTCTCCAGTTTTTTTCCCTAATTTTTTGGCGGCAACCATTTTCTTTAACAATGGGCATGGTCGATATTTCGAATCATTAAATCCATTGTATAAAACTTCCATTATTGCCAAGCATACATCTAGCCCAATAAAATCCGCAAGTGTTAAGGGTCCCATAGGATGATTCATTCCGAGTTTCATTACAGTATCAATATCCTGTGCCGAAGCTACACCTTCCATTAAAGCAAAAATCGCTTCATTAATCATTGGCATTAAAATTCTATTTGAAATAAAACCCGGGTAATCAAATACTTCTACCGGTGTCTTATCAAGTTGTATTGCTAAAGATTTAATAGTTTCAAATGTTTCATTGCTCGTTGAATATCCACGAATTATTTCCACGAGTTGCATCATGGGTACAGGATTCATGAAGTGCATTCCAATGAATTGCTCAGGTCTTGTTTGAGCAGCTAATTCGGTAATCGAAATTGATGATGTATTAGATGCAAATATAGAGTTATTCTTAACTCTATTCTGTAATTCCTTGAATATATCCATTTTAGCTTCTTTATTCTCATAGATAGCTTCAATTACTAAATCAGAATCAGATGGAGTATTATTTACTCCAATAACTTTTTTAATATTAGAAAAAGCCCTAGATTTTTCTGTTTCGCTTATTGTTCCCTTTTTTACTTGGCGGTCCAGATTTTTCGAAATGGTGGCAAGAGCTTTATCGGCTAGGTCAGAAGTCATTTCGACAAGGTTAACATTAAAATCTTTTAAAGCAAAAACATGAGCTATTCCATTTCCCATTGTTCCCCCACCAATTACGGATACATTTTTTATTTCCATATTTACCTCCTGCTATTTTATTGAATAATTTTTAACGATGAGAGCTGATGCTTCGCCTCCACCTATACAAAGTGCTGCTAGACCATACCTCAAATTCTGTTTCTTCATTTCGTAAATCAAAGTAGTAAGAATTCTTGCACCACTTGCACCGATTGGATGCCCCAAAGCAATTGCACCTCCATTAACATTTACTTTGGATGAATCGAGTTCGAGTATTTTATTAACTGCAAGCGAGACAACGGCAAAAGCCTCATTAATTTCAAACAAGTCAATATCTTTCAAATTCAGTTTAGCTCTTTTTAGAACTTTAGTTATTGCATCAGCCGGAGCTGTTGTAAATTCAATCGGTGCTTTTGCCGCCGAGCTTTGAGCTACAATTTCTACCAATGGAGTTAAACCAAGTTCATTTGCTTTTTCTTCGCTCATAATTAAAAGTGCTGCAGCTCCATCATTTATGCTCGATGCATTTGCAGCAGTAACTACCCCATCCTTCTCAAATACAGGTTTTAGTTTTGGAATTTTTTCAAAGTTAACTTTAGTAGGTTCTTCGTCTGTTTCTACAAAACTTTCTACTCCTTTTTGAACTACTGGAACTTTTATTATTTCCTCGTTAAACTTTCCTAATTTTTGAGCGTCGATAGCTCTGCGATAAGATTGAATAGCAAATTCATCAAGCTGTTCGCGGGTAAACTTAAAGTCTTTTGCGCATGATTCTGCACAACTTCCCATGTGAATATTATTATAAACATCCCACAGTCCATCTTTAACCATAGAATCAGTAATCTCACCATTACCAAGCCGATAACCATTTCTTGCATTCATTAAAAGATACGGCGCATTGCTCATACTCTCTTGTCCGCCTGCAATTATGATATCAGCATCCTGGCATTGAATAGCCTGATGTGCTAGCATTACAGCCTTCAAACCGCTACCACACATTTTGTTTATTGTCATACATTCAATTTTATTTGGCAAGCCGGCAAACAAAGCTGCCTGCCTTGCCGGAGCTTGTCCTTGCCCCGCTGTTAAAACATTTCCCATTATAACTTCGTCTATCAGATTAGGACCAAATTTTGCTTCATCAACAACAGCTTTTATTGCTATACTTCCAAGCTTTGCTGCACTAAAAGATGAGAATGAACCATTAAATGAACCGATAGGTGTCCGTTTTGCGTTTGTAATTACTACCTTCTTCATTTTTCCGCCTTCCGTTATTTTGATGTTAACGCCGATAGCTCATAAATTATGTTTAAAGCTATCAAATTTAGATTAATATTGTTTTGAATAATCGACGACAAATATTCCAGTTTGTAAATAATGTTGGTTAAGGAGATATCCGGAAACTTATTGTTGAATTTCTCTAGAGTTTCTAAGTAATCTAAGAAATAAATATCTTTAACTCCAAGTCTAAATTTATGAATGTCATTTAACCAAATAATTATCATGCTAATTAATAACTTCAATGTTTCGGAATCATTATCCGAGAGTATTTGATTAAATTGTTCTAATGCAGAATGGAACTTTCTCCCAAAAGAATATCGCAATACAAAAATCGTTTTTTCAAGTAATTCTTCGAAGTCATTTGCAATTAGATTAATAGCATTTGTAATTGAACCGGAGGCAAAAGGAGAAATCTTTTCAGCTAACTTTGATTCTACTTTGAAATAATCGACTAAAATATTTTTTATATTCTGATTATTTAACGGCTGAAAATTGATCATGCTGCAACGAGAGCGAATTGTCTCCCTAAGCATTGAAGGAAATGCCGTTGTGAGAATAAAAATAACTCCATTTGGCGGCTCTTCTAATGATTTTAATAATGCATTCTGGGCTTCTTCATTCATTAAATGAGCTTGAGAAATAAGGACTATGCGGTAGGCAATATCAGAATAATTATACGATAAGAATTTCTTTATATCGCGTATACTATTAATTTTTATATTATTAGCTTTTGGAATTGAAATCTTATAATAAGGATTTTCAGATTTATGTTTTAGCTCTTCTTGAAGTAGTTGGATTTCATCAGAGTTTAGCTTTTCTGTAGGATTGCTACCGTCGTTTTCATTCTTTCCTCTTGGCAACGGAATAATATATTTAATATATGGTTCAGAAAAGCTGGCAATTAAATTAGTTATTTGTTCAACTTTTTCCGAAGCAGTAAATTTTAAGTTTAGCGCCTCAGTAAATTTTAAGGCAGCAAAATCTTTTCCTACACCTTCATTCCCAATAAATAAAAAAGAGTGCGGAATTTTATTTGAGTCGATTATGCGATCAAGAGCTTGTTTTGCAGATTCTTGACCGTATATCCCTTTCCAAATATTTTGCATAAATCAAAAAGGCGCCGTAGCGCCTCAATTTAATAATCATCTTCATTATAGAAGAAATCTTCGTCCGATGGATAGTCTGGCCAGATATCTTCAATAGATTCGTATGGTTCATCCGAATCTTCTAATTCAATTAAGTTTTCAACAACTTCATATGGAGCCCCAATTCTCTCGGCATAATCAATCAACTCTTCCTTTGTCGCTGGCCAAGGTGCATCATCCAAATATGAAGCCAGTTCAACAGTCCAAATCATAAGTAAAATCTCCCTTAATTATTTGTTCTTTTTGTTAATTCAAAGAATCCTAAGTTACCAAAGAAAAATTCTTGCGGATCTAGCGCAACTCCATCATGATGAACTTCATAATGCAAATGTGGACCCGTGGATAATCCGGTATCGCCTGTAAGAGCAATTTCCTGTCCTCGCTTAACTTTTTGCCCATCTTTAACAAGTATTTTTGACAAATGAGCATAAACTGTGGTGTAGCCAAATCCATGATTTACTTCCACCACAATTCCAAAGCCTTCTTTTACCCCTGTAAAATCAACTGTTCCATCACCAGTAACATAAACTGGAGTTCCTTCATTTGTAACAAAGTCTATCCCGTCATGCATTCTTTCAATATGTAAAATTGGATGCATCCTCATACCGAAACCATCTCCAATTGTTCCGTTGCATGGTTCAATAGCAGGTATATCTTCATATAACTTTTTATTTTCTTTTAATTTATTTGATATTTCTATGAATTGATTCTTTTCAAAATCAATTTTTCTTGATATTTCATCAACGAATGAAATGGCAGATTTTAATTTCTCTTCATCTGGATTCGTTAAAAAATCCATTGAGTTATCAAATGAACCGCCACCAATACCTACTTGACTTACATCTCCTGAAACAGGATCCAAGTTGGCAGCTAATCTTAGAACGTTATTTGATTTAGCCAACTTGTTAAGTTCGATATTTAGTTTTTTATATTGCCCTATCATCTTATCTAAATTCGATTTCAATTCCTTATTTTCGGCTTTAAGGGCAGTATATGATTGTGAAGAATTTACCACGGAGTTAATCACGTAAAAGGAACCAAAAATAATGGAACTAATTACTAAAACAGACGCGGCGAAATAAATTACCAGTTTACTTTTGTAATTTGTTATTTCAACAAACTGTAATTTTGGCTTAGAAAAGTAGTACAATTTTTTCATAATCAGTGGGCGGAATCTAAATAATTAAGTCCTATTTGTCAATAGGAATTTCTATTAATCTTCATTCAAAATCATGTTCAAAATAATCAACACCCCGAACGCTGTCTTTTTCTTTGGTCTTGCTTATTAACCTTTTGTTTAGCTTTTGCTGAAAATGACTTGCTGCATCATATCCATAATGTTTTAAAAGATAATTTAAGCAAATTACTTCTGAGATGACAGTAATATTTTTGCCAGGTAAAATTGGCAATTTTATATATGGAATTTCGACGTCGGAAATAGTTAAATAGTTCCCGTCGAGACCAGTTCTTGTATAGTCAGCTTGGTCATCCCATACTTCAAGTTCAACTATTATCTCCAAACGTTTTTGATAACGTATTGCTCTAATACCGAACATCCTTTCAACATCAATTAAGCCCAGACCGCGAATTTCCATAAAATGTTTTACAAGATTTGTTCCTGAACCAATTAGAATTCCTTCGCCTTTTTTTGTAAGAATAATTATATCGTCAGCAACTAATCTATGACCTCGTTCAATTAAGTCCAACGCAACTTCACTTTTCCCTATCCCGGATTTACCAACGAAAAGCATTCCAACTCCGTATACATCCACAAAAGAACCATGGACAGAAATTCTAGGTGCAAACTGATCGTCAAGAAAATCACCTACTAGATAAATCAATTTCGTGGTTGCAAATTCAGAGCTAAAAAGCGGAATGTGATGAGAATTAGCTAGTTCAATTAATAAAGGAAAAGGCGCATTGTTATCTGTTAGAATAATGCACGGAATATTAAATGAGAACAGCCTGTCAAGTGTTTCGCGTTGAGCTGCATCGTTTAATTGAGCCAGATACCGCATCTCGGTGTTTCCAAAAACCTGCACGCGCGAATAAGTGAAAAGATCAACGAAGCCGGCTAAAGCAAGTCCGGGACGATAAAGATTCTGATCATGAATTTTTTTTTCGAAACCGGATTTATCAGAGTGGAGTTTTATTTTAAACTTATCTTTAATAGAATCATAAAGAAACTCCACCGTGATATATTCTTTTCTTGAAATTGATTTTTGATCAATTTTCATTTTTTAGTCCGAGTAGTTGTCTTTTTTGATTTCAATTTCTTTAACTGACTTGCCAATTTTTCAACTGAGGAACTAACAGATTTCTTAAAATCATCACTAGATTCTGTAGCAGTTAAGGTTTGTCCCGGAACTTTCAGAATTATTTCAGCACTCTTTGTGCTTATATTTGAATTCAAGTAACTTAGTATTACATCTACGTCCAAAATATTATCGTAAAATTTATTTAGCGAATCAACTTCCGCATTGATAAATTCCTTCAAAGTATCGTGTGCTTTGAATTTCCTAGCTGTTATAGTTACGTTCATAGTTACCTCCCTTAATCAAGATTTAGGATGTGCTTTTTTATATGTTTGTTTAAGTCGCTCAATACTTACATGCGTATAAATTTGAGTTGTAGAAAGATTTTCATGACCAAGTATTTCCTTAACTGCCCGCAAATCTGCTCCTTTATCCAGCATATGAGTTGCTGCACTATGCCGTAATATATGCGGACTCTTTTTCTTAATGTCTGTTACCTTTGATAAATATTTGAAAACAATTCTGTGAACGAAACGGGTATAAAGCCTCTTTCCTACCTTATCGGTAAGAAGCGCTGAGTTAGCACTCGGCTTTGGCTTTCCTTTCAAATAATCCAAAATTATCGGTAAGGATTTATCTCCAACCGGGACAATTCGCATCTTATTCCCTTTACCTGTTATCCGAACAATCTTCTCGTTCAAATCTAAATCAATAAAATTTAAACTGCAAAGTTCGGATACACGCAAGGCACAACCATAAAGAAGTTCAAAAATGATTTTGACTAGTGCCGGATATTTGTCTTCTTTGTCAGCAAGTTCATAAATTTTAAGGATTAAATCTGTAGAAACAATTTCAGGCAGTTTCCTTTTGGATTTTGGATTAGATATAATTGCCACTGGATTTGCTTCAATATAATTCCGCTGGTAAGAAAATTTGAACAATCCTCGCAGTGTGGAAAGCTTTCTTGATATTGATTTTTTATCGAGACGTTTCTCACTTAATGTCATCATAAAAATTTTTATGAACTTTTCTGTTACAGCAGTAATTTCGAGTTTTGAATTGTCTTCGCAATATTTAATAAACTCATTTAAATCTTCAGAATAAGATTTTACAGTGTTCAGCGAGTAACGCTTAACATTCTTCAATTCTTCCAGATATTCTTCTGCAGTTTGGTCGATATTCATTAATCTTCTTCTACTTGTTCTACTTCTTCAACTAATGATTCTTCGCCGCACTTCGGACATTTCAGATAATTACCTTTTTTAACCGAATACCTTTGTTCCATATAGACCGAGTCTCCATTGACGCAGGCTTGCGGAACAGGCTTGTACCAGCTTACAAAATCGCAATCCGGGAATCTTGAACATCCATAAAATAGTTTTCCTCGTTTTGATTTTCTTTCAACGATTTCGCCTTCGACACATTTGGGACACTTAACACCAAGCGTAATATTTTTTACATAATCGCAGTCGGGATATCTTTCGCATCCAATAAACCTGCCAAATTTTCCATTGCGATAAACAAGTCTTGAACCACATTTTTCGCAGGTCTCGCCAGTATATTCGGGTTCCTGGTTTTGTGCAAATACATCTTTGAATGATTTGATATTTTTGCATTCCGGGTAATTACTGCAAGCTAAATATCTTCCGAATCTTCCGACTTTGATTATCATTTCACCACCGCATTGATCGCAAATAATCTTCTCCACATTGTTCTCAACTTTTTTGAGAGATTCAGAAAACGGCACATAAAAATCATTCAATACTTTTACATAATCATTTTCGCCTTGTGCTATTTGGTCAAGTTCATTTTCCATCGATGCAGTGAAATCTTCATTAATTATTCTCGGGAAATTTTTAACCAAAATAACATTTACTTCCCTGCCTAGTTTTGTAGGAAATAACTTTCTGTCTTCCAAATTTACATATTTTCTATCCTGTATGGTTCCAACGATAAGTGAATACGTGCTAGGTCTGCCAATGCCACGGCTTTCTAATTCCTTTATCAAGGAGCTTTCTGTGAATCTTGCAGGTGGCTTTGTAAAGTGTTGCGTCTTCTGCAAGTCCTGTAAGCTCAGTGCATTTCCTTTTTCAAGACCAATTGGAATACTATCATTCCTGTATTCTTCTTTCTCCTCGGCATTTTCTTTCTTTTCTACAATTTCTTCATAAATTTTTAGGAAACCATTAAATTTAACAGCAGTACCGAATGCTTTGAATAAAAATTCATCCGCAGAAATTTCAATTACGGTAGTCTCCATTAGTGCGGGATTCATTTGCGAAGCAATAAACCGGTTCCAGATTAATTCATACAGTTTGAGTGATTTATTATCCAGATATTGCTTAACAAACTGCGGAGTATATTTCAAAGAAGTTGGTCTAATCGCTTCGTGCGCATCCTGAACATTTGTTTTGTCTTTTTTTTCATGGTTGTTCGGAACATTAGGTAAATATTCTTTCCCGAAAGAATCGCCGATAAAATCTCTAACTGCAGAAATCATTTCTTCGCTGATTCTAGTTGAGTCTGTTCTCATGTAAGTAATCAAACCAACCAGGCCTTCTTTACCAAGCTCAATTCCTTCATAAAGTTTCTGTGCAATCATCATGGTTTGTTTAGGACGCATTTTTAATCGTTTAGATGCTTCAGCTTGAAGTGCGCTAGTAATAAATGGTGCGGGAGGATTTCTTTTAGTATTTCGCTTTGAAATGTTTGAAATTATAAAATGTTCTTTTGCCTTTATACTATCAAAGAATTCGGTTGCCTGTTTTTCATTGGCTAAAGGAATAAATTGTTCTAAAAATTCTTTCCAATCTTCTTCAGTCATTACCGGTTTAGGCTGCACTTTTATATCTTTTCCATTTACACTGAAAAGCTTCGCTCGGAAAGTTTCTCCTTTGTCAGTCTTAAACTCAGCCCAGATTGACCAGTACTCTGTCGGAATAAATTTTTCAATCTCAACTTCTCTATCACAAATTAATTTCAGTGCTACAGATTGAACTCTTCCAGCTGAAAGTGCACTGCTGCCTGACATTTCAATAATCGCTTTCCAGAGAAAAGGACTAATCTTATATCCGATAATTCTATCCATAACTCTACGTGCCCGTTGAGAGCTTACAAGATACCCATCAATGCTTCGAGGTTCCTTCATCGCTCTTTCAACACCGGTTTTTGTAATTTCATTAAAGAGAACTCTGGATATTTTCGAGCTTGAGTCTGAATTCAAAATGTCGGCAATATCTTGTGCAATTGCCTCTCCTTCACGGTCAGGGTCAGTCGCGATATAAATTTTTTTACTTTTTGCAGCCAGCGTCTTAATCTTTTTTATTATATCGCCTTTACCGCGTATTGTTACAAATTGAGGCTCAAAATCCTTATCTACTTCAACGCCAAGTTTAGTCTTAGGTAAATTCCTAACATGACCAACTGTTGCTTCAACAATAAAATCTTTACCTAAGTATTTATTTATGGTTTTTGCCTTTGCAGGTGATTCCACCAAAACTAGATTCTTACTCATCCTTAATTTCCGTTTTTCTTAATTAATAGTGTCGGACGAATATAACAAATATCTGCTTCCCGGAGTCGTTGTTCTATCAAGGTCGAGAAATATTGACAGAACAAATAGATTTATATTATCTATCGTTCTTTCATCTTCCGGAAACATATTTATTTGGTCGATTATCAATTCAAGTTCACTGTTATCCAGCAAACCGATATTCCGCAAATGTAAAAGATAATTGTAATTATTCAATCCTATAGTTGATACCTCATCTTCGGAAAAAATTCTTATTCCTTTGCTTCTTTCCGGCTCCATTTCTTTGAGGCGGTACATTTCCCGTAATTTTTTTTCATATATCCAGCTGTATGCAGCTGCTAAAGTGTTGCGTCCAAGTTTGTTCCCTTTTTGAATAAATTTTTCAACTTCTTCAAATGTATATTCTTTGTCTATTGCTTGCGCTATATTTTCTAATACTTTAACAATTTCCGACGACATTAAATTTTCCGAATCCTATAATGTTGAGAAGTAAATTTTTTTAAGAGACTATTCTCCTTCCGTTTCATCTCTTTTTTATCTTTTTTATCCTGATCATCATAATCCATCAAATGTAAAAAACCATGAATAACAAGACGAAAATATTCATCATTTTCTGAAACTCCAAATTTTCTTGCATTTAAGACGGCTTCTTCATAAGAAATAAAGATTTCCCCATCTAAATTTTTATTATCGCCGGAATAATTGAAGGTGATTATGTCAGTCTCAAAATTGTGATTTAAATATTTTCTGTTAATTTCTAGCATGTAAGATGCATTTACAAAATTAACAACCAGCGAAATTAATTCGCAGTCTAGTTCCTTCTTTAGGAAAAGAATTAGTCTATGAATCAATTCCTTTTGAAATTTAAAATTTTTGTCAAAATTTACTTGTAAGTTTTTAACCACGGTGTAAATATATCAATTCATGGAAAACTAACAAACTAAAAATTAATGCTTAATCCTTCATAGGAAGCAATGCAGTTTATGCTGGATTTTTCCTTTTTAAATACTGCGAGTGTATCCTTTAGCTGCTCATCCACTTTGGAATCAATAAAGTCCGGATTATAATGGAATAAAATTATATTCTTTACTTTAGCAATAATGCTGAAATACGCCAGCGTAACATTGCATGAGTGCCCCCAGCCTTTCTTTTCTATAACGGAAGTTTCATCGTACATTGAATCATGAATCAAGTAATCGCAGCCTGAGACAAATTCAACCAGGTCTTTGTTCAATTCTAGAATATCATCTGCTGAATTATGACCGGAATCGTTAAGTTTCAATTCGTTGTCGGTCATATAAACAAGGCATTTATTCCCTTCTGTTATTTTAAATGAAATTGTTGGTGAAGAATGGTTTGCACGGAATGTTTCAATTTTAATATTATCTATCTCATAAGTGCAATCAGGATTTATTTCCTTAAAAGTAGTATGGGCGCTCATTTCTCCAATCTTAACTGGGAAATAGTTGAATGCCATCTGATCACTTAGTATCTGTTCTACTCTTTTGCCGTCGCTGGTTTCACCATAAAAAGTAATCTCATTGCCTTTTTTATAAAGCGGTAAGAAGAATGGAATGCCCTGGATGTGATCCCAATGATAATGGCTGACAAAAATATCAATCTTCTTATCCTTATCGGTTTTTGCTAATACTTTTCCTAACTCGCGCAGACCGCTGCCTGCATCAAGAATAATTAAATTATCGTTTGAAGTCCTCAATTCGATACAAGGAGTGTTACCGCCATATTTAATGGTATTCTTACCCGGAACAGGTATGGAACCTCTTGTACCCCAAAACCTAAAATACATCTTTCAATTTAAATTTATTTAGTGATTCAATAGTTAATTCTGTGTACTTAACATACCTCTGCGCAGATTTTTCAAACTCTTCCATTTCTTGAGCATTAAGTTCTCTTACGATTTTTGCAGGAACCCCCGCAGCAAGAGTACCTGTAGGTACAATGAAGTTCGGTTTAACTACAGAACCGGCAGCAACCATAGATTTCTCTTCGACTACAGCACCGTCAAGAATTACGGCTCCCATGCCGATAAGACTTAAATCTTTTATAGTGCATCCGTGTAATGTAACCGAGTGTCCGATTGTTACCTTACTCCCAATATTTAGTGGGAATTTTCCGTTTGTAACATGCAGCATGGAACAATCCTGCACATTAGTCATTTTACCAATTCTAATATAGTGAACATCGCCGCGAATTACTGTGTTGTACCAAACACTTGAGGTCTCTCCAATTTCAACATCACCGATTATTTTAACTCCGGAAGCTAGAAAAACGCTTGAGTGAAGCTTAGGAAATGCATCCAGGTAAGGAAAAAGTTTTATTTCTTCATCTAACTTTTGTTGTATCTTGGCGGTATCCATCCGGGTCTCTTCCATGATTTTAATTCAATCCTAACATTGCCAATTATTACTTTCATTTTTGCTACAATAGGAACCGAGGCTGTATCGTCTGAAAACCAACCCTCAAAATAACCGGTTAAACCAAAAACGCTTATAAAATTCATTTCACCGTCAATACGTTGGCATGCAATGTCATATTTTACAGCATCGATTGAAACACCTGTTACTTGTTTGTAAGAGTTAATTGTGGTAAGTGATTTTTTTTCATTTACAAAGCAAGGAATGGTTATAGATTTTCCGCTTCCACTGAACATTCTTGCGAAATATAAAATTGATAGCCCGTCTTCATATTCATGATTTGCCGTACCTGTCGAGTCAGTCCATAATTGATAAGGCTCTAATTTCCCTTTTTTAATCTGAATGATTTTTTTATTGTAATTAAATTTATACTCCGTAAAGGTTGTGTATTCTTCCTTCTTAACAATTCCTCTGAAGAAATCGGAGTAATAATCCGGATTTAATGTTGATTGATAAATCATATGGAGGTTAACGAAAGGAATTCCGGAATATGAATCCATGTAAGCAATTGTATTGTAGTAAGTTTTCCCGTCAATTTCTTTTTTATTTCGGACGATGATTTTTATTTCACCAAGCTTTATAAATGTGAAGCTGACAACGTAAGTAAGTTCTTCTCCAACTTCTAATTGCTTGTCTGATGAAAAATTAATTTCATAAGATTTAACGGGCTGCCTGTCAAATGCAAGAAGCAGTAAAATCGTTGTCGATATGAATAGTAATATAATTACCCGTTTGATCATTTAAGCTTAGCCAAGTCTTTGGCTTCGCCGAACAAAGTAACAGCTTTTTGAAATTGATTATCTTCTTTAAGCATAACTTTGTACCAACCATCATTATTCCAAAACGTCCTTGCAATTTCAGCTTTCAATCTATCGGCAATGTAATCTTTATCTTTGTTATAATCTTTTTCAACAAACTTAACGCCCTTTGCATCGGCAAAGTTTATAAAATTCTTCATCTCTTGATCAGTAAATGAAAATTCGGTATTAAATTTATTTAAATCGTTTCCGAATTTTTCTTCAATTCTTTTTTTATTAGCATCAAGATAATTCAAAATGAATTGATAGAAAAGATTCTTCTTGAGCAAATCCATACTGTATTCAGTTAAATTCACAGAAGGTATAATATAATCAGGAGTGATTCCACCGCCGCCGTAAACAGTCCGTCCATCTGCAGTTTTAAATTTTGGAAGTGCAGAATCTTTCTCGGCAGTGTGTTCAAGATTATTTCCTGTCGGTTCATCGTTCTTTCCGGCATCAGCGTAATATTCATTCCAATTCTTCAAGCCTTTATAGCTACGCTGAATCAATCTGCCCGAAGGAGTATAGTATCGTGCAATTGTTAAACGAAGTGCGGAATTATCCGGCAAAGTAAATTGTCTTTGCACTAAGCCTTTTCCAAAAGTTGTCTCACCTACAATCAAAGCCCTGTCCCAATCTTGCATTGCTCCTGAAACAATCTCACTTGCCGATGCACTTCCTTTATTAACAAGAATTATCAACGGAAGATCTTTGTATGGTGCCGGTTCTGAGGCATCATATTCTTCATCAAATTCCGAACGCCTTCCTTTAGTATAAACAATTTTTTTACCACTTCCGATAAAAAGATTTGCAACTTTAACTGCCTGGTCTAACAAACCTCCAGGATTCCCTCTCAAATCCAGAATAAGCTGCTGCATTCCTTGTTTTTTCAGATTTGCTAAAGCTCTGCTCATTTCATTGTAAGAAGTTTCGGAAAATCTAGAAAGACTTATGTATCCGGTATTCGAATTGTACATAACGGAAGCATCAACAGAATAAAGAGGAATTTTTGCGCGTGTAATTTCATAGTTAATTGGATTCTTAATTCCATATCTAACAATTGAAATATTAACTTTGGTACCTGCTCTGCCTCGAAGCTTTGCACGTACCAGATCATCTGTAATGCCGATAGCACTTGAATCGTTTATAGCAACAATTTTATCTCCAGGCTGAATGCCAAGTTTTGCACTAGGTCCGCCGATGATGGGTGAAACCACGGTAAGTGTATCATTTATTATTTGAAATTCAATTCCGATTCCTTCAAAGTCACCTTTGAAAGATTCTTCAATGTCCTGCATTTGTTTAGCGGGGATGTAAACAGAGTGAGGATCCAGCTTGTCCAGCATTCCATTGATCGCAGCCGAAACAAGCTTTTGTGTATCAACTTTGTCGACATAATATTTTTCTGTGTAGTTTAATACATCGCCAAACTTGAGAATTCCCTCCTGAACGCTATCATCTGAAAATACTTTTTCAATTTGAGTTCCCAGAACTATTCCGAGAACAAGTATAAGAATTACGAACGATATTTTTATTTTACCGGATTTCATATTCAATCCCGCAATTAAAATTTAACGGAAACAGTGAAGAAACTTTGAAGCTGATTTATCTTTACCGAATTCTGCAGCGACTCATTCAAATAACTTAAATTCAATGTAACAAAATATTGTTTTATTGGTTCATAAGTTATTAACAAGCTTGTAATTCTTGAGTATTCCAAATCACCCTCAAGCAAGCGTGCAAAGTTAGAATCAAAAGTGCGGTGACCAAGTGCCTCATCACCGCCGACATTTATAATAGTTCCGTTCGGTAAAACCGGATTAGCACCGTGAATAATATACTGGAAGCGGGCGTTAATAGAAAGTCTGTAATTCAATCTGTAATCAATTTCTCCAAGTAACAATACGCTGTTTGGCTGTAATCCCGAACCAAGATCGTATCCGTTATTTGTGAAGTTTGTATTGCCGGTCCTATGAGTATGGACGTAAGGATCGATTGTGGTAAACTCCAATTTTAAATCAGCAGGAATTATTTTATAAAGATTTGATGAGAAGATCCCAAGATCAAACAAAGTTTCATTTGCATACCAGCCGGTCCCAAGCTTAGAGAAATCCATGTCGTCTATTAATAATGTGCTGTATATTTTTAATCCTTCAATTGACTTATTGGCAAAATCGAAAAATAAAAATGAATTGTCTCTATCTTGATTTGCATGCTCGACTGATTTATAAAATGCAAATGGATTTAAGTATGATAAATCCAATCCTCTGTCGCCATAGATTATCATTTCGCCAACACCAAAATTTACTGCATCAGAAATATCAAAACCAATTCTATGATAACCGATATATTTTTCGTGCACATAATTTATTCCACCGTTTATGGAATCAGGCTGGAATTCAGTATCACCTAACAGTTTACCGTGAAAATATGAGAAATCAAAAAACTTATAATGAATATCGAATGAAAGGAAATCAAAAGGCGGAGCGTTATCGTCAATTATAGAACGGCGCGGACCGTATCCAATCCGCATTCTATCCCTTCCAAACTTTAATCTGAACATATCATAATCAGCAGTTAAATATCCGGAAGTCTCATCAAAAAATGCGGCAGAAGTATCGAGATTATATTTAAAATTATCACGAATGTCAGTGCGCAGCCTTGCAACTTCTTTGTTGCCCATTACAAGCCCGTCGGTACCGGTAAGTGAAAATCCGAAATGATCAAGGAATGTTCCTCTAATCTGTCCGCCGATTACACCAACAGTGGTTGATAGATTACTTTTATTTTGAAAATCATTTTCACCAATGATCTGTCCTTGCCCAAGAAGGTTTACAAAAAGGTTTGCCTTGTGCGGTTCATTGTAGTAATAAAGATATTTCCCTTCCTGCGAAAATAAATTATATCCATTCCCGCCAATCATCGACTGCTGGTGTTTAAGAGTGCCGTATAAATCGAATTCAAATTCAACTTCTAAGTCTTTTAATATTTTCTTATCAATTTTATCCAGCTTATCTTGATTGGCGATTACTTGCTTTATATATCCAGCAATGTCTTTTCTCGGCTTTGGAATTTCAAATGAATTATATCCCTTTATTATGTGAAGCACCTCCATTCGCTGAAGAAAATTATAGACCTGATTATCAACGCTTACATAATCATCTTGAGCGAACGCTGCAACAGAAAGAAGAAAGAGTAGTACCGCAAGCTTTTTCAAATTACCTCACTTGTTCCCATTCTTTCGAAATGGATTTATTTCTTATAAAGACCGAAATCCCGTTCCGCAGCCAGGATAACGATACTCCGGAATATCCGAGCTTTCTAAATCGACGCGGCGATTCATAAACACAGATGTCAGTAGTAAACAATATTTTTCCCTGCCTTCTTATTTTTCTAAACAAATCAAAATCTTCGCCGGCAGCAAGAGATTCGTTGTACCCGCCGGCTTGCTTGAAAATTTCTTTTCGAATTACCTGGCACTCGCCTCTTCCCATCCCGACTCCAAGATTGTTGAGCAGCCTGAAATAAGTATTATAGAATCCGTGAAAAAGTTTATCAGAAAAAATTTCTTCTTCCGGAAAGACTTTCACTTTGCAAGTCATCGCAAGGTAATTGCTGTTTATAAATTTTGAATTTAGATAATTAAAGAAATCATTAATATCAGGAATTCTAACATCACCGTTCATAAAAATTAGTATGTCTCCTGAGGCTTGTTTTGCGCCAAGATTTCTTCCGCCTGCGATATTCTGTTTGAGCTTTTTATCATGAATCTTAATTTTATCGGTAAACTTGCACGCAATATCGATCGTTTTATCGCAGCTTCCGCCGTCCGAGATTACAATTTCAAAATCAAATTTGTTTTTATAATTGTTCTCTGTTAAAGATTTAAGAAGTCCCGGAAGAAGTTTCTCTTCATTTAGCGTTGGGATAATAACGCTGTATCTCAAAACCAAGACCTCACTTCACTTCAGGTTTCATCTGAGGGAAGAAAATAACATCACGAATTGAAGATTGATTCGTCAGCAGCATTACAAGTCTGTCGATTCCAATTCCTAACCCGGCAGTCGGCGGCATGCCATATTCAAGCGCTCTGATAAAATCTTCGTCAATTTGGTGAGCTTCTTCATCACCTGCTTCCCTAGCTTTAACTTGTCCTTCAAATCTTTCTCTTTGATCGATCGGGTCATTCAATTCCGAAAAAGCATTGCATATTTCTCTGCCGGCAACATAACCTTCAAACCGCTCAACCAATCCCGGCTTTGAGCGGTGTTTTTTTGCAAGCGGAGAAAGCTCAAGCGGATAATCAATTACAAACGTAGGTTGAATTAATTCCGGCTGTACAACCGCGCTGAATATCTCATCAATTAATTTCCCTTTTGCTTCAAGACCTTTGATATCAATACCTAATCTTTTAGCGGTCGATTTAAGATCATCAACCGATACTTCCAAAATATCGAGACCAGTCTTTTCTTTCAGCGCATCAACCATTGAGACTCTTTTCCAAGGCGGATTAAAGTTGATTTGCCTTTCTTCATATTCAAAATCAACCTTATTAAAAACCTTTGTACAAATTTGATGAATCATCTTTTCCACGAACTGCATCATCCATTCATAATCCTTATAAGGCACGTAAAGTTCCATCATAGTAAATTCAGGATTATGAGTTCTATCCATTCCTTCATTTCTAAAATCTTTTGAGATTTCGTAAACTCCGTTAAATCCGCCAACAATTAATCTTTTAAGATAAAGCTCATCTGCAATTCTAAGATACAAAGTCGTATCCAGCGCATTATGATGTGTTGTGAATGGCTTTGCAGCAGCACCGCCGTATAGCGGTTGAAGTATCGGTGTCTCAACTTCAAGATAGCCGTTTGAATCTAGGAAGCTTCTCATGGTTGAAACTATTTTGCTTCGTTTAATGAAGGTAGCTTGGATTTCCGAATTCACAACTAGATCGACATATCTTTGACGGTAACGGAGCTCTTTATCTGTAAATTGATCATGGACTATTTTGTTGCCTTGCTCATCAACGGTTTCTTTTGCAATCGGAAGTGGACGCAATGTTTTGGAAAGCAGAGACATTGAAGTTGTATGAACAGAAATCTCACCAGACTTTGTCTTGAAAACAAAACCTTCAATGCCAATTATGTCGCCAATATCAAGTAATTTAAATGCATCATAAGAATCTCCTATGTCATCCTTACGGAGATAAATTTGAATTCTACCGGTATGGTCTTGAAGATGTGCAAATGAAGCTTTGCCCATTCTTCTTATTGCCATTATCCTTCCGGCAATTCTAACAACTCGCTTTTCATCTTCTTTAAAATTTTTCTTTACATCTTCCGCACTTGAATTAACATCATAAGAATATGCAAACGGCTCAAAGCCTTTTGCCTTTAATTCATTTAATTCTTCAAAGCGTCTTTTAATCAGAACATTTATATCCTGCTGAAAATTCTCTTCCACTAATCCTCCGGTTATTTTCTCTTAAAATTTGCGAGACGCAAACATACTAAATCTTGAATATTTTCCGCCAGCTTTACCGGCACGTTATAATTGTTAACAATAATTGAAAAAGCGACTGGTTCGTTGTCTCCGGTATAAGCATATCCGGAAAGACTTCTTACTCCTTCTAGAAATCCGGGCTTTGCACGAATTCTTCCCTGAGCTTTAGTATTCTGCATCCTATCCCCGAGTGAGCCGTCAACTCCTGCAATTGGAAGCGAATTAAAGAAAGGAATAAAATCCTTACTTTTATACATATAACTCAAAAGAGTAACTACCTGCCTTGGAGTAACTAAATCCAATCTAGATAAACCGCTGCCATCAACTATATTCATCCCTTCAGGATTTATTCCCATATCCTTGAATAATTTGTACTCGGCGCTTATTCCGTTTGCAGCCGTTCCATAGCCTTTAAGTTCTAATCCAATAGTTTTCAAAAGCTGCTCTGCATATAGATTGATGCTAAGCTTATTAATTGCTTTAACAATTTCTTTCAACGGCGGTGAATATTGAGTAAATAAAAATTTCATTTTAGAATAATCCAGCGTCGTTGTCATATCGTTTACATCAATCGGGTAACCGTCAATTACAATTCCTTTTCTTCTCAAAACATCTTTAAGAACAACCATTGCATATTGAGTTGGATTATTTACCGTTACATAAGTCTTAACAGAATCAGAATTGTCGCGGATAGTTCCGAAGACAGTAATTACATTGGTACCTAGTTCACGGTATGCTTGAATCGAAGTTGAAGAATCTTTAGGAACGGTCATCACTTTGTTCAATACAATAATGTACTTTGTATCCGGCATGACTGAAATGACAGGTTGGTGATTCTTCTTATTTACAGTTACGGTTATATTAACGCAGTTATCATTAAAGCATATCGCACTTGTTGGAGCTGCAAACCAGCTGCTCTCATAATCCCATGCCCAGCCGGCACCTAATCCAACTCCATCAAAAGCATTGTCATCGCCTATTATATTTCCGGTAATTTCATCAATGCCCATATCAAGAAGCGAATCTGCCCAGTTCTCATAGACCTTGAACATATTGCCGTCGTAAAATCTGCTGGAAATAGTCGGATCACCTCTGCCTTGAATAACGAGGTCGCCTTTTAGTACGGAACCGTCAATTGTTCCGTTCATATAAACATTTGTTTTAAATTTGTAATCACTACCAAGTAAAATTAAACCCGCTGAAGTTGTAAAAAGTTTTAAATTGGAGGCGGGCATAAAAAGTTTGTCTTCGTTTCTCTTATAAAAATACTCTCCTGTTTCAAGCGATTGGATAACTACACCCCACTGCGCATTACTGAAATTAGGATCATTAAATATGTCGTTCATCTGAGACCAGAATTCCGGTATCGTCGAGTACGCATATCTAGGTATAGTTGTATCCCGCTGGATTTCCTGTGAGAAATCTACTGTTGTTAATAAAAGGATTAATGAAATAATAACTGAGAATTTAATTGCCATAATTTTGAATTACTCCGGAAATTTCCTCTCTTGTTAAAACTCTATGCATCCCTACCGGAATGTTGCAAACAATGCCTGCAAAACTTTTTCTATTAAGAGCAATCACTGTATAACTTAAAGCGCCAAACATGTTTTTAACAAAATGATTTCTGCCTTCAACCGCAGTAACTATAACGTGTTTTTTATCTTTCTTATTTGAAAAAACTGCTTTGATGAACTTTCCTTTCTTTCCTTTAATATATACTCCTGTGCAAAGCTTTTCTTTATCATCATCAGTTAATGGTTTGTCAAGCTTGACTTCATATTCTCTTGGAATATTATTTTTAGGATGTGTTAACATATTTGAAAATTCGCCGTCATTAGTTAAAATCAATACTCCGGTAGTATCGTAATCAAGTCTGCCTACAGGGAATATTTTTTCTTTCGTCTTAATTAAATCGATGACCGTCTTCCGGTTTTTCTCATCATCAGTTGTGGTTACAACGCCTTTCGGCTTGTTTAGAAGAAAATAAACATGCCGTTTCGGTCTAAGCTTTTCACCATCTAGCAGGACAATGTCTTTTTCCGTGTCAATCTTTTGCGAAAGCTCCATGACAATCTTATCATTTACACTTAATCTTCCTTGCAGTATTAACTCTTCAGCTTTTCTTCTTGAGGTTACTCCGCAATCCGAAATAAATTTATTCAATCTCATCGTTGCCATTAGATTCTGTTTCCGTTTCCTTCTCGACATTTTCTTCAATCATGTTCATCATGATTTTCTGTTTTTGCTCTAGAAAATCTTCATCCTTCATTATCTCTTCTATTTCACGCGGCTTGGGCAAATCATTTATTTGATTTAATCCAAAATATTTCAGAAACTCGGTTGTAGTGTTGTAGAGCAGCGGTCTGCCGATTGTTTCTGCCCTTCCGGAAATAGCGATTAAATTCTTTTCAAGAAGAGTTTGAAGAATATAATCGGAATTAACTCCTCTTATCGTTTCAAGCTCGGGCTTAGTAATAGGCTGCTTGTAAGCAATAATAGCCAATGTTTCAAGCGCTGCCTGGCTTAGCCGCCGCTTACTCTTTTCAGACGATAAGAAGCCGACGTACTTTGCATATTCAGGTTTAGTTGCAAAAAGATATCCGCCTGCTATTTTAACAATTTGGAATGCTATTCCTTTTTCAATATAAGATGCATTAAGTTCGTTAACGCAGTTCTCTATCTCTTCCTCAGAAATTTGAACATCCTCACCGTCAATTCCTTTGATTGCCTTAGTCAATTCTGATGATGAAATTGGCTCATCGGACGAAAATATTAATGCTTCTATTACCGAGTTATATATATTATCCATTACTCAATTTGTAAATTACAAAATCATTAAATTCCGGTGATTCTTTTATGCCAATCATCCCCGACTTGGTTAGTTCAAGTAATGCTATAAATGTAATCACTATTCTAATCTTTTCATGCATACTTTCTACTAGAATTAGAAATGACAGTTCATTCATCTCTTCAAGCTTTTGTAATATGTAAGCTATCTGCTCATCAATTGTAATATTAATCTTTTTAACTTCATGAAAGACTTCCGGCTTTATTTTATCCAATGCCTTCTTAAAAGCCTTTGCAAGATCGTAAATAGTAACATTCCTTAGAAGTGTTTCATATTCCGGTGGAGCTATCTTAGTGTCTTCTGAAAAATTTCCTCTAAAGTTAAGTTTCCTCTGGCTTGATTCAAAGAAAGCAAGCTCTTCCGACATCTCTTTGTACTTCTTATACTCCAGCAAAGCTTGAATAAGTTCAGCGCGGGGATCAATCTCTTCGCCTTTTTCATCAACTTCTCTAGGCAAAAGCATCCTGGCTTTTATATGCATGAGTGTCGATGCCATTAATATAAAATCACCGGCTACTTCAAGGTCGAGAAGTTTTATCAAATTAACGTAATCTAAAAACTCTTTAGTTATTTTAGAAATCGGAATGTCATAAATATTCAGTTCATCCCGCTTAATAAAAAACAGGAGAAGATCTAATGGTCCTTCAAACTGATCTAACTTTATCTTGTACAATTCTAATCTAACTTTTACTTATATATGGCGTTCTTAATATTAATAATCTTAATTTGAAATATCATAAAAAGATGCTGGATGCTCGATCCATGATTCTGAATATCTTATCTAATACATAGTATACAATATCCAATATTTTACATCAACTTTCCAAATTATCAACCAAGGTTCATCTTCTTTCTCACTTCGCTCATTGTTGCTTCAGCCGTGGCTTTAGCTCTTTTTTCACCGTCGTTCAGAATATCTGTTATTTCATTGAGTCTCTGCTCATAATATTTTCTTTTTTCTATTATTGGTGCAAGAACTTCAGAGATTTTGGATGCACATCTCATTTTACAATCAACACAGCCAAGAGCGCCTGAACGACAGTTAGTATCTATTTCGGGTACTTCATTAAGATTAAATTTTTTATGATATGCAAATACCAAACAAATGTCCGGATTTCCCGGATCGCCTTTCCTAATTTTATTCGGATCGGTTACAGCCTTCTTTAATTTTGCTTTTACTGTTTCAGGATTATCAGAAAGAAGTATCGTGTTATTTAACGACTTACTCATCTTGGCGCCGCCATCCAAACCGGGAAGTCTGGCAAAATTTGTTAGTAATGGTTCAGGTTCGGGGAAAACCTCTCCGTACTGATTGTTAAACTTGCGGGCTATTTCTCTTGATATTTCAACATGAGGAACCTGGTCCTCACCAACAGGAACAGCGTTTCCTTTGTATAGAAGAATATCTGCTGCCTGCAATACCGGATAACCCAGATGTCCGTATATTACCTGTTCAATATTCAGATCACGCATCTGATCTTTTAAAGTCGGATTTCTTTCAAGACGATTTACAGTAATCAGCATGCTGAAAAGTAAATGCAGTTCGGTGTGTTCTTTAATCTGCGACTGACGGAACATCGGGCTTTTAACCGGATCCAGCCCGCACGCCAGCCAATCGATAAGCATATCTATTGAGTCTTGATAAATCTCTCCCGTTTCCAATTTTGTTGTTAAAACATGGTAATCAGCAATTAAATGGTAGCTTTCATATTCATTTTGAAGCTTTATCCAGTTTTCCAGAGCGCCTACATAGTGACCGATATGCAGCTTGCCTGTAGGTCTCATTCCGCTAAGTATTCTTTTTTTCGGCATGAAGTAAGATATTGTTTTTAATAATGAGTTGAAAAATAATAATAATACCGTTAATTATCTTGACAATTCAAATGAAAATTTAAGATTTGAAATTTATTTTGATCTGGCTTAACGTTCAATTTACAAATTGTAAAATTGCTTGATTGTTAAATAGTTTTAAAACGAGGTAACAATTTGACAATTTTTCTTTTTATACAGTAAAATTTTCAAAAGTTATATCATATACCCTACGACAGATACAAGTACGGCTTCCAATTATCATCCAGTTTACCAACAACATGCTTAATAAACATTATATGGCTCGGTTTGAAAGGTCGGTTAAGAAGCTGCATCTTTGCTTCCTCAGGTGTGCGGTCGCCTTTTTTATTATTGCAGAAAGTGCAGGCACAAACTAAGTTTTCCCATGAATCGCTCCCGCCTTTAGACTTTGGGACAATATGGTCTATTGTTAATGGTAAATCGCTTCTGCCGCAGTAAGAACACTTGTAAGCGTCTCTCCTCAATATATTCTTACGTGTTAATACTACCTTCTTGTACGGTACGTTAATAAAGTGGTTAAGCCTTATTATGCTGGGCCATGGAATCCTGGCAGTTACACTCCGGACTTCCTTCCTATTGTCATTCAACACCAATTCGGCTTTACCGAGGTAAATTAAAATTACCGCTTTCTTTATGTTGCAGACTGTTAACGGCTCGTAACTCTGATTTAGAATTAGCACTTTAGCGTTTAATTTGCCGTTAACTCTCTTCGCAGTTTCGAAGTCAGCCTCCGTTATCTATTTTTCTATTCTGTTTATAATAAAATATTCTGATAAATATTCTAGATACAAAAAGTAAAATTGTAACAACTGCAAAATAAATGAATGACTCTTCGGGCGCAATGCGTGTAATAATCAACAAAACAAATAATATCACAAGAATCAATGAGCCGTAATTAAATACATTGAAATATGTTTTAGATATAGACAACGAGCCAATCCTTATATAAAAACAAAAATGAAAATTTTTTGTTGGATTAATATAAATAAAGGAATGAGGATTTACCAATGTGAAATGCCTCTTCTTCTTGAAACTTGTTCCATCCCCTTTGTCCTTGGCTTTAGCCGCATTGACTTTCTTAAGCGGCTGAAGCCTTAATCATTTTTTTCAGCTTCATTTCGAAGAATATGGTATGCAAGCATAATAAATATTACAAGCACTGCAACTTTATACCTTATACCATATTCCCAAATTTCATTTCAGCAGCAAAAGCTTTTTAGTTTCAATAAATTCTCCAGCACTTCCCCCATTTTGCGGTACTGCCTTTAGCTGATAGAAATAAACTCCGCTCGAAAGCTTTGATGCATCGAATTCAACTTTATAAGTTCCCGCTGGCTTTGCATCATTAACTAATTCGGCAACCTCCCTTCCAAGTACATCATAAACTTTTAGTTTAACATGGCTAAGCGCCGAAAGCTGATAACTGATTACTGTGCTTGGATTGAACGGATTGGGATAGTTCTGAAAGAGATTAAAATTCTTTATTTGATTATTTGAAGATTCAACAGCTCCGACTAGAGGATTGAAAACAGTCTTTGCCATCCAGATATCTTTTTTTCCGTTTTCGTCATGTATCCATAGTATAGCTATATACATTGTGTCTGCTGGTTTTTCAAAACAAATACGCGGATAATAGTTATCACTCGAAGAATCCGAAAGCGTAATTGATGTATCCGGTACGAATGCAAGTGTTTTTAAATAAATTTGTCTGTTGCTGCCTAAAGAATCTGAATCATAAACAATAAAATATGGAGTCCATCGCCAAGAGGTTTCCTTTTTACCTAAAACCATATACGAATATGACTCAGAGTATTCACAATTATACGATTGATTATCGGTAGTGTCCAGCTTGCCGAAATTCTGATATACCGTATGCCACTTGCCGTTTATTAATGTCTGGAAAGTTAAAGCTGGCTCACCGCTTAGAGAAAAATGCG
Organism: Bacteroidota bacterium; assembly: GCA_021815405.1. GTDB lineage: Bacteria > Bacteroidota > Ignavibacteria > Ignavibacteriales > Ignavibacteriaceae > FEN-1297. The sequence continues at coordinate 249,528 of JAKAGV010000004.1, forward strand.
GATTTATATTATCCGATCCATTCGATATTTTTTGAATTGACCATTGGGGAGAGTTATATGAATTATAACTAACTTCATAGATTTGTCTTTCCGGCTGCTGTCCTTTTTCATAAGCAATACTTATAAAATTATAAGAAGAAAATTTTACGATATCCGGATTTGAACAATCTGCGCTATCTAATAACTTAGGCGGTGTGGATAATGTATCAAAACTTTTATAGTATAAATTTCCGTTATTAATCCATACAACATTATATTGACTTATTGCAGGAGTGATGTTATCGCTTAAAGAATCAGTAATATCGGTTATATCGGATAGTGAATCGCCAATTAATTCTCTGGATAAAATTTGCCAATGATTGTTTACCATCATCTGCCAGACTATTCTCATATTAGGAGTATTTCCGGCAACTGCAATTTTAGGTTTTGATATCTGTTCTGTACTAGAATATATAAGAATATTTTTTGAAGAGTCAGGAACTGTTCTTCTTAAATAAATTGAATAAGTGGAATCAATCTGATTAACCCAGCAAAGATATGCCCCCGATGAACCGAAATATCCGTAGTTAAATACGTCAAATTCGTTGTTGTTACCAGGTAAAGTAATATACGAAGCTGTAACAAAATTCTGTGCATTCAGAGTTAAGCAAACTAAGGGAGGAAATAATAATGACTTTAGTATATATCTTTTCATAACTATCCTGTAAAGATTAGTTCAAAGATAATCTATTAAATAAAAAAATGATATTTCCCTTTATGTAATTCGCATTCAATTGTCTAATCAATTATTCATTTCATGTTTCCAATTCTATGCATCGAAAACCTATAATCGATGAATAAAAATATTTTTTCTATGGATCATAATTTGAGAGGACTAATTCTTGAAAAGGTAAATGAGGCAAATATGAAAAAAATGTTTAGAGTTTTGTTATTGTTTCCATTCTTAATATTGTGTGGATGAAATCCTGATTCTCCGCTCTCAGTTTTATTTTCTCCACCTAAAGTCGATTTAATAAGTACTCAAAATATTAATGCAACAAGCTCTTCATTTTTTCAAATTGTAGTTACGGTTAAGAATGATGGCGGCGGAGCTACTGCTAATAATGTAAGCTGTTCTATTAAATTGAAAAACGGAAGTTACATTGTAGAAAGCGAAACAGGTTATTTTGGATCGCTTAATGAAGGCGAATCTCTACCAGCGATGCAGTCTGGTTCTCTAATGTTAAATCTACTTCAGACTTTCAATTTGCTGATATAAAAATATATTGGTGGGACAGTCAGGGAGACTATTACCACAATTAGAAGCAATATGATCGCTTTGCAGAATTAATGCATGGCTGCATGCAATCATGCAGCCATCTAACTAACATTTTAGAATAACGCTCTCGCCTGCTGATCTGCATGGTAAGAACTTCTTACAAGCGGACCGGATTCGACAATCTTGAATCCCATCTTCAAACCTTCATCTTTGTAGAATTTGAATTCGTCAAGAGTAACAAACCGGTCAACCGGCAAATGCATTTTAGTAGGCTGCAGATATTGACCGATAGTTAAAATATCAACTCCATGCTTCTGAAGATCGTGCATTGTTTCAATTACTTCTTCTTTTGTTTCGCCAATGCCGACCATAATTCCACTTTTCGTTTTCAGGAATCTGTTCTTAAACCACTGAAGCAAATCAAGGCTGCGCTGGTATTTTGCCTGAGGTCTTACAACATGATAAAGTCTCGGTACTGTTTCAAGATTATGGTTAAGAATGTCCGGAGGATTTTTCATTATAATTTGAAATGCTTCCTCAACTCCTCTGAAGTCGGGAATTAAAATCTCAACTGTTGTATCCGGCATGCTTTCATTTATCAGTCTAACTGTTTCCTTAAAGATGGAAGCTCCGCCGTCTTTAAGCTCATCGCGATCAACTGAGGTTATCACTACATGTCTAAGTTTCAGTTCTTTAACAGATTCAGCAACACGTCTGGGTTCATCAAGATCAAGTATATTCGGTGTACCGGTCTTAATATTGCAGAAGCCGCAGCTTCGCGTGCATGTATCGCCGAGTATCATAAATGTGGCTGTACGGTGATTCCAGCATTCACCCATATTTGGACATCTTGCCTCTTCACATACAGTGTGAAGATGCTGATTCCTCATCAAATTTTTTACGTCAGAATAATTATCTCCGTTTGGAAGTTTTACTTTAAGCCACTCCGGCCTTTTTCCCAACGGTACTTTTTCCTTCTCAACAATTTCTTTATATTCTCTTTGATGCTGATTGATTACCACTGTCTATCCTTCTGCTTCCTGTATGTCTGATTGTAAATCACATTCGTAATTAATTTCCTTCATGCTTTGGTATAATGATATATATATATAAGGTATAGAGGCAGATAACCGGGGTTGTCTTTTTATACCTTTAAACCGTATAACCATATACCGTTTAAATTTCATTCTCGCTAAAACTCTCAAGCGTATCTTTAATTGATTTTAAGAACCTGCCGCCAAGCATACCATCAACTAAGCGGTGGTCATGTGTTAATGTTAATGCCATTGTCGGTTTGATTGCAATTGTATCAACTCCTTCAACTTCTACAACAACAGGCTTTTTAACAACTGTTCCTACGCCGAGTATCGCAACTTCAGGCTGATTTATAATCGGCGTTCCAAATATAGTTCCAAAGATACCATAGTTTGTAATTGAAAATGTGCCGTTGGTAATGTCGTCAGGAGTTAGTCTTTTCGTTCTTGCTCTTTCGGCAATATCGTTTATTGCACGTGCAAGCCCAATGATATTTTTCTCGTCGGCATTTTTAATATTCGGTACAATCAATCCATTAGGTTCAACTGCAACTGCAATTCCGAGATTTATAAATTTCTTTTTAACAATTGTGTAACCGTCAACCGTTGCATTAACAAGCGGAAATTCTTTAAGAGCTTTAATACATGCATGAGCAACAAACGGCATGTAAGTAAGCTTAATGCCTTGCTTCCTTTGTATTTCATCTCTGTTAGCTTTGAGAAACCTATAGATTCTTGTTACATCCGCTTCAATCATAGCCGAAACATGAACTGAAGTGTCCCGGCTGTTTATCATGTGCTGCATTATCTTCTGACGGACATTGTCCATCGGTATTCTCTCAACTTCATGAGAAGAATAAACCGGCTGCACTCCTGACGCTGTATATGAAGCTGGAACTGCTTTAACAGCTTCATAAGATTGTTCGTGAGGAGTTTCTTTTTTTATTTCTTCAACACTGGATTGATTCTGTGGTGGTTTAGTTTTGCTTCTGGTTTCAATATAGCTAAGAATATCTTTTTTGGTTACTCTGCCGTCAAGTCCGGTCCCATTTATTTTTTCCAATTCTTCAAAGCTAATGTTTTCTTTTCTTGCTATATTCATAACTAGCGGAGACAAAAACCTACTTCCATTATTACTGCCCGATTTTTCACTACCTTCGGCTTTAACTTCCTCATACTCGGTTATACTGGTGCGTGCAAAGTTATCATGCATTGCCGCTGGTTGAGCAATTCCTTCTTTTACAAATACCGGCTCTTTCTTTTGAGATCCGGATAGATCTTCAGTTTTAGTAATTATTTCGTCTTTAGATATTACTGTGCCGCTTACAGAAAGTTTCGCAACGACTGTTCCAACTTCAACCGTTTCCTGCTCACCAATTAATATTTGAGCAAGTACTCCATTTGCTGGTGAAGGTACTTCTGTATCAACTTTATCGGTACTAATTTCAAAAACAGTTTCATCTTTCTTAACAGTATCTCCAACTTTCTTATGCCATTTAATGATAGTACCTTCCATTACAGATTCGCCCATTTTAGGCATAGTCAGTTCAATAAGATCATTTGAACCTGATTTAATTTCAGCAGCAGCCGGCATTGAAACTACTTCTGCATGAACAGTTTCATCAACCTGCTTCTTCACTTCATGATATTCAGTTTTAATTTCTTCCTCATGATGAGCAGGTTCGGATATTGTTTCTTTATTCTTAGTCGATGCTTCTCCGGATGTATTCAATATTGCAACAACAGTTCCTACCGCAACTGTATCACCTTCATTAAATTTAACTTCAGACAGCACACCATCTGCAGGTGAAGGTATCTCCGTATCCACTTTGTCGGTGCTGATTTCAAAAATGACTTCGTCTCTTTTAACAGCATCGCCTTTATTCTTATGCCATTTTATTATCGTGCCTTCATTAACACTCTCGCCCATCTTGGGCATTATAATATCCATTATAAAACTCCGATTATTAAAATTCTAATAATTCCTTAATTCCTTTATAAATTTGCTCTCTACTTGGCAGAACTGCATTTTCCAATATTGGCGAATACGGAATGTGCGAATCCTTTGCCGCAACTCTTTTCACAGGTCCGTCTAGATGTTGGAAACAATTTTCTGCAACTTTTGCGGCTATCTCCGCTCCATACCCTGCTGTCAAAGTATCTTCATGTACAACGATAACCTTGTTAGTCTTCTTTACAGAATTATAAATCGTCTCTTCATCTAGTGGAATAATCGTTCTGATATCGATAACTTCTACCGAGTATCCTTCATCTTCAAGTTTCCGAGCAGCAAAGACTGAATCCCAGAATGACACCCCATATGAAACAACCGTTATATCGGTTCCTTCCCGAACAACTTTAGCTTTACCAAACGGGATTAGATAATCTGCATCTGGCGAAGGAGACATTGCAAAGCTCTGTCTATAGAGTCCTTTATGCTCACAGAATAAAACAGGATCATCGATTCTACAAGCAGTTTTAAGTAGACCTTGTGCATCAGCAGCATTTGAAGGATAAGCGATATAAATTCCCGGAACATGTGCAAAGATTGATTCAATATTCTGGCTGTGATAAAGACCGCCGTGAATATATCCACCGACAGCAACACGCGTTACTACCGGCGCTGCCCATGTATTGTTGGAACGATAACGCATCGTAGCAACTTCGGATTTAAACTGCATAAATGCAGGCCAGATATAATCGCCGAATTGAATTTCAACAACTGGCTTTAATCCTGCAAGTGCCATTCCTGTTGCAACTCCGATTATGCTTGCTTCAGCTAAAGGAGAATTAAAAACTCTGTCTGTTCCAAACTTTGTGGATAAACCTTTAGTTGCTGTAAACACTCCGCCTTTTGCATCAGCAATATCTTCTCCGAAAACATATATTTTTTCGTTACGCTCCATTTCTTCATGAAGAGCGTGGTTAATTGCATCAACCATTACAACCGGTTTGCCTGAAGGCATAGACTTTTCATACTCCAGAGTATCTTTCAGTCCGCTTTCATCAAAAACATTTTTAGCGGCTTCTTCGGGAGTTGGATCTTTTGCTAGTGAGGCTTCATCTGATGCTTTATTAATCTCCTCAAGTACTTCTTTCTTTAAATTTTCATATTCTTCTTTCGAAATCATTCCATCATTAATTAATTTTTTCGAAAGCTTGTCAATCGGACATCGTTTTACATCTTCAACAAGTTCTTTTGCGTCACGGTATTTTTTCTGGTCATCGGATGAAGAATGAGATAGTAGTCTTACAACATCGGCTTCAATTAAAGCTGGTCCGTTTCCTTCTTTTATATATTGAATAGCTTTCTGAACTGTATTAAAAGATTCAAAGAAATCTGTGCCGTCAATTCTAGAATGAAAGAGGTTATCGTAACCACTCATCATTGCGGCTATTGAATGATCTTTACCACCGCTTTGCTGCTGAACTTTTACTGATATAGCATATTTATTATTTTCAATTACAAAAAGGACTGGAATCTTTTCACGGCTTGCCCAGTTTACTGCTTCGTGAAATTCACCTTGGCTTGTCGTACCTTCTCCACTGCTTACGTACGTAACATTTTTTTCGCCTTTCTTAACACTGGCAAGTGCAGTACCAACTGCATTTAAAAATTGCGTACCGGTAGGACTTGATTGAGTCGGAAGATTGATGTCTCTCTTACCCCAATGACCGGGAAGTTGTTTTGCACCTGTTGAAGGGTCGTCAACTTTAGCAAAACATTGAAGGAAAAAATCGTAAGGTGTTACTTCGGTTGAGAGCACTACAGCAAGATCACGATAATAAGGAAACAGCCAATCTTTTTTCGGATTCAAAGACAAACCAACCGCAACTTGAATTGCTTCGTGCCCTGATCCTGCAATGTGAAAAAATGTTTTTCCTTGACGTAGTAAATTCATCGCTTTGTTGTCGATGTAACGTGCGGTCAGCATTACCTTCAATGCTTTTAACAAAAACTCTTTATTAAGCTGAATCGGCTCTAACCTTTCTTCTTCAGTATAAACTTTGGATTTGCCATTGCTGCCTTCATCAGCGTTTATCACTTTAAGAGGTTGGTAAATCGTTTCATTTTTTGATGAATTCTTTTTAGGCATCATAAACCTTTCATGAATTAGCTTGGGTTAATTTGATAGATGCATTTTCTGTGATTAATTCTCTTATTTCTTCTTGTGGAAGCACGTTTATTTTTTTATAGCTGAAAACCTCTTGAAAGTTTTTGACTAAAAGAGATTTTACTTCTTCTATAGTTATTTTTCTGCCGGTTTCTTTTTCAAGCGATGTCACTTCTTTATCTGAGATACCACATGGAATAATTCCGGAAAAAAGTGCAAGGTTTGTGTTAATATTAAACGCAAAGCCGTGCATTGTTATCCATCGGCTAACTTTAATACCGATGGCTGCAATTTTTCTATTCTCTACCCAAACGCCGGTATATTTTGGATCTCTAATTCCGGTAATCCCATAAAAGCTGCAAGTTCTAGTTATTACTTCTTCAAGTGCTCTTAGGTATTTATGCGTATCGTTCTGCCATTCATTCAAATCGATTATAGGGTATCCAACAATTTGTCCTGGACCGTGATAAGTAATATCTCCACCGCGATCAATATCATAAACGGATATTTTATTTTCTTTTAAGTACTCTGCCGAGCCAATCAGGTTATTTTTATCAGCAACTTTTCCAAGTGTATAAGTATGGGGATGCTCAAGTAAAAATAAAACATCTGTAATCTTTTTAATGTGCCTTAATTCAAAAATTTGCTTCTGCAAATCCCAGGCTTCTTTATAATCTATCAAGCCAAGGTCGCAATAACTTAATTCTCGTTCATTATTCATATTAATGTCATTCTTCACATGATTGCATGATTACTTTAATATCCTATTCATAATCATGGATTCTATATGTGGATTGCTTCGCCGTAAGCTTGTGCGGCGGCTTCCATTATTGATTCCGCAAGTGTTGGGTGTGCGTGTATGGTTTTAATTATTGATTCACCGGTTGCCTCAAGGGATTTTGCCAAGCCAGCTTCTGCAATCATCTCTGTTGCTTCAGAACCGATGATATGAACTCCTAAAATCTCACCATATTTTGCATCAAAAATAAATTTTACAAAACCTTCCCTCTCTCCAATTGCAAACGCTTTGCCGCTTGCCATAAACGGAAACTTTCCTACTTTGATTTCATATCCGGCTTCTTTTGCTTTTGCTTCAGTCAATCCGATGCTTGCGACTTGAGGCTGGCAGAACGTACAGCCTGGAATATTGTTATAATCTATATCGGGGATACGCAATCCTTTTATCTTTTCTACACAATGAATTCCTTCATGAGAAGCAACATGCGCTAGCCATGGCGGACCGATAACATCTCCGATTGCATAGATGCCTTTTATGTTTGTCTCGTAAGTTGATTTGTTTACTTTAATATGATTCTTGAAAAGCTCAACACCAAGTTCTTCAAGTCCAAATCCTTCAACATTTCCGGTAACACCGATTGCATTTAATACAATATCGGCAGATAATTCTTTCTTTTGTCCTTCAGAAGTAATTGTAACCGAAACTTTATTTCCTTTTACAATTGCTTTTTCTACAGAAGATTTAGTGAAAATATCAATGCCGCGTTTTTTAAAGCTCTTAGCTAAGGTCTCGGAAACTTCTCTATCCTCAATTGGAAGAATTGTATCCATCATCTCAATAATTGTTACCCTGGTTCCAAGCACGGAATAAAAATATGCAAACTCAACACCGATTGCACCCGCACCAATGATAATCATTTCTTTAGGAAGCTCTGGAAGAATCATTGCTTCTGTACTTGTAATAATTCTTTTCTTATCAACTGGAATGGATGGCAATACTTTTGGACGTGCACCAGTTGCGATTAAAATATTATCCGCAGTAATTGAATTGGTTTTCTGCCCTTCTTCATTAAAAATATCAATTTGATTTTTAGAAGAAAGCTTTCCAAACCCTTTAATTCTATCAACTTTATTTTTCTTAACAAGAATTTCAACGTTTTTTGTAATCCTGTCAGATATTTCCCGGCTGCGTTTGATTATTCTTTCAAAGTCAAAATCCAATCCTTGAATTTTAATTCCAAAATCAGAGGAATGATTTTTCATTAAATCGTATATCTCAGCATTTTTTAGCAGTGATTTAGTTGGAATGCAGCCCCAGTTAAGGCAGATTCCGCCTAGCTTATCTTTATCAATAACAGCAGTTTTAAATCCAAGTTGAGCGGCTCTAATGGCAGCAACGTATCCGCCAGGACCACCGCCGAGCACAACAATTTCATATTGATTTGCCATAAAAGAAAGGAATCCTTCGATTTTATATTAGTTTAACAAATATAAAGAAGCATATATAAAAATGAAAACTAAAGTTGTTTAATTCAATCACACTTATGACTCACAGGTCAATGAACTGATTTGTCTATATATAATAATTGCGTCCTGTTCATTAGTCACCTAAAATGAAAAACATTTTTTCCTATTTCTCTGCTTTAGAAATAAGAGTTAACAAAAACGAATATTTTCAAAGAATAAATGGTAATTATAATTGGCAAATAATTTGGTAATTATAAATATCAACTTTTTAAATGATTACTGAATTGAACGAAACTGAAAATATAAATTTACCATTATTCCCGATAAGCAGTGCGGCTAAGATACTTGATATTTCCGTACATACTTTACGGATGTATGAAAAAGAAGGTCTGATTATTCCATTTAAAAAAGAATCAAGTCATAGGCTTTATTCTAAAGCGGATATCGATAGATTAATATGCATACGCAAAGCGATCAACGAAAGCAAGATTAGTATTGCCGGCATTAAATCAATTTATTCTCTTATACCATGCTGGGAAATTACAAAATGCACTAAGAATGATAGAGAAATTTGCGAAGCCTTCAATTCTCATACAAAACCATGCTGGACGTTCGAACATTCAAACAATCCCTGTGGAGAAAAAGATTGTCGTCTTTGTGACGTTTACAGTTTATATTCAGAATGCGGTAAGATTAAAGAGTTGATAACTAATTGTGTAAAATAATAGTTGAAAAAACTCTTTTTTCTTAAGTATGAAATTTTTAATCACAGCGTTAAGCTTATTTATTTTAGTATCGGTCAAACCGGCAGCAAAACAAAATTCTCTCTCAACCAAGGATGAGAATCAAAATTGTCTTCGATGCCATTCAATGGCAACTCTTTCTTACCGGGATACAACGACCGGAATTATAAAAAGTTTGGCAGTATCTCCAAAAGAATTTTATAATTCAAATCATAAAGATCTTGCTTGCATCGATTGCCATTCAAAAGATTTCCAAACTTTTCCTCACAATGCAAAGTTGAAGAATGAAAATCTTTACTGCCTCAATTGTCATAAAGATGAACCAAAGTTTAAACAATTTCATTTCCAATCAATTGAAAAAGAATTTAAACAGAGTGTTCACTATAAGAAACTTGGTAACAAATTTACCTGCTTCGATTGCCATGACCCGCATAGTTTTGAAATACATGCGAGGGTAAGTAAAGATATTAAGGAAACAGTTCTTTATGATAATATGATTTGCTTAAACTGTCATGAAAATAATTCTAAGATAAAATATTTGTCTGGCGTTATTCTTCCATCTCTGACTACTTCACACTCATGGCTGCCGCATATGGATCTTCATTGGAAATCAGTCAGATGCATTGATTGTCATACTTCTCCAAATGCACCTGGTGTAAGCCATATAATTCTACCTAAAGATAAAGCAGTAAAAAACTGCGTAGAATGTCATTCAAGGAATTCTTTGCTGCTTCAAACACTTTACAAGTTTGAATCGAAACAGTCGAGGAATAAAGAAGGCTTTTTAAATGCAGTTATTTTGAATAATTCATATGTCATCGGCGCTACAAGAAACTATTACCTCAATCTTTTAAGCTTTATAATTTTTGGTCTAACCCTGATTGCTCTTTCAGTACATGGAATTTTAAGAACGATAGCAAAGAAAAGAAAATTGAAATGAAGAATGAATCACTTTATTTGTATCCTGTCTGGCTCAGAATTTGGCATTGGCTTAATGCACTGCTGTTTCTTTCATTAATTTTTACCGGACTTAATCTTCAATACGCCAAAATTAATTCACCGATAATTGATTTTCACACAGCAATTTTAATCCATAATATTTCAGGAATAACTCTTACTTTGAATTATTTGTTCTTCTTTATTCTGAACATAATATCCGGAAATTACAAACATTATCTTCCAAAGCTGAAAAACTTCGCAAAGAATATGCTTCTTCAGTTAAAATTTTATTTAAGTGGAATTTTTAAGAATGAAGAGCATCCTTTTGAAACCTCAGCAAATCAAAAGTTCAATCCGCTTCAGCAAATTACTTATCTGAATATTATGTATGCGCTGTTCCCTCTTCTCCTGATTACCGGCTGGGCTTTGCTTTTTCCTGAATTTATTTTAAACAAACTTTTCGAAACTTCGGGACTGCTACTTACCGCAGTCTTCCATACTACAATAGGATTTTTATTATCAATCTTTATGATTGGACATATTTATTTAGCAACAACAGGAACTACCATCCTCAGCAATTTTAAATCCATGCTTACCGGATGGCACGTCCATGAAAATCATATAGTCAAATCTCAATTAACTGAAATTACAATTCAGCAGGTGAAAAATGAAAATGAAAATTAACTTAAAACCTTTCCTCAAAAAATGGTACGGGAAAATTACGGCAGTAATAGTCGGGCTTGCCTTAATTCTTTTTGTCGGAATGATGGCAATGCCATCGTTTTTTGAATGGTACACAGGAGTTAAAAACGCTCCTTTAACATATAACAGCAGCAAAAAACTTACTGATGAACAATTCGAAGAAACTGCAAGGAAGATAACTTATAATGAACGTCTGGAAAAAGCGGAAGAGATAACAAAAGACGAAAAGAATGATTTCACTCGAAGTGTCAAGATACAGATGCTGATGAATACGCCGTCATTCATGCGCGATACTAAATTCAAGCATATCGAATATTTCCGTAAGGCAGGAATCAAGCAGTACAAAGGACCAGAAACTTGTCTTGAATGTCATAAAACAATGAAGGTTCATGAAGCAGATGGTTCAATAAAAAAAGTTAACACACTAAGTGATGTCATTAATTCTGTTCATTTTGAATTCCAAAGAATGGCTCCAGGATTTTCAACTTACGGTTTCAACGGGAAGCAGGTAAATGCAAAAGGAAGACCCATACCAGTCGGGAAGATTGATAGAGCTTGCGGCATTCCGGGAAGCTTTTCATGGACCGGTTGGGCAGTTCTTGTTAAAACATACCCGAATGGAAAAGACAAGCCGGCTGTAATGAGAAGTGAAGGATGCGGGCAATGTCATATTGGCGGAAGCTATGATCCGGCAACAGAGAAAATGATGCCGGGCGGTGTAATTCCTGCAGAAACAAAAGAAGGAATTGACTGCTTAATTTGTCATTCTCAAAATTATGACATGAATTATAAGTACGTAATTAAAGACAAAGTTGGTTATCGATGGAACCAGGATAGGACAATGGAAGCGGCAATGTCTGTAACTATTCCAACCAATAAGAATTGTCTTAACTGTCATCAGCATAATATGGGCGGAGATGTTTACCAATATAATGTTGCAGCAAAAAGTTTAGGATATAAGAACCAAAGAATTATTCATGGCGGTTCCAAACGAGGCAATCCATTTAGTTCGGAAGATGATGTGCATGCTGCAGCCGGATTGCAGTGCCTCGATTGCCACGTTCCCGAAGGTCATAAAATTCCGAGAGGTGTTAAAGGAACAGATTTAGTCGCAAATGATTTGCCGAATAGAAAAGTTGATTGCGAAAATTGCCATACATCGGCACCGCATACAAAAAATAAATTAGAAGATGTCATTCTTAACGGACATGTAAATAGAATTGCTTGCGAGACATGCCATATTCCAAGTCTCCAAAGCAGCAGCGTGGTCTTGAGAGATTGGGTTCATCCTACATGGGATAAAGAAGATGGAATGTACGTCCCCACTGATATTTTACGTTCAGGCAAACCCGATGTTGGAATCACTTATCTTTGGTTTAATGGCAATGGAACTTTCTTAGCAAATGCAATGGGCAATAATCCAAATCATACGGATAAGTACAATCCATTAATGAATCAATTGGTGACTTTGAATGATCCGGAAGCTTTGAAAGAAGTAAAGCAAAATATTATGAGCGATTTCGGAATGACTTCACAGCAAGCTGATAATTACATGAAAACTTTCACAAATACTCTTTCACAATTAAGCCCAAAAATGATTGAAAAGAGAAAGGAAGTAATTAAAACCTTTATTGTAAAACTCGAGAACATGGGACAAAGTAAAATTTATCCGTTCAAGCTTTTTAATGCTTACATGTATGAAGATATGTCGAATCAAGGACCTTTCGGCGCAATGATTTTACCGTTTGACTATCCGACATATTATGAAACCGGTAATTCACTTGCGTCAATGAAGAAGGCTATTGAAAATCCAATAGTTAAAAGAATGTACCAGTTCCCATTCAAAGAATATATGATGGATGATTTTATGCATTACTTTGGTGTAAGCACTTGGTCTGATGTTTACCCGATTGATAGTAAGGGAAATCTTAGAAATATTGAACCACACTGGATGCGGCAATATGGTACTTTAATGATCAACCACGGAATAAAGAAGGACGGATTAAGCTGCGAGAACTGTCATTCACCTAATGGAATACTGGATTTTGCAAAACTCGGTTACTCGCCCCAAAGAGTAAAAGACTTAACACATCTAAAAGATTTAAAGTATTTTACATCGAATAAGAAGTAGTATTTACTAAAAGAGACTCACTTTAAAAGTGAGTCTCTTTCCTTTATTAAATTTTCAATAACTTTCTTTCCCTAATACTACTTTCCCCTTAAACACGCGGTAAATAAAAATTGTATAAATTATTACTAACGGCATTCCTATAAGAGCGATTATAAGCATTGTTAAAAGCGTTCGATCTGATGAAGATGAATTATAAATCGTAAGACTGAAATTCAAATCAATGTTTGAAGGAACAAGTCTTGGAAATAAACTTAACGCCGCAAGACCTATCACTGATGCAATAGTTATTGCTGATGAAAGGAATGTGACAAAATATTTATTTGCCTTTAATGCAACCGGCTGATATAGAACCGATGCAAGTAAAAGAATAAACAATATCCAGAACAATGGACTTGACATTATTCCATCAAACAAATATCCGGCTTCAAACATTGTCAGAAATGTTGCGATAACATAGAGAACAACAAATAGTATCCAGAACTTATTGCTTAATTTTTCAAATCTTTCTCTCAGCACTCCTTCGGATTTATTTGTCATATAGTTAGCACCATGCATTATGAATAAAGCAAGGCTGAGCACTCCAATTAAGATAGAATAAGGATTTAATAGTTCAATGAATGAACCAACAAAATTTCCATTCGCATCGACTGGAATTCCTCTCAAGATATTTCCGAATGCAACTCCGAATAGAATTGCAGGCAGAAGACTTCCAATTCCAAAAGCAGCATCCCAAAATTTTCTCCAAGTCGCCGACTCAACCTTTCCTCGAAATTCAAAAGAAACTGCTCTAAAAATTAAAGCAGCAAGTAAAAGAATAAGAGCAATATAAAATCCACTGAATACGGTAGCATAGACAGGTGGAAAAGCAGCAAATAATGCACCTCCTCCAGTTAGAAGCCAAACTTCATTTCCGTCCCACACCGGTCCAATTGCGTTCATCATTATTCTTTTATCGTCTTCATTCTTTGTAAAAAGATGAATAACACCAACACCGAAATCGAAGCCGTCAAGAATTGCATATCCAATAATTAAAACTCCGACTAACAAAAACCAAACTGTGTTCAAATCCATTTTCAATTTACCTCCTTTACTTCAGGTTCGGGTCCATGCTTTATTTCTTTCACCAAAAGATAGATATATAATATACCAATCAATGCATAGATTAAGAAGAAAACAATAATTGAAAATAAAACATCGCCAGGAACTAGAGATGTTGAAACCGCATCTTGAGTCCTCATAACATGATAAACTATCCAAGGCTGTCTTCCCACTTCTGCGGAAATCCATCCAAGCTCACAAGCCAGAACCGGAAATGGAATAGCCCAAATAAAAACTCTGAGAAGTTTTTTACTATCCCACAATTTTTTTCGATAAAGCTGAATCGTACCTAACGCAGTTAAAAGGATAAACAGCATTCCAAGTGCAACCATATTATGGTAAGAAACGAAAGTAATAAATAAAGGCGGAAGGTCGTTTGATGGAAATTCATTTATTCCTTGCACACGTGCATTAGCATCACCAAATGCAAGATAACTTAGCAAATTTGGAATTTCAATTTTCGCTTTGAGTTCAGGCGGCGGCATAACCGGAACAGCAAAAACAGCCATTGGTGCGCCAGTCTGTGAAGTATAAAGACCTTGAATTGCAGCAAACTTTTCAGGTTGTAAATGAGCTACTTCCCTTCCGCTTTCATGTCCAAAAGGAAAAAGCTCTAATAGAGAAACTACCAATCCAAAAATTACTGCAATCCTCATTGATTTCTTTGCGAGCTCTGCATGTTTTTCTTTTAAAATTAAATATGCAGAAACTCCAGCCATCATAAATGAGCCGGTAATCAAAGCTGCGTCAAATGTGTGCAAAAATCTGATAATAGTAGAAGGATTAAATACAGCCTCCCAAAAATCAGTTAGAACTGCCCTTCCATTCTGAATAACATAACCTGCGGGTGTTTGCATCCAGGAGCCTGCAACAATAATCCAGAACGCCGAAATAGTCGCTCCAACTGCTACCATTAATATTGAAAACCAGTGAATGCCTTTTGACACTCTCTTTCTTCCAAAGATATAGAGACCAAGAAAACCAGATTCAAGGAAAAATGCGAACACACCTTCCGCAGCCAGAGGTGCACCAAAAATATCACCAACAAATTTTGAATACTGAGCCCAGTTGGTTCCAAATTGAAATTCCATAACAATTCCGGAAGCAACTCCAACGGCAAAAGTTAAAGCAAGAATCTTTGAAAAGAATTTTCCAATTCTCTCATACACTTCATCTTTCCGTTTCCATCCAAGTGTTTCTACAATAACAAGCATCCATGCTAAGCCAATTGATATTGGAGGAAAGACAAAGTGGAACATTATTGTCATAGCAAATTGAAGCCTAGACAGTAAGACAACATCCATAAATTATCTCCAAAAATTTTCTAATTTTTCTATTTAACTTGATATTATATTTTAAAGCTATTTATAGCAGCCTCCCTGTTTTTAAATATTTTGAATACTCTTGAAGTACCCGTAAATTCAAATATTGCTTTTGTATCACCACTAACTCCGGCAATCCTTAAATCCCCGCCAAGTTTCGATACAGTTTTTAAAGATGTAATAAGAGAACCGAGAAAAGTTGAGTCCATGAACGAATTATATTTTAGATCAACAATAATTTTTCTCCAGCCATCTTCAAAATCCTTTTTTAATCTATTTCTGAAATCATCCGTTTCTTTATAGGTAGCTCTTTCAATATTTACTACTTCTATAAGAATATCTTCCAATATTTCTCTGGAAAAGCTTTGCATAATTTTCCCTATTGAATTTTTTATTCATTGAAAATTTAATAAAAATTATGAAAGATACACAATTCCAAGGCTTTTAAAGTATACAGGATGTTGTTGCCAAATTGATTTGACAGTCAGTGAGAAAATAAACTCAAAAATTGTTTTAAAGTTCGAAAGCTTTTTAATTTATTGCTAACACCTAAGTTAGAAAACAAGTTCGTTTGTCTCTTTAACTGTCTCAAGGACAATTGTTGTGTTTGTTGTTCGGATTGACTTGATAGAAGCAAACTTGGTTCTTAAAAGTTGTGTCAGAGCCTCAGTATTTTTTACACGTACTTTTACAAGATAACAATCTTCTCCGGCAACAATATGAACTTCCTGAACTTCATCAATCTTTGCCAATTCTTTTGCTGTTTTTTGATCGACAACAGGACCATTTGCTTTTACCTCAATAAAAGCAAGCAGTCCTCTTTCAACATGAACCGGATCGATATGCACTGCATATCTTTTAACGATTTTTTTTTTTTCTAACTTGCGGATTCTCTCTAAAACTGCTGATGGTGCCATATTGATTTGCCGGGCAATTTCAGCATTTGATGTCCTGGAATTTTTCTGAAGTATATTTAGAATCTTTGCATCTGTTTCGTTAATCATGTAATAATTATTTTATTTTTAGAAGGTTCAGAAAATTTAATTAGTTACTGAAGTTATGCAATTGTCATGCTGAACTTGTTTCAGCATCTGAAAACAACTTAGAAATAAAGATTCCGAATTAAGTTCATAATGATAAAAGAACCATTTTATTCGTTTTGCGTAACTTCAGTCAGTTAGTAATTTCATAAATCTGGATTCTCAATTCCGAACTAAGCACCAATTATCAAGTTTTCAGAATCGAGAATCCAAAAAGAAATTCAAATTATTTATTCAATCAAAAAGAATTTAGAGCTTATCAAATCTTGCCTGGAAAAATCTCAAGTACTTAGGTTCATAAACCATTTTCAAACCTTTTATCTTCTTCCGGTTTTCATAAACAGAAACTATCGATTCAAAAGTTACATCAATATGAGCTTGAGTATAAACTCTTCTCGGTAAGGTAAGACGGACAAGTTCAAGCTTTGGATAATTATGGTCGCCAGTAATTTTATTTCTTCCGGCGGAAACAATGCCTCTTTCCATAGCACGAACTCCGGAATCAATATAAACTTCGATTGCTAAGGTCTGAGCCGGAAATTCAATTTGTTTTAAGTGAGGTAAGAATTTTTTTGCGTCAAGGAAGATTGCATGCCCGCCGATTGGCTGTACAATCGGAATATCGTATTCCATCAGTCTTTTCCCAAAATATTCTATTTGACCAATTCTAGATCTTATATAATCGAAGTTGGTCATCTCTTCTATGCCGCGAGCCATTGCTTCCATATCTCTTCCGGCAAGTCCGCCATAAGTATGAAGCCCTTCATAAACTACAACCATGTTACGGGCTTCTTCATAAACATGTTTATTTCTTGTTGCTAAGAAACCGCCAATGTTTACAAGCAAATCTTTTTTCGCACTAACCCAAATGCCGTCAAAGTGAGAGCACATTTCTTTTAAGATTTGAGCGATTGTCTTTTTCTCATATCCTTTTTCTCTTTGCATAATGAAATAAGCGTTTTCAACCGCACGAGTTGCATCAAGCCAAAGTTTTATTCCATGTTTATTGGCATATTTTTCAAGTTCAATCATATTTGCCATTGATACCGGCTGACCGCCAGCCATATTTACCGGTGCTGCCAAACTTATATACGGAATTTTTTTAGCGCCTACTTCTTTTACAAGTTTATCAAGTTTGTTCAAATCAACATTGCCTTTAAAAGGATGAGTGTTCTGCGGTTCATTGGCTTCATTTATAATTACATCAACAAAAGTACCTCCGGCTAATTCCTGGTGTTGCCTTGTTGTGGTGAAATACATATTTCCAGGAATAAAATCTCCCGGTTTAATTAAGATTTTTGATATTAAGTGTTCGGCAGCTCTACCTTGATGAGTCGGGACGAAATAAGGAAAGCCGTAATATTTCTTAATGTTGTCCCAGAGGTTGTAAAAATTTTTACTACCTGCATAAGCTTCGTCTCCAAGCATCATTCCAGCCCATTGATAATCGCTCATTGCATTTGTGCCGCTGTCGGTAAGCAAATCAATATATACATCTTCTGATTTTAATAGAAAAGTATTATAACCTGCCTCTTTAGCAGCCTTTTCTCTGTATTCTCTAGTTGTCATTTTAATCGGCTCAACCACTTTCACTTTGAAAGGTTCAGCCCAGGACTTGGAGGTGAGTTTCTTTGCCATTTCTTTTCCTTCGAGATTTTATTTTGTTGATTATTCCAGTGACTTAATTTTCTACCGGCAATTATTCAGAAATTAATATAATTAGCCGAATTATATTCGTAATATTATAAATAATACGAATTCTTGTCAATAGATAAGAATAAACTTTTAGGAACATATTATAAGATGGTTGGTATTATTTTATTCTGTCAAGAAGGAGAAAATCATTTTTCTTGTATTTAATTTCACCATTAAGATTTTTCTTATCATATTCGCAGACCTTTAACAAAGGACAAATTAAACAACTAGGTTTCGAAGGTCGACAAATTTCTCTTCCAAGCCTTATAAGATTAGTGTGAAAGGAATGAGCAACTTCTTCCGGTAAATCAGAATTAATCATTTCAAATGTTTTGTCAGGGGTTTTTGTCTTTACAATTCCTATTCTGTTTGTAGTTCTATGGACATGTGTATCTACGGGACAAACATTCCGTCTCAGCGAAAACAATAAAACACAGCTAGCTGTTTTCACTCCAATACCGTTGAATGAGGTAAGTTCATTTAGAATTTTCTCGTTATCGGCTTTTCTAAAATGTTCAAGCGAGATACTTCCCTTTTCTTTTTTTAATGATGATAAAAATTCTTTGATAGCACCAGATTTCTGTTTACCCAATCCTGCAATTTTAATTTTCGTTTCGATTTGGGTTCTGGTCAATTGTTCTACTTCATTCCAATCTTTATAGCTTTCCTTCAAATTCTGGAAGGCTTTATATGAATTCTTATCATTTGTATTTTGAGAAAGTATTGTTCCGATTAAAAGATCAATTGGATTTGGCGGTACTTTAGAGCGCGGCGGAATGCCGTATTTCTCAATCAATAATTTATTTACCAGCTCTATCTTTTTTCTCATTTGCTTCATATAATGATTTCCAAAATTGGTTTTTAAAATAGATAATTTCGCTGAAATAAATATTAACATATTTATTTTTTCTAAAAAGAGTTGTTTATTTTTATTGAAAGAAATTTTAATCTTAATTCTAATCTTGCTATTCTTAATCATAATCTTTCTCTTACTCGAAAGAATCTGATCAAGGATAAGAGTAATAATTAAATTATCAAATAATTTTTTGGGAGGATAAATGCCAACTTTAATGGTAAGTGTTTCAGGGATCAGAGGGATTGTCGGCGACGGACTCGATCCGGATATTTTAGTCAAATATACTTCAGCATACGCTGATTTTATAAAAGAAGGAAAAGTCGTAGTAGGACGAGATGCTAGAATTACCGGTGAGATGGTGCTTTCAATTGTTACCGGAACATTAGCTGCAAAGGGCTTGGACGTAATTGAAATTGGAATTTGTCCAACGCCAACAGTTCAATACACGGTCAAAACATTAAAAGCTAATGGGGGCATTGCAATTTCAGCGAGTCACAATCCGAACCAATGGAATGCTTTAAAACTTCTTAACGGCACTGGTCAATTTATGACTCCGGAAGAAAACATCGAGATGTTAAAACTGCTAGATTATAAAAATGCGAATTACCAAAGCTGGGATAAAATTGGAAAGGTCACTCATACTGATGAAGGATTGAAAAGACATGTTAATGATGTTCGGTCATTAAAATATATTAATTTAAATGAAATTAGAAAAAGAAAATTTAAAGTTTTACTTGATTGCGTTAACGGCGCCGGAGTTTATGTAATGCCTGCTTTGTTGAGAGAATTCGGATGCGAAGTAATCGAAATGAATTGCGAGAAAACAGGAATTTTCCCAAGACCTCCGGAACCTCTTCCTGAAAATTTAACAGAGACAATGAAAGCTGTCAAAGCTAATAAAGCTGATTTGGGAGTTGTCGTTGACCCGGATGTTGATCGTCTTGTTTTAATTACGGATAAGGGAGAACCTTTCGGAGAAGAAAATACAATTACCCAAGCAGTAAAATTTATTTTATCGAAAGAGAAAGGAAATGTTGTGGTTAACCTTTCCACAACTCGCGGAGTTGATGATGTTGCCGCTGTGTTAGGACAAAAAGTTTTTCGATCTCCGGTTGGTGAAGCAAATGTTGTTAAGAAGATGAAAGAGGTAAATGCAGTTATCGGCGGTGAAGGAAGCGGCGGTGTAATTTATCCGACTCTTCATTACGGAAGAGATGCGCTTGTCGGTGTGACAATAACGCTTCAACACATGCTTGAGTTTGGTGGTTCTTTATCTGATTTGAAAAAGTCTTTGCCGCATTATTTTATTGCAAAAAAGAAAATTGAATTAGGGAAAGCTAAACCTGATGAAATTATTTCTAAGTTGGTTCAGAAGTACGGTAAAGAAAAAATTAACACCGACGACGGCTTGAGAATAGATTTTCCTGATCATTGGGTCCATTTCAGAAAATCTAATACTGAACCGATAATAAGGGCAATCGTTGAAGCGAAGGAGGAAACTCTTGCTGAAAGCTTTGCTATTAAATATTTGGATGAAATAAAGGCATTGATTGACTCGACACTCAAATCTTGAAACGGGATGCTCGATATTAATTCGAGCATCAATATCTAGAATCCTTAATAAAGTCTGCTCCTTTTCTGAACATAACTGAATAGTGCTTTATCAAATGGAACTGATGTTTCGATGAGATTATATTCTATGTTTGAGTTGAGGCATTCAGTTTTAATTTTATTGAGAAATACATTCATCGCCTCTACGTAAGCTTTTTGGATTTGATACGGCTGAGTAGTCATTTCATCGGCTGTTTCAAGATCTCTGAATACTGCATCGCTGCCAAAGGCAAAGTTTCGTTCAAGCGGATCCAATATCTGGAAGACAATCACTTCATTGTTCTGATAACGAAAATGCTTGAGCGCACTTAGTATTGAATTTATGTCGTCAAAGAAATCAGAAACAATAATAACCAAACCTCTTCTTTTTATTTTTTCCGCAATAGAATTTAAACAAGATGCAGTGTTTGTTTTGTCGGAAGCTGTAACATCGCTTAGTTGCTTTAACAGTTCCTGCAGATAAGCTTTACTTGCCTTAGGCGGTAAATACTTATTTATCTTTTCTGAATACAAAGTTAATCCCACTGCATCCTGCTGCTTTGTCATCAGGTAGCCCAAAGCAGCTACAAGCGTTGAGGCATATTCAAGCTTGGAAATATTTCCTTCCGAAGCGTATTGCATTGAGCGGCTTGTATCAAGCAGAATGTAACTTCTTAAATTGGTCTCCTCTTCATACTGTTTTATGAAAAATTTTTCAGTTTTGCCGTAAACGTTCCAGTCAATATCTTTTGGTGCATCGCCTTGCATATAAGGTCGATGTTCGGTAAACTCAACACTGAAGCCGTGGTAAGGGCTACGGTGAAGTCCTACCATAAATCCTTCAACAACAAGCCTTGCTCTAAGCTCAAGCGAATTTAATTTTGATATTACCGACGGAGTTAAATACTTCCGGTAATCTACATTCTGTTCCGGCATTAATTTTTCATGGTTACTTTATTCTTAAGAATTTGTTCCGGTGTTAGTCCCATGTTGTTTAATTCTTCTTTTGCAGAAGAAGCTAAATCGTTATTAGGAAATTTTTGAAGAAATAAATTGAAAGTCGAGGTCGCTTCCGGATATTGTTTGAGTTCATTTGATTGAATAAAACCGGACATAAAAAGAGCTTTTGCAGCTAAATCGCTTTGCGGATATTTATCATAAATGGATCTGAACATTTCAACTGCTTTTTCAAGAGATTGAGTACCGGTAAGAGTGTCTTCTTTTATCATTTTATTTTGATAAAGAGTAGCTAATTGAAATAAGGCTTCTGGTGCTTTTGGACTTTCCGGATATTCCTTTATGAGATTTTGATAAGCTGTAACTGCTTCTTGAATATTATTTTTCTCGGCTGCTGACTTAGCTTGTTCCAAATAATATTCATCAGATTTTTTGCTGCAACCTGCAAATGCTAACGCGATCAATAGAAGTGAAATAAATTTTAAATTCATAATAGATTAAAGTTGTTTTTAAATTTGCCGGCTAAGTTATCAAAATTAACTGCATTAGGCAATGATAGATTTATTCTTATTCATCGACTCCTCAGCCATCTTCTTCTTGTAATCAACTAATTTCTTTTGAATATCAATATCCCCAGTCGCGATAATTTGTATGGCAAGAATAGCCGCATTTTTAGCACCATCTATCGCAACAGTTGCTACCGGAACGCCAGAAGGCATTTGGACTATTGATAACAATGAATCCATACCGTTTAACGATTTACTGTAAATCGGTACTCCAATAACAGGAAGAACAGTGTTTGCAGCTGTGACACCGGGAAGATGTGCAGCGCCTCCAGCAGCAGCTATAATAACCTTCAAACCCCTTGAAGCAGCTGTCTTAGAATATTCTCCATGCTGTTCAGGTGTTCGATGCGCTGATAAAATTTTTACTTCGTATGAGATATCAAATTCCTTAAAAACATCGGTAGCTTTTTGCATAACTCCTAAATCAGAATCGCTTCCCATAATTATTCCAACTAATGGTTTAGTATCCATGTCATCTCCTTAATTTTTTTGTTAATCATTTTTCCAATCCACTGCAAATATAGAGTCTCCATCCGAACTAAACAAAACACTACCTAAATTATCCGTTCTAAATATTTTTGAGCCTGCATATTTTAATTTATACAAAGTTTCTGCTGCAGGATGTCCGAATCTGTTTTGAATACCGGCACTGATAAGGCTAAGCTTTGGTTTAATGGTGGAAAGGAATTCAACCGATGAGCCGGTCTTACTGCCATGATGAGATACTTTTAATATATCCGATGTCAAAAATCTTTTGTAATAGATTAGATATTTCTTTTCATATTTTTTCTCTAGATCACCAGTAAATAATATGCTGGTATTTCCATAAACAAATTTTAAAACACCACTTCGGTTATTAGATGTTGTTTTCAGATCATTATCTAAAAAGTTAAGAATATAAATTCTACCTTCCTTTAACTTGATGATTTTCTTTTCATAATATTGAATCGAAAGTTTTTTCGAGCGAACAAATTTCTCAAATCTTAAATCTTTACTGAATGAAGAATCGAGTTTGGGTTTAACAACTCTTTCAATTTTATCTTCATTAATTAGAGATACAAATCCGCCATAATGGTCAAGATCAATGTGCGAAATAAATCCGTAATTTATTTTATTTATATTCAAATAATCTAACAGCGGAAGGATTATCCTTTTACCATTATCAAAATTAGATGTTGTTAAGCCCGCGTCAACAAGGGCTGTTTCACCGCCTGGAAATTTTACAAGAAATGAATCTCCTTGACCGACATCTATCATCATAATGTTAAACTTGCTGTTCAGGATAAGATTCCTGTCATCTATCGAACAAAAAATAAGAATGTTTACAATGGACAGAACAGCAATAGCAAGTTTTGCCAATCTCGATCTAAAATATCTGACTGAATATAAAAGCAGTAGAAGAAAAAAATAAAAGATTATTGAGTCCGTTAATGAAAAATCTCTAATCCACAAAAATGCGTACTTTAAGCTCCCGGAAAAATGAATTATAAAATACAGCAGCGTGGTAAGTAGACCATTTATTGAAGCATAATAAAATGAAAGTGCCGGTACAACGGCATTTATTATCAATGTTAAAATTGAAATGGCAACAATGATCCCATCCAAGGGGATTACAATTAAGTTAGTGAATAACGAAACGATAGATAATTTGCCAAAGTAGCTAAGAGTTACCGGCAAGGTTCCAATTTGAGCGCTTAGTGATACTCCCGCATACAACAATATATTTTTTATAATCAGAAAATTTTTCCATGATGAGTTGATTATTTCCTGAAAGATAGGATAAATTGCTGCAATAGATAAAACCGCTGTAAATGAAAGCTGAAATCCTGCGTCAAACAATTGTTCAGGTTTTAACAACAAGATAATCAGTGCAGCCACAGCTAATGAATTAAAAATATTTGTCGAACGGTTTGAAATAAAGCCTATAACTATCACTCCCGACATTATCGTGGCTCTGATAACTGATGCCGGAGAATTTGTCATTATCATAAAAGCGGTAAGACCTGCAAGCATCAAGGCTGAACGAAAATATAGATTAAACCTTCCAAATAAAATTAAAATGATTAGGACAATAAAACCGACATGCAGACCGGAGACTGCAAGTATGTGTGCAACACCTGAATTTATGAACTCAATTCTCGTATCGTACTCAATATTGTTTCTCTCAGCTAAAAGTTGTCCGCGAATAAAAGCGGCATTCTTTTCATTATAAAGTTTGGAAATTTGCCTGTCAATTTCCTTCCTGATATTGAAAACAGCAGCCTTGAACGGAGAAACTCTGTTGTCTAATATTTTAATCTCAGTTACTGAATTAGCAATAACTGCACCGCTAATACCATGCTCGTGCAGGTATTTGTTATAATCGAATTCGCCCGGATTCCTTCTTTCACGTCCTTTTACAAATGTTCCTGATATTCCAACTTTATTGCCAGGAAGAATTTTGTTATACAATAAATATAGTTTAGGTTTGCTTGAATCTTTTACACTGCAAATTATATTGAAGTGCTCATAAAGCTTAATACGGGCATATAAAACTGAATCTGTCTCAAGATTAAAATTTATTTCATCTTTCTTAATTAGATTGATCTCTGTTATTTTACCGTACGCCTTAAAATCTTTTTGAATATAAATCTGTTCCGGTAAATATTTATATTCCGGCGTTTGATAAGCAGAAACAAATACACCGGCAATTATTACAAATAGACATATTGAAAGCCAATAGGTTAGACTCTTACTTTTGACTTTTATGTGAAAGACAACAAAAAATAAAGTTATCAGAAGCAGAGGAAAATAGAGAAAGAAATTCTGAACATTAATTCCGGTCAAGCGGTAAATTATAATTCCGATAATAAACAGAATAGTGCACCAAATTGCCGGATAATTTTTCATTTTAATATTTTCATTATTGCCGGTTTTATTTGAGTTAGATCTTTTATTTCATTAGATAATTCTTCTGCATAATTTCCGGAAGCTATTGCTAGAGACGGATTCAGTGTATGAGTCTTAATAGATATATCTTCAATATTGCCATGGTCTGAGCAAATTATCAAAGTCATGTTATCTTTTAATTCATTTATGACTGTAAAAATAAACTCATCAAGAATATTCAATAGCAATTGAGCATCGCCATCATATCTGCCATGCCCTAAATGGTCAGTTAAAAAATATTCATAAAGAGTAAAACTGTTTTTCGCAGAAATATTCAATAATCTTTTAGCAGCGGTTTGAGGTTTTATCTCTCTAAGTTTGTACCCTAATTTAACATTCCATCGTTCGTTAGTAATCTCTGCGGTTAAAGCATGACCTCTACGAACATCAGAAGCGGTATTCAATCTTAGTCCGCTGAGCATACAGCTTAATGAAGTTACGCTTAATCTTGATCTGCCAGAGTTTATATAATCAAAAAATATTTTGGGATAAGCATTAGCAAAAAATGATTTTTTACCAAGTGAAAGAACTTCCTTAAAAATATTTTGCTCGCGAATTACCGGAATTAAAGTTGAATATGGATAAGGTCCGAAATGTTTTCCGATGAACTTTGAAGCGTTCATGCCGCAGAAAATAGAAGTCTGTCCTGTTCCGCTTTGTGGAAAACCTTCAACTCCGAGCCTTGCATCTACTGGGAATAAATACGAGCCGTTTCTTTTCAAATATTGATTTTGAAGCGATGGAATTTCCCCAAATATTTCAGTAAATGTTTTAAATCCATACTTAATGAAAGGATTGCTTTGATAATCTTCATTACCGATGCCCACACCATCTAAAAATATCATTAGTACGGATTGCATAGTGTTTACTTTGATTCAACTATGATAGTTACTGGTCCATCATTTATAATTTTTACTTCCATCATAGCACCAAAAATGCCGGTTTTAACTTTTGATTCACGGAGATTAAGTTTTAATCTTTCGATAAATTTTTCATAAAGCGGAATCGCTTCTTGCGGTTTTGCTGCTTCAATGAAGCTTGGTCTGTTTCCTTTCCTTGCATCACCATATAAAGTGAATTGAGAAATTATAAGCACTTCGCCGTTAATATCCTTAATTGAAAGATTCATCTTTTCATTTTCATCTTCAAAGATTCTTAAGTTGCTGCATTTATCGGCAACAAAATTGACTTCATCTTCCTTATCTCCGGTTTTAATTCCAAGAAGAATAACCATTCCTTTCCCAATCTCAGCAGAATAGTTTTTATCTTTAATGAATACACCACCTTTTGAAACCCGCTGCACTATTGCTCTCAAATTTCCTCCAATGGTAGATGAGCCTCCGGCTCAATTTCTCCGGAAACAACTCGTTCAATGTTAAGATAATCTTTTTGAAATTTAATATTTTTAAATTCTTCTTTATCCAAGATAATTCTGACTTTTTCAGATTGGTTCTGGGCGACTTCAAAAAATATTTTTCCGCCTTTTTTCAATTTCTTCTTTCCAATTTTTGTAATTGCTCTATAAAAACTTAAGCCGTCGGATTCATCCGTCAATGCTTCTTTCGGTTCGTAATTTCTTAGCTCAGGCTGAAGTGAAGGAAATTCCTCGTTTGAAATGTATGGCGGATTGGAAACGATGATATCAAATTCATCCTCCGGGATTTCATCTTTTAAAATATCAGCTTGATAAAATTTTATTTTATTTTCAACAGAATTGATAACCGCATTCTCTTTAGCAGTCGTTAAAGCTTCTTCGCTTACATCTACTCCAGTTATATTTGAATCGATTAAATATTTTGCTAAACATATTGCGATAATACCGCTGCCTGTGCCGATGTCTAATATTTTCAAACCGGATTTTTCTTTATGAGTTTCAATGATTTTTTCAACTAATATTTCAGTTTCCGGACGAGGAATCAGCACAGATGGATTTACTTTAAATTCAAATCCGTAAAATTCGACTGAGCCAACAATATACTGAAGCGGCTCAAACTTACTCCGTCTTATTATAAACTCACGATATTGATTTTTCTCGCTTTCACTTAGTGGACGATCAAAAGAGAGATATAAATCAAGTCTTTTGCAGTTTAGTATCTTCGCTAATAGCAGCTCTGCATTTATTCTAGGGGATTCAATCCCTTTATTATTTAAAAATTCTGTTGAAAGATTTATCGATTCTAATACAGTAAGCATTATCAAAACAAAATATTATTAACTATAAATTTAAATTGATGAAATTTTCCTTGAGATAAAATAGCTGTAAAATATTTATTTAATCAGTAAGGAAGTAATACATCAAAATCCCGAAGTTTATTTCCAGTGCACCCATTGTAATCCCGCTTATCAAATCGTTCGTCCTCGTATTGTTTAGAAAAGATTGGTCACCGGTATTTTGGTACTGGCTAAATTGGTTGTCAGCTTTCAGCTTAAAATAAGCAGTAGCCGCGCCAAATACTATAATACTTCCGACAAGGATTTTGAAAGTTGGTCCGGTAAAAAAATTAGTATGCTTTGTTTTAGAAATTGCATCCAATTTTATATTATCATCGGAATATTTCTGAGTAACCGGCAGTGAGATAGAAAGATACCCAGGTTTCTTTAATGTAAGTGAATCATCTTTCAATGGAACAAACATTGGAGTAAATCCAATCAGCGAATCCTGCTTGTAAACATAAGCATCCTGAGGTGTGGAATTCAGATAAATATCTGTTGTAAAATTAAAACTAATCGAAGTATCTTCTCCGCAGTCGTTAATTGATAATGTATCCGAGATGGTTTTTGCATCCCAAATAATTGGAGATTCTTTTGCAGAAATTTCATACTTCCCTTTTGCCAGTTCAACTTTAGCAAAACCTTTTCCTATAAAACTATTATTCAGAAAAATATTTATACTGTCCGGAATTGTTTTAATTATTACTTTTGACTTGCAATTTTGTGAAAATGCAGATCTGCTTACCATTCCTATCAATAAAAATATAAATAATATTTTATTTGATAATCTCATACGCTTTAATTATTCCATTATCGTAACCGGTAAAAAGAGTATTGCCGAAAATTAAAGGTGAAATCCTAACATGACTCGGCAGAGTAAATCTTTTAGCAATCTTTCCGGTATTCGGATTTAAAAATAGCATCTCATCTTCCAGATTTGGAACCAATAAAAAATTATTCGTTAAAAACGGTGTTGCGTTTATAACTCCACCCGTGTTTGTCTTCCATATCTCTTTACCGTCACTTTTTTTAAGTGAAAAGACCGAACCGCCAAGATTGCAGACAAATATATTTTTATCATTGAAAACCGGTGTTGAAATTATTCTCGTCCCAGTATTGAATTTCCATTTTAAATTCCCATTGATTAGTCCGACTGCGTAAATGTTTCCGTCATAACTCCCTAAGAAAGCAACGGAATCCGAAATTGCAGCACAGCCTAAAAACAAATGACCGATTTTCTTTCTATAAATTATTTTCCCATCGTTTGAATTAAGAGCAATTACTTCGCCCTTATCATTTCCAAAGATAATCTTTCCATTATCCATTGCAGGTGAACAATGGATTGGGACCATGGTGTTCGTATTCCAGAGCGTATCACCCAGCTGATTAAAACAATAAACTCTTCCTTCTTCTGAGTTAAAAATTATTTTATTCCCAGACTTCAATATTTCAGATA
This sequence comes from Bacteroidota bacterium, assembly GCA_021815405.1. GTDB lineage: Bacteria > Bacteroidota > Ignavibacteria > Ignavibacteriales > Ignavibacteriaceae > FEN-1297. The sequence goes on from JAKAGV010000004.1 coordinate 278,374, forward strand.
ATACCTTGCCTTCAATTTTAATTTTTGATCTGGTCTTTCCATTATTAAAATCGTAGAAATATAAATCCGAATGTTCGGCATCGTTTAACGTAACTGCAAAAATCAAAAGGCTATTATCAATAACCGGAGAAGAATAAACCGCTCCTTTATTTTTTAACCTGCCTAATTCTTTTCCAGTCCTTAAGTCTAAACATGTAACCCAGCCGGATAAATCGTTAATAAACACATAAGGATTAAAGACAGTCACTGATGAGTTTGTCAAACCTCCGTTAACTTCCGCCTTCCATGTTTCTTTGAGCGAATCTCCAATAGTTTCCGGTAGATAAAAATTCCTGCTCGGAGAACGCCCAAACATTTCATAAGATTTCTCATTTTTGAAAACCTGGACTTTAATGATTGAAGGAAGACAGCCACTCAGCATTAAAGCAAAAGGAATTAATATGTAAAAAATCCTTTTCAAAAATCCCATCCGAAAAAAAATTGATAAAACAATTTTGGTTGCAGCCTTGCAAAATTATTTTCTATCCTTTTGCCAATGTCATATCTTAGCACAAGAACGCCAAATAAATTAAATCTGATTCCGACACCTATATCACCCAAAGTTTCGGTATAAGTATTATCCCATGCACTTCCGGCATCAAAAAAAGCGGCACCTCTAATTCCCGAAAATCCAAGACCAAGAAAAGGAAATCTAACGTTTATCTCATCAATTAAAGGAAAACGTAATTCTGTGGACGTGAGCCACATTTTCTGTCCTCGAATTGACCAGAGAGGCCATCCGCGCAGGTCCCAGCTTCCTCCCATAAAATATCTTCTTGGATCTGTGCCTTGGTTATAAAAAATTGCAGCCCTAAAAGCAAGCGCAGTTGTGTATGCCAAACGAAAATATTGGCGGTAATCACCGATGATAGAAAAATAATCTACATTGCTGTATTTGACGTCTCCAGTGTAGCCTAATAAAAACCTCGCTCTAATTCCGTCGATTGGACCGGTCGGTCCCCAAAGCGAGTTATCAAACACATAAGAGAGTGTATTGCTTACCATTAAAGATTTTTGTTCAATTATACCGTTTATATCTTGCTTATCGGAATTTATTACGGAAACGTCTGCTTCAATTCTTGCAAAGACTGAAAGCGGATAATACAGGAGGAAGAAACCGCCGAAGCTTCTCTCAAAGAAATATTCATCCGATTGCGAGAGATCGTATCTATCTCCGCTGAAATGAAAAACACCATAGCCGTAATTTGCTCTCTGCCCAAGATTGATTCTTTCTAATTCTACATTGAAGCTTTTCAAAATATCAGATTGAACCTGGGCGGTGTTATAAATTAAGAAGTAATAATTATCATTGCCTAATAAATCGCTTAAAGAAAAAACTGCGCCGCCCTGCGTGCCGAATACCGGGTCGGTAGTTACTTCACTTTGAGCATAGTCTAAGCTGTATTGCTTCTTATATTTTACTTCTCCTCTCTGAATATTTTCAGCAATGATGCCTGGTTCCCATTTTCCGGCAGTAGAATCGAGCTTCATTGCAATCATTTTTGCGGTATCCAAGTTAGTCGTATCAATTTTATCTTCGTATAAATTGAAAGCAAATTTCTCGAAGCCCGAAAAGACAATACGGTTCGTATCAAGATAAACCGGATTAAAAGCACTTGTGATAAAGTAGGTAAGCTTCTGTACTTGGTGCGAAAATAAGCCGTCTTTAATCGGCATTTGGTAAATGTTTCTCACACCGTCGAGTTCAGCAGTAAATAAAAGTGTTTTCTTATTCGGAGAAATAATTGGCGAGTAACATCCTGCATCAAGGTAAGTTATATAATTTATTTTGTGAGTAATCAAATCATAAGAAAATAAATTGTATACGCCTTTATACTTACCGGCAGTTCTGTCTGAAGAAAAAATAATCTGATTGCTATTTAATCCGAATGCAGGATCTTCATCATCGTAAATATCATTTGTTAATCTCGTAAGCGAATCGGTAGCTAAATCGTAAATAAAAATATCGCTGAATCCTTTTTGATCAACAGCATGGAAAACTACTTTATCACCCGAAGGAGAAAATTTAGGCGAAGCAATACTAATTAAATCTGGATTCTGGTAGTCCTTGATAATTTTATTTTCTTTTATTGAAAAGAAGTGGATTGCATCGGTACCGCCTGCTTTAGTTACAAATGCAAGTATTCCCGCATTTGAAATGTCGATCGAAGATTGAAAGAGATGGAAGGATTCCAGTTCCTCAGATTTCTCACCACGCAAAACCAATTCCGGTTCAATTGGCTTCTTTGTCTTTTGGTCAACTTCAAGTCTATATACGGATGAATATCCGTCACGGTTGCCGACGAAGTAAAGATATTTCTTTCCGTTGATTGTATAAGGTACAGGCGAGAAATTAAATCCGAAGTCCGTTAATTTTTCAGATGACATTTCCGGCGGGGTATAATCTTTAAGCAGCGGATAATATTTCTGCTTAAGATAGAATGTCCAATCTTCATCTATTTTGTTTATCGGCTCTCCCAGAGTATATTCCATTACTTTAGTGAAACTTGAATACATCCAAAAATTATCAACAAGCTGAAGAACTTTTTCTCTGCCGAAACGGTGTGCAACAAATTCTAGAAAATTTTGTCCTTCCTTGTACATTAAAAATGTACCGTTAATTCTGTATATGTTTGCAAGATCAAAAAAATTGCCGTTAATAACTGCATCCCTCATTACCATTCTAGCCTGTGCATCAGGTTTAACTGAAATGTATTCGGCTAATCCTTCAGTGTACCAGAGCGGGGGGAAATAATCTGCTGCCAAACGGTGGTCGCGAAAGATGCGGAGTAATTTCAAAGTCATAAACACATGTACCAGTTCATGCCTTATTACGTGCCTGAATTCTTCAAGCGAGCCGGTATTTGGAATTACAACCCTGCCTTTTACATATTCAAAAAAGCCGCCCACGCCTTCCGGTATCAATCCAGGTGTAGTGTTCGTCTGTTCAAATTGATTAGAGGTGTTATAGAAAATGAGTGGAATTTTATTTGGTACCAGATAATTAAATCTTACTTTGTATTCTTCGTAAGTCTTTTCAGCAATCTCAGCACCTATACTTGCAACTTTTTCCATTTCACCATAATAGTAAATGTTGAAATGTTTAGTATGTAGTACCTTCCAGTCGAATTTCTCGTACTGGACTTTATTTCTTCCGAAGAAATAGTATTGTCCGAAAGTTGTTGTGTAAAATGTAACCAGAAGGATAAAAGAATATTTTAAAATTCTGTTCAAAGAACTCCTTCATAAAATCAAACATTAAATTATATTTCTTGTCCTTGTAATAGAATTCTCAACAAAGAATCTTTCAAGCCTGTCGGTAATTTCTTTTTCAGAAGAACATGCAAGACAATCATCCGCAAGTTTTTTAGCTTTCTGAAAAGAGATACTTCTGATTATTCTTTTTGCGTAAGGAATAGTTGCCGGGGCTAAACTTAAAATCGGCATTCCAAGCCCAATTAATAATGGTATTGCAAGCGTATCTGCCGCCATTTCTCCGCAGATGCTTATTGTTTTATTTGCGCGGATAGTTTCTTTTATTATGTGGCTAACTGTTCTAACTACTGATGGATTAAATTCCTGGTAAAGATCCGAAACAAGATCATTGCCTCGGTCGACTGCCATTAAATATTGGATTAAGTCATTGGTTCCAATACTTACAAAATCGACTTCGCCAGCTAGTTCATAACTCATTACCGCTGCTGCCGGGACCTCAATCATTATTCCGATTCTAATATTTCTATCAAAAGATATTTTCTCTGCCCTTAATTCTTCTTTGCATTTTGAAATTATGGCTAATGATTTTCTGATTTCACCCAGTGTAGTAACCATTGGAAGCATTAGTTGAATATTTTTATTCTTGCTTGCTCTTAATACAGCTTTTATTTGTGTCTTAAATAATGTTTCATTCTCAAGTAGAAGGCGAATGCCTCTTAATCCAAGAAAAGGATTGGGCTCAGCAAAGCTGAAGAATTTAAATTTGTCGCCGCCGATATCAAATGCGCGGATTGTCAGTGGCGCTGGATAAATTCTTGTAGCAAGCTTTTCATAAACTTCAGCTTGTTCTTGCTCTGACGGAAATCCTCCAAATTCTTCAAGGAGTTGTTCGGTACGGTATAGTCCAATTCCTTTAGCACCGTTAGTAACTACAATTTCAATCTCACCAGTAACATCAACATTGGCAAGAAGAGTAATTTCTTTCCCGTCTATTGTCTGCGCAGGCTTATCTTTTAATTCTTCTAATCCGCGTTGAAGCTCTACAAGATGATCAGCTTTGGTTCTGAAGAAATTAGTTTGTTCTTCAGTAGGATTAATTAAAATATATCCATGAAAACCGTCTACAATTATTGTATCTTCTTCTTTAATCTGCTTGGTAGCATTATGAGTTCCCACAACAGCAGGAATATTTAATGAACGCGAGATAATAGCTGCATGAGAAGTTATTCCGCCATGGTCGGTGACAAATCCTTTAACATTGCTTCGTGAAAGTAAAATTGTATCTGCCGGAGTTAATGTATCTGCAACAACTATAATATCATTAGTTATTTTTGATTGCCATCTTTTCTTCTGAAGATTCCGGATGATTCTATTCTTTATATCTTCAATATCGTTCGCTCTTTCGCTCATGTACTCTTCATTGGCTTTATTCATGAGTTGCTGATATTTTGAAATCTCATCATTTACAATATATTCAGGCTGCTTCTTTTCGTTGATAATTCTATCCCTTATATTGTCAATCAGAAAAGGATCATCAAGTATCATCACCTGAGCTTCAAAAATTGCTGCGCGGTTTGCTTCCATCTTTTCTTTTGCAATGGAAAATATTTTATTTAATTCCTTTTTGGATTTTTCGAGCGCTTCATTAAAATTCTGAATTGCTTCATCGATATTATCTACCGTACCATCTTTTATTTCAAGCTTCTCTTTTGAATAGAGATAAACTTTTCCTATAACAATGCCAGGTGCCGCAGCAATTCCAGCAATCTTGTTTGCAGCTTCTTTAAATATTTGTTTAAAATTTTTCAAAGTTCGTCAAATCCTCTATTGAAATAGTCTGTAATTTCGTCTGCAGCCTGATTTTCATCTTCGCCATCAAATGTCAAGGTAATTTCAGAACCCATTTCAGCGGCTAATGTCATTACACCTATTATGCTTTTGCCATTAATATTTAATCCGTCCTTGGAAATATTGAAATCGCATTTATATTTTGCTGCCAGCTTAACTATTGTTGCAGCGGGTCTTGTGTGCAGACCAGCCTTATTTATAATTTTAACTTTTCTTTCAATCATCATTTATTTATTTCTGTTAATTAAAGAATCCGCAAGCCAGTTAAACCACCGGCTGTAATTTTCTTCTTTTAAATATTTCAGAGAGTTCAAAGCTACTTGAGTGTATCTCTTTATCTCGCCGGATGCTGCATTTAAAACATTCAGCTTGATATATAAGTCTTTATAAGTTTGAATTTCATCATGCTTAATTCCCTTGCCTTCAATCATCTTCAACAGCAACTGCCTCTCTTTACCTCTTGCTTTTTCAAATGCCTTTATAAAGAGAAATGTCTTTTTACCTTCGACTAAATCTCCACCTACAAATTTACCGAAATCATTTTCATTGCCGGTGATATCCAACAAATCATCATTTATTTGGAAAGCAATGCCGATGTTTTTTCCAAACCTTGCAAGAGCTTTGATTTCCGTTTTATTTCCTCCACCGAGAATGCCTCCGATTGCGCAACACATTTCCATCATTGCCGCTGTCTTTTTCTCAATCATCAGAATGTATTCCTCAATTGAAACCGTTTTCCGGTTCTCAAAATCTTTGTCCAGACTCTGACCTTCGCAAACCTCAATTAATCCTTTTGTAAATTCGCTTAATATGATCTTTGTATTTCCATTGCAGTCTCTCAACAAATATTCATATGCAACCGATAATAAGCTGTCACCGGCAAGTATTGCAGTGCTAAGGTCATATTTCTTATGCAGAGTAAGCAAATTTCTTCTTTTATCTGCGTTGTCCATAATGTCATCGTGGACAAGAGTAAAATTATGAAGAAGCTCAACTGCTGCAGCGGCATTGTAAGCTTTGCTTAATTTACCACCCACAGCTTTAACAGAAAGCAGCACCAATATTGGGCGAAGTCTTTTTCCACCGCCATTAATTATATATGATCCCGGTCCATATAAAGATTGAGGTTGTCTTTCGTTAAGACTTTCATAGAGCTTATGCTCAATTTTTTTCCTTTCTCTTTCAATGAACAATGAAAATTGTTTTTCACTTCCCCTCATTAGTATAATTTTTCCTTTCGTATCAATTTATTATTTTTCAATTCATTAATTGATGATGAACCGGTTAAGAACATTATCTTACGGACAATTTCAAACCAATCCTTTATTAATTTTTGAACACCTTCTGAACCTGCTTTATTTAACTCATGAAGAATAATTCGTGCTGTGGCTGTAATATCCGCTCCCATAGCAAGTGCTTTAGCTACATCTATTCCATTATTTATGCCTCCTGAACCGATAAGCATAAAATCAAATTTTGTTTTCAAATCAGATACAGACTGAATGCAAAATGAAGTTGGTAATCCCCAATCCCAGAATTCATAATTTTGAATTATATTATTTCTTAATATTTCAACTCCAGCCCAGCTAGTCCCGCCTGCGCCTGCAACATCGATTCCTTTCACGCCCGCTTCAAGCAGCTTTTCAGCAGCATCTTTTGATATTCCTGCACCTACTTCTTTTACAATTACAGGAACTTCCAGAAACTTAACTAGCTTCTCAATTGATTTGAGCAATCCTTTAAAATCCGGCTCGCCTCTTTTTTGCAAAAGTTCTTGAACTGGATTTGCATGGATAAATAATCCATCCGCTTCAATAAGTTCCGTAATATATTTTATGCCGTCATAATTTTTCAATTTAGAAATTTGCGACGCACCGATATTTCCTAGCACCGGTATTTTAGGAGCATTCTTTCTAATTATTTTATAAGATTCATTAAACTTCTTGTTTTCAAGTGCCTGTCTCTGGCTGCCGACACCCATTGCTATGTTTAATTCATTGGCAGCTAATGAGAGTTGAGAATTAATGCTTTCTGTTTCTTTAGCTCCTCCGGTCATGCATGAAATTAGAAACGGGTAACTTATTTCTTTACCGAAGAAATTAGTTCTAAAATCAATTTTACTTATCTCAACCTCTGTAATTGCACAATGCATGAATTCGTAATTTTCGAATCCCGTCGTCTTCTGCTTAAAAGCGACATCGTTGGTAAGGCACAATTCAAGATGCTCTATCTTTCGCTGCGATATCGAATTTGGATTATCAGGCATAAATATGAATTACTAATTTAATATTTGCTCGAAAAGATATTAAAATTTGTCGAAAAATCCTTAAAAGCATTTCCAGCATTTACTGATCTATAATCCAATCAAAATTCATCTCACATTTTTTTTGTAGTTTTAAATTAAAATATCTATTTTGATTTCGCGGATAGATTTAATTATTTCCATTTTTCCCCAAAAAATATGAAGTGCTATGACAATAGAAAACGTCGGAAGTATCGGCAATATTTCCTTTGATGAAACAATCCCCAAAATACTGATAAAAAAGCAATGGTGGGTTTTAATTGTGTTAGTGGTTCTTATTTCTTCAATTCAAATTCATTCTCTCTGGTTAATAAACTTTATTCATGTTTTGGGTGGCATATTGTGGACAGGAACTGATCTGTTCATGGGGTTTATGATTGGACCAATTTTGCGTAAAGTAGATTTTAACACAAGACGAAATATTTTAGTACGCTTGATGCCAAGAATGCTTTTTTATATGCCGACACTTTCAATAGTCACCGTAACTGCAGGATGGTATATGGCTGAATGGCTAGGATACTTTTCGTTGTCACTTCCTTATCTCTGGTGGTTAATTGCTGCTTTAATTATTGTAACAATATTAACTATTCAAGGTCTGGGATACTTACTTCCTACAAATCTCAAAATCTATTTTGAAATGAGAAAAGAAAGTCCAGATGGTCAAAGGATTGGTAAGCTGATGAAAAATTATGTTCGTATAGTTGCACTGCAAGGACTGCTTCAATTCGCAATAATAATTGTAATGTCGAGATTTGCTACTGGCATATAATATTAGCTAAACCACTGCCTTTTTGCAAACGAATGTAGCAAACGGTATGCTTAATCTTATTTCATTTTCTTTTTCCGAAATCGCATTCAATCTGTTTTCTATTGAATTGAATATTTCTTCTAAGTTTTGAGCACCGACTATTTCCTTCCACAAAGGCAGGAACCAGTATTTGATAAATGAATGACTGAACATTGAAGCTGCATCAACAAATCGCAAATAAAAAATATCTTGTTTTATTTCCTTAACATTAAAACCATTTGATGCAACCAGGTCATTCATCTCTTTAAGAGGTTTTCTCTTATGATAGATATGTTCTTTCATCTTCCTTACAGCCGAATGCATTTCTCGTTTCTCAAGTTCATCTTTTAAAATCTGGTAAAATTCTATCATAGAATCATCCAGATTCATCGTAAAAACAAACTGCGCACCGGGTTTGCTTACTCTCCAGCATTCACAAAAAGTTTTTTGAATATTTTCAACATTGTTTATCCCGTTGTTAGATATTATTAAGTCAAAGAAAGAATTTTCAAATGGAAGTCTCTCTGCAAAACCATCAATGATCTTTATATTTTTTAAACCATATTTTTTAATTTTCAAATTTGCTCTTTCGTTAGCATCATTCCATGGATCAATTCCGTAAACGTAAGATGATTCACCAAGCCTCTGTGCAATTTCAATTGAAGGAAATCCCAGCCCGCTCCCGATATCCAGTACTTTTAAATTCTTAGCCATTTTTATAGTATTAAGAATGCTCATTCCAAACGGTGCTGACCAGAGAGGCAGTTCATCAGCAAAAGAAATTAATTTCCCATGTTCAAGGTTAAATTTATCAGTCAAATACTCTTTCAATTCACTTACTCCATTATTTCTAAAATTAAATTAATTGACGTTTACCTATAATAATAATTTTAAAATGTCAAAATGTTAAAAAAAATTTATTTGGACTTTGCAATCTATTATTTATTTTTTGCCAATAAAAATTTCAATATGGATTCTTAATGAAAAAACCTCGACTGTCTTTCTGGCAAATCTGGAATATGAGCTTCGGTTTCCTTGGCATTCAATTCGGATTCGCACTTCAAAATGCTAATGTAAGCAGAATATTTGAAACACTTGGTGCAAGCGTTGACTCAATTCCAATTCTTTGGATTGCAGCACCGGTTACAGGACTTATTGTGCAGCCAATAATCGGGCACATGAGTGATAAAACCTGGGGGAAACTTGGAAGGCGAAGACCGTATTTCTTAAGCGGTGCAATTTTAGCATCTCTAGCTCTTCTTATTATGCCCAACTCACCGGTTCTCTGGGTTGCTGCCGGGATGTTATGGATTATGGACGCATCGATAAATATTTCTATGGAACCATTTAGAGCTTTTGTCGGTGATATGCTTCCATCAGAGCAAAGGACTACCGGGTTTTCTATGCAGAGTTTTTTCATCGGCACTGGTGCGGTCATCGCATCAGCGTTACCGTATATTATGACTAACTGGTTTGGAATTTCTAACACTGCAGCAAAAGGCGAAATACCGGAGTCTGTTAAACTTTCATTCTACATCGGCGGTGTTGTATTTCTTGCTGCTGTCAGCTGGACTGTCTTTTCAACAAAGGAATATCCACCAGATGAATTACTAAAGTATAGTTCTGCAGATGATTCATCGAAACAAAATCATGCGGTAAATTCGGAAATTAGCGATAAATCAAATTTTATAAAAAACGGTTTGATTTGGTTTCTATTCGGTACTGTGGTAACTATTTATCTCGCAATAAAAAATCTAGAGCTTGGGCTTTATGTTTTATTTGTTGGAGCTGCAATTTTCGGATTACTTCAAATTATAGTCGGCGTTTTAATTCATCAGAAAAAAACTAAGAACGGTTTTGTCGTTGTTATAAACGATTTCTACTCAATGCCGAAAACAATGAGGCAATTAGCATTTGTTCAATTTTTTTCATGGTTTGCTTTGTTTTCCATGTGGATTTATACCACTCCAGCCGTTACTCATCATATTTACGGCGCTACAGACACAACTTCAGCATTATATAACAAAGGTGCAGATTGGGTTGGCGTTTTGATGGCTGTTTATAATGGCTTTGCTGCGGTGATGGCTTTCGTTCTTATGTGGCTGGCAAAGATTACAAGCAGAAAGACTGTTCACTTTATTAGTCTTGTAATTGGCGGATTAAGTCTGGCTTCTTTTTATGTAATTAAAAATCCTGATATATTGTTGATCTCCGAACTAGGAATAGGATTAGCTTGGGCTTCAATATTAGCAATGCCCTATGCAATTTTAGCGGGCTCGCTTCCTGCGGAAAAGATGGGGGTGTACATGGGAATATTTAATTTCTTCATCGTTATTCCACAAATTACTGCCGCTTCTATTTTAGGATTCTTTGTTAAAAATCTTTTCGGAGATGAAGCTATTTATGCATTGCTGCTTGGAGGTGCATCAATGATTCTTGCGGGAATACTTGTAATGTTTGTTAGTGATGTGGATGAGGCGAAAGTATTATAAATTCAATTTTTTTATCACAGAGAAAACGAGGAATACTTAAAAGTTCTTTAGAAAAAAAAGAAGTTTGTAAGAAAAATGAATGAGCCCACTCTAAAAAGCTAAAAAAGATGAAATGTCATTCCCACGGAAGTGGGAATCTATTCGATAATATAAATTTTTTAGGTTCTCATTTTCACAGGAATGACCTTTTTAAAGCGGACTCATGAATGTTTCCATCGTAACAAGAGGTAGTTCTGTAAAAATGTTTATGATTTCAAAAAATTATTAATCTCTCTGTATAAACGCAAATAATTTTACAGAAGAAACCGGAAATTCTGTAGAATTTCAGATGTTTCTGGAGAAATGTTGATGTTGCTAATTATTAGATTGCGCATTTGCCCACAAATACAAGGAAACGAGTTTCGAGAATAGTTTATAAATAATTATTTGCGAAAAGCTTGATTGAAGATTCGAACTTTGATATTAGTTTTTCATCGTTAAGAACCTTCTACCAACAAATCCCCTTGAAACCATTTTCACAAATGATTTCAATCATCTAAATCTTTTAAAAGATTGTCATCACCTGCTTTTTATTTATTGCCTGATTTATAATTTGTCTCCTCTTCATTTATTCTTAATGACAGGCGGTTTCTTTTTTCTTCAATCATATTTTCGTTGATGATTGCTAAAAATTATTCGTTATGTTAAAAAAGTAGGCATTTAAAATCCTATTGAGTTCTATCGATTCCATAAATTCCTTAGAAATATTTTTAATGAGTTTAATACATTTGAGATGAATTTTCTACTTCATCATTTTACCGCACTAAAATTTAGATTGAATTTATACTTTCCAATATGAATCACTTAGTTTAAACGTTTTATTTAGTAAGTTATTGCAATAATTTCTTATTTATTTGTAAGATGAATACAGGAGGTATAATTATGTCACAAGATCTGAAAATAAATATCCAGAAAACTGCAATCGTCGTAATCGATCTTCAAAAAGGAATTACGCAAATGCCAACAGAGCCACATTCTACAAAAACTGTTATAGAAAATACAGTTAAGCTTGTTGAAGCTTCACGTAAAAATGAAATGCCGGTTTTTTTGGTTCACGTAACTCCTTCTCCTGATTTAAAAGATTCATTACATCCTATTTCAGATACTTCATTCCAGATGAAAAGCTATGATCCATCCTGGAGCGAATATGTTCCTGAGTTAAAAGTTCAGTCAGGAGATTTTCAGATTATTAAGCATCAATGGGGGGCATTTTATGGTACTGAACTGGATCTTCAATTGAAAAGACGTGCAATTGATACGATTATATTATGTGGTATTTCAACAAACCTTGGAGTTGAAAGTACTGCTCGATTTGCATACGAATTTGGATTCAACCAAATATTTGTTAGCGATGCTATGGCTGCACGCTCAAAAGAAGAGCATGAGCATCCGCTTAAATATATTTTTCCGAGACTTGGATTAGTACGCAGCACTATGGAAGTTTTATCGGCACTAAATAAAAATTAATGTTTTAATTTAATTGCCGCAATCTTTAGTACGTTCCTAACATCGCTTTGTACTTTAACATCCAAATGAAGACCTCTGCCTTCAACGAATTTTTTTGCATTCTTCAACTCAGATATGAGTTCATTGGGCAGATCGCTCTGCTCAACAGCAGCAACAGCGTTATCACCTAGAATAAATGAAATTCTAAAATATTTATCACATGGAGTAAAATAAAATAAGTTCTTGTTCTTGATAATATACTTCATTACCCACCAAGTATTTTTACCATAGAATTTCCACTCCTCTTTTGAGGGTCCAAAATCTTTTTCAAGATTCGATTTAATCTCCCTCCAATATTTATAAGTTCCTCCCAAGGCTTCTGTAAGCAAACGTCTATCAGGTTTAGTAGTACTACTGGTAAAAATTCCGCTTAGCATTTTCTTTCCTCCTGTTCACTTTCATTGATATAAAATTACATTAGTTATTATAACTATCTGGAAATTAAGAATAATTTTGAAAAAGCACCAATGAATAATATTTAAATTTATATCACACATTGGACCATAAATAACTTACGTTACGCACAATTAAGAATCTAATTTACTTTGTCATTCCGAACTTGAATCGGAATCTCATTTTTCAGCATTTTGGGGATGCTGAATCAAGTTCAGCATGACATGTGTGTAACGTGAGTAAATAAAGTAACCGAAGTCAGTTTGTAAAAAGGTTGTTGGGTCATAATATAGGTAACCAAGAATATTAAATGTTATCAATAAGCAATTCAGCAAAGAAAGAGTATTTAGTTGAGATCAGGAAACTA
>JAKAGV010000029.1 GCA_021815405.1 Bacteroidota bacterium
ATTTCAAAAGGATGATGAGAAAATGGAGATCATCTTTTTTGCAGTATTTTTATCAAGAATTTATTTCACCGATTATTTCTTTTTTCGAACAAGTTTTCTATTCCCAAAAAGAAATTTGGGTTTTTAATGGCTGACTAACTATTGTCAGATTGCTACCGGACGATAAATTATATTAATTGATCAACTTTTAAATTCAATAGTAATTTAGCAATCTAATTTAATTTTCTTCTGATATAAACTGCTCGACCATTATGACATCTTCTTCACTGCCAATAAATAAAGAACTTCGTTCATGCAATGTTGTTGGTTTAATTTCCATTATTCTATCTTTCCCATTTGATGCTCTGCCACCAGCAGTCTCAACAATAAAGGACATTGGATTACACTCATACATTAATCTTAGCTTCCCATTTTTATGACGATGATCTGCCGGATACATAAATATTCCGCCATATAAAAGGCTACGATGAATATCAGCAACCATCGAACCTACATAACGTGCAGAATATGGTCGTTGCATTTTTTCATCTTCTTCTTGAAGATATTTAATGTATTTTTTCACTCCTGGATGCCAATATAAATAATTACCTTCGTTGATGCTGTATATATGAGATTTCTTTGGTATTCTAATATTTTCGTGAGATAACAAAAACTCTCCAATGGAAGGATCTAAAGTAAATCCATGAACTCCTTCGCCAGTAGTATAAACTAAAACTGTGCTTGAGCCATAAATAATATAACCAGCAGCAACTTGATTTATACCCTGCTGCAAACAATCTTCAATTGTTCCTGGATTCCCATCGGGAGTAATTCGTTTGTAGATGGAAAATATCGTTCCAATACTATTGTTAACATCTATATTTGATGAACCATCAAGCGGATCAAAAAGGAGAACATATTTGCCGATCTTATGTTTAGCCGGAATATGAATAATATTTTCTTCCTCTTCTGAAACCATCGCGCAGAAATGTCCGCCATGATCCATCGCTCGTATTAAAATTTCATGTGCAAAAAAATCAAGCTTTTTGACTTTCTCTCCATGTACGTTATTATCTCCTGTGAATCCAAGGATATCAACAAGCCCCGCTTTATTTACTTCAAGAGAAATAACTTTCGCAGCAAGTGAAAGATCTGAGAGAAGCCTTGATAATTCTCCAGTTGCCTCCGGATGTCTTTTCTCGCCTTCTATTATATGCCGGGCGAGTGTCATAAATCGTCTTTTTACCATAAATTCCTTTTAAATTCCAAATGCTTTTTCTAATTCGTCTATTTCTGATTTATTAATCGGTACAACCTCCCCAATAGCTTTTGAGGCAATTACAGATTTAGCTGAAAATTCTGCTACTTCAAGTCTATCATAACTTTGAAGAAGAGAACTACCAGTTACAATTATACAATCATTTTCACAGAGAATAATTGGCGTATTTTCAGAAATAAGGTTTGTAATGCTAGACAAATCTTGTTCACTTTTACCTAACTCCGCTCCATAAGGAATCTTTGGTATTTCTCTTAAGACAAGATAGCTTTCAGGAATTGTCCTGGTATCAAATTTCTTATCACAGACACCAAAGGCTAGGATATTAGGAGGATGAGCAATTAGAATTGCATTTATAAAAGTATGGTTTCTATATATTTCACGATGCAGACCAACGCTTCTGCTTGGTTTTTTGCCTGCCTCCCTTTTGTTATTTTTGATAAGTACAAGGTCTTCCTCGGAAAGATATTTCCGATCCATGCCCCATGGAGTAATTATAAACTCATCATCATTTACTCTTGCAGAGAATGTACCTTCCGTACTTGTTACTAAGTTTTGAGAATAACTGCGATGAATTAGCGATATTATTTTTTTCCTTAATTCTTTCTCTTTAGAAGAAGGAGAAGTATGCTCAAATTCATCTAAGAAAATTTCTTTTCGTGATAGTTCAAGTTCTTGATTACTCAATACCTTGACCTCACCTAAAATGTTTGCTTTTAAAGTTAATCTTGCACAAAAGTCTAATGTTTCCAATTTTTGAAAAGCATGAAACAGACTATTACCTACTGTAACTATACCATGATTTTCCATCAGAACAGTATCGTGTCCAGATTCAAAAACACTTGCGATTACCGCACCCAAAGCGTTACTACCAGGAAGTGCATACTTTGCATATCCAACTTTACCACAAATTTCGCTAGCTTTAGGAACAATTCGTGTATCCGGAATTTTCCTAGTAATCGCAAATGAAACAAGTGCTGGAGGATGTGCATGTACAATAGCTTTTATATCTCTTCTTGCTTTGTATATAGCTATATGGAACGGTAATTCAGATGAAGGTTCATGTATGCCATCGACAGTTCCATTTGGTAGAACTCTTACAATATTTTTAGGTATCAATGATCCTTTATCAATACCCTTTGGTGTTATCCAGATTGATCCGTCATCATCAAGAATAGATAAATTTCCACCGGACGTAGTTGTCATTCCGTTTTGATATATCCTATTAATAATTTCAATGATCTCATCACGAGGATGAAGAAATTTAAACATCGTCCTAACCTTTCAAATTATTACAAGTCTTAATCCATGTGGAAAACTTTTTCGAGGGGAATTGAAACTGGTGATGAATCGGAATTTGTCTCCATTATATCTGCCATGTACTTCCACCACTTTTGAACAATTGGATTAGTTCCTAAATCCTGTGAAGAAGTACCGTGGCTTTGGTATTGAACAGCAAATAGGGAATTGGTTTCTTCATCGAAAAAAATTGTATAATCTTGTAATCCATTTTTTGAAAGCAATTCCTTTAAATTAGCCCAGATCAAATCATGCCTTCGTTTATATTCATCTTTAAAACCAGGCTTTAATTTCATTTTAAATGCAATTTTTTCCATGAACCTTGTATCAATATATTATTATAAAATTGTTTAATGATTAGCTGGTTGAACACCTAATAGGTTTCCATATCCAACTATTATTGTAGCTACAACCAGCGTGAATATTGCCATCCCTAATAAAAACTTAGATAAGCCGCTTGTATTCTTCCATTCTTTAAGAAAAATCCCCCATAAAGATCCAAATATAATTATACTTGCCATGTGTAATGTCCAGCTTGAAAACCGGTACTTTCCCATTTGCGTTTCACCCATAGTATAGAAGAAAAATTGGAAGTACCAGGTTGTTCCAGCCAGCGCACTGAACAAATAATTAGCAATAAGAGGAACACGTGATGGCGGATCTACGGGATCGAGAGCAGCAGCAGAATTATTAATTATTTCAGTTGGGACATTTTCTACTGCTAATTCTTTACTTCTGAAATATTCACCAAAAGTCCGGTTTTTTACGAAAAGATATGAGCACCAAACTAAATTTGTAACAAAACCGCCTGCTGTTATCACAATTATTTTCGGTAAGCCGGACCAAATAGGATTAGCTCCTAAATGCTGAGCAGTGACGGAAATTGGAACTGCTGTATCCAATCCAAAAGCAAAGCATGAACTCATTACTCCGGAAAATATAGCAACCAAAATTCCTTTCTTTAAATTAAATTCCTTGATTGAATTACGTTTTTGTTCCTCGTCCATCTCCCTTTCTTTTGATAAACCGGAAGCAGCAGTGATCGCAATACCCATTAAAGCAAATACAGATCCAATTAGAATAACCTGTCCAGGGATTGTGTTAAGTTTCGCTCCAATAGTCCCATCAAATATAGGGGGAACATAAGTACCAAAGAGAGCGGTAAGCCCCAAAATTATTCCAGTCCCTAAAGATAGTCCAAGGTACCGCATTGTTAAGCCATAGGTTAAACCACCTGCACCCCAAAGCATTCCCCAGAAAAATGTCCATGCTAGTACACTGGTTGGTTGTTGACTTAATACTTGCATTAGATGTGGAACTAAAATCAGACCTAGAACCCATGGTGCGATTAACCAGCTAAAGATACCACCGAGAAGCCAATAAACTTCCCATGACCATTTCTTAACAGCTTTGAACGGAACATAAAAACTGCCGGAGGCTAAGCCACCGAGCCAATGAAAAATCACACCAAGAATAGGATTTGCTAACATGAGAGAACTCCTTTATATAAATGAAAACTGGACAAAGTTAAATTATACAAATGATTTACACGCCCCCGAAACGCGGATTGACAAAATTATTATAAATTGAACCAAATGAGTATGAAATACCAAAACCTCCCCAGTAATTATAATTTGTTGGTATCTGTCTATTCTGGGTAAGTACATCTTCAAGGGTACCGTTAGCGAGAGGTAAAGATATTTGATCTTGAATTTTTGAATATCCTCCATAAAGATTTATCGACAAACCTCCGAATAATTCCATCGCAAAACTACTGCGAATCCCGACATCGTATAAATTAAAGTCGTTAAAAAAATTGGAACCTGCAGCGCTTATGCTGACACTACCCCATCGATTTATTAAAGACAAAGTTACATTTAAAGAATTAATCCAGAGATCTTCCTGAGTTTTAAAAAAAATGGTTTCTTGGATATACTTATTGAAGGCATTTTTAATCTGATAATCTATTCTTAACTGTCTTTCATTTGAAACTGAATACGGAAAAATATTGAATTCAATTCCCGGCGCTAGTACAACGTTTTTAAAATTCTCATACAATTGTATATAGGTTAAACAGTATCCATTTTGTATTTCCATCGGTATACTATCGGATTTTTATTTATCATAGAAAAATATTTGTCAATTCTTTCTATT
>JAKAGV010000005.1:0-238175 GCA_021815405.1 Bacteroidota bacterium
GCTTTTAGAATGGCAAAGAGTGATTTAGCTAGTCGTCCGATCTTCCATCATAAACAAGAAGCAGTAAAATCGCATATACTTATTTGCTTTACGGCATTAATGATAGGGAAGTTTTTAGAGATAAATACAAAGCTTTCATTAAAACAGATTATGGATGCAATTTGGGTAATTACGGATGCTAAGTTATATGATAAGACAACAAAGAATACCTTCTCTATACGTTCCGAGTTAAATCAAAACTCCCAGGATGTTGTTCATAAAATCGATATTGCTTTGTCATACTAATTGGCAGAAGTCAGGACGCCACAAAGTAGTCATAATGCCGTCATACGTTCCTTTCGTGATAATACATAACAGAAAATTTATTGCACAGATTGTACAACAATTGTATCAATCATAAACATAATATTTTAAACTCCCTTTCGTTCGGGCATATTTTTCGACTCTGCACTCCGCATATGTTTTGTAGGAATTTGATTCATCAAATTTTTATTTATTATTTCGTTCCACTGACAAAAAATCCGCCCTCACTCCACTTCCACAAAAACTCAAAATGCAAGAAAACGAATATCCCACTTTGGTAAACATACTTGACATGAAGACTCACCTCATCTTGACATTGTCAGCCAGATTTACATAAAAAACATTATAGTACAGAATAAATCATCTTTATCTTCCCTTGTCTTTCTGTCGACTGTCCTATAATGTTGATTTATGTAAACTCGGCACGATACCTTATCACCTCATCAGCGGTCGCTACATGCGGGGTGAGGACAATTTCTGCCCGCATTCCGCTCCCGTACATTTGCAGAAAGAGGCGGCGGGTCGATGACTCCGTTCAGCTCCACAAGAGTATTTGCTTTAAATTTTAATTCTCAGTTGAATGCAAATACACTTGTGGAGTTTACCCCTTTGGGGCTTCGCCTGCCGCCGCCTTAAGAAAGCACATCACCAATTACTTTTTTTTCTTCAACCAGAATTTTTCTCATAAATGCTTGTGAGAAATAAATTTTCAACTTTATATTATATATTCAATCAACACTTATACTCATACAAATTCTAAACTAAATAAAATTTGTGTTGGCTTATCGCACTTTATTTATTTAAATTATTTCTTGAATTCTTAAATATTTTTTAATGTCAAAATCATCTTCAATTTATTCTAACCTAAAGTTACTAATTCTTAAAGAACGATCTTTATCTTTTGGATCTGCACTAAGGTTTGTTTTCAATTTTATTGTTGTCTATGTAATTTTTTATTTACCATTATATTTATCAATTCGTTATACGATACCCCCAGGGGCAAAATTTTCTTATTCTCAATGGTGGGGTAGCTTACTTGGTGCTTTCATACTTGTTGTGTTTACATATTTTCGCGAAAATTTACGCGATAAAAAGAAAAATAAGACCATTGAAAGCGATAAAATTATATATGATTGTATCGGTGGTGCAATCCAAGAATTACATGATATAAAATTTAATCATCACGAAGATAAAAATGAATATCTAAGAGAAATATTGATATATATTGAAAAAGTTATTGAGTCAATTTTTAAATCTTCAAATTTAAATATTGGAACTTTATGTGTTAATTTTATGATTAATGAAGATGGTTTTCTAAAATTGACTAAATTCGCTACAAAATTTCAAGATCGTAACAAGCCCAAGATAAAATTAGATTTGAAAGATCCTCTTCCTGGCGCTCCCGAGGCTTGGGCATTAAAAAGAGTAATATATATTAATGATATTGCGTCTGATAAATATAAGTCATATTTTACAGATGATTTCAAATTCAAAAGTTTCATTTCAATACCACTGCTTAACGATGATGCGGTTTTTGGCATAATTAATGTTGATAGTAACATAAAGGATCAATTTGTTTCAGATGATTTTATCTCAAAAAAAATAATGCCGAAAATAAATCCTATATTGTTGCTTTTTGTTTTTGCAAGCGAATTATTTAATAATAAAAAAATAGAGGCTTAGAATGTCTCAATCTATATTATTGGACGAAAAGAATAATCTATCTCCAAAGGGTATAGTATGCCCGGAAGATAAACAGGAAAAAGAATTCGCAGCTCTATTAAAACTTTGGTTAGAAGGTCAGATTTCATATGAAAAATTAGTCGATAATATGCCCGACCAATATCAAAGTAAATGGAAAATGTTTCTGAGAAAGGTACTAAGTATATCTGCCTAATTTATATATAGGTTATTTTTCATTTCATACTCCTTTCTATAAAAATATATTCACTTTCAGATTGTAATCTAACTTCGTAAAATATTTTTATAATATTTTCAAACATCTGCAAATAAACCACTATCATTACTTGTTGCACTATTCAAATTCAAGACATATCTTTCCTCAAAAAAAGTACTACCATGAAAAACAGAACAACAATAATTCTTATCGTACTATTTCTTTTAATCTTCAACACCAGCAACTCCAAACACTTCCGCAGCACCTACCATATGGCTACACACTCAAATCCAAAGTCGCACGCGTAATAGACGGCGATACATTTGTTCTATCGGATTCAACTCATGTAAGAATGCTTGGAATTAACACTCCGGAAATTGCAAGAATTAACAAGCCTGCAGAACCCTTCGCTGATTCAGCAACTCATTTTCTTAAATCATTAATCCAAGGCAAACAAGTCAAACTAACGTTTGACGAAAATACCTACGATATTTTCGGAAGAGTACTAGCCTACGTTTGGCTAACAAACATAACCGGCAAAGATTCTCTTTTCATTCAAGCCGAACTACTCAAAGCCGGCTTATGCAGAATATCTTACTATCCCAAAAGAATGAGATACTACGATTTATTCTACAACCTTCGCCGCACAGCAATACGTAATCATTTAGGTATTTGGTTCAATGACTAAATATATTTTAAATATTGCATGTCATTCCGAACGAAGTGAGGAATCTCTTTCTTCATTTATTCCATCATTCCTTTCCACTCCATTATTCCAGAAGCTCCAAGCCTACGGCTTGATCGATGAAATTGCATTGCGCAACCTCATCATCAAAAATGAATACAGAAATTTGCGAAGCAAACTTCATTTAGGAGATGCAGTTTACGAACTCTCACAAAAATACTTCCTCTCAGAATACGCCATCAACAATATTTTATTCAGAAAGCGAACAAAGAAACCAATCTCTTTCCCGGCAATCAAATTTTAATTTTGATATTCCATTACTCCAACATTCCACTATTCCATCCTTCCTACCCAGCCCTAACCCACCTCTAACAAGCCTCTGCCAAGCCTCATTCGGTCTGCCGTCTTCTTGTTTTTTCCTTCCTCTCAATTACAGTGATTTCACATTTACCCAAATTTAATTTTGCCCCGTGTTCTTAATTCATAATTCAACAACTTGTCCGCCCTTCGGCGGATTCATAATTAAAAAAAAGGAACCCCTATGGCTATCCTAAATGGTAACGTAATCGGTAACATGCGCGGTAGACTTGGCAACCTATCTGCACGTACCGTAGATGGCAAAACCATCTTAGCAGCTCGCCCTTCCAACTTCAACGTTAACAACGATCCTCCTGTTACAGAAGTTCGTCAAAAGTTCGCGGTTACTGTTGCTTTAGCTAAAGCAATTTTGTCACTCATAACTTTAGCTTCAATCTGGAAGCTCGTTAAAGAATCTGGAATGTCTGTGTTCAACACAATCTTCAAAAGCAACTTTGCACTTTCTTCGACTGATAATCCAACCGTGAATAATATCATTACTCCCGGTGGCTTTAGTTTACCAGTCGATCAAGCCGCAGTAGCTGCAGACAAAATTACTGCTTCCTTACTTGCACTCGATACTGAAGCAGTATTCTCGGAAGATGAAGTAAACCTGTCTGCCAATGCAGTTGTATGCTTCACAGATCCAACCAACCCGGATGATCCTGCATACCAGATCATTTCGCTCAACAAAGAAGTCGCCGGCTTCGATTTCTCCCAGGCATATGATCTTCAGATCGATTTCGATGCAAAGCAGAAGCTCATCGCTGCAAAATACACCAAAAATATTTTGCTTCTTATGGTTGCATCCAAATCCGCTGATGGTAAAGTAGTTCAGTACTCTTCTACTTCACCAAAAGCCAGCGCATAGTTGTTGCTCGCTTTCCTCCTTCCAAAAAGCTTCCTCTTTAGAGGAAGCTTTTTTATTTCCCGGACTTTATCTCGTAATATAAACATTTCCCTCGCTTCCGTTTATTTGACGGCTTTGCCGTCAAACAATTCGCTCAGTTCAAAGACTTTAACGCAACACATTTTCAGTCAGTACTTAACAATTGTTATTCTATCGAACCTCCGCTCTATTTTCGCTCTCTCCGTTCATTCCACTTCATCGCTTTTGCTTTTATACACTCCGTGCAAAGCAAAAACTGAACTCCATTTCATTCACTACATTCGCTCAACACAGCTTTCATTTATCTTAATCCTTGCGTCCTTCCACGTAGCTATGTCGTTTCTCTCCACACCTACAAATCAGAAAAAAGAAACCTCAATGCTTGTTCTGCTTTTAGTGTGCTCCGCTTTCTTTCGCACTCCGTGCTTGACTTCTCTCCACACACCTAAAAGCTTCAAGTCTATAATTTTCATGTCTTTACATATAATTCCATATTGTACGGTACTCCTGAAGTCGTACCAAGTTAAAATATATTTTGCCAGCCATACAGAAAGCTTAGTCTTTACTTTTTATCTTCATTAAGCGGGCAAGGGTATATTAAACGAAGCTGCTAAAAAGAATCAAAAGTTTTTACCATTGTCTTATTGTATTACTTTATTGTTGTCAGCAAAAACTTTCGCTCTTTTCTTAACGCATCTTCGCCCTTGCCATAAATAATCATTCTTTCTTTTCCTTCTTACTAAAACAAACTATGGATTCGCAATGCAGTATTTAGGCTGGCAAAATATGTTTTTCGGGGTAGTCTGCCCCTACTTTTCAATAACTAAAAATGTGAGGTTAACATGTCAACCAATCCTAAATCCGATCTAATGTTCATACACAAGCAGCTTGTTAAACAAGGTTACTTATTTTTAGCTCAAATGCTGCTGCATCATTTAACAGGTACAAATAAAAACTTTGAAGTGGCAAACTTTTTATTATCACTATACAGCTCTGAAATTTAGCAGGTAAAAAATGAAGGTTTACGAAAGCAGCCATCCAACTAAGCGGGACTTCAAAAAAGTCCCGCAGATCAAAATTAAAAACTATAAGCTGAAGGCTTCCGGATTTGTCATTGGTAAAGAATTTAAAGTAACCTACAGCCCCAATAAAATAATTTTAGAAATCATTGAAGATCAAAATCTAAATTCATAAGTTTTAGTATGAAAAAAGTTCAAAGCCGATTTAAAGCAACAATTTGTCTGATGAAATCACCTCAAGGTTTTAATTACAGTGCGGCAGCTGTGAACTTTCCTAGTGGTTCATTCATCAATTATAATCTTGTTTGGACTTTGGAGTCCATACAAACTCCATACATTTACGCTAAAAATCATCAGGACTCTTTGACTTCTTTAAAAACAAAAAGCTCGATTTCTTTTCAAAATCAAGCTTTCCAAGTGCACCCTGCGGGACTCGAACCCGCGACCTGCTGATTAAGAGTAATCAGGATTCTTAGTCCTTTTAGTTTTAATTGTAAACTTTTTCAGCTACTCCCTACCCAGTCCCTACCGAACATTAGGAGGTTTATCTAATGTTCATTTCAAAATCCAAGAAGTCACCCTTCTTTCAACTAACCTATGAAGTTAACGGCAAGCGTACAACCGTTTCAACAAAAACAACCAATATACAAGAAGCTTATAAGTTCATGGGCACATTTCAAAACTCATCTCAAGAAGAAAAGCAGCAGGTTAAAAACATACTGCTTTCTAGTTTCCGTGACGAGTACGTCGAATATATAAGTGCCACAAAATCAAAAAGTTATTTATCATCTGTAAACCTCTCATTCAAATTGCTAATTGATTTTACAGGTGATGTTATGATTAATCGTTTAGATGTCCGCACGCTCGATAAATTTATTATTTCTACCTTTACCAGAACTCAGCGAGGCGCCAGCCTTTATTATCGCACCCTTAAAGCAGCCTTCACTAAAGCTATCTCATGGAATTATCTTTCCGAAAATCCGTTTAAAAAAATCAAGGTTCCTAAAATTTCTAAAACTTTTCCTGTCTTTATATCCTTTTCAGAACTTCAATCCATCTTAACAAATACTAAATATGATTTTTTAAGGAATCTTTATACAACCGCCTTTTATACCGGTATGCGTCGCAGTGAATTAAATAACATGAAATGGAACTGGATAGACTTTGAGCAGAACATTATTAATGTTCAGTGTTCAGATACTTTTACAACAAAAAATAAAAAGGAAAGGATTATTCCTATTGGTTCGACTCTTAGAACTCTTTTAACTAATCAATTCCCGAAAGTAATTGATTTAGATAAAAACAATTTTGTCTTTACTCGTATCCCAGGTATTAAATTAACTGAAGATTTTGTAACCAAACAATTCAAATTATCAGTTCGCGCTGCCGGTTTAGATGATAAAATCCATTTCCATACTTTGCGTCATTCATTTGCTTCAATGTTAGTTCAACGCGGTGTTTCTCTATATGTTGTTAAAGAATTATTAGGTCATGAAGATTTGAGCACAACTCAAATTTATTCCCACTTACAAAAACAAAATTTGATGGATGCAGTAAATTTACTTTAATCCATTTGGACGAGTTGGGCACTTTGGGTTTTATTTTTCGTTACAAAAAAGAAAAAATCCCGTCCAATTCGTCCAATTTCTCAGTTTCTAAAAATTCTCTTCTAAACTGTCCAACAACTCGTCCTACAAAAACTTTAAATACCGATTAAATTCAAACAATATTTCTGTTTTGGACACTTGGACACTTTTAAATTCATTTTCAGTCCCAAATGCTAAAACAAAGTGTCCAAGTGTCCACTTTCGTTTTTTATATCCATTAAACCGGAATTATTCCCCGTATAACTAATAAATCTTTCACTTCCAGATTTTCTCTCAGCTACTTTTAAGTTTTTTATCCTTCCTGCTTCCTTTAACCACCGGGTAAACTTAGTCAATTTCATTTCTTCAAAGTCATCATATTCATTCTTAAAATTTTCCATTAATATTTTTCGGTTATGCTCAATACCAAAATCCAGAGCTTCAAAATATTCCGCAAACTCCTCACAAGTCGAATCAATCAATTTTTTCTTTTCAAGATTTATATGACTACACTTAATTAATCCCCGGTTCAAATAAAACTGCATACATCCGATCATATAATTGTGAAAATTATTCCACTCTTGACCATCCCACTCATCAAAGAAGCGATGTCCAAACTCATCAATCGGTCTATGCGATTTATTATAGTGGTCCGAAAATTCAATTACAAACTGCCGGTCAATTGTCGAATCATCAGAACCCTCAATCGTATAGTTAGTAGAAATTATAATCTTAGGCGACTCATGAAACGGAATAATAATTTCATTCTGATTCTTCTTCTCAACCGTAATATTATCAGTAATGATTGAGAAAAGTTTGTCAAAATTGAATTTCTTAGTTACATCATTAAACTCAATAATCGCAGTATCAAGAGTAATCGACTGAAAGCTGAAGCTCTTAGAAAAATTAAAATTCCTTCCATCCAGCCTAACAGTCTTTCTAAGCTTCCCGACAGCTTGTGCAACTAATCCCTTTCCACTTCTACCATAAGCGCCGTCACTAAGCTTCTCATCAAGGAATATTACTGCCTTTGCATTAGTTGAATCTTTATAATTATGCAGCAGATAACCTATCGCGCTCCGAAAAGACAAAACCCTTTGCTCATCATTATTGCAAATATTCCGGACAAATCTTTCAAACTCAGATTCCTTTTTCTCGCCACTAAATCTTTTCTGAATTACTTGCTTATCCCAGATGTATCCTTCAAGCTCTTCATATCTCTTTACGGCAATTTTATTTTGTTCAACCTCGACAAAAGAATTTGAGAAGAATAAAAATCCTTTGTCCTTAGTATCGCGCAGAAACTCTAGCTGCTTTGTCTCCAGGAATTCAAGAAACCCGTTTACAAAATGCTGCGAAGCTCCCTTTATTACTGCGTCAATAACTTTTAATTTCGGCGCATCCTTAAAATATTCTTCATCCAACCGCTTCAGCCGGTCAATCACAAAATCTTTAATATTAAAAATCTCCACCTCCCGGACAATATTTTTACTTACCTTCAGCAAAATATAACCGTGTTCTAATTGCAGCTTGCAAAAACCATTTTCCTCAAGAAACCTTTTAAAGTTCTGTTTAGAAATTTTTGTCTTATCATTCTCAATATACCAGAACTTCACAAACGGTTTTTGCCAGCCGTACTTCTCTGCAATATGGTAGACAGTACCAAGAGTAATACTTCCATTATATTTCTTCAGCAGCTCATCAAACTTTTTATTTATCTCAAACTCCGAATCATGATAAAACTGATTACTCAAACTCATCTGCAAAAAATATTTCCGTCCTTCCTCTCCAATAGTTACAAGTCCAAAACCTATTCGATACCATTCATCATAACAATTACTTGGAAGACTTGTTCCTAAAAACTCAATCGCACTTTCTAATTTTTCCTTATCAAATCCAGCCGGTTCAAAAGTCTTTTTGCCTACGGCAAGTACCTCTTTTTCTCTTTCCAAATCGCAAAATTCTTCTAAACATTCAAGCAGCACTTCCGCGCTAATCTCCTTCGGAGCTTCCTCCGGTTTGCCATACATAAAAGTATAAACATTTCCGCTTGGATGCTTCGAATAAGGCAACACTGTTTGCGAGCTGCACCATCTCAATTCAATATGGTCGCAAAGCTCATCATCCTTCAGATTCAATCTATAAACACTTTTTTGACCGTTTAATTTTTTATGAAACACTTCACTTTCGGAAACCTTCAGCCAGATATGGAAGCCAGTTCCGCTCCCGCTCTTAACAATCCAGGGATAAATCTCGCCCAGTCCTAAACGCTTAGCAAACATCTCAACAATCCCCGATTCGCTAACCTTATCAAAATCCAGATTCCTAATATCATTTATCCCGCATATTCCGCCAATGCCGGTTACATTTACCCGCCCATTTGGCGGGCAGGCATTCCATCCAAGCCCGGCAACATCCTTTTCGGTTTGTTCAATCAACTGCCAATTCTCCCAGCCAATAGTCGGACGTTTGCCAATCACCGGCAAAACATTAAACCCAAATTTCTTATTATAACCTATTGCTAACTCACTAAACTTCATTTTATGTTCTCCTTATTCTTGAACTAAAACATGAACTTGAATTTTTTTTAATCTGTGTAAACTTGTACTGAGCTTGTCGAAGTATCCGCATAATCAGCGTCATCTGTGTGCTATTGTCTTTTTGCTTCGCAATTCGTCAATCGCCCTTCGAAAATCCTGACGAAATAGCGTAGGTTTCAGCCCGTTTTTTCTTCTCAGTTCTTTTAATTTTGCCTTACCCATATATATTCCCCTACTCATAAATAAAAATCCCCTCAAAATCGATTTTCCCATTTTTCCCTGTTATAGATTTCAAAGTCTTTTTTGCAATATCCGGACGGCTAAATTGACAAGAGAAAATCCAAAGACTATCATTCACCGCAAACCCGCATAAATGAAAACCATTTCTCCTTTTCATTTTCTTTGCTAAAAGCCTATTGTCAGTTTGAACCTTATAAAATATTTTTCCTTTTTCTTCCTGCCACAAATAAGTCATAATAATCTCCGTTTATATTTTTGTGGTTATTATCCGCAGACCGGGCGAACTCTTTTTATTTCTTGCAGTCGATTGAATTGTTAATTGTTCTGATGAATCATCAAGAGTTTTTATCGCTTCCCTCAATGAATCCAAATCTAAGTGTGAATAAATTTCCGTAGTAGTGATAGAAGAATGCCCAAGCAGTTCTTTTATCTTATAAAGCGAAATACCTTTCTGCACCAGATTAGAGGCAAACGAATGTCTCAATGAATGGAAATGAATTGTCTTATCAATTCCCGCTTTATTGCAAGCTGACTTAAATCTTTTTGTAAAATAATCCCCGGTAAATTTTTCACCATTGCTTTTACAGAATACATAACTATTCCCAATTGGTATCGCCTCTAACCCTTCAATAATAGCTTGGAACAAAAAGATTACTTCATCGCAGACCGGAATAAACCTTTGCTTTCTTCCCTTTGTTTCAAAAAATTCATCTCCTACCGTTATAACTCGATTATTCAGATTTACATTCTTCCAACGCAGATTAACTATTTCATTTAATCTCATTCCTGTATAAAATGCAAAGACAACAACGTTCCTAACTACATCATTTTCTATTTGACCGCTGATAGCAGTAAGCTGATCGCCATTTATAAACGCCGGCGCAGTCTTTTGTCTCTTAGGTAATTTTATTTTAGTGAAGTAATTTTCCTTAACATATCCCCAATCTTTAGCTTTATTAAAGGCAGCTTTCAGATTACGAAAATAAACCACATAACCTTTTTTAACATTCAGCTGTAAGTAGATTAGAAAATTTTCGAAATCTTTTAATGAAATGCTGTGGATAGCTTTTTGAGATTTGAAATAATTATTTAAATGATCAAAGGCTTTAACAATGGATCGATAATATGAAGAAGATTTATTATTCTGGATTAAGTTTTTATACTCATCTTCAAAAACCCTCAGTGTTACCACATCTTTTGGCTCAGAATTAAAAGACATCAGAAGCTTCAGCTTCTCAACATCCTCCAAACTCAATTTCTCCAGCAAACTTGTTAATCCTTCCATCTTGCTTCTCTCTCGCTTTTGAATTTTTATTCAATCCTCAATCGACAATCTTCAATCCAACTATGGCGGCTCCGTTTCTTCTTCATCACCAAATAATCCCAACTGATTCTTTGACTTCGGATCTCCGATCTCTGTATTTTCTTCCTCGTTTGACAATCGACATTCTTCATTCCTAGTAATCCATGCGTCCAACTCATACTTAAAAAAGTACAAGTATTTCCCCGATGGTTTATGAAACGGAATTTTTCTTTGGCTTGTCATTTTATATAGGTGTGAATGTGAAATGCTTAAATACTGTGCAGCTTGAACAAAATTGAGAGGCGTATCATGATTACGCTTAAATAGTTTTTCTAACTCATTAAGTTTTACCAAAACACTTGAAAGCTTAATTTCCTTTTCCATTTTACTTTCCTTCCTTCTGGATTAAGTCTATAACTTATTAACCTTAAATTGGAAAGAATCGGATAAAGAAAATATTAGTACCTCTTAGTATACTAAGGATTTTATTTCTGTTCTTTTATCAAATCCCTAATTTCCCTGAAAATTTGTTCTATGGCTTCAGCATCATCTTTTTTCGGTTTACCTTTCTTATTATTTAGTATGTTCTGATTTGCTATAGCCAATTGTAAATTATTAAACTGCACCCCGTTTTTATTTTTGAAATGATTTTCAATCAATGAAAACCTGTTATGATATTGTGCCCGATCAATTAATCCCGCGCTAAAAAGTAATTCAAAGAAATATATTATTTGCGACTCCGTACCTTTCCACCCAATTAATTCATTTTCTATAGGATTACTCATTCTTTTATCGGAACACAATTTCCCAAAAGATAATTCTCTTTCTCTATATTTAATTTCATTTTCAATGAAAGTTTCAAAGGTAGGTTTCAATCCGATGTTTTGATCTAATTCGGGCGGACGGTTTTTCCTCTCCAACAAAACAAAATTTAAATAGCTTAGCTGTTCTTTTATAGAGTAAAGCAGGTTGCAGTATTCTATTACGCTTTCTCTATTAAAATCAAAAACGGACTCTCTCGTCCAATCGTAACGTGACATATTTTTCCCCTTCCGGGATTTTGAGTTAAAAAGCAAATGCCTTATTTTTCAATAAATATTTAACCGACTCTATAACAAAAAGGCAGTTCATGGTTATTTAGATTTCTATTTAATTCAGAAATCCGGCATCGCCGTCCCATTGGGAAAATAATATGATAAAAATACTTTTATAGAGTAGGCTATTGTTACATCAATATGTGAATCATCTAACCCAAATTGATCACTCTGTTGTAAAGGCAATCTTCCACTTCATCAACTCCGGTGCAAAAAATATAGTAACGGTTGTTCCCTTCGAAAAGAAATTCCTAACATTCAGAAATAAAATCCACGCAAACTTCCATGAATGCAAACATTATGAAGTAAAAAACATTTTTTACTTAAACTGGTATAATATTCTTTGTGTTGAGTTTTTTATTAGAAAACATTTCAAGATTTTTGAACATCAGTTAAACGCTATAATAGAAAAAGTTTGCAGCAATTTTAAGACGCTCCCTGCCAATTTTCAAGGCAAAGAAGACTTCCCTGTTAATGATCCGGATTATTTTGATAGGTTATCCGAATTAATTATTCCCAAATGCCAGGAGAACGATCCGCGTTACATGTTAACAGCAAAGGCAATAATCCTATTTCTATTTTTGGACGGCAAATTCGGTCGCACCACTCCCGAAGATCCTCCCTCCGTCTTCAACGAACTAGAAAAATCTCCTTAGTTAAGTTTTCGTTTGCATCTATGGTCATAAAATGACCATTTCTGCATTCAATTACTCAGCCTTATTTGTGCATCTTTTGTCTTCTCGCCTTAAATAGATTTTCTCATAATATTAACGCTTCCGAATAACCTCAAATAAATTCTGTCTTTGCTCTAACCGCACCTTAAAATAATTGCGTTTAAAAATTTTCTTGTAGTGAAATGTCCGTAACAAAATCTGTTTGTCCATTGGACTCCCACGGAGAGTCCGGTTCCTACCGGGCGAGTTATTTTGTTGCAATGAAGCGGAAAGAAAATTTTAGCAATTATTTTTAAGTGCATGTTTCTTTGGGTACTTTTCTGGAGTTTATCCCGCACTTGATGCGGGGCTAAGAAAAGTACAATTGAAGTTGAGTTTTCATTTGCAATAGTTATCACTTTTCAATACTTACCGCAAACAAAAACTCATAAACTTTACTTTTTACAACATACCACAAACTACAAACAAATAACATTTTCTAATCTTCGGCACTATTTCTCTTTTGCCCGTCTTGGCTCGGCAAGGCGAGACAGGCTGCCGGTTTATAGTTATATTATATTTCTAAAATAATTTTCCCACTTTCAAAAATCTGCTCATAATATTTGGTTCTATACTTCTGCCAATGTATATTATTGGCAGTAAAATAGAACCGCTTATAAAATGGAAGAAATAATTAAATATATTGCGCAGAATGGTGGGTTCGCTTCTATGAAGGATCTCAAAGAAGCTAACTTCCATACCCGCGAGATCACATCACTGGTTAAAGAAAAAATCATTGACAAAATAAAACCCGGATATTACCGGATTGCTGATTATAGTTTCTTCAAGGATGTTAATATTAGTCTTATTACAGTTTGCCGCGCTGAACCGCAAGCCGTCATTTGCTTAATCTCTGCTCTCGATTATTATGAGATGACCGATTTTAATCCTTCTGAAATATTTTACGCTATACCACATTCACAAAAAAGAAGGGGTATTAATAATCCGCCTGTTAAAGCTTTTTTCTTCCGGGAAAGATTTTACAATCCCGGCATTGATGTTATTAAAACAAAATACGGCAGCCTCAGAATATATAATAAAGAAAAAACAGTTTGCGATATGTTCAGATACCGCAACAAACTTGGCGAAGACCTTGCTATGCAAGCTCTTAAAAATTATCTCAAACAGAAAAAGAAAAGCATTGCCTCACTTATTAAGTATGCAGAAATATGCCAGGTGAAAACTGTTATTATGCCTATCCTAAAAGGACTTGTCTCCTAATGAAGAAAGAAATTAAAAATATAGCTGCTTCCGTAAGGTCTAGATTGATAAATGTTGCAGACGAAAGCAAAAGAGATTATAACGCCCTGCTTCGCCTTTACTTTCAGGAACGTTTCCTTTATCGTCTCTCAATTTCACCTTACAAAACTAAGCTCATTCTAAAGGGTGCCTTACTTTTGATGATGAACGATATATCAAAATTCCGCCCGACAAAAGATATCGATTTCCTTGGTAAAGCCGTCTCCAATGAAATGAATGGATGTAAAGAAATAATAAAAGAGATTGCTTCCATAGATGCCGCCGACGGTGTTGAATTTATTTGTGATAATATTTCTACGGAAAAAATAAAAGAA
Organism: Bacteroidota bacterium; assembly: GCA_021815405.1. Lineage (GTDB taxonomy): Bacteria > Bacteroidota > Ignavibacteria > Ignavibacteriales > Ignavibacteriaceae > FEN-1297. The sequence continues at coordinate 14,201 of JAKAGV010000005.1, forward strand.
GGTGAAGATTACGAAGGCGTTAGAATTCATCTGCCCTATAAGATGGAAACTGTTAAAGGTTATTTGTCTATTGATATTGGCTTTGGCGATAAAATCACCAGTGGTCCGGTTGAAATAGAGTTTCCTATCCTTCTTGACTTTCCTTCCCCGCATATTTTTGTTTATTCCATGGAATCTGCCGTAGCAGAAAAATTTGAGGCAATTGTTAAGCTTAATTTTACAACAAGCAGAATGAAAGACTTTTTTGATTTATTATTTATTGCCGAAAGAACCGAATTTAAAAAGAGCACTCTAAAAGAAGCATTGTTGATTACCTTCAGTAATCGGGAAACAGATATTGAAGAACGTCATTTGATTTATGAAGATGCTTTCAAAAACAATACACAAAAACAAACTCAGTGGACTTCATTTCTTACTCGTAATAAATTAACTACTGAAGAAAATTTTGCTAAAGTTGTAGATAAAATAAATTCATTTATCGAGCCGGTTTTCCATGATGATAAACAGAAATGGAACCCTAAAAAGTTTTTGTGGGAATGATCTTATGATACAGCAAATGAATTCAAAACTAAACCGTCTCAAAAAATCTAATCCGGAAGCTTTCTTTTATTGGTACAAAATTTATGAACTTTCATCGAATGAAAATTAAGACCATAAATAATCTAATAAAATGCTTATTGTTTGATAGCTTGACTTTTTTGAATAAGCTTTTCATAAAAAAATCTTCATCCCATGTAAGACATTATAAACTAATAAATTATAGCCAATTCAATTTTTACTAACTCATACTAACCATATCTCAATATATATATGATGAATCAACGTAGGATAAATAGTGTCATAATTGCAAAGGTAACTTCCTAATGTTTCTTCAGTTTATTCTAAATGGCATAATAATCGGTTCTGTTTACTCCCTGGTGGGCTTAGGCTTTGCTCTGGTGTACAATACTACAAGAATATTTCACATAGCTTATGCCGTATTATATGTGTTCGCCCCCTACATGATATTAACCTTCTTTAATAGCCTGGGTCTCCCTTTAATCCTTTCTTTTTTATTTGCAATATGCGTAACAATATTTTTAAGCATCTTAATGGAAGTTACAGTTTATAAACCTTTGACTAAAAAGAAAAGTTCGCTAAATGTAATCTTGATTAGTTCGATCGGGGTAATGATCGTTGTAATAAATGTTATTTCTCTTTTTTATGGTAATGAAACTCAAATATTGAATCCAAATATTTCAAAAACTATAAGTTTTGGCAATATAATTTTAACCTACACACAAATTTGGCAATTGGTAATTAGCTCTATTCTTTTAATTGCTTTTCTATCAATTTTGAAATTCTCAAAGTTCGGTATTAAAACACGTGCAATGAGGGACGATGATGAACTATGTTCGGTTCTTGGCATGGACATTTTTAAAATGCGGCTGTTGCTTTTCTCTTTAAGCGCCTTATTCGCTGCAATTGCTGGCGGACTGGTTGCTTATGATGTTGGTATGGATCCTTATGTAGGAATGTCTATGTTATTAAATGCAGTAGTAGCTCTTATAATTGGCGGTATGGGTAGGTTTGAAGCTCCAATTATTGGCGGTTTTATAATCGGTATTTTGCAGTCTCTCGCTGTTTGGGCTTTTTCTGCAAGATGGCAGGATGCTGTTACTTTTACATTGTTACTGCTGTTCTTATTATTTCGTCCGGACGGAATTCTTGGCGAAAAGAGAAGATTAGTATAAGTGAAATTGATATATGTTTTCTGATTTTTTAAATATGCTGACCTCAATTATTTTGTCTTGTGCATTTTCCCTCGCCCTTTGGGAGAGGGTTAAGGTGAGGGCTTTGTAATGGACTACATCTTTCACATAATAATAATGATCAATATTTATATCATACTATCTTTAAGCACTAATTTGCTTGTCGGTATGACCAACCTTCTTTCTTTAGGTCAAGCAGCCTTCTATGGTATAGGTGCATATATTGCGGCTTTTTGTCTTATATACTTAAAATTATCATTGCTTCCTGCCTTGCTCATGGTTATGCTAATTACTGCCCTGCTAAGCCTTATTATTGCAATACCTACATTAAAGCTTAAAGGAGATTATTTTGTTTTAGCAACTTTAGGATTTCAACTTATAGTCTATACTATTTTATATAATTGGATTTCTGTTACAAAAGGTCCCTATGGTATTCCGGGCATACCTTCCCCGGTTTTATTTTATTCTATTACTATTAATGGAATAACTGGCTTTCTAATTTTAAGTTCGATATTATCAATATCTGTTGCATTAATTTTTTATGGGTTAATTAAGTCCCCATTTGGCAGAGTGCTTAAAGGAATACGCGATGACGAAATATCTGTAATGGCGGTCGGTAGGAATGTTACTTCTTTTAAAATTTGGGCTTTTGTTATATCAAGCGGCTTTATTGGAATAGCCGGTTTTCTTTATGCTTCTTATGTTTCTTATATTGACCCCACTAGCTTTAATTTAGATGAAGCTATTTTTATTCTGGCTGCAGTAATAATTGGCGGTACTGGTAATATCAAAGGTCCTGTATTAGGTGCTGTTTTTGTAATAGTTTTACCGGAGCTTTTAAGGTTTGTCGGCATGCCTGATAGTGTTGCTTCAAATTTTAAACAAATAATTTACGGTCTTTCAATAGTAATTTTAATGAGGTTAAGACCCCAAGGTTTAGCCGGAGAATATGCTGTAAAATGAAAGATGATATAATACTCGAAATAGAATCTCTTAAAAGAAGTTTCGTTAGGAACATTATTAATATCCGCGGTGATAGTGAAGACGAAAGATTTTTTATAATTGATGATCTTAATCTTCGTATACCTAAAGGAAAGATAACAGCTTTAATAGGCGGTAATGGTGCGGGTAAGACTAGTTTATTTAACATCATCTCCGGTTTTATGGTTGCAAATGAAGGCAAAATATTATTTGGAAATAACGGTAGCGATGAAAATTTATTAAGAAAAAAACCGGATATAATTGCAAAAATCGGAGTTGGCAGAATGTTCCAGGATAATCATATATTCCATAATATGACTATCCTGGAAAATATGTTGATTGCAGACGATAATAAATTTGGTGAATCACCTTTTGTATCTTTTTTTAAGTTGAATAAAAGCTTGAACAATGAAAGATATAAAATTGAAAAGGCTAAAAATATTTTTATCAACCTCTTTGGGAATGATAACCCTTTTTGGGATAAAAGATTTGATAAAGCAGATTCGCTCTCCTATGGTCAGCAGAGACTGCTTGGTCTTGCCAGGCTGCTTATGGGTGATTACAAGTTATTGCTTCTCGATGAGCCTACATCCGGTGTTAATCCTGGTACTATCGAACAGATAAAAAATATTATTAAGCTATTTGTAAAAGATAATGGTATAACTGTTTTTCTTATTGAACATAATATGAAGTTTGTCCTTGATACGGCAGATTATTGTTTGTTCATGAGTCACGGAAAAATTACCGCGTCTGGGGTGCCGGAATTTGTAATAAGTAACGAAAATGTGAAAAAGACCTACATGGGGGCGTTATGTTAGAAATTAAAAACTTAATAAGCGGTTATTCAAAAAATAATGACATCCTTAAAGGGATTGATCTAATTTTAAATGAAAATGAAGCAGTGGCTATTGTTGGTCAAAACGGTTCCGGGAAATCAACTCTCGCTAAATCAATTATGGGAATGGTGCCTTATATTAATGGTGAAATATTTTTTAATGGAAATTCACTAATTGGAAAGTCGATCCCTCAAATTGCCTCTCTTGGCATTGGCTTTTTTATGCAGGGCGGCAGAATATTTCCGAATTTAACTGTTGATGAAAATTTGGATTTTGTATGCAATGGTTTGAAAAAGAAAGATGCTGCCGAACGAAGGGAAGAAATAAAGCAATACTTTGATTTATTGAAAGACAATTCACGAAGTAGGCTTAAAGCTTCTTACCTTAGCGGTGGCGAAAAACATCAGCTTGCTTTAGCAATGGTTTTAATGAACAAACCGAAATTATTAATTCTTGATGAACCTTCTGCGGGCTTATCACCCTCGAATACAAAAAATCTTTTTGAAATAATAGATTCAATCAAATCCAATTTCACAAAAGCAATTTTACTAATTGAACAGAATATTACTATTGGTATAGAGATTAGTAATAGAATTCTATTATTACAAAATGGTAATAAAACTTCTGAGATCAACAGCAAAGATTTTAATTTATTAAACAAAATAGATGAATTTTTCTTTGTAAATAAAAATTAATTGCGGAGATGACAATGAAAAGCAAATTATTAAAATCAGTATTTTTTCCTATACTATTATTCCTTGTCCCATTTTTATTGAGTAGTTGTTCTAAAAGTCCAAACGTTATTAATATTGGCGTAGTTGGTCCCTTTACAGGTGAGGGTGCAACTTATGGTGCTGCTATGAAAAGAGGAATTGAATTAGCATTAGATGAAGTTAATTCAACAGGTGGTATTCTAAATAAAAAAGTAATTGCAACGTACGAGGACGATAGACTAACCCAAAAAGATGGGATTAATGCAATCAATAAATTAATTAATGCAAACAATGTGCAAGCTATAATTGGCTCAGCTGCATCAAAAGTAACTTTAGCAATAGCACCTTTTGCCGAAAAGGCACATGTAGTATTAATATCTTCAATTTCTACTGCTGATACAATTAAATATTCCGGCGATTATATATTTAGAGATGTTCCGCCTAATAAGCAGCAAGGTATAACCGCGGCTAAATTTGTTTATGATGTCTTAGGCAAAACTAATGCAGCTGTATTTTATAAAAACGATGATTATGGTATTAGTCTTTCAAGTGCTTTTATTTCTGCCTTCAAAGCATTAGGAGGGAAAATACTTATTGTAGATAGTTATGCTCCTGATGCAACAGATTTTAGAGACCAACTAATTAAAATTAAATCTAAAAATCCTGACGTAATTTTTTTCCCAGGCAATTATCAAGAATCTGGTATTATTCTTAGACAGGGAAAAGAACTAAGAATTAAATCAATATTTGTTGGTGGTGATGGCTCCTATTCACCTGAACTAATCAAAATAGCAGGTATTGCAGCAGATGGAAGTTATTATACCTTGATGTCTTTACCTCCGGATACCGCCAAATCATTTTTAAATTTTAAAGCTGCATATTATAAAAAATATAATGAAACACCTGATGTTTATTCTGTATATTCTTATGATGCCGCTATGGTTATTCTCAAAGCCATTGAAAAAGCCGGTGAATATAACGGTGAAAAAATAAAAGATGAATTATACAAGATTGATTATCATGGTGTTACTGGTGATATAAAATTTGATAGCTATGGCGAAGTGAATAAAGACTATTCAGTTTACCTTGTGAAAAATGGCTCTTTTGTTTTATATAAATAAATCTTCTCATTTGTAAAATGATGAATTTGGGATGAATTAAAGAGGTTTTTTATGAACAATATTTTAGACTTAATTTTACACAGAGCTTCTTTGAAGAAAAGAACAATTGGTATTGGAATTCTGCCGCAAAATCTAGCTGAGTCGAAAAAGTATTTGTATGCACAAGAATTTGCTGATGTTATACCGTGTTCAACATATAATGAATTACTTAATTTATTATACACAAATAAAGTTGAGGGTATCGTTAGAGGGGAACTTGACTCATCATACGAACTTTTTAATGAACTTGGTATTAAGTATAATTTTAAAAAAGATTTCCGTGTTTCGATAATTAAGGATGTAAATGGTAAAATTTTCTTTTTTGGCCCAACTTCTGTTAGATGGAATCATTGTCTTGAAGATAAAAAGCAATATGTTCTAAGAGTTGTCGAACATATAAAAGGATTTGGTATTCGTGAAAAAGATATAAAGATTGCGCTCCTTTTACCAATGCATCAAAATGATATAACAGAATTAAAAGCTGTTAAAAGTATGGTGGACAAAGACTCTCTTACACAGCTTAAATTTTTAGAAAAAGCTAGCATTGAAAATGGAGAGTTGGTAAATTATTTAGCTAAAACTGGATTAAATGTAAAAGATTATGATAATCGGATAGAGAGAGCTATTGAAGAGAATGTTACTTTCATAGTTCCTTTCAATGGAATTTATGGTAACGCAATAAGTAGAGCGTTGTGGCTGGTAGATCGTAGAAAAATAGATTTAAAAGATAAAGCAGGCCTCATTAGTCTACAACTTTTAACTGAAAATTATTATGATTGGGTAATAGAGAATACTGCGGCAAGTGAAGTAGATTTTTCCTATCATATTATTTCAGCCGTTGCTTGGTTAAATAGAAAAATTAGTAATTAAAATAATACTTATTATGATAGAATTAACAAATAAAGTTTATACAAGTAAGTTTCCCTCTAATTATGTCAATGATGTAAATGGGTGGGGATTTTCATCAGAAGTTATTAAGAACAATATTGGTAAACTTTTAACCTTGGATATTGAATTTGGAGTTACGTGTTCTCTTAATTGTCCTCATTGCTTTAGAAAAAATAATTTTATGAATAAAAGTTCTGAATTGCATGATGAACAATTAAGTAAAGAATTATCCTTTTCTGAATTAAAAAATACACTTCTTGAAGCAAAAAGTCTTGGTCTAAAATCAGTCAAGTTTTTGGGTAAAGGAGAACCATTCGAATCCGATAGGTTATTGGATTTATTAGAATTCCTTAATCAGAATGATATAATCCCCTTAATATTTACAAAGGGTCATATTATTGGAGACGACGATTTAGTAAAAAAATATTTCTCAAAAAATGGTATAACCAATGGCTCTCAATTATTAAAATTATTAAAAAAATATAATACTAGCATTCTTTTAGGCTTTAATTCATTCGATAAGAATATCCAGAATAGAATGGTAGGCGATGGTCATATGATCTACTCAAATAAACAAACATATTTTGAAGTTAGAAATAATACTTTAAAACTTTTAATTGAAGAAGGTTTTAATCAAGGAAATCCAACCAGGCTTTGTCTCGCTACGAATCCTGTTACGAAAGAAAACATCCATGAGATATTTAATATATATAAATGGGGTCGCGAAAGGAATATTTATGTGATAGTTACGCCTTCAATGATTAGTGGCAGAGCACAAAGAAATTATTTTTGGAAAGATATAACACCATCGCCGGAACAATTAATTGAACTATATACAAAGATATATATTTATAATATCGAACATAGCATTCAATCTCTTGAACAAATTGAAGAAGAAGGAATTTCAAGTTACGCAGGTGGTCATCCCTGCAATCAAATTTCAGTAGGGATGTACTTAACGATTAACGGAAAGGCATTCAGATGTCCTGGAGATGAGGTTTCTTATTTTGGTAGTGTTAGGCAAAAATCTTTGAAAGATATCTGGGAACATTCTGAAAATTATGGACGGTGTGGTTCATTCAATTGCGGATGCCCCCCAAAATGGGGTAAGTCAATTCCAAATAATCTCTTTACTCAGGTGTTAGTGAATCTTAAAAAATATTGTGGTTTGAATAATGGGTAATATCAAAATTAACTCAAAGGATATTAAGCTTGAAAATGTACTTAATAATATTATTGATGAACTTTATAGTTTGTTTATTGCACATTCTAAGTACTCATTAATTTCTTCAAAGAATATAAAAAGAAGGAACATTTTTATATGGCTGTTTGACTATAACAAATTTTCTGATAGTTTAATACACTGGAAAATTTTTCCATATCAAACAAACGAAGTAACACTTGAAAGTTTTGAAATAACTTTGAAAGATTCAGTCATTAAAGGGGGCAATGGCACGATTGGATATGTTCTGAAAACTGGAAAGACGGAATTGGTCAATAACACATTTCTTGATCCTAGAGGAACCGTATCATTTGAGGATGAAGTTATTTCAAATTGTTCATGGGCTGGTATTCCTTTCCCTTTGAATTCCAAGGATAACGAAGTACAATGTATCCTCTCTTTTTTTTATCAAGATTTTGATTTTTTTAATCTCAAGTATAAAAAGGAAATAATTGAAGTATTATCTAAAAAGTTAAAACCATTTGAGGAAAAAATTTTATTATTTAACCAAATCAAAAAGCTAGATGATATTAATGCAATAGTCCTAAAACCCCAAAAGTCTAAAACGTATTTCGAAGTATTAAATGTACTTAATGAAGTATTGAGCACAAATTCTAAGTTTTATTACACGGGAATTATTTCTATAAACAAGGATAAAAGTTATAAACTTGATAATATTTTATTTGACACACATTCAATTGAAAATAAATTAAAAGACACTATAAACTGGTGTTCAATTTCAAAAAACAAATGTGTGGCTAAGTGTTTTGAAAATGAAATCCATAAGATTAATAGTTGCTCTGAATGCGCTGCATTTGATGGTTTTTACGATCATTGCGAAATTTGGGAAAATTACTTTAAATATTTACATCCTTTATTTCCTTACTCAATAAATTTTGATAGTCTAAAATTTATTTATTATTTATCAAATCCCTTAAATGAGATAGAAACGAAACTATTCTATGAATTTAACAAATGGTTTTATGATTCAATTTTAAAGGAAATCAATAGCCTCAATCAATTTATAAATACTGTAGATAATAAAGCAACATCATTCAAACTGAAAAAGAGATTAGTTGAAACAGAGCTCTTAATATTTCAGCTTTTAATCAAGGCTCTTTATGCTAAAGAGTTTGATTCTGAAGATGAAAAGAAAATGCGAAAATATTTTATATTTTTATCAAAAACATTTTCTGTAATCAAATCAGATAATAGCAATCCTAAATCCATTCTAATAGAAGAAAATTATGATAAAATAATCGGTGAGTTAAATCCAGGGATAAAAAAAATTATTAGTGAAACAAAGTTCTCTTATTATATTATAGCTACTGAATTTTGGGAAACGTACACAGATGCTATAAGAATTGAGAAAATAAATAATAAGCAAAAAATGAATTTAACGCGGAATTATGTTAAAAACATAGAAAATCATTCAAATATCAGCGTTATAAAAAGAGCAATTCAAGAAGAGTTGGTTAAGGAAGGGCTTGGGAATGAAATTTTTCAAAATTATACCCCGCTTTTTTTTGCAGACTTAAATCAGAAGAAAATAATTCCATATTGGGACAACAACACTAATTCGATAAAAATTGACTCTAAGAAAATATATTGGAGCAAAAATGATTTAAATTATTTACAAAGTTTAATAATTAACTCGGGAAATTTTTCTAATGTGATTTACAAAAATATTAAGAATCAATTTAGTCAAATCAGTCATAACAATATATACCAACCCTTTTTTAGTAATTCATTTATTAAGGTTGATCAGAATAAATTTTTATATCCTTATGATAATTTTGATGCATTAACTATAGGTGAGAAATGTATTATTGCTGGAACAGAAGGAAATGAAAATATAAATGACATGATAAAGAAATATGCTGAAATTTTGCGCTATAAAATTGAATTAATTGAAAATGAGAAAGAAAGGAAAAAACATGCTTTAAATTCAGCAATCGCTGCGATCATGTCAAGAAATATGAGTCATAATGTAGGCAGCCATATTTCTTATAGATCAACAAACATAAAAATAAAAGAGAGAATTAAGGAATTATGCGGTAACGATTTTATTTTTAATCCAGAAGTAATCGACTGGCTTGATTTTATGGCAGAAAAATTAGATAAATATGAAATATATCGTAATGAATATTTATCTGACTATGATCAGGCTCCAAGAAATATTTATTTTTATAAAGATGTTGTTTTGCCATTTTGCGAAAACACATTTGTAATGGATAGTATAGCAGCCAGTGAGAATGCGAATTATATTAATGGATATGAAAATCGTTTGAGCATAAGATGCAAAATTAATAGTGAAGAGATAAATGCCGAGTATCCGAATTTAAGTAGTTTAATCCCATCCAAGGTACACGGTAATGATATTAGTTATCCTTATAATTTTCCCTATTTAATTAAGAATAAGGATTTTAACGAAGGAACCCCAACAAAAAATTCTCTTGAATCTGGATTTAACTTTAAAAAAATTATTGGTAAGGATATAGAAATTGCTGTGCATAGTGAACAAGCTATTTATTCTATCCTTGAAAATTTTATAAGAAATAGCGCCAAACATAATAAAGATAAAATTAATTCAGAAGGTCTTATCATTACTTTGGATTTACGTGAAGAAGAAAATGATTTTTATTCTTTGTATTTATATGATAATGTTTCTCAAGAGAAACCTATAAAATTGTATAATTATGATTCGAACAATCCGGGAATTTTCCAAAGGATAGAACAAAGTCTTTTATCTGATGGTAAAACTATGAGAGAGAATTTGGGGTTTGCAGATATGAAAATTAACAGCTTCCTTTTATATCATGGAGCTGATGAAATAAAAGACAGTAGGCTTTCTGAAAATTTTAATCTTGTTAATATTTACCAAAGTAATAATGATAATTCCTTTAGCATAATTGATCAAAATACAAAATTTGATTCACCGGAAATTGAATATAGGTTTGGGTATAAAATTAGACTTTCAAAAGCACGAAAAATATTATGGATAGGTGCTTTAGAAAGTGGTTATAGCATAAATGAATTATCTAAGAATGGACTTATCAAGTTAGATTCTCTTGATTCTATAAATAACTTAAACAAATCCGGTCTTGCTTCGTTTCAATTTGTTGTTTTCAACAATACTTTTGATTATAGAAAATATTTGTTAAGTGAAGTAAAATTTCCGGGTAGGGTAATAATAATCGGGAATGTCGATTATATAACTCAAAAACCAAATATAGTAACATTTGGGAAAAAATCTGATTTTAATAATAAAACCGTTGATCAGATACTTGAGTTATGTTGGGAAATCTGGCTTAAAAAGAGAGTGGGAAAACAAATTTTTTTATATGTCCATTTTGAAGATGATAATTTTTCAAATCAATGGAATAATATTTCATTAGATAATAATTTTAAATTTGTAACTGTTGACTCTCTTTCAACTGAAGTACAATTGAATCAACAAGATTTCAATATTGTTTATTCTCATCATGGTAATGCCTTTAAAGATGATGGGGGAAAATTAACTGTACGACAAAACAATTATGAAGAAGTTTTTAATTTTTATACTGAAAACAGTATTATTTCTTTCGATAAGGGGTCGGCAGATTATGCCGATTTAGCATATCCAAAGGGAAATCTTAAACAACGGGTATATGAATTAATGGACGCGGCTTCCACAAATATATTTGTGCTTGATGAACGCATTGCTGCAAGTGCCCAAAAAGAATATACTGGTTTTAAACCTAAGGGGAAAAATATTCCTATTTCTAATAATTGGTTGATGTATGCTGCGGGTAAAGTTTTCGTTTTTTCTGAAATACAAACCGAAGGAAATATTTTCTCCGTAACAGGTAATTTGACGTTTAATTTAAGTCTTTGTATTAACCAAGATATCAGTGTATGTTCAAAAATGCCTCATTTAACCGACATAGACAAATTAAGAAAAGATATTATTATTATTCATCGTACTTTTTTAGATAAATCTCGTTCTGGTGTAGATACAAATAAGTTTTTAGAGCTATTGCGCTCGTACTTTGGTACAGTAATTATTACTTCTGGTGGTGGATATCCGCATAATATTAAAATTGAAACAAAGTTTATCCCATTTTCTCTAATTGAACAGTGTATCGGGGCAAGGCTTTCTAAAATCAAATTGAACTCAATCACACAAGCGAGGACAAAATTATGAAGCAGATTATTATTATTTCGGCTATTCATAGAAAGGAATATAACATTTATTCTACGAATGAATTTGAAATAATTGGTCCTTTCAAAACAAAGGGACACAAATTACTTTTACTGAATGGTCAAAAAACAAGTGCTTCTACTAATCAAGAGATTGTAGAAAATATAATAACTAAGATTAATGACATTGAAAGCGGAACTTACGATGAAACAATTATTGCATTTCACTTCACTTCAGATATAAGTGAACTGTTGAGGGAAAAATTGGTAGAGGATAAATATGGCAAAGTAATTATTAAAAAATATGGATCAGGAGGAAATCATGATAATGAACCACTATATAAAGATTATTTATTGAAACTTGGTGAGGAATTTAAAAATAATGGGAATAATATTGATAGGATCGACGAATTAATAATAGGACTATATAATTATTTTAACGGAGATTCTATTTTCGAAGCCAAACTCAACCTTCTTCACCAATGTTTAACACCCCAAGGTGCTAAGGAAGCTACAAATACAGAATGGCTTCAAGGAGAAGCAAAAACAAAATTTGAAGCTCTTACAAAAATTGATGGTGACGATCCTTTTGCCAAAGGATATATAGACGCATTAACATCTTTACGCGATGAATTACTAAAAGAATATTAATTAATAAAAAAAGGTTTACGCAAATGATTTTTATTTCTACAACTTACAAACGGGCATTAGTTGAACAAATTATTTGTTTACCCCCAGCAATACATTGTTAATTGGCTTTCTGCAATAGGTGGAATTCAATTATTAAATTTTTCTTGTTTGGATGGTAGTCAACAAACCATTCCAATTGTAATACCTTTATGGCTGCCTCAAAATCAATATATTTATTCCAATGGTTTTAAAACTGCACAAAGCATAAGGCTCAAAAACTACTCTAATCCAATCCTCATTTTTACATTTCATAAACCTGATAATTCTTATAAACAAGATGAAATTGGTATTTCAAAAACCCAAGGGACTTATTCTATTCAATTACCTTGTATGCGGGAAAAAATAACTGAAGATATTTCGACTGCCGTGCAAATTGAAAATAATGAACTTCAACTGCTGAGGGGAAAAATCTTTGCCAAAAACTTTGATGTAATTTTACGTCGACTAAAGCACGGCGGTCCGAATGATTTTGTTAATAATGTTACTGGTCCTTTAAGAGCTGCTTGTGTTATTGCAAAATTAAAACCCGGGAATATTTATGTAGTTAATCGGCAGATAATAAAAATAAAGAATTATTTCATCTCATCCGGTTTGTCGGATTTTATCGAAGTTGATTCCTTTGTTTCATTTGCTAAAGTGGAAGATAAAACTCTAGTCGCGTCAATCGATTTTTTCAATGAACTTAAATTATTTGCTTCACTAATCAATAACGGTAAAATAATTTTAGATGATTGCATCAATGCTATTGATAGTCTTAACCAAAAAATTAGTTTTTTTAAAGATATATGAACAACACAAACAATTATTCAGTACTTTTTATTGACGATCAAAGCGAAAATTATCTTTTAACTTTGGAGATCGCAGCTTATTCTTTTGGCTACCAAATTTACGCAGAGAATAGTGTTCTTGAAGGTTTGGAATTTCTTAATAGGTATGCTGGTGTAATTGATGCCGTTATACTCGATGTTAAATTTCCTAAGGGTGAGCTGCAAGGTAATGAAGGGCTGGAGAAGATAAAATTAAAATATAAGTACCTTCCTGTAATTATGCTTACCGATAGTGATTCAGCCGCTGATTTAGACTTAGTTGTAGAATGTATGAAAAAAGGCGCTTTCAATTATGTAGGTAAACGGACTTTAAACCCGGTATATCTATTTCAGGTAATTCATTCTGCAGTTGAAAACAATAAATCCGTTAAAAGGACACTTGCAGTACCTGACAAAGCTGAAAAAGAAGAAAAACATTTCGTAGTTAAAACAAAATGTAATTACTTAAGATTTACTACCTCGGCTATTTTTGGCTATGAACTCGTTTCCGTCAACAAACCGGTTAATGATTCGGAAGCTGAAATATTGAAAAACTCAGCTCTTGAGTGGCACAAAAATCTTTTGAGAACTTTGCACAATGTTTATAGAGATGAAGTCCATATAAATTTGAAATATTTGGCTAAAGAGAAAAAGGTTAAGTGCTATATCATATTCACTTGTTATGCCGTAAATGAGACCGAACTAAATCTTTTGCTTGCTAATATTCACCATGATTTGCATCCTTTTTTCTCATCGCTATTGGACAATAAATATAGCCCATATTTATTTGCTGAGATGAAAGATGAAGCTGCGCTTCGTAATACTATTGAAATTCCATCCAAATATAAGTGCTCGGTTTTTTATAGGGAACCTGTTAAAGTAAAACCAACAAAGGGTTTTGGCTTCGCTCAAAATTCTTTTTTTTCTGAAGAATCAAACATTGGTAATGCTTTTTATGAAAGTATTCCAATTTCAACTGAATTATCATACGACAATGAATTATTCAAAGCGCTGCTTAATCAAAAGGAATTTGCTGAAATAGATATCCAATTAATCCCTAAGCATTTATTAAAGCAAGAAATTGATTTTATTAGAAATACAGCCGGCAATATTTATAATATTGAGATTGATAACCCGAACTTAAATGAAGAAGTCAAGAAATTATATGCTGAACAACTGGTTAATTTCATTACCCCGCCGAATGAAAGATTTTTAATTAGTGTATTACTGAAAAGAGCAAGCTCCAATTGGGAGGCACAGCTAAGAACAGCTATTAAAAATTATTTCTTTGGTCCTAAAATAGATGTTAAATTCAAATTGCCTAAGCCGGAAAAGCTATTACGTTTTTCCACTTCTGAAAATAATGATAATAATCTTCCATTCTGTTATTCACTCGATGATGCAGTACAAGCGTTTCGTTTACCGGTACCGGCATTAAACGATTTACCCGGTATCGAGGAAAAAATTCATGTCTTTCAACACTTGCCGGATAATCTTGCCTCCGAAGGAATTCTTATGGGAACAAAAAAGACCGTGCTCGGGGAACTTGAAATAAAAATTAGCAAAGATTCCGTTGCAAGGCATGTTTATATCATGGGTCAAACCGGTACTGGCAAATCTACTCTTATGAAAACGATGATTGCTGATTGCCTTGAAAAGAATGAAGGCTTTACTGTGATTGATCCGCATGGCGACCTATTTGATGACGTCTTAAAGATGATACCCAAAAATAAAAAAAGTAAGTTGTTAGTTTTGAATCCTACTGATCAGATCAATTCCCTAAAATTTAATCCTCTTTATTACAATGTGCAATTACCTCAAGCAAAATCATTAGTAATTAATGAATTACTTAGAGCTTTCTCTACATTATATGATATGAAGCTTGTTGGTGGTCCTATGTTTGAAACTTATTTTAAAAATGGTCTGCTTTTAATCCTGGATGAAGGAGTTCAAAAAGAATTCGGTAATGGCACATTGAGAGATTTTATTAAAATTTTTAACAATGAAGAATTTAGAGAAAAGAGGCTTGCTAAGTGTTGTGAGGAGTCGGTAAACGACTTTTGGAAAACAGCACGAGAAGTTACTGGGGAAATATCTCTTAAAAATATTGGTGCATATATAACTAGCAAAGTTAACCGCTTTGTTGATGATTATTATTTATCGCCTATTTTAACCAGTAAAGGGAAAAATATTGACTTTAGAAAGCTGATTGATGAAGGCGGCATATTATTAGTTCGGATTGATAAAGGTCTAATTGGAACGGATAATTCAAGTCTTCTCGGTCAAATATTATTAAGCAATATTTTTCTTGCCGGTATGTCAAGAACCGATATTAATAAGGAAACTAGAAAGCCGCATTATATTTTTATCGATGAATTTCAAAACTTTGTAAAAGGCGATGTTGGCACAGCGTTGTCTGAAGTTAGGAAGTATGGGCTTAATTTAATTTTAGCTAATCAAACCCTTGGTCAGTTACTTACAGACAACACGGATAAATCTGATGACTATGTACTCCAATCGTTAGTGGGTAATGTTGGCAGCCTGGTATTTTTCCGTCCCGGGATAAATGATTACGAAAAGATAAAACATTATTTGGAGCCTGAATTTCGTAGAGAGGATGTATTAAAATTACCTAACTTTAATTGTATTGCAAGGTTAATGATAGATAATGTGCCTTCTGATCCGTTTGTCTTTCAAACAAAGAATTAGAAAATTTTTATTCATTTTAAAATAAGGTTATTGTATGGGATGCGACATTTTTTGGAATGCAAAAGAACCTGATATTCAAAAGCAGCGGCAATGCTCGCTTTTTCTCCATGCATTTTTTGAAACACAAAAATGGGATTATGATATTTATAATCACGAAACCAAAGGATTATTTCTAAGATTAGATGGTCAAGAAGAAATGCCTCCTCATACTTTAAATTTAGTAGGCGTAACTTCATATTTATATTCAAAAGAAAATATGAAAATCTTTCCAGATACGGCAGAACGTCAATTGTCTTTTGTATTTGATAATACTCCAATGATTATTAATAGTCAACGAAATGACTTAATTACTGTAGAGAGAATTAATGATTTTAATATTCCCAAATATCAAAGCTATAAAGAATCTTTTAAACCATTTTCAGAAAATAAAAACATAGAATTCTTTGGCATGTATAGAACAGGCGGCTATGATCGTGTAATTGATTATGCTTTTAACATTATTGTATTGTTTTATTTGGTTAAATCTATGTTCATATCGGCACTCAATGTCGGTGATGATTACAGCACTTGGGATTCGGTAAATAATTGGGCAAATGAAAAGGGGTATGATAAAGCGTTGTTATCTTCTTCAGAAAAATGGAAAGCGATTGAAGATATGACGGCGACATGTTTCAAAAACAAATTTCAAAGGCAGCATATTACACCTGAGCTACAATCATTTTGGAATGTGGATATCTAAATAAAACAATAGAGATATTTTTATGAGTTCAAATATTAAACAAATAGTAAGCGGCATTACAAAATTTACAAATACAATTTTCACTAAGCATGAACCGGCTGAATTACCTGAAGAAATTATCGAAGATAAGCCTAAAGAAAAAATCTCCCTGCTGATAATTGATGATAATAAAGATTTTGCTTATGCTCTTAAAGAACAAATTGGCAGTCTAATAGAACCGATCATAACTCTTTCTATATTTTTACCTGACATAATTAAACAAATTTCATTAATTGATGATTCAAAGAAAATTGATGCCATATATATAAGCGCTGATTTAATATTTGATAGTAATTCAAATCGTTCTTCTGCCTCTGGATTAGAAATTCTTAAACATATTCGTTTAACGGAACATTTAGGACAAAGGCGATTGCTTCCTATTATTGTTGGTATGTGGAAAGAGCCTTATAATTACATCCATTCTAATATTGATAATAATATCCTTTTTTCGCCTGGCTGTATTGCCTTTCGTTTGCCTCAAGGAATTGATGAAATAATAAATTCATATAAAAAATGCCGGGCATTATCTTCTGAAGATTTGTATAAAGTTTTGTTCCCATTTTTCCAGTTCACATTTAATGACCGTTCATTAAGTCAGCATGATCTTAGGAATAAAATTGGTGCATTAAAATTGCTTGACGAAATTGAAGATAAAGGATCTGAGCAGGATCCTTTCCTTGAAGAATATAATAAGTTCAAAGACTCTTCACTTTGGTATAAAAAAGTCAAATTCATCAAGAATACGGCGTTAAACAATGATGGCGAGAATAATCATGATGTTATAGCTTTAGATGATTTCAGAGCAAAAATGACTAATAAACGAGTTTTGTACATTGATGATGAACATAGGTTAGGTTGGTCCTATGCCCTATACAAGCTTATTAAAGGGGATATTGATAGCAAGATATTCTTAAAGCCCGACCATATTATTTCAACCAATAAAAATGATTTTATATGTATTGATTCATTTGAATCGGCGAAGCAGTTTTTAGAGCAGCAGCATAATAATCTTAATACTTTATTAGAAACATGGTCTAAAAATGAAGTTCAACTTACTGATGCTGAGCAGAGACAAAGGGATGCTGCCGTAAAAATCGGAAATATTCAGAATAAACTTGACTCAGCAAAAAAAGAATCTGAAAATAGTAAATCCAGACTTGATATCGCTGAAAAGAATTATTTATCGTCATGCCAAAAATTTAAAACTGACGCGCCTAATTTTGAACTCGATGTAGCAACACATTTTGAAAATAAAGAAATGGAAATTGAAGACCAGCCGTTTCAAAAGGCAATTCGCGGTCTATCCGATTTACTTAAGCAATACAACGCGGCAAATGATAGCAGGCTCAAAGCATTGAGCCAATTCAATTTAACAAAATCTCTGTATGACGAAATAGTTACTGAATATAAAATGATAAAAGCAAACTTTGATGCTGCAAATATTGAAGTAATTAACTGCAAAAAACAATTTGAAGAAGTTTCAATTGAATTAGATCAATTTTTCAAATTAGACCTTGTTATACTTGATTTAAGGCTAAAAAAAGATACTTCTGCTAACCTCGGTACTGAAATTCTTAACTCTGTAAAACGCTTAAACCCTGCTATCCCGGTCATTATATTTACAGGCGTGGATACAGCTATAACAAATGAAAAGACTGCGGATCTCGGTGCCGATGGTTATTGGGTAAAATCAGAATCAACTGCCGATGACCTTAAATATCTAATTTCAACAAGCACTAAAAATAAGTCAGATTTAATTACTTTATGGTTACAAATAATCAAGGTCCACTCAAAGAATAATATTTATTATAATTATTTTTCTTCCGGAAATAATAAAATTCTCGAAGGGAGACTGGAACAAAATTATATTGAAAAAAAATATATCGAAAACTGGCTTATCGAAAGTTTTTGGTTGCTATTACATCAGCCTAGTGCATTCGAGAGTAATTTTTCTGATTTTGATTCTTTTAGTAAAATAATCTTAAATATTGGTTTAATCCAGGAGGTTTGTTTTAAAGATATTCGCGACTCTCTTTGGGCAAAGTTAGTTTCTGAAAATAAAATTGGTAAACAAGAAGATGTTTTACGAAAGCTTCGAAACAAAATTGCTCATCCTTGGGATAATAAATCACATAACAAGCTAAGCGAAAGACCTAACATAGATGAGGTCTTAATTAACATTGATACTACATTTAATAGATTATTTAAACGCGAAGCGTCAATACATGGAAATATTTAATCTAATTATTGTTAATTATTTTGAAAGTATAAATTGATAATTAAGTATATTCAGGATAATAAATATATACATGGTTCGGCAACGAAAAATGATTATAAATCAAATAAGATTAAGCCGGCAAATGAAGAAGCAGCTAAGCAATTTTTTGAGAAAACACTTAAACTTATTTCCGAATTAAAGATTGAGACAATTTAACATGAACGAAAAAGAAAAAATATTGGTTTTTTGGCAAGAGCCTATACCTGCATTTTTACCCGATTATTTTGTCGAATCTAATATTCATTTAAGTCTATGTGAATTTTCTGAGAATGCAATACAAAGAATTAACAAAAATTATGATGGGATACTAATTTTATGTGAGTTGAACCGAAACGATAAAAATGAATCTATCAATATGCGGGATCTTTATGGAATTAAATTAGCACAATCATTACGGTTAAAGGGAATAACTGCTCCAATTCTATTTACCTCCTTCTTATCCCGGAAGCAAGTTTATAATAACAAGCCTGAGCGTGAGATTATAAATACTATTGGGCATGATTTTATTCAACTACCGGTTCACATCAATAAATTTATTGGGTCCGTAAAAAAAATAAAACCTCTAACCGATCTAGAGCTATATGATATTCAAAATTCATATTGTCGTAAAGATGGAATGATTCGAGAATTAACACACCGATTGAGTAACATAAAATATTTTGATTTTAAAATAAAAAGTAAAGAGGAAATTAAACTTGATATTGAGAAAGCTGTTTATAGTATTGCAGATTTATATAATGAAAATCCTAATATATTTTTAAACGGACTTTGGAATAAGCATTGTGAGGTAAATGAGAAAAATATAAACGAAGTTATCAGTAAAATAGGGGCATATGGTGAAGATATAATTCGTGAAAAATCTCCGGTTTCAATTTCGGATGTTACTTCAAATAATAAAAGATGGGAATTACTTTGGCTTGATGATGAAGCAAGCAGTGATCATAAGCTGATGTCTTATCTTAAAGAGAAACATGTAAAAGCTATTTTATGCTCTTCAGGTGAGGTTGCAGTAAAATATCTTGAGGAAGATTTTAGAAAAGACAATAAGGTAGGTGTTGTTCTAACTGATTACAGATTATATGAAATTGTAAATGAAGTTAAAGTACATCAAAAAATTCAAGGTTATACTTTTCTAAAAAATATTGCTGATAGCGGAAAAATGATTCGACTTGCTGCTTTATCCGCATTACCTAGAAAATTCTTGTTACACAGTTTTAAGAATTTTAACATCAGAACTGAAATTTTCTCAAAGCGTGATTATCTCGAAGATGACAATACTATTAGAGTACTTTGTGATGAGCTAATTGAAATTGGAAATGAAAATGAGGAAGCAATCTTGCGTTTACCGCGTATTACTTCTGAATATTGGAAATTCTTTGAACCTTTCTATGCTTATCATCGCAACTCTAATGACTATTATAATAATGAAAATTACATTTCTGAAAAATCAAAAATATATTGCGAAGGTTTAATTCAAAACGATCATGAATATAAATTTCAACTAACTGGTTATACGGTTGCATTGGGTAGGGATATGCCAACTACCGAAGCCAGAGAGAAAAATAATTCTAAGCTTAAAGATCAAAAAAGGAAAGGCGGAAAGAAATACTCGATTGAAGAAAAGCTTTCAACATATAAAGACCCTTCCAAGGGAAAATATTTTGATGAGTTCATTAATAAAATGATATGTCGGAGGGTAGCTATATGGTATACACAACATAATCCTTCTTACTCTTTAAGAGATGTTCATAGGATACTAAAAGGGAAGAATTACTTAGGTACCGAAACCGACCTCGCTGCCAAGAATCAAATAAATACAAATCTTGCACTTAAATTATCAGAATTTCCATGGAATATGACTATTGAGGAGAAAAATTGGTTAGTTTATGAAATGAAAATGATTGGGATTAATGAAAAGGAAAAGCAAGAAGACACTTTATTAGCATTTTTTTCTAACCAAATAGTTGGATGGTTAGAGCAACACGAAGAATTTTCAAAACTCTTTAGTAATAAAAGAATAAATACATTTGGTGAAGTAAGAAAAATTTTGAATCAAGTTGCAGTAAATATCCATGAACATCTTGGTATATTGGATTCATTGCTTAGTCTTGTAACGGCGTGTAAAACTGAGATATATAAAATTGCCCCTGCCGAAGAATATAGAACTGAAACTGTTCTATCATTTGAAAAATATCTTGAACTTTTAGTTAACAGGTTAAGAAGAATTAAAAAATTACCTGTTATCTCATCCTTAGCCAGCGATGATTGGGAAGAATTAAAATCAAGAATAACTAAAGAAGCCCTGAAGAAGCTTACTTCTATAAATGATAGACAAACCTTAGAAAGTATTGCTTGGCTCTTTTTTTACGAACTTAAGGAGAATAATAAAACATTCAGCAATGATAATATTTATTTAAGCGAGTTATTTAAAGAATTTAACAAACAAAAATTCATTAACCCTTATATCGTTGGTGATGATGATTTGAAGATTTACCCCCAAAGTTGAAATTATCAACCTGAAGATGATGACGAATTCTGAGCAGAAAAATTATACTGTCCCAAGTATCTTAATGCTCTACTAACCTTTTCTAACCTTATTTCACCACATCATATATAATTCATTCATTAGTTAACTGTTTTCTATAAATTCATATAATCTTACAAACTAATACTAACTATTTCCGATTGAATTGTTGTAAGGTTAAAATAAAACTAAAAAAGGTTCTATATGTCATCTCTTAAACAAAATGAAATTCAATCTAAAATAAAAAAACTCCAAAATTATTTGTTTGAAAGTGAACTTACTTTGCCATTATTCGTTCGCTTTAGGACCCAGAAACAGAATTACATTTTCCAGGTAAACAAAATTATTGCTGATGATTCTTGTGGAGTTTCTATTTATAACGGTAATCCTGGTATTCCTATAAAACAATTCTTATGGGAAGAAATTACCGGAATCGATGCACTGTCGGACAGTAAAAGAAAACCTTTTTTTCTAAACGATCTTAACGAATCCGGCAAAAACAACCTAATAGAAGAAATGAATACTAACTATGCATAACTCATTTACGTTCTATATATGAGTGACAAAATAATTATAAATACAAATTAAATGAATTCCATTACAAACATAAAGACCCCATATTTCAAAGTCTCTGCAATTGAGGAAGCGAATGAAGTTGTAAAAACTGTTCGGACTCAGGATATATATGCCGAACCCAACAACATCCGCTTTTTACCGAGCGGTTGCCTTGAAGCGAATAACCACAGATTACCTCTTGCGGACATAGGCTTCCTAACTTTATGTCATTATCTCAATATACCTGTACAATACGGGTTGCGGATACCTATTGATTTGTTGACGACAAACGTTAACCGTTTGCTCAAAGAATCAAACAAAGAAATTCTTATTCGTGCTCAACTGTGGCCCGGGATGAAGCTAATGGCAATTACTTGTGTAACAAACGGGAAATACAGGGCATTCCCTTATAGAAATTTACTAAGCTCGCTTAGCTCCGTGCAAAAGGATTTAGAATATAACGTCGAAAGAATTATTATTTCGCCTTCGCTATTTCGTGCTGAGTTTACTATTGGTAAGGAATTGGACGTTTTGCCTAATGATTTCTATAAGTTCGGGAGTGAAATAATTGCAAGTGAAAATGCCATGTTCCCATCTGTCTCAATTCGTTCTTATGTATTCAGGTTGGTTTGTACAAATGGATTAATATTACCGGATGTATACGATCATTTCTCTTTCAAGCCCATGCAAAACGTGCAAACTAATGATTTGACTTGTCTTTTAGGGAGCGCAATAAAAAGCACATGGAGCTCTTCCAAGAATATTAAGGAAGTTCTTAATTCGGTTGCTCAAAAAAAATTGAGCGAAGGTCACAGCTTTTGGTTATACCAGCATATCCGGAATAAAGTACCGGCAGATACTCTGAAAAATTTTCAACCGGAGGTTTTAAGCAATAAAACATATTACGATGTACTCAACGAAGTAACTGCTCAATCGCATAATACCGTGAATATAATGCAGCAGCGCTATTTTCAATTACTCGGCGGTGAATTATTAAAATTACTTATAACTAAAAACTAAAAAAAGTGAATGGATGGAATGAGGTATACAAAATGAAAAATTTTACAAAGTGCTTAGCCATTATAACTTTAATATTGTTTTTATATCCCGCAGCATCCATATGCCTGCAGTCAACTGATGTAAAAACGATAAACGGGCAGTCATCGCTTTATAGTCAAATTGATTCCGTGAATTCGTCTCGCCAAGTCTTCAATATTTATGACATTGATGTTAGTAAATCAATGCTAAAAGATGGAATGTTTAGCTCTGCAAAATCGGCTCTAATTAATCATGTTAAAGAACTCCCTATCGGCATTCATGTCATCATTGTAAAATTTGGATTGATGGCTGATGTAATCGTTAATAAAGAAATTAAAAACCAATCGGACAGGAATGATATCATCGAATCTATTCAGTGGCTTTCAGCAAATGAGAATTATACGCAATTTGATGAAATGGTGAAACAAACTAAACTTTTATGCTATGAGATTCAAAATCATTATAGTAATCCGCGAATAAAAGTTACTGTTATATCAGACGGTATTTCATCGCCGGATAAATCAATCGGTAAAACAGAATACAATCTTCAATCTATTGTTGCACAAACTTTGCCTTTACAAAATGGATTAAATGTTTATTTCATAAAATTAACTGCTGTTGATGTTCCTGCTGTAAATTTAGCATCTTCAGATAATAGCGGATTAAAAACACTTCTTATTCAGCCGAAGAATATTAATTCTGCTCTGGAGCAGATTGATAAAGATAATCGAATAAAAATAAATCATACAGATAAGAAAAGAATAACTAAAAGCTCAGATAATAATTCTTCTTATATGATTTATATAATTATATCTGCCTTCATTTTAATTCTTGTCATATTATTTGTACCTAAATCTTTAAAAAGTATTAAAATCTTTAGAGAACAACAAAAGCAGTTTAAAAATCGGATTAATAAGTTAACTTCCAATTCACCTTCTAATAATTCGTTCACAACTGAATATCTGAAGATTACCGAATTAAATAAAAATTCGGAAGATAAAGAGAATAAAATCAGCCAGGAGAAATATTTTAAGCTTATCAATGGTTCAAGAATACTTGTAGGCAGTGATCCGTTAAAATGTGTTTTCATTCCCAACTGTCAGCAAGTGCCGGCAGTTTTATTATCGGTGAAAATTAATGGAAACAAAATATTTCTATACAATGAAACTAAAGAACCTCTTACAATAAATCAAAAGAAGTTAAGACCAAAGCATTTCTTCCAATATTCCGTTAAGGATGATATCTCTTTAGACTATAAAGGTATTGTTAGAATTGACCTTCTTGTAACCAGAGTATCTTCTCATAAGAAAAGGGAATCTGAGCAAGTTAAGAGAATTAGAGAATTAGCAAACATTAATCTAAATAAGACGAAAAATACTGAGTCAAAGCCTGTTAAAGGAGGGTTTTAAAATGAATTATAATATAAATAAGAGAAAGATAATACATCATAATGTCGGAATATTTACTAATGGTTCCAATCAGAAGGATATTGTATTACTTGTTCAATATAAGAACCGTGAGCTTGGTGTAGATAATGTTTTTATAAATTCCTTTGATACTGACGATACTATCATTTTTAATAATCTTCCGCAGCCTACTAATCCTGAGTTGCAAGGGAAAGGGTTTGCTACAGGTACTTTTCAACTGCTTAAACCGATTGGTACAAACACTGTCACTAAAATTAAAGAAGGTTTCTATCCTGGTAGGGCGGGATTTGGATCATTAAAGCAGCTTGGGATTGGTGGATCAGGTACAAAAGGAGTTGGGCAATCTCCCATGTCGGGTGCTGCCGCTTATGAATTCAATAAAGAGTTTTTAGAAACTCGTGTTGAAGAGGGTCTCAAAAGTTTTACCGAAAAAAGACATACAGATGCAGACACCGAGGGACAGCAAATTGTGAATGTTTGCATTAATCATGAATACGGCGGATCATCTGCTGGCGGCAGAGAAAAGTTCAATCTTATAAAAAGAGACAGCCATAAAAAATTAGGACTTGATGAATCCAATATAGAACTAATTATAGTTCCTGATACTGCGGATACCAAAGATTGGCTGCAGACCGCTTCCATATGTTTTAGCGGGATAGCTGAAATTAGTGCAGCAGCAACCGGTAAATTTTATATTATAAGTCAGCTTGCTTCAGACAGTGAACCCAGAATTTATTCTGTACCGCAAGGAAGAATTATTTTCATAGCAAATAATAATGATGCATTACATAAACCTCTGTCAACCGATAGAATGCGGCAATCTTCATTAATAGCAAATTTTGTTCATCTTTTTAGTTCAAGCGATTTTGGTTCACAGCTTATGAAAGAGTTAATTGATTTTGATGATGATGCCGAAACACAAACTATTAATGGCGAACCGCGTTGTGGAAAATCTCTCGGTATGAGCTTTATTACATTGAACAGGGAGAGATTGATTAGACACCATGTTGCCAGAATAGAAGAACTTATATGCAATAGTCTCATGCAGGAAAAAACTAATGATGAAATCAGCGCTCTTGCACAAGTGTTTTTCCGGCAATTGCGGTTACTTGAGGGAGAAAGCTTCAATCAGCATTCCGATACATTGCTGAAATACCCTCACAATAATGGTTCAATAAAATTTGTTAGCCTTATAGCACGTAGTAGACAATTAATTACCCAAAATCTCAATGGTCATTCCGGTATTGAAGCTATAAAAGCAGCAAAAGCTTCTTTTCAACACTCTACTGAAATACTCCAGGAGTTTATCCCGGTAATTGGTGATAATGTCATTAATAGGAGGCAGGAATTAATAAACGAATTTGATAACAGACTTATAACAATTATTAAAAATAATGAGTTGGGTTTCCGCACCGCACTGGACTTTTGTGAAATTGTAACTGTGATGAATACGCAAGAAAAAAATTCTATTTCCGATGAAATAGTTGAATTGGAACATGAGCTTGAACAGCAGCATCAAGCGGTAAAACAATTTCAAGAAGAGTTATTTCCTCAGGTTGAAGGAAAGGGTCTTATATGGAGAACATTTAACCGTGATTATATTCGTCAAGTGGCTTCAAACGGATGTAATGCTGTGGCAAACTCTACTGAAATTGATTTAAGACTTCAGGCGAAGCAGCAAGTATTACAAATATGTGATGAGTTAAATAAACATATAGCTGAGCGTATATCCGAACTTATTGAGATGTTAACTATTATTGATAATTATCGTGTTTCCCAAAAGGAAATAGTAGACTATGAAGAAAATCTGGACGAAATATATGTTTGCCCTAACGGTCACTCTTTGATTACCAGGGATAATATAACCGAATATTATGAAAGAGCACTTGCAACTGCTGTGGGTAAAGAGTTCGCTGAAGCTGAAAAGCAAATAGTAAACAATTCCCTTCATGTCTTTCATTCAAGACTTGAAAATCCATTTGATTTGAAAGAAAATCCGGAATGCTTTGAAGTACTCTCTGAGGTAGCCTTTGATAGGCTTAAAACTTTCATCAATAATTTAAATGTTTTCGATGAGCTTTTAAGGATAAGAAATATTGGAAGCGAAAGCTTGCGCAGCTACCTATTGGAACGTGCACGGGAGGCAGAACCGGCTCTAAGACTTAAAGATAATGACATTCACGATAATCCGCAGCATTATATCAATATTATCGGAATTAAGGATGGAGCTTCAAATCCTATCGTAACTGAATTAAATACTTACGGTACTCAACGACATCCGTATACTGCTATCGACACACAGGATCCTGATTCTATAGTTTTACTTTCACTTCGTTCTACTTTTCCCGTTTCTGATATGATTCCCTTTGATAATTGGAAGAAAGCATATTTTGAGACTGCTAAGGGAATGAAAGAAGAAAGATTTCATCGCGCTATGTGGAGACGATTTATTCCCTTACCGGGAAATAAATTAACATTATCTGATGTAAGAAGATATTTGGCGATGGCTTTTGTTATTGGCAGAGTTAGCTGTAGAACCCGTACTGAAGGTACAATACTTCAATATTCTGAATTTGATATTACTCGTCCCAATGAAATCGAAGGTTGCAGAATAATTTCATTAGGAGGAAATATCCAAAATATATTAACATATTTCCAACAGCATTACGACCTGCTGGTTGAAATATTTTCCCTTTACTATGAGATAAATTATCAATTAAAAGGTCCTGAATTTATTGACAAAAAGCTTCTTGAACTTCAATCTTTTGATGTCGAAGATAAATCTAGTCTTAACGGCTTGGTCCGTTCTTTAGTCGATGACGATACTATAGAAGAATTGTTTAAACAATTAGATTGGCTGGTTGATCAAACAACACCGCAGGCAATGTATTATTTCTCAAATAATAATCATAGCTAAGAATATGATATTTATAACGGTAGTGTTATTGATAATAATCTTTTTTTCTTTAATTGCTTTCTTTATACGGATAGAAGGTAGTGAAATATCCGGTAGATCTCGAGGCATTGTTAAAAGGAAAAGCACCGAACTTAAACCTGGCAGAAATAGAGAAAAAATGTTATTTGCCAAAATATCAAAAGGAACAGCATTACGACACAACGGTAATGTTGTTTATGAACAGCCGTTGGATATCGCTCAAAATGGAAATAACAATGTGTTACCGCCTCCTGAGGAAATTCAAGGCATCAACAATGGAAACGAAATAATTTAACAGGAGCTTATTATGAACGTAAAACAATTTAACAATGATTTACGGATTCTGGAGCGTGAATTTAACCAGTCCGATAAATTCGGTAGGACCATCAAGCGAAACGTAAACTGGAAACCAAACGGAGATGGGAGCTATACTGTTTTTGTTCAAGGTGTAACACTTCCTGATAATGCTAATATGCCTAAGACAAATATCAAAATATATGCACCGGTAAATCTTTATGATTCTGCCGGCGGAAATAGAAAGTATTTTTATTCCAACATCTGGGTTGACCCGGGTATCAAAATCCGGCATCCAAATTCAGGCAAGTGGGGTAATTTGCCCCGGTTGTTTAAGCGAGACAGTGACGGCTTTGCTTACCTTTGCGTTCACCCGGATACGATTCAAGGTAACGAAAATATCCTTTTTTTTATTGCAACATTAAAAGTCTTTATAAAAAACGCCGATCCTGACGTATGGTAAAACAATATTAATTAACTAATACAAAAACTTAACTACAAGGAGTAACATCATGGGAAAAGTAACTGTAAACAACAAAGAGCTTGTAGCTCCGGCAAAAGAAATAAAAGTCAAGGAGCTAAAAGATTTAGCAGATCTGCCGGATAATTCAAAGCTATATGATAAAGATGGAAATCTGCTTGATGATGAGCAAGTTGTACCTGCACAGGATGCCAAATATGGAAGTGTGCAAGAATGGGAAAGAGGATGTTAACTTTCAACAGATTCCTTTCCATTTAATAGTGCAAGCTGACTGAAATGTAATTTTCAAATTAATAACCTGTGGAAATCTTTTTGAATCCGTTTAATCAGTGTTACATTTTTCTAAAGATAACTACTTTCAGTTAGCTTCTTAAAATAGTGAATCAATAATTTGGAAAAAAATTATGAAGACTAATATACTGGTATACCCTGAAGATTTATGGCTTGAGCAGGAACAGCATATCGCTGCTGTAGGTATTGAATCAATGGCATTTGGTTTTATTGGAATTAATATCTGTAATGATAAAAATGAATATCTTGTCTTTGATAATTACCTTCCTGTTGATGATGAATTTTCCAAAAGAAGTATTGCCGGCATTTCTTTAAAGGTAGATTCAGTTTGTGCTATTCTTAAAAAAGTAAAACAGAGTTCCGGGCTTGCTGATGTTCATACGCATCCATCAGGATTGAGTCATTTTAGTTCGGTTGACAATTGTGGACACCAAATTCAAATGCAGAATGTATTTGATTTTTCACCTGATGGTGTTCTAATTCGTGTTGTAAAAGAGCGTAATAATTTCCGTGCTGAAGTTACTAATAAAGAGTTGCAGCCGGAATTTGAGCCAATAGATATTATTAAGATAATCGGCGATAAAGGCTTTCATTTTATTTACCCGGTAAACAGCAGAGTTAAGAAGGAAGTCATAAATTCAAATATACTTGAGCAGCATAAACGAACTTTGGAATTCTATAAGCAGGATGCCCTCTCGGCTATACGGAAATCAACTATCGGAATTATAGGTACTGGCGGGAATGGTGCTGCAATAATCAATACGCTTAAGTTCTTTCCCTTTAAGAAATGGGTATTGGTTGATAGAGATATAATTGAAGAACATAATTCAAATAGATTCTTTGGTTATAATTACGGTGATGCAGGTAAACAAAAGGTCGATATACTTAAAAGAGAGCTTCATCGTTTTGATCCTGCTATTGAAGTTGAAACAATCAATTCTAACTTTCCTGATGAAATTTCTGTCAAAGCACTCAAAGGCTGTGACATTCTTGTTGTTTCCCCGGATAACAATCTAGTCAGATATGCGGCATCTCAGTTTGCTATGAGATATTTAAAGCCTCTGCTGGAATTGGGTTCCGGTATTACAATGAAAAATGATCATATTACTGCTATTGGTTCCCAGGTCCGTTTCCAAATACCCTCAGGCAATGGTAAATGTATTGTTTGTAACGGGCTTGATGTCAAAAGGTTGGAATCCGAAGAAATCAACGAGTATAAAAGAAATATAGGTTACATAACGGATACTGATGAAAGTCCCGGTTCTGTTGTTACAATTAATTCTATTGCGGCTTCTCTCGCTACCCATATACTTTTAGATTATTTCGGAAATTACATTCAACGTGATTCAATTCCTACATATTTATCCTACGATGAAAAGAATCTAACATTAACAGATTTGTCCTCTGTATTCAAAAAGAATCCAGTATGCACAATTTGCGGCAGATATAGTGATAGTCTATTTGGCAAAGGCGATATTCTTCCACCTAACCTTGAGGTCTTAGAGTGTGAAGAAGCCTCAGAAAATTTAATAGGCGGAGAACAGCTATGACGACATTTAATAGGCAAAACTTAGCCAACCAAATTATACATGATATTGAGCGTCAAGGTCATTCTATAGTTGAAAAGGTTCAAATTAATAATAGGTTTTATAATAAAGACTCATGTTCAATTTGTTTTATCATTCAACAAAATGAGTACTATTCATTCATTGAACCTGATGTCAAGTATAATGGTAACGATAAGCTTGTTTCTTCTGTATTCACGCCGGAAATTAAAAAAGGCTGGCGGCAATTACTGATACCTCCATCAAACGATATTAATTATATCTTAGCTAATGTATTAAGCTTACTTGGAGTAGATAACAAAGAACCTGTTGTGATATGGATGGAACAATTACGCAATAATGCCAATAAACTAAATTCAAATGCTCAACCTGTACATACCCGGTCTATTAAAGCAGATAAACAGATAGATGAAATTGGGAAAAACAAAATTTCAATAGGCGAGGATCTTGTTAAGCTCGCAGAAGAAGGAAAGCTTGATGAGCCGTTTGGAAGGGATGATATTATAGACTCCATTATTCAAGTCGTTTCCAAATCTAAAAAGAATTCATGCATTTTGCTCGGTGAACCTGGTGTTGGAAAGACGGCTGTCATCGAAGGACTTGCTATAAGAATTTATAAGCAAACAGTGCCGCCTACTTTACTTGATAAGCGAATATATTCAATCAACATGGGATACCTTGCTGCCGAATCTGAGTACTACAATCAATTATTATCACGAATCAAATCTATTATAAACGAAGCTAAACGGGATGACCGGGTTATATTATTTATCGATGAAGCGCACATGCTTGCCGATCCAAAGCATGATGTCTCTCAGATTTTAAAAGCTGATTTAGGAAGAAACCTACGTGTTATTGCAGCCACTACCAATAAAGAATATCAGAAGTACATTGCACCTGATGAAGCCTTTGCAAGAAGGTTTCAGCGCATACCGGTTCCTGAATTAAGCCCCGAAGTTTGTCTCCAAGTATTGCAAAAAGCCAAAACAAAATATGAAAAGCACCATAACATAAATATTCCGGACGAACTTCTTCCTTGGATTATCAAATCAAGTATACGGTATGTTAAAGATAGAGTCCTTCCTGATAAAGCCTTGGATTTATTAGATGAGTCCTCTGCAAGACTAAAGCTTGCTGCTCTGAAAAAACAAAATGTAGTTGAAGAAGCTGCTGATATTAATAAACAAATTCAAAATGCTATTGCACTTGGAGATTACAAGGAAGCAAGAAGACTCTACAACATACAGCATAATTTTACTGCAGAGAATTAATCAAGAGGTAAATATAATGAATGATATACCCGCTCTTACAAAAAAAGAAGTAGTCGAAGTACTTGCAAGCTGGACCGGAATTCCTATTGATCGCCTGGACTCAAATTTTGCCAAAGAGGGAAACCTTAACCAGCTTGAAGAGAAATTAAAATCGGAAATATTTGGACAGAGTTATGCTATTGATGCTGCATGCAAAGCTCTCAAAAGAAGATTCATATTATCCGAGGCTTCGCAGAATGAGATGCGGCTGATTTCAACACTTATGTTTGTTGGAAGCTCTGGATGTGGTAAAACTGATTTAGCATTGCAGATTGCTGACAACTGTTTCGGTTCTGAAAAGAACTTAATACGCATCGATTGCGGCAATTATTCTGAAGAGCATAGCATTGCAAAATTAATTGGTTCCCCTCCGGGTTATGTAGGTTACGCCGAGGGCGGGCAGCTTACGAATGCATTGAGGAAAAAATCATACGGAGTCATCTTGTTTGATGAAATTGAAAAAGCAAACCCCAAAGTAATTACTAATATTCTAGTTCAGCTCGCTTCAAATGGTACTGTCACCGATGGAAATACAGGAAGTCTTATTGATGCGACAAATACAATTTTAATTTTGACATCCAACTTAGGTACATCATTTGAAAACGAACATAAGAAAGATATAGGCTTTACTTCGGAAAACATAAATATAAAAGATGAAAAACGTGAAAAGATACTTAGAGAAATTCATAACTTTCTGCCAAATGAGATTATAGGTCGTATTGATGAAATTATAATTTTTAATGAACTTGATGAAGATTCAGTAAAAGCTATATGGAAGAAAGAAGTTAAAAAGCTCGAAGAAAAGCTAACCGGCTCTTCAGTAATTGGTAAACAGCTCAATGAAGTGCAAATTGAAATTAGTGAACTAGCGGAACAAATATTCATATCAAAAGCAATGACAGGTATTGCTACACAAGGTGCACGTGCAGTTCAGCGAATATTTAATCGTTGGATTACCGATCAAATTACAGAAATGAAAGTCGAAAAAAGCATTCCCGGAAACGGTTCATACAAAATTGTTATAGATATAAATGATAATGAAGCTTTAACCTATACAGTAGTTTTGCAAGATCAGTAAATATTTTATTATATAAGAATCTATTGTTTAAATTATGTCGCAAACCTTAACAATACTTTTAATATTTTTCAGCTTTATTTTTATAGTAAGTAAAACTCTAAGAAAAATTTTATTGTTTTTACTCAAATGGATAATTAAGCTTATAATAATTTTCGTAATAATTTTTCTAATTTTTTACTATCATTTAGAAATACTTAATTTCTTAAATACAACAATACATAATCTCCAAAAAATATTTCATCACTAATTTTATCTATTATTCTTAAATCAAGTACATCCTTAGATTTTTGTTTTTATGCTTAGTGTAATCAGGCCTGCTGACGGCTTATTATTTATTTCCGAAATATTTTTTAAACCCAAAAATTATTAAACTTAATTCTTAAAAGGGTAAATGAATTATTTATGGAATATTTTTAATAATTATGAATACATTATATTTAGCCAAGAGAACTCCGAATATTTCTAGAAATATTCTTAAAGGATGTCTGCTGATTTTTATATCTCCATTTATACTTTTATTCTCTTTTCGGTTTTCTTAAAAGGCTGTGCAGCTCTATTGGGTGGGTGTTAGATAATCCTAAAATTCTGTAGATGAAAGGAATCTTATGAATTACAATGATGCTTTAAATATTTATACTGCGATCAAAGATACTTCTCTTCTTAAATTGAAATCAGACTTAATCAAATCAGCAGTAAGATATTCACGCTTGAGAGTAGAATGGCGATTAATTGATCTTGAAGGACGTAAAAATTTAAATCAGGAAAGAACCTTTGCTCACAATGCCTTTATCGATTCATGTAACATACTCAGTAGTGAAATGGCTAAAGTCGGTGAAAATAATAAATGGCGTGTACTACTTGGAAACGAAAGAGAAACAATCGGCGATTTCGCATGCTTCCTCAATTGCATTTTAGGAATTGAAGCACGCTAATCTTTTTGAGGTCATTGAGCATGCCGAAATGCTTCCTCCCTTCTACAGTGCTTCTAATACTCTTTTCCTTTTTCTTACCCCTCAAAAAAAATTATCATGCAACCAATACAAAAAAACTTGTCCGTCCTTTGGCGGATACTTTCACTTTTTAAGCAAATTATCTCCGATAGTAAAAGCGCTCCAAGTTCAGCAAGAATCGCAATGCTTATCATAGTCCTCTGGTTCATCGCAGACTGGCTAATGGAATTCCACTCAAAAGGAATTTACACATTAACCTGGGAAAAGCTCACGCTTTTATCTTCAGCCCTCGGCTTAAAAGCCGTCCAGAATTTTTCAGAAAACTCCAACAACAACTCCTCCGCGCCTTAAAAGAATTGCGCCTACCCAGCATCAGCCGGGAAAAAAGGAAATCTTGTTACGATAGAAATTAAAATTTAAGGAATAGCCTGCAAATCGCACCTAAAAAGAAATTCGTAAAGAAATTATACTGAAAGACATTATTTAAAATTTATTGATAAGACGAAAAGAAAAATCTGTTTGAAGGAGCAGAGCGACTGAGTTATTTTTCTTTATATGAAAAGAGAGGATTTCAAATACAAAGTATAATTTTAGAATTTCTTTTTCAGTGCATGTTCTTCTGTTTCTTTTCTTGCGTCAAAAAAAGATAATGTATTTGTACAAAAGTACAGGGAAACATTCCTTTACTAAATCTACAGTGCGTCCCAAACCCTGCACCCCTTTCTTTGCCGCAAAAAGATAGTAATAATTATGAAACTCGATTTCCAAATTTCCTTCGACAAAGCCCTTCCATCTGAAGGCTTGATTAGCAATAACAAATCCGATCACCGCGGCTTCACATACAAAGACATTTCCCGTGTCAAACATCCTGCATGGCCAGGCTGGGAAATAATCGGCAGCATTTATCGTAGCACAGACATTCAGTCTGTGCATCTACTTAATAAGAACACAGCTTTGCAAAACGAAGTCAAAGAATTTTACCGCACTGAATTCTGGAACAAGATCAAAGGAGATATTCTTCCCTCTCAACTAATCGCAGATGAGTTATTCGAAAGCTCAATTAATCTTGGCGTGCCGGTTGCTTCAGAATTCCTGCAATTGACAATCAACCTTCTCAACAGAAACGGAAACCTATACTCTGACATTAAAGTTGATGGAATAATCGGCAACCAAACACTATCGGCACTAAACAAATGTATTTCAGCCAACGGCGAAAAAATTGCCTTCAATCTGCTCAACTTTTACCAGGCAAAACGTTACATAGAAATTATGGAGCGTGACCGCACTCAAGAAATCTTCATCGGCTGGTTCTCCTGCATCGATATAATCAAATAACTTATTGTTTTTGCCTTTGTGCTCTTGCACCTTAAAAGAATTGCGCCCGGAAATTTTATTGTAGCGTAATGTCCGCAACAAAATCTGCCTGAGTCCGGTTCCTACCGGACGAGTTATTTTGTTGCAATGAAGCGGAAAGAAAATTTTAGCAATTATTTTAAAGTGCATGTTTCTTTGGGTACTTTTCTTACGCTAAGAAAAGTACATATAAAATCCTTTCTCAATTCTACATTACATCCCAAAATTTCCATCCCTTTCTTTGCTTCAAAAAAAATAAAACTCATGAACCAAAAAATTATTTATATCGTAAGCACAATCATTGCAATATCTGTCCTCTTTGTCCTATTCCGTCCTATAAAAAATACCACTCAGAATGAAGAGACAAAAACCGAAACAACCTATTCCACCGGGAAGACAGAGCAACTATACAAAAAAGGCAAAGATTCTATTACAACAAAAACAAAATCTATCCACAACAAAATTATTCTTCATCTCTCTGCAGCAGATTCAACTTACAAATACTCAATTGCCGATAGCAGCTGCAATCTATCATTAAACATTCAGCCGGCTTCAGACGGAAATCTTTCAATGGATTATTTCCTTAATCTAACTTCAAAAGAATTGGTTCGGATCGACACAATTTATCAGCTTCGTGTCGACACACTAAAAATCAAACAAACAATTTCAGAAAGAATAGATCCGCCCTTTTACAACACCTTTTTATTCGGCGCTGTTATAACGGGTACAGTTATTTTATTACTAACAATCTTAATTAGATAAAAGTCCCTCTCCTTACTAAGGAGAAGGTCGGCTTAAGCCGGGATGAGGTAAAAAATGCCTAAAGACGAAAAAATAAAACTAGCAATCGAATTAATAAAATTTTTCTTGTACATCGTTACACTTATTATTTCAATCGCCTTCGCCTTCAACTCAATGGACAAACGCATCTCCATTATCGAATCCGAAATGAAATACAAAGTCAACACAACACTTCTCTTAGAAAAGCTCGATCAAGTCAAAGACGAAATCAACAAAAAGATCGAATCCGAAATCTCTAAAGTTAAAAAATAATTCTTATGTAAGAATTTGATTCATCAAATTCTATAAACATAATAACTATCTGCCCAGATACACTTTTAACTTCTATTTTTTAATTGCCTATGTCCGTTGCTCCTGCTGCTTCCCTTCGCTAAGTCGAATCGCCTTAGCTCGCTCATTGCACTTAAGCCCTCGCTTATTCACGAAGTCCTAAGCTCGTTCTTAAGCTGTCGCAACTATTCTTATCGCCAATATAACTATTTTAATTTCTCAATTCCGACCTCAAATAAATCGCGCCTGTCCCAGCGTAGTTCCGGTTTATCAGAACGAAGCGGGATTAAAAAATTTTACGTAATGAAGCGCCTGCCCGGCTCTGACGGGACAAAAAACAAAGAAAAATATCTTTTACTAAGAAACCTCCTTAGTTAAAGGAAACTCATTTCCTTTAACTATTCCAAAACTTTAGTTAAATTAGCAATAAGCATTATAAGGTATTAGGTATGGACATCAAGCAGTTCAAAGCCGGCTCTTGGATTCAACAATCCCGCTATAAGAGCTTCAGCCCTTCAAAAATAAATATTGAATGGATAGTCAGCGATCCTCAAATTAACCAGCTTCTTGAAGAAGCAAACCTTAAGCTTGGTGAATTGAACGCTATTTCTGCAATTGTTCCGGATGTCAATCTATTTATCAAAATGCATGTCTTAAAAGAAGCAGTCACATCCAATAAAATAGAGGGTACTCGGACTAATATTGAAGAAGCTGTTTTACCCGAAAGAGATATTGAGCCCGAGAAAATAAATGATTGGGAAGAAGTTCAGAACTATGTTAAAGCGATGAATGACGCAATTGATAAATTAAAAAAACTCCCGATATCAACTCGCTTAATTAAACAAGTTCACAAAATATTGTTAACCAGTGTACGCGGTCAGCATAAACATCCCGGTGAGTTTCGTTCAAGTCAAAATTGGATTGGCGGCGCAGCAATTCAAGATGCTGTTTTTGTTCCGCCAGTTCACACAGAGCTTAATAATTTACTTTCTGACCTGGAAAAATTTATTAACAATACTCAAATCAAAGTTCCGCATCTAATTAAAATTGCTATAGTACATTACCAGTTTGAAACCATACATCCGTTTCTCGATGGCAATGGCAGAGTAGGGCGCCTACTTATTACTTTATATCTCGTAAGTAATGGTCTTCTTTCCAAACCCGCATTATATCTTTCTGACTTCTTTGAAAAAAATAGACAGCTCTATTACGATAATCTTTCCAATGTCCATTCAAAAAACAACCTTGAACAATGGATAAAATTTTTCTTAGTAGCGGTTATAGAAACATCTAAAAATTCAATCGAAACATTTAATCATATACTGCTTCTAAGGAAGGAAATTGAAGAAAAAGATATTCTTAAACTCAATAAAAAAATAACATTGGCAAAGAAGTTTCTAAATTATTTATACTCGCAGCCTATTGTTGCTCTACAAGATGTTATTGATGAATTAAAAATTACTAAGCCTACAGCTAATGCAATAATTACTGATTTCGTTAATTTAAATATTTTAAAAGAAACAACCGGGAAGAAAAGAAATAGAATTTATACATTTGAAAAATATATAAGTTTATTCAAATAATTATTTCAAAAAGTTTTTAATGATGTCGTTACGAATAACTTTTTGTTTCCCAGAATAAACATATGTTTCCCAAAGTAAACAGTCAAAATGAAATTTATCCTAACGGTTCAAAAGTATCCATATGGTCACTTAAGTTTCCAAAACATAGAATATCTTTTTGAACAAGTTGCACTACAAGTAGTGAACTAACTAAATCTTAAAGCGCCATAATGACGCCAAAGACGCCACAAAGCAGTCATAATGCCGTCATACTTTCCTTATGCGATAATACCTAACATAAAATTTATTGCACATATTGTACAACAATTGTATCAATCATAAGCATAATATACTATACTCACTACCGTTCGGGCATATTTTTCGCTGCTGCACTCCGCAAGGTAAAAAGAGGAAGATCAAAATAATTTATCCCTTTTTCCGTTGCTTCGTTCCACTGACAAAAAATCCGCCCTCACTCCACTAACCCAAAACACAGAAATTCAAATCTCACATTTGCATACAAACTTTACATAAGATGAACTCACCTCACCTGCCCCGCCAAATTATTTTTTGTATATGATTTAATTATTGAATATTTGGCGGGGTCTGACATTGTCAGCCAGATTTACATAAAAAACATTATAGTACAGAATAAATCATCTTTACTTTCCTTTGTCTTTCTGTCGACTGTCCTATAATGTTGATTTATGTAAACTCGGCACGAAACCTTCTCAACTCATCATCGGTCGCTCCATGCTGGTTGATGACAATTTTTGCCAGCATTCCGCTCCCTTACATTTTAAAGAACGGCGGCGGGTCGAAGACTCCGCTCAGCTCCATAAGAGTATTTGCTTTAAATTTTAATTCTCAGTTGAATGCAAATACACTTATTCCGCTTCGCCTGCCGCCGCCGTAATCCCAGAATCCCAAAATCAATTTCCTAACTTTCACTTGTCATCATTGTCCAAAACTTAATTTGAAAAAAAATCCGTGCATATCCGTTTAATCAGCGTCATCCGTGTTCCATTTTCTCAGCTTTACAAAACATCTGCAAACAAACCACTATCAATGATTGTTGCACAATTCAAAACCGCAAAATATATTATCCGGCACCATGACTAATGAAACCGAAAATATTTCAAAGCTCTTTTTAGATCCCATTTTCATTAAACTACAATCCTATGGATTGATAGATGAAATTGCTTTACGCAATCTCATTATCAAAAACGAATACAGAGCATTGAGGCACAAACTTCACTTAGGCGATGCAGTCTATGAATTATCTCAAAAATATTTCCTTTCCGAACATGCGATCAACAACATTCTATTCCGCAAACGTAACAGAAAGCCCATTTCTTTTCCTGCAATCAAATTCTAACAGTTTATTCTTCGTTTGTCTTCCTAAATTTCAACCCCCAACCACCTACAATACTACCACAAAGTACCCCCTTTCTACTCCGCCTCTAGCAAGCCTCTGCCCCGCCTAAGTCCCGGTTCCATAATTCTTCATTTATTCGCCATTCATCAATCGAAAATCGAGATTCCAAATGCTTTCTTAACTCTACAGTGAAACCTTGTTTTCCTTACTATATTATTGCCCCCGTATTCATTCACTAAATTTATAGGTGTTATTATGGCTATCTTAAATGGAAACGTAATCGGGAACATGCGGGGAAGACTCGGTAACTTAACTGCACGGACAGTTGATGGCAAAACCATCATGGCTGCACGTCCTTCCAGCTTTAACGTTAATTACGATCCCACAGTTGTAGCAAATAGACAAAAGTTTGCCGTTACAGCAAACCTTTCCAAGAACATTTTGTCTCTCGCTACGCTTGTAGCAATCTGGAAGACTGTTAAAGGTTCCGGCATCTCGGTGTTCAACACAATCTTCAAAAGCAACTACCCTTATTCTGCTTCTGACAAACCAACCGTGAATAACATTGTTACTCCCGGTGGATTCAGTCTCCCGGTTGATGTTGCCGCAGTAGCTGCAGATAAGGTAACAGCTTCAATCCTTGCCTTGGACACTGAAACAGTATTCGCTCCGGAAGAAGTTAATCTTTCTGCAAACGCCATCGTTTGTTTCACAGATCCTACTAATCCGGATGGCGAAGCTTACCAGATCATTGCTCTCAACAAAGAAGTTACTGCTTTTGACTTCAACCAACCTTATGATCTTCAACTTGACTTCGATGCCAAACATAAGATTATAGCAGCTAAATACACAAAGAACATTTTGCTTCTCAGTGTTGCTTCCAAAACCGCTGATGGTAAAGTAGTTCAGTACTCTTCTACTTCGCCAAAGGCAAGCGCATAATCGTTGCATTATTTCCTCCTTCCAAAGTCCCACTTCACGCGGGACTTTTTTATTAGCAAAAAGCATATCTTTTGTAGTTCTTTCATTTCCTCCGCCCTACTTCCTTCGCTCCATTTCCTTGACGGCTATCGCCGTCAACCGCTCCACTCACTCAATAAGGCTCTCATCTAATCATTGTATTTGCGTACCATGAATGTAGCTATGTCTCTTACGTTCCATAACTACTGACTATAGATAATCCGAAGATCTTATGTGCGGCACGGTTTTTAACTGTCACATTTATCGCCCAACAAATCCGCCAGCGTCAAAAACACGCGCCGCACTATGAAAGGTTCAGGCTCAAAAATAATTTGCTCTTTCATTTCACTACATTCTCTTCAGCTCCACTTCGCTAATGACGCTTCTTTCCGCTTACGTTCCTTCCGTTCTATTCAATCGCAAACTGTTTTCTCGTAAGGCAGAAGACAACGCAACTTGCTGCTTACTCAGCAAGCTGCTTAATACAAAATCACATGAAGACAGAATGTTTTTGGCTCGAAGACTCGTAATGCAGCAAAAAGGAAGGCAATAAAACGCATCAAAACAACTAAGCAAAAATAAATCGTCGTGGGGCGGCGTAAAGGCAAAAACAAAATACCATGTCTTTCTTATGCGCTCAGCTCCGCTTCGCTTTACTTTGGTATCCGGCGTTTTTTTTCGCCTTTACTTTTTCGCCCCCCGCCGGTTAAAACATCGACTAAGTTGTTTTGCTGCGTGTTTTTTTTATTGCGGGCAAAGCGCCCAAACTTAAAACAACTAAAAATCGAGGTTAACATGGTAATCAAACAAAAAATGGCTCTGATGGTAATTCATAGACAGCTTGTCAAAAAAGGTTACTTCCTTTTAGCTCAGGCTGTTCTTCATCATTTGGCTGGTATTCATAAAAACTGGTCAGATGTAAACTTTCTGCTTAGGCAGTTTAATTACTTAGAACTAATATAAACCAAAGGGCAGCTATTCTGCCCTTACAATTTGGAGTAACCATGGATGATATAACAAAACTAATAGAAGAATGTAAAAAGTTAAACTGGATTCCGCCGCACGATTGTAAAAAGAATCTCAGAATAATTTCTCAAACTCATTCAGTAAATTCATTTCATAATATTGTCATTGCACAAACAAAACAATGTGAAATTTGCGGTAAGAAGTTTGACGAATCAGATCCGGACGGTATAAAATGAAAGTCTATGAAAGTAGTCATCAAACAAAGCGGGATTTCTCAAAAGTCCCGCAAATTAAAATCAAGAATTATAAGCTGACCAGGGCAGGCTTTAATATCGGCAAAGAATTTAAAGTAACCTACAGCCCTAACAAAATAGTTCTGGAAATCATTGAAGATCAGAAAGTAAATTCTTAATTTAAACAATGAAAAAAGTTTAAAGCCATATAACAACGACAAAATGTTTAATGAATTCATCATTAAGTTTTAAAGGTACGGCATCCTTGAACTTTCTTAATGATAATTTCATATTAATATTGTTCGGTAGAAATAAGGATAAACTGAAAAAGTCCCTACTCAGTCCCTACTTTAAAGCTAAAAATCATCAGGACTCTTTGACACTCACAAAACAAAAAACCCTCAAAACAATTCATTTTGAAGGTTTCTTTGTGCACCCTGCGGGACTCGAACCCGCGACCTGCTGATTAAGAGTCAGATGCTCTACCAACTGAGCTAAGGGTGCGGGGCAAAATTAATACTTTTCATTGTGCTTTCAAAACTTTTAAAATGCTTTCGGTTAGAAAAATCTTTAAATTTAATTTTTATCATAAAAAATATAAATTTTAAAATGAAGCCAGGTTCAACATTTGCCGATAGAGCAATTACATTTTTTCTAAACCTTCCAACACCAAATAACCTTCCTGGAAATATTAGCGTAATGAATCCATATCTTGATAATGGAGTCGGTGATATCGTCGAATCTTTTTATAAAAAATATTTTTTTGATAATAACAAGAGAATTTTAGCTCTCGGTATAAATCCTGGTAGATTTGGCGGTGGCATTACAGGCATCTCATTTACAGATCCGGTTGCGCTTGAAAAATTCTGCAGCATTAAGAATGGTTTTCAAAAAAAGAAAGAGATCTCCAGCGAGTTTATTTATAAGTTTATTGAAAAGTACGGCGGTACGGAAAAGTTTTATTCCAAATTTTTTATAAGCGCACTTTATCCATTGGCATTAATTAAGGATGGTCTAAATTATAATTATTATGACGAAACAAAATTATACAAATTCTTAAAGCCATTTATTATTGAAACTGTAAAAGCTCATCTCGAGTTTGGTTTGAAAAAAGATTATGTAATCTGTCTAGGAAGAAAAAACAGTATCTACTTGGAGAAAATAAATAAAGAAAATAATTTCTTCAAGAAGATTATCGTTCTCGATCATCCTAGGTATATCATGCAGTACAAAAGGAAACACATAGATAAATATTTAACTGAATACTTGTCCGCATTTAAGTACAATTAAAACTAGCTGTAAATCAATTATAACCACTCATTTACAGCAATCAAGAAGTTGATGAATTAATTTTGTGATATAACTTTCACTTCTTCAATAAGTCTTTCTATTTCTTGTTCATTATTATAAATAGAAATGCCTGCTCGTATTAGACCGCCTTTCTCCAACAAACCAAGTACTTC
Organism: Bacteroidota bacterium; assembly: GCA_021815405.1. Classification (GTDB taxonomy): domain Bacteria; phylum Bacteroidota; class Ignavibacteria; order Ignavibacteriales; family Ignavibacteriaceae; genus FEN-1297. The sequence continues at coordinate 56,629 of JAKAGV010000005.1, forward strand.
AACAGCACGGATAGCATAAAAATGTCCATCCCAAAGACAAAGACCTTTTACTCCCAACTTCTTGCATGCATCTGCAGATGTTATACCGTCGATTGTAAAAGATATTGTTGGAGCTCTTAACGGTTCATCAAAAGATGGTCCAAAAACTTTTACTCCCTTATTTTTTTCCAATCCGGAGTAAAGCATTGAGGCAAGCTTGTGTTCGTAGCTGTTTATCTTTTGCATTGCATCTTTAAGTTTAGTTTGTTGATTATCTCCTTTGCTAAAAGCTGCAATATAATTAATAGCCGCATTGACGCCTGCTATTGCTGCATGATTAAGTGTTCCGGTTTCTATGCGATAAGGAGCGGACTGATTTTGAGTGCGAAGATTATCTGGACTAAATCTTTCCAAAATATTTTCCCGGGCATATAGAATTCCTACATGAGGTCCATAAAATTTATAAGCTGAACAAATCAAAAAATCAACACCAAGCGAACTTACGTTTATCGGGAAATGCGGAGCGAAATGAACGGCATCTACCAATAGTAATGCCCCTGCTTCATAAGATAATTGTCTTATTAAGCCTATATTGTTAACCGTTCCCAATGCGTTTGAAGCGAGACCGACAGCAACTAACCTTGTACGTTCATTAATCTTTTTTTGGAAGTCGAAGTAATCGAGTGTACCGTCCTGTTTCAGCAGAACTTCTCTTATAATAATTCCTTGTTCCCTAAGATTAAGCCAGGGTCCTCTATTGGCTTCGTGATCAAGTTGAGTTATTAAAATTTCGTCTCCTTTTTGAAGAGACCTTGCAATTGCTTTGCTTAAAGAAAAGTTCAACGTGGTCATGTTCGCGCCGAATGAAATACAACTGCTGTTTTCGGCTCCTAAAAAATTCGCGGCAGCTTGGCGGGCAGTTTCGATAATGTTGTCTGTCTCCTCAGACGTTTGAAAATTCCCGTGAGTATTGGCATTGGAATTTTTATAATAGTTTGAGATTGAGTCAATCACTGGCTGCGGAACTTGACTCCCGCCAGGTCCATCAAGATAAGCAATTGGATTGCCATTTATTTTTCTATTTAAGGAAGGAAAGTCTTTCCGATATTTAGAAAATTCATTTACTCGATCAGGTTTTTTAACCATAATAAAATTTCTTTCTTAATATTGTATTAAAATGATTTCCTGTACAAAACTTACTCTACAAGCACTTATAAAGGGATATAGTCTTTTTTTATCAACTAATTTTATTTAGAAAGTTCAATAACGTTGTGTTAATGAATTCAGGATTTTCCATCGGAGTCATGTGGGCAGCACCAGGAACAACTACAAATTCCGAATTATTAATTTTTTCTGCCATACTTTTCATAGCGCTTGGTGGGGAAAGCTTATCCTCTTCGCCGCACATAACCAGAGTTGGAATTTTTATTCTATTTAAATATGCTGTAGTGTCGGTTCTTCCCTGCATTGCAAGCAAACAGCCCTTAATGCCAACAGGATCAAATGTCTTGGCTCTTTCCAAAGCTGCTTTGTATGCGGGAAGATTCTTAATAGAATTTTCCATAAAGCACGTTGGAACAAATCCGTTTACAAATTTCTGAATCCCTTCACTGTTTATCATTTTTATTCCCGCAGCACGCCGTAGTTTTGCTTCATTGTTATCTGCTTCGGCTTTAGTATCGCAAAGAATCAGCGCACTAAAATAATCTTCCATCCTTTCGACAGCTCTCAATGCAATGTACCCACCCATCGAAAGCCCGCAAAGGACCGGCTTATTGATTTTTAATTTATCTATGATATATTTAAGGTCGTCAACAAATAATTCCATTGTGAATTGACCATCACCGACTGGTGAACTACCGAGCCCGCGGCAATCATAAGTTATACAATAATAAAGGTTCTGTAAGGCGTTGACCTGCGGGGACCACATGTTACTATCATAGGGGAAGCCATGAACAAATAAAATAGGTTTACTCTTAGAATTGCCATGGCTAAATACGGATAAGCCGTTAATTAAAGTTTTCATTTTTGTTAAAATTAAATATGAATTATTCCACAAATAAAATTAAGGATTAAATTATGAAAAATAAATTACTTGTTTTAGTTGCAGCCTTTGCTCTAAGTACCGGATATGCTTTCGCAGCAAAGGATACTTTAAATGTCTGGATACCGTCAGCAATAACCGGATTAAATGTTAGCCAACTTGCCTTAAGTAACTGGACGCAAGGCGGTGAGAATTCTATAACATGGACATTAACTGCAAATATCGGGGCAAAATATATCTCAAGTGACTGGACATTTAAAAATAACATTAACGCCGCTTACGGAAGAACAAAACTTGGCGGAGGAAGTTTTAAGACTAACGACAATGATTTTTATATGGAGACGGTTTTATCAAGGTCAATTGGCTGGGCAGTGGATCCATTCTTCGGCAACACTATCCGTACGACGATTACCGCAGGATATACTTATAACGGTAATACTGCCACAGAAATAGCAAACTTTTTTGATCCTGGCTATGTTACCCAGAGTTTAGGATTTACCTACGATAAGCTTACCAACTTCAGTACTAGGCTTGGAATTGCTGCACAAGAAATCTTTACTAATAAATTTAGACAGTATTCAGACGATCCATCTACAACAAAAGTAGAGGCTTTCAAACTAGAAACGGGTATTCAATCTGTTACTTCAGGAAAAGTTCAGGTAATGGATAACTTGTTAGTTACAAGCAACTTGACCCTGTTTACAAGATTCAACCATCTTGATGTTTGGGACGTTCGATGGGATAATGTTTTGGTAGCAAAAGTAAATAATTACATTAATGTTAATCTCGGCTTTCTTTTAATTTACCAGAAAGATCAGTCGCCAACTGTTCAAATGAAGCAAGCACTGCAGCTTGGTATCGTCTATGCTATACTTTAAAAAATTATTTTTTATATTTCAATAGAAAGGTTATTTAGATTCGGACAATGAAGATTGCATTTGTAAGTTCGGAAGCGGTACCGTACGCTAAAACCGGTGGTCTGGCAGATGTTGCCGGCTCTTTGCCTAAAGCTCTCGAAAGATTGGGCTGCGAGGTAAAGATGTTTATTCCGAAATATTATTCTATAAATGAAAATGAATTTAATCTTCATTATAATTGGGAGATTGGGGAAATTCCCATTAAAATTTCGAAGCATACAAGATTGGCGCATGTTTATCAGTCCACGGTTTCAGGCTCTTCGATAGAAATTTATTTTATTGATTGCCCGCATTACTTTCACAGAGATCAACTCTACACAGATGGGTTTGACGAAGACGAAAGGTTTATTCTTTTTAATCGCAGTGTAATTGAGACTCTCCAAAGATTAAAATGGGCTCCGGATGTGATTCATTGTAACGACTGGCAGTGCGGGCTTATTCCGTTTTACTTAAAAGAAAATTATGCCTGGGATATGCTGTTTAATAAAACGTCTACTTTGTTTACCATTCATAACATTGGCTACCAAGGAAGATTTTCTAAACTAGCAATCAAGAAAGCAGACATTCGCGAAAACTTATTTTATCCAAATAGTTCAATTGAATATCATGGCGATTTTTCTTTCATGAAAACCGGGATAATGTATTCAGATATAATTAATACTGTAAGCAAAACATATGCGAAAGAAATTTTAACTCCGGTATTTGGTGCAGGCATGGAAGACGTGCTTCAGCAAAGGAAAGAGGATGTCTTCGGAATTTTAAACGGCATCGATTATTCGGAATGGAATCCTGAAACCGATAAATTCCTTCTCCAACATTTTTCGCCTAAGAATTTGAGCGGCAAGCAAGAAAACAAAAAATTCCTGCTTACACAGTTTGGAATGAATTTCAATTTAGATACCCCGCTAATTGGAATTGTTTCAAGGATGGTCAGTCAAAAAGGATTTGATTTATTTGAACAAGCATCTGAGAATTTAATGAAGATGGATGCACAATGGATAATTCTTGGAAGCGGCGAGGAAAAATATGAAGAGATGTTCATGAATCTTCATCAGAAATTCCCAGAGAAAGTTGCTGTGTACATCGGCTTTAACAACGAACTTTCACATATTGTAGAAGCCGGTATTGATATGTTCTTAATGCCTTCACTTTATGAACCATGCGGGCTTAATCAAATCTACAGCTTGAAATACGGTTCTGTTCCAATAGTAAGAAGAACCGGCGGCTTGGCAGATACGGTGCGTGACTGGTTTGAGTCAAAACAAAACGGCATAAATTCAGGTAATGGTTTTTCGTTCCATAATAATTCATCAGAAGAGCTCTGTAATACCGTTGGGAATGCTATAAAGACATTCCAAGATAAAAAGACTTGGAAAAAAATTCAGCTGAACGGAATGAAAGAAGATTTTTCATGGGATAACTCGGCAAAGAAATATATTGATCTTTATAACCTTGCAGTTAAAAAGAAAGTCACAAGATGAATAATAAAAATTTTGTTCATGGAAAGAATTCTCCCGAAGTAAGCAGCCTAAAATTACATGATCTTGCAGAAACGTGCGGAAAGGATTTACTAATTCAATGGGGATTTAGATTCTCTCCATTTAAAGAAAATAAACAATTACGAAAATTTTGGGAGGGAAAAGAAGATTGTCCCGACCTTATCATTGAATACAAAGGTAAAAAAGCTTTTATCAATTGGAAGGGAAAACGTCATCAGGCATGGCAGATTAACAAACATTCAGTTACCTCTTACGAAAGATGGAAAGAAAAACTCAGACTTCCAATGTTGATCTGTTTTGCTGTTTTTGATCGAGGTGACTTCTTCAAAGATTTTCGGTTTGCAGTTCCCGGTATTCACAAGTATCTTCTTTGTCAAAGAAAAACGCAGGACTCAAATGATGTTATTGAATTTGAAAATGACCTGCCCGAATTTACCAAGGCGAATGTGTTAAAATATCTTTTATAACCTTAACAAAACTCTATGTCCATTCCCGAAGCAAATAATTTAATATGCTGAAGAATAAAAAAACTTTAGAGAATCTGGAAACCATCTTTAGAACCTCTAACTCTCCAGAAGAATTGTTCGATTCATTTAGAATATCGATAGAAAACAAAATTAAAGATGAAGAGCTTTATAAAATACTTCTCCGCAACAAAGCTCTTTCTATCGACGAAATTTTGATGTACACTGAGAAAATCTGCAAAGTGTTTCCGGATTTGTCTTATAATATTTTCTTTTGTGTCGGTCAATTGCTCGAATCAATTTCTTCATACGGTAAACACAACGAAAAAGCCTTTGCTTATTTTATGAAAGCCGCCGGTTCAAATCCGGGATTAAATGAGCCTTATTTATCAATAGCAAAAATGTATAACAGCGAACTCAACATTCCTAAGTTCGAAATTGTTGCAGAAGCAATTGAAGATGGTATTTCGAAAGTTGATATTAAAAGTCCGCTTTGCTTTGCCTTATCAAATCTTTACTTGGATCGCAGAGAAAAAGAAAAAGCTTTAAGTTATCAAAAGCTAGGAGAGATTTATCAAAGGGAAGGGAAGTAAATTAATAGTAGTATCCAATTGAAAAATAGAACATAGTATCGCCCCAGCTTAAGGGATTGCCGGGAAGATTTTTTACAAACATAAAACTTTTACCAACCGAGAAATCCGCCGGTCCAATCGGTGTATCGAATGAGAGCGAAAGACCGATTCCGTGCCTTAAATCTTTTAGCCTGATTGCTTCTTGTTCATCCCAAACGGAGCCCAAATCATATCTTGCCTTAAAATAGGTATTAAAAAATATTTTGAAAGGAAACAAATAGCGATATTCTAAAGATGCTAGAAAAATTTGTCTCCCTCTAAATTGATAATCTCGCATTCCGAAAAAAGAATATTGACCGCCAAGAGAATATTCTTCTGTTAGAGGTAAAGTTTTGTCAGCAAAGCCAATAATAAATCTTGGTGATAGAGTGTAAGAGTTTGCAATTGTAAAATAGCTTTTATAATTGAAGCTGAAATTTGTAAAACCAACATCACCGCCCCAAAATGTTTGAGCAGACTGGTATTCGCCTTTTAAATACATTCCTCTCAGCGGATATGGATATCGATCCTGTGTATCAATTGTAGAGCTGATTTTAAGACTTACGATTTTTGTAGTGTATGGACTGAATATGTCATTCTGTAGATTTTTTAATTGATCGATTTGGTACAATCCTTCGAACAGCAGGTTCCCAAATTTTTTTACCTGAGTACCAATGGAAACTGAACCGCCATAAAATATTTGGCGGTACTCCCCATTCTGCTGATAAGAAAATTTCGTTGATGTAGTTGATGGCACCAGATCATATGTGTTAACATCGTTAAATCTATAAAAAGCATTTATCTTATAAGTTAAATAAGTATCAAAAATGCGGTTGGATTTATGTACAATCTCGAATGCTCTGTTTCTTTCTCCGGCTAGCATTAGCAGTCCAAGCTCAGTACCGCTGCCAAATAAATTCTCATCTACAAGGTCAAGACTGAACTGAGCATTATATTCATTATCAGCCCTAAAGCCTAGCCTGAGTAAACTAGATTCTTTTTCTTGAACCTGGATATAGAGAACATTTTTGCCGTTTACATTTTCTTCATTAAGATATACTTCATTAAATAGGTTTGTGCTTCTAAGGTTTATCAATCCTTGTTTAATCTGATTATAGTTAAAGTAGTCGCCTATCTTAACAGGAATTTCTCTGGTTATAATTGAAGGACTGGTATATTGATTTCCGATAATTGAAATTTTGTCAATCTTTCCTTCATCAAAGAAGATATTCAAATCGCCTGTTTTTTTATTAAAGCTAATCCTTGTAATCTCCGCCAAAGAATATCCTTTTTGTCGATAAAGATTAATTGCATTAATTGCATCAGAACAAATTATTTTAGAACTGTACGGGTGTTCCAACAGATTATTAAAGCAAGAAAGGATGGTATTTTTGTTAATTAATGTAACTCCAACTACGTTAATCTCTTTTACATCCGGGTTATAAATTGGAATAAATCTTACTGTCGAATATTCCGGATATTCATTTATTTTTGCCTTAATATCCTCCAGCGAACCGTTGGAATATATCGAACATAAATCTTTTAGAATTTCAATATTGGAGACCGAATCTTCTGTTGCATATTTTTGAAGGTATGGCATTTCAAGAGACGAAGCGCTGCTGTCTATCATAACGTTTTTGATATAATATTCTTTTGTATCAAGATTCTTTTGGAAGACGGAATCTAACTGCAGCTTAATTCTACCTATCTCCGGCAAAGCTGAATTGTAACCCTTAATAATTAATGAATCTGGATCAGAAAAATCATCTATTTGAATATCATCCAAGTCCGGAGTAATTACGGCATTAGCAAGCTTTAATTGATCTTCGTTCAGCCTTCGCATAGGAATACTAACAACTTGATCGGCAACTTCCCATGGTAAAGATAATTCTCCTTCGGGATGAAGATCGCTGGTAGTGTTTACTGCAATTACATAATCACTGCCAGTGTTTATTGCTGTTTTCACAGGTATGTTTGCAACAAGTCCTCCGTCAACCAAAGTGAGCGAATCCATATTTACTGGTGCTAGAAAAAAAGAAACACTTGAGCTCGCCCTCATTGCTTCACTCAATGACCCGCTATCCAATATAACAGGTTTTCCAGTTACAAGATTTGTACACACAGCACGGAATTTTGTTCTTAATTCATCAAAGCTTGAATCAATATGTATTGGTGCCTGAAAGGCAAGCAGGTTAAGGAAATTTGAAATCTTTTGCCCGCTGTTTAAAGATGTGGGAAGGACAAGACCGAAGCCTTTTAACCTTAAAGCGATTATTGCTTTGTCTTCACTAATTTTCTGGTCGACGAATAACTCGCGTCTATTTGTTTCTCTATCTGATGCAAGAAGGTTTTCCCAATCTGTATTCATTACAATTGAATCGAGCTGATCTAAATTATATCCGGCAGAATATAATCCACCAACTATACTGCCCATACTAGTGCCGGCAATTATATCAATTGGAATGTTAAAATCTCTTAATGCTCTTAGAACTCCGAGTTGTGCCAGACCCCGCGCACCGCCGCCGCTTAAAGCTAATGCAACTTCCGGCATTGGTTTGGGCACCCGTTCTATCAATCCGAACGGGAGCCTTTTAATCCTTGTTTGAAATGTTAAAACATGAGTTGAAGTTTGAGCGAATACATTAGATATAAAAACAAGTACAATAACTACAAGTATTTTTCTAATGACTGCCATGAATTTAGCTTCATTTTTTCCGTCTCTGCTGAATTTTTGCATTTTGTTCAGCAGCTTCCATCATCCTTGTCATAAAACCTTTTTTCTGCTTGCCTGATGTTTTTACAGGCTGCAGTTCCATTCCATCGTGTTTGTGGTTAATGTAATATTGCTGAACAATCGAGAATAGATTAAATAAGAAATAATACAAGTTCAATCCAGCAGGGAAGCTCATGAATAACAGCGTTAAAAAGATCGGCATTATGTAAACGATAGATTGCTGTTTAGGATCTTTAACCGTCATCTTCTGCTGAATGAATTGTGTAATTCCCATAAGTAAAGCCAATCCACTTATCTGGTCAATTCCAAAAAAAGGAATCTTAAACGGAAGAGTAGCGATAACATCTGGTCTGGAAAGATCCGTAATCCACCATACAAAAGGCTGCTGCCTAAGTTCAATGGCGGTTTTAAATACGCCCCACAACGCAACAAAAACCGGCATTTGTAATAAGAGCGGCAAACAGCCGCCGGCTGGATTTACTCCGTATGTAGAATAAAGCTTCATTGTTTCTTTATTCATCTTTTGCGGATCGTCTTTGTACTTCTCTTTTAACTCGGTGATTTTGGGCTGCAAAAGCTGCATTTTCTTCATTGATTGGAAGCTTGATTTTGTAAGCGGATACAAAACAAGTTTCAATATTAAAGAGAAGACGATTATAACAAAACCGTAATTCGGTATAAATGAATGGAGAAAATTAAAAAGCGGCAGAAGCACATATTCTGCAATTGGTTTGATAATAAATCTAAGTCCAAGAAAACTTCCGAAGTCAACCAACTGATCAAAGTTATGACCGTAAGTTTTAAGAAGGTTATAATCCACTGGCCCGATGTAAATCGTAAAATTCTTCTGTTCAAGGTTTGAATTATCAAATGGAAGGATCAGCCGGATATCATAATAAGCTCTTTCCCCGTTATTCATATAAGCTTCTTTTATTCCGTCAATATAAGCACCATTTACATCCGAAGATTTTTGCGGGGCAATAATAGCGGCAAAATATTTATCTCTTGCGGCTACCCAATCCACATTGCCTTTAAAATTTTTCTGAATCTTCTCACCATTCTTGGTTGCTTCAACTAAAACGTTATCACCGCCGTAATAAGCGCTGGCATTCGAGTAAATAGCTTCGTCAACTGAATTTTCTTCAACAAACCGGAGTCCTTTTCTCCAAACGAAATCTACATCATTATTGCTTATTACATTGCCTAAGCCAACAAACTTTAAACTACATTGCATGCTGTATTTATCGCCATAGAAAATGTACTGTTTTTGTAAATATTTATTTTCACCGGCACTCAGGGTATATGTAATAATTAAGGAGTCATTCCCGGTAATTTTATAATATGCTTTCTCTGCGCTGGATGAGAAATCAAGGTTGGCAGTATTAATAGCCTTGCCATCAGAAGTAATGAATGATAAATCCGGTCCGCCGCCGCCTTCGGGATAATTTACAAGCTGAACATGTGTTTCATAAAAATTTTTTTCTCCCTTTGCGTTTGGTGAATACCAGTTTTTATATTTCTTTAGAAAATATTTTTTAATGTCACCGCCACGACTAGTAAGTTCTACTCTAACAAGGTCGTTCTCAATTGTTATTAGTTGTTCTTTACCAGATGGAGCTGAAAAATATTTTCCGTATGACGCACTGTCAATTTTGCTTTCCGAAATTGATTTAGAAGTTTCAGCTTTTTCTGCTGCAGAGCTTTCCCTTTCGGTCAGATTCTTTTTTGAAGTATCTATCGAAATATGGGTAGTATCAATTTTGCTTTGTTTCTGTTCTGTCTGCGTTGGAGAATTAAGATACAACCAAATAACAAGTATCGCTCCAATTAGTATGAATGCAATTGTTGTTTTTTTATCCATTAAAATTCCATTATTCTACGGGGTCATATCCCCCTTTATTAAAAGGATTACATCTTAGAATTCGCCAGGTAGCTTTAATTCCGCCTTTCAGTATACCATACTTTCCGATAGCCTGAATTGCATACTCAGAACATGTCGGATAAAATCTGCATGACGGAGGAAAAAGCGGAGAAATAAATTTCTGATATCCCCTGATAATAAAAATAAAAATTCTCCGTATCACAGTCTGCTTTTTATTTTAGTCATAATCTCTATTATATCGGACCAAATATCCTCAAGAGATAGCTCTTTATTTTTTTTTTGATTTATGGAAAAGGGAGAAAAAATGATCTTCAATAATATTTTTTTTTCGGAACACGTACTTGAAAAGATTTCTTTATTTAATCTATAGGATTCTTTAATCAATCTTCTAGTCCTATTCCTCCAGACTGCGTTACCCTGCTTTTTGCCGGCAACAGCAGCTATTTTCACTCCCGGCTCATCTTTATTTTCTTCAGCAACATAAAGTGCTTTTAATTTCTTACTGCTTGAAAAAATAAATTTACCGGAAGAAAAGATTAAATCGAAATCCTTTTTCTTTTTTATTCTTTCGTCAGCCGAAAGACCATATTTTTTCAACGCAGCTATTACTCATCGCTTACAGTAAGCTTTTTTCTACCCTTAGCTCTTCTTCGAGCTAATACTTTTTTTCCGTTTTGGGTTTTCATTCTTTCCCTAAAACCATGCTTATTTTTTCTTTTTTTAATACTTGGCTGAAAAGTTCTTTTCATCTAATAACTCCTATTGTCAAAAAGACTGCAAAATTAAATAATCATCCGCAAATATACAATAATCTTGTTTTTATTGCATCCTAATAATAAGAACATTGGCATGAAAATTTTTTCAATATTTTACAAAAATTAATTTGCAACCAAGACTTTTACTTCCTATTTTTTCACCGGGCTGGACATGAAGATTTTTTGTGAATATGTTGTGGATAAGTTTGGATTGTGAAAAGGTTTCACATTTATTATGCGTAAAACAACGACTCTGTTTATATCTTGTCTGTGCGAACAACTCAAAAAGCCCCCGTTAAATGATTAAAAACAAATCACTTATGGTTTAATATTTAATGTTAGTAAGATGTTGATAAGTTAAATCAATGTGTTTTTTGTTTTTCTTTTTTTTAGAATTTATAAATTTTTTGATTGTTAATATGTGGGCATGATTGATACCTCTTTTATAGAAAAAAAACCAAATAAAGAACCTATTTCCATCTGGCGTGACTGTCTTAAAACCATTAAGGAAAACGTAACCTTAATGACCTACAATACGTGGTTCATACCAATTAAACCCCTGGAACTGGAAAACTTTACTTTACGAGTTCAACTCCCAAGCCAATTTTTTTGGGAATGGATTGACGAGCATTATAATACTTTAATAAACAAGACCATTCATGAAGTGCTCGGTCCGGAAGCAAAACTTGCCTATGTAATATCCGAAGAACCAGAAAAAGAAGACTCTCAAAACGAAACCGTTGCAAAGAAGCAGGAAGAGTCGGGTGAGCCGGTAAAACCAAAACAAGAGTTTGAGTCTTTTTTAAATCCAAGATATACTTTTGATAATTTTATAAAAGGCGAAGGCAACCAACTGGCAAGAGCTGCGGCAGGAGCCATCAGCGATAACCCCGGTGGTACTTCATTTAATCCGTTGTTTGTTTACGGTGGTGTTGGTCTGGGCAAGACTCATTTAATTCAGGCTATCGGAAATAAAATTTTACAAAACCTTCCAGATAAAAAAGTAATTTATCTTTCTGCAGATATTTTTACAGTAGAGTTTGTTGAGGCAATTCAATCTAACACATTGAATGAGTTTTCGAATTTCTACAGAAAAATGGATGTGCTAATTATTGACGACATACAATTTTTAATTGGAAAAGAAAAAACCCAGGACTTGTTCTTCCAGATTTTCAACACACTGCATCAATCTAGAAAACAAATCATTCTTTCAAGCGATAAACCCCCCAAAGATTTAAAAGGTCTTGATGATCGGCTTATTTCGAGATTCCAGTGGGGATTAACCGCAGACATTCAGCCCCCGGATCTAGAAACGAGGATTGCTATCTTAAAAAGAAAATCTGAAGATTACGGAATGATGATATCGACAGAAATTCTTGAGTACATTGCAAACAATATTACATCAAACATCCGTGAGCTTGAAGGCTGTTTAATTAAATTGCTGGCTAATGCTTCGTTAAGCTCTAAAGAAATAAATTTAGAACTAGCGAAGAAAACAGTAAAAGAAATTGCAACGGATAGAAAAATTAATATAAATATCGAATCAATTACCAAGGTTGTCTGCGATTATTTTAAGATAGATGAAAATAAAATCCGCGACAAAACAAGAAAAAAAGAAGTCGTAATGGCGAGACAAATTGCAATGTATCTTTCAAAGGAATTGACAAAATCATCCTTGAAGACAATCGGTCTTCATTTTGGCGGCAGAGATCATTCAACAGTAATCCATGCATGTACTGCAATTGAAGAAGAAAAAAACACCGATGCTCATCTTAAAGATATTCTTTCTACATTAAGAACAAATATCGAAATAAATTGTTCTTAGAGTTAAACCATTTAGTAAATATAAAAAGCTCCATTGCTGGAGCTTTTTCTTTTTTAATTTGAATTTATTTTAAATGTGAATATGTTGTTAATACATGAAGGATTATTTGTTAATTATTCTTTACTTATCTACACCATGTTCAAGGCTGAATACTTGAGGCTGACTTATTAACATCAATCATAAAATTTTTATTAAGGAATTAGAATAGAATGAAAGCAAAACATACTTATCAACAAATTAACACTCTTATTATTAATATTAATATATTTAAAATATAATTAATATTAATAATATGAGTGTTAGCTTTCAGAAAATATAAATTACGCAGTAATGGTTAGAGCTAAGCAAATACTAAAAGATATTTTTGGATATGATTCCTTTCGACCGCTTCAAGAAGAAATCATTCAAAATGTTTTAAGCATGAAAGATTCTTTGGTTATAATGCCTACCGGCGGCGGAAAATCTCTGTGTTATCAAATTCCGGCATTGATTTTCGAAGGATTGACTATTGTTATTTCTCCGCTCATTTCTTTAATGAAGGACCAGGTTGAACAGCTAAGGCAGCTTGGAATTAAAACAGCTTTGCTTAACAGCTCGCTTTCGTCTGAAGAGTATCAATTTAATTTTCAAAGCGTAAAAAGTAAAACCGCAAAACTTTTATACCTCGCGCCCGAATCATTATTAAAGGATGAAATATTAAACTTACTTAAAAGCGTTAATTTAGATTGTATTACCGTTGACGAAGCTCATTGTATTTCGGAGTGGGGGCATGATTTCAGAAAAGAATACCGTCAGCTTGGAAATTTTAGAAGAAATTTTCCTTCTGCCGTTTGTATAGGTTTAACCGCAACAGCAACTCCGCGGGTTCAAGATGATATTATGAAAAATCTGAACATGGTCCAGCCGAAAAAATTTATTGCAAGCTTTAACAGGGAAAATCTTTTTCTTCAAGTTTCACCAAAGCGCGATTCTTTCCAGCAGACGGTAGATTTTCTAAATGAACACAAAAACCAATCCGGAATAATTTACTGCTTCTCTCGCAAACAGGTAGATGATTTGCATGAAGACTTATCTTACCTCGGATTTTCGACAAAGCCGTACCATGCTGGAATGTCCGACGAAGACCGAAATAAAAATCAGGATTTGTTCATAAAGGATGAAGTCCAAATCATAATTGCTACAATAGCTTTTGGTATGGGAATAAATAAATCGAATGTTAGGTTCGTTCTTCACCACGATCTTCCTAAAAATATTGAATCATACTACCAAGAAATCGGAAGATCCGGTAGAGACGGCTTGCGCTCTGATTGTCTTTTGCTGTTTAGCTATTCGGACATTTCGAAGATAAATTATTTTATCGAACAGAAAGAGGACGAGAAGGAACGCCTTGTTGCCAAAACCCATCTTGAAACGATGGTTAAGTATGCGGAATCGGAAATCTGCAGAAGATATCCCCTTATAAATTATTTTGGAGAATCTTATCACAATGACTTTTGCGGCATGTGCGATAACTGTCTTGCTGAAGAAAAAGAGATGGCTGATATTACTGTACCAGCTCAAAAATTTCTTTCTGCGGTAAAGCGAACCGGTGAAAAGTTTGGGGCTAATTACATTATTGATTTGCTGCTCGGAGAGGAATCGGATAGAATTTTTCACAACGGTCATCATAATTTATCAGTATACGGAATAGGGAAAGAGTTCGATAAGAAGCAGTGGCAAATACTGACTCATCAATTTGTAAGAAAGGAAATTCTTGTTAGGGATCTGGAAGTCGGCAGCCTAAAGCTCACTCCCAAATCAAGCGATGTTCTTTTTAATAAATGTAAAGTGCGCGGTATTATTAAGGAAGCGAAGCCATCGACAAAAAGAATGAAACTTCCTGCCGGAAGTGAAGAAAATTATGATCATGAACTTTACGAACTGCTTCGCAAAAAGAGAAAGTCAATTGCAGATGATAAAGGCATTCCTCCATTTGTAATATTTTCTGATAAGACTTTGGTGCAAATGTCAGCGGCATATCCTCAAACAGAAAATGAATTACTTGGTATAAGCGGCATCGGCATAAACAAGCTTGAAACTTACGGCAGCATATTTCTTACACTAATCAAAAGCTATTGTACAAGAAAGAATATCAAAACTAAATTTTCTTCTAATCTAACAACCGGAACCAGCAAACAAAAGCTTAAGAACAATTCGGGAAAACGTTATATTGTCATCGGTGAAGAATTCAATAAAGGAAAATCTCTTGATAAACTTGCAGAAGAATATAACGTAAAGCCGCAAACCATCATTTCACATTTAACACGTTATGTAACCGAAGGAAACAAAGTCAGAAGTGAAGGAATAAAAGAGAAGATTTCAATTCCGGAAGATAAGTATCAAGCAGTATTCAGTTCATTCAAAGAAGAAGGCACTACAACATTGTCAAACATTTTCGAAAAATTCAACAAGGAAATTTCTTACGTTGATTTGCATCTGCTAAGGATTATTTATTTGAACGAAAACATACTTTCCTAAAAATTATTTTTTCTACAAGCTTTTCTTCAGCTCTTCAACCTTCTCAACGAACTCATTCATCTATCCCAAAGGCGTCTATTTATAATGCAATCGATAAGCAGCCTCGTGAGGTCCTTAAACAAAGAAAGCAATTCTTTTAGGATTACTTACATACCTGCCGGAGACAATCATTGACTAATTATAAAGAACACATTATATTTATACACGTATTATGTGTAAAGGATTAAGTATGCCTAATATTACATTATCTATGGATAAAAAATTAATTAAAAAGAGCAGGGAATATGCCCAGAAGCATGGTAAATCTTTGAATGCTTTAATACGTGAGCTGTTACAAAACACGGTAAATTCTAATGTTTCTGCAAATACAATTGATGAGCTTTTGAATATAATGGATAAAGCTTCGGGAAATTCAAAGGGTAAAAAGTGGAGCCGGAAAGATATCTATGAAAGAAAAGTACTTTGTTGATACGAATATTTTAGTTTATTCTTTGGATAATAATTTCCCCAAAAAGAAAATACAAAGCAGGGAAATAATATTAAAACTATTAACAGAAAATTCCGGCGTTCTATCTACTCAAGTATTCCAGGAATTTTATTTTGCATCCGTACAAAAATTACATTCAGATTCAAATTCAATTAAAAGCCTGCTAAGGTATTTTGAAAAATTTGAAGTAATACAAATAAATATGACTCTTATTTACGAAGCAATTGATTGCAGCTTATCCAACACCATCTCTTTCTGGGATGCATTAATCGTTGCTGCTGCCAGCTCTGCAAATTGTAGTAAAATTTATTCTGAAGATTTAAACAGCGGACAAATGATTAATGGTATAGAAATAGTTAATCCCTTTACCATGTAAGCTTAAAAAATATTTCTACAAGCTTTTCTTCAACTCTTCAACCTTCTCAACAAACTCATTCATATTTTATTTATTGATTACCTTTTTACAAATGATTAAATTTTAATTAGGAATAAATCATAAGTTAAAATTTTGAAAGTAATTTGGACAAAACACTCTATTGAACGTCAAAAACAGTGGGAAATAAAGATAGGTGTAAAAAAAGAAGATGTCGAAAATGTTCTTATCTTTCCGGAACAAATTGTTTCGGGTGATTTAGATGCAATGGTTGCACAATCTAAATTTAATGATGGCTTGATAAGAATTCCGTTTGTCCAGCAAAACGAAGATAGAAAAATTTTAACTGTATATTGGACTAGCAAAATAGAAAAATATTGGAAAGAAACAGAAGGACATAAATGAAAATAAAATATGATTCAGAGGCGGATGTTTTGATATTTATTATTCGTGATTCTTTTCCGGTTGATGCTATTGAAGAGGACGGAGGTGTGATTGTTAGTTACGGTGAAGATGGTCAGCCTGTATCGGTAGAGTTTCTTAACGCTTCGGTTAGAAATTTAGTTAATCCGGGTGAATTAAGTGTAACTGTTGAAGCAAAGCGATAAATACGTTTATTCCTTCTACAAGCTTTTCTTCAACTCCTCAACCTTCTCAACAAAATCATTCATCTTTTCAACCGGAACTTCGTGAATTACCTGTGAAAGATTAATATCTTTTTTGGTCGTAATTAATTTTCTAAGCGCTGTATTTTCGTTTTGTGCTTGGGTGCTGTCCGGAATCCACTCCATCATGTCATTAGGCGTGCAGTTTAAAAGAAGGCAGAGCTTCTCCATTGTCTCTACAGGTAAATACTTGAATTCATTATAGGCAATTTTGTAAGAAGTATAATCTTTGAATCCATTTCTCTGTAAATAAATGGTTGGATTAGTAATTCCTCTTAAATTAAACAACTTTTGGAGGTTATATCTCAACATAAAATACCTCTGATTTTATTAAAAAATGAAATTTTCCACTAACTTAATGGTAAATATAATCAAAATAGTTGTTAATCCAATTATTTTAGTGGTAAATACATCTAAATTAAAAGTATTTTCAATTAAATTAGTTGTAATTACATCTTAAAAGGATGTAAATAGCATTAAAGAGGTTGTTGCTACAATTGGATAGCTTGTATTTTCAATTAAAATAATGGTAAGTTCAATCGATTAAGGTGTAAATTCCACCAAATTAGTGGAATGGAGATGTTTAATTGTGATATGGATATAATATAACTCACGTTACGCACATGTCATGCTGAACTTGATTCAGCATCCCAAAAATGCTGAAAAATGAGATTCCGAATCAAGTTCGGAATGACAAAGTAAATTAGATCCTTGATTGTGCGTAACGTAAGTAATATAATTAAGAGAGCCATCTCTGTGTGGAAAAAATTAAAACGGCCACTCTTTCAAATAATAAGACCTAATTAAAAACACCACCGCACCAATTGACATGACAACGATTCCCCCGATTGCAAAATAAAATCCAGTTGATACAAACAAACCAATCCACATTAAAATTGCAATGAGTGCAGGCAAAGGATACAGCCACATCTTGAAAGGGAAAAAATCTTTCGGTTTATTTTTTCTTAAGAGAATTATTCCTACTGCCTGACCGATGAACTGAACGATAATTCTCATTGCAAGTATTGCGCTTATTACTTCTTTCAATCTGAACAGCAGGCTGAATACAAAAGCAATTGCGCCGAGCACCAGAAGCGAGACGTGGGGAAAGTTTTTCTTCGGATGAGTCTTTGCAAATATCTTAAAGAAAGTTCCATCAACTGCGGCTGCGTATGGAATTCTTGAATAACCGAGTGTGGCTGAAAATAGGGAAGAGAAAGCAATCCATAAAATTAAAATTGTCGCAACAATGGCAGCCTTAGAACCATAAATCTTTTGTACAAAGGAACTGACGATAAATTCGGATTTCATTGCCTCTCGCCATGGAACTACGCCAAGCACGCTTAGCTGCATAGCAAGGTAAAGTACCGCAATTCCGATAATCGAAATGAAAATACTTTTTGGAATATTTTTCTCCGGCTCTTTCAGTTCTGAGCCGAGGTTGCAGATATTGTAATAGCCTAAGTAAGTATAAATTGTCTGCACGGTAGCGCTACCCAGCCCGGCAAAAAAGAGAAATGAAATATCGAATGCGTCTTTGGGAAAATCGAAAGCAAGCTTTGAATTAAAGTGAGTGGCGCCGCCGAAAATCAACCACAAAATAGTAGCGATAACCCCTATCCAGAGGAACAGAGAAATTTTTCCAACGGTTTCTATTTTTCTATAAAGAAGAGCAACGATTGCAATTACCAGTAGCCCGGATACAATTTTTTGTCCGACAACTCCGAGCGGAAAAAGGAAAGTAAAGTATTGAGAAAATCCGATAGAGCCGGAAGCAATAACAAGCGGTGCCTGAAAAATAGTTTGCCATATAAGTAGAAATGAAAACAATCTTCCCCAGCTTTTGGGTCCGTAAATTTCTTTTAAGAAGACGTAGCTTCCGCCGGCAGCCGGCATTGCCGCGCCAAGCTCCGCCCATATTGCGCCGTCGACTAATGCAAGTACGGCTCCAAGAACCCACGCAAGCATGCATTGCGGACCATTCATCTCCTGTATTACTATCGGCAGAACAATGAATGGACCGATGCCGACCATGTCAATCATATTTAGTGCGGTGGCTTCTTTTAAGCCAAGCCCGCGTTCAAGATGAGAGCCGTCAGCACTTCTTGTCATAAACTTTAGATTGTTATTATTAGATTATGAATTTAAAAGCATGATTGCATGGCGGCATACCTGCATGAAAAAATCAGGCTGAAAAATTCATGCTGGCATGCGCACATTCAATGTTTAGTTTGCGGCAGCTTCTTTATGAAGTCTGCTTTTCCTATAACCGTAAGAAAAATAAATTACCATTCCTACCAGAAGCCAAAGTGCAAATCTTAAGTATGTTATCCAGGGTAATCCAAGAATTAAATACAAACATGAAATTATTCCAAGCACCGGAATAAATGGAACCCAGGGAGTTTTAAATGCACGCGGTCTGTCCGGTTCTCTTTTGCGGAGAATTATTATTCCGATACAAACAAGAATGAAAGCAAACAGGGTACCGATGTTTGTTAAGTCAACCATCTCATCAATAGTAGTAAACATTGCCGTAATACCTACAGCCAAACCGGTTAAGATAGTTGTAACATGAGGTGTTTTAAATTTAGGATGAACCTTAGCAAAGCTTTGAGGAAGCAGACCATCGCGAGCCATCGAAAAGAAAATCCTCGGCTGACCAAGCTGAAAAACAAGCAGTACCGCGGTATGAGCAACTACTGAACCGAAGGCAATTAATCCTATTATTAAGTCGGCGTACTTTTTAATGTGGGCGTACTGCATTGCAAAAGTAAGCGGTTCCGATTGACTTGTAGCCAATGCCTTTACCATGGCATTATATGGTATAATTCCGGTAAACACACCGGCAACTAAAATATAAATTATAGTACAGACAATTAACGAACCGATTATTCCAATAGGCATATCACGTTTGGGATTGCGGACCTCTTCGGCAACCGTTGAGACGGCATCGAAACCTATATAAGCAAAAAATACAACAGCAGCACCGGCTTGAATTCCCTTCCAGCCGTTCGGTGCAAACGGAACCCAGTTTGTAGGATGAACATGAAAGAAACCGACGACAATAAAAATTCCAAGCACGATCAGTTTTATTATTACCATTATTGTTGTTGTTCTTGAACTTTCTTTTATTCCAATTACAAGAACAAGAGTAATAAGTGCGACGATGGCGAATGCGGGAAAATTAAAAACAATCGGTACTCCTAAAAAGTGCGGGGCATGCTCAAGTAAACCGGGAATCTTAGCTGCTGTTCTATAATCGATTGACATCCAATCGGGAATATTTATTCCGAATCCCGATACGAGAGTTTTGAAATAATTAGACCAGCTAATTGCTACCGCAACATTTCCAACCGCATATTCAATAATTAAATCCCAGCCGATAATCCATGCAACCAATTCTCCAAGTGTTCCGTAGGAATAAGTATAAGCGCTTCCTGATATCGGAACCATTGAAGCAAATTCGGCATAGCACAAAGCGGCAAATCCGCATGCAATACCGGTTAAGACAAACGACAGCATTAAACCCGGACCAGCTCCTGGTCTCATTGCGTCGCCGGCAGCAGCCGTTCCGATAGTTGCAAAAATTCCGGCACCAATAATAGCACCGATGCCAAGCATTACTACATCAAATGAACCGAGTACACGCTTTAGTTGATGTTCGGGTTCCTCTCCTTCATGAACAAGAGCATCAAGACTTTTTGTTCTGAATAATTGTTTTAACAATAGACTATCCTTTCAATCAATTTATTCTGCTTTCACTTTGACAACAACTTTTATTACTTCGTTTTGCTGATTATCAGCGAGTATTCCGGGCATGTGAACATCCTGCGGAAATAAAATTACGAAGGTGTTTTTTTCTGCGGTGATAAAATCACCCCTACCATCAAGGAACTGGATATCTTTATCTTCATTATATTTTTCTATTACAGTCATGCCGTTTATGTTGGAATATCCTATTTGTTCTTTCCCTTCTGCAACAAATTGAACATCAATATATTTTTTGTGAGATTCCCACTTACCATTTTCAATGGGTTTTGTTTGGTAGCGCATTACCGAGGCGTAAATTTTTTCTCCATCAATTTCATAGCGTCCGTTTTTTAGATTTTCGAATTTATTTTTCTTCAAATATGAAAGTGCAATATGGAATTTTTCCCCAAGCTCGAAGTATAAATTTATGTTTTCTATTTTGTCAACAATCATGTTATTTTAACAGAAAATTTTTCATTTGAAAAGCCGGCAAAAAAATAAGCGATTGCATAATAATATCAAAAGGAATTTACAAATCTTTACGTTTTAAGTTGGTGTATTTGTTATCGATCAAAACAGCGGAATTATTTTTAATTAAAGTAAAACCCGGCTTAAAAACTTAAAACCGGGTTTCAAAAATTTTCAATCTATAAGGAAGCGGCAGCGTGTATTTCTTCTTTGGGATTGTAAATTAATGCAGTAACGATTCCTAGTATAACCATTTCGATTAGACCATAAACGAACCACCCAAAAATCATCGAATAAGGCAACGGATAAATTACAAACTGGGAATAAGCCGAAACAAAAGAAAAGAATAGTCCAATATAAATCCCGAAGCGAATTCCCTCGCCAATTCCTTTCTTCTCATAGCCCTTAACAAAAAAGAATACAAAAAAGAAAGACCAGATAATGTCGGTTATATACATAATCCACATCTTGGACATCATTTCCTCACCAGTTCGGAAAACATCCTTTACCGCTTCTAACGATGGCATAAGAATAACGCTGAAGATGATGTAGTTGAGCAGTTCGAGCAGTACAAAAACAACGATGAAAGCAAGAAGGAACCTTTGTTTGTTCATTAGAACCTCCACTTGTTTGTTGAAAAATACTTATACTACTGAAAAGGACAGGATGTACACTATTAACCTAAGTATTGGTAAATCAAGAAGCAATAAAAATTTGAATTTTAAGGAGTGGGGTATAATCTTAAATCTATTTACGCCATCCTTGAAAATTAATCTCTATTTACCAGGATGACTCCGGCAGTAATAATAAGACCACTAATTATTGTTAAGATGGTAATCAATTCGTCAAGAAAAATCCATGCAGCAAATACAGTAACGAAGGGTTCTAAATAAAGGAACGCACCGGTTTTGGTCGCTTCCGTTTCACTTAAAGATTTAGACCACAGAACAAACGAAGTCCCGGAAGCAAAAATGCCGAGGAATAAAATTGCTGCCCATCCTTTAGCGGAAAGATGGGCGATTGAATAAATTGAATCATGATTTATTGCAAATGGCAAAATGATAATTTCTAACATGATGAATAAAAACAGTATTGTCATCACCGGTGAATAGTTGATTGAAATTTTTTTATTTACCATGGAATAGATACCCCAGGTAAATGCGCTGATTAGTACCAGGAAATCTCCTTTATGCGAAATAAATCCTATGCTCAACAAATTTCCTTTGCTGATTAAAAGTACAAGACCAGCAAATGCAATTACTATCCCCGAAATCTTCACCGGAGAAAGTTCTTCCTTAAAGACTATGAAACCGAGTAAAGCCATAAATACCGGAGTAACACCTACTATCCATCCGGTATTTGTAGCTGAAGTAAATTTTATTCCTGTTACCTGGATTAAAAGGTGGCAGATGAGGATTAGGGCTAAGACAAAAATACGCTTAAGGTTTGCAAAACTTATTTTGAAATCCCGCTTTGAATAAAGTGCAATAGATAGTATGAAAATAATTCCACCAAAAGTCCGTAACATAATAACTGAAAGCGGGCTCAGTTCACCGAGAGCAATTTTGGTAGCGACGAAAGAAGCTCCCCAAAAAATAACAGCAAGCAGAGGCTTCCAGAAACGCAAAAGCTTAAGCTTCATATAAACTTTTGCTTTGCTATTTTGATTTTTCAGTTTTCTTAGCGGAAGAATAGCTTTCGATGTCGTACTTTATCATTCTGTCCGGCATTGGAAGCTTTACAATCTCAACTCCGGATTGAGTATAAAACTGGGTTGCAAGGGTATCATGGAAATCTGAAAATACAACAACCCTTACTATACCAGCGGCAATTAATGCTTTGGCGCAAGTTGTACAGGACATGTTTGTTATATAAGCTGTGGCTCCTTTTATGTTAACTCCATGAATAGCTGCTTGAGTGAGTGCGTTTATCTCTGCATGGTTTGTTCTTACGCAATGGTTATCTACAACAAGGCAGCCTACATCTTCGCAATGAGGATGCCCCGGCAGCGATCCGTTGTATCCGGTTGCAAGAACAAATCTATCTTTAACAAAAACACATCCGCAATGCATCCTGGGGCAGGTGGATCTTTCCGACGCAAGCATTGCGAGCTTTAAAAAATATTCATCCCACGATGGTCTGCTGCTGTTTGACATATTCACTCTTTCCAAATTATTGCCGCAAAAAATAACTTTAAAATTACATTAACGCAAAAATGGAACTTCTTGACGAAGGAATTAATATAAAAAAAGAAATTAAGTATTGTAGAATATTATAAATGCTGTTTGGTTGTTTAATCCCAATGTGTCTAAAGCTTCAGAGATTCAGCCGTTACTTTAAACATTTCATCATAACCAAGGATAAAATTATCGAGTGCATCTTCAGAATGGAAGTTTAAGTTTTCCAGCAGAATTGGGTCTAGGTGAATATCTTTATCCCAAAAGCATTGAGCTGTACTTAGCCGTTGTGTCATATAATCAACAAGATGAACAACCGAAACAAAATATTTATTCTCATTGCAGCTTGAAGGAGAATGGTGAAAACGAATTGCATCGCAAAGCTGAAGAGGAAGGTTCCACTTCTCTGCAAGAAATTTTCCTATTTCCTGGTGCGACAATCCTAAAACACTTTTTTCAGCTTCAATGAAATTCAAATTCTCTGCACTGGCTGTCTCAATTATCTGCTTAAACTCCGAATTAAAATAATTATAAATTACCATCACTCCGACATCATGAAACAAGCCCGCAACAAAGGCTTCGCTGCCGAAATCAAATCCCAGATGCTGTGAAATTCCTTTTGCCCCGGTTCCAACAACCAGCGAATGCAGCCAGAATTCCATCGGGTCAAAATAATGAGATGGAACTGCCTTCATTGTTTCAATAAACGAAAGAGCCATAATGATGTTCTTTATCTCCTGGAATCCAAGGACTAAAATTGCAAACTCAATTGAAGATACTTTTCGCTTTATTCCATAAAGAGGCGAGTTTGCAATAGCCAGCACCTTGGCGGTTAATCCATGATCTTTGCTCATTACCTCGGCTAACTGACCGGTTGATGTTTTAGGATCATTTAAAAGTTTGGTTACTTCAAAGACTGCTTTTGGTATTGAAGGCAGGCTTTTAATAGTCGATAAAACTGCTTCTGTTCTTCTTTTAATATTTTGATCTATTTCTGGCAAACTCTTTGAAAAATTTAATTATTAAAGATATAGTTAATCATTTCAAGTTTATTATCGAAATTTCCGGCGTAGAATTAAGCCGCATCGGAACAAGCGACATGCCGAGACCGCGGGTTACTACAAGAAGCATCTTGCCAAAGCGAAAATCACCGCGAACATATTTTATTTCCAGCATTGTAGGTGTAAGATTTATGAATGGAAAAAGAAAAGTAATTTGTCCGCCATGAGTATGCCCGGCAAGCATTAAATCATAACCAGTTTCGGAAGCTCGTTCAGCAACATTTTGATGAGGCTGATGGACTAACAAAATTTTCAATCCGTAGGCGGATGTATCTGCTGTTAAGCTGTCAAGCATTGCTTTAGAAACATGTTCTACATATGTATCTGTCAAAAAGGTAATTTTTATTTCGGCGCCGTTTACATTAATAAGCCTTTGGCTGTCGTCAACCATCTGAACACCATATTTTTTAAGTGCGTTCTCTATTACGTTAATACTTTTCTCGGGATTATTTCTGAATGCCCAGTTCTCATGGTCGCCGACGCATGAATAAACTCCGTACTTTGCTTTTATCTTTCCAATATATTCTGCTGCGGTATCTATATATTCCGGTGATGAGCTTATTAAATCTCCGCCGATTAAAACCAGATCTGGGTGAGCATTATTAATATCATTTATAAATTTTTGAAGCCTTGGCGGATCGGTATACCTGTCTGCATGGATATCAGAGACAAATACAATCCTAAAGTTTTTCAACTGTGCCGGAAGATTTTCTTTTTTGTAATTGATGGTACTTACTTGAATGGTGTTGTAATTATAAATTACATTTGCCGGAATATAAACAACGAAAAATAGAACAATCAAAAATATTATTCCTGCTTCAATAGTGCGCATCTTAAGTTTGAAGCGCTTGTAGAGCGGAAAGAATGTCAGCCTCAATATTTCAATTACGATAAAGAAAAGATTTGATTGGACGACGAGAAGAATAAAAATCCAGAATGGATAAATGACGAAGTAATCGAATGCTGTATTTTCGGGAATATATACCGGTGCGCCTGTAAACTGTGCGAAACACCAATCTACAATAAGAAAAAGAGCATAGAGGTTTAAAACTACGGAAGCAAAAGTTACTGCAAGTTTAATCTTGCCAGGAGATACTTTTTTAAAGATTAGTTTAAGTGAGTTAACAAATTTCTTGAAAAAATAAAATTCAACCAGAAAGACTAAGGCTGCAAAGACAATCGACATTAACAGATACCGCATAAACAGCTTTCGGGATTTTGTTCTACTTACTTTTTAATTGAAATAATTTTTGATATCATTTCATTCATCTTTTCAAAATGGCTTCCCTGCCAGTAAATTTTATCGCACTGTATGCAAATATAAAATTCATTTTGGAGAGTTCTAACTTTATTGGGTATGCGGTCAAGGATTTTTTCTTTTTCTGTTTTCATAAGAACTGAATTGCATTCAAGACAGCGTGAGAACTTTTTAACAGAATCAAATAAATTAAACCGGATTAAAATTTCAGCGGTTTGTTTTTCCGGCTTTATATTTCTTACATAATAGCCATGGGTGACTCGCTTTTGTTTTAAAATGCCGGTATCTTTCGTTAGGATAGTCCGGTGCTCTTTTATAGAATATTGTATTAATTCTTCATCGTTGTAATCATTCCGGTAAAGAGTGTCGAAGCCCAGCATTCGAAGGTATCTTGCAAGAGTTCCGAGATGAACATCGCAAATAAACTTTGGATTGCGGAGGGGTTTATCTCTTAAATGCTGCACATCTTTTATGTCGAGCGATTCGAATACCGGGTAAATGCTAATGTCATCGTTATCATTTACTATATAATCAAAACTCAGGGACTTTCCATTAACAAGAATCATATCAACTTCACTGTGAGGAACACCGAGTGCTTCAATCATATCTTTAACCGAAGGTCTTCCGGTGAATTGGTGAGTGAACCTTACTTTCTTTTTATCTTCAGAAAGAAAATCGTTCAACTCTTCGTAGAAGCGCAAGTATGCAGTTTTCATATTGCGAATTATGAAATTGCGAAAAAAAAGACAATCCGAATAAATTTTTCTTCTTTTAGTTTAAAAGATATCCGATAGTTCTTGATATTTCTTATGAAGTTTTTCAACTGCAAGTGAAATTTCAGTTTCTTTTGCAGCATCTTTAATGCAGTTCAAATCATTAGCAGTCGAAAGCAATTCCTTAGATGCTGAATTAATTTTTTCTGCTTTAGCTTCAAAGTTTTTTGGCAACTTCATTTTTAAAATAGCTCCTGCTTTATCAACAAGCCCATCGCTTGCGGAAACAATCTTTTCAAATTGTCTCTCCGGCAGGTAAGTATGATAAACCACATAAAGAAGCTGGTGGAATTCATCAACTTCCTTAGATACTGGTCGTATTGTTCTGAAGAGCTTTTCATAATTTGAATGCAATTTTTCAGCAGCCATCAATAATGCTTCGTTATCGCTTGCAGCTGATTGCCGATCGTATTCTTCAACGGATTTTTTAAACTCAGCTGCTCCTTCATCCCATTTTTCTTTTTTGTCGCGAAGTATGCCGGGAAGTTTTGCCGAATAAATTTGTGCCGCTAAAGAATCAACCGTATGGGCATAGTTTCGAAGGGCGTTGAAATCCTTTGCCGGGTAAGCCGTATGCCAGATCGGATAAATTATTTCATGAAATTGTTCAAGTTCGATAACGCGGCTCTCGGTTTCTTTTACTTGAAACTCTTGCTGCGGATAAATACTAATTGTTATAAATAAAAATATCAGCAGCGGTGCTAAAAATTCTTTTATAAGCATAATGGATCCCCGAAAATTATTTTTATTATAACAAAAATAATCTTTTAGCTCAGAAATAAAAAAAGCGGAAAGGACTTTCCGCTCTTTTCATTTGAGAAATTATAAAATGGAAGTATTATTCTTTACCATTGTCATTTGCGCCGTTGCCGTTTCCTTCGGCTTCCGCTTCTTCGGGTACCACTTTCGCAATGTCGGCAATCTTATCTCCTTCAGTAAGCCTGATTACTCTTACGCCTTGTGTATTTCTTCCCATCACTCTGATGTCTTTGACGCTTTGTCTAATCACCATTCCTCGTGTAGAAATTATTACAAGTTCGTCGCCGTCAACAACTTCCATCATAGCAATCATCTTGCCGACTTTGTCCGAGGTCTTAACTGTAATGACTCCTTTGCCTCCGCGGTGTGTAATTCTGTAATCGTTTATGTCGGATCGTTTGCCGAAGCCATTTTCAGTAACGACGAGGATGGTGTCGTTTCTTTTAATTACCAAAAGCCCGACAACTTTATCGCTCTTCTCTAATTTCACTCCGCGTACGCCGGTGGCGACTCTTCCCATATCTCTTACATCTTTTTCATTGAAGCGGATAGCGAAACCATTATGTGTGCCGAGTACAATATCATTATTACCGTCTGACATTTTTACTGCGATTAGCCTGTCGCCTTTAACAAGATTAATTGCATTGATGCCGCCTTTACGTACGTTTCCGTAAGCCGAAAGCACCGTCTTCTTAATCGTGCCTTGTTCTGTTGCCATTATGAGGTAGTTGTCATCCTTGAATTCTTTTACCGCTACAAATGCCGTAATTACTTCGTCGGATTCTTTTTCGATAAGATTCAAAATTGATCTTCCTCTGGTTGCACGTCCGCCTTCCGGGATCTCGAAAACTTTTAACCAGTATACTTTTCCTTTATCTGTAAAGAACAGAATATAATGGTGTGTCGAAGCGATGAACATGTGTTCAATGAAATCATCATCTTTTGTTCCTGCACCTGTTACGCCTTTGCCGCCGCGACCCTGCTTTCTGTATCCGCTAACAGGGAATCTCTTAATAAATCCTTTGTGGGAGATTGTAACTACAACATCTTCTTCGGCAATTATATCTTCAAGAGAAAACTCCTCATAATTATATATTATCTCGGTTCTTCTTTCATCGCCATATTTCTCTTTAAGCTCAAGAAGTTCATCTTTGATTATTAAGTATCTTTTTTCTTCACTGCCAAGTATGCTTTTTAGTTTTTCAATCAGCTTTATAATTTCTTTGTATTCATCTTCAATCTTCTTTCTTTCCAGACCAGTCAAACGCTGCAGCCGCATATCAAGGATTGCTTTTGCCTGAATCTCCGAAAGTTTGAACCTGCGCATTAAATTGTTTTTGGCTGTTTCAACATCTCTGGATTTTTTAATTGTCTCAATAACTTCATCAATATTATCAAGAGCAATTATGTAGCCTTCCAAAATATGAGCGCGTCTTTCGGCAGCATCAAGATCAAATCTTGTTCTCCTGATAAGAACATCCATACGGTGATTGATAAAGTGCTGCATCATTTCTTTAAGCGTGAGAACTTTTGGAGCGCCGTTAACAAGCGCCAGCATTATTACGCCGAATGTTGTTTGCATCTGAGTATGCTTGAACAATTGATTGAGTACAACAGTCGGCTGGGCATCGCGTTTTAACTCAATTACCACACGCATTCCGTCTCTGTCGGATTCATCGCGGATCATTGCAATGTCATGAATTTTATCTTCGCGGACCAAGTCAGCAATCTTCTCAATCAAGTTAGCCTTATTAACCTGATATGGAAGCTCCGTAATGACGATATTTTCTTTACCGTTTTTAAGAGTTTCAGTATTGGCTTTTGCTCTTACGATTATTCTGCCTCTGCCAGTTGTGTAAGCTTCCTTTACGCCTTCGTAGCCGTAAATAATTCCGCCTGTAGGAAAGTCCGGTGCAACCACATGCTTCATTAATTTTTCATTAGTGATGTCTGGGGTTTTAATCAGAGCAATTAAACCGTCGATTACTTCCGAAAGATTGTGCGGAGGAATGTTTGTTGCCATTCCTACGGCAATACCGCTTGAGCCGTTTACAAGCAGGTTTGGCAAGTAAGAAGGAAGGACAGTTGGCTCCTGAAGTGAGTCGTCAAAGTTCGGAACAAAATCTACAGTGTTCTTGTCAAGATCGCGAAGCATTTCATCTGCAATTCTTGCAAGGCGTGTTTCAGTGTATCTCATCGCGGCAGGTGAATCGCCGTCGACTGAGCCAAAATTTCCCTGACCATCAATTAATGGATATCGAAGTGAAAAGTCTTGAACCATTCTCACCATTGTATCATAAACAGCAGAATCTCCATGCGGATGGTATTTACCAAGTACCTCTCCAACTATTCTTGCAGATTTCTTGTAAGGTTTGTTATATGCTACTCCGAGTTCATACATTCCGTATAATACTCTGCGGTGTACCGGTTTTAATCCGTCTCTTACATCGGGCAGCGCGCGCGCTACAATTACTGACATTGAGTAATCGATGTAAGAAGATTTCATTTCTTCTTCTAGAGATACTGGAACTATTTTCTCGAATATTGTTGCCATAAAAATTTTGTTCGTTTTTCTTTCTTAAGTGATTAACCTTTTCTGGGAAATCCTATGATAATTTAGATATCCAGATTTCTTACATACTTTGCATTCTTCTCAATGAATTCACGTCGAGGTTCAACAGCATCGCCCATCAGCGTTTCAAAAATTTTATCTGCTGCTGCTGCGCTTTCCAAAGTCACCTGTAAAACTGTTCTAGTCTCCGGATTCATTGTTGTTTCCCAAAGTTGTTCGGGATTCATTTCTCCCAAACCTTTGTACCGGGAAATTACAGCTCCTTTAACGTTGACTTCTTCTTCATTTTCAACCTTCTCTTCTTCAACAGCTTTGCCGTTTACTTTAAGTCTCTTAAGAATTTCATCTCTCTCGTTATCGTCGAAAGCATAAAATTCTTCTTTGCCTTTTTTGATTTTGTAAAGCGGCGGCTGGGCAATATAAACTTTACCCTGGTTAATTAATTCATTCATATGCCTATAAATAAAAGTAAGAAGCAGCGTACGGATATGACTTCCATCCACATCGGCATCCGTCATCAATATAACTTTTCCATACCTTGATTTTGCGGCATCAAACTCAGCACCAAGACCTGCGCCAATAGCAGAAATGATCGCCCGGATTTCATTGTTCTCAAGTATCTTGTTCATATTAGCTTTTTCAACGTTCAGAATCTTTCCTTTAAGAGGAAGTATTGCCTGAAATCTTCTGTCGCGTCCTTGTTTAGCTGAGCCGCCTGCTGAATCACCTTCGACAATATAAATCTCGCAGTGTTCCGGATCCGTGATCGAACAGTCTGCAAGCTTGCCGGGAAGATTCAAACTGTCGAGCGCATTCTTTCGGCGTGCAAGATCACGGGCTTTTCTAGCAGCTTCACGAGCTTCAGCCGCGCGCATACATTTTTCAATTATCTTTTTTCCTATGCTTGGATTTTCTTCAAGATTTTCTGCTAGTTTTTCACCTACAAGGGTTTCAACCGCGGATTTTGTTTCACTGTTTCCTAGCTTTGTTTTCGTTTGACCTTCGAATTGAGGCTCAGCAACTTTAACAGAAATTACGGCAGTTAAGCCTTCTCTAAAATCATCTCCGGTTAAATTAATTTTGCTTCCTTCTTTTATCAATCCGTTTTTAGCCGCATAGTTATTTAGTGTTCTGGTCAACGCTGTCTTAAAGCCCACCAGATGCGTTCCGCCTTCAGTCGTGTTTATGTTGTTAACGTAAGAGAAGATATTTTCATTATAAGTGTCGCTGTACTGAAATGCTACCTCAATCGGAGTTCCGTCTTTTTCACCTTCAATATATACTGTTTTGTGAATCGGTTCTCTGGTCTCATCAAGATATTTTACGAACTCAATCAGTCCACCTTTAAAATGAAACGTTTCTTCTTCCCCGCCGTTTCTTTCATCTTTGATTTTAATTGTAATATTTTTATTTAAGTAAGCCAGTTCGCGCATTCTTTCAGCAAGAGTATCGAATTTAAATTTGAATGTTTTGAAGATTTCTTTGTCGGGATAAAAAGTAGTTTTGGTTCCGGTTTCGTTTTTCTTTGTCTTTCCGATTTCTTTTACAGGCTTAACCGCAATACCTCTTTTGTATTCCTGGAAGAAAACCTTACCGTCTCTTTTTACTTCAACCTGAAGCCATTCTGAAAGAGCATTAACAACAGAGACGCCGACACCATGCAAACCGCCGGAAACTTTGTAGGTGTTCTTATCAAACTTTCCACCCGCATGAAGTACGGTCATTACAACTTCAAGAGCGGACTTTTTTTCTTCCGGATGCAGGTCTACCGGAATTCCTCTCCCGTTATCTTCAACGGTTACACTTTCATCTTTGTTAATTGTAATTACGATGCTGTCTGCGTATCCCGCGAGCGCCTCGTCAATACTATTATCTACGATTTCGTTAACAAGGTGGTGAAGTCCTCGCGGTCCGACATCGCCAATATACATTGCCGGGCGTTTTCTTACAGCTTCAAGTCCTTTTAGAACGTTAATATTTTTCGCACTGTATTCGCCAGTATTTTTCTCGTTTGACATTCAATTAATCCGTATCTATTTATAAAACTTTTTTATACAAATCTTATTTTGTTGATTCTGTTTTCTTTGAAGTAGTCGTTTACCTTATCGACTATTATCGTCTCTCTAAACTTAAGTTCGCTTCGCCATGTTGGATTTTCAACCTTAAGTGAAAGAATTTTCTTTTCTACTTTTACGGCTGCAACAACTTTTTCCAAATCCGGAAAGATTTTGTTGAACTCAGAAATCACATCTGATTCCTTAATAATCTTTCTGAGCCCATCAAATGCGGGCTCGTTATTAAATGCTTCCGACAGGCTTTTAAAACTGTTAGGCATAAACAACTTTGCCGTTATCTAAAAAAATTAATTTATCGTTATCACTCTTTCTTAAATAAGAATGATTCGTAAAATCTGTTAGTGTTATGAAGGCTTGTCCGATGCCTTTCAGGTAATCACTTATTTTAATTGATCGCTTTGTATCGAGCTCTCCAAAAACATCATCAAGTAAGAAGAGCGGCAGCTTGCCAGAACTATTCTTAAGATAAAAATACTCTGCAAAACGTAAAGCTGTCTGAAAGGTCTTATGTTGACCCTGTGAGCCGAACATTTTTAAGTTCTTTCCGTTAATTTCAAATATAAATTCATCTCTATGCGGACCAATTAAATTTGTTGCTCTTCTATATTCTTCATCTTTTTTATTTGAAATTAAATCCTGGAATTGGGATTCAATATCAGATTCCTCACACCCATCAAGAAACCAGTACTTAATTCCAGGTACTTCGTCCTCATCCATAATTTTTTTATAAGAATCTTTTACAAAGTCGTTAAATATTTCGACAAATCTTTTTCTATGTTTAATGATTTCAGTTCCCGTTTGAATTAACTTTGCGGTCCATGCATCGATTTCCGGCAACAATTCACTTCTTCTTGTTTCCTTAAAAATATTTAGCAAAGAAGAACGGTGCCGCAAGGTTTTGTTATAATCCAACAGAAAGTTTAAGTATGTTTCGCTTGCCTGTGAAATAATTGAGTCAACAAGCTTGCGTCTATCGCCGGGAGAACCCTGTGTAATTGCATGATCCGCGGGAGTAAGTAAAACAACTGGGAATCTTCCTATTATATTAGCCGAGCGTGAAATTTGTTTTCCATTTTGAAAATAATACTTCCTGTTTTCGTTAAGCGAGTAATAAATTCGCACAATATCTTCGGTGCGGTCTTTGAAACTTCCGTTAATTTCAAATTCCTCTTCGTTAAACATTACAACTTCGCTATCTGATTTTGAGCTGCTGCTTTTTGTGGTACAGAGATAGTAAACCGCCTCTAAGATTGATGTCTTTCCTTGTCCGTTTCCTCCGATAATGTAATTTAGTTCTTCGGAAAAGTTTAGCTGCGTACTTTTATGACTCCTAAAATTTTTTAGATTGATGGAGGATAAAACCATATTAATTATTTAATCGAACAGGCATTAAGAGCATCATAAGTTCCTCGTTATCTTTTGCTTCCGACGGTTCAATGATGCATGCTTTAGTAGGCGAATGCAGTTTAAATATAATTTCATTAGCTTCTAAGTGCGATAAAACATCATTCACATAAACTGTGTTAAAGCCAATATCCATAGGTTCTCCAGCGTACTCACATAAAATATTTTCCTTTGCGTTAGAACCATGATCGATATCCTCGGCAGAAACTTCTAAATTATTTTTACCAATTGAAAACTTGACCTGCTTAGAACTTGAAGCAGAGAATAAACTCATTCTTTTTATGGTAGAAAGCAAATCACCGGTTTTTATCTTCATAAGATTTTCATTCTCCAAAGGAATAACGCTGTTGTATGCCGGGTACTTTTCACCAATCAAACGCGAAATAAATTCCAGGTCGCCGATATGGAAAGAAATATTAGTCTTGCTTAAATAAATTTTTACGTCAGTTTCGCCGAGCAGCTTGGAAAGAACCGAAATTGCTCTTTCGGGAACAACGAACTGCTCTTCAATTCCGGGCTTTACATTTTTGTTAACAAACTTTACAAGCCGGTGTCCATCGGTAGTAACAAAGCGGAGACCTTCTTCCGAAAATTCAAACAATGTTCCTGTCATTGCCGGACGCATATCTTCTTTGCTCATTGCAAATGAAGTTTGATCTATAGCTTTCTTAAAATCAATTCCGCCAAGAACAACTTCTTTCTCTCCGGAAACTTTTGGAATTTCCGGAAAATCTTCCGGCGAAGAATAACTCAAATTATAAACACCGTTTTCAGTTTTCAGTTTTAATTTGGAGTTAGGTTCGGTTTCAAAATGAATTTGAGTTTCATTAAGAGACCGGACAATATCATAAAGCAGCCGTGCGGGAATTACCATCTTTATGTTCTCGTCAGCGGCAACATTTATTGATGAGCGCAATGCAATTTCAAGATCCGTTGCGCAAACAATCAGCGCTCCGTCCTTAATGTCAAATAAAAAATTTTCAAGAATCGGCATTGGAGTACGCGAAGGAACCGCGGGGATTATCTTCGATAATAATTTTTCCAATACTTTGCTGTTAACTTTAAATTCCATCAAAAAATCTCCTTTTTCATGGTTTGAAAAATACGAATTTTAAGTGCTTAAAACAATGTAAATATTGATTATAAAGGCTAAAATAGGGCAAGATATTCCGGTTTTCCAAAATCTTTTTTCGTTACATTTTAATTAATTTAAGGGCTGGTCGTTGTGCCCATGCTTTGGTTATTGTTATTCGGAATAGCAACATAAACAGTCTACGCGCCGTTAATTAAGGTGCTGGTAAAATAAATTAAAAATTTTGTATTTGTTCTAATAGCAAACGTACCGGTTATGTTTCCTTGAGAAGATGAACAGGTGGCGCTTGCCAGAATCGAAAACGTGGTTGCAAAATCATCTGTACCTTGCGGTATCTTTTCAACATTTGAAGTTTGACCAGCATGGACAGTTATGATTTGTCCGCGAAAATTTATGTATAATATGTCTTGAGTTTGATTGTTGAATGAAATGCTGTTACTAAAGGAGGATGAGCCGCTTTTAAAACAAAAAGCAAACAGAATAGCGGCAGCCTCAAGAAGTAGCCAGTATTTTATATTCATTCTCAATAAAATATTCTATTTTTATTTGACTTTTAACAATGTCAAAAAATTAGCTTAAAAGAATTTAATAGTCAACCTGTCTAATCATTCGAATAAAATATTTACGTCTTCTTTGGTTAGGTTCTTAAGTATGTCTACTTCGCTGGTAATAATATTTTCAGTTAATTCTTTCTTTTTTTCCTGAAGCTGGAGAATCTTTTCCTCTACACTGTCTTTGGTAATAAACTTGTAGACGAAAACATTTTTATCCTGACCAATACGGTGCGTTCTGTCTGTTGCTTGTGCTTCGACTGCCGGGTTCCACCAGGGATCGTAATGAAAAACATAATCGGCAGCGGTAAGGTTTAATCCAAAGCCACCTGCTTTTAAGCTTATCAAAAATATTTTTACGTTTTCATTCTCCTGAAAATTTTTTACACGGCTTTCTCTATCGGCAGTGCTGCCAACTAAATATTCATAAGAAATATTTTTTTCGTCTAAATATTTCTTAATTATCTCCAGCATCTTAACGAACTGAGAGAAAACAAGAACCTTGTGGTTTCCCTCCAAAACATTTTCAAGCTGTTCTTTAAATTCTTCAAACTTGCCGGACTTGCTTTTATAACTTTCTTTAATTAGTGAAGGGTGGTTGCAGATCTGTCTTAAACGAAGCAAACCTTCAATCACTTTGAAGCCGGATTTATTCATTCCCTTCGCATCGATCTCTTTCATTATTTCTTCGCGGATGGAATCCTTCCAGATGTTATAAATTTTTAGTTGCTGCGGTTCCATATCGCAATAATGGATTATTTCTGTTTTTTCGGGAAGTTCACTCGCAACAACTTCTTTCTTTCTTCTTAATATGAATGGATAGACTGTCCGCTTTAAATATTCCGAAGCTATGCTGTCATTTTCCTTTTGAATTGGTTTTAAGAAAGCATCATCGAACTTCCTCATGGAACCGAGCATGCCCGGATTTAGAAACGACATTTGAGACCAAAGCTCAAGCAAGTTATTTTCAACAGGTGTTCCCGATAAACAAAGCCGGTGTTCAGCTTTAATTGTCTTAACAAGCCGTGTTGTTTTTGCAATTGGATTTTTAATTTTCTGCGATTCATCAAGAATAAGATAGTTAAATTTTCTTTCAGCAAATTGTTCGATATCTCTAAGAAGAATATGATAGTTCGTAAGAATTAAATCATAGTTTTCAAAATGAAGGGAATCTTCTTTAATTCGATTGATACCTGTATGATTTAAAACTTTTAAAGCTGGAGAAAATCTTTGTGCTTCATTTATCCAGTTGAAGACCACTGAGGTCGGCGCAACAACAAGATCGGGGAATTCTTTCCCGGATTCTTTTTCATTTAAAAGTAGAGCAAGGACCTGGATGGTTTTGCCAAGCCCCATATCGTCTGCAAGTATGCCGCCAAAATTGTATTCCTTTAAGAAGTATAACCAGTCAAAGCCGGACCTCTGATACGGTCGAAGGACATTTCGGAAAGTCTCTGGGACAATTTGTTCCCGAATATTTTTAAATGAATTCAGCCGCTCTATATGCTTTTTGTAAGAATCATCTGTTTCAGCCTCAGCTTCTTTTATAAGAAGATCGATTGCATTTGCTTGAAGCTTGGAGAAGCGTAATAGAGCTTGTTCTTCGCCGGCTTGACTTTTAATAACTTCGCTGAAAGAAAAAGCCCTTCTGAGTTTGTTAATCCATTGTTCCGGAAGAATTCCGATTGAACCATCCTTAAGCTGTACGTATTCTCTCTTATGTCTTATTGCATCGGCAAGAGCATCGAATGAAATCGAAGTTCCGTTATAGCTGATGCTCGCGTTTACATCAAACCAGTCAATGCCGGAAGTAACTGAGAAAGAAAATTTCGGTATAGCCGAATTTACTTTATACTTGCTAAGGTTAGCTTCGCCGAAAATTTCAAAGCCGAGTTCTTTTATCTGTGGAAGAGCTTCGAAGAGAAAGTTTATTGGACTGCCCCGCGGTATGAAGATTCCTTTCTCAATTTCCTTTACATGGAATTGGTTTATTTCCTCGTAGGCTTTCTCTTCTATAGATTTATTCCGCACAATTCTGAAAAGGGATTTCTCTTTAAAAAACGAAGCGGCAGATTCACTTTCATCGTATTTCAATTCGTGTTCGCCGTATAAGAATTTCAAAGTAATCATTAATTCGCTTCCTTCTTCATCAAGATATATGCGCTTGACAGGGGTGGAAGTTATTTCTACTATTTCATATTTATCGGAATCAACCGGAAGATTTTTAGAAAGCTGCGGAAGCAAGTTTTGTTCAAAATATTCCAGGTACACTTTTGGAACAGTAACCTTATTTGAATTATGATAGAAGTTGTAAAACTGGCTGTAGTTCAGATTGGAAATTTTAAATATTTTATCATCTACTAGAACCCAGAGCGGATTATCTAAAATAGGTATAATTTCCTTCCCCTGTTTCAATTTCAAATTTTCGAAATCAAATTGAAGCGAAAGGCAAATGTTCTCTCCGTCCTCATTAAACAAAAGTCTTGCGCTGCCTTCTTCTCTTTGAACATAAATTCTTTTACCAAGTTCCCAGTACCCGCTGGAAAGATAGACTGTCTTTTCCGAAAGAAAGGAGAGAATCTCATTAAAGAGGTGCGCATCGTTTATGTGTTCTTTTGATGTTGCGCCGAATTCTTCCGAAGAAATTAAATCAACTGAGTACTCACCGTAGTATTTGGAGATGCGGTCGATAATTAATTTTTCCTGCAGAGATAAATCCGGCAGATTGTTGAAGCTGGTGCTGTGAAGAATTTCAGAGGATGAAATACTTCCGTCCTTTTTCAGGCGCTGCCTGATTACATGCAAAGTAGTTTTATATCCTTTTGCCTCAATCGCGTATGCGATCCCATACTTTACCTGAGAGGCTTTCTTATTACCCTGTATTATCAGGCTTGTTATCTTACCTTTGAACTCTTCAAACTTTGCTTCTTCTTTTCTCTTTTCATATTCTTGAAGCCATTCTTTCCTGCTTTTTGGTATCGAATCATTTTTGCTTCTGCTGCCGTTGGGTTCGTTGCTTCTGAAATTGTCAACATTATATTCATCCGCCGGAGTGAAGAAATTTTCTTCATTTAATTTATAAAGTACGGCGATTATATGCTTGCAGATTCCTGTTTCGCTATAAGGGCATGTGCAAAAAGTCTGAATGGGATAGCGTCGTTCATCAAAATCGATTTCAACACGATATTTAGACGAGCCTTCTACGGTAGCCACAGCTTTATTTGCCGAAGACTTTAATCCGGTAACTGCTCCTTTTAAGAAATAAAGATAGCCTCGCTTACGGATTACATCTTCGACAAGGTCGTCCAATATGGCTCTTAGTACTTTCACGTTCTTGGAATATATTTAAAAGTTAATTATAAATAAAACATATAAAATAATTAAAGAAGAATTTATAATAAAGGAATGAACTTATTTCCATTTATAGTTTTTTGACAAGTGGTTGAATTTTTATTATTCACTGATTCGGTTTTTTTAAGATATTTTAGCCGGCGCCGATGTAAACTTGTATCTAAATCAGCATTGTGAGGAGAATATTTTAAGGAGATAGCTGTTATGCTTTTATTAATTCGAAGATATTAAGATGCATAGTGCATTGAGCAATGCTAAATATTATAGTGAAGCAATGTTCTTTGCACAACGCCCGTTCAAATATATTTTAGCTCTTCGATTTATACTTTAGTACTTTTTGCTTCAGCTTTTTTGAACTCAAGCTGTCCTTTTAATCCAAGACTTACTTTAATCTTATCTCCGTCAGAAAATTTACCAGCAAGAAGTTCCTGAGAAAGAGGATTTATAAGGTGCCGCTGTATCGTTCGTTTTAATGGTCTTGCGCCGAAGGTTACATCGTAGCCAAGCTTAGCAAGCCAATCCTTTGCCTCGTTGTCAACTTCAAGAACAATTTCTTTCTGAGAAAGCATTTCCTGCACGTTATCAATCTGCAAGTCAACAATCTTTCTGATTTCATTTCTCATCAGCGGCTTGAATAAAACAATCTCATCAATTCTATTCAAGAACTCCGGACGAATTGTTTTTCTTAGAAGATCTGTTAACTGGTATCTTAATTCACCAAGCGCATTTTCTAAATCGGCTTCGTTAACATGTTCAAGTTTTTCTTGAATTATATGAGAACCGAGATTCGAAGTCATAATAATAATTGTATTTTTAAAGTTGACCGTTCTTCCTTGGTTGTCGGTTAATCTTCCATCATCAAGTACTTGGAGCAGAACGTTGAATACATCCGGATGAGCTTTTTCAATTTCATCAAGAAGAACTACCGAGTAAGGTCTTCTTCTTACTGCTTCGGTTAATTGTCCGCCTTCTTCATAACCGATATATCCCGGAGGAGCTCCAATCAATCTTGATACGGAGAACTTTTCCATGTACTCTGACATGTCAATTCTTATCATTGCATGCTCGTCGTCAAAGAGAAACTCTGCAAGCGCACGTGCAAGTTCTGTTTTACCAACACCTGTTGTTCCGAGAAAGATGAATGAGCCGAGCGGACGATTAACATCCTGCAAGCCGGTACGGGATCTGCGGATAGCATTTGCAACTGCATAAACAGCCTCGTCCTGACCGACAACTCTTCTATGAAGTTCATCTTCAAGCCGGAGGAGCTTGCTTCTCTCACTCTCAAGCATTTTGCTCACCGGAATGCCGGTCCATTTAGAAACTATCTCAGCAATATCCTCAGAATCTACTTCCTCTTTCAACATTTTCTGGTTTTTCTGAATATCTGATAATTCCTTTGTTTCTTCCTTAAGCTGTTTTTCGAGAGTTACAATTTTACCATACCGAAGCTCAGCAACTTTGCCGAGGTCACCTTCACGCTCATATTTATCGGCTAAAGATTTTGCGTTTTCTATTTCGCTTTTCATAGAGCGGATCTTTTGGATTTTATCTTTCTCAAGATTCCAGTGCATCTTGAATTTATTACGTTCTTCCCCAAGGTCGCTTAGCTCCTCTTTTAGCTCATCAAGACGCTTAGCTGAAGCTTCATCTTTTTCTCTCTTAAGAGCTTCACGTTCTATTTCAAGCTGCTTAATTTTTCTTTCAACACCATCAAGCTCTTCCGGCATTGAGTCAATTTCAATTCTGATTTTTGAGGCTGCTTCATCGATCAAGTCGATTGCTTTATCAGGTAAAAATCTATCGGTTATATATCTATTAGAAAGCTGTGCCGCTGCAACGATAGCACCGTCCGTTATTCTAACACCATGGTGAACTTCATAGCGTTCTTTCAATCCCCTGAGAATTGAAATTGTATCTTCTTCAGTCGGTTCAGTTACGAGAACAGGCTGAAATCTTCTTTCCAGCGCAGCATCTTTCTCGATATGCTTTTTATATTCATTTAAAGTGGTAGCTCCTATTGCATGGAGTTCACCTCGAGCTAATGCCGGTTTTAAGATGTTGGCTGCATCCATTGAGCCTTGAACCGAACCCGCACCGACAAGAGTATGTAGCTCGTCGATGAATAGAATAATTTCTCCATTGGATTCTTGGACTTCCTTAAGAACGGCTTTCATTCTTTCTTCAAACTGTCCGCGGAATTGAGTACCTGCAACAAGAGCGCCCATATCAAGAGCAACTATTCTTTTTGTCTTCAAGTTTTCAGGAACATCGCCTGCAATTATTCTGTGGGCAATGCCTTCGGCGATAGCCGTCTTGCCGACACCGGGTTCGCCGATAAGGACAGGATTGTTCTTGGTTCTTCTGGAAAGGACCTGAAGAACTCTTCTTATTTCTTCCTCGCGACCGATAACGGGATCAAGCTTACCGGCACGAGCAAGCTCATTTAGGTCACGTCCGTATTTTTCAAGAGCCTGGTAAGTATCTTCCGGATTTTGAGTAGTTACTCTTTGAGTGCCGCGGACATCTTTTAAGGCTGTTAAAATTTCATCGTGAGAAATTCCATTCTCTTTTAGAAGTCTTCCTGCTTTACCTTCATCTTTTGATAAAGCAAGAAGTAAATGTTCAGTAGAAACATATTCATCTTTAAGATTGCGGGCTTCTTCTGCGGCAGTATCAAAAAGCTTTGCCATTTGATTAGACATTTGCTGGTTGCCGATACCAGCACCGCTTACCTTAGGCAAGCTTTCAAGCAGTTCATTGACTTTTACTTTAAGTCTGGTAACGTTACCGCCTGTCTTCTGGATAATAGTCTCCGCGATATTTCCACTTTCCTGAACGAGAGCGGCAAGAATATGCTCGGGTTCCAGTATCTGGTTGTTATAGTTCTGAGCAATCTCAATTGCTGTTTGAACTATCTCCTGAGCTTTTACCGTGAATTTATTGAAATTAAATGCCATAATATTTCCTTTCGTTGACCTATTTACCTAAATATAATTTAGGAAAGTCTGATCATAACTTTTTAATCTCTGTGTACCATTCGCTTGATTGTTCAAGCATTTGGTTTAGCCTGCTGACAAGCTTGTGCGGGTCAGTCAAGCTTCCGTCAAGAAGAAGGGCTGACTCAAACAACTCTTCAGTAACATTTGTAATGTACTCATCCTTCGAGTTGGCTTTGAATACCTTAAGCAAGTTGCGAATAAGTTTGTGGTCGCGGTTAACTTCAAATATTTTTTTAGGAACGCTCATGTCTTTGTTTGTCATGCGCATAATCTTCTGCATTGTTGAAGACATACTGTCGTCTGGATTGACCAATACAGCCGGGCTGCCTGAGAGGCGCTTTGATTCTTTCACATCAGTTACCCGGTCGCCGAGAATATCTTTAATACGTGCAAGCAAACTATCGAAATGCCTTGAATCGTCTTTGCTTAGGTCTTCAAGCTTTTCCTTTTTCTCTTCTAAATCTTTGAATTTGTCTAAGTTCTTCAAGTCGATTGAATCTACAGACTTCAATTCGTAGTCTTTGTACTTTCTAATTGAACTAAGTACGAATTCATCCAGCGGATCATAGAGATAAAATACTTCGAGACCTTTGTTCTTAAATATTTCGAGATGGGGATCTTGAGCAACAGCATCTCTGCTTGTGCCAAAGGCGTAGTAAATTTCTTTTTGATCTTCTTTGAATCTTGAGACATATTCGTCAAATGAAGTTAGGCTGTCAGAATCATTATTAAAAGAGGAATTAAATCTTAGAAGCTGCTGGAACTTATCTGCATTCGTGAAGTCGGTATAGCCAAGCTTAAAGTAACGACCATGCTCTTTCCAGAACTCGGCATATTTCTCAGGTTCGTCTTTTGCTTTCTTTATAAGATAGCTTAACACCTGTCCGGTAATATTTTGGGAAATTTTTGTGAAGATGATATTTTCCTGCAGAGTTTCTCTTGAGATATTGAGCGGCAAATCCTCAGAATCAACTACACCTTTTACGAAGCCGAGGTATTCCGGAAGCAGGTCTTTGTTCTTATGCTGGATTAAGACTCTTCTTACATAGAGGTCGAGTCCGTAATCTTCTCTATTCATTCCAAAGAAGTCGTAAGTTTTTTTGGGAATGAAAAGCAGAGCGTTGAACTGAATTGGTGCGTCAACCGAAACATGAATAACATCTGCCGGGGGTTCCGAGTCATAAGTTAAAAACTTATAGAACTCATCGTACTGTTCTTTTTTAATAGTAGATTTAGGTTCTCGCCAAAGGGCAGCAATAGTATTTATCTTTTCCTTTTCGAGATAGATTGGGAAGGAAATAAAGTTTAAGTGCTTTTTTATAATTGTTTCAAGTCTATATTTCTCGGCAAAGTCTTTATTGTCTTCTTTAAGGTGAACCTCAATTGTAGTTCCTCTCTGAAGCTTTTCGTTAAGTTCAATAATCTCATAATCACCAAGTCCATTCGAGCGCCATTCGACGGCAGGTGCATCTTTCTTATATGACTTTGTCTTAATTACAACTTCTTCAGCAACCATGAATACGGAATAGAAACCGACACCGAACCTTCCTATTATATTATTTGCATCGGTTTTGTTCTCTTTAAGCTGTTTCAAGAATTCTGCGGAACCGGACTTTGCAATAGTACCGATGTTGGTAATAAGCTCATCTTTAGTCATTCCGATTCCGGTATCAGAAATGGTAATAAGTTTTTTCTTCTCATCAAAATCTACTTTTATTTCGAGAGCTATACCGTTGTCTAAAATATCAGTTCCCTTAGTAGATTCGAAACGGACCTTGTCCAATGCATCGGATGCATTAGAGATAAGCTCGCGTAAGAATATTTCTCTGCTCGTATAAAGTGAATGAACGAGAATATCGAGAAGCTGTTTTACTTCTGCTTTAAATTCATACTTTGCTGCTGTTGTTTCTGCACTCATCTATTGACTCCTTTTGTTTTTATTTTCTTAATTCAGCTAATTTTTCAAATAATTTCTTTTCGTCTTTAGAAAGCTTTTTAGGAATCTGTACTAGAATTCTAACGTACAAATCTCCTTTATCATTTAGATTACCATTTTTCGGCATGCCCATCTTTTTAAGCTTAAGCAGTTTGCCACTATCTGTTTCCTTTGGAATAACAATATTGATTTTTTTATTATCGAGAGTATGGATCTGAACATTACCACCCAACACTGCTGTGTAAAGATCAACATCAAGATTATAATAAAGATCATCTCCTTTAACTTCATAGAAAGGATGATCGATAATATGGATGGTAAGATAAAGATCTCCGTTAGCTCCGCCGCGGTTTCCCGAAGCGCCCATATTGCGAAGTCTAAGCTTCTTTCCGTCATGAGTACCGGGCTCAATATTTACCTTGATAGTTTTTTTATTTACACTGAATTGTTTTTGAACTCCGTTAAAAGCTTCTTCAAGAGTAAGGTTAAGATTAGCCTCAAGATCAGCGCCTTTACTTGCTTGAGCTTGAGAGAATGGATTGCTGGATGGGCGTTGTCTTGTCCGATTGCCGAAGAAGCTTTCAAAGAAATCGGAGAAGCCGCCAATATTGCCAAATAAGTCGCCGAAGTCACCTTCAAAACGATAAGAGCTTCCTCCACCGCCTCTGTTATATTGGGAGAAGATATCGTTCATTCCATTTGCGCCTGCATGCTGATACTGTTTCCAGTTAGAGCCTAACTGGTCATACTTCTTTCTTTTCTCGGGATCGCTAAGGACTTCGTTTGCTTCCGTAATCTCTTTAAATTTTTCTTCGGAAGATTTATCTCCCGGATTTCTATCTGGGTGATATTTCATAGCAAGCTTGCGATAAGCTTTCTTAATTTCTTCCTGTGTTGCGTCTTTTTCTACGCCAAGAATTTTATAATAATCTTTATATTCCATTTAATCATCCTGAGGCTGACGGAAAAGTAATTTTTAATTGAAGAACAGGGTACTGATAACACTGAATTGACAGATTATCACGGGTTATAATTATGACATTTACTTTTCGATCAACATCTTATTGAAAGAAACTGTTTGAGACTGCAATAATAAAATATAATTAGAAATAAATGAAAAGGGTAACTGATGCAGCTACCCTTCTCATCCATAAGCTAAAACTATCTATCTTCCGAAATAATATCATTTAATTTTAATCGGTATTTCTTTCGGCTTAGCCTCTTCAGTTTTCGGGACAGTAATAATTAACTGACCATCTTTGAACTCAGCATCAATCTTGTCTTCTTTTATCATGCTTGGAAGAGTGAATGATCTGAAGTACTTGCCGTAAGCTCTTTCAACGCGATGAAACTTAGCATCTTTAGTTTCCTTTTCCTGCTTACGTTCGCCGCTGATATTTAGAGTACCATCCGAATAAGAAATTTTAACATCATCTTTGCTGACACCCGGAAGGTCAAGTTTTAATATGAAATTATCTTTATCTTCAGCAATGTCAGTCAAAGGCATCCATACTGCATTTTCGTATTCTTCCATTTCAGAAGAATCAGATAAGCCGAATCTACTGCCGAGAGAACTAAATAGCCTATTGAACTCACGTTCAACATTCAAAAGTTCACGAGCAGGGTTCCACTTTGTAATTGCCATATTAGCATCCTCCTTCCAATAAGTAAATTATTAAGTTTAACATAACTAAAATTCATTGCATAAGAATCAACTCATATGCCACAACACATAGGAACGCATAAGCCATTGTAAAATAAGAGGTTATGGTAATTATTGATTTGTTAGATGTGTAAGTCAAATTGGCGGATAGTTTGCCGGAAAATCAACAATTAAGAAGCGTTTGTCACTACGGTAAGAATAATTGGCAGATTGTTTAAAAAACATATAGCTCGCTTTGTGCA
Organism: Bacteroidota bacterium; assembly: GCA_021815405.1. Lineage (GTDB taxonomy): Bacteria > Bacteroidota > Ignavibacteria > Ignavibacteriales > Ignavibacteriaceae > FEN-1297. The sequence goes on from JAKAGV010000005.1 coordinate 101,516, forward strand.
AGCATCACCTTTGTATTTTTGTAATAATGGAGAAACTATGTTGATTCCTGTATTCCATTAATGTGATATTCTAGTTCACTAAAGAATTGCATGACATTAGATACAAAGGTATATCTAACAAGTTAATTATCAAGGCATAGGAAGTAAGTTAGAAGCCTATTAGATGGTTTTCAGGACGTTTTCAAGACGATTTCAGAACGTTTTCATAATTTGAATATATGGGAAAGAAACAGATGATATTTACTTTAATAACTCACGTTACGCACATGTCATGCTGAACTTGATTCAGCATCCCAAAAATGCTGAAAAATGAGATTCCGAATCAAGTTCGGAATGACAAAGTAAATTAGATCCTTAATTGTGCATAACGTAAGTTAATAATTTAAGAAACTGTAAGAGAAATTGCAATTGAGATTCCAAATATAATTATTTATTTTTGCAACTTTGGATTTTGAAAATTATGACATCAAGTTATCAACCGGTGAACAAGTTCACTGAAGATACTATTGTCGCCTTAGCAACACCTCCTGGTATAGGTGCAATTTCAGTTATCAGATTAAGCGGATCAAAATCGATAGAAATTACGGACTCAATATTTTCCGGGAAAGGAAAATTATCTGACGCACCAACACATACAATTCATTACGGCAATATTATTGATTCTGATAGTGAAAAGATTGATGATGTGCTTGTTTCAGTATTCCGGAATCCAAATTCTTATACTGGTGAAGACAGTATAGAGATAAGTGTTCACGGTAGTCCAATAATTGCCCAAAAAATTATTGAGCTATTACTGCAGTATGATATCCGGTTAGCAGAGCCAGGAGAATTTACAAAGAGAGCGTTCCTGAACAACCGAATAGACTTGGCACAAGCGGAGGCAGTAGCTGATGTAATAAATTCAAGAACGGAGATTTCATTAAAAGGAGCGCGAAATCAATTAGATGGGTTATTATCTCAAAAAGTAAATGAGCTAAGGAGTTCATTAATCAACGCATCTTCGTTTGTTGAATTAGGATTGGACTTTGCAGAAGAAGATATTGAATTTGTAAAGAATGATGAACTACTTGAGAGGATTAATTTTGTCCAAGACGAAATTGATAAACTATTAGGGACGTATTCATTTGGCAGGGTGGTAAGAGATGGAGTGAACGTTGCATTAGTTGGTCAGCCAAACGTCGGCAAGTCTTCGTTGCTAAATTATATTTTAAAAGAGTCCCGTGCGATTGTAAGTAGAATACCGGGAACCACAAGAGATGTTATACGAGAAGAAGTAACCATCGATGGGATATTATTTCGACTTTTCGATACGGCGGGCATTAGATATTCAAATGACGAGATTGAAGCAGAAGGAATATCGAGAAGCCGTCAAGCAGTAAGAGATGCAGATATTGTCATTTTCATTTTTGATGTTGAGCAGCAAGTTGATGCCAATTTATTACACGAAATACAATCAATAACGGCAAAAGAGAAAGTTATTAAAGTATTAAATAAAATTGATATTCTGCATAATAACAAAATTACTGCAGATGCTTATATATCGGCTCTAACCGGCGAAGGAATGGAAAATCTTTTTATAAGGCTGAAAGAGGCTGCATTGGGTAACTCTGCTTACAGTGAAAAAACAGCAGTTGTGTCGAATCTAAGACACTATCAATGTTTGCAGAAAGCCAGGGATTATTTGATGAAGGCAAAAAATACTATTGTCAATAATTTAAGTGGTGAATTTATCTCCGTAGATTTGAGGAATGCAGAAAACAGTCTGGGTGAAATAATCGGAGTAGTAACAACGGATGACATTTTGAACAATATATTTCAAAAGTTCTGTATAGGTAAGTGAGAAAAGACCGTTTCACGTGGAACGGACTGAAATGGTCTCTTCGATACGTCTCGATTTCTGAATGAAGAGCGGATTGAAATCGGGACTACTCAGTGACCGAAGAGCTTTGGGTTGATATAATTTGAAAATTTAAAGTGAATTTGGGTTCCACGTGGAACGGAGATAGAGATTTCGGTCGTAGTGCTGTCTGGAATTAAGTGAATGAAATTGACATTTGTTGACAAGATAGAAAATGGAATGGATTGAAAAGGTCTCTTCGATATGACCAGATCTCTTAGTGAAGTGTGGATTGAAATCGAGACTACTCAGAGAGGGTTGTAAAGTGACAGCTTTGGATGTTTGAGTTTTTTGGAATTGAAATAGAAAATCATTTAATATGAAGAAGTATGATGTAATAGTTGTAGGGGGCGGGCATGCTGGTATAGAGGCAGCATGCGCTGCGGCTAATATGGGTTGTTCGGTTGGATTAATTACGATGGACAAGCATGCTATGGGACGGATGTCATGTAATCCGGCAGTAGGCGGTACAGCAAAGGGTCATCTAGTGAGGGAGATTGATGCGCTTGGGGGAATGATGGGTAAGATTGCTGACCGAACAGGAATCCAATTCAGGATGCTGAATAAATCAAAAGGTCCAGCAGTATGGTCGCCGAGATGCCAGTCTGACAGAAAGCTCTATTCTGAGGAAGCATTCAGAGTAGTATCAGCAACTCCTAATCTTGAGATAATAGAATCCTCTGTTACAGATATCTTAACGGATAATAATAAAGTCTTAGGTGTAGTAACATCGGACGGTACCCAGATTATGAGTATAACATTAGTTCTATCAGCAGGCACATTTTTGAATGGCTTAATGCATACCGGGCTTAAATCGACCAGCGGAGGAAGGTACGGAGAAAAACCTGCCGTGGGAGTTACGCAGGCATTGATAAATTTAGGATTTGAAGCTGGTAGATTGAAAACCGGAACGCCTCCGCGGTTAAAGAAAGATACTATTAACTGGGATGTTCTAGAAGAGCAGCCAGGAGATGAAAATCCAAAGCCTTTTTCTCATCAAACAAATTTAAGTGAATTTCCATTTTTACCGCAATTGAGCTGCTATATAACATATACAGATGAGTCGGTTCATAAGGTTCTGGAAAAAGGATTTGATAGATCGCCAATGTTTACGGGAAGAATTAAGGGGGTTGGTCCAAGATATTGTCCTTCTATTGAAGATAAGATAGTACGTTTTGCAGATAAGAATAAGCATCAACTATTTTGTGAGCCGGAAGGATTGGACAGCGATCAGATTTATTTAAATGGGTTTTCTACATCGCTGCCCTCTGAAATTCAGTTAGAAGCACTTCATAAAATTAAAGGACTGGAAGAAGTTGAAATGGTACGTCCAGGTTACGCAGTAGAATATGATTTTTTCCCTCCAAGCCAAGTTGACTTAACATTAGAGACAAAGTTAATTGAAGGTTTATACTTTGCCGGGCAGATTAATGGAACTTCGGGATATGAGGAAGCAGCCGCCCAAGGAATAGTTGCTGGAATAAATGCAGCACTGAAAGTTCAAGGACGACCGGAATTTGTTCTCAAAAGAAGCGAAGCTTACATCGGAGTTTTGATAGATGATTTAGTTACCAAGTCTACTTATGAACCTTACAGGATGTTCACATCGAGAGCAGAACACCGCTTGCTTTTAAGGCAGGATAATGCGGACAGACGTTTAATGAATTATGGCTATCAGTTCGGATTAATTTCAGAAAAGATGAATAATGAAATAGTAAATAGGGAAAAAGTAATAGTGAATAGCATCGAGTTGTTTAATGAATTCAAACTTCACGCGAGAGATATTAATTCTTTTTTAGAATCCAAGGGTTCGCCAGGAATTGATTCTGCGGAAACAATTTCCAAACTATGTAAACGGACAGAACTTTCATTAAAGGAAATAATTGGATTAAATGGAAGTGAGCATCATCCAGTTGTAAAGGAATTAGTAGCTGATGAAAAGGCAATAGAGCAGGTAGAGATAGAACTGAAATATGAAGGATATATTAAACGTCAGATAGAGATGGTGAATAAGTTAGAGCGATATGAAGGCACTAAGATTCCTTTAACATTAAACTATCTTGCAATGAAAGCATTATCAACCGAGGGGCGAGAGAAGCTTAATAAAATTAAGCCGCGTTCAATCGGGCAAGCATCAAGAATATCGGGGGTAACCCCTTCTGATATTGCAGTTTTATTGGTATATTTGAAAAACTAAATATAAGGATTTCTTATGGTTGACGTTCAAGAGCAATACTATAAGGAGCTTCAATCTTTCTATTGGGACAACGGATTTAATCCGGACCCTGCTAAAATAGAGCGACTTGCATATTTTGCAGAACTCGTTGCGGAAAAAAATGATAAAGTAAATTTGATTTCCCGCAAAGATGTAGACTCAATAATTGAAAATCACATCTTTCTTTCCTCTTATGTTACCAAATATATTCCTGAAAAATGTACACACTTTTTGGATATAGGAACTGGTGGAGGTTTTCCCGGGATTCCGCTTGCAATAATGCGCCCGGATATAAAAGGAGTTCTAATTGATTCTACGGGTAAGAAGATTGATGCTGTGAACGAGTTTGTCGATAAGTTAAAGCTAAGCAATGTTACAGTTGAAAACGGCAGGGTGGAGAGTCCGGAATTTATCTTGAAATATCCTGAGGCTTTTGATTTAGTTATAAGCAGGGCAACAGTACCATTAATAATTCTATTCAGATATGCTTTACCGCTAATAAAAGGTAAAGCATTTCTTGCTTCAATTAAAGGAGGGGACGTTGAAGAAGAAATTCAGAAGACTACTTTAAAGTATAAAGCGTATATAAAGAAGTCGACTATCTTTGAATTATATTACAAACCTTCGAACGTAAGAAATCAAAAAGGAAAAAAACTAATACTGATGGAGATTCAGAAGTAAGGGTGCAAAGAGTACAGCACTGAAATGAATCCGGAATTTCGTAGAAAAGTAATTGTTAATTGCCGGTGATTTTGATACGTTCGATTGGTTCGACAAACTCACGAGCCGCGGAACTACTCAATCACCTGGCATGCGAGGAGGAGATCTTTCACCTGGTTCGAGATGACAGAGAGAGAAATGCTGCCTACTTTTTTTTATGAGTTTAAAAATTAATAGAAATTCTGTGCAGTTATTGTGTGAACTTTTGCTTTAGGATAACGGTTTGTAAATGCTATAGTGGGTTTACCTTGTGTCAGCTTAATCTGGCAGCCAATCAATTCCCTATGACTATTCAGAACCAGGTCAATTTCAGCTCCGGATTTTAAGCGCCAGTAGTTTATCTTGTAATTTAGATTTTCATAAGCAATAAGTTTTTGGACTTCGTTTATAATAAAATTTTCAAACAGCGCTCCTGAATCCGGTCGAATTCTTAGTAGATCAAAATTTCCAATAAGTGCATTTCGCAATCCCAAATCCCAGAAATATATTTTTGGTGTTTTGCTAATTTCGTTCCGTTTACTTTGAGAAAATGGAAACTGTCTATACAGTATAAAGCTCTGTTCAAAAATTTCAACATATCTTTGAACAGTTTGAGTATGCAAGCCTAACTTATTTCCAAGTTCATTATAGCTGACAAGATTTCCAATTTGATAAGCTAGCAGCTTTAGTAATTCACGAGCCTTTGCACGGTTATCAATTAAATTGAGTTCAATAATGTCTTTGAACACTGCGGTATCAGCAAGGTTTTCCAAATATATTCTATCCTGATTGGTATCCAGAGTATAGGGATAAGCACCATATAGAATTAAATTTTCAAGCATGGCATTTTGATTAAATAACTTTGGCGTTGTTTCTATATTCTGACTCAATATATTTTTAATAATAACATTGTCAATCGATTCGGTAATTTCCATTTGATAAAGGTATTCGCTAAAAGTAAGAGGATACAAATGGTAAAGTATACTTCGTCCTGCTAAGCTTTCGCCGGTTTTATTTTTGATATGCAGCGCAGAAGAACCGGTTACAATTATTTGAATGTCATCAGTCTGATCATAGATAATTTTGATTGCTCTTCCAGGCTCGCTAATCAGATGAGCTTCATCAATAATAATCTGTTTAGAATTTTTAATTAGATGCTTGTAAGAAGAGATGTTGTAAGTTTCAATTATATCACGAACAGGCTTTTCATCCATCAGCAAATACAAAGCATTAGGAAACAGTCGTTTTAGTAGAGTCGTCTTCCCCACTTGCCGGGCACCAAGAAGTACTAAAACCTGTTTAAATTTTGAAAAGTGGTTAAGAATAACATTATCAATATGGCGATTCATTCTCATTTATTTGACTTTTCTTCAGTTGATTATATGAAAGTTAGGATATTTATACACGCAAATATAAAAAAGTAAAATTTTTATAGCAATGAACATATGAACTGGACAGGAAAAAGGGTAAAGGAGGTAGTCGTGTTGTTCTCAGTGATTTTGAGAATTCAATCGGTTCGACATGCTCACGAACCGCGAAACTACTCAATCACCCAACAGACGAAGAAATATGAGATTTCTCCCTTAGATCAAAATGAATTTTCAGGAAGTTTACAGTTCATTAAAAAGACAGCTAATCAAATATTGGATTAATAATTTGTAAATTTAATAAACCGTAAAATAAATTTCTGGATAAAAGTAAATGTCGGCTACCAAAGAAACAAAAGAATTATTTTCCGAGATAAGCAATCTTTCTACAGAGCAAAGAAATCCTAAATCGATGAACATTGACATTGCATCTACTTCGGAAATATTAAAAATAATCAATGAAGAAGATAAGACTGTCCCGTTGTCTGTTGAGAAAGAATTACCTTACATTGAGCAAGCTGTTGAGATGATAGTTGATGCATTAAAAAATGGCGGAAGACTTTTATACTTCGGCGCAGGTACAAGCGGAAGGCTTGGAATTATTGATGCAGCAGAATGTCCTCCGACCTTCGGCACACCGTACGAATTAATTAAGGGCTACATTGCAGGAGGAAGAAAAGCAGTTTTTCGCGCGCAGGAAGGCGCTGAAGATAAAGAAGAAAATGGTGCGGATGATATTATCAAAGCCGATGTTACAAATAAAGATGTGGTATGCGGAATCGCCGCAAGTAAAAGAACGCCTTATGTTGTCGGTGCCGTAAAAAAAGCGAAGGAGCTTGGTGCGAAAACATTATTTGTTACCTGCAACCCGAGAGAGCAATTCAGCTTGAAAGAAGTTGATGTTGCTATTTGTCCTTATGTCGGTCCAGAAGTAGTTATGGGCTCGACAAGGATGAAGAGCGGCACTGCACAAAAACTCGTTCTTAATATGCTTACAACTGCTTCAATGATTCGCCTCGGAAAAGTTTATGAAAACATGATGATCGATCTTCAAATGACAAACAAGAAACTGGTTGAAAGATCGAAAAGAATTGTAATGACAATAACCGGAGTATCCTACGAAGAAGCTGAAGAGTTCTTAACAAAAGCAGACGGACACGTTAAGACTGCCCTGGTTATGATTAAGGCTAATGTTGATGCGAATAAGGCAAGAGAATTGTTGGCAAATGCAGACGGTTTCGTTAGGAAAGCGATTGAGAGGAAAGCTTGATCTCACCCAGGTTCCAAACATATTAGTAATTGACTTACGTTACGCACAATTAAGGATATAATTTATTTTGTCATTCCGAACTTGATTCGGAATCTCATTTTTCAGCATTTTTGGGATGCTGAATCAAGTTCAGCATGACATGTGCGTAACGTGAGTAATTGATAAAAATATTTTTTATAACTAAAACGATTAATCCCTTGAAATACTTTTTCATACCTCTATTAGCATTTATATTTTCATTTCATTCAATCTCAAATGCACAGATTGTAAAAAATGTTGAAGATGATATAGGAAGCTTTTTTACAACCGGCGGAGATATGGCGTCGAGTTTTTTTAAATTTAAGCCTTCAACTCAAATAGGGCTTGCCGAATCAGCCGCATTGATTGGTGCAGGGTATTCAATTGATATTAATGTCCATGATTTTGCACAAAAAAATATTTCCAGTTTCAATAATAAACTTTTTTCTATTGATAATGTTTACGGCAACGGGTATACATTGATCGGCATCGGCGGATTATATGGGTACGGCATCTTGTTTAATAATGAAGGTGTCAGAAAACTTGGGCTGCAAACAATTGAAGCCGTCGGCTATGCAGGAATAATTACGACCGTTTTAAAATCAATTGTAGGCAGAAGCAGACCTTATGCCAACGAAGGCAAAGCTCGCTTTAGACCATTTAATGTTCATGCAGCATACACTTCATTCCCATCAGGGCATTCAACAGTTTCATGGGCTGTTTCAACAGTACTGGCAAATAATACTGATAATATTTATTTAAAGATACTTTGTTATGCCGCATCGACATTAGTAGTAGGTGCAAGAATCTATCACAATGATCACTGGCTTTCCGATACAATTACAGGGAGTGCAATTGGATATTTTGTCGGTAACTTTGTAACCAATCATGATTTAGGAAATAATAGCGGGCAGAAAAAATATTCTTTTTATGTATCTCCGAATTCTGTAGGATTTTTACTGAGGTTCTAAGAATATTTTTATTGATTGTATTATTGTTTTCAATATTAAATAGATTGACTAGACCCTTCCTTTTTATCAAATTTACCAATTAGTGACAGCACTCCTCATCATATTTTAGATAATTTGTTCTTGCGCTTAAATATGCGCTGGAATAAAAGCAGTTAAATTAATTTTTGCTATCGTTACCCCGTATCAATTTACTCTCAAATTTCAGATGAGAATTTGTTTTTATCTAAAGGCTCGTCTGCCTATTTCGGAAATTGTCTGATTATATAGCAAAAGATAATATGATAATTGGAATTGAAACATCATCTCTTGGATATAAGAATACCGGTACAAGCAGGTATCTGGAATGTCTTCTTGAACAATTAGAAAAGACCTCTAACCGGATAGTGAAGTTTAATCCCAATGGAAGTTTTGGCAGAAGCGGTTTATCGAGCAAGATAAAAAAAGTTTGGTACAGGAATTATCTTTTGGGAGATAAGATAAACAAGTCGGATGCAGAATGTGTAATCTTTCCGGATTATTATATGCCGGCTGGTGTAAAGAAAAAGTCGGCAATTGTAATACACGATCTTTCCTTTATTTCGCATCCGCAGTTTTATTCCAGGCAATTCACCGCTTATTACAAATATCAAATTAAAAGAACACTAAAACAAAATCCTGTTGTTGTTACTGTAAGCGAGCATTCGAAGAAGAATATTGTTAATTATCTCAATATAAAAGAAAAAGATATTTTACTCATACAAGGATATCCAAAACCGGAATTAAGAAATTATAATGCACCGGAAATTATTGGAGATGTTTGTATAACCGCGGATGGTGCTTGGGGAATTTATCTGCGTACGGCGGCGGACTTACGGATGCCAAGCCTTGAACTTCAATTAATTGAAAGCCGTATCCCAAAGCTTGTCTGAGATTTTTTAAACTGTGATAGTGAGTAGTAAATTTTATTCCTTCAATATTTGCTTCTGTACCATTCTTGTGTAGTCTTCTAAACGCAGGATTAAATTTTCCCTTTAATATTAGAGCAATCTCCCATAAGCTTAGCGGCGGCATAATTACAAGTGTTAATCTGCCTTCGGGTTTAAGTATTTTGTTGAAATGCTTTGTTACTTCCGATAAATTTTCTACGCAATTCAATCCCCCGAAGTTCGAAAAGATATAATCAAAATTGTTTTTGCAGAGCTTGTCCAATTCAGTGAAAGATAATAATTCGAAAGATATTTTATCTTTCAATCCGTAAGAATTTATTTTTGCTTCAAGCTTATTCAGCATTCCTTCAGAAAGATCAATTGCATGAACTTGAAAACCATTCTCAGCCAAATAGATTGCATCTATTCCGGTGCCGGCGTTAAGCCCAAGTATACGGTCTCCGTTTTTAATATGGCGAAGTAGATGTTTTCTTACAACGGTACGTAATCGTTTTAAAATTTCATTTTGTTCTTCGTACTGATCAAACATTTCTGATTGACGGTTGAAGGCTTCCTTTACTTCTTCAAGCATTTTTTTATTTATTTTTATTCTTAAGTTAATAGTATTCAAACAACAAAATCTGTGACTTAAATGCTGGATCTCGATTCTTCAAAAAAGATTGACGGAGTTTATTTCCTTTCTGAAAAAGCTTCAATAGGCTTTGATGATAATGTGTATATCCAGGTAAGAAAAAAAGAAGGTCGTATTTATCCGGACACTGTTGTTAAGACTCTGCCATTAATTGATAAAAATCATCCGCTTAAAAGTGAATGGATAATAAGGCAAAAATCCAGCGATAAAATTTTAAAATATATTTCAAGAAACAATTATAAAACCATATTAGAAATCGGTTGCGGGAACGGCTGGCTATCGAATAAGATTTCGGAAAGATGCGGATGCTTAGTTGCCGGAGTTGATTTGAACCGCGAAGAACTGCTGCAAGCTGCAAGAGTTTTTAGAAACAATAATCAAGTCAAGTTTATTTATGGAAATATTTTTGAAGATTTATTCACGCATGAATTTTTTGATATGGTTATCTTCGCAGCTTCAATTCAGTACTTTAACGACATAGAAAAAACCATGTCCTCACTATTCCGTTTTCTGAAACCGGGTGGAGAAATTCATATAATCGATTCTAAGTTTTATAAAGAAAATGAAACTAACGGTGCTCGCGAAAGGTCTAAGAGATACTACAGCGAATTAGGAATTCCGGAAATGACTAAATATTATTTTCATCATTCCTGGAATGAGCTTGAAAAATTTAATTACTTTATAATTGATTCAAAAATCTATAAGATGTCGAAGGTGCTAAAGCTGAACAAAAAACTGCGGCAAGCAAATTTTCCATGGATCGCAATACGTACTTGAAAGCGGCTTATCCGGATATAATTTTGTTATCCTTAAGTATTAGAAAAGATGTTGTCAGATAATAATTTACTGAAGTTACGCAATTGTCATGCTGAACTTGTTTCAGCATCTAAAAAAGTCTAAAAATAATGATTCCGAAACAAGTTCAGAATGACAAATGAACCAATTTATTCATTTTGCATAACTTCAGTAATTTATCTGTTTTAACACTGTAATTTATTTTTCTTTCGTATTTTTAAAGTCCGAAATTTTAGTGTTGGTCGAATAAAAAATGAATATAGTAAGTTCTGTTGCAAGTTTTGAAAAGATAAAGCGGCTTAGAGAGACAGTAAAAGATAAAAATGCAGTTAGAACATCACCTCTTTTCGGCTCATCAAAAAGTATCTTTATAAAAGAACTTTTAGATTCAGAAAACCAAATTGTAGTGCTTCTTCCGGATACGCAGAGTACCGCCGAATTTCATGCCGAGCTTGATGTACTCGGCATTTCGGAATTTTCGCTTTCGCTGACAGAGATTAAACCTGAAACTCTGCAGGAAACATTAACCGAAATATCGAAGAGGGAAAAGTTTGTACTTTCTTCAACGTATGAAATACTAAATTGCGTTCTTCCTCCTAAAGATCAAATTGAAAAGAAGACAACAAAGATCCAGGTTGGCGGAGAACTGACTTACGGCGATTTGATTGAATACTTGAATCTGCTGAATTACCAGAAAGATAAATTTGTAGAAGCCCCGGGCTATTATTCACAGCGCGGAGCTATAATTGATTACTGGTCATACAGTGAGAAGAATCCGGTAAGGCTTGAGTTTGACGGTGACTTTCTTGAATCGATAAGATACTTTGATCCGGAAAGCCAGCGTTCTATTGAAGCGGCGGAAATAGTTACGCTTGCCGGACAGTTGAATGCAGAAGAACAGAATGCGGCGTCAGATATTTTTGATTACCTCAGCAATCCAATCGTAATTGCCTCATCTTATGAATTGAGCAATTTGAAGGAGACCAGGATAAATTTATTTAATCAATCGGAATCTGAGGTTGAAAATTCTCTCCAGCCGGATTTCAGCGAAGACGACGAAGATATTCCCGAGGAAATTTCGTCTGCTGTCAACTCCGCAGAAACAGAGATTATAAGTTACGACTACTCTTCGAAACAAAATGTAAGATGGCTTATTGAAGAAGAGCTGGCTTCATCCGGTGAAAGGATAGACATCGGCTTTTCCGAAGCACCGCCTATTAACGCTAACTATCCAATTCTTTTTTCTATTCTAAAAGATTATGCAGACCAGAATTTTCAAATTATAATTACTACCGAAAACGAGCTGCAGTCTGTCAGATTAAAAGATCTCCTGGTTGAATTTAACAGCGGACTTAGCGAGTTGATCGAGTCTTCAAAGGTTAATATTGAAACTCTTGCCATCAAAAGCGGATTCTTAAATAAAGAAGAAAAATATCTTTTGCTTACCGATTACCAGATATTTAACAAGCCGTATAGGACAAAAATATCCACAGCAAAAAAATATAAGAAGTCTACAAGGCAAAGTAAGATTGCATCGATTAAAAGAGGCGATTACGTTGTTCATGAAGACTACGGAATAGGCAAGTATACCGGGCTTGAGACAATTAAGATCGGCGATGTAAACCAGGAGTCGATGAAGATAATTTACAACGAAGGTGGAGTTGTATATGTAAACTTGAACTACCTTACTCTTGTAAAAAAATATTCTTCAAGCGACAACACCGGCGCGTCAATTGTCCCGACGTTATCAACTCTCGGAACAGGTGAATGGCAGAAGACAAAGCAAAAGACAAAGAAAAAAATTAAAGAAGCTGCAAGAGACTTGATAGAGCTTTATGCAAAGCGAAAGGCAACCAAAGGCTACAGCTTTAATCCGGATACGGTTTGGCAAAAGGAACTTGAGGCATCGTTCTTTTATGAAGATACTCCCGATCAGGAAAAGGTAACGGAGGAGGTAAAAGAGGATATGGAAGCCGATAATCCGATGGACAGGCTTGTATGCGGTGATGTAGGTTTCGGAAAAACTGAAATTGCTGTCAGAGCAGCTTTTAAAGCAGCCCAAGAAGGGAAACAGACAGCGGTGCTCGTACCTACAACAATATTAGCTGAGCAGCACTTCAATACTTTTACCGATAGATTAACGCAGTTCCCTGTTAAGGTTGCGGTGCTTTCAAGGTTCCAAACTAAAAAGCAGCAGGCTGAAACTCTTAATGATTTAAGCGAAGGCAAAGTTGATGTAATAATTAGTACGCATCGTCTGCTTTCTAATGATGTAAAGTTTAAGGATCTTGGTTTGCTTATTATCGATGAAGAACACCGGTTCGGAGTAATGGCAAAAGAAAAGCTTCGCTCGCTGAAGTTGAATGTTGATACTCTTACTTTAACCGCAACGCCGATTCCGCGTACGTTAAATCTTTCTTTACTCGGAGCGAGAGACTTATCAATAATTGCAACGCCGCCGCCTAACAGGCAGCCGATTTATACTCAAGTATCAGTGTTCGATATTTTCAAAATAAAAGAATGGATAATGCATGAGCTGAGCAGGAACGGTCAGATTTATATTGTTCATGACAGAGTTCAATCAATTGATAAGCTTGCCGGATATATTCAACGTAACATGCCCGACGTAAAAATTGCAATTGCACACGGTCAAATGAAGCCGCTTCAGCTTGAAGAAGTAATCCACGGATTTCTAAATAAAAAATTTGATGTACTAATCTCGACGAAAATAATTGAATCCGGAATAGATATACCGAACGTTAATACAATTATAATTAACCGTGCTGATAGGTTCGGGCTTGCCGAGCTTCACCAGCTTAGAGGACGAGTAGGCAGGTCTAACCGTCAGGCTTATGCATATTTTATTGTACCTTCGCTTAACGGAATAACTAAAAAGGCAATGCGCCGCCTGCAGGCAATTGAAGAATATACAGACGTCGGCGCCGGATTTAATATTTCAATGCGGGACCTTGAAATAAGGGGAGCCGGAAATCTTTTAGGAAGAGAGCAGTCAGGTTTTATTAACGAAGTCGGTTTCGATCTTTACATCAAACTAATAAACGAAGCTGTTGAAGAGTTGAAGTACGAAGAATTTAAAGAAGTCTTTAATGCGCTTCCAAAGCATGAAGAAAGAACAGAGCCGACGATAGACACTTATTATGAAATCGGAATACCGGCGGAATACATGCCTGAACAGATGGACCGCTTGAATTTCTATACTGCGCTTTATTCAATAAAAGAAATATCGGAAATTGAAGAGCTTCGCGAGGAGATGATCGACCGCTTCGGACCGCTTTCGGTGCTTGTAGAAAGGCTCGTCGCAGTTGCCGTACTTAAGTATTATTCTTCTTATGCCTTGTTTGAAAGGATTATAATTCAAAGAAAAGAAATTTCAATTCTTCTTCCAAAGGGACAGAACGAAGAATATTACAAGTTCAAATTCATAGCGCTGCTTAAGTTCATTATGGATGAATATAAAGAGACAATCAAGTTCCATCAGCAGAAAGATGTAATGAAGCTTGTTGTACAAAATAAATTTGAATCGCCTGAAAAGTTGATGACATTTTTGATTAAATTTGTAAAGAGAGTTGTGGAGCTTTTCCGGATAGAAATAAAAGAAAATATAGAGCAAAGCGCATAGAATAAGGTACTGAAATATTTATTGGATTAGAACTTTGCTCTTAGTTCTTTACACGATGCCCTATGCTAAAAATTATGAGGACAAGATGAAAATAGCATTTATAGTATTTAATGATATGACGCTGCTTGATTTTGCAGGCGTTTATGACGCACTTACGAGATTGAAAGAATTAAAATTGAAGACGGATCTGGATTGGGATATCTGTGCCTTCTCGGAAACAATACGGGATAAACATGGGCTGAAAATTATTCCTGATAAAGTAAGAAACAACCTCAGCAAGTATGATGTCATAATTATTCCAGGGGGCTTCGGTACAAGGAGTCTGCAGAACGACACAGAATTTATAGATTGGATTAAAGCTGCTCATAATATTCAATATAAAATTTCAGTTTGTACCGGTAGCTTAATTCTTGGTGCAGCGGGATTTTTGAAAGGCAAGCGAGCAACTACTAACTTTAATGAATACGAATCACTTCAACAGTACTGCGGCGAAGTTGTTAAAGAAAGAATTGTCGAAGACCAGGATATAATTACATCCGGTGCTGTTTCATCTTCAATTGACCTTGGTTTATATTTATGCGAAAAGTGGGCAGGGAAAGAAGCAAGGGAAAAGATTAGAGAGATGATTGATTATCATCCATAATTGGATACTTAGCTTTATGTTCCCCCGGAATAGTGGAGTAATGGAATATTGGAGAGATTTTATTATTCCAATACTCCATTACTTACAAAATTAGTAAAGATGAAAGTAGAATAAATTAAAGTTTACCAAGAACTTCCTTTGCTCTCGCCGAAATATTCTCCGCCGAGTATCCATACTTCTCCATTACAACTTCAACCGGAGCCGATGAGCCGAACTTTTCAATGCTGATTACATCTCCATGTTTGCCGACATATCTATCCCAGCCGTGTCTTACGCCGGCTTCAATTGCTAATCTTGCTTTAACAGATGAAGGCAATACTGATTCTTTATATTCCTCAGACTGCTGTTCGAATAGCTCCCAGCTAGGGAAGCTGACGACTCTTACTTTTATTCCTTCTGCTTCAAGTTTGTCTGCAGCCTTAAGCGTTACTCCGACTTCAGAGCCAGTAGCAATAAGAATTAACTCCGGAGTTCCTTTGCTGTCGCGAAGAACGTAAGCGCCTTTTATAAGATTTTTTGCAGATGGATATTTCTCCTGATCAAGTATCGGCAAGCCCTGGCGTGTCAGAATTAATGCAACCGGACCTTCCTTATGCTCGATTGCTGCCTGCCATGCTGCCGCTGTTTCATTTGCATCTGCAGGACGTATTACAATTGCTTTCGGAATAGAACGCAGCGAAGAAATATGTTCAACTGGCTGATGCGTTGGTCCGTCTTCGCCTAATCCGATACTGTCATGTGTGAAAACATAAATCGGTCTTATTTTTGAAATAGATGCTAACCGGATTGCAGGTCTTAAATAATCTGAAAAAACTAAGAACGTTCCGCCATAAGGAATAATACCGCCGTAATAAGCCATGCCGTTTAGAATGCTTGCCATAGCATGCTCACGGATTCCGAAGTGGAAATTTCTTCCGTCTCGATTCTCGGCAGAAAAAGCTTTGTAATCTTTCAAGTAAGTATTATTGGAAGGTTCAAGATCGGCAGAGCCGCCGATTAAAGTTGGAAGCGATGCTGCAATTGCATTCAGAACTTTACCGCTAGCAGCGCGAGTGGCAAGCTTCTTACCATCATCCTTAAATACCGGAAGCTTTGATTTCCATTCTTCGCCGAAGTTTCCATTCATAACATCCAAAAGAAGCTTTGCGTCTTCAGGATATTTTGCTTTATAAGTTTCAAAAAGCTTGTTCCATTTTTGTTCTTCTTCCAATCCATTAACTTTAACTCTCTTAAAGTGTTCGCTTACTTCAGAAGGAATAAAGAAAGTCGGCTCTTCAGGCCAGCCGAGATTTTTCTTTGTAAGCTTTACTTCTTCATCTCCAAGCGGTGAGCCATGTGCTGCTGAAGTATCCTGTTTATGAGGGCTTCCATAACCGATATGAGTTTTTGTAACAATGATTGACGGCTTGGTTGTTTCCAGCTGTGCATTCTTTAATGCTGTCTCCAGGGCATTCAAATCATTTACATCTTCAACATGCTGAACATGCCAGCCATAAGCTTCAAATCTTTTTCCAACGTCTTCGGTAAATGCAAGTGTAGTCGAACCATCGATTGTAATTCCATTATGGTCATAAAAGAATATTATCTTTCCAAGCTTAAGATGAGCGGCAAGAGAAGCTGCTTCGTGAGAAACTCCTTCCATCAAATCGCCGTCGCTGCAGATTCCATAAAAGTAATGATCGATAATTTTAATATCATCTTTATTGAATTTATTTGCTAAGAATTCCTGGGCAATCGCCATTCCAACAGAGTTAGCAAACCCTTGTCCGAGCGGACCGGTCGTAGTTTCAACGCCTGCAGTCAAACCGAATTCAGGATGACCCGGAGTAATACTTCCGAACTGGCGGAACTGCTGAAGCTGCTCAAGCGGAATATCATATCCGCAGAGATGAAGGACAGAGTAAAGCAGCATACTGCCGTGTCCGGCTGAAAGAATAAATCTATCGCGGTTAAGCCATTTAGGATTTGTCGGATTGTGCTTCATTATTTTTGAATAAAGAAGATAAGCAATCGGCGAGCAAGCCATCGGCATGCCGGGGTGTCCGGAGTTAGCTTTCTGAACTCCGTCAACTGCTAAAAATCTTATAGTATTTATTGAAAGCTGGTCTATATTGTTTGATGATACTGTCATTAATATTCTCCGTTTAGGATAAGTTAATAAATTCAATGTGCAAATATAATTAAAACGGTTCAAAAGCAGTAAAAATTTCATATAAATTTCTTTGCGTTTAAATTACAAAGACAATAGAACGCGGATTACGCGGATTAAACTGATTACCGCAGATAAAATATCTGTTATAATCTTGCCGTATCAATACTTTCTGTGTTCTATTTATCCGGTAACAGCTAAAACAATTAAAAAGGGACTTGGCTTTGAAAGATCGGCGAAGGGATCTGAAGCCGCTGATGAGGGAGAAGAAGAGGGAAAGGGAATTTTAAACTTTAACCTCAACTCCTTCTTGCCTTACTATTTCAATAATCGGTGAAACATCATCTTCAATAAATCTTTTTTCACCAACAGCAATCGGTTCTATCCTGTTTTCTGTTCTTATTTTAGAAAGCCAAATAGCGGGCATATATTTATCTGTTTCGGAATCAAAGAGAGGTGATACAAGCATAAGGTCTATGTCGCTGTCAGGCGAAGCAGTCCCGCTTGCATGACTGCCGTAAATGAATGCCTTTTTTATCTCGATTCCTTTAGCGGCTAACTCATCTAGATATTCCTTAACAATTTTTATAACTTTTGCGTTAACCATAATAATAAATCTTTAGTCTTGCTTAAATAATCATTTATCTTTTCTTTTGAAGGAATAAAAGGAGAATAATCAGGATACCTTCCTTCCAGTTGATATTTCATTAATACTGGTGAAAGCTCTAAATATTTTTCTTCAAGTTCTAGTTCTGAATGTTCGGTAAGGTAAATAAGATCATGAGTTTTTGGCGCTGCCGTCTTATTATGTTTTACAAAATTGCTTTTAATATTTTTTCTATCGCAAGATGACAAAAAAACAAACCGTGAAGATATTTTCCCTTGTCAATCAATATTTCAGCAGTTTCAATATCGAAACTTGAACCGCTTTTCCAATATTCGATTTGTTTGTTTATATTCATAATAAAGAGAAAACTATAAATCATGTTGGGAGAATTTAATCATAATAATAAATGAATACCTCTAATTATAGGTATTTAAACAGAAGGAAATTATTTTTATGAACACAAGAAAAGTATTCTCGAACGGCAGGGTAACCATACCGGCAGAGATTAGAAAATAGTACGGCATTAAAGCCGGAAGACGGAATTGTTTTATATCCAGTAACAGCCAAAACAATTAAAGACGGAATTGGCTTCTTGAAGCCCGATAAACGGATGCTGAAGTCGCTGATGGAAGAGAAGAAGAGGGAAAGAGAATTATAAATTCTATCCTAAAATTTTATTATTATTGCATTAGTATTTAAATCTAGAGGTTAATATGAGCGAATATATTACCGAAAAGCTTGAATCAGATGAATTAGTTTATGCGATAAATGTTTGGGACGTACAGGAGCTTGCAAGGGAAAGAATAGGTCGGGAACTCACTTACGAAGAAATGTATGCTACAAAAAAAAGAATTGAATGGGGATTTTTTGATTGGTTTGAAATAGTTAATATAGCTATCGACGATGTAACTGAGCAGTGAAAATAAATTTTATCCAACAATCTTAGAATAATTTTATGTTTAGGGATGATAAAGCTACGGGAATAATGCTAGAAACATTTCTCAAACAAGCAAAAAAACTTTGCGAGAATATTGAACCAGTGAAAGTTCTTAGGGCAAGAGTTTATCGTATTGGCGGTGCTAATGTTTTAGTAAGAGCTGCTACTATGTTAAAAACTCATAAATATTTTTTTGGTATTAATTATGTAACGTTAGAAGAAATTGCCAACTTAGATAATCCATTCATAGCATTTATTTGCGGTTCAGTTGAACAGTGCATTATTGTACCAGCACAATTATTCTTTAATCATCTCTCAGAAATAAGTCATGATAGAAATGGTGAATATAAAATTAATATTGACCAGGAATTGAATATTGCACTCAAAGGAAAGAATAATAGATTAAATTGTTCTGTTTTCATAAATGCATGGGATTCTCTCCTTAATCCCAACTTGTTTAAAGAACAAAGAAATACAGCCGAAGAAAGTATTCATGCAGTGCTGCAAGGTAGATTGATTGAAATAGGTAATATCCGAGGGTATAAAACATTTTGCCCTGACAAATCAAAATACTTTAATAGCAAAAAACTTTCAGAAATTATCTCAGTCAATAACTGTCCAAAACTTGAGTTTTCTAACTATGAAGTTTTACGAAATATTGATGTAATATGGTTTACTGAAAAAAGAGAGATTTTAATTCCAGAGTATGCATTTGAAGTTGAACTTTCAACAGGTACTTGGTCGGGAGTTGGTCGTCTTGCAACACTGATAGACTATAGGCATGTTAGATTGTATGTAATTTCAAATGATACAAAAAAATATGAACAGGTTATGCACTCCTTTTCGGATCATAATACTAGATATTCTCATGTTTCAATTGATTCGGTTGGGGAATTATATTCTGCTGAATTGAATCTGAAGAAATTGAGATATGACATTGGCTTATAAAAACTATTTGAAAAATGAAATTACGTTTTGTCCATTGTAAGGATGATTGATTTATATAATGAGCTAAAAGTAGCAAAAGAATTTTGGGATTTTCTTGGCGGTGACGGCGCTTATGAAGATTTATTAGATTGCTTTGAAAAAGTAGGAATTGAAATGAGAGATGAAATAGATAAATATTTTTCAAGATTCAAATGAAATCCTTTCTCCTCAAATCAACATTTAAAACCGATGACATAATTTTCTATTCGGGATTAGTTGCCGCTGAACAAATCAATCTTCAAAAGGGAATGAACTTTAATGTAAAGCCGGAATATTCTGTCTTTTTAATGTCATTAAAAAAAAACGCCCCTTACGCTGATGAGTTTGATGAGAAAACCGGAACTCTTATTTATGAAGGACACGACGTTCCAAGTAATTTAGCAGATGATCCTAAAACAGTAGATCAGCCTTTACTAACACCAAAAGGTTCATTAACTGAGAACGGAAAATTCTTTACCGCCGCTCATTCATATAAAATGAAATTGATTGAACATCCGCATAAGGTAAAAGTTTACGAAAAGATTAAAGATGGTATTTGGTGCTATAAAGGTTTCTTCAGTTTAATAGATGCAAATATTATAAGTACAGGTACAAGAAATGTTTTTAAATTTTATTTGCAGCCTGTGGAAGTAAAAGCATTTCAAAAAGAAATTACAATTCCATTCTCAAGATTAATTCCGACTAACGTTAAAGTTGAAGTCTGGGCAAGAGATAAAGGTCAATGTGTTAAATGCGGCTCAACAGAAAATCTTCACTTCGATTAAGCCGGAGGCTTACAAGCATGACCTCCCGTTTTCCAAAGGCGGCACATCTTTAACAGCAAAGAACGTTAGGATACTCTGCATGAAATGCAATCTTCAAAAATCCGATAAGCTTCTTTCAATCCTCTGCGCATAAAAACCTTTAGAGTATTTAAATTATATTTGTCTTGTTCCCGGTATGGGAACTTTATATATTTGTGCATGAGAGTAATAGCAATTAAAGCTTTAAAAGAATTCTGGAAAAAACATCCGGATTCAGAACAGCAGCTTAAGTCATGGTATTACGAAACCAGGAAAGCAAATTGGCAAAAGCCCGAAGATGTTACCCGGGTTTATAGAACAGCAAGCGTTTTAAGGAATAACAGAATAGTATTCAATATTAAAGGGAACAGCTATAGATTGATTACAGCAGTTAACTATAATTTTAGAATTGTATATATTAGGTTTATCGGAACACATCAAGAATATGATAAGATTAATGCCGAGGAAAATTAACATGAATATAAAACCAATAAAAACAAAAAGAGACTATGAAAGAGCTTTGAAAAGAATCGAAGAACTTTTCAATTCAAAACCCAATACATCCGCCGGAGACGAATTGGAAGTGTTAGTTACATTAACAGAAGTATACGAACAAAAACATTTTAATATTTCTCCCCCAGACCCAATTGAAGCAATTAAATTCAGAATGGAGCAGCTCGGTTTGAAGCAATCGGATATTGCGGAAACTATCGGAGGGAAAAACAGAGCTTCGGAAATTCTTAACGGGAAAAGAGAACTTACAGTTAGAATGATGAAAGAGCTTCACAAGAAATATAACATTCCTGCAGAATCATTACTCGGATAACAAGCCTCATTGTTTAATCTGCAGCCCCAAAGAAATTCTGCATTCCTGTCACTGCTTGCGCTTTTTCTAAAGACGGTACATCTTTATCTGCAAAAAATGTACGCATAATAAGCAAAGGGCTTACAGGTCTGTATGAATTGCAGTCTACGCAGGTCAGCCAAGCTTTTTTCAATTCTCTGTGCATAACAAGTCTCCGTGGCTCTCTGTGTTTCCTCTGCGGCTCTCTGTGTAACAATTTCTTTTTGTAACGCAGAGATACACAGAGCAGGCGCGGAGAACCTTAGAGGGTTATTTCTATTTTTTGTTCAGCAAAAAACTTCAGTAGTCCTTACATAATTCTCTTTGTCACCTAACATCTTAGCGTATTTGTCCCTTCTTAAGTATTGATTAAGAGTGGGCAGTCACAATTATAATTTGGTTTCCGATTATTCTTAGATTATATTTGTTCTGTAAGACAGTAAGTTTAGAGTTAACACCCTGCTTCAACCGGGTTATTGTATAAGTTAGACGCAATTCGTTAGACCAATTCAAAAAGACACCAAACCCCCTGTCATTAACAAACAATCAATAAATTATTATAAGGAGCATCTGTTATGGCAGAGCGCAAACAAGGTACTGTTAAATGGTTTAACAGCGCAAAAGGTTTCGGTTTTATTCACCAGCAAAGCGGAACCGATATATTCGTTCACGTCAATTCTTTATCCGAGGTTATGAATAAATCCCTGGAAGAAAATGATAAAGTGGAATATACGGTAACACAGGGCACAAAGGGTCCGCAGGCATCTGATGTAAAACTGGTAAGATAAAAATTATTTTAGCTATGCTAAATTTTAATTTGAGTCAGCATGTGCGGGGGTTACATATGCTGACTTTTTTTATAACATCTGTAGGCTCTTTTACGTTTTTCAAATTATTTTTATAGTTATAAGCAAGAAAAATATTTCTGATTGTGCATGCCTGCTTGATGGAACTTTTTAAATTAACAGAGGAGCTTCTTCAATCATCCTAAATATATTCATAGAATTATAGCTGCAAGCGCGAAAAATTGAAGCATTGGCAAGAGATTCTGCTCATATAAAAAAAGCACCCGTAATTGAATATGATATAAAAACAATTACGCGTGCTTTATGTTTTTCTTCACCTTCGACTGTCAGCTTGCAGGTGTCACCTTTTTACTGGTGCGCTTCTTCCAATCGGAAGGCTTCTTCCCGCCGAGCATTTCGTACTCGTCGGATTCCTGGTTGAACTTGCCTGCCGCGCTTTTAAGTATACGCTTATTAAATTCGCCAAGCGTATCCTCAATTGTGTCGAGTAGGTTTTGTTTTTCAGTAAATGTATCCAGGGCGCTGTCATATTCCTTTTTAGCCGCTTCATATTCCTGAAGCTTGGCTGACAAAACTTCTGCTGTAAGCGTATTACCTTCTTCGCCGTAATCTATAGTCTTATTCTTATCGGCGTCTATCTTAATCATTGCAGATAGTTTCTTCTTGGAATTATCGACAACCTCTGAAGTACCTTTCTTTACGTATGCCATTAGGTTTCACCTCCTTTCACGGCTTTTTTTGATTTGTGATTGATGAATCTGTTAGGTTCATATTTCTTATTTCATTCAAAAAACCTCGTTTTTGAACTGAATTATTCGATTTTAAGCCATTTTATTTATTTTTTACCTTTCTGGGACCTCCCGGATAAGCTTCCGGAAGTCTTAAGAAAGCTTTATTATGTCCTTAAAAAGCTTTGTCAAGTCCTAAGAAAGCTTTGTTAAGTCCTGGGAAAGCTTTTTTAGTACCTGGAAAAGCTTCACAAGGACTTAAGAGAGCTTTCCATGTTGTACGAAAAGCTTCGCTAAGTCTTCAGCAAGTCCCTCCGGGACTTCGGAAAGCTTTTCTAAGTCCCGGAAGAGCTCGCATATTTGTTCCGGGCACTCACTGAATTCAATTGAAAGCCGCCTTAAATCTTTTTATAGTACTAAAAATTTTAATAAAAGCTTTTCTAAGTCTTAGATAATTTCTCAATCATCTTTAAAGAACATTCCGGTTTCATAACAATGCTTAAAATATTTTATGCAATGCACAGGAAATTTTCCGGACAGCTTACAAAATCTTAATAAGAGTTTTTCATCATTCATTAAGAAGTACCGCTGTTAAAACTTAAGCTCTCATACTTTTAACAAAAGCAATCCGTTAGAATTTAAAAGCGGATTTACTTCCACGTCTTAAAATATTTTGAGCATTATTTCCTTTAGTTGTTAATTTGATTAATTTAAATGGAGCCTAAACAGCAATAAAAAGTAAATTAACCGGAAGTAAAATTTCTTAACAAACTTTTATTTGCGCTGCTTAATCGTACTTAAAATATTTTCTTTATTCAATAAAAATTTCGTAAACCGGTTGTTCACATTTTAAAGAAAACGTGAACTATTGGTTCACATTTTTCAAAACAATTGAAGAGGTGAGAGATGAGAGGGAATACATGGGGAAGCTTGCTTGGTCAATACCGTATAGATAATAAACTGATAAAGAAAGAAGTCGCTGCTAAATTGGATCTCAGCAGGGAATATTATTCAAAGCTGGAGAGAGGGAAAGTTGAGCCGTCGGGTAAAGTAATTCATAGAATCTGCAAAGTAACCGGTGCTGTAATTACCCTGCCTTCAAAGA
Organism: Bacteroidota bacterium; assembly: GCA_021815405.1. GTDB lineage: Bacteria > Bacteroidota > Ignavibacteria > Ignavibacteriales > Ignavibacteriaceae > FEN-1297. Next base: position 125,533 of record JAKAGV010000005.1, read on the forward strand.
AGAATAAAAACAAAGATATATGCAGTATTTGTTCTTTAATACCGGAAGATAAAAAAGAAATATTAAAAGAATTGATTTTGAAATTGCTAAGAAACGGGATAAATAATTAACTGAAGTTAAGCTAAAAAATAAATAGGTTCATTTGTCATTCAGAAATTGTTAAGGAGTCTCTTAACCGGGTTGTCACGGACCATTTCCGTGATAGAAAAAATCACTAATTCAGTCACGGTTTGGATCGTGCTTGTCCGGTAAAGAAAAATAATAAAAGAATTAAGTTACTTATGATTAAAGATGACATCTCTGTATATAAATAATTCATGTAAATTTCTTTGCCTTTAATTTTTATTTTCATGATATTGACAACCGATTAAAGTCAGTTCTAAAAGGCTTTAAGAATTTAGGGTATAGTTCTAAGCACTAAGTCGTCAACAACAAAAGGACCGGCAGACATATGCAACTGGTAAAAAACAAACCTTCCGTCTTTTTATTTTTTCTTTCATTTATTTTATTAGATATGCTACAAGCATCAGCGCAGCAGTCAATCTTCCCGCAGCCGTTAAGCGATAGGATTGCAAGCTACGATATGAACGTTAAGCTTGATCCGGTAAAGAAACTTGTAACCGGGGATGAAACATTATACTGGAAGAATTCTTCAAATGATAAAATCAATAATCTTGAATTCCATCTTTACTTAAATGCATTTAAGAATACGAACTCTACTTTCATAAAAGAATCCGGAGGACAGCTTCGCGGCGATAAGTTTGATGAAAGCTCAGACTTAAACTGGGGCTGGGAAAAAGTTCTTGACATGAAAGTAAAAGACGGTGAAGATCTGACAAATAAAATTGAATACATTCAGCCGGATGATAATAATAAAGATGATCAAACCGTTATCAGCGTACCGCTTTCAAAGCCGGTTCTGCCAGGACAAACTATTACTCTTCAAATAAAATTTGAATCAAAACTTCCAAAGATTTTTGCACGCAGCGGATTCAGCGATAATTATTTTCTCGTTGGGCAGTGGTTCCCTAAAATCGGAGTTTATGAAAAAGCGGGTGAACGATACGCTACTAAGGGACAATGGAACTGTCACCAATACCACGCAAACTCGGAGTTCTATGCGGACTTTGGAGTTTACAATGTTCACATAACTGTTCCTAAAAATTATGTGGTCGGTGCCGCCGGTGTTTTGCAAAATGAAATACAAAACAACGACGGTACAAAAACTTTGTTCTATCATTCAGAGGATGTAATTGATTTTGTATGGACTGCCTCACCGCGTTTTAAAGTTGTTAACGCTGTTTGGCATAATGTTAAGATAAAATTGCTGCTTCAGCCGGAACATTATTGTCTTGCCGGAAGACATATTCAATCCGTTGAAGATGCGCTTGAGTATTTTAATAAATATTTAGGAAAGTATCCTTATCCAAACCTTACGATTGTAGATCCTCCTATAAGAGGAATGGGTTCGGCGGGAATGGAGTATCCTACTTTTATTACTGCCGGAAGCTTATGGGGTTTGCCTGCCGGAGTTAAGCTGATAGAAAACGTTGTAATCCACGAGTTCGGTCATCAATATTTTATGCTTATGCTTGCAACCAACGAATTTGAAGAAGCCTGGATGGACGAAGGTTTCAATACATATTACGAAGGAAGAATAATGGACCATTATTACGGCAAGAAAAAATCTTTCTTCGATCTTTTAGGATACCACTTCGGAGACTTTGAGCTTCAGAGAGAAAGTTATGCGGGAATGAAGAATCCGAAGATTGCGCCTGACTTTCAAAACTCATGGCAATATACCGACGGCGGCTATGGTGAAATTACCTATTATAAAACCGGAACATGGATGAAGACACTGGAAGGATTAGTCGGCAGAAAAGTAATGGATGAAATAATGCAGACATACTTTGAGCGATGGAAATTCAAGCATCCGTGTGGGAGAGACTTCATAAATATTGTAAATGAAGTTGTAAAGAATAGGCTCGGCAATAAACTTGGCGATAATATGGATTGGTTCTTTAATGAGGTTCTTTATGGAACCGGCATCTGCGATTACAAGCTTGCAAACATTTCTGTTGATAAAGTGGAACAGCCTCAGGGTGTTTATGATAGTGCAGGTGTGAATAAATATTATAAAGTTCAGAGAGAGAAAGGCAAGCCTGTTTACGAATCGAAAGTAGTTGTTTATCGTTTAGGCGATGTAATTATGCCGGAGGAAGTGCTTGTCCACTTTGATAACGGAAAAGAAATTTTAGAACATTGGGACGGTAAATACCGCACGCATGATTTCATTTACGACAAACCGGAAAAGGTTGTCTGGGCAAAGATAGATCCTTACAACAAAATACCAATGGATGTAAACCTGATTAACAACAGCTACACGAGGGAACCGGAAACTACAGCAGAAGATAAATACTTTGCAAAGTTCATTTTCTGGGTTGAAAATACATTGCTCACTTTCGGTTCAATGTTTTAAAAATAGAGGATAGAAAAATGAAAATATTTAATGCATATTCCGCAGGTTTAATTTCGGCAGCAAAATCTAAAAGAATGACTACATTAATTTATGCGGTAACTCTTCTGCTGGCGCTTGTTATTGCAATACCGTTTCATGCTGTTATAACTGCTCAGGCAGGAAATACAATGGCATTGAGTTCCCTGGTTAAACATTTTGATTATACAAGCTATACTGATTTCATGCGGCAGTCTGGCAAAGCAATAAGACCGTTTTTACTTACAGCAGTTTGGATGGGATTTTTCTTTTTAATCTTTACAATTTTCTTTTCCGGCGGCGTACTAACAATTCTAACTGAAGAGAATAAATTTAACGTAAAAGAATTTTTATCCGGCTGCGGAAAGTTCTTTATGAGATATCTTCGTCTTGCAATTTATATGATAATTTTAATCTCAGTAATTGAAGGCTTGCTTTTCTTTGTAATCGGTGCGGTACTCGTTTCAGCATATCCATCTGTTCAAAGTGAGGCTTCGCTGTTCTATATATTTTTAGTTGGAGCGATTGTCTGCCTGGTATTCCTTTTTCTGCTTCTTACCATTAGTGATTATGCGAAAATTATCTTGTTTAGAGAAGATTCAAAAAAAGTATTAAAGTCGATGTGGACATCAGCCAAGTTTGTGTTCAGGCATTTTTTTGGCGCATACTTTCTTTATCTACTTTTATTGATAGCACCGGTTGTGTTTTTCATTTTGTATTTTCTTCTTGATGAATCAATCGGAATGGTTTCCGGGTTTACAATCTTTATTATGTTCTTGATCCAGCAAGCTTTAATCTGGCTTAGAACATGGATTAAGATTTGGTTTCTTGGAAGCGAGCTGTCATACCTTGATATGGTTCAAGAAAGTAAAAGATTAATGGCGCAAGGATATTCTCCTGTTCGATCAGAAGAACAAACAGGAGAAATGTTTAGTAATCCGGAAGTATCTTAACTTGACTTGTAAAATTATTTCCTAAATAGTAGATTATTGATGAAAAGAGTGTCTCATTTATTTTTAGGATGTAAAAGAAAGTGTATCGAGGATTATTATGAATTGGAGAGAAAGAATATCCGTAGATTCTTTGGTATGTCATGGTAAGGCATGTATAAAAGGAACCAGGATAATGGTGTCTGTCATACTTGATAACTTAGCTGAAGGTTTGAGCGAAGAAGAAATATTAAAAAGTTATCCATCTTTAGTCCATGATGATATTAGAGCGGCAATATCGTATGCGGCAGGATTGAGAAATTAATTCCCTCCAAACAAATTTCCGAAGTACACTACTGCGCCGAGATTAAAAGTCAATAAATCAGTTTTGGACTTTGATACTTCATAAATAACCTGACCATGGTTAATGATTACCGATCCCTCCTTCAGATATTCAGCCTCGGTTCCGTAAAGATATCTCACCTTAAAATCCAGAAAGACCGAGGTAACCTTTTGCTGAGGATCGGCAAATGAGACTAATTCAAATTGAACTCCGCAGCCTCCGCCGTAGCTCCACGCCCAATCATCAAAGTTGGTAGAGCTTGCAACATCTTCTGAGCCGCTTCCGTTAATTTTTGTCTCCGTATATATATAAGAGCCGCCGAGCATCAGTTCAATATATGGTCGTACGGAACCTTGCAGCGGAATTATCTGACTGATGACATGAAAATTTACAATGTTGTTTGTTCTATTCACATCAACAACAACATCCGGTATCGTCGAGCTGAACGGTTCTTGTCTCGATTCCCAGCCGTAATTTATATATCCCAAATTTATTCCGAAAGTATAAGGATATTCAGGAGTCGGATTGAAAAGCATGAATTGAAGACCAAACCCAATTCCTGTTCTCTTTACATTATCTTTGAATTCATTCATTGGAAAACCGAGGAGGAAATTTGCCCCAGCAGATTGAGCGTTAACCTCAGCGAAGTTTAATATAAGCCAGGTAAATAAAAACGAAATGAAAATTCTAAACCGCATTTATTTTTTCCCATTATTATTATCAAAATTTTTAATTTCTATAAGTTTATTAAACCAAAAACTTTGTTTAAGTATTTCCTTTATACCATATACCTTTATAACATAATCCTTATACTCTATTCCTTAACAAAGAATTTGTACTCCCATGGTTTCAATTGGAACTCATGTTTAATTCCAAATGAATCCTTCTTGCCGGTGAATAAATTTTGATAATCTCCTTTCATTAATTCGGATTGAAGAGTAACATCAACAGGATTGGCTGATAAATTAAAAACAACAAATACCTTGTCGCCATCTTTTTCTCTTACGAATGAATAAACAGATTTATCGTTAGGCTTGGAGACTAGCATCATTTTCCCTCCTTTATCGCCGCACCACAGGGCTTTATTTTTCAATTTTAGGTGAACGAGCTTTGTATATAGCTCTCTAAATGGCGAAGGTTTCCAATCGATCGGATCTCTATCAAAAAATTTTAGTCTTTTATCCAAGCCGGCTTCCTGCCCGCTGTAAATTAAAGGCATTCCGGGAACTGCAAATGTAAACACTGCAAATGTTGATGCGGCTTTTCCATAAAGTTCAAACACCGTTCCGTTCCAGCTATTTTCGTCATGATTATTGGTGAACCGCATTCTGAAATCATTAAACGGATAATTATCATTTTCTTTTTGGAAATATTTATTTAGCGAAGACGCATTTTGTTTTCCCTTTGCAATATCGATAGTCAAATGATAAAGATCCCATGAATACGTCATATCAAAAGCTTTAGTTTGAAGCTTTGGAGTTTCGGCTTCGGCAAGCATAAAGACTGGTTTAATTTTATCGAGATCGGCTCGCGCTTTATCCCAGAATGCTGTGGGCACCATATTGGCAACGTCGCATCTAAAGCCGTCTATTCCGCAGTCTTTTACCCAGAACTTCATGGCGTTAATCATGTAAGTCCATAAATTTTTATTTTTATAGTTCAAAGCAATTACGTCAGTCCAATCTTTCACCGGCGCTACAAAGTTTCCGGTAGAATCTTTCTTATAAAAATTAGGATGAGTTTTTGTAAGCACATTGTCCCATGATGTATGATCTGCAACCCAGTCAAGAATAACATGCATACCGAGCGAATGTATTTTTTTTACAAGCTCTTTAAAATCATCCATTGTTCCGAATTCCGGATTAACCTCAAGATAGTTTTGAACCGAGTAATAGCTTCCGAGTCTGCCCTTACGATTAACTTTGCCAATCGGATTGATCGGCATTATCCATAAAATTCCTACTCCAAGTTTTTTCAACTCTGGTAAATGCTTCTCAAAAGCTCTTAAGGTCCCTTCCTTTGTGTATTGCCTTACATTTACTTCATAGATTGTCTTGTTATAGCTCCATTCAGGATGAACAACATTCGAGGGAACAGGTTTAGCAAAAGTACCTTTTATGAATGTTAAAGAAAGAAGTGAAATTAATAGGATAGTAATCAGAGAAAGTAATTTTTTTTTGTACATCAATCTTCCTTTATAAATTCTGCTTAAATAACCGGGGACCTTTTTGGCTGCTTTCATCAAAACTCTTTGGTTTCATTTCGTTATCGCTTCCCTGATATGGACCACCGACCTGACTGTTTTTCGAAATTGCCTGTTCCAACTTAATTTTTTCTCGAATCTTCTGAAACTTCTGGAGCGTAGCCTGTTGTTTCAAGATTTCATCGCGAAGCCGTTTTTTCATGGTGACTAATTTGGAGATATTGCCCTTATGCTCTTCTTCATCCGCTTTTATTACGCCGATAGAAGCTTGTACCTCCACAAGCTGGCGCATGGATTCATTAATCTTTTCGCGGCAGGTTTCCAACTTCTCTTCGTATTCCTTCAAGTCGTCGCTGAGCTTCAGCTTGCGTGCTTCGGCTTTATAAAGATTATCGTTTGATAATTTCAAAATTTCCTGCAGGCTTTTTTCAAGAGTCATACGCTTCTTCATTAAAATTTCTGTTTCCAGCCGCAGATCGTTGTTATAGTTTTTCCTTTCTGATGCATCGTCGTCTATTTTCTGGAGATCGTTTTGCAATTGTTCTTTCTGTTCTTTTAGAAACTTAATTTGATTTTCGAAGGCTTCAATTTCTGCCTGCCTGGCATTCATAATATTTTCACTTTCTTCAAGTGCAGATATTTTTTCGAATAGAATCTGATCGCGTTCCTCAACATCTTTTTCCTTCTTCAGAATAATCTGTTCCAGAACATTTCGCTTTTTATTTATTTCATTAAGATCCCTGTTAAACTTTTGGAACATTTCGGTGAATCTGTTTTCAAGCTCGATATTACCTTGCTCAATTTCTTTTTTACGTTTTTCAAGTAAAGGTACAATTTCACGAAGCTTAAAATTCTGTTCCACAAACTTTTCGACTGCCAGTTTCTCATCTGAAAGTTTTTGATGAAGCTCAGCTTTCATATTATCGTACCGCTTTACTTCTTCCTTTAGATCTGTAGATTTCTTTTCAAGATCGAGCAAATCCAGATTTAGCTTGGAAAGCCTGTTAGATTTAATGCTCAGCGACTGATCAATTGCATAAAGTTCTTTTTGTTTAAAACTGGCTTCCTCAGAAAGTTTATTGAAGCTCATTTCAAGTTCTTCAAGCTTTACTCTCTTTTCATCCAGCATCTTATCGATATCTTTAAGCTCTTCGGAGAATTCAATCTTGGATTGTTCTTCTTGGGTAAGGTTTTCTATGCTCACCTTCAGCTTATTCTCAATTTCTCTAAGCGAAGATAAATTTGATTCGACAGACGCGTACTCTTTTTCAAGCGAAGTAATTTTTTCTGAGTAAGCAATAATTTCGTCTTTCTTCGAAGTTATCTCGCTATTTAATTTTAATTTTTCTTCCTCAAGTAAAGAAATCTCTCTTTGTTTTTGTTCAACATTTTTCTCAACATCTTCGTTGTCTTTTGTTAAACGTATTTTCGCATTATCTAAATTAGTGATCTCCTGCCTTGCTAAATCGAGCTGTTCCAACAAGCCTGACTCTTTATCCTCCAATTGTAATAGTCGTTCCTGTGTTTCTTCAAGATCAAAATTATTTTCCTGCAGGTTTATTACTTCAGTTCCGGTGTCTTTACCTTCCTTATTTTTTTCAGTGATAGTTTTTTCGAGTTCCTTTATCTGATTAGTGTAATCAAATATTGTATTTTGAAGCTCATCTCTCATTTCTTTCATACTGGAGATTTGCTGGTCTATTTGTGTAGCCTGTTCTTTTTTCTGCTCTTCCTGTTCAGTGAGGAGTTCAATCTCATGCCGGATATTGCTTTTCTTTTCATTAAGCTGCACCACTTCAGATCTTAGTCGTTTAAGCACCAGCTCAAGCTTTTTAGCATTTTCCTCCTTTTCAAACATGAAGTGGAATTTTGATTTCAGCTCTTCATTTTCAGCTCTGAGCTGCTCGAGTTCTTTAGATTTAAATATTCCCATCTGTAACTCTGATTTTTAAAAATAAATCTTCGGCTATGCCTAATTTTAACTACTGCGGACCTTATTATGGAAATTCAACTTTCTTACAGGCTGAACATAATTATTAGTCGGATAACTTTCAATTTGAAATATAAATTTTTTACGTAATAGATAGGTTATCCTAAAGCTGCCGTATGCGAAAAACGGTGCTGCCAGCACATCAATAGAATAATGTACATGCTGAAGAAGAAGGGAAATTCCCGCAGCAATTGTAAATATTAATAATAAGCTTCTTAGCTGCCTGCGCATGGTTACCAGGTAAAGCAGAAAAATTGTAGCTGTGTGACCGGAAAAGAAAAGATCTTTTAACAGCAGCTTCCCTGTTCCGAAAAATTGTACGAAGGGATCATTTAACGGAATCATTTTTTGGGGTGGATCCAATGGTATTAAATACATTGCTGCTATTCTAAAAGCAATCATAACCACATAAGACTGAATTGCGAGCATCAGTCCTTCCGGTTCCCTTGCCAGATTAATAAATGCGAGTACAAGAGAAAGGTAGATTAATAAAAAAATCAGCCAGTTTAAATCGACTGGTGAAAAGAGGCTTAGGACAGGATCGTTCAATACTATTCCATGCCTGTTTTCAACGAAATCTAAGAAATGGGTAAAAGAATATAAAATTGATGAAAGCAAAACCAAACTCAGAATAAATTCGATTCTGAATTTTTTTTGTCCCAGCATTTTTTTCCAATTCAATAGCATTCCCGTTTTAGTTTGATTATTTTTTTTCACAGAATTCAATTAGTACTCCTTTTGTTGATTTTGGGTGAAGGAAAGCTATACTAAGCCCTTCCGCTCCTTTTCTAGGCTCCTCATCTATCAGTTGGACGCCGTTAGCTTTTGCATCTGCCAAGGCTGATTCCACATTATCAACTGCAAATGCGATATGATGTATGCCCTCTCCTTTCTTCTCAATAAATTTACTGATCGGACCTTCCGCATCTGTTGATTCCAGTAATTCGATTTTAGTTTCGCCAAGTTTAAAAAAAGCTGTACGGGCTTTCTGATCTTTTACTTCCTCAATGCCATAACATTTTAAACCCAGCACGCTTTCATAAAAATTAATTGATTCCTGAAGATTTTTTACTGCAATGCCGATATGTTCAATTTTTGAGGGGTTCATTTTTAAATTTGTCGAATCATATTATAACTTGTTCTTTGTATTCACCAAAAACATCTCTCATCGCATTGCAAATTTCTCCGACACTTGCATATGCTTTTACAGTATCAAGAATAAACGGCATCAAATTATCTTCGCCTCGTGCAGCTTTTTTTAGCTTATCGATTTCTTTACTAACAGCTCTGTTGTCTCTTTCAGATTTTATCTTGTTAAGAAAATTTACTTGCTCTTCCTGAATTTTAATATCGATTTTCAGTAGATCCGGTTTTTGATTTTCTTCAACCTGAAACTTGTTTACACCGACTACGATTTTATTCCCGCTTTCCATTTCTTTTTCAAACTTGTAAGCGGCTTCTTGAATTTCTCTCTGGACAAAGCCATTTTCAATTGCCTGAATCATACCGCCGAGTGAATCAATTTTATCAATGTAATCTTCGGCTTCTTTTTCAATTCTGTCCGTCAACGATTCAACAAAATAAGAACCTGCCAACGGATCAATTGTATTTGCAACTCCGCTTTCGTAAGCGACAATCTGCTGAGTGCGTAGTGCCGTCATTACGGAAGCTTCAGTCGGCAGAGCGAGTGCTTCATCTTTAGAATTTGTATGAAGACTTTGAGTGCCGCCAAGAACTGCAGCTAAAGTTTGGATAGTTACTCTAATAATATTGTTGTCGATCTGCTGTGCTGTTAATGTCGATCCTGCAGTCTGGGTATGGAACCTGAGCATCATTGAGCGCTCGTTTTTTGCCTTAAATCTTTCTTTCATTATTCTTGCCCAGAGACGGCGCGCAGCTCTATACTTTGCAACTTCCTCAAACAAATCATTGTGCGCGTTGAAGAAGAAAGACAATTGACCTGCAAAGCTGTCGATGTTCAATCCTGCTTTAAGTGCAGCTTCAACATAAGCAATTCCGTTTGCCAAAGTAAATCCGACTTCCTGCGCTGCCGTTGAGCCGGCTTCTCTAATGTGGTATCCGGAAATGGAAATTGTATTCCACTTTGGAACTTCCTTTGAGCAGTAATCGAAAATATTAGTAACCAATCTCATCGAAGCTTTAGGTGGATAGATATAAGTTCCGCGGGCGATATATTCTTTTAAAATATCGTTTTGAACCGTCCCGCTTATTTTGTTTTTCGAAACCCCCTGCTTTTCTGCAACGGCAATATACATTGCAAGAAGAACAGCCGCAGAAGCATTGATTGTCATTGAAGTGGAAATTTTATCGAGCGGAATTTTATCAAAAAGAATTTCCATATCTGCAAGCGTATCGATAGCAACTCCAACCTTTCCAACTTCACCGTACGAAATCGGATCATCACTGTCGTAGCCTATTTGCGTCGGCAGATCAAATGCAACCGACAATCCCGATGTTCCTTGAGTGAGAAGATATTTATATCTTTTATTCGACTCGGCTGCCGTACCAAAGCCGGCGTACTGACGCATCGTCCATAGTTTTCCGCGATACATTGTCGGCTGAATTCCCCGCGTGAAAGGATAGATGCCGGGAAAATTTAATTTTGATAAATATTCTTCTTCGTTAAAATCATTAGAAGTATAAATATTTTTAACGGGAGTAAAAGAAGCAGTAGTAAATTCGATTTGTCTTTCAGGATTGTGTCCGGTTGATTTCCGGTAAACGTTTGCTTCCCAATTCAGAAATGCTTTTTGAACTTTTTCTTTGAGTTCGTTTAGTTCGGACATCTCTCGCCTTCTTTTTAGATGTATATAAGGTACAATCTAACGTGGTTTGTCATACTTATACCTGATGCTTATGAATCTATTTTTTTACTTCATCCAGATATTTTATCAGATCCTTTTTAGTAAAAGGCTTGACAATAAACTTATCGGCACCAGCAGAATAAAACTGCTTCATCTTTGCATCAAGATATTCGGTTGACAGAATAATCACCGGTCGTTTTTGGGGATCGTTGTTCTTTATATCTTTGCAAATGCTGAGGCATTTATCCCAGTATTTCTTTTCAACGTTTAAGATAAAAATCTCAGCGTCTAATTGGATAACTTGCTCATGCTCAAAATCTCTTAATTCCATAAAATTTATCTGGTAGATATTCTTCAAGAAAGCATTTAGCAAATTGAAAGTGTCATTAGAATTATCCAGAACCAATATTTTCTTAAAAGATTCCTTTTTGCTGCTGTTCTCATTTGAGCCGGGTTTAATAACCTGCTGAGAGATAGGTAAGGTAAATGTGAATGTTGATCCAACACCTTTGATGCTGTCTACAAGAAGTGAACCTCCCATCTTTTCCAGGTATCTTTTTGCAAGCGCAAGTCCCAATCCATTGCCTTCAAAATTTCTTCCGATGTTTAGGTCTTCCTGGCTGAAAGGTCTGAAGAGATGATCGAGATATTCTGTAGAAATTCCGATACCGGAGTCTTTTATTCTGCAAACTGCAAGTTCTCTTTCTTCCAGCAAGCTGGTTTCAACTTCGATAAATCCCTGCCTTGTAAATTTAACAGCATTGTTTAATAAGTTGTTGATTGCATTCTCAAGGCTTTGAGCATCAACATCAACAAATATATTACTGTTCAAACACATGACTTTAATATCGAGATTCTTTTCCTTTGCGGAATCAATAGCAGCTTCAACACAATTTTTTACTACGAAGTTAAGGTCAAGCGTTTCTAAATTTAAAACATAATTTCCAGCTTCAATCTGAGCAAACTCAAGCATTTGAGTAATGCTGTTGTAAAGCCGCTCGCTGCCACTGTAGAGATTATCAAGATAAATTCTGTCTTCGGAATTTATTTTGTCTTTCATACTCTCCTTAATTATGGAAGAGTAGCCGAGTACAATATTCAGTGGGGTTCTCAGTTCATGCGAAAGGACTGTTAAAAAAGTATCCTTCAACCGCTCTGCTTCTTTATTACCATCTCTGGCTTTTTTTACTTCTGCTTCGGCAAGAACGACTTCGGTTTGATCTTCATGAAAAAGAACGACATAAGTTTTATCATCAAATGAAGATTGAAACAACTTTGTCCTAAAAATCGGAATAGTGGTTTCTTTACTCTTTAATAAAGAATCTGCATAGTTGTTAATAAAACGGTAACCGCCTTTTTCAAAAGTTTCGAGAATTGCCTTATGAGCTCCGCTTTCTTTTAGGACAGAATCATTAAAGATCGAATATTCGTTTAGTTCCGAGATATTAAAGCCCCATTGAAAAGTAAATGCATGGTTTACATAGACAATTTTACCTTCAAAATTAATGATCTGGATCGGAAACGGAATCTGATCATAAAGCATTCTGAAATATTTATTGAAAGATTCTGGCATATTTTAAATTACCGGAAGAGAAAATTGGATTATTGCACTGGGAGATCTTTTTAAGATCTTGATTTGTCCGTTATGTCTGTCGATTATGCTCTTGCATAAGTATAGACCGTAACTCGTCCTTCCTGCCGCAATCACTTCATAAAATGGATTTTCAATTTCATCCGGGAAACCTGGTCCGTTGTCTTCAACTTCAACGTAAATAAAATTGTCCCTATAAAAAGATCTGACAGTTAAGGTCGCATCATTTCTTGCTTCTGCTGCATTATTAAAAAGATGAACAAGCAAATGCTGTATTTGTTCGGAATCGTAATTGCATAATGGTATTGCATTGAATTCAGTCTTAAAGAATATCTTATAAAACTTTTTCATCGGCGAAAGATATTTTATTACAGATTGAATAGTACGGTTCAGGTCTCCGGTGTCTTTATTCAAATTCATTATTGAAGTCTCAATCAGCACCTGCGCGTATTTTTGAATATTACGGATACTGTCGATGACAACTTTCGATTTCAGCATTAACCGGTCGAACAATATTGAATCAGGATTTTGATCACTTAAATCTTTTTGAGTTTTTTCTATCACTCTCATCAAACTTTCGGTTTCGAGTAAAGCGAGATGAACCAAGCCCTGTAACGATTGACCAATTTCCGAATCGATACTTGATTTAAGTGCTTTTCTTTCGGATTGAATAAGCTGGATGTTCGCTTCATTAAGAGCATTATAAGCATTTATTTGCCCGTTATATAGCTGCGCGTTCCTGATTGCTGTAGCAGCCTGACCTGCAAGTATTTCAAAGGTATCAGTAATTTCACGGGCTTTTATTTTGTGAAGATGCTTACTATCAACATAAATTACACCGATCTTTTTTTCTTCGGTTATCAGCGGTGAGCAGAGTATTGTTTGAAGTTCAAGGCGGAGAATGCTTTTACTTGCATCGTATTCGGTATCGCTTTGTGCTCCTTCAATAAATTTCGATTGACCAGTGTTAAAAACATCTTTAACTACTGTGGTGCTTACATTAAACATATCTTCAGGCAGCCTGCTGCCTTCGGAATCCAAACCAATCTTAAATTCAAGGATATCGTTTGCGGATCTTAAAACTATAAAACCTCGGTCTGAGTTTGTAAGCGAAATTGCGTTTTTAAGTACCAGTCCCAGAACATCTTCAAGTATTAGTGTGCTATTAATGCTTTTGACTATATCAAGAATTACTTCGAGATTCTTAACTTTTTCAGAAGTCTCTTCGACGCCGGGTTTTATCCTGTCAAGATTATCGATGTTCTTCTTGAATTCTACAAACTTCATTTACTGTTATTTAAATCGTTTTTAGTTAGCGGGCTTAATATAAGCTTTTAGATATAAATTATAAACAATCTTCATCAAAAAGGGAAATAAAATTAGTAGGATTTTTTCTATAGTAACAGCGGGGGGTGGTTAATTTATTGTTGCCAGCAGTTCATTTATCCTCTTAACCATAAATTCGGTTTCCATTTTCTTGAATAGCGTAAGAGATGATTTTAAATGTTTAACTGCTTTCTGTTTCATTTTATTTTCAATGTATAGAATGCCGAGCTCGAATAAAGTCTCTGCCTGGTTAAGCGGGTTGTTGAGTTCTGAATTTATCCGTAAGCTAGTCATATAATAACTCTCAGCCATTTCGTAATGATGCAGTTTTCTTTCGATAATTCCCTTTATTTTATAAAGATCGGCAATCGAGAGCCTATCGTTTATCTTATAACAGATGTCCATTGATTTTTCTGCAAACGCACTTGCTAAAGGGAAGTCATCCAGTTGTGAATAAACGAAAGCCTTACTTAAGTAAGATAATGCAAGGTCTGGCAGATAATCTGCCTTCATTGCAATAGCAATACTCCCGTCGAATTCTTTTAACGCAGTCTCGTACTCTCCCTTTTGGGCATGAAGCATTCCCAAATTATGTCTAAGCTGGGAAATGCGTCTCATATCTTTCATTTTATCATATTTAATTAAAGCACGCTGATAATAGAACAAAGCCTCATCATGTTTGCCCTGCATGTTACTTAGAATGCCAAGGTTCATTTCAACCATTCCGATTAGTGCAATATCAGTCCGAGGATTAAGAAATGTCAAACTGTTTTCAAAACTGCTTCTAGCTTTTTTGAAATTTCCTTTGTCGCCGTATATTGTACCGAGGAGGTTATTGCATTTTGCAATGCCGCGAAGATCTTTATGCCGGTTGAATAATTTTTTAGCGCGGTTAATATGGTTTATACTATCTTCCCACTGTGCCTGACGACTGAAAACTTCTCCAAGTGCAAGCAATGAATAAGCTGCAATGTTTTCGAGATCGGGATATTTATTAACTACGGTAAGAGTCCTATCAAATATCTGGCTTGCTGTTTCAAGTTCGCCACGGGAAATACAAATTTCACCAAGATATAAAAGCAGCTCGATAAACTTAATTGTGTTTAAACGTTCAGAGGCAAAAGTAATGAGTAGTTCTACATTTGCATTGAATAAACTTTTTTGATCTGGGTTTGAGAGTAGCTGTTCTTTATCTGAAGTAGGGATAGATGATCGAGAGCTTTTTGCTTTGCTGGAAGATTTTTTAAGTAACTCTTCAAACTCCGAAATCTGTTTTTTACTAAAGAAGTTTGACAGGATATTAATAATAATATCTAATGTAGAGTTGGGCAATTTTTGAGCTTTGTATTAATGTAAAATCTTTACTCGTCCCTAAATTCTTATAATTTCACTTAAAAATCAATTGCCGGATAAATATTTCTTTAAAATTAATTTCTGAGGAGTTTGTATGATAAAAACCATTCCCAGGAATTTCCTTTCGAATGCCAGGCTTCAGCAATGCCTGCAGAGAATGTAGATTCTAAATTAAACCAATGACGAAATACAAAATTGATTTGAGTGCCGAGGTCAATCCATTCCTTTGGCTGCGACGAAGCTAGCAAAAGCGATTGCGAAAATACCGAAAGGCTGATGTGGCTTAAGTAATGCTGACCGATAGCAGCATCACTAAATCGGAGCGGAGGCAATTCATCTTCAAGCATTAGTTTACCAAATTTTTCTGCCGCCAAACTATATATTGGTATGCCGGGAAACCGAAATACTTTTCTGTATTGCATAACATCGACATCTTCAAGAGGTCTATTGCCAAAGCCGCCAAAATAAAATTTTGCCTGGACGACTCTATCGGTCAATATACTCCAGCCACCGGCAATCTTAAGATGAAAAGTATTATGAGGATAAAGCCATGTAAGGTAATGGTCCCATTCGCCGTATATTTGTCCGGCAACTAAAAGTCTGGGGACTTCGGTACCGAATGCCATTGCAGTTGTATTGAATTCATCTCCTTCCTCAAAGTCTATGCTGCCGATACTTCGCCGTAAGTTTTTCGCATTGAGTGTAGTTTGGAGAACACTGAAATTAGGCTGCGAAACACGGACAAGGTTATCATTAATGAATTCTATGTCTTTATAATAATCAAGAGAAACTGACTGCATAATTTTCAGCGGATTATCATAAACCCAGTAGTTGGTATATCCCAAAGTTAGCTTTGTTCCTATCATTCCTCGCTTACGCTGATTGAATAGATCATAGAAGTCGCCTGGGTTATAATTGATTCCTATCGTAAACCGTTTTTTATATTCATACTTGCCTTTGATGTGGAAGAGAGGAATTTTCGCCTTTGATTTAAATGGCGAGATTCCAAATTCAAAGGTAAGATCATTAACAATTAAAGGATCGGAGATATGAGTAAAAATTCCTATGACTTTTTGATCCTGAAATCCTGTAATTACTGGGATAAAAGTCAGCACTTTAAGATTTGCAAGTGAATTGTAATTTGTAAAGTTTCTTGGCTGAACAGTATCCGGCAGCGGATCATCATCCTGCTTCAATGCTAATTTAGTTAGTTCGGGGTCTTTTTCAACCACTTTTTCACCAAGATAATTTATTGCCGGAAGATGATTGGCGGATTTGTTCGGAATAATTACAGGCGTAAATCCTTTTGGTGTAAATTCAAAAGCGAATAACGAATCCTTGTTTAAATATACCGGCTTAAAGAGACCGGTTAGAACATTGCTAAGCGGTTCTATGTCGGCATTATCTAAATTATCTCTATAAATATTTGAAACGCCGTTTACATATGCATTCCAGAATAAATATTTTCCATCAGGGCTCCAAGATGGACTTTCAGGCGAACCTTTATCTGCAATTGTTTCGTATTTGAATGAGCTTCCGTCTTTCAAACTGTCGCAGTTAACTAAAATAAGTGACTGATCTCCATTTGCTCTGTGTAGTATAGCGGCGAGGTATTTCCCATTTGGGCTGATAGACAAATCATAAATTTCATCATCGGCATTAAACTTAATGAGCGGGACTAAATTTTTATAAGGATAAGGCGAAACAACCAAAGATACTTCTGCATTGGAATGTAATACGCCCCAGAGGTCGTGAGTTGTTGATGTTATTGTCAGGTCACCTACACGGCAGTCTGCAAAAAGAACTTTCGTATCATTAGTTGATGTTTGAAGAACGCAGACATCCCGGTATAATTCATTATTCTTTGTTGTATAGAAAAATAATCCAAGGTCTTTATCGTAGGCTGTAGAAGCCACTTTAATAAGGCTTGGTGTTGGAAGAGTGCCGATTCTATCTGACGCACCATTCTTTAAATTCAGAGTTTGAATCCCGGCTAAATAATTCGGTGTGTGATAACCGAAGATCATCGTTGAATCCTGCTGGATGTAATACGGTTCTGTTACCCAGCCTATGGCTTTATTTTTAAGTTGTCGCATTGGAGTAAGCCCGGCAGATTCTATTTTTTTTATATTCTTTCCTTGGAATTTTTTTTCATAAAAAATAAAATCATTCCACGCTTTGTCGAGGCTTATTCCATAAATTTTTTCAAACTTATTGAGGAAGCCTTCGTAAAAATCATTCGGCTCTTCCTTGAACCAATCTATCAGTTTATCCGATCCGTATTTTATTGAAAGATATGAGCAGAACCTTTCACCATAAATATAATAAAGTGTTCCAAGTAAAAAATTAGTAAGAGTCGTTTTGGAATCGAGCTCGATATAACCAGGAAATCTAACAGAATCAGCTACCATGCTTCTAAAGAACATCTCATCAAAATTCCCAAGCACCCTTCCGAAGCCGCCATTTAGCCATGTTTCTAGAAATACCGCAATTCCTTCCTGATGCCAACGTGGAGTAAAACGACTGTAGTTTGTTAGCAAGCTGTAAAATATTGAAAGCGGCTGTACCTGTTCTGGTGATACTTTTGAAAATATTGATCTGGTTACCTTTTCAACATTTGAAGCATGGTCATCAACAACAACATGAACCAGTTCATGGCTAAGTACCCACTGGAATCTTTCGTTAAATGGGATATTCTCGTACTCATGTTCGAAGGGCTCTATTTCCAAACGAATAAAATTTTCGGGAACCGTTGTTGTAGAAGCAAAACCGTAGTCGCTTGCATCGTAAAGACTGATTACTATTTTTTCCGAAGGGGTGTAATCGAACAGTTTCATAAGCGTGCGAAGCGAGGTTTCTGCACTATTAATTATGTGCGGAACAAGATACGCCTGCTCAGGCTTGTAAATTACTTTAAAATGTTCGCTATCTTTTTCCAACCATCCAGACTGTGCCTTCAGAGTTACGGTAAGAATAAGATAAATGAAAATAAGACTGTAAAAGCTATTTCTGACTATCAATAATCGCAGAGATTATTTGGAAAAATAAAACTAATATCGGAATTAAATATCCGACAAAAGAAAATTTCTTCCAAATTTTTTAGAAATGAGCTTGAAGTTTAATTACCTAATTTTGCCGTAAAAATTGAATACGAATAATTTTGTACCGGTTGAAAGTTTATTTTACCAATTTCATTATTATAAGAAGAGAGCTGACAGAAATAACCGTCCACAAAATCACTCCCTGCACAAGGGGCTTAACGCCGACCTTCTTCAAAACATCTTTTGACAATCCAGCGCCAATTAAGAACAATGTTACAGTTAGTCCAACTTCTGAAAGCTTTTCTAATTCAGGAGAAAAATGTTCAACAGGATTGAAATAGGTGCTTAACACAGATGCCAGAATAAATAGAAAAATAAAGTAAGGGATGGAAATTTTTTTAGAATTTTCTTTGAAAAGAAATGCAGTTAGTAATGTTATCGGAACAATCCATAATGCACGCGTAAGTTTAACGGTGGTTGCTACCTGCAAAGCAGTCTGTCCGTACTTTGCTGCTGCTCCTACAACTGAGCTGGTGTCATGGATTGCAATTCCTGCCCAAAAACCAAATTGCGTTTGCGTAAGATGTAACAGATGTCCGATTACCGGAAAGATAAATAATGCAATTGAATTAAGGATAAAAACTGTTCCTAGTGCAACAGACATTTCGTTATCGTTCGCCTTTACTACGGGACCAACTGCCGCAATTGCACTTCCGCCGCAAATAGCCGTCCCAGACGCAATGAGATGAGATGTTTTTTTATGGATCTTCAACCAGGAGCCAATTAAAAATCCAAGCAGAAGAGTACCGAAAATTGAAACAATGGTAAATGAAACTCCTTCCTCGCCTACTTTCATTATTTTGCCAAGGTTCATTCCGAACCCAAGTCCAACAACAGAAGCTTGTAACAGATACTTTGTGGCTTTGCCGTTAAACTTCATGTAAGGGTGACCAATCGTAAGTGCTACTACCAGACCTAGAGCCAAAGCGATCGGCGGAGAAGCTAAGCCTGATAAACAAAAAATAATTGATAAGATAAAAACTATCTTTTTTATTAAGTCGGATTTTCCGGTTTCGCTGGCAGCAGGGTTTTGAATTTGTTGTTCCATCAGTTTTGTTTGCTCAATATATTAATAAAATAATTGGGCAAACTTATTTGACGGCTAAGAACAGTTCAAATTAAAATTTGTAATGCATTATAACTTTTGGTTATAATATTCTTTAGCAAATTTTATAAACTGAGATGCAATTTTAGTAGGCTTTAAGCCTTGTGGAGTAATGAAATTAAAGATTCTTTTAATTTGGAAATTTTTTATCCGGACTATTTTATGCGATCCAACTTTAAGCTCCTTTTCAAGTGCTCTTATTGAAACAAACCCAATACAATCGTCGTGTTCAAGAAAAACTTTAATTGCTTCTGTACTGCCTAAGTACATCCTTACGTTCAAATCCGATAGCTTTATATTCTTGCTTTTTAGAGCATGTTCAATAACCTCAAGCGTGCCCGAACCTCGTTCGCGAAGTACTAGAGGTAAAGACGCAAGCTTCTCAAGAGATATTTCATTTGTTCTAATTAATTGATTATCGAAACTAGTTGCAGCTACAAGTTCATCTGAAATAAATCTTGAGTAATGAATATCTCTGCTTTTAATCTTTCCCTCAACAATTCCGAGATCGATCTCTCCTTTTAATAATGAGTCTGCAATTTGTTCTGAATTCCCTGTGGGAAGTGAAAGCTTGACATCGTTAAATTTTTTATGAAACTTTGACAACACCGGAGGGATTACATATTGCGCTATTGTTGTGCTTGCACCAAGTCTAAAGGAACCGGTTGGATTTTCCTTAAACCTGTTTAGATCATCTTCCAGTTTTAATTGAAGATCAAATAACTTTTCCGCATGTTCAAGCAAAACCAATCCTTCATCAGTAAGAAAAATTTTATTCCCTTTACGATTGAATAATCTAAGTCCCAATTCATTTTCAAGCGCATGTATATTTTTTGTAATTGCAGGCTGGGTAATAAACAGCTCATTAGCCGCTTTGGTGAAGCTTAAATTTTTTGCAACAGAACGGAATACTTTTAATCTAAAATTTTCCATATTGATTTGATATTAGAGCAAGTAGTTAATAATTAGTAGCAAACTTACGATATTTTATTTATCCGCTCATCTTTCAAATGAATTTTTTATTGACCGACTTCCAGATTAACTCACGGACAGGTTTCAATTCATTGATGATGGTTTCGTTTTTATAATTTACACTTTCCAAAAATAATCCTGAAGGAGGAGCAGTATACTTGGCGGGTACATCTGATTTTTTTTGCAGAAAATATTTTAAATCATTCTGTGTCAATTTGCCTCTTCCAATTTCTACAAGAACACCAACCATTCTTCTAACCATTTTCCAGAGGAAATGTGAACCGGTAATTTGTATTAGAATCAACTCGCAGCTTTCCTTCATCGTGATATCTTCAATCATAACTTTGGTGGACTTCTCTTCTTTATCCTCATCAGCAAATGAAGAGAAATCATGCATACCAAGAAATTCCTTTGAGGCGCGTTGCATTGCGTCGAAATCGAGCCTATCTTTAATCCACCAGACATGGTTTTTCTCGAATGCGGTTCTTCTTCGAGAAATTTGGTAGATATAACTTCGTGAAATTGCATCATGTCTTGCATGAAATTTAGGATTGGTCTTTTGAACTTCCAGTATATTTATATCGTGAGGGAGAAGATCGTTAAATTTTAGTTTTATGATTTCCGGTGCGAGCATTGTTTTTGTTTCGAGATGAGCAACCTGGCAGATAGCATGAACGCCGCTGTCGGTTCTGCCCGAACCTTGAATGTCAATCTTAGAATCTTTAAATATTTCTTCTGCAGCTTTGATCAACGTTCCCTGAATAGTTTTAGCGTTATTCTGCTTTTGCCAACCGCTGTAGCGTGTGCCGTCATATTCAATAAAAATTTTAAAACGTGCCATCTTTCTCTTTTTGAATTTCCTGGTTTAATTACTCAGCACATTGAAGATCATTGCATTTTAAGGTTTATCTTTTTCCATAATTTCAGTATCGTTTTAATTTGAACTCTCTTGTTTTCGAAATTATTTCAATGAAATTTCTTCTTCGGCATAATCGTCCGGAGTTTCGCGGACACGTATTTTAACTTTGTGAATGTTGGAAGGAAGATTAGCTTTCTTAATTTCATTTAAGAAAAATCTTGTAATGTTTTCAACAGTGGAATGAAAGTCAACGACTACTTTCTTGGAATTCATTTTATCCAAAAATTCCAGTACAATTTTATCATCCTTATGTACAAGAAAAGCATGGTCCATTTTCTCAACCAGCGGTTCTATAGCATCTTTTAGGTGGTAGTAGTCCATTACCATTCCGTTCTCAAGAACGTCGCCTTCAACTTCGACGAGCATCTTGTAAGAATGACCATGTATGTTTTTACACTTGCCGAAATGGTCCGGAAGGCGATGTCCCATTTCCCAGTTAAATTCTTTTGCGATTTTCACTTTTATACTCCTTTTGTATTTGGTTCCCAAATAAATTTATGCATTTGAAGTTGAAACCTAACATTAAGATTATCTTGCAAAATCCAGTTGACTAAAGTAAGTGGATCAAGCTTGCCAAATACTGTTGACAAGAGTATACTGCATTTTTCATTAAGCATGTATTTTATCACTATCTCTTTGGACCAGTCGTAATCTTCTCGGTTTCCAATTACAAATTTTACTTCATCGCTCTGTTTTAAGTCTTCGATATTTGAATAAAGATTTTTCTTCAACATTCCACTCGAAGGGCATTTCAAATCCATTATAATTTTGACACGCTCATCAACGTCTTTTATAGGAAGGCTGCCGCCGGTTTCAAGAAGTACCTCATATCCATCATTGCACAAGTTACTCAACAAAACTAAACTTTCTTTTTGAAAAAGTGGTTCGCCACCGGTTACTTCTACTAAATTACATTTGTATTTTTTTATTTCGGTAAGAATCTCTTCAATACTCATATCTTTGCCCTCATAGAAAGCATATTCGGTATCACAGTAAGTACATCTAAGATTGCAGAATGCAAGCCGGATAAAAACACACGGCAGTCCGGCTTTGGAACTCTCACCCTGGATCGAATAGAAGATTTCGTTGACCTTAAGCATTTTTAGTTCAAATTGTTTTACATCAAGTCGATTTATTCAAATTAACTTATAAAATTACTAAAGTTACATTTGACATCAAATACCAGTTTGTCTATATTTGGTACTAATTTTTTATAATCTTTAAAGGATTCTTAGGTAATGGCAAGTCATAAGTCGGCAAAGAAAAGAATACGTACTAGTGCAAGGAAAAGAATTGTTAACAAGATGACGGATTCCAAAATAAAAACCGCAGTTAAAAAAGCTCTTTCTTCTAGCGAAAAAGAACAAGCTGAAAAATTATATAAAGAAGCAGTAGCCATTTTAGATAGAAGCACAACAAAAGGAAAGATTCATTTGAACACTGCTTCGAGAAAGAAAGCCGCTTTAACCAAACATCTGAACAGCATCTCAGCGGCTAAATAGTTTCCTAAACTAACTTACCTTGTGTCACTTTAGGCTCTTCGTTTTTTGAAGAGCCTTTTTTATAATTTCACTTCAGTTCTTCAATGGCGTCGATACCTTCGGGCATTGGAAGGTAAAATCTAATCGGCTGAATAGAACCGTCTCTCTTGAAAATTTTGTCTACGCGTTTTTTAATAATTACACTGTGCTCAATATAAACGTCGTCTTCGATTACCGAACCGAAGATGTAGCTTGTTCCTTTAATCAAGACATTCTTACCGATACGAAGCGGGAATTCATCGCTTCCTGTCATGTTAACGCTTGATTCAATTCGTGCCTTCTCACCAATGACTATATTACCTTTTATAATATCTCCAGAAAGAATTTCTACATTATTTCCTATTTCCAAAGTTTGTCCAGGGAAGCATGACAGATAAACGTTTTGCCTGATAATAACATCTTCACCAAACTTAACGTTACCTTCAACAAAAACATTCTTCTCCAGCTCAAGATTATAATTTAACTTTACTTCCTTACCGATGTGAACTCCCTTGCCGATGTTGATATCGAGCGGAACATTTTTCTTATCCATCTCGATTATCTCATCAACAACCGTATCATCAATAAAGAAATCGTCCGGATCGTCAATGGCAACAATGTCTTTTAATTTCTCGTAAGCTTTCTTCCTCGCTACGTCTTCCATTTCTTTTAAAACGGACTTGTTGTTGAAGCCCATTAATACATATTGTTCTTTAGGGCTAATGGCAGTAACAGAGTAACTTTTCTTGTTGAACAATGAAATTAGATCTGTAATATAAATTTCATTTTGTACATTGTCATTTGAAATTGAATGGATAAGTTCAGCAAGCTTTGAAAACTTAAATGCGTAAACACCGGAGTTAAACTCTTTGTTTTCGATTAATTCTTTCTTAGAATATGAATACGATTTATTGTTGTACTTAACTTTATACGGCTTTCCTGCATCAAGAGATTGGATATCTTTATTTTCTATAATCTCAATTACTTTTCCAAAATCATTTCCGGAAGGTTTTCCGTTGTCGTCAATTTCTTTAACGCGGATAATTCTTCCGTAAGAATTTTCTTCGGGCTTACTTTCGAAGATTCCGGTAAGCACCATCATATCGCTGCCGGATTTTTTAAATTCATCTCTGAAGTATTTTATAGTGGAAGAATCAATCAATCCCATATCACCGGGAAGCACGTAGACAATGCCGTCAAATTTTTTCCTGTCAATTTTTTCTAGCGCAACCTGAACAGCATGTCCGGTTCCATTTTGAACATCCTGATAAGCAAATACTGTTGAATCTCTTTTACCAAGAACCTGCACAACATCTTTTGCTTTAATTCCAACCACGACGATTATATTCATCTTTTTAAAGCCGTTCCTGCAAGAATTATGAACTCGTTCAACGGTTGGGATTCCCCAAATTTTATGAAGCATTTTTGATTTATGCGATTTAATTCTTTTACCGTGTCCAGCTGCCAGGATAATCGCTATTTCATTTATGTCGTAATTCAAGGGAGAAGAATTATTTTCTACGACTTCCAAAATTTCTTTTACTTCGGTTGATTCCATATTTCTCTCATTTCAATGTCAATTACTAAACAAATTTAACTAAATTGGAAACCCTATGCTCGTTCGTTATTTATTTTCGGTTCTTTTTCTATTCTGTCGAAATACCATATCGATGACAACATCGAAATTAATAGTGCGAACAAGATTGATAACACCGGCGAATCTATAAAGCCGGCAGTTAATGCAGAAAGAACTAATGCGACGAAACCTAATAGAGTTCCGAAAATTATTTCGTTTAAAATAGAATCCGATTTGTGCTGTCTTAAATATTTAAAGGCGAGAAATACAACTGAGATTATAATTGCCAGAAATGATAGCAGCCCAAGGATTCCGCTTTCAAAATAGACCTGAATAAAATCATTATGCCAGCTCCCGATGCCTTTATCTGATAGTAAATTTGAATACGGAAAAATGCTGTGGAAAGTTCTCGGTCCAAATCCCAGCAAGGGATGAACACCTGCAAGATCTATAGCGCCTTTGATTAAAATATTTCTATCGGAAAGAGTAGCAGGATTATCAACTCGGTTAGTAATCTCACGTTTGTTCATTTCAAAAGATGAAAGTGAAATTATAACCGTCAGTACTGCAATAACAATTGCCGGTTTGATTTTTATCTTTTTAAAAATCAACCCAGCAAGAAAAAGGAGTCCGGAAATAAAAATATTTGTTCTTCCCATTGAGGTAACGACACCGGACAAAATTAAAGCCATGCCTATTGCCCATCCTTGCCATGCATATTTTCTTCCGGTCTTAAATGGAAGAGCAATGTACAATCCAAGAGCAGCAATCAGATAAGAAGAGAATGTTGCGTAGCCGGATGAGAAAGACTGTGCCCTTTCCACGAGCTTCAAATTGAAAAGTACTAATCCAATAATTGAAATTGCTATTGCTGATATTATGAAGATGTAAGTAATCTTTTCCAAATGCGCTTTTCCTAAAACTTTCATATAAAAACTGAATGAAAAGAAACTGAGATAGAATAAGGCATCTTTATAATATGATTGAACACTGTCGGAAGGAAATTGAGAAAAGACTATCGATAAAATTCTTACAAAGCCAAAGATTACTATCAGCAGAGTGAAAATATCAAATGCTTTCTTCTTATTTTCCATGCTCTCAAAAAGCCAAAGAATTGAAAGAAGTCCGGCAAATAATTGAAGTAAAAATAATGAGAGCATCAAACTGCAAACTGTTGCCGCTAAAAGGAAGAACGGTATTCGAACATCAAATCTGGTGGTGATTATGTTTTGGTTTGTCAAATTAATCCCTGAATTGCATTTCGTAAAATTTCCGATATAAACCATTGCTGTCTTTAATCAACTCGTCGTGGGTGCCGGTTTGAATTATATGCCCCTTATCGAGGACTAAAATCCTGGAAGCATTTCTAATTGTACTTAGCCGGTGAGCAATTACAAATGTAGTTCTGTTCACCATCATTCTTTCAATAGCTTCTTGAACAAGAAGCTCGGATTCATTATCTAATGCGGATGTTGCTTCGTCAAAAATCATAATCTCGGGATTTTTAAGTATTGCTCTTGCGATAGAAATTCTTTGCCTTTGCCCGCCGGAAATCTTTAATCCTCTTTCGCCTATAACCGTATCATAGCCTTCCGGCATCTCCATAATAAAGTTGTGAGCATTTGCTGCCTTTGCCGCTTCAATAATTTTTTCTGTTGGATAATTTCCAAGTCCGTAAGCAATATTGTTTTTAATTGATTCGTTGAAAAGGATAGTTTCCTGAGTTACAACTCCCATCAGCACGCGTAAGTCTTGGATCCGAATATTTTTTATGTCGTTTCCGTCAATTAAAATTCTACCATCTGTTGGATCATAGAACCGTGGAATTAAATCAACTAGGGTTGATTTACCGCCGCCGCTTGGACCGACAAGCGCAATTATCTCACCTTTTTTAACCGAGAAATTAATGTTATTTAAAACTAAATCTTCACCGTCATCATAATGAAAAGAAAGATGGTCGAAAGTGATTTCATGCTTGAAATTATTTACCTTGATTGCGCCAGGAGTATCTATAATAGCCGGCTTGGTTTCGAGTATTTCAAAAATTCTATCTGCTGCGGCGCTCGATTCTTGAATGCGATTATTTACCTGGCTTAATTCTTTTATAGGCGGCATTGTCTGGAAAATAGCCAGAAGCAATGTAATAAACTCACTTGCATTCAAGCTTTTATGCTGAAGGACCAAAACGCCGCCATAATAAATAATTACTGCACCAACAATCACGCTCAAAATTTCTGTAATCGGTGAAGATGCATTTCTAATACGGGTAATATTCAGCATCAACTTGAAAAAGTTGTTAGTTTCTTTTTTGAATTTTTTATTCTCGTAATCTTCCATTCCGAAGGCTTTAACAATCTTTACTCCTGAAATTGTTTCTTGAAGGATGCTTGTTATATCAGCCATTTTAGCCTGTATAGCGGTGCTTTGCTTTCTTAGCTTTAATCCGATCCACGAAATGATGAGCATTGAGAAAGGAAGAACAATAAAAGCAAGCAGCGTTAGTTTCCAGCTTATGCTGAGGGCAATTCCTACGAAGACGATAATAGTTAACGGCTCGCGAATCATGTTTAGGAATGTGGCGGAAATGGCGGCTTGTACTACATTAACATCGTTAGTAATTCGGGAGATTAAATTTCCGACACGCTCCTGTTTAAAATAACTCATTGGAAGTTGATGAAGATGTTCGTATGCACGGTCGCGAAAATCTTTTGTTGAGCCCTGATCCACATAAGATAAGAAATATGCCTGAAGGTAGCCGAAGATATTTTTCAAAACGAATGTTGATAGAACAAGAAGACAAATCTTGAATAGCGCATCTACTTTGTTGCCACTGAACACAAAGCTGTTAAAAACGTTAGTAATGTCCTTTTCAAATTGAACAACCCAGTTTGGTAAAAAGCTTGTTGCGTTTTGAACTGCCGGTGTTTGCGTTGCTATCTGCTGACTGCCCTGGAACAAGGTATCAAGAAGCGGAATGGTAAGGTAAATTGAAGCACCATTCAGCAGAGCATAAAGTATCGTGCAGATAACAGAAATTAATAAATGTTTCCAGTATGGTTTTACAAATTTTAATATTTTTAAGTAAGTACTCATCTAAAAAAATCTTAATCTTTATTTTGAAGTTCCCACATTTTCATGTATGTGAGGAACGTAGTTATTGAATCAATTATTGAAATCATCAGACCGTGAACGCCGTCTTTGTATCCGCGCAAAGAAACAAACGCACGAAGGAATGACGAGACTCCGTGAGTTAAAATCATTCTTCCGGTAATTTTCTTCTTCGTCTTGTATTTCTCTGTTGCTTCAAGGGTTGAATATTGATTTATCTTCGAAATAGTTTTTTCAATTGAATTAAAAGTAAAATGAATGATCGGGTTTTTCAAATTACCTATGTTACCATCTACATCAAAACCTTCGTGGACAAGTCTATCCGTAAGCTTTGTTTTTGATTTTCTGAACAATCTAAGTTGCCGGTCTCTTCCCCAGCCGCAGGTTGTAATATGTTTTTTAAAAAAATAATTTTCTCTCGGAATTAAATAACCATCGAATTTAGAAAAATCAATATACTCAATTTCTTTCTTCAATTCGTCGGAGACTCTTTCATCGGCATCAATGCTTAATACCCAGTCGTTTTTTGTCTGGGATAAAGCATAATCTTTCTGGGCGGCAAAACCTTTCCACTCGTTGAAGAAAATTTTCTCCGTATATTTTTTTGTTATCTTTAATGTTGTATCCTTGCTGCCGGAATCAACGACAACAATTTCATCAGCCCAACTGACGCTTTTCAGACAGTCTTCAATTAATTGTTCTTCGTCTTTGGTAATTATTGTTACAGAAATTTTTTCCATAAAAATTTATTTGAACCAACTTCTATAGTCAGTTTCCATATATCGGAACTGACGGTACATTTCTCAAGCCGCATCCGCCTTTAATCCGGATTGTATAAACCGGCTTGTCGGTTTTAATGTTAAAAATATGAATTGATGAACTTTCTTCAAAACCGTCATCAAAAATGAGGTAATTGTTCTTAATAAAAAAATTTTTTACTCCGGCTCCGTTCCATGCTTTGGTAATTCTCTTATGAAGTAAAGAATATACATATAACTTTGAAGTGCTCGGCTGAGTATTACGGAGAGTCTTATTCTTGGGTGAAATATCTAAAGTAGAGAAAACCAAGTACTTTCCATCGGTTGACCACTCAGCATCATTTAGATTTTGATCAGTTCTGGTAATTAGTTTCGGGGTCTTCTTAGACTTTGATGAAAGATAAATCAACACTTCCGAAGAATCTATCTTTGCAATTAACTTTTCTCCCTTAGGAGAAATAAAGTTTTGAACTGTTGACGGTGGCTTTGGATAGCCTTCTTTTGTAATATCGTAGGTCTTGCTATTGTCAACCAATTTTCTTCCGAACTCGCTGAATATCAAGACCTCCTGGTTGATATAGTTGGCGACTGTTTTATCAAATGAGTTCAGAATGATTTTAAATGTATTGTCTGTTTCCCAGGCGGTAAAAATTTGAATCCCGTTCCCGATTTTCTGAATAAGCGCTAACTTTGAAGAATTAGGATTAATCAAATACAGCTTGACATTCTTTATAAAAGGCAGAGTTCCTTGCTTACCAAGGTCTGTTGCCGTCATAAAGAAAACACATTTTCTATCTGGAGAATATGAGAGATCGATTACCTTTTCATTTTCATTCGACCAAAAGCGCGAGAAGCTTTTATTTTTCGAAATGAATTTATAGATGCCCGGATTATTGTTAACCATTCCGACAAAATAAAAATCGCCTAATACTCCTCCCAGACTTTTGGATGAGCCTGCATTGATCTCATCTTCATTTGATTTTTTGTTGCTGCATCCAAGAAATAAAAATAGAATCGGGAGTAAAAGAAAGATACCTAATCCAGTTTTAAACATTAAATACTTTCGCGGTTTTAACGAACAAACTTAATATTATGTTGACGAAATTCATAAAGTACTGCCAGAGCGGGCTGTAAATAAACAACAGTAGAATTATTGAGCCGTAAATTCCAAGATTTAAAAGTTTGGCAGTAAATTTATTGGGAAATAAATCAAACAGAATGTGTGAGCCGTCCAATGGCGGAATTGGAAGGAGGTTGAATGCAAAAAGAAAAACATTTAGAAAGACTCCATACCAGCAAAAATTCAAAATATAATTTTTGAACTCAACGCAAGTGCCTGCAAGAGTTATAAATCCGATGAAAAATATTATTGATAAAATGAAGTTTGAAAACGGACCGGCAAAAGAAACAATTGCATCGTCTCGGAAATTGTTTTTGAAATTTGCCCGGTTAACCGGAACTGGCTTTGCCCAGCCGATTAAAGCAAACCCGGAGGCGAAAGATGCGATTGGCATTAAGTAAGTCCCAACTAAATCGGCGTGCTTAAATGGATTGAGCGTCAGCCTGCCTAAATTTTTTGCAGTGTCATCTCCAAGTTTTGATGCGGAGAAAGCATGTGCAAATTCGTGGATGCCGAGTGAAATAAAAAACACCGGCAGGAAAGTCAAGAATGAAATTAATTTTTCGCTTACGTGAATGTTTGCCAATTTGTTAACCTCTTGGATGAAAATCTTTATGAACTTGTTTAATATATTCTCTATCGATGTGAGTGTAAATCTGTGTAGTGGAGATATCTGAATGTCCAAGCATTTCCTGCACAGCGCGTAAATCGGCGCCGCCTTCGAGCAGATGCGTTGCAAATGAATGCCTGAATGTATGCGGATGAACTTCCTTTTTAATTTCAGCTTCCTTAACGTACCTTAAAACAATTTTCCAAACACCCATTCTAGAAAGCCTTGTTCCTCGTTGGTTCAAAAATAAAAAACTTTCACTTTTAGATTTCTTTTCAAGCAGCGGGCGGCTTTTAATTAGGTATTCTTTAATCCATTTGATTGCACTACTTCCGATCGGCACAAGTCTTTCCTTTGAGCCTTTTCCAAATACTCTTATTATATCTTCTTCCCAAAACATATCCGATAGTTTCATATTTATTAATTCGGATTCACGAACGCCGCAAGCATAAAAAGTTTCTAAGATTGCCTTGTCTCGCAGTCCCAATTTATTTTCGACGTCCGGCTTTGATAAAATAGAATCAACTTCACTTACAGATAAAACAGGAGGAAGGTTTTTAGGAATCTTTGGCGGCGGTACCTTTTCAATTGGATTCGTGGTAATATAGTTGTTTGCAAGAAGATATTTGAAGAAACCGTTGATGGATGAATAATACCTTGCCGCAGATCTACTGTTCAATCCAGCTTTATTCAGTGCCTTAAAGAATGAAATCAAATGTTCATACTTTATGTTCGACGGATCATCAATCTTTTGCTCTTCCAAGAAATTAAATAAAGATGAAATGTCATTCTTGTAGGAACTTAAAGTATTTTCAGAAAGATTTTTTTCCAGCTTTAGGATAGTGAGATATTCTTTTAGAAAGATGTTCATTGTTCTTCTGGAAGTTCGCCGGTTCCTTTTTCCATTTCATCCTGCTTTGGATACCGGATTCTTTTGTGGTGCTGACCGACCAGAATATTCACGAATGATTCTTTGATTTTATTTAGATCGCTGAATGTAATCGGTGAATCATCGAGCTGACCGTCCTCAACTCGGCTTTGTAAGATGCTTTCAATCAGCTTTTCTACTTTTGCTGGATCCGGATCTTCAATAGAGCGGACTGCAGATTCGCAGCCATCTGCAAGCATAACTATTGATGTCTCTTTTGTATTCGGCTTAGGTCCCGGATATTTGTAATCATCTACGTCGACTTTTTCTTCTCCGTAAAGCTTTTTCGCTTTCTCATAGAAATATGACATCACCATAGTACCGTGGTGCATCGGTATAAAATCAATTATTTCCGGCGGCAGACCATTTTCTTCAGCAAGGTTTATTCCTTCTATAACATGCTTCTTAATTAGGCTTACGCTTTCTTCGGGTGTAAGATTTTCGTGGATGTTCTGGTTATTTAACTGGTTCTCGACAAAATTTTGAGGTGTAATCGTTTTGCCGATATCATGATAGTATGCCCCAACTCTAGCCAAAAGCGGATTTGCTGTAATTCTTTCCGCAGCAGATTCCGCCAGCGTTCCCATCGTCATTGAATGATTAAATGTTCCGGGTGCTCTACGTGCCATTTCTTTAAGTAGAGGTCTATCAAAATTTGAAAGTTCCAGCAAGGTCAAATCAGTTGTAATCTTAAAAAGTCTTTCAAAGAATATTAATAAACCATAGGTAAGTACAGGACTAATTAGAGCGTTTGTTCCTGCAAATGCAGATTCAAGTAGAATTGTATTAGCCGGCGCAAAGCTTTCGAAACCAAAAGCAAGTATAGATAAAAGGTAGCCTATCAGTATATAAAAGAATGAGCGGAAAATTTGCGAACGGTTTTTTATGTCGCGGACTGTGTAAACCGATAGTGCACCGGCGAATATATTCATTGCTGCAAAAGTATAATCATTACTGCGCAGAGCTGCAATAATCAATGAGATAATTACCGTTGTATAAAAGCCTACGCGCGAATCGAAAATTATCGTAATCAGCATCGATACTACCGGAATGAAAATCAGGAAATGAAGCGGAACATCAATTTGCAGCTGATCAACAAGATAAGTTATAAATGAAATAAAAATGAAATTAATTGCAAACAACAATATCTTCCTGTTGTCGTAAAAGATTTTCTTTCTAAAAAGAAAAAGATAAATTGTAAGCAGCGATATTAAAAAGCCGACGTGCAGCATCTTCCCGAAAAATTGGAGAAGACTAAGCTCGCCGCCGACCTGCTCGCCTTTTGCAAGTTTATAAGATTCTATTTTCAGCTTTGCTTCTTTTGTAATTCTGTCATGCTTGCCAATTATCCTTTCATTTTCATTTACGATTCCACTGTATTTTGAAACGTTACTTTTTGCCTGATCAATTTCCTCCTGAGTGAACTGAGTATTATAAATTATATTCGGAAAAATAAAATGCTCGGCATATTCATCCAGCGCTTGTTTTAAATTATTAGTTAGGCTTAATTTATCAATTTCCGTATCCACCATTTGTTTCGCGCTTGATACGTTTAAAAGACTGCTTAGCATAACAATCTTATCAACATTGCCAATCCGGATAGCAATGCTGTCATGAGTAAGCTGAGAAGAATCTTTATTTACTATCCCATTTTTGTAAATGTTGTTGATATTATCTCGTACAATGTTGAATAACTGTTTAAGAGTAAGATGACGGGTTAAAAGCATATTTCTTTCTTTCATCCTTAGATTTTTAAATGTATCGAAAGATGAGGTACTTAGAAAAGTCGGATTAAAATCTTTTAGCGAATCGTTTGAAAGTGTGCTGTCTATAATCTGAAGTAAAAAATTGTTATAAGACTTTAAAGAGTCATCAGCTTTCGCAGATTCGTTATCAACTCTTGAAAACACAGGATAAACACTTGCGGCAGCAGCCTTTATTTGAGCCTTGTACAAATCAGGATCTTTTAATACTGGAAAACTGAATGCTGCAATCAAGTCGTCATGCATCCAGATTGAACCTATTGATACCTGAGATTCTATCGACTCACCCTTAGGGAACATCCAGGCAATTGCAATTATAGTGATTAAGCCAATTGCTATCTTTACTCTTAGACTTGTTCTAAACCGAGATTGTTTTTTGTCCATTTTAGTTTTATTGCTTCGAACTCAAGCAAAATATACAAACTTTTTAAGGATTTCTAAAATTTACCGTAAACAAAAAAATTTTTATACAGAAGATGCGGTCTAGAATAAAGAAAGTTTACATGAACGTCAAATAGAAAGATTTCTTCCTAAAGATATGAAGTTCAATTTCTGCTGCTAGCCATGTGCGAACTTCAAATTTTACCGCTTATTTTCTCATAATATTTTTATTAGTTACCCAGCAACCCTCAATTAACCTGGAATTTTTACTTTCATTTATGTATGGAAGATGGTACATGGCTTCGATTGTCTTTAATAAACTATAATGGTTTACCTTCTCTTTGTAGCTTCCGCCTTTCACCATCTGTCCCAAAAAAATTGTAGGAATATGATTATCTCCCAGGTCATTGTCTTCGTCAAAGGTTAAGATGAAAAGACTATTATGCTTTTTCGACCAATCAATATAACTCTTTAAATTTTTCTTTATCCAAAGATCAGACTGCTCGATTCTATCCGGATCTTTCCCGTCATGCATATCATTTTTAACATTTGGTATAACGAAGGAAACCGTTGGCAGTTTTGTAAAATTTTTCGGAAAAGAGTTAAATGAAAGATTCAATTTCGCAGATATATTGTTCTTTTTTGCACCCTGCCAGTTTACCCAGGGATTATGTTTTCGTGCATAGTTGCCGGAAACAACACCGTTAAATCCTGCTGATGGCAAATTTTCAGAAAACCCGATAAAAGTAAGATGATGTGAAAGCAATTCTGCACCAAGATTCGCGAAAGTAAATGGTAGAATTTTTGGTAAATCATCATTGTCAATACCAAAGTTTGAGCCGGCGAAGATTGCTAAATAATTCGGCTGGCTCGGATGCATTATTGCATAATAATTAGTGAACAAAGCACAGTGTTTATCTTTTAGCAGCGAGTTTATATAAGGGGCAGCTTTTGAGCCGATGATTTGGTCATAAGCATGATTTTCAAGTATCAAGACTACAACATGGTCAGGTCGCGGAACCTGGGCAAGTGAAGTCAATGTTAAACAAATGAATATAATCTGAATTAAGAAAAGTAATCTCTTCATACAAACATCTCTAAAATTTTTATTTTATGAATGAAATTACCTAAAATGATTTCACAAACATTTTACCCTGCCGCACATCAAATCAATATTAAGGATAAAATTGAAAGCACACTGAGAAAAATTCCTGTAGATATTATTCCGAGAAACGGGATTAGAATAAATGAGGAAAGTAAAGAACCAAAGCTTCCGCCTAAAACATCCGCAGAATAAAACGGTGCAACGGCTTTTTGCTGGTTGTCTATCCTAAACAAGCTTGCGTATGCAAAAACTCCTGAAACCAAAACTCCTGCAACCATTAAAAGAAAAGATGTGCCGGCTAAATTTGAAAAGAGACTTGAATTTGTAATTTCATTGAGAAAAAGATTTATAAAGACAAGCAGCAATATGAGAATATAACCTGCAGTCCTGAAGGTATTTTTGCTTTTAATCTTTAGGCGGTAAATTTTATCTAGTGCAATTGAGCCTAAAGACAACCCAGCCATAAAAGCTGTTAATAATATTCCGATGTTCTGGTAAAGAATGCCACTGCGCGATTGATAAAAAAGTATCACCATGGTCTCAAACACCATTCCCACAAAGCCAGCAATAAACACAAGAATATACCTTCCGATTCCTACTTTCGATATTCTTATGAAAAAAAATCCAATAGTTAAGAGTAAGGTGGAAATCGCGGTGAATTTTCTAATATCAAATTTTTTATTGAAACCGGAAACGTCAATTTGCATTAAGTCCGGAAAAAATTTTGACAGCCACATCGCAGCGGAATATTGATAGCAAACCGGTTTTAAGTCAGTATTCATCTCTGTATGCGAGGTTGAAATTATATGATTTATTTGGAAGAATCTGTCATTTGTAAAAATGTAATTTATAAATTGAGGTGACACGAGCCTGGCGTTTATTTTTCTTTCTGTGAATCTTTTTGAGAGTATGGTAGGATTTTTTTCTAATTTATTTTTTGAGCAAATTAAAATGTTGGTTGAGCCCGGAAGGACAATTATATCACGAAAAATATTTTTCATGGTTTTATAGATACTTGTGTTTCTGATAGTAAGCTGCGGTGTCCACAAATTTTCTGCCGAGCGCAATCTAACAGCAGCAATACCGCTAGGATTCAGTTTAGCTGAACACTGTTCGAAAAATTCTTTTGTAAAAAATCGGTTTGATTGACCTGAATTAGGTTCGGCAGCACCTATTAAAATTATATCGTAACTAGGACAATTTTTTAAATATGATCTCGGATCTTCAATAATTAATTTGAAATTCTCTGACATGAAAGCCAGATGAGTTTCTTCGCTTAGATACTTGTTTGAAATATCAATCAGTTTATTGTTTACTTCAACATAGTCAATTCGTTCAAAATTAAATTTGGAAATCTCTGATATTGTTCCATCAATTCCGCTGCCGAGAACCAACACGCTTTTAGGAGCCGGGTGCTGAAGCAATGCAAGCTGAACAAATTCTTCCGGTTCAATGCTTTCATTCTCGAATGAAAGCGCATCATTTTCAAAAACAGATATCTGCTCACCGAGAGATGTAATTGAAACTCTTCCATATGGCGTATCTTTCGTTTCAACTAAGTTAGGATGATTCAGCTTAGTCATCTTAAAATCTATTGAGGATGAAAAGATAAAAATTAAGATAACGGCAGCAAACAAAATCGCTGCAGCAAAATTAATGATGAATTTATTTTTTGTGTAAGAATAATAAATAACAGAGAAAGCAAACAATGAGCAAAATAATGCAGATTCAAAATTCTGAAAATCTAATCCCAACAACAAAGTGGAAATAAACCCACCGATAACACCTCCGGCACTTTCTATCGCATAAGATTTTACCAAAGTTCTTTTACCGGAAATGTAAATTCTTGCAGCGTGGCTGAACATTAATCCGAGCAATGCACTAACAGGAAGCACCGAAATAAGAATTCCGCTAAATTGATTTACAAACTGCATGTAAGTCCCAGGTGATTCACCGAAGATTATTCTTATTGAGCGGATGAAATAAATATCGATTAGAAAAATTATTCCCCAGGTAAGAAAGTAAATATTCAATGTGTTGACGGAAATCTTCTTGCTATGTCTGTCTATTAGAACACCTAATGCAGTTCCAAGCAGCCAAATACCGAGAGAAAGAATATATATTAATTCTATTCCGAAGAAAGCTGTATTCAATTCGCGTAGAATAATTACCTGTCCTAGAATCGAAATGAAGCCTATTACGAATAGATAAAGAGCCATAGCAGCTCCGGCTTAATTAAATTGAGACTCTTCAAACACCTCAGCTTGGAAAGTAAAAAGCTGAGCATCCTGCCAATCGCCGGGAAGCAGCCCGGCTTTTCTGCAGAGGTTCTCAAGTAGTTCTTCGCGATTCCAGTTCATCTCTGTAGCAACTTGAGGAAGAAAGACTGCTTGCCTTCCGTTCTTCTTGATAACCACACCGTCTCTTCCCAAAACGATTTCTGTATAATTACTAATTGGCTTAGTAGGAGTAAGAACAGAAATTTCTATTTCTACTTTTTGAAATTCATTCCAAGTTAACGGATAGAATCGCTGGTCATTGAATGCAGATTGAATAGCCATTGTGCCGATTACTTCGCAGAGCGGCATATCTTCTCTCATGTAACCGATGCAGCCGCGAAGCTCATCATTAATTCTTAAGGTGACAAATGCGCCAAGATTTTTTTCAAGCATTGGACTGAAACCGCGGGCAAGTGGTAATGTCTCGGTTTCAAGATATTGTTTAATTGTTTTCCTTGCGAATG
The DNA here is from genome assembly GCA_021815405.1 of Bacteroidota bacterium. Lineage (GTDB taxonomy): Bacteria > Bacteroidota > Ignavibacteria > Ignavibacteriales > Ignavibacteriaceae > FEN-1297. The sequence continues at coordinate 162,296 of JAKAGV010000005.1, forward strand.
AAAGCATTGCCTTTTTGTCGGAATCACTCAATTCAAATTTTGAGTCTTCAGGTTCTGTTTCCAACTTATTTTCCACTTTCCATAAAGTTTTTTTAGAAAAGACTACCGCTCCATAGCCGACTACTTTCTGCTTATTACCAATTAAACTATTTCCGGAATTAGCATAGCTGGCTACCATGCCTTTTTCAGCTCCTAATTCTTTTACTGCTGCAATAACAGCTACAATAGGTCCTTCGCCGCATGCGCAAGTAGCTAAACTTTTTATTCCCTCTTCCATTTGATTTTGAATTACAGACTTCAGTTTTTGCAAGCTTAGAGAACCGACAGCTTCCAATGTATTTTTATCAATGGTAACTGCATCTTGATAAAATGGATAATGCGATAAATCTGAGCTTGCAACAATTAAAGCGTTTTTATCTTTTATCAAGCTTGCAAGTGTTTTTCCAAATCGGATGCACATTTCATAATCCGGAGTACCGATTACTATGGGAAGAATTTTTGCTTTCGGAAATAAGTGTTGAATGAAGGGAAGCTGTACTTCTACCGAATGTTCTTTTTCATGAGCTTCTTCGTTATAAACACAATCGCTGCATGACTCGATTAAAGATTGGGCAAGTGATGTGTCAATCTCCGAAATTCCTAGCGGAGTCTGAAAACCATTTCCAGGATAGAGTCCTATCTTATTGAAATCGGCAGTTGTGTGGTTTGTTCCTAATATTATTACTAAATCGTAATTGAAATTCTTTGCCTGGTTATACGCGTCGGCAATTATTTGTCCGGCATAAATATAGCCGGCGTGAGGTGCTATCAGGGCAATTGGTTTATCTGTCTTAATCGATTCGGCATCGTTCAAGAAGTATTCAATTGATTTGGAAAGCTTCGTAGAATCAGCCGGATAAAATTGTCCGGCAAATGCAGGCTCACGGATTTTTCCCGGTGAATGTTGAGCGTTGCATTGAACGAATCCAGTCATGCTTAAAGTCATCATAATCATTACCATATAAAAATATTTTTTAATCATAATATTTTAATTGATGTTAAATCTAAAATTTAATTCCATACTCCAGAGATTGTACTTTTACAGAAATCGCATTTTCCGTTTGTCAAATGCTTTTCAAGAATAAAGAAGTTAGAGCGCTTAATAATTTCTTTACCACAATTTGGGCAATAGGTATTGTTGTCTGAATGACCAGGAACATTTCCGATATAAACAAAATGAATCCCTTTTTTCAATGCTATTTCTCTAGCTCGTTCAAGCGTTGATATTGGAGTGGGAGAAAGGTTTAGCATTTTATAGTCCGGATGAAAGCGTGTAAAATGAAGCGGTACATCAAATCCGATTTCGCCTGTAACCCAATCTGCTAAACTGTTAAGCATCTTATTGGAATCATTCAAAGTCGGAACAACGAGGTTGACAATTTCCAAATGAATTTTGCTTCTGGAAATTTGTTTTATACTTCTTAATACCGGCTTTAATTCTGCACTACAGACATTCTTGTAAAAATCTTCACTAAATCCTTTCAAATCAATCTTGATAGCGCTCAGTGTTTCACACATTTCTTCCAAAGGTTCAGGGTTCATAAATCCGCAGCTTATCATTACGCTTCTGATATTTTTTTTACGTGCCTGTCTTGCAATGTCGGTTAGGTATTCTGTAAAGACTGTAGGCTCATTGTAAGTAAACGCAATTACCGGAACGAATTCGGATGAAGCAGCATTAACTATATCATCCGGTTTAATAAATCTTGTCGAAAAGTCTTCTGGTTTTGCTTGAGAGATTTCCCAGTTCTGGCAGAACTTGCATGAAAGCGGACAACCGGCGGTTGCCAGAGAATAAGCTTGACTGCCTGGTAGGAAATGATAAAATGGTTTTTTCTCTATCGGATCGATGTGGATGGCAGCAGGATGCCCATAAACAAGGCTCCGGAGCGTGCCGTTTATGTTCATTCTTGCTCTGCATTTTCCTCGTTCTCCGTTTTTAATAAGGCAGCCTTGTGCACAAAGAAGGCATTTAATTATTTCTTCACTATGCTGGTACCGGGTTAAAGAATTTGTTTCATCTTTTGTGTGGCAGCTTAAACAGTTGGAATTTTTTACAGATGTTGAAGTCCAGTATTTAGCGGCAGGAGCTTGTTGAATCAGTGATTCTTCAACAAATGAAGTTAAAAAAGAATTTACTTTGCTGCTGTTAATAGATTTCGCCGCTGGAAGATTTTTATAAATCAAACTACAGCCGCCGAAGAAAATCCCATATTTTGCGGCTTTCCTTACAAATTCGCGCCTTGAGATATTTTCATTGCTCATATACTTTCACCCGTTTAAGTAAACAAGACCGGACTTAAAACCTGCGCAGTTAACTATCTTGTTTTATTTCAATAATAATATTCAAAATCAAATTCAATTTGTCAAGATACTTTATTGAACTGCTTTAGCTGAAAAATTTATTTCTTAAATCCTTTTGATAACCCCGTCAACAGCACAAGAGCAGCAACAAAGATGCTTCCGCTTAAAACTGTATCAATAGTTTTAGTAAGTAATAGAACAGCAAGAACAATACAAACAGTCAGGAAAGTAATTCGCGCTGTTTTACCTTTCATAATTTGACCCTTTAAAATAATAAGATATTAATTTTCAGGTTCGGTATGTACCATTACCTTTGAATTGTTAACCTGTCTTTCAATCTCATCTTCAACCTTATGCGAAATTTCGTGAGCTTCGTCGATGGTTAAGTTTTTATCAACGTGAATGTTCAATTCGATGAATTTCTTTGCACCTGATTCCCTAACCCGCAAGTCATGGTAATTTTTTACTTCCGGGATTTCACTCATTATTTTGTTGATTGATTCCATTACACCTTCAGGCGCTTTATCAGTTAACGCATCAAATGATTTTTTACCGAGCCTATAACTGACGAACAAGACAATAAAAGCTACAATGATTGCTGCGATTGTATCTGCATAAAAGAAATCAAGCAGTGCGCCGGTTAAACCGGCAAGCACAACAACAGAGCTCCAGATATCAGTTGAGAAGTGGAGTGCATCAGCTTCAAGAGCCTGGCTGTTATATTTTTTTGCAACCCTGTATAATGCCCGCGATCTTGAAAAGTCAATTATAATAGAAGTAAAGATTACAATAAAACTCCAAACGGTTACTTCAATATGAACATGGTGTTTAACAATCCTGTTTATGGCTTCGTAAATAATCCATGCACATGTAATTAATAAAAGAAAAGTCTCGACGAGTGCCGAAAAATTTTCGAACTTTCCATGTCCGAAGTTATGCTCTCTATCTGCAGGATGATCTGAAATTCTGACTGTAAAGAAAGTCATTGCTGCTGCAATAAGATCCAGACCGGAATGCAGAGCTTCGGAAAGAATTCCGAGGCTGCCTGTCGATATTCCTATAACAAGTTTGAAGGATGTAAGAAATATTGCAGCAATTACTGATGAAAGAGCAATTTTTTTCTTTTCTGATACCGCTTTGTGTGTCTTGCTCATTGACTTAGCAAAATTAATTTTTAATAATAAAAGATTTTAAATTATGATCGATCTTCTTAAACAAAAAAGATTTCAGCATAGGGCTGAAAATTTAAAATCATATTATTTAAACTTATTCATATTAAAAATTTATTTCCAACATTAAAACCATAATTTATTTAACAATTTTAAAATTGAAATTAGTGGTTTGTAATACGCCCATCAATCTTAGCCAGAGCGGCAAAATCATTTCCATTCCGCGTGCGGCAGTTATGTCTCCCAGATCGATAACGGATTTCCATCCGAACCATTCCTTTAATATTGATATTACCTCGGACTTTGCTTCCTTATCATTGCCGCATACAAATACATCATGCTCGTCTTTAAGTAATGCTGGATTTACCATCAACTTGCAATTCATTGTGTTTAACGCCTTTACTACTTTTATTTCGGGAAAAGTTTTTTGAATCTGCTCCCCGAGCGAGCTTGTATTGCAGATGGAAAGCGCAGGCGGCATTCCATTAGAAAAGTCAAGAGGATTGGCAACGTCTATTAGAATTTTACCATTAAGATTTTCTTTACCTGTGCGGTTCAATGCATCAAGTGAAGCAGTGCCGGCTGTGCAGTTAAACAGAATATTACCGTGGCCGGCTGCCTGGGCGAAAGTGCCGTGTGAAGCTCTTGACCCATTCTGCTTTTTCCATTCGACAGCCTTTTCATTGTTTGCAATCCTTGAGCCAAGCATTACATCGTTGCCGAGCTGAACCAGCTTGCTGCCGATTGTTTGCCCGACAATCCCGGTACCTAAAATTCCAATATTCATTTTAACCTCCGTAATAATAAAAAATTAAAACAACTCGGTATGATGATTTGTGTGGCTGAAAGTTCGTAAAATAAAATTAGAGTAACAAGGTTAGAATTATTTATAGAAATATTAATCCTGAAAAGTACTTTACTTCTTCTTCATTTCTATAAATGCTTCGTCAACGGTTTTGCATACTGGCAATACACGGTCCAGTTGAGTTATTTTAATAAGTGAATAAACTTTTTCGGAAGGAGCAGCAAGACTAATGTGACCATCGGATGCTTGTAAAATTCTGTTGGCAACAAGCAGTGCACTCAAACCGGAGCTATCGCAAGTTTCCACATCACTTAGATCAATAATCAGCTTGTTTACCCCTTCCACTTTAAGTAACAGTGTAAATTCTCCTTTTACCAAACCTGAGATATTTGTGTCTAATCTTTTTTCATTCAGTTTAAAGATAGTTATATCCCCAATCCGCTTTATCTCAAAATTCATAATAATCTTTCAAAACATTTGTAAGCAATTTAATAAATTTTTATAAAATATATCAGGATCATCTTCAGCACTCTCAAACTGAAAATTGTAATAAATGTCTGAATCATTTTTCTTAAATCCCATCCTTACCTCAGACTTAACAATATTCGCAATTAAGCTGTTGAATAAATTTTCGTCCTTGTTTAAGTCAAGCACAATACTGAATTCCATTTCATTCATTTTTTGCTTAAGACTATGCGACGGCAGGTTTAATCTGCTAATGTCATTTATTCCGTAATTGATTGCGAAACGCCTGAACTTGATTGGCAGTAAGCTTACACGAAAGTCATGTGTGAAGACTGAAAAGTCTTTCTTAAGAGAATCAAAGAAATTCAGTACTAAGAACGAATGATGAAAATGCGATTCATTCTCCGGCATCAGAATTAAAAATTTATAAGAGTTTCTAACTACATCTTTAAACGAAATGCCTTCCGTCTGCTTATTCTTTAAGGCTTTGTTTACAACAACACCAGCAATATTTTTTTTTATTAAATCCAGCATACTAATTTTCATTTAATTGCTTTAAAAATTCATCCTCTGTCAGGATAGTTACGCCGAGGCTTTTTGCTTTGTCCAGTTTTGAGCCTGCACTTTCACCAGCTAGAACATAATCTGTCTTTTTGCTTACACTTGATGAGACATTACCGCCTAAAGACATTATCTTTTCTGCGGCTTCTTCTCTTGAAAAGTTTGCGAGCGTGCCGGTAAGGACGAAAGTCTTACCCGTAAAGAAGGAATTAACTGCGGCTTTCTTTTCTGTTTTAAAATTTAATCCGTGGTCTATTAATCTTTTTATAATCTTCAGATTCTTTTCAGTTGAAAAGAATTCTTTAACGCTGCTGCTAATGCTTGGACCAATTTCATGGACTTTCGATATTTCTTCTTCGGAAGCTTTCATCAAATTATCGATTGATAAAAAGTGATCGGCAAGTTTTCGTGCGGCACCTGCGCCAACGTAACGAATGCCGATTGCAAATAATGCTTTTTCAAAAGGCTGTCTTTTACTTTCCTCAATTGATCTTAAAAGGTTGTAAACACTTTTTTCTCCCAATCTTTCTATCGCAATTAATTCATCTCTTCTTTCTTTAAGATCATATATATCAGCGTAAGTATGAAGAAAGCCTTTTTCTACAAAAAGATCTATCAAAGCTTCGCCTAAACCATCAATGTCCATTGCACCGCGTGCGGCGAAATGCTCAAGTCTTCCTTTTATTTGCGCGGGGCATTCAGAATTCTCGCAGTAGTATGCAACTTCATTTTCAGGTTTGTAAAGCGGAGTACTGCAAACAGGACAATTATCCGGCGGTCGTGCGGGTTTGCTGTTTTTAGGTCTTTCATTTATAACAACAGCAACAACTTTGGGAATTACATCGCCGCCTTTCTCAATTACAACTCTGTCTTTCTCTCTGATGTCTTTTCGTTTAATCTCATCATAATTATGAAGGGTCGCTCTGCTTATTGTTGAGCCGGAAAGAAAAACGGGTTCAAGCTCTGCAACAGGTGTTACCGAACCGGTACGCCCAACCTGCCAGGTAATTTTATTAAGTGTAGTGAAAGCTTGCTTAGCCTTAAACTTAAAAGCAACTGCCCAGCGGGGTGCTTTTGCAATACTGCCAAGAATTTTTTGCTGACGAATAGAATTTACTTTTATCACTGCGCCGTCAATCTCATACTCAAGCGATTCACGCTTCTCTTCCAGCTTTCGGCAGGCAGCTAAGACTTCATCTATACTTTTGCAAAGAATATATTCAGGATTTACTTTGAATCCGAGTTCCTTTAGTATTTTAAGATTTTCATACTGCGATTCAAATTCTTCTTCAGTACTAACGAGCATATAAAGAAAAATATCGAGCGGACGCTTTGCTACAATCTTTGGATCTTGGAGCTTCAGCGTACCGGCAGAAGAGTTGCGAGGATTGGCAAAAAGTTTTTCTCCTTGTTCTTCTCTTTCCTTATTTAATTTCAAGAAGTCTTTAACGTTCATGAAAATCTCGCCGCGTGCCTCAAAGTCTTTCAGTTTATATTTATTAGATTTCAAGTTCTTTAACCTTAATGGGACTGCTTTGATAGTTTTGACGTTAATAGTAATTTCTTCGCCTACAATACCGTCGCCTCTGGTAGCTGCTGTCTTCAGATATCCGTTAACATAATTTAAACTGACTGAAGCACCGTCAATCTTAGGCTCAACAACATATTCAACTTTTTCACCTTCAGGCAATCCGCTGTGTACTCTTCTGTCAAAATCAAAAAGCTCTTCTTCGTTATAAGTATTGGCAAGGCTAAGCATCGGAACTTTATGAACTACAGGCTTGAAATCTTTTGTAAGATCTTTACCTACACGCTGCGTTGGGGAATCCGGTGTAACGAGTTGAGGATTTTCAACCTCGAGCTTCTCGAGGTCTTTTATAAGTTTATCATACTCTTCATCACTAATCGAAGGTTCCGCAAGAACGTAGTACTTATAATCATTCTCGCGGATTTTCTCTCTTAATTCTTCTATTCTATTTTCAACTTTATCAGCCATCTTTACAAATTAAAAATTTGGTGGTGTCTGCAAATATTTCAGTCCGGTACTGTCTATAGAAACATACTTAACTTCATGCTTCCCACCTGTGAAGTTTAAAGGTTTGTTATTCAATTTAAATTGAATTGCTGAAGCATTTCCTACTATCATCTGATAATTCCTAAGCGCCTTTATATCTTTAAATGAATGTGGAAGCAAAGTATATTCAACAACTCTTGAACTATCCAAAAGTATTTTTACCCATGATGAATCATCTGTTTTAATAAGAAGCGAGAGGCTGTCGCCGGCTACAGTATTCGTTACATCGGCAGTCTGTGGTTTGGGAGTCGCTTGTTCAAAGCGGGGTTGGTTATCCTTTATAACTTCATCATATGATTTTTCCGGGACTATTATTTCGGAACTGCTGTGTATAAATCCAAAGTAAATTATAAGAAATAAAATTATTATTCCGCCTGTTATACCAGCTATGGTCATATTCTTCTTGTCAAACTTTGATGATTTCCCTGCTTCAGGACTTGGGGGAGTGTAAGCTTCATAACTGCGAGCAATAGGAGGAGTTTGAGCAGTCTTCGGTTTTGTTTCTTCCTTTTCTGATTTCTGCTTTTTTATTTCTTCTTCAATGTTTCCTAACTCATCATATTGCTTTCCATGCTTAGCTGCATCAAACTTATTTAATGTGATCTGTTCGTTAAGTCCCACAGATTTAGCATATTCGCGGATAAAAGCTTTTATGTATATTTCAGGTAGGAAGGAAAAATTACCGTTTTCAATATTTTCCAGAAATTTAAAATCAATACGTGTTTTAGCCGCTATCTGCTGAAGCGAAATCTCATTTCTTTGACGTGCTTCTTTCAATTCGGCTGCAAATTTATTTAGCATAATCCTACTATTTAAAAATATTATAGTTTAAATCTAATTATTATTGAAGTAAAATTTATAGGAGTTTGGTATAAAGGATAAGCAAAATTATTTATGATCCATATACCTTAAACCCCTATGTCTTTAGGGCTTCAATTATCTTCCCTCAACAGTCGTGCAGCAAAAGCTCCATCCATATGATGAATATGCGGGAGCGTTTGAATGCAATTGTTTTCATCCAGCAGTTCCTGAGAAAATTCTCCCGATGCTTCTTTGAGTTTAAACTGAGGATGAGAGGCAAGGAATTTTTTTACAATCTCAAAATTTTCTTCCGGCTCAATTGAACATGTGCTGTATACAATAATGCCGCCGGGTTTTACCAGGGTTGATGCTTTTTCGAGAAGCTCGTATTGAATCTCGGTAATCTTTCTGAGATCAAGAATATCTTTTTTCCATTTTATATCCGGTTTTTTAGACAACGTTCCTGTACCTGTGCATGGAACATCGGCTAATACACGATCAAATAATCCGTCATTATATTCTAATGCATTCACTTCAATTGTTTTGATGCTTTTAATCCCGAGGAGTTCTAAATTCCTTCGCATCAGCATCAGCCTGCTTTCATACCTATCTAAAGCAATAATTTCTCCATCATCATGAATAAGACCGGCAATATAAGAAGATTTACCTCCAGGTGCGGCACAAAGGTCCAATATTCTCATCCCCGGCTTAGGATCTAGTAGTCTGCAAGCCAGTCCTGCCCCCTCATCTTGAACATTAAAATATCCCTTAGAATAAAACTCCCATGCAGTAATGTTAGTTAAGTTTTGAAGCTTAAAAAATTCAGAAAGATATTTGCCTTGGATAAATTTCAAGTTTACTGAATTGAGCAATTGTTTGAATTCTTCCGGATTGGTTCTTAAAGCATTTATCTTCAAGGTCAAGAAAGGTTTTTCATTATTTGCAGCAAGCAGCTTTTCAGTTGCTTCTCTCCCGAATCTTTCCAAATACCTCTTCACCATCCAGGAGGGATGAGAATAGAAAGCGCACAAATAACCCACAAGGTCATCATTAGGGTCAGGATACCTAATTGCATTTTTACTGCGTATTATGTTCCTCAATATTGCGTTTGTTAAATCTGCCGGTCTCTGTCCTTGAAGCTTCTTAACAAACTCAACAGCCTCATTAACAATAGCATGGTCAGGAATTCTATCAAGAAACATAATTTGGTAGAGAGCTACTCTTAATCCATTTTTCAAGTTAGGAATGGCTTTGGAAAACTGTCCCTTATAAAATCCGTTTAGTACCCAGTCAAGCCTTCCCATCCAGCGGATAACTCCATGAACAATTTCATAAAGCAGAGCCTTATCCTGCCCGCTTAATTCGCTGTTACGCATTTCGTTGTCTAATAACTTTTCGAGATAAGCATCGGTCCGTTCAACGCGGTTTAGGATTTTTACTGCAAGCCCGCGGACTCCTTCATATAAATTTTCTATTTTGTGTTCTTCAAGTAGTGTCATCCGATATTAAAACCTTTATTCGTCCTTTCCTTTTCGGTAACGGAGAAGATAAACTTGAAGATATTCTCTTCCGCATCACTCATTTTTTTCAATCTTCGTTCCATTACTTTTTTTGCAGTTACTATGCTTTTGTCGGCTTCATAAGTAATTAAATCATCACTTCCACCCCAACTGAAAGAAGGAATATATTTTGCCGGAAAACCTGAGCCAAAGATGTTACATGAAAATCCCGCAATAGTACCTGTATTAAACATCGTGTTAATTGCGGTTTTTGAGTGGTCACCCATAATCAAGCCCAGAAATTGCAAACCGGTATCAACAGTTGTTCCATTTAATTTAACTTTAATACTGCCATAATTATTCTTGAGATCGCTGCAATTGGTATCTGCACCAATGTTCACCCAGCTGCCGATGTAAGAGTGTCCGAGGTATCCAGCATGCTGTTTGTTTGAGTAAGGTAAAAACACCAAGTTCTCAACTTCACCGCCTATTTTGCACAGCTTTCCGATGCTGACATTCTTATATATTGTAGAGCAGCTTTTTATTAAAGATGATTCACCGATGTATGCGGGTCCTTCAATTACTGCGTTAGGAAAGATAATTGAATTTTTTCCTATAAATACCGGACCTTCGGAAGCATCAATTACTACACCGGGCTTTATCTGCGCACCTTCTTCAATTATTATATTTTCTTTTTCAACAAAATGAACTCCGTCGGATATTTTGCCAGAAATTCTGTTTTTATTCAATGAAGAATAAAATTCAAAATCAGAAATCAACTCTTTTCCGTTCTGATAAATCAAATCCCAAATATATTGTGCAGTTTTTACCTCAACTAGTTCTACAGGTAATCCTGAGAATAATCTTTTATCTATTGGTACATTCAATCGGCTTTTTAGCTCTTTAAGATTTTTGCCAGAAACATGAGCGGCAATAATTCTATCTCCATTTAGATATAGTTTATCGCTGTTATTAAGAGGGATGATATTTGATAAGTCTTTCGAGGCAATTATACTTCCGTTGATGAAAAGACACTCATCATCTGAAATTTTATTTATCTCGATTCCAGGATTCAGAATTTCTTGAAGTGGCGCCAAATAAGTCCGGCAGTGAAGAGAATATTTTACTCCGGGATAAGAGCGCAGAATTTTTTCACGAAGTGTATTCTTACCGCAAACAAGCTCGAAGGTAGGACGGTAGAGGCTTAACGGCTCTAAATCTCCATACCGGTCATCTTCAAAAATGCAAAGCTGCATAAGAAAACTTTCGAATTAATAATAGAAAATATCTTTCAAATAATTTAATATTTTTTAAGGTTAGAATCTTTAGAGCCGTCTTTATCCTATTCAGAACTTTATTAGCATAAATTTAATAAACAAAAAAGCCAGATAAAATCCGGCTTTCTCTAAATATTATATAAATGATAAAAGATTTAGTTTGCTTTTTTTGCGTACTTCTTATTGAACTTTTCAACTCGACCTGCGGTATCAAGCAGTTTTTGCTTTCCGGTAAAGAACGGATGGGAGCCGCTAGAAATTTCCAGCTTAACTAACGGGTAAGTGTTTCCGTCTTCCCATTTTATCGTATCGCTTGTTTGAATTGTTGAGCGTGTTAAAACTGCAAAATCGCACGACGCATCTTGAAAAACAACGGGTCTGTAATTCGGATGAATTCCTTTTTTCATTTTTCTTTACCTGACAAATTAAATTATTTGCTTAAAATTGAGCCCAAATATAGAAAAGAATGCACATAATTCAAAAGGAAGGTTGTAAAAAAATTTCGTTATTCTACTGTATTTTTTGTTATTTTTACAACTTTTTAGATGAATTTCCTGATTTATTCCCAGATCCTTACCGTAGTAAACCATGCTGCCGCTGTCATTTTTTCCTGAATTTAATCGATGATTATAGATTTTAATTACGATAGAGTAATTTCGGAAATTAAAATAGATAGAATTGTTCTACTGTCTGCAGAAGTTGTTTTTACCGAAAGATCTGCTTTCAGTAAGGATTTTGCCGTGTTGAAAAGGGAGTAATCTGAAAACCGTTTGCGGGCATTTACGTAATTTTTATAATAGAATGGATGTGTTCCAACTATTCTTGCAGAAGTCTGTTCCGGAATTTTTTTTTCTGTCAATTCATTCACTCTGGAAAGACCTGTGAAATACTTTGTAAGCATGTAAATAATTTTAGTTATTTCCGTGCCTTTGTCTAACATATTGAAGGCTATTTTAATTGCCTCTGCTCTATCTTTTTTTCCCAAGGCATCCTGAAGATCAAAAATAGTATATTCTTTAAGTGAAGTTGAAAGTGATTTTATTGATTCGAGAGTAATTTCTTTCTCTGAGCCAAGAAAAATGAAAATCTTCTCGAGCTGAGCTTCAAGCATCTCACGATTTTCGCCGACTATATCCATCAGTATTCTTGCATTATCGATAGAAATTATTTTACCTTTAGCTTTAACATAGTTTACCAGCCATGCAGAAAGGTTTTCTCCTTTTAATTCCTTCGCTTCAAAAATAAAATTGTGTTTTAACAGAGATTTGTACGGCTCGGTTTCAAAACTTGAAATTGTTCCTGTTTGAATTATTACCAGTGTCGTAAATTCCGGCGGATAATCAACATACAAGCTAAGCTGCTTTTTGTCTTTTATCTTTTCAAATTCTTTTAAAATGATAAACTTCTTCCCGGAACCAAATGGAAATGCCGAAGCTATATTCAAAATATCTAAAAGATTTTTATCCTCGCCGTAAAAAATTTCTTTGTCAAAATCAGATTCAATTTGGGGCTTGATAGTCTCTTCAATCAAAACCAAGACTGTTTCAAGCGAATATGAATCTTCCCCAAAGAAAAAGTAAACAGGAAGAAGCTTACCGCTTTTCAGACTGCTAACAATCTGATTAATTGCCGGAATATTTGCTTTACTTTTTGCCATTTACGATTAAATATCCTCAGTTTGCTGTTGTGCCCAGGATGCAAGGTACTTGTTAAAAATATTTGACTTTGAAATAAAACCAATATACTTGCCGTTATTTGTTACAGCAAGATTCCAAACATTGTTTTCTTCAAACTTTTCGAGAGCATGGTTAAGATCAATGTTAATGTCGATTGAATGAAAATGAGTATTCATAATTTCATAAGCAAGGATTACATCATAAACATCGGTGTTAAGCATTACTTCTCGAATGTCGTCCATTGTAATAATACCTAACAGCACATCATTGCCATCAACCACTGGGAATAAATTTCTTTTCGAATGAATTATCTTATCCATTATTTCTCTAAGTGTCATATTAGGATGAACCGTAACAAAATTGCTTTCAAGAATATCTCTAACCTGGATATTTCTGATAAAAGATTTTTCTTTTTCCGATCTGAATTTAATACCTTTCTTTGTTAGCGGCTCAGTGTAAATTGATTCCGCGTGAAAATATCTTGAAATAAAATACGAAAGGGCAGTAACAATCATAAATGGAACAATCAGTTTATAGCCGCCTGTTACCTCTGCACCTAGGAAAATTCCAGTCAGCGGAGCGTGCATCATCCCACTCAGAATTCCTGCCATACCAACTACAATGAAATTTGCGTGGTTAAGCTGAGCTATTCCAAGAAAGCTCATCAAATGAGCTAGAAAGAAACCAGCAAACGCACCGGAGAAGAGTGAAGGCGCTATCAAACCGCCGTTGCCGCCGGAGCTAATTGTTAAGGTTGTAGCAAAAACTTTAGTAATAATAATTAGTGCCGCTACAATTATTAATAATAAGTTTTGGTTGATAAAATTAAAAGCAACCTGTGGTGGTAATATTTTTGTGTACTGCCCTGCCAGTAAATATTTAACGGAAATATATCCCTCACCATAAAGCGGTGGAAGAATAAATACAAGGATACAAAGTATTGTCCCGCCTATTAAAATTTTCGATCGCTTTTTCTTTATCTTTTCGAAATAGCTTTCTATATAAAAAGTAGCTTTGATATAGTACAAAGAAATTATACCGCACAAAATTCCAAGAATTGCATAAAAGGGAACGGCATTTAGTGCCCAGCCTTCGGTAACCAGGTAAAAAATCTGACCGGAATATAAAAACCTTGAAACTACCGCTGCAGTTGCAGAAGCAATAAGAAGCGGTATAAAAGAAGGGATTGAAAACTCAGGCATCATAACTTCAATTGCGAAAATAACACCGGCAATTGGGCTATTAAATATTGCAGAAATGCCTGCTGCCGAACCGCTTGCAAGCAGAAGCGTTCTAATTTTGTAATTAAATTTTAATCCCTTGGATATGTTTGAGCCGATTGCGGCGCCGGTAATAACAATTGGCGCCTCGAGTCCGGCTGATCCACCGAAGCCGACAGACACGCCGCTTGTAATGTAATGCGAAACGATATCTTCCTTAGGTACATCGGAGGCTTTCCTTACTATTTGATAAATTAAATTAGAAAGACCTTTGCTTAGCTCGCCTTTAAAAAATATTGTAACTATTAAAGTTGAAAGAAGGATTCCAATTAAAGGGAAAAATGGCAGAATGAAACCAATCCCAAGATGATCAAAATAAATCTGTGGCTTTTCCTCCAAAAAGCCGACAAAGTCTTTTAAAATTGCTGCTGCGATACCCGTAAGTATTCCTACGATAAGGCTTGCGAGTATCATAAATGTTCTGGTTTCAATTTTGGAGTTTAGGAAGGCTACAAGTTTTCTGAAAAAAAGTCTGGTATTAACGTCAATGTACTTAAGTATATAATTCATAAAGCCGAAATATTCCGAAAGTAAGAAACCTCTTTAAATTTTAACAAAAATTTACAAACAAAGATATTTTAATTTGATGAATAATTCTTTCACTAAATGTAAAAATGTGATTTCAACGGCAATTTATTTTTGGGATTTGTTAAAATAGTAATTAGCTGAAGCTATGCAAGAGCTTATAAATGTCATGCTGTCCCGAAAGCTTTCGGGATCAGCGTCTAAAAACTGCGCAAAAAAGAGATTCCGAATCAAGTTCGATATGACAAATTCATTTCTTTGCGTAACTTCAGCAATTAAGCTAATTTCTTCATGTCCAATTTTAAATTAATATTCGGGAAAAATTTAATTTTTATTCACTTGCCTTTTGAGTCTCATCTCATAAATTTATATTTAGCTGAACAATTTAAAATCAGAAAATGTTTCCTAGCGGAGTTGAAAAATATTTAAGCAGATTTGGATTAGGAAAATGGAAGCTTGAGCCGCCATTGAATAAAAAATTTACCGCGGCTGTAGTAATCCCGGCGATTTGCGAATTTGAGAACATCTGCCAACTGCTTGAATCACTATCCACAAACGATAAAGAATATTTTGATTCAACTGTATTCATTTTCGTAATTAACAATCCGTTTTCATCTTCAAAGGAAGTTAAGGCTGATAATGAAAAAAGTATTAGCTTGATTCGTTCAATTATCAGAAAAGAAAATTCTTTGAATGATGATTTAATTAACAAAATAATTTCCTCCGGGATGAATATTGCCATGGTTGATGCTTCTTCCTTCGGGAATGAATTGCCGGAAAAAGAAGCAGGCGCAGGTTTAGCCCGTAAAATAGGGGTGAATCTGGCATTAACTGTATTTGATTATTCTTCGGAAGATAAAAAAATAATAATTAGTCTTGATGCAGACTGCATAGTTGAGAAGAATTATCTTTCTGAAATTGTGAATAGTTTTAACAGAAGAAATCTAAATGCGGCAGTAATAAATTATGCTCACGAAATAAGCGGCGAAGAAAGCGAAGCAATAATTTGCTATGAGATTTTCCTCAGGTATTACGAACTCGGATTGAAGTTTGCCGGATCGCCGTTTGCTTTTCATGCAATCGGCTCGACGATTACGTGCAATTATGAAAGCTACATTAAAGCCGGAGGAATGAATAAAAGAAAAGCCGGCGAAGATTTTTACTTCCTTGAAAAACTTGCAAAGGTTACTTCAATTGATAGAATAAACGGAACAACTGTTCATCCTTCGCCGCGCGGTTCATGGCGTGTTCCTTTCGGTACGGGACAGAGGGTTAATCGCTTCCTTTCTAAAACTCAGAATGAATATTTGCTTTATGAACCCAACTCATTTCAAATTTTAAAAAAATGGCTTGAAGTTTTTCTGCACAGCGGTTACTTTAAAACTGATTTTTTGATTGATACTGCCGATAAAATTGATAAGAGATTAAAAGATTTTCTTATCGATCAGAATTTTATGGATGACTGGAACATGATTTTAATTAATTCAAAATCATCGGATCAGATTAAGCAACAAAAGATTAATTGGTTCGATGGATTCAAGACTATGAAGCTGATCCATTATTTGCGTGATAACGGTATGCCAATGGTTAACATGTTTGATGCACTTGATGAATTGCTGGAAATGTTCGATCATGAATTTTCTGAAGAAGCTAAAATTGTTTCCGCAGAAAGAAAAAATCAACCGGTACCGTCAATCGAAATTCAGATGAAATATTTAAATTTGCTGAGAATAATTCTTTAAAATAAAATGATTATAAAAACCAATCAAGACGAAATTCAAAATTATCTTTCAGACGCATCTAACTTCAAAGGATACTGCGATGCTGTTTACTTCCCGGGGAATGAAGAAGATATTTCAGAAATACTCAAAGAAGCCGATAAGAAAAAGATTCCGGTTACAATTGCAGGCAACGGTACGGGGCTTACAGGCGCACGCGTGCCGCAAGGTGGAATTGTAATAGCAACAGAAAAACTGAATAAGATAATTGAAATCAATCCGGCAGAGTTTTATGCCGTTGTTGAACCAGGAGTTCTTCTTTCAGAATTTCAGGAAATAATAAAAGCGAAAAAGCTTTTATATCCTCCCGACCCCACTGAGAAAAATTGCTTTATCGGTGCTACGGTCGCAACCAATGCTTCCGGAGAAAAAACTTTTAAATATGGTCCAACGAGAGATTATGTTTTAGAGCTTGATATTGTTTTGCCTGATGGAGATTTGCTGAAGCTGAAAAGAGGAGAAGTTAAAGCTGACGGATTTAAATTAACTCTTAAAACAGAATCAGGAAAGAATTTAAATTTAGAAATTCCTAATTACAAAATGCCTGAGACTAAGAATGCCGCCGGATATTTCTGTAAAAAAGATATGGATGCTATCGATTTATTTATCGGCTCCGAAGGCACGCTTGGTGTAATTACAAAAATTAAATTGAAGCTTGCTCCTCTGCCGGAGAAACTAATTTCTTGTGTCGTCTTCTTCGATAAGGAAACCAACGCTTTGGATTTTATCTCCAATGCGAGGGAGATTTCGCTTAACACAAGGCTTCGTTCCGACCCGCGATGCATAGAAGCGCTGGCGCTTGAATTCTTTGATGCCTACGCATTAAAGTTTTTAAGAAGCAGCTATCCTCAAGTGCCGGAAGAAGCCAAAGCTGGCGTTTGGTTCGAGCAGGAAGTTACTCATGAAAATGAAGATTCATTTTTTGAAAGCTGGATGGAATTGATAAATAAATTCAACGGAGATGAGGACAGCGCATGGTTTGCAGTTACTGAAGATGATAAGAAGAAAATCTTGGAATTCAGGCATTCAATCTCAGCTAAAATAAACGAGTTTATCTCTGGAAAAAATCTAAGAAAGCTCGGGACAGATGTCGCTGTACCGGATGATAAGTTTCATGATTTATATTTTTATTCTAAAAAGATTGTTGAGGAACAAGGATTTGATTACGTAATTTACGGGCACGTAGGCAACTCTCATATTCATTTAAATTTTCTTCCAAAGGATGAACATGAATTTAAGAAGGGACAAAACTTGTACAAAGAAATTTGTAAGAAAGCTGTTGAGCTTGGCGGAACTGTTTCCGCAGAGCACGGAATAGGAAAAGCAAAAACAGATTACCTGCTTTTAATGTATGGACAAGAAACCGTAAATAAAATGCGTGAGCTGAAGAAAGCCTTAGATTCAAATTTAATTCTGGGAAGAGAGAATATTTTTAGCTTTAAGTGAGACTCGCTTCCATAGAGAGTCTCACTTAAAATTAAAACTAGAAGTAAAAATCCCGTACTTCAACTTCCTTAGCAGATGCGTCATGCTTTTTAAGGAAACTGATGAATTCTTTTGCAAAGACTTTATCCTTGCTTTGCTTTTTGAACTTCTCAATCAGCTCTTCAAGCTTGTGGTGGTCAAGCGTACAGCTTAAGTAATGCTTTTCCTCGCGGTCATCGAAGAAGCGGTAGATGATTTTTGAGCTTTTCATAATGCTTATCCCGTTTTTGTTAGACTAAAATTGCATCTGCATGAAGAACATCGGAGTACAACTCATTCTTAATCGACTCTGCATTCTTCCTTGCCTTTGCCAGTGCGTCGAGAATGTAGCGTCTGGCAGTAAATACTTTTTTCTGATTTTCATTTGCTTCATTCAAAAGAAGGAAACCGACATAAATGTAAGTATACATTTCAACCAAATCTTTCGAGGCGACGTCTTGAAAGTTTGCATCCTTCTTATCTTTAATATATTTCAAGCAATCTTTATAAAGTTCGCGTATTTCCCTTAAGCTATTGAGGAGATTGCTTAAGTTTCCTTTGTATTCCTTCTTATCCCACGCATCAAAATATTCTGCAAGCACGTCGTTTACAGCCCCACCGGAAGCGGCTACAACCTGCATCTGTGAAGTTCCTTCATAGATGTTTGTAATGCGTGCGTCGCGTGCAAGCCTCTCAACGCTGAACTCTTTCATATAACCGGTGCCGCCGTGAATCTGCAAGGCATCGTAGGAAATCTTGTTTGAAGCTTCGCTTAAAATATATTTTGTAACAGGAGTCAAGAACGTAACAACTTTTGTAGCTTCCTTCAAGCGTTCATTCTCTTCAGCGAACGGTTTCTTTACGGCTTTAAGCTTTTCAACTTTCGATTCCAGCATTTCTTTTTTGTCTAACCATGTGCTTGTTGAATAAAAGAGCGAACGGTTTGCTTCAATAGCAACCTTCATATCAATAAGCATGTTAGAAATAACCGGCAGATAATAAATCGGCTTCCCAAACTGTTCTCTTGCTTTTGCGTATTTCAATGCTTCTTCATACGCCTGCTGTGCAATACCCAACGACTGCGCACCAATTCCAACCCGTGCTCTGTTCATCAAGTAGATTACGTATTTAAGAAGACCGAATCTTCTTAATCCAACAAGTTGTGCGGGAGTATCATTAAACTGAAGCTCGCAAGTGGGTGAGCCGTGAATACCGAGCTTGTGTTCAATCCTTCTAACTTTTAATGAATCATCTCTATGGCATACGAACATACTTAAGCCGCGTGCATCTTTAGTACCGGCTTCAGTTCTTGCAAGAACAAGAATAACTTCACCGTTCCCGTTTGTAATAAATCTTTTTACACCGCGTAGAAACCAGTTGCCTTTGTCGTCCTGATAAGCAGTAAGCTTAACAGCCTGCAAATCGGAACCGGCATCCGGCTCTGTTAAAGCCATTGCGCCTGTGTATTCACCTGTAGAAAATTTTGGAAGAAATTCCTGCTTCTGGTTTTCATCGGCAAACTGTGCAAGAGTTTTTGCAATATCCTGAAGCCCAAAAAGGTTCATTAATGAAGCCTCGGCGCGTGAGATTAATTCAACTGCCATCATGTAGACTGTAGTCGGAAAGTTTAGACCTCCATATTCATGCGGCAGTATCATTCCCATCAATTCTGCTTTTGAGAGAATGTCGAGGGACTCTTTTGTGCCTTTAGCATAAGTTACTTTTCCATCCTCAAACAAGGCGCCTTCGTCATCAATTGAAGCGGCTCTCGGTGCGATGAAATTTGCTGTGATGTCTCCAACCACTTCAAGAACTCTTTTATAATTTTCAATCGCATCTTCATAATTAACCGGTGCATAATTAAACTTCTCGGCATGAGAGAAACTTTCTTCCATGTATTCACAAACTTCTTTGAGGTCTAATCTTTCAAAATGAAAGAGCAAATCGGGATTGTCTAAAAAATAGTTTGCCATATTGTCATCTCAATTTCTGTTTGAATACATTAATGAACATCGGGATTATCTGCGTCGCGTCTCCGACAATTCCGTAATGCGCAATGCCGAATATCGGGGCATCCGGATCTGTGTTTATTGCAATAATCTTATTTGATTCACTCATTCCCGCTCTGTGCTGGATTGCGCCGGAGATACCGCATGCTATGTAAAGCTTCGGGCGAACTGTAACACCGGTTTGCCCAACCTGCCTGTCGGAGGTAATAAAGCCCGCATCCACAGCAGCTCGCGAGCCAGCAACGTCTCCGCCGATAAGCGAAGCCAAATCATGAATCATCTTAAAGTTTGCTTTGCTTCCCATTCCATATCCGCCCGAAACAATTATTGAGGCAGCTTTCAGGTTAACTTTATTTTCCTGCCTGTGCTGTTCAATTATCTTTATCAATTCATCTAATTCGTTCGGGAGGTAAGGGATGTTTGTAATCTTTCCTTTAACCGGGGAAGGCAATGGTTCCAATCGCATTACTCCTTCTCTTACCGTTGCCATCTGAACTTCAACATCCGGAGTAATGATTGTAGCAATAATATTTCCGCCGAATGCCGGACGAATTTGAAGCAGTAAGTCCTCGTAATCTTTCTTCAAATATTTTACTGTAGAGATTTGAAGGTCGGTGCAGTCGGCTGTTAATCCGCTTTTGGTATGCGAAGCCACTCGCGGTGCAAGGTCTCTTCCTATTACGGTTGCGCCGAAAAGTACAATTCGAGGCTTATGAATTTCAACAAGCTCCGTTAAAATGCGGCTGTAAGGAATAGTTCTGAAATGTTCCAATGCCGGATTGTCGATTACAAGCGCTTCGGCTGCACCGAATTTAAAAGTCTCTTCAGCAAGAGGTTTAACATTACTACCTATAACCACAGCTTTCAATTCGCCGTGAAGATTCTCAGCTAATTTTCTTCCTTTAGATAAGAGCTCGAAGCTTACATCGGCGGGCTTTCCGTTTCGCTGCTCTATAAATACCCAAACGTCTTTGTTCATCCCAATTATTCCTAACCTAAGATGTGGTCTTCCATTAATTTATCAATTAAAACACTCATGCCGGCTTTATCCGGTGGAATCATTTCGTGGTTGCCGCCGGCTAAAACAACCGATTCAATTTTGTGTACCTTTGTTGGCGAGCCGTGCACGCCGCACCGGGCTTCATCAAGCTTTAAGTCGTCCATCGTCAAAGTCTTTATATAAAGATTCTTTGACTGGTATTCTTCCTTCAACTGGTCAATGTAAAGAAGCGAATTGCCCTCGGTTAATTTTTCAAGTTCAATAAGAGTTTTGGCATTTTTGTATGCCATAATTCTTTTTGCTTTGTATGGTCTCGGGAACGAAGCATCCTTAACGACTGTAATCAACACCGGCAAAGCAGACTCAAGTATTTCATACCCGCCGTCTATCTTCCGTTTAATCTTTACTGAATTTTCTTTTATCTCAAGAATTTCTTCCGTGTAAGTTATTTGAGGAATGCCAAGCTTCTCTGCAGTCTGCGGACCAACCTGAGCGGTATCGCCGTCGATCGCTTGCCTGCCTGCAAAGACGAAGTCATATTTTCCCAAATGCTTGATTGCTTCGGAAAGTACATAAGAAGTAGCAAGCGTATCAGCACCTGCAAACTTTCTATCGCTAATCAGAACGGCATCATCGGCGCCCATGAACAAGCACTCACGCAGCACATCGGAAGCACGCGGCGGTCCCATGGTAATTGCGGTTACCTTGCCTCCTAGTTTATCTTTAATCTGCAGTGCTAATTCGAGAGCAACCCTGTCTTCATGATTAAAAATTGCTGGAAGCTTTGCACGATTAACCGTGCCGTCTTCCTTCATAACCTGACCGGAAATATTAGCAGTGTCAGGCACCTGCTTTACTAAAACGATGCTATGCATCCCCATATAATCCCGTGAATTTTTTCGAGCCAAAATTACGAAATTTATTTGTTGATTAACAAGAACATTTAAAGATTTTTCTTTGAATCTATACCCTTTTATTTTAATCTAATTATCAACAAATTTAGCATTATCTTTTGAAGGAAAACAATATGGCAACAAAAAAAGCTTACGTAAAACAAATTAAAGGAATTACTTTTGCAG
Organism: Bacteroidota bacterium; assembly: GCA_021815405.1. Lineage (GTDB taxonomy): Bacteria > Bacteroidota > Ignavibacteria > Ignavibacteriales > Ignavibacteriaceae > FEN-1297. Next base: position 184,101 of record JAKAGV010000005.1, read on the forward strand.
GCAAAACAGATTCCAACCACTGGATTACAATGGATGGACCGGAAGATTTCGGCGGAAGCAATGCCGGCATCCGTCCGAAAGAATTAATTCTATTAGGGCTTGCAGGATGCACCGGAAGTGATGTAATTTCAATTCTATCCAAGAAGAAAATGAAGCTTGAAGATTATGAAATGAACCTTACCAGCGAGGTTGCAGAGGCTCATCCGCAGGTATTTACAAAGATTCATATTGAATATGTTTTCTACGGGAGCGAAATAAATCCGAAAGATGTTGAAAGAGCAATCGAGCTTTCGCAGACTAAATACTGCAGTGTTACTGCAATGCTGCAGAAGTCGGTGGAGATTACTCATTCATACAGAATTGAAGCAGGAAAAGTCAACTAAAATATTAACAGCTTCAGAGGAGTAATGAAATGGTGGAATATTGAAGTAAGCAAGTGTTCCACTATTCCATTCCTCCAAAATTATAAAATAGTCATAATATGTGAATTAATTATTCACAGCCTTAGCCAGCCTTTTCGGTGTGTATGTTTTGTAATTCCATTCCTTAAGGATTTTTCCGTTATTAAGAAAAAATATTTTAGGTACAAAGCCGTCCGCAAGCTTAGATAGAGTTTGTGGATCGATAAGTTTGTGCGGGAAATTTGTTTGAGTTCGGCGCAGGAATCCGTCGACTTCGCTTTTATCTCCCCAAAGAAGAAAGTAAACAGGAGGCAATTTCATCTTTTGCGAAAGCTGTCCGATTGAGACTGCAGTTTCATAACAATCTTCGCAAGTCATGCTTAACACAGCAACTATATTTTTACCTTTAGTTAGATTGACCTTTACGCCGCTAAAATTTTTAATTGAGGCTAACACTTTTTCTTTAGTCAGATTTGATGTTGTAAACGGGGCATCGCTCCCATAATTAGCGCTGGTGTTATCTCTGTTTATTTTTGATGAATCAACAACGGCAGCTTCATTTTTAGTTGAGTAACTATTATCAAAATTTTTCGGCTGTGAAAAAATCAATACGGGCAAAAAAACAATTAGAAATAAAGAGAAGGATACTAATAATTTTTGGGGCTCATCTTTTTTAATTTTCTTCCTTAAAAAAAGAAGAGCAGCGATCAAAACAATATTCTTAATAAGAGCTTCTAATGGAGTCATAATAATTACCTGTCCGAAGCAGCCGCAGTCGCCTGCGAAGCCTCTTAAAATTATGGTTAGTATTAAATCAAGACTGAAAATGAAAAGGAGTAAAATTGCAGCTGGAATAAAAATTTTTCTAAGATAATTTTTTTGAAAGAAAGATAATCCGAGAAAGATTTCAAATGCAATGATGGCACTAGCCATCCAGGTGACAATTACCCAGTTTGTAATTCCCTGCTGAATAAGCTGCATCTCGAAAGCGACAATAGGGAACAACTTACTTAATCCGGAAAAAATAAACAGCGTTCCGATAAATATTCTGAGCGCTGTTATTTTATTTGAATCGTTATGGCTTAAAAAGTTTTCCATAAATATTAATCGTAATTGACCTCATCCCTAAATCCCTTATCCTTATTAAGGAGAAGGGACTTTTAGAACCAAGTCGCTGTAGCCGTTATTATTTTTCTAAATCTTTGTCTTAATGAAGTACAGTTTCCGGGATTAGTACTTTAATAAGAATTTCAATTAGTTCAAAAAAAATAAACTCTAAATTTACTTACCGAAATTTAGAAGCAAATTTTTTATTTGTACCAGGCTTATCGGGAAAATAATTATTCAGGTTACAGTTGTCACAATCAAAAAAAAATTGAAAACTCCTAAATTTTTAGTGAACTTAAAAATTTTATTCTCAATAATTTTTATTCTGCCTTAGTCTTGAATCCTTTTATCATCCAGTTCTTAGCCAGCAGCAAACCAATTGGACTTATAATTGCGATGAAACCATATATAAGCCACATAGTTTGAGTATTCAATTGAGCCGGAGGAACATTAGCAGGGCAGTAGTGCATCAAGAACCAACCAGCGTACAAACTTGTAATTACTTTTGTAAGAAACCAAGGGAACTGTCCGATACCCATATAAATTCCAGTCATCCCTTTTGGTGCTATTTCGGCAACCCACTGTAAAAATCTAGGCTGCCACATAGCCTCGCCTATTGTCATAATAATTAAATAAGCAAATGCCGTGTACAAACTTGGTCCAAGTGCTAAAATAAAGGTCGGCGATGCCATTACGAAAGTTCCGGCAATCATCATTTTGTATGCGTTACGTTTAGAGGTAAGGGCAGCAATCATCGGAGTCAGGATGAATATCAGGATAGGATTTAAGTTTACAAAGAACTCAAAATTGTTTTTTACCATTCCAGTAAATGCCCTGCTGAAATACTGCGGAAGTGTAAGCCAGTTATGGGCAAACAATGTTTGAACCGGTATCAAAACGAAAATAAAGAAAAGGAATCTCATATCTTTTAACGGGAAGTTTTTAAGATAATATCTGACTTTTTCTTTCATAGTCATTTCTTTCTCTTCTTCAACTTCCTTTTGTTTTTCTTCACTTAAATTTGAAGTTGCTTGTTTAACAGCTTTCTTTGTTATAATAGTAGCAACGACAATAATTCCAACCAGAGTTAGTGCGACATAAACCCAGAAGACTGCCAGCATCCCAAAGTTTTGTCTAACTGGCGGAGAAATTATTCCCGGAAGAAAACCGCCAAGATTCATAATTGCATAAAGCATTGCGTAACCCATCGCGGCAGTCTTTTCATTTGTAAACTGCTTTACGCCGGCGTACGCAGCCGGCTGATATATCCCGTAACCAAGAACAATCCAGAGAATTCCAAACATTGCAATGGAATGAACGCCGGACCACATTCCTTGGACATGAGATAGGTTTGGAGCCAATGCAAGCAGAGTTCTTCCAACAAGCATTAGCGATAATGCAATTAGAAAAGCTCTTCGCAAACCAATTAAATCAACAGTTGCACCGAGAAACAACATGCTTAATGTAATTCCGGCGGTCAGTACTCCAACCATCTGGTCTGCATTTATGTCATTCAAACCGGCATAATTATTAAAATATATTGCAAGTAAAGAAAGGACGCCGAAGTAAGTTAATCCTTCGAGCAGGTAAGAAATATTTAGTCCCCACATTGCACGTGAAGATTTAAATAAATCTTTAAAAGGCTGGGTAATTTCGGTCAAAGTCTGTTTTATCAGATTTTGGCTGCCTGCTGCCTCAATCGTTTGTGTTTCCATTTGAGTTCCCTCAATTTTTTTTATGGTAAACTTAAGGAAAGAAATTTTAATTCAAAAGATTGGTCTATGATCAAAATAATTTTGTTCTCTTCACTTACTTGTACTCAGCATAAAATTTAAATAAGATTAGGAGTTAAATTAATATTTTGAACATTCCAAAATTTTCAGATGGAAAAACTATTTTTCCAAAGCCTGCTTCAAATCATCAATTAAATCATCAGGATGTTCAAGTCCGATAGACATGCGAAGCAATGACTGCGGAGTTTTCGAATCCGGTCCTTCAACTGATGCGCGGTGCTCGATTAGACTTTCCGGTCCGCCAAGGCTTGTAGCTCTTGTAAATAGATTGACGTTAGCGGCTAACTTCATCGCCTCATCTTTCCCGCCGTTGACTTCAAAGGAGATCATTCCGCCGAAGAGCTTCATTTGTTCAGATGCAATGGAATGCCCCGGATGAGTCTTTAATCCGGGATAATAAACCTTTGAGATTTTTGGATGTGAATTTAAAAATTCGGCAACCTGCATTGCACTTTCGGATTGAGCACGGATGCGGAGAGGTAGTGTTTGGACACCACGTAGTGTCAGCCAGCATTCAAACGGAGAAGGGACTGCGCCACCGGACTTTTGCATTTCTCTTATCTTCTGGAAAATCACGTCATCTTTTTTAGAAATCACTGCACCGCCAAGGATATCGCTGTGTCCGCCAATGTATTTTGTTGTTGCATGCATAACCAGATCAACTCCAAAACTGAAAGGGGACTGAAGCACCGGAGTTGCCCAAGTATTATCGCAGACAACAGTAGCACCAATCTGATGAGTTGCCTCAGAAATTCTTTTTAAGTCGATTATTTTTAATAAAGGATTTGACGGAGTTTCAATCCAAACAATCTTTGTTTCTTTCCTTAATTCAGATTGAAAGAATTTCAAGTTTGTCATATCAACAAAGCTGAAAGTTATTCCCCAGGTGCTGAACAGTTGAATCAAATGTCTCGTTCCATGGTAAATATCATCGCATGCAACAATGTGGTCTCCCGGAGAAAGCGATTGAAAGATGCTCATCGATGCAGCAGAACCGGATGAAAACGTTGCAGCCGACATTCCGCCTTCCAGGTCGGCAAGACACTTTTCTAACGATTCTCTATTTGGATTACTGCTTCGAGTATAATTATATCCTTTTGGATATTCTCCGTTTGCTTCACGCTCAAATGTTGTTGAGAGATGTATCGGCGGTGTAACTGCGCCGGTAGCAGCATCGACGGCTCTTCCTGAATGGACGGCAATTGTTTCTATTTTCATGGATATTTCTTTTCTAAAAGAAGATTAAAAATTCGGCGTGTAAAATAACAAAATGAAAGATGAAGTGCCGGGATTTGCAGGAAGCACTTTTGAATTAAAAAAATTGTCTAATTGCTTAATTTTAGAAGCCAAAATCCATTAGCTATTGGCTGAAAATTCACAAAGCAATTAGACAATTAATAAACAACGGTTTACTTCCGTTTATTCTTGTTCAACTTTAGAAAGCAACTCAATAAACTCTGTTTCGATTTCCCTTCCGCGGTTTCTTCCGTACCAGAGATGAAGTTTCTCATAGAGTTCGGGCTTAACTATTCCTTCGCTTTTCCATTGTTCAATCAAATCTTGTGCGGCTTTCGGACGAGGTCCCCACGCGAGCAATTCGTTTCCTTCATTATCGAAAGCGACAAGCTTTGGAATACTGCGGGTGCCGTTAGTTAAGTATAAATCCATTATCTCCAGATTCGAATCGCGCAAGATAATTCTCATGTCAATGTTAGGATTTAATTCTACCATCTTTGCAATATATGGGAGGTTCTGAGCGGAATCACCGCACCAGGCTTCGGTGATAACCATCCATAATTGTTTCTCTTTTATGTTCATGATTTCAGAAACAAGTTCATCTGAAACTTTGTAATTTTTTTCGATTCTTTCACTGCGAGCCAGGTTCAATTTTTTATATTCAAAAAGCTCACGGTCGCTCTCGTTTAATTTATCCGCATCAGTCGTACTTACTTCTTCGATAAAATATTTTTTATATTCATTATACGTCATCCCGCGTTGTAGAATTTCGTCTTTAAATGATTTGGGTGTCATAATCTACTCCATAAAATTAGCTGTTCAAATTTACAAAATGACTTCTGAATTATATTTGTTGTTAGATTCATTTTAATTAGAAATGATTCATTTGGCAAGGTGGTTTTTAAGTTGTTAAATATTGATCAAATGTTGGTTCCGTTTTTAAGTTCCTTCTTTAACGATTTATAATCGGGACAAAACTTTTTCAACAGGAACCAAAAGCCTTTCGAGTGGTTCATTTCAATTAAATGGCAAAGTTCATGAAAAATAACATAGTCGATAACTTCCTTGCGGTGCTGCATCAGCTTATAATTAAATGAAAGATTGCACCGCGAAGAGCAGCTTCCCCACCTGGTTTTTTGTCCTCGGATGGAAATCTTATTAACAACAAAATTATTTTCCCTCGCAAGCTTGTAAGCTCTTGGTGCAATATATTCTTTAGCCTGCTCTCTCAACCATGCCGAATATATTCTCTTAGTATCTATTTTACTGTTGGAAGGGCTGACGATTCTTAATTCCCCATCTGTATATCTTACCATATGATGCTTGACGGCAGGTTCAAAATCCTGTTTAATTTTTACTTCCTTACCAAGGAACAAAATCTTGTCTGAATTATGATTTGATTTTCCGAGATTCTTTTTTATCCAACCAATTTTCTGTTTGACAAAATCTTCAACCTCGTACAATGAAACTCCCCTTGGAAGAATAAGTTGAAGTTTTCCATCGCTTATTTGAAGCCGCGTACGCGTTGCTCTAAAACTGACTATCAGCTCGAAATATATTTCCTCATCTTTAAATTTAAAAGAATGAATGAGAGGTTTATCAATTGAGCCCAATATTTAATCTTCTATTTTAGAATTACTAATCTTAACTTCTTTACTAATAAAATAGAAAGTGAGAGTCATTTTTTAGTTCTTTTATATGCCGTACCTTCTTTAGAGTCTTGAAGGATAATACCAAGTTTGTTCAGCTCATCGCGAATCTTGTCTGATAAGGCATAATTCTTTTCTTTCTTAGCGTCAATTCGAAGCTTAATTAATAGATTTATTAAATCTTCCGAAATTGAATCATTGGATGAAACTGTTGATTTTGAAAAGTCCAATATTCCAAGTACACCTTCTGCAGTATTTTGCAGAAACTCTTTCACATCAAGAAAAAACTTCGAACTAATATTTTCGTTCTCTGCAATTGCTCTGTTTACTTCACGTACAAAGTCAAAAATTACAGCGCAAGCCTGGGGTGAGTTGAAATCATCATCCATTGCGTTTTCAAAATCATTTTTGAATTTGTTGAATTCAAAAGCCGGAACATTTCCAGTGGTATTATTCTTCTTAATCTCTTCATCAACTTTATCCGCAAGATTATTCAGCTTCTCCAATCCCTTTTCCGCAGAAGCAAGAAGCTCATCGCTGAAATTTAACGGACCGGCATAATGAGTCTGTGCAAAAGCCAATCGGATTGCTTCAGCAGAAAATAATTTTAGTATTTCTCTTGCGGTAAAAAAGTTGCCGAGCGACTTTGACATCTTTTCATTATTAATATTTAGGAAGCCGAAATGAATCCAGTAGTTTACAAACTTCTTTCCGTTAGCAGCCTCACTCTGTGCAATTTCATTTTCATGATGCGGGAAAATCAAATCGTTGCCGCCTGCATGGATGTCAAAAGTTTCGCCGAGGTGTTTGCAGCTCATTGCAGAGCACTCGATGTGCCAGCCTGGTCTACCATTGCCCCAAGGACTTTCCCAGTACGGCTCGCCTTCTTTGGCTTTCTTCCATAGAGAAAAATCAAGCGGATTTTTTTTCTCTTCGTTAATTTCAATTCTTGCACCTGAAATAAGCTCATCCAAATTTTTACCGCTTAGCTTCCCGTATTTTTCAAATTTCGAAACGTCATAAAAAACATTCCCGTCAACGTTGTAAGCAAAACCTTTATCGACAAGCTTTTTTATCAATCCAATTATCTCTTGCATGTGTGCAGTTGCTTTAGGGTAAAGATCCGCCTTCTTAATCTTCAGCTTTTCAATATCTTCGAAAAAAGCTTTTATATATAAGTCAGCAATTGCGCCTGCATCTTTCTTTTCTTCGTTCGATTTTTTTATAATCTTGTCATCAACATCCGTTAAGTTCATAACAAACTTTACATCGAAGCCTTTGTATTCTAAATAGCGGCGGATAATATCCGACATAATGAAAGACCGTGCATTACCGATATGAAAATAATCGTACACAGTTGGACCGCAAACGTACATATTCACGTACGGAGGATTAATTGGCTTAAACTCTTCTTTCTTTCTCGTTAATGTGTTATAAATCGACAGCATTTCTATTCTTCAAATTTATTCTTAACACAAATTTAATAATTAATGGGTTAAAGGTATAAAGGTATATTGGTATAATGTTAAAACCAATAACCATAAACCCAAATTTAAGAGATTTCCGTTAAGACTTATCTGTGACTAAGCCCAATGATTTTACGGCAAACGTTACAAATTACAGTTTAATGCATCGATACCGAGGAAGATGGAGGTGGTGTCGAGTTCTTCTTCGATACGGAGGAGCTGACTGTTCTTTGCGATTCTATCCGTGCGGGAAACAGAACCGGTTTTAATTTGACCTGTATTGGTTGCAACTGCTATGTCTGCAAATGTTGTATCTTCTGTTTCGCCGGAACGGTGACTAACTTCTGCAGTATAGCTTGCTTTCTTAGCCATCTCAATTGCTTCGAGAGTTTCGGTTAATGTACCAATCTGGTTTAAAATAATATTACGGGTTTTATAAAACTTCACGGCTTTATATTCCTTCCGCTTTTTCAACCAGCTTTTTGATTGACGGTACAATTGGAAGAAAGCATTGTCCGTATGGTTTTTTTGCTTTATCAAGAAGATTCAATTTTTCTTGCAACCATCCATCCGGCGGCTTCTGATTTTTATCCAAATACGTTAATGCTTCTAATCCGGCTTCTGATATATTTTTTAAATTTTCAGACATTGGCTCCATTTCTCTTAAAACAAGAAAGGAAAACAAAGTTTTTAAAAGAATAGGATAACTATTTTCCCACAACGTCATCATCCCGGTTATTTTTTCTTCAGCTGATTTATTACCGGCAAAATAATCGTTAACATTGTTATTAAACTCTCTTGCAGTTTCAGATTCCGGCTGAGCTGCGTCAACAACACGCGTGTAAGGCGAGGAAGAATTATAATATACTCCTTCATTGTAGCGTTCATATCCTTTCACAGGCTCAACAACATTTACAAAAATTTTAAGTGCAGTAATGTCGTGATTGAATGTTAACCTGCGCAGCATCATATCGTAATTTTTAATCTGCATTGTACCGTAATCTTCAAGCTCATAATTGATTGTCTTTAATCGCCGGTACATATCATTAACATTTCTGATTGAATCCGGCGACCAGAATCTTTCTGCAATTGCAGCAACGCGAGGCCAAATTCGGGAGTCAATATTTTCCGGCGTCACCAATTCACTCCACATCGTTGCTTCGCCGCCTAAAATATTTTTTTCCGCTTCATCACCTAACATAGTGTCGGGAGGAATTGGATCATTTAAATAATGATACGAAGCATGCTTATAAAGATCAATATAGTACCCGTTAGATAAAATTCCCATGTAACCATTTCTGGCAGCAGTGAATAAAGCTTTCTGCCCGCGCCAGGATTGGATAACAATATTATGCGGCATCCCGGGTTGAAGTATCTCATCCCAGCCTATCATCTTCTTATGATATTTAGTAAGTAATTTTAAAATTTTTTTATTGAAATAAGTCTGAAGGTCGGCAGTCGTTTCAATTTTATTTTTCTTCATAAAAGATTGGATTGACTTGTTTGCGCTCCAATCCTTTCCGTTATTTTCATCGCCGCCGATATGGAAGTATTCATCCGGGAAAAGAGAAGTCATCTCACGGAAAAATTTATCTAAGAATTTATATGTTCGATTTACAGTCGGATTAAATACTGCGTTATGAACTCCCCAGTTTCGTGCGGCGTGGTAAGGTCCTGGTGCCGATGCAATCTCCGGATGCGAGGCAAGCCAACTTTGAGTATGAGCGGGCATATCGAATTCAGGAATAATTCTTATCCCGCGGGCATTGGCGTAGGAAATTATATCTTTGATTTGTGCTTGCGTGTAAAACTGTCCGTTCGAGCCGAGCTCAGTAAGCTCTGGAAAAATTTTGCTCTGGACACGAAAGCCCTGGTCATCGCTTAAATGAAGATGAAGTACATTAAGCTTTACAAACGCCATAGCTCTAAGATTTCTTTTTACTACATCTACCGGCATGAAATGACGTGCGACATCAATCATCAATCCACGCCAGGGAAATCTCGGCTGGTCGATTATTTTAACGGCAGGAAAATAGTAACCAGCGCTGTCAACGCTTAATAATTGGATGAATGTTTCGAGCCCATGTAAATCACCTAAATCTGTTTCAGCGGAAAGCTCAACTTTATCAGGGGAAATAGATAGCGTGTAAGATTCATCCTCTCTCAATCCAAGTTTACCCGGATGATTGCAATTTATTATGAACTGAGCAGAATCGCTTTTGCTGTTCTTAGTAATTATTTCTTGGTGAAAAAAGTAACCTGTTCTGCCAGAAAGATGATGAAGCATTCTTGTTGCAGCACCATATAATCTTTCGTTTGGATTGCCGAAAACAGCAATTGAAAATGCACTGTCCAATCTGAATTTGCCTTCAAGTTTTATTATCTTAGCCGGGACAGGCATTAGATAGGTGAGCCCATTAAAATTTTGAGCCGCTAAAAAAGAAACCGAGACTAAAATAAAGAGGAATATAAAGCAAAATCGTCTCTGAAGTTTCATTGTACCTCCGTTTCAACTTTTAAATCAGTGACTGGGTAAAAACTCTAAAGAAAATTTAGGACAAATTAATCTAAAAATAAAAAGCCCGGACTAAATCCGGGCTGAAACGATTAAACGGGTGAGGTTTATTTCAACAAACTACCACGCATAAGCCTCTGGCGCCTGGTTCCCGGGTCCCGGCCAAATCTCATCAAGTTTTTTTAGAACTTCATCAGTAAGTTTAATGCTTGTTGCTGAGACGTTCTGTTCAAGCTGTTCCAGAGTTCTTGGTCCAACTATCGGTGCAGTAACTGCCGGATTGTGAAGTGTCCATGCAACCGCAACATCTGCAGGTCGAAGGTTTAGTTCTTTACATAGTTTTTCGTAAGCTTCAATTTGAGGACGAAGTTTTTCAATTGACTTTTGAAGCTGTTCTCGGCTTCTTCGCTGACCATCATTTATCTTTTCAAGTACACCTCCAAGCAATCCGCCGCCGATTGGGCTCCATGGAATTAATCCTAATCCCATCGCTTTACAAGCCGGTACAACTTCAAGCTCGATGTGTCTATTCCTTAAGCTGTAAATGCTTTGCTCTGAAACCAAACCCATAAAGTGCCGTTCCTTTGCGGTGTAGTTTGCCTCAACAATATTCCATGCAGCAAAGTTGCTGCTTCCTACATAAATAATTTTACCTTCCCTCACAAGCTGTTCCATTGCCTGCCATATTTCTTCCCAAGGTGTTTCGCGGTCAATATGATGCATTTGGTAAAGATCAATATGATCGGTCTTCAATCTGCGCAGACTATCTTCGCAAGCTTTACGGATATGGTAAGCAGATAACTTCATATCGTTTACACCTTCACCCATTTTGCCGTTCACTTTTGTTGCAAGAACAATCTTGTCACGCCTGCCGCCTTGTTCAAGCCACCTGCCGATAATACTTTCCGTTAATCCGGCTCCCTTTTCCCAGCCGTAAACATCTGCAGTGTCGAAGAAATTAATTCCAAGCTCAAGTGCTTTATCCATTATTTTGAAACTATCTGCTTCTGATGTGAACGGTCCAAAGTTCATTGTACCGATACAAATACGGCTGACTTTTAAGCCTGTCCTTCCAAGGTGTGTATATTCCATATCTTTATCTCCATCTTTAAAAATTAAAATTTTTTTTGAAATTATGTTCTGAGTTCGTGCTAAAAAGCTAAAAAACGAAATGTCATTCCCACGAAAGTGGGAATCTATTCGATAATCAAACAAGATTATCAGTATACTTAAAGTAAGAGTTATTTTCTCTTAACAATACCTTTAAGTTCTTTCCCATTTAAGAATCTATCAACATTCTCCAGTACGCGTTTCTGCCCCTCAAATAGGGCTCCGGAAATGATTGCCGAATTATGCGGTGAGCCTAAAACATTCGGAAGATCTAAAAACGGAAAGTTCAATCTGAACTCACCGGAGTGGAATGGTTCGATCCACCAAGCATCAAGCCCTGCCATAAAATCCGGATTAGACTTCAGATGCTCAAATAAATCTTTTTCATTTATGATGGCTGCTCGGGCAACATTTATTAAGATGGCATTATTCTTCATCATTTCCAGTTCGATCTTCCCGATTAAATTTGTTGTTGAATCATCCAGCGGGATTGAAAGTAAAATGATGTCTGAATTTTTTAGAACGTACCGGATATCTTTTAACGTTCCTATGAATTCAACTTCGTCATCTGTTTTACCGGATGTGTTTATTGCAAAAATTCTAGTTCCAAAATTTTTAAGAATATTAGCAACTGCCTTACCGATACTGCCGAATCCAATAATTCCGCAGACAGAATCTTTCAATGTCCTCGATGGTGTTTTTTGATCAAACTCTCCTTGCATCATCTTTTGATGATTTATCAGAAGTCTTTTCGATAGTGCCAGTATCATAGCAACCGTATGTTCAGCCATCGGCTCTGCGTACGCACCTTGGTTGGATGCAATGACACAGTCGGAAGAGAATAAATTCAAATCAACGTGATTATATCCCGCAGAAAGAAGCTGGACAAATTTTATTTTACCAAGGGAATGTAATTCCTTTTCATTTAATTCCCGTGGTGGATTCCATGCTAAAAGAATGTCTGCTTCACTCAGAGTTTTAATATGAAGGTCTTCATCGATTTCATTCAGAAAAGAAAATTTCACTTCCGGATGAGGGAAATTTTCATAAATAAATTTCTCTTCCGGAAGTACATTATAAGTTACTGCAATATTCATAGAGCAGACTATCTATTTAATGCGGTCATCGCCGCTTCTGGGTAGCGTAAGCCTTTTGCTGCACCGCGAGGAGCTATCTTGTCAAGTTTCTCCAGATCGGATTTACTTAATTGAATATCGACAGCCTTTATATTTTCTTCAAGATATTTTATTTGTTTTGTCCCGGGTATCGGCACAATATCTTCACCTCGAGCAAGAACCCATGCAAGAGCAATTTGAGAAGGCTTGCATTTTTTCTCTTCTGCCAGCTCTTCAATTTTTTTTACGATCTTCATATTATGCTCAAAATTTTCCTTTTGGAACCTGGGATTATGGCGACGGAAATCATCCTCAGGAAGATCTTCCGGCTTATTGAATCTGCCTGTAAGAAAACCGCGACCAAGCGGGCTGTAAGCAACGAAGCTCATTCCAAATTCTCTGCAAGCGGCAAGAATTTTTTCTTCCGGATCGCGTGTCCATAATGAGTATTCGGTTTGCAGCGCGGTAATTTTGTGAACTTTGTTTGCACGTCTTATTGTCTCTGCTGCTGCTTCGGACAATCCAAGGAAGCGAACTTTGCCTTCTTCAACAAGTCTGGACATTTCACCAATCGTTTCTTCTATCGGTGTGTTCGGATCAACCCGGTGCTGATAATAAAGATCTATCGTATCAATGCCGAGCCGCTTCAGGCTGGCTTCACATGCCTGCCGTACATATTCCGGCTTCCCGTTAATGCCGAGACGTTCGCCGTTCTTTCCGCGTACATTTCCAAACTTGGTTGCAATTACAACTTTTTCTCTAAAAGGTTTTAATGCTTTACCAACCAACTCTTCGTTTATAAATGGTCCATACATATCTGCGGTGTCGAAGAAATTTATTCCCAGTTCAACTGCTCTGTGGATTGTCTTAATTGATTCTTCATCATTTCGTGGTCCGTAAAATTCGGACATTCCCATGCATCCGAGTCCTATTGCTGAAACCGTTAACTCGGAATTACCTAACTTTCTATACTTCATTGTTATACTCCGTTTTTTCAAAAAGTAAATTTAACAATATCATTTTATTTTTTACTTACATAAGAATTTAGAAATTCCAGAACCAGCGCCCATGCTTGTTTGGCTGCTATTTGATTATAGCTTGAACGTGCGTCGCAGAAGAACGCGTGTCCGGCATTTGAAATTACAACATTAGTGTAAACTTTATCATTGACTTTCAACGCTGCGGTAACGGAATTTATTTGCCCTTCATCTATGTGCTGATCAAGCCCTCCCCAGAACATTAACTGCGGTGCCTGAATTGAAGGAACGCGGTCCAGGATTGCAGTAATTCCTCCTCCGTAAAAGGAAACGGCAGCTTTCAACTTAACAGTCGTATTTGCAAGAAAAGAAACTCTTCCTCCCATGCAGAAGCCGATGGAAGCAACCTCGTCATAAAGCAGCTTAGTGTTGTTATGTATCCAATCATTTATCGCATTGATGTCTGCGATTAGCCCTTCATTAGTAAGTGCCTGGATGTGAACTCTAGTCGAATTGAAATCATTGTAATCACCTTCAAAGCCATGTGCTGTACGATGGAATAACTCCGGTGCAATTGCAATAAAACCTTCACGAGCAAATCTTTTCGTAACATCTCTAATGTGTGCATTAACTCCGAAGGCTTCCTGGAAAATGAAAATGCCCGGATGTTTATCAAAATCCTTCGGACGCGCCACAAAGGCTGCCATCGAAGTTCCGTCTGAAACATTTAATGAAACATCCTCTATAATAATATCGTTCATTTATAAATCTCCAATGTTTTTATTTTCTCTCTCTCCAGGAAATTTGTTTTGAAGAAGGCTATTGAAGCCTTACCCGAAGGATTAATTATGCGGTTCAAACATTGAAAATCCTAAAACAAGTTGCAGTTGAACCGATCACTTCATTTTGGAATTCGGATTCTTATCACTTCATAGTCTGTCATCTGATATTTATTAGCTTACAAATTTAGAATTTATGATTTGGAATTTAGCAATTGACATTTGCAACTTGCTTATCTAAATTGAAAAAGAATTTCCCGGGGATTTTTTATGAAACTAATTAGGGCAAAGACTCTATATGTTGATATTTGGAATTTGATATAGTTCCGATAACCACGTTTTCATTGAAGTCTCTAAATATGTTCCAATTTCAAGCTCAGTCATGGGAGAAGGCGATTATTTTACGAATGATAATAGATTTGTAAAAGAGCAATGGAAATTGAATTCTTTAATAGCCATAAACTTTGGTTTAACTCTAGACGTATTCCACCTTTAAATAAAAACTAAAATAAGAAGGTAGAATAATCTCCGCCTTCTTTTTTTAAAATTGAAGAACTTTCATCTCACATTTTATTCAATTTTGCGAGAATGTATTATATTTTTATGTACTAAAAATCATTTCTATCCATGCTGAAGTAATTTTCAGAATCCCATAAAGTGATTTCCGCGCACATAAAGGAGTTTTCATATTCCACTTTGTTCATTTCCGTGATCATGCAGCACATTTCAATTACCTTGCAGCCATTTTCATCCCGGCAAAAGTAGATTTCAGAATACATTTTAGTGATTTCATCACAACAATAATATATTTCAGCTTGGATTTAGGAGTTTTCATCTCCCATTTTATAATTTTCTGTGATCATGAAGCACATTTCAGCAAGCGTATTGATGATTTCATCTCAACAGTTGCAGGTTACCGTAAGCATTTTGTTGATTTCAATCCGGCAAAAATAAATTTCAATTGAAATAAAATTAAAAGGCGGAATTTCTTCCGCCTTCTTAATAACTGAAGTTACGCAAAATGAATAAAATGATCCATTTGTCATTCCGAACTTGTTTCGGAATCTTTATTTTTAAGCTGTTTTTAGATGCTGAAACAAGTTCAGCATGACAATTGCGTAACTTCAGTTAATAAGAAATTATTTTCCTAGAAGACCTAAATCTTCTTCATTTCCCGCAGCTTCTTTTTTCTTTCTGTGAAAAACACTTGAGAATAAAGCTGGCATTTTGTCGCGCAAGCCTTCCGCAAGCGAATAAATAACCGGAACAATTATAAGCGTTAAAAAGAGTGAACTGATAAGTCCGCCGATAATTGCCCATGCTAATCCGGATTTCCATTCGGAACCGGCATCGAGCGAAAGCGCAATCGGAAGCATACCAAACACCATTGCCGCAGTCGTCATCATGATTGGTCTTATTCTGCTCTTGCCTGCTTCAATCAAAGCATCAAAAGTTGATTCGCCTTCCTTTTTCTGCTGAGTTGTTCTGTCAACAAGAAGTATTGCGTTCTTTCCGACGAGACCAATCAGCATTATTATTCCAAGTATCGAAAAGATATTAAGTGACTTCATAGTCAACGCAAGTGCCAGCAGAGCGCCTATCATTGCCATCGGTATCGAAAATAAAATTACAAACGGATCGAAGTACGAGTCGTAAAGTGCAACCATAACCATGTAAACAAATATTATTGCTGCCAGCAGAGCCAAACCAAGGCTGCCGAATGAATCTGCTTGATTTTTTAAATCGCCCCAATAAAGTATGTCGATACCTTTCGGTAGTTTCGTCTTTGCAAGTGCATGCTGGATGTCCTGCCCCACACTTCCTGTCGGTCGTCCGATTACCTGTGAGTAAACTGTTACTGCCGGGATTCTGTTTATTCTCTGCAGATTTGTCGGACCTGTGGTTTGATAAACATTAGCAAATTGATTTAGCTGGATAGATTGTCCTAACTTATTAACAAAAGTTAGATTCTCCAGATCGGAAATTTTTGATCTATCAAATTTGTCCAGAGAAATATCAATATCATAGTCATCATCTCCGTCGCGGAATTTTGAATCATCATTCCCTTGAAGAGCAACATTAAGTGTTGAGCCGACATCTGCGATTGTTAATCCTAAATCTGCAAGTTTCTGCCTGTCAATATCAATCCGCGTTTCAGGTTTCCCGCTTTCTGAGGATAGCCGGACATCAGATGTTCCCGGAATTTTCTTAACAACCGATTCTATAATCTCTGCTGCCTTTTGGACATCATCCCGTTTGGAACCGTTCACTATTAATTGGATTGGAGTTTGATTAGCCGTGCCAAAAATACCGATCGGGTTTACCCTGGCTTTTACACCTGGTATCTGCTCAGCAAATTCTTTAATTTTTTCTCCAACTTTATCTGTTGACAATACTCTCTTTTCTTTTGATACTAAAGAAACATCAATTTCAGAATTATTATTTGAATATTGACCGATTAAACCTTCGCTTGAAGCGCCGACATTCACAAAAATCTTCTTTACACCGGGCAAGCTGCGAGCATAATTTTCAACCTCTTCAGTAATATAGTTTGTATGCTCAAGAGTGTAGCCTTGAGGCAGTTCAAGAGTTACAGCAAATTCACCCTGATCGGTTTGCGTCATAAATTCAGCGCCGATAAACCCCATCGGGATGAGTGCAATTGAAAAGAAAAACAAAATGGCAGCAGCTATTAATACTTTCCATCTGTTGTGAAGTGACCATTCGAGAATTTTCAAATAGTTTTCAGTCATCTTTCTAAAGCCATTCTCGAACCAAATTGCAAACTTACCTATTATAGTTCTGCCCGAAAGTCTTTCAAGCTTGCCCAATCTTGATGCGAGCAGCGGCGTAACTGTGAACGATACGAACAAACTGAGCAGAGTTGAGATTACAACAACAACTGCAAATTCTCTAAGAATATTTCCAATCAGTCCGCCGGTCAAAGCAATTGGTACATAAATGACAACGTCTACCATAGTAATTGCAAGAGCCGCAAATCCTATTTCATTTCTTCCTTTTAATGCGGCAACTTTTCTTTCTTCACCGCGCTCAAGGTGATGGTAAATATTTTCAAGAACTACAATCGAGTCATCCACAAGAAAACCTACGACTAGCGACAGTCCGAGCAAAGTCATAAGATTTAATGTGAATCCGAAAATCAGCATTACTGTAAAGGTTGAGATGAGTGAGCATGGAATTGCAAGCATTACAATAAATGAATTACGTATGCTGTGAAGGAACAGCAGCATTACAATTGCAACGAGTAATACCGCTAAACCCAAATCAAACTTGACACCGTTTGCAGCATCAATGGTAAAGCGGGATTCATCCTGTGCAATATTGAAATGGACATTATAAGCTTTATAATCCTTCTCTATTTTAACAAGCTCTTTCTTTACTAGCTTGCTGACATCAACTGCATTTGCATCGGTTTGTTTTTGCACAAGCATACCTATTGATGTAACTCCGTCAATCCTGCTGATACTTTGCGGATCCTTTACGCCATCTTCAACTTCAGCAACATCCTGAAGGCGGATATCGCTTCCGTTTGCAAGATGAGCAACAATTAAATTCTTCAACGAATTAAGAGAGCTGAATTTGCCTGCAAGTCTTACCACAAATTGGTTTGAACCATTATCAATCTTACCGGTAGGAAAGTCAAGATTTGAAGATTGAATTACTTGTACAACCTGAAGTATTGATAAGCCATATGCCTGAATTTTGTCTGCATTCAGATTAACTTTAATTTCTCGCTGCTCGCCGCCGACTAAAGTAATTTGTCCAACTCCTGTAATTTTTGAAAGCCTCGGTTGAATTCTGTCAACAACAAATTGATAGAATTGCTTTGGCTGCATGCTGCTAGTAACGCCCATGCGAAGAACGGGAATTTCATCCAGTGCAAATTTTGAAAGTACCGGTGTCTTTACATCCGTTGGTAGCGTGCTTAAAATTTCATTTACTTTTCTCTGTGCACTTTGAAGTTGAATATCAACATCTGCTGATTGAAGGAATTGTACAACCACAAAAGAAACTCCCTCGCTTGATGTTGAAGTAATATTATCTATTTGATCAAGCGTTGAGAGTGCGTCTTCAATCGGCTTTGTTACCGAAGTCTCTACTTCGTTGGGCGAAGCACCGGGATAGGCTGTCATAATAGTAATAACTGGCGGAGTTATCTTTGGCAGCAGTTCATAATTAAGCTGTGTGTAGCTGTATATTCCAAGCAATATCAGTGCTGAAAATACAACTACAACAAGTGTCGGTCTTTTTATTGAAAGCTCAGTAATAGTCATCTTAAATCTCCATCCCGGTTAACCGGGATTTTTTTCTACTTTATAATCTTCACTTTATAATTTTCTTTTAGGTTGTTCTGTCCGTTAACAACAACAACATCACCTTCGTGCAAACCGGACAAAACTTCGATGTTATTGTTGGAAGAGTTCCCAACTACTAAATTGCGCAGCTTAGCAACACCATTATCAATTACGTAAACTTGTGCATCTTTTATACTACCAAGCAAAGCATAACGTGGAATAACAAGTGACTTCGTTCTGGATTGCGGATTGAATATTACGTGAGCAAACATGCCTGCCTTTAGCGGATGTTCTCTGCTGTTTGCAAGATCTACTTCAACGGGGTAAGTATGTGCTGCATCGCCTTTATCCGATATTGTCTTAATCCTTCCTTCAAAAGTTACTCCCGGGTAAACATCGGTTGTAATTTGAACTTTATCGCCTACTTTCAAATTGAAAACATCCATCTCGGCGACGTTGAGTATTGCTTTTAGATTTGCAATATCTACTACCTCTGCAACAACAGAATGATTCTGAACATAATCTCCAAGATCAACTTTGCGTGAAGTAACTATGCCTGAGATTGGTGTTGTAATCTTTGTGTCTTCGTAAGCTTTTTTCGCACTGATATATTGGGCTTCGGCAGACTGCTGTGCAAGTTTTGCATTTTCAAATTGGGAGTCTGTTACTGATTTTTCTTTGTAAAGAGCCTCGTATCGTTCAAAGTCTTTCTGCGCTTTCTGATAATTGACCTGAGCAGTTTTAAAAGCTGCAAGTTCAAGATCATCTTCAAGCTGGAAAAGAGTTGAGCCGGCTGTTTTGTAATCTCCTACCTGAGCATAAACATTAGTTACCTTGCCTTGCGCCTCTGAAACAATCGGTACATCATTTTTTGCTTCAATTGTTCCGACAAGATTTAAGCGATCGGTTAAGCGCTTAAAAGTTACCGTGTCCACATTAACAGGATATGCATTAATCCTTTCAACATTTTCTTCAGCTTTTATTTGCGATCTGTTGTGAAGAAGAATAGCCGTGATTGCTGCGAATGCAATTACAACGATCGCCGTATATTTAATTTTATTTTTCATTTTTCACCTCTCGATTTTCTAATTTAATTTTCCGCCTGTTGCTTTTTCCAACTGAGCCTGTGCGAGTTCATAATCAACAATTGCTTGCGCGTAATTTGTTTTTGCCTGCATCAATGCGGCTTCAGCATCGAGCAGTTCAGAATTTAAAGTTAAGCCCTGTTTAAACTTTTCATCCGTAACACGGTAATTTTCTTCAGCCTGGCTAACACCCTGCTTTGTAACAAAAACTTTTTCCTTAGCTTTTACAAGGTTGAAATAGCTTTGTGTAACATCCAGAGTAACAGCATCTTTCAGTGTTTTAAAAGTGTCTTTAGTTTGTTCAAACTGCGCTTCTGCCTGGGTAGTCTGGTCTTTTGTTGCACCCCAGTTCCATAATTTCAAAGACAAACCAACACTGACGTCCCATGTTCCCTTAAATTGATTTTGTGTAGGCAATATCCGCTGGTTCGGCTGGGCATAAACATATTGACCGGAAAAAAACACTTGAGGATAATAATCAGATTCAGCGAGCGTTATCCCGCTTTTACTCGCGTCAATATGATACTGCATTGATTTAAGTTCAGGACGGTTTTTTAAAGCAAGGTCAATCAATTGACTTAGACTTGCAATATTCTCGCTCTCAATATTTACATCTTTCTGAACTTCTACTTCAGTAGTTAAAGGAAGACCGATAGCATTATCTAAATTGACTACAGCTAAATTTACCGCATTCTGTGCATCAATTTGATTAAGTTGGGATTGAGATAGCTGAACTTCAACTTTTAAAACTTCATTTCTTGTTGCTAATCCCTGCTTAAAGAAATTTTGGATGTCTTCGAGATGAGCCTTCATTTCCCGAACATTTTCATCAACAGCTTCTTTATATTTTCCGGCAAGATATAAATTCCAGTAAGCGCTTTTAATTGAATAGACGACATCCTGTTCATCCTTGTTGTAATCTTGCTTGGCTGCCAATGAATTATACTTTGCAATATTCGAACTGCTTGAAAGCTTAAAGCCGGTAAATATTGGCTGCTGCAGAGTCAGCGTTGCGCTGTAGTTATCAAGTATTGACGGCGAGATAACAAAATTTCCAAACGGTGTCTGAACTTGAAAAGGATTAATTGGGCTTAACCGTGTATAGGATGCACCCATTGAAAGCGACGGCAGCTTCGAGGCATTAATTTGACCAAGCTGAGCCTCTGCAGAAGTAATTTTCATTTTTGATGAATGAAGTGTTTTGCTGTTTTCTAATCCAATTTGAATGCTTTGATCAAGTGTAAGCTGACGCTTTTGCTGCGCTAAGCCTAAGCTTGCAAATAAAAAAGCAAAAAATATTGTTGTCAAAAATTTTATTCTATAAATTTCTTTAATCATGAAACATCCTTAAATCATATTCTTTAACTGCAAAAATTTTACGGCAAAAATATTTTTCACCGCTTGTTTTATAAATGATAAATCGGCAAACCCAAGAAAATTACCGGTAAGCTTAAGAAATTTGAAACGCCCCGTACAATATTGTAAAATTACAATTCATTGCGCTGAAACATTTCCATCACTTCTTTGAGAAAGATATTTAGCTCTTCCTTCTTCAGTCAAAATTCCTTCGAACATAATTTTTATTATGGTTTCAAAAGCCTGGTTAGCTGAAAAAGGAAGTTGGGCTAAGGATTCCGGGTTGATTATCGAATGCACGGAATTGAAATACATGAGCAGCGCCAACTGCTGATTAATGTCTTTCCTGAAAATACCTTTTTCAATTCCTTCCTCAATCAGTTCTGAAACTTTCTTCCATGATTTTTCCTTCCTAAACTTTTGGATCTCATCCCAAATTTCAGGAATATTTCTTTGGAGGTCCCAAAGGAGCGGTCCATTGATTTTTGAAGTCTGCTTACCAACATAGTCCATTAATTTTTTCAGCTTGCCGACGAAATCCTGGCTTTCATCCATCCACAATTCGGCGATATGGTTTTCTACATCGCACCTTCGAGAATCAAGCATTTCTCGTACAAGATTTTCTTTACTAGGGAAAAACTTATAGAGCGTCTTTTTGCTTATTCCCAGTCCGGTAGCTATCTCTTCCATCTTTACTTTGGAGTAACCAAACTGTGTAAACATTTCTTCAGACTTAGCTAGAATTCTTTCTTTTATTTCTTTGTCTTCGTACATTTTTGTTTATTATTCCTTGAAATAAACTCATTTCGTTTCCCCGGTTTCCATTTTCTGCTTAAAAAAGCAGTCTCGAACTGCTCTTTTCTAAATTATTAGTCTCTGGAAACCAGATTTGTATTTTAAGTTTCCAAACTTAAAGCAATGATTGTGAAATGTCAAGAAAAAGTAATCACAATATTTGTGGCGGTTCGTTTTTGTGATGATTGGCAGAAAAGAATATGCTAAGCAAAACTAGGTGTAATATATTATCTTGTCTTCTTTTAAAACAGTTTCTATGAATCCGCTTCTATTTAAATTCTTGACTAGCAGATTATGTTCGATTCGGATGTCTACTTTTCTAACGAGTTCAAATAGTTTCGTGCTTAATTCTAAATAGTCCTACTCAAGTTCATCGACTATGATTGCAACATCTATATCACTAGATTCATTCATTTCTCGCCTGGCAGCAGAACCGTAAAGAACTATCGTTTTAATATCTGCAATATCTTTGACAAGTTCAGCGTACTGCTTTACTATTTTATTAATGTTCTTATCCACTTGTAAAGTATCCTTGTTCTTTTTAAGAGAGAGCGCGATTTGTTGTAGTTCAGGTTTTTTAATAAAGTTAATTTATCATTGGGATATCTTGCTTGAATATTTACGGCATTAACTCAGCAAGGAAAAATTTTTGATCCGATGAAACTTTACTTTCGAACGATGATTTTCCGGAATGTACTAAAAGGTTGTGAGTATATGGAGGTTTAGATTTATTTACAAACCAGAAATATGCCTTGATACTTTTTTCGATAACTTGGTGGCACATAAATCCAAGGTACAAGTCTCGTTTTGAATCCAGCATTGCTTTCGCTGTAATGAGATCATAATCGGCAAGGACAAGCAAATATTCATTTTTTCTTCAACTTTAGTTGGAAATATATTTATGTTAATAGATGAAAACTTAGATATATTAACAATTTATTCTTATTCTGCTTCCATATTCTCATCATAAACAGCTCTAAATTTTTTAATTGCTTTTAAGATTGCTTCTGCAATTTGCGATTGTCCGCGTTGGCTGTTTAGATAAAGTGCATCATGGCGGTTTGAAAGATAACCAGTTTCGATCAAAACGCTTGGCATTGAAGCACCAACCAAAACATAAAATCCGGCTTGCTTTACTCCGTGAGGCTTTTCTGAAATATCTTTTGTAAACTGTTTATCAAGAATTTCCGCGAACTGTTCCGAATATCGCATGTAAGCAGATTGAGCCATACTTACTAGGATAAAATTTTCATCCGTCAGCTTTTTATATCTGGATGGATTATCTTCATATTTGATAACACTGTTTTCGCGGGCAGCAATATCAATTGCTTCTTTTGTCCTGCCAGGACGAAGAAGATATATTTCAAATCCGTTTGCACTGCTTGGTTTATGCGGCGTTGCGTTGCAGTGAATCGAAATAAAAAGATTTCCGCCTGCCTCGTTTGCAATTTGACCTCTCCGGTATAGCTCGACAAATTTGTCTGTCTTACGTGTATAAACAACTTTAACGTCTTTCATCTGTTGTTGAATATCTCTGCCGAGCTTTAATGCAATTGCTAGATTGATATTTTTTTCTTCGATACCGTCAACGCCAATAGTACCGGAATCTTTACCGCCGTGTCCAGCATCGATCACTATTACGTTAAATTTCCATTTAGCCTTTTCTTTACTGGTAATAGAATGATTATCAAAAATCCTGTTATACAAGGCTATCATCAGATCATTACTATTGCTTACATTAAGAACTTCATTCGATGTGTAATTCTTTGTAACCCCTATTTGAATTTCTGCATCCGACCTAACGTTCTTTGCTCTAATCCATTTTACTATTCCTTCGTCCTTTGTCTGGTCTATCGCGGAGACATCAATATTGACATTCCTGAAAATAAAAGTAACAACTCCGTCGCGGAAAAAACTATTATAAGAATAAATTCTTTTATTGGAGCTAATTCGTAACAGAGTTCCGTTTGCCTTTTCATTTAAGGAAATTGCCGAGATATTATACTCGCTGTTCGAAACAGTTTCAGCAGTAACGGTGTTAACCTTATTTAAATTCTTAACAATCAAAGTAGAAGGTGCCTGAAATGTTAAATCCATCTCCGAGGCTTTTTCCAAAGTCTCCAGGCAATATTTCAGGGGAATATAAATTTGATTGCCGAAAGAATATGTTGAAGTAGGAAGTTGTATAACTTTGCTGCCGCTTCCATCTTTGTTCTGAAGAACAAGAAATGGATCCTTCGAAGTAATGTAAAGTTTGTAGTTCTGGAAATTTAAAATTATTCTTTCGGTCTCAGGCTGAAAAGTATTGTCAATTGATAATGCATCGGCAAAAGGTTTTACTGAAATGTAAATGGTGCCTTCTCTATCATAAACCGGGATGTAATTTGTTTTACCGCCTGATAAAAGAGTAAGCCGAGAAATATTTTGAGAATAGGAGAATGCGGTTATAAGTGAAGTTAGAATCAGTATTAAATATTTTTTCATCCTAGAATTTTAAACAATAAAATTAGCCGATAAAGGGAAACATAAATCCCGTCTTCTTTTTATAGGCAATAAATGCATCTTTGAAATTTTTCGATAGTAGTTTTTCTTCAAGCGAAGCACGCAGAATTAAAAACGGAATTTCAATTAAGGCAATAGGAATAATTATGTAGCTTAATGTTACCAAACCACCGCCAAGGTCCATTAAAATTTGTGAGAGATATTGCGGATGTCTGATAATTCTGAATGGTCCTTTCTCCACAAGCTTGTGACTGCGGAAGATTAAAACCTGCTGGGAATAATTTTCTCCTAATACTTTGTATGACCAAATCTGAAACCAAGAGAAAATTAAATAAACAATCAAGCCGATAAGTCTTAAATCCCAGTTTGAGTTTTTATATTGAAGCGTTCCAACCTGGAAGACAGCAAGAATTAAGCAGACTAATGTTAGTATAGAAAGTAAAACCGGCAGCCATTGAAGGAATGTTTTCGGTTTTTCTTTCGGTGGAACAACTGTGGATTTTAAGCCCTTCCTTGCGCCTCCTAAATTGGCACCGAAAGTTGCTATAATGTTAAATAATACAAAAATGTTTAACGGATCCATTTATATTTTAATCTATCTTCTTTCCGTGTTTTATCATTATCTCTTTCCATTCTTCCATGCTTAACTGTTCCGATTCTTCAATCAGCATTATCGGAATATCGTCTTCAATCCTATAACGGCGCCTCGTATTCTTATCAACCGAAACAAGGCTGTTCCCATCGAGAACCAAATCAGCTTTTGTTTCCGGGCAGCATAGTATGTCTAACAATTCCTTACTTATCATTTCTCTCTCCAAAATTTCAAGAGTATATTAAACAAATTGTAAATTAAGATATAAAATAATTCACAACAAGTTATCTAAATTACACCAACTGGTCATATCTAAAGCAGTCTAAAGTATGGTCATTTACCATTCCTGTAGCTTGCATGTGCGCATAAATTATCGTGGAGCCGACAAACTTGAATCCTCGCTTCTTTAGATCAGCACTTATAATATCTGATAAAATTGTTTTCGCCGGCAGTTCTTTTATAGATTTAAAATTATTTTTAACAGACTTGCCGTCTACAAATCCCCAGATATATTTATCAAAAGTTCCAAATTCCTTCCTTACTTGTAAGTATGCTTTTGCATTCGCAACGGCACCTTCTATTTTCAATTTGTTGCGGATTATGCCTTCATCTTTTAACAGTGAATTAATTTTTCGCTTATCATACTTTGCCACTTTATTGAAATCAAAATTATCAAAGGCTTTGCGGAAGTTTTCTCTTTTGTAAAGAATAGTCCGCCAGCTAAGCCCTGCCTGAAATCCTTCGAGCACTAAAAATTCAAAAAGCTTTCTGTCATTATGAAGAGGAACGCCCCACTCTTTATCATGATATTTAATCATCAGAGGATCATCTGTCGGCCACGGACAGCGAGGAAGATTTTTCTTGTTATTCATACAATTGTTCTAATTAAAAATTAAAATCAGTCGCTGTTAAAATTAAGAAATAATTTTAGTTTAAAAAAGAAAGCAAGTATTGAAAAACCATTTATTCCCATTTTAATTACAATCAGCGTCATTTGCTGAAAAGAATAGTGATTGCAATTATCAAGGCAATTCTTTTAATTACATTTATTCTCAATTATATTATTCAAGGATTGACTAAAGCAACGGCAAAGGATGAGCGAAAAAGTTATTCATATCGGCACTTCCGGCTGGAACTACGAACACTGGAAAGGAAATTTTTATCCTGATGATTTATCTCAGAAGAATTGGCTTTCATTTTATACCCGGCATTTCCACACGGTTGAGCTTAACAGTTCATTCTATCATCTTCCAAAAGAAAAGACTTACGAAAATTGGTACAACAATACTCCGGACAACTTCATTTTTTAGGTTAAAGCAAGCAGATACATTACACACATCCAAAAGCTGAGAGATTCCAAAGAAAGTTTGCAAAAATTTTTAGGCGGCGTTGTACTACTTAAAGAAAAGTTTGGTCCAATACTTTTCCAGCTTCCGCCAAATTTTAATTTCGATAAAGAAAGGCTTGAAGAATTCTGTAAACTGCTGCCGGAAAATTTTCGTTTTACTTTTGAATTCCGCGGGAAAGATTGGTGGAACGAAAAGACTTATGAAATACTAAACAAGCATCAAATTGCCTTTTGCATTTTTGAATTAGGAAAACTGATTACACCAAAAATTATAACTTCCGGTTTTGTTTATGTCCGCTTGCATGGACCGGGGAGCCGTTATGCCGGAAATTATTCAGATGAAATTCTTAAAAGCTGGGCAGGTGATTTTTCTTTATGGAAGAATGAAGGCAAAGAAATTTATTGTTACTTCGATAACGATGAAAAAGGATATGCACCGAAGAATGCACTTAGTTTAATCAGGATGTTGTAAGAAAGGTAGCCTATGTTTTAGAAACATTGGATGTCCGCCTAAGGTTTTCAATAGTTTAATTTTCGAAATGAATTCTGTGTGAGAGTGAAAAAAATATTACCGGTTCCTCTTGCGCAGATAATAATGCCAGAAAAAATATGCGGCTAATGATCTATATGGCTTCCAGTTCTCAGCAAGTATCTTGATTTCTTCTAATGTCTTTAACGAATACAATTCTTTAATAGTATTTATAATTGCAATATCTCCAAATGGAAAAATATCTTTTTTCTGCAGACAGAACATCAGATAAATATCATATGTCCAATCACCGATGCCTTTAATTCCGGTAAGTTGTTTCTTAGTTTCAAGTGCATCCTGATTTTCCATCCGGTTAAAAATAATTCTTTTATCAATCACTGCTGATGCAAGTTCGCGAAGATATATTGCCTTTTGCCTGCTAATCTGACATTCAAGCATTTCTTTATCTGTTAGCTTCAAAATTTTTCGCGGCGATATGCCTTTGAGATAAGAATTCAATTTTATAAAATGCGCTTTTGCCGCCATTAAACTTACCTGTTGTTCAAGAATTATCCTGCATAATGACACAAATCCTTGATCACGTTTCCAGTTAGGAGGGTTTCCATATTGATCGGCAATTTTTGTAAAAATACTATCCCGCTTTTTCAGCTTTTTAATATCATTCAAATTTACGATTTGTTGTTTTAAGTATGCCGTATCTGCCATTTGGAAACGCAATATCCTATTCTAATAGCTTTAATAAAAATTTTAAATCAAGTTGCTGCAATAACTCTTTTTTTGAACAAAATTGCACCTTGTGATTTGAAAATCACAAATTTTAAATTCAAAAATGCACTTTTTAAATTGAAAATCGCGTTTTTCCAATTCTAATTCGCGTTTTTTAAATGGTAAAACGCAATCTTTTTCTAACAAAACGCATTTTGTCAATTAGAAAATGCATTTTCCGAATAATAAAATGTGTTTTTCGATTTGTTAAGTGTATTTTTCAATTTGCAGATCGCATTTCATTAATTAAAAAATGCAAACTTTAATTTAAAAATCGAAATTCTTAATTCACAAAACGCATATAATTATGAATGAAATGCATTTATTTAGACGGTCAAAAGCAATTAAGAAGTTGAGAAATCCGTTAATGGTTTAGAAGCATGAAAGTTTTTAGGCGCTGGTAAATTTTAATTGAGGATTTTAGCATAAAGAGCGGAAATAATTCCGCTCTTTATACTGCCCTTGTCTAATAGCCATTTAGTTTTTAGAGATTATATCAGAAGAACAACACGCGCTCATCCTCAGTCTTAGCAAATATTCCGATTGCCGGATTTACACCAAGTATATCAGGATCTTCAAGGTACATTGCAACAGTAAAATTATCTTTTAAATGAGGAGCTACTATCATTCGGGGCAGACTTGTTGCTTTTACCATATTTGGTCCCTCAATTACTTCTATCTCATAAAGACCATCGGTAGTTGCCATAATTGTTCTTGTACTGTTAAAGCTAACCGAATTTATGCGTTTAACATTTTCATCAAGTAGTTTGAAGCGCAGCATTTCTCCTGATAAGTCAAATTGATAGATGGTATTTTTTATTGTAGCAAGAAAAGAATTTTCGACATTAGGCATTTTCTCAAGCTTGTCTATCTTGCCGTATTTATTCATTTCATCTACTAAGTCAACTTCAAGAACAGCATCGCGCTTTTCAATTATATCTGGTAATAATTGAGCGGTAACAACTTCCTGCTTGTCTGTTAATCCAAACAGACGATCGCCCAGAATTATGATATTATCAATTAGAATTTTTTTGTTGTTTAACTTTACGTTGCTGGCAATGTAAAAAGACTTTTTATCTATAGATATAATAACATGCCAACGCGGCTTTCCAGCAGTTATATCAATATATTTTCTGGAACGATTTCTTTCCGTTAATGACGGATATAATCCTTTTAATACATTATACACTTTATTGCTTCTGCACATTTTTAGAATATCTTCCTCTTTGCCTACCACATAAAGATGCAGAAGGTCTGTCCCTATTAGCTCTATTTCTCTGAAATGTACATTTGCTTCTACCGTTAGTCCGTCTATCCAATTTATTTCCCCTACATTAGGCGGAGTAAAAAAAGTCTGGCTGATAAATTCATCGTCTTTATAATAAAGTGCTATTCCCCTTGTTCTTTCCCTCATCTCCAGTTCTGTTAATTCTGCCGGTATAATGCTAGTCTGAACCTTCATTCTTTTGATCTCATCTTTTGTTTTCATGATATCAACTCCTTCATATTTAATTAAAAATATTTTTAAATGAAGTACACTAGAAATAGAATAATATGTTCCCCTGATTAAGGTCAAATGGCTAAGTAGATGACAAGGTTAGGCGAGAATATGAGAGTCAAATTTTATACCGAAATATTGTTTGAAATATTCTTAAATAAGGTATGTGATTAGCATTATTAAGAAAATCAATTTACTCTTAATCGCAATTTTACATCTATTAAAGAAGCGAAGTATGATTGAACTAAATTATTCAAAATGGTTAAATAATTCTGGATTTTTTGAGATAGTTCTGTACAATATATCTTTAGAAATTTGAAGTGCCGACATAACCTTTTTATAGTCACCTTTGTAATAACCGATAGCATATTTTATAATGCTTTCACGAAAAATTTCTTCAATCTTCTTTAAGCTCATATCGTTTGAAAATAATAACGGATACTCATCTTCAGTAAACATATCTTTAGGCAGATGCTTTAACGAAATAATATTTTCATTTTCTTCAAGCATAATTATTGCAGATTCCAAAGTATTTTTTAATTCCCTAATGTTTCCCGGCCAGTTGTAGCACATAAGCTTTTCCATTACTTCAACGGAAACTACACGTTTGTTGAAACATAATTCTTTTACAAAATATTCAACAAAGTTTGGTATCTCATCTATCCTTTCCCGCAGCGGGGGAATTTTTATTGTAATTGCATTTATACGGTGGTAAAGATCAGCTCTAAATTCTTCGGAAATTATTTTCTTCTTTAGGTTTTTGTTTGTTGCGCATATCAAACGGAAATTACTTCTCTCCACCTTTACCGAGCCGACCGGAAAATATTCTCCGCTTTCCAAAACTCTCAACAATTTTCTTTGCATATTCAAACTCATTTCACCGATCTCATCAAGGAAGAGAGTTCCCTTATCAGCGATTTTTATTAAACCAACTTTATTAAAATCAGCACCGGTAAATGCACCTTTCACATGTCCAAACAATTCACTTTCAATTAAGTTGTCCTGAATAGCAGAACAAATAAGAGAAACAAATTTTCCGTTTTTACTTCTGGTTGAGTTGTTGTGTATATATTTAGCAATCATTTCCTTTCCTACACCTGTTTCGCCCATTACCAAAACCGGGTAATCAACCTTAGCTATTCTTGATGCAGTATTATAGATATCCAGCATCCTCTTATTTTTAATTACTGGGTATTTATCAATCGATAAATTTTCCATTTTGTTATTGCAGCATTATTAACGAAATACCGGTTTGAAGGAGGATTGGAAATTAAGATTATTAACTTTTTATAATATAAATAATCTCATAGTCAATAGAAATGTAACAATAGGGAGCCTAAGTAATAATATAATACTTAAGTTGGAAATGGACTTTTGTTAAATTTATTTGTCTTGTTACAAAGATTATACACACTCTTTAACAGTATAATAAAAATTTTTCTAAAAAGAATCAGTACAAGTACGTATTAACAATGCATAGAGCATAGCGTCGCTTTGCGCTATGCTCTATGCGCTTTGCTATTTAATTTTTGTTTTTGATAACTCCGGCTTCTGTTTTATATTGGCGGGAAATTTTTTAAACAGATATTTAACCTAATTTGCCGCTTAAGAAGATTCCACGCCAGGTTGTCCTGCTCGGACTGGTAAGCCTGTTTACAGACATTGCAAGCGAAATGCTTTATCCGGTTACTCCGTTATTCCTAACTACGGTTTTAGGCGCTTCAATGGCTGTTGTGGGAATTATTGAAGGCATTGCGGAGTTTACCGCAGGATTTCTTAAAGGATACTTCGGAAGACTCTCTGATAAGATTAACAAACGCTCTATCTTCATCAAAATAGGATACGGCATTTCTGCAATTGTAAAGCCGCTGCCGGGAATTTTTCCATTTATACCCACAGTTTTATTTTCAAGAGTTACAGACCGCATAGGCAAAGGAGTGAGAACCGCGCCGCGGGATGCATTACTTGCAAGCTATGCCGATTCCGGTACTAACGGCAAAGGCGGAAACACCGGCGCGATATTCGGCTTCCACAGGGGAATGGATACGCTTGGTGCAGCGCTCGGTCCGGTTGCGGCATTAGTGCTGCTTCACTTCCATCCAGGAGATTATGTTTTAGTTTTCCTCGTAGCGTTCCTGCCCTCTGTAATTGCAGTCGGATTTACAACTCTTGTTAAGGATAAAGTTGTTTCAGTCGCACAGAAAAAGAGAGAACAATTTTCTGTTGTTTGGAAAAATTCTCCATCGCAATATAAAACAGTAATCTACCTAATAACCGCCTTCTCACTTGTAAACAGCAGTGATGTCTTCTTAATATTAAAATCGCAGAATGTTACTCACTCAAGCACGCTGGCAATTTTGGGTTACATCTTTTACAATTTGATTTATGCAGGGGCATCTTACCCAATGGGAAAGCTTTCGGATAAGTTAAGCAAAAAGAAGATTTTTATTTTAGGATTGATTATTTTTTCAGCCGTTTATTTCGGGTTCGCAATAGCACCAGACTTAGATTACATCTGGGGATTGTTCATTCTATATGGAATTTACGCTGCATCAACAGAAGGAGTTGCAAAAGCATGGGTATCGGATTTAATACCGGACCACAACCGTGCAACCGCAATCGGTCTGCTTACTATGCTCTCAAGCTTAGCTATGATGCTCGGTTCATTACTTACAGGAATTTTATGGGACAAATTCGGCTCGGCAATTCCGTTCCTCGCCTCTTCGGTTGTCAGCATGATTGTTGCTTTGATATTATTATTTATAAAAGAAGATTCACAATGATTTATGACTTGGCAATTTAACTGGTATGTATTTGCGTTAATATTAAATACACTTTTGGTAACTTCTCTCTTCGGTTATACATGGAGTCTAAAAAACATAGCGGGCTCAAAGTATTTCGCTCTATTCCTTCTTGGATGCGCAATTTGGGACTTCTCGGCAATTTTTGAATTATCATCTACTGTATTAACTACTAAAATACTATTCTCAAAACTTGAATACTTCGGAGCAGTTAGTGTTGCAAACTTCTGGTTCTTCTTTTCGACAAGCTTCTCTAAAAAATACAGAATCAAAAAGAAGCAATATTATATTTTTTTCTGGATAATACCGGTTGTCATTTTAATAATGGCGTGGACAAATGAGATTCACCACCTGATCTGGTCCAACGTTTATCTTACAAACAGTTCTTCCGGTATAATTGCAATTTATGTTCACGGACCTTTCTTTTATGTAAATGTAATTTACTCATACATTCTACTTTTCCTGGGAACAATCATAATGATTAAGGAAGCATTCAGCTTCCCTAAAGTGTATAGAAAGCAAAGCATAATATTAATTTTAGCCGTCTTCATTCCGTGGTTGGGTGATGTTTTGTATGTGTTCGGAGTAAGCCCTATTCACGGGCTTGATTTCGGTATATTTGCTTTAAGCATCACTGCAATTTTAATTGTATTTGGCTATTTGAGATACGGTTTGTTTACCATTGCCCCTATCGCACAGGAAATGATTTTCTCTAATATAATTGAGGGAATAATAGTAACGGACGAAAATTATCATCTTGTACAAATGAATAAATCAGCAAAGAATTTTTTATGTACAGAAGTTAACAACGGAGAAAATATTCAGCCGGTAATAATGGAATATTTTCCGGGAATAGACTTAGAGAAATTAGATAATGAGCAAGAAACATTTGTCTCGAAAAACAATGGAGAATTCTGGTTCGGAATTAAAATATCAATGATTAAAAACTCTAAAGGAGAAAATTTAGGAAGGATATTTATCTTCCGGGATATAACAGTAAGGAAGAAGAGTGAGGAAGCGTTAACAAAATCAGAGAGAAGCCTTCGCGAGATGAATGAAATTAAAAACAGGTTCTTTTCAATTTTATCTCACGATCTCCGCAATCCGTTCGGAAGCGTGATGGGCTATTCCGAAATGTTAAAGGAAGACTTTCATGACTTAACAGATGAAGAAAAGATTGATTTCATAGAACAGATAAATATTTCTTCAAACAATATTTACAGGCTTCTTGAAGATCTGCTTGAATGGTCAAAGCTGAATATGGATACATTTGAACCGGAACTGGAAAGTTTAAACCTCTATAAAGAGACTGAAGAAACCGTTCAGCTGCTAAAAAATCTTGCTGCAAAAAAACATGTAATTATAAAGAATGAAATTGATACTGAAAACATAATAAACAGTGATACTTCCATGGTCCAGCTTCTGTTAAGGAATTTAATTTCGAACGCAATAAAATTTTCATCGCCGGAGGGGATTATAAAAATCTGCGCTAAGGAAAATAATCATGATGTTGAAATAAGTGTTATTGATAAAGGCGTTGGAATACTGCCTGAGGTAATTCCTTTGCTGTTCCGTCCGGACATCAAGTATTCGACCGAAGGAACCGCAAAAGAAAAAGGAACAGGTCTCGGTCTGGTGCTTTGTAAAGAAATAGTAGAAAAGCTTAAGGGTAATATCCGGGTCGATAGTTTTCCGGGTAAGGGAAGCACGTTTACTTTTACGCTACCGAGAAATAATGCTTAAATCGGACAGACTGAAATAAATTCCAATTAGAGTTATCCGCCATGGCTGAAGTTTCGACTGAAAGCCGATGCCCGTTTCTTCCATTGGTAATGTCTTTCATCCCTACATTCAACTAAGTTTAAGGCTAAAAGCAATAATTTGGGCAATATATTCACTTCAAAGTGAGCTTCTATTTTCTTATTTTTATAAGCCAAAATTGATTAAGAGAAAATGAAGGAAGATAGAGAAATAGCTGTTGTTGCCGTCAGTGGAGGAATGGATAGTTGCGTTACTGCTGCGATTGCAAGTCAATCTTACAGGCTAGCATTGGCTCATATAAATTACGGGCAAAGGACAGAAGCGCGCGAGTTGAAGGCATTTAACGACATTGCAGATTTCTATAAAGCAGAGAAAAAACTGGTAATTGATTTTACACATCTTGCTAAAATCGGCGGTTCATCTTTAACCGATAAAAATATTGAAGTCAGCCAAGCCGACTTAAGCAATAAAGAAATTCCTTCTTCGTATGTTCCGTTCCGGAATGCAAATATACTTTCTGCATGTGCAAGCTGGGCAGAAGTACTGCAGGCAAAGGCAATATTCATCGGCGCAGTTTATGAAGATTCTTCCGGATATCCGGATTGCAGACCCGAATTCTACCAGGCATTTGAGAAAGCAATTGATGAAGGAACAAAGCCTTCGACAAAAATTATGATCAAAACTCCGATCATCAATCTATCAAAAGCTGAGATTGTAAAAAAAGGAATTGAGCTCGGCGCACCACTTCATCTAACCTGGTCATGTTATCAGAATGAAGACGAAGCATGCGGAGTCTGCGATAGCTGTGCATTGCGCCTGCGGGGATTTCAGCAAGCCGGAGTGGAAGACCCGATTCCTTACAAAGTTAAACCGGAATACATTTGAAAATTTTACCACAAAACAAATTATAAATTTGAGGAAACCTTGAACGAGAAAACTAAATTACTTGAAGTATTCAACAACGCATATCCTGAAAGAGATTATCTTGTAATTCATACCGCACCGGAGTTTACTTCTGTCTGCCCGAAGACAGGTCAGCCGGATTTTGCAACCATGGTGATTGAGTATATACCGGATGAACTTTGCATAGAACTTAAATCACTTAAAATCTATCTAAACTCTTACAGAAACGATGGAATTTATTTTGAGAGTGTTACAAATAAAATACTTGATGACCTGGTAAGTGTTTGCAAACCGCGTTACATGCAGTTAACGGCGCAGTTCAATGTCCGCGGAGGTATCTCTTCAGTTGTAAAAGCTGAATATGCAAAAGAAGGTTATATAAAAAAATAGATTTATATTTTAATTTATGATTCAGGCTGCCAACATAAAGAAAGAATTTATCAGTAAGCGCGATAAGCTTTTCTCTGAAAATCACAGACAGAAAGATTCGTTTAAATTCAGTCTTTCATACAGCCTGCTTGTGGAAGAATATATCCGCAAGCTTTCACCGGATGAAAAAGTTAACTTCGTTCTCGCCTCTGCCGGCAGCTTCAGCAGGCGCGAACTTTCTCCTTTTTCCGACATTGATCTGATGTTCATTACTTCTTCGGTGGATGAAAATAAAGAGAAAATTTCCGCACTTGTTACTAAATTTTGGGACAACGGTCTTGAAGCTTCTCATACTGTCAGAGAATTTTCGGATATAGAAAAATATTTGAAGACCGATCTTCACACCTTTACTCAATTCTTTGAAACAAGATATCTGCTTGGGAAAGAATTTTTGTACAAAGAATGGAATAAAAATCTTTTCTCTTTAATTAATGACGATGTAAAAGCAAAATTAATAAACGAGCTTTACGAGGATATAAATTTACGATATGAAAAATATGGCGAATCGCCGAAAGTACTTGAGCCGAATGTAAAGATGTCCGCCGGTGGATTGAGAGACTTCCAGGCAATAGAATGGATGTACATTCTAATGAACGGTACGCTTCTTAACAAGCAAACCGAAATGACGCAAGCGGAAATTTTTATCGACCTGCTCAGGGAGAATAAATACACAACCGAGAATGAATGCAACAGGCTGCTTCAAAGCTATAAGCTGATAATAGCAGTCAGGAACATGCTTCATCTAACCTCAGGACAAAAGAACGACAGGTTCGAGTTTAATGCCCAAAAGAAAATCTCATCTATGCTTATTCACCGGAAGGACTCGCTTGCAAGCTTCATGCATGAGTACTTTAATGCTGCAAATGTGATTAACCGCTTTTCCAAGTCAATGATTAAAAAATTTCAGGAAGAAATTGGCAATCCGCTGCCTGACTCACTTGCAATCAACCTTGATGAGGATTTTATTCTTAAAGGCAAAACAATCTCTCTGAACAATCATTCAAATTTAAATCTCTCAGACATATTACGCTCGTTTTATTACCGTGGGCTTTATAATGCTCACTTTGATGAAAACCTCCGTTCGGCAATAACCGAGATTGTCGAAGAATATCAAGCTGACGGAAAAAGTGAAGCTGAATCTTCTGTTTTCTTTAGAGAGATTCTGCGTCTTCCCAAAAATGTTGGTCAAACTTTATCAGTAATGAATGAGCTTGGAGTATTGAAAGCTTTTATGCCGGAGTTCAATGACTTGATTGGTTTTCTTCAGCACGGGGTGTATCACTGCTACACTGCTGATGAGCACACAATCATTACAATTCAGAATCTTGAAAAGCTTGAGAAAGACACATCACCTCTTGGAAGAATTTATAACAATCTGAAGGACAAAGAAATCCTTCATCTCGGATTGCTGTTCCATGATATTGCAAAGCCGATCAATATTTCAGGGCATGAAATTATCGGCGCAGAAATGGCTTCTTCAATTATGCATCGTCTTGGTTACAGCGATGACGAGATAGAGCAGGTAACTTTTCTTGTCCGCAACCACCTTGTAATGGAGCAGGTAGCTTTTAGAAGAAATTTAAATGATCCGGAGACATTGAATAATTTTACTTCAAGATTTAGTTCGCTAAAACAATTAGATCTGCTTTATCTTGTAACGTATGCCGATCTTTCGGCAGTTAATCCTGCTGTGTGGACTTCGTGGAAGAGCGATTTGCTTGGTGAGCTTTATAAAAAATCAAGAGCAATGATTGAAGAACAAATATCCGGCGAAGAGCTGCTTATTACCAGTATTTATGTTGAGCCCAAAGAAATCAGCAAGCTCTCTCCGATAATCTCGGAATCAAACGTACAGGAACATATTGAATCCATAAACGATATCGGATATGCTCATCAATTTACGGATAAAGAAATCGCAAGGCATGTAGAAGAAATCCAGAAAGGTGTTGAAGTTTCAGTTCTCTTTAAGGAATTCGAGGACTTTACAAATGTAACTATTATTACTAATGATTCGCCTTCGCTCCTTTCAAAATTATGCGGCGTTCTCTCAATTAACGATGCAAATATTCACGACGCAAAAATATTTACGCGTAAAGACGGAATTGTAATTGATAACTTCAATGTTACCGATTTTAGAACTCATACTAAAATTGATTCTGAAAAATATCCTAAGATTGAAAGAGATTTTAAGGATGTTGTAACCGGCCTTCTTCAGCTTAATAAAGAATTTGCTAACATGAAGTCCAAATGGTGGCGGATTGAAACTAAGTTTTTTAAGCGTGCTGGCAAAATTAAAATTGCATTTGAGAAGCATGAGAAGTACACAATCATAGATATTTTTTCGCCAGATAGATTGGGATTTCTTTATCAGGTTACTTCAAAAATGCACGAGCTCGGACTCTCAATTTACTTTGCAAAAATATCAACTAAGGGAGACGATATTGTCGATTCATTCTATGTCCTCGACAGAAACGGAAAAAAAATCTCACCTGATAGTTACGAGTTTGTCAAAACAGAGATCATCCAAACAATCACTCAAATGTTGTAAGGAACTATTTTGAATTTCATGGAAAAAGAAAAACCGATTGGAGTCTTTGACTCCGGTATCGGAGGATTAACGGTTGTTAAAAGGATAGCATCTACATTACCAAATGAAGATATTGTTTACTTTGGCGATACTGCACGCGTTCCTTACGGCTCAAAATCAAATTCAACTGTTATTGAATATTCAATCCAGGATGCAAAATTTTTAATCAATAAAAATGTTAAAGCAATCGTAGTTGCCTGCAACACCTCATCCTCAATTGCTCTAAAAGAATTAAGGAAGCAGTTCAATGTTCCTATCATTGGTATGATTGAGCCTGGTGCAAAGTACGCTTTGAAGGAGACAAGGAACGGAAGAATCGGAGTTATAGGCACGCGTGCTACTATCAGCAATAAAGCATACTCAACAGAGATAAAAAAATTAAATCCTGAAGTTGAAGTATTTGAAAAAGCCTGTCCGCTTTTCGTGCCTCTAGCAGAGGAAGGCTGGATAAAACACAAAGCAGTATACGACATCGCCGAAGAATACTTGAAAGAATTAAGAGAAAAGAAAATTGATACGCTGGTCTTGGGCTGCACACACTATCCGATTCTTTCAGAGGTAATCCAGGAAGTTATTGGAAGCGATGTAAAACTTGTTGACTCGGGAATCTCTTCAGCAGAATCAGTTAAGTTTGAGCTTGACCGCATTGGTTTGAATACAAATAAATTTTCTCCCGGCAACCAGGATTATTTCGTCAGCGATATTCCAGTAAAGTTTAAAGAAGTTGCAGAGTTATTTTTGGGAAGAGAAGTATCGCAAATTCAAAAAGTAGAGTTGGAAGCTTTACTACCTTAGCCGTTTTCTTTAGGTGGGTCTGGTTGTCTATAATTCGAAATTCTAACCAGAAGTATTTTTATTTCGCCGGCATACTTATCTTTAATTTTCTTAAATATACCATCGGACTCCTCTTTATTATAAATATGAGATGTTTTATTTCTGTCATCAAGCATATTTAAAAAACTGCTTCATTTTCTATCAAACCGTACTTGATAGCTTCGACGAAGCAATCTTTTGGAGAACGGCATAATATTCCTTCCTTCTCAAGGAAAAATTTTAATATTTTCCACAACAACTCGAAGGTAAATTCAAATCTTTGAATTACTCCATCTTTATCTAATTCATCTTTTGAATTTGCGGCTCATTCCTTTAATCAGTACAACGCACTCGAGAGTTTTTGAAAGGAATAGTCAAATTCATTTTCATTCTGCATAAAGGATCCTTCCCGAGTTCAAAATAATATTTTCAAAATCCTTGTCTATATTTTTTAAGAATACCAAATCAATTTTATATAAACCTGAAATGCTTTCAATCTTTTCAGAAAGTTTTCTTTTACTAGTATTATCAGGTTCAGCGGCATCAATAGCAAAGTCGAAATCAGCATGTTTTCTAAAATTTCGCTTTGCTCTGGAACCGAACAAAATAATTTTCTTCGGGTGATGATCAGTTTCAAGTATTTCGGAAACTTTATGAAGTATTTGTTTTACTCTGTCGGAGAATTTTTCGTAATTCATTTAAACAAATCTCCGTTTAATTTCTGTCTTAACTTAAAAACTTTTAGACAAAGAATAAATATTAAATGTTCGAAGCTAGACTTTACTAGCCTCAAACATTCTTTTCAGCTCTTCATAGTTATTCGTCTTACCGAGTGCCAACATCAGTTTTATTCTTGCTTTCTGTCCGTTCAAATATTCTGCAAAGATAACACCGATTTGATGAAGCCATTTGCCTGCGCCGGGATATCCATAAATATCCAGAGTTTCTCCGGCAGGACAGCGGGAAACAAGTATAACAGGAATTCCTTTTTCTACAACGTATTTGATCCCTTCAAAAGCAGGCGGCGGAACATTTCCAACACCTAGAGCTTCGACAACTAATCCTTTAACTCCGCTGTCGGCAGAAAATTTGAAAAACTTTTCATTCATCCCTGCATAAACAGTAAGCAAATCAACATCGGAAATTATTTTGTCAATTTCGATTGTTTCAAGTTTTCGCGGAAGCCGGTTAAAGATTACCCTTCCGTTCTGAACGAAGCCGAGAGCCCCAAAATCAAGGCTGCGGAAGCTGTCTATTTGCTCGGTAAAGATTTTTGTAACTTCACTCGCTGCATTTATTTCACCGTCAAGACAAACTAACACACCTAAATCTCTGCTGTTAGGATTAAGGCAAACATGAATTGCATTTAGTAAATTCAGCGGTCCATCCCAGTCCGGCTCAGAACTGTTCTTCATGGAGCCGATTAGAACAATAGGTATCGAGGTTTTTATGGTTAAATCCAGAAGATAAGCAGTCTCTTCCAGTGTATCTGTCCCATGAGTTACTATTACACCACTGTATTTATTAGTTGATATCAGCTCCTGAATTTTTTTAGAAAGCTGCAGCATTAGTTCCGGAGTCATATGCGGACCAGGATACTTACCGAAATCGTAACACGTAATTTTTGCAAGATTATTTGCCTGCGGAATTTTTCTCATTAATTCTTCACCGGAATAGCGTGGTACCGCTCCACCGGTCTGTTCGTCAATCTTCATTGAGAATGTACCGCCAGTAAAGACAATTAGTATTTCTTTCATAATTATATCCAATTTATTGATGTAAATATAAGAGAAAGTAGAATTAATTGGAGATTATAAGTCGTCGGTTATTGCTAAGATATGACAGTAACAAACTTTATTTTCACCAACGTTTCATGATTTAAATCTAATTTTTTAGTATTTATCCTCACTATAAGCAATCCAGGCAGGCATTTATCTTGAAGATAACATATTCATAGGCTATTTTAGAAAACAATTTTTTAGGAATTATTTTATGTTGATGATAACAGATGTTGATTTAACACCGAATCCGCAGGCATTGAAATTCATTCTGAACGAACGATTATTAAATTTTGAGACCAGACAATTTCATAACAAGCAGGAGGCTGAGAACGATCCACTTGCAAAGGGCATCTTCGAGATTGAAGGAGTTGTCTCGATATTTTATATGGATAAATTTGTTACAATTGAAAAATCCAAAGAAGCCAACTGGGGACAAATTCAGAGACCCTTTATTAATTTCATTAAAAGTTTTGATAAAAATCAAATTCCGGAGGAAAAAGATATTAAGCCGCTTGATGAGAATGCAAGCGAATTATTAAAACAGATTAATAAAATTTTAGATGAACGTGTTCGTCCTGCTTTGGCGGGAGACGGAGGCGGGCTTCAAGTTCTTGGAGTAGAAGGTTACAAAGTTAAGATCCATTACCAGGGCGCTTGCGGCAGCTGCCCGACAGCAATTACCGGTACTCTGATGGCAATTGAAGGATTATTAAGAAGAGACTTGCATCCTGCGATTGAAGTAGAAGCTGCGTAAAAACTACAAATTAATCTAAGAATAAGACGAAGAAATATGCCGATGAATAAGCATCGGCTTTGTTTCATTTCTTAAATCGATACCAAAATTTTTCAGGCTATATTTACTCCGATAATTTTGCGCTTGAACTTTTTCTCCCTTTATTAATTTTCTTTTTGTAAATTAATTCGTAATAATTATTCGAGGAAAGAAAAATGAAACAAATCGACAGTCTTTATTTTGCAACCTCGGAAATTGCCGGAATTCATTTTAAGATCTTCACCTCCCACAAAGGTATTAGGCATATCTTCATAAATAAAAAAGACGGAGACGTAGAGGCTTTAAATCTAATAAATCTTCACAACGATGATCCTTTTATGTTTAATGTGTTTGAGGAGCTTGAACAATATTTTAAATGCGAACGGAAAGTTTTTTCGGTCCCTCTCGACTTATACGGAACAGATTTCCAAAAAAGTGTCTGGCATGAATTAATAAAAATCCCATTCGGAAAAATTACCACCTATTTAGAGATTGCAAAAAAATTAGGAGATGAAAAGCTTACTCGTGCTGTCGGTACTGCAAACGGTGCAAATCCGATCCCGATAATAGTCCCCTGTCATAGAGTGATTAACACCGATGGTTCTCTTGGCGGATATTCTGCCGGATTGAATATAAAAAGAAAGTTGCTGGAATTGGAAGGAGTTTTGAGTCTGGAATTATTTTAAAAGAAAAGCGGTATAAAAACCGCTTTTCTTTTAAAATTTATTTGAACTGAAAGTATCCTGACAATTCAAACTCAAAATTTATTTTATATCGCTAACTTTACTTATATCGTCAAGCTTAACAAATCTTTCATTAAACTTGAATGTACCTTTAGAAGATTTTACACTTTTAATAAGCTTTACGCTAACGCCTTCAGATTTCTTTTTTGCTTTTGCTTTATCTGCAAATGTTTGTTGTTTAGCCATTTTTACACCTTGAAATTTAAGTGTGCAAATATAGGCAAGGCGCGGCAAAAATAAAAGGACAATATATGCGATTTTCCATTCAGTACCGCTGAGCAGCTAGTAATAAGGGCTTCAGCAAAGGATCAAGATTATTTAAATTAACGCACTTTTACAAAATTCTTTATCAACTGAAGAGAATTGTCCTTGTTACAACAAATCCGCAAAAGAAGCATTGATTAAACTTTTCAAGTCAATTGGTGAAAGGCAAATCTGCATTCCTCTAACTCCTGCACTTACGTAAATCTTCTCAAAAAGCTGTGCAGTTTCTTCGATAAAAGTCGGATAATCTTTTTTCATCCCGATCGGCGAGCAGCCGCCTCGAATGTAACCGGTAATCGGTAAAAGCTCTTTTACTTTTACCATTTCAATTTTTTTATTTCCACTAATTGCAGCAGCTTTTTTAAGACTAAGCTCTTCAGAAACCGGTATGCAAAAAACATTTATCCCATTTTTATCCCCTTCGGCTACCAAAGTTTTGAAAACAGTTTCTTCCTCAACTCCAATTTTTTTTGCCACTGTAGAGCCGCTTAAATCTTCTTCATCAACTTCATAAGAATGAACTGAAAACGGAATTGCTCTTGACTCGAGAATCCGGATAGCATTGGTTTTAGACATCTTTTACTTTCGCTTCGAACCGTAGTTCGTCATAGGATAGTTCGTAACCTTCCGCCTTCAATAAGAATTTTGTATAAGGATGTTTCGGCGTTTCGAAAATTTTATCCGTATTCCCTTGTTCAACTATTTCACCTTTATACATTATTATAATTTCACTGCAAAGCTTTCTTAGGATTTTAAGATTATGCGCAATGCAAATCATTGTTAAGCCGGATTCTTCATTTATTTTTTTAAAAAGATTCAGTAGATTTAATTGAGACTGGACATCCTGCGCTGAAAAAGGTTCATCAAGGATTAATAATTCCGGTTTGACTGCAAGAATCCTAGCAAGCGCAGCACGCTGCTGTTCACCTCCGCTAAGTTCATAACCTTTGCGGTTCCACAAATTATCGGGAAAGCTAAGTGAATTGAATATGTTTCCCATTTCAATTACTGAATTATTATTTTTAATGTTTCTCGTTTCGATAGCTTCAATTACTAATTCTCTTACCTCTCTGAACGGATTCAATATCTCACCGTTATTTTGAAAAAGAATCTGAACCGGGCTGACTTTCGTCTTTTTCCACTCTTCAGACGCATTAATTACCAGTTTTCCGCTAGTGTAATTGAAAATTCCGGCCATGATTTTTGCAAGAGTTGTTTTCCCGCTTCCGGATTCTCCGGCAATACCGATAATTTTTCCGCTCTCTAATCTGAAAGAAACATTTTTTAGAATTTCTTTATCTACTTTATTAACGCCGAAGATGCCGGTCTTCTGAATCTTATAGCCAATATTTTCAGCAATCAGAAGTTCATTCATCTTGATAACTGCCTGTATGAATCAAGAAAGGAATTTTGTTTGCCATCTAATAGCATATTGGAAATTTCCGGAATGTCTAACCCATTCGAATTGAAAAATTCTTTGCATGGATAGAACCGGCTTAGTTTTCCATTGGATAAAAAAGCGACTTCATCACTAATCTTTTTTGCAAATTCAAGGTCGTGAGTAACAAGTAATGCAGAGTGGTCTATTCCAGGTTCATAATTTTGGGAAACAAATTCTCTTAATTTTAAAAGGAACAGATTAGAAATTGCTAAATCAATTCCTGAAGTCGGCTCATCTAAAATAATAATTTGAGGATGAGCTAGAAGTGCCAGAACAAAATTTATTCTTTGTGCCATGCCTCCGCTTACTTCGTAAGGATAAAGAATAGCCAGTTCTGAAAATACTGGGAGAAGGAAATATTCAAGTAACGGATTAATCTCATTCACATCCTTGGCAAGCTTGTTAAAATAATATTCAAACTTTTTCAGATGGTCGAAACTGTTAACTGCATCCTGAAAAACATATTTAATCTTATTTTTTCTTAATTGAATTAAACTGTCATGGTCGAGTGAAAGAATGTCCTTGCCTTCAAATATTACTTTGCCGGTTATAGAATAAAATCTAGGATTAAGCAAACCTGTTAATGCTTTGATAAGGGTTGTCTTCCCGCTTCCGTTGGCACCAATTATGGTGAATATGGAATTTTTTCGTATTTCAAATTCTATATTTGTGAGAATTGCCCCCTTGCCTTGCAGTGTTAGGTTTTTTAAGTCAACTTTAATCATTTACCTAGGTAATTTCATTTTTAATTTAGGCAACAAAATAATAAATTAACATCAAAATTATTAGTAATATTTTTCTAACCTGTACATGAGAAATAAACTCTTACTCTCCATCCTTTTAATATTTTCAATCCTATTTCTGTCTTCTTGTGGTAAAAAAGTTCCTGTCCGTCAGAATAGAGTTGTTGCAGCAATATCATCCGATATTGAATCTACAAATCCGCTATTCGCTTTTAATATTGATGAAGGAACAATATCCGAACTTCTTTATCTGAGCCTGGTACAACATGGCTGGAATTTCAGCACAGGAAATATGACGACCTCGCCAATGCTTGCAAAAAGCTGGGACTGGAATAAAGACTCTTCTTCAATAACATTAAACTTGCGGGACGATGTTAAATGGTCAGACGGACAGCCTGTTACGGCGGCAGACGTTATTTTCTCATTTGATGTTTATTCGGATCCACTTGTGCAGAGCAGGCTTTACGGCTCATTTAAAGACTTTTATACCGATACATCTATGCACGTCGATCTCAAGAAGACTTTTAACGAGATCAGTCCGTACAAGCTGACTATTAATTTCAAAAAGAATACTCCCGCTTCTTTTTATGATATTGATTTCCCTATCATCCCCGAACATGTTTACAAAAATGTAAGCCGCAAAGATTTTGTAACCGCCGAAAAAGAAATTAAACCGGTTACAGATGGTCCGTTTGAACTAGCCTCTTGGAATAAGAATCAATCTATTATTTTAAGTGCAAACACAAAATCTTTCCTTTATAACTCTAACGATATCGAAGAACTCATTTTCAAAATTGTACCGGATTATTATTCGCAGCTAACTCAATTGAAACGCGGTGAGATAGATTTTATGCAGGATATAAGAGCCGATGATTATCCTCTGCTAAAACGGCAGGACGATTTAAATTT
Source organism: Bacteroidota bacterium (assembly GCA_021815405.1). Taxonomy (GTDB): domain Bacteria; phylum Bacteroidota; class Ignavibacteria; order Ignavibacteriales; family Ignavibacteriaceae; genus FEN-1297. The sequence goes on from JAKAGV010000005.1 coordinate 228,943, forward strand.
TACATCGCTGAAAGGTCGCGAGTACGATTATGTAGGCTGGAATAATTTAGATCCGGAAGTTTACAAACAGTCCAAAAAGATTGTACCTAATAAGCTTTTTGGAAGTGTTGTGGTACGCACTGCGTTAACTTACGCAATAAACCGCGGTGAAATTCTCCATGAATTTTTGGATAACCATGGCGAGGTTGCTTTTGGACCGGTAGCACCAATTTTTAGTTCTGCAGTTGATACTTCGTTAAAGCCGCTTCCTTATTCTCCGGAAAAAGCAAAGCAGCTTCTTGCAAGTGCGGGCTGGAAGGAAAATAAAAGCACAGGGCTGCTGGAAAAGAACGGCAGAGTGTTTTCATTTACACTTGATATACCGTCCGGTAATCCGCGCCGCGAATTTGCCGCAACGGTAATTCAAAACAATCTTCGTGAAATCGGAATTAAAATGAACATCGAAAAGCTGGAACCCGAAGTATTTTTCCAGAAGATGTTTGCAAGAGAATTAAATGCATGGATGGCAGGCTGGTCTGTTTCTATTCCTCCCGACTTAAAGCAGTTTTGGTATTCTAAACTTGATGATGCGCCTCTTAATGTTGCAAGTTATCAAAATAAAACTGCCGATAATCTTTTAGATGAAATTGAATCTTCCAGATCTGAAAATGTAAAGGATGAACTCTACAAGAAATTTCAAGAGATAATTTACAAGGATAATCCCGTTACATTTCTTTACTGGATTGACAATCTGATGGCATATAATAAAAGGATTAAAAATTTTCAGTTAACACCTTTAGGTCCTTTCCACCATTGCTGGAATTGGTCCATTAGATAGAGAATGCATGATTAAAGAAAAGTCTGCCGATTGGAACAGTATCTTCATACTATTGTTGAAGAGGGTGCTGACATCTGTTATTGTACTCTTCCTTATGATTACGTTTCTATTTTTTCTTTTAAGAATTGCACCGGGCGATCCATCTCAGAAATTTGTCTCACCGGATTTAAGCCCGCGCCTGGCTGCTATGGTAAGGCAGTCTTTCGATCTTAACAGTTCGCTTTTAGATCAGTATAAGACGTTTATCTTAAATTTAATCAAGGGTGATTTCGGGATTTCTTATACTTACAGAATACCTGTTATTCAAGTAATTGGAGAGTTCCTTCCTTTCACAATAATATTTTCTCTTATTTGTTTTATAATCCAGTTAAGCGCTGGATTTTTACTTGCTTTGTTTGTCGTAAAAAAAATTAATGGAACCCGCGATAAGATAATTTCACAGACGAGCATTATGGTATACGCGTTACCATCATTCGTAATCGGAGTTGCGCTCATTTTTATATTCTCCGTTTTGCTGAACATTTTCCCTTCCTCAGGATTAAGCTCCTTCGATTTTGATTCGTTTAACTTTTTCCAGAAAATGATTGATTACGCACGGCACATGGTACTGCCTCTAATTACATTATCGCTCGGAGGCATTGCTGTTTATTATAAATATCTTCGTGATAACCTGGAGGAAGTTTACAACAAAAGCTTTGTTGAAAATCTGCGCGCTCACGGCTTTGAAGAAAAGGTTATAACAAAAAAGCATGTTATTCCCAATGCTATTAGCCCGCTAATTGCAGTTGCAGGAGTTGAACTTGGACTTCTTTTCGGCGGAGCTTTAATTACAGAAGTAATTTTTGCCTTACCCGGAATGGGAAGGCTTACAATAAATGCGATTTTATCGCGAGACTACCCGTTAGTTATCGGCTGCACGTTCGTCTCCGGAGTCTTAATTATTATAACAAATCTTACTGCTGATTTAATTAAAGCGAAGATGGATAAAAGAATTGTGAAAGGAATTCTGAATTAAATGCGATTCATTCCGAAGGTCTGGCATTTAATCATTCTAATTGCGGCAGTAATTGTTCTGCTGCGATATAATATTTTTATAAATTCAATGTTACTTTGGATTCAAACTATAAGGCTTATCTTCATTTCGCCTCATTTCGCCTTTTCGCAGATAGACTTTCAGTTTCTTGATCCGCTGTTTTCTTCTGCACTGATAATTATAATACCGGCGATAATTCTATTGAGGCATGGAAGCAAATTCCTTCAGAAAAAAATTGATTTTACTTCGGCAGTTATTATTATTCTTTCAATTTTCTTTTTCCTCGCGCCGCTCGCAGCAGGCTCAAATCCCGAATTCCAAAAAAACTTGTCGGTTACAAAGCTTCTGCCGCCTTTTAGCCGAATTAAAGTTTTACATTTGAAATCCGAACCAGATGTTGTAAGCGATCAAAATTACTTTTTCTTTCTTAAGGATTTAGTTGTAAAAAGATCGTTTGATGAAAGCATTGTCTTTGCAGACAGCGTAGTTAATGCTTCAAACGTTATCTGTTATCAAGGCGGATTTTCGATAGAATTTCCGAAAGAACGTGTAGAGTTTCATAATGGCTCGCCTGTAGTGACAACAAAGTTTTTCCTTCTTGGTACCGACGAATACGGCAGAGACATTTTCTCAAGATTAATTTACGGCGCAAGAATTTCCTTATTTGTCGGATTGGGTTCAGTTTTAGTTTCTCTGTTGCTCGGAGTCTCTCTGGGATTTTTAGCAGGCTATCCGGGCGGAATAATTGATTCAATGATAAGCAGAATAACCGACATGTTTCTCGCTTTTCCGGTAATCTTTTTTATAATTTTGATTATCGCATTGTTTGGTAATTCGATTGTAAGTGTAATTTTTGTATTAGGATTTTCAGGCTGGATGAGCTTGTTCAAGATTGTCCGCGGCGAGGTAATCTCGCTGAAGAATAAAGACTATTTCATCTCCGCGCGATTGATCGGACTAACAAAGACAAAACTTCTTACGAAGGAAATACTGCCGGTAATAACTGCGCCTGTAATTGTGAATTTAGTTTTTCAATACGGCAATGTAATTTTAGCAGAAGCAGCTTTAAGCTATCTTGGATTAGGCACAGGAAGCAGCTATCCTTCCTGGGGCGCAATGATTGAAGCCGGACAGAACTATTTATCACAAGCATGGTGGATGATTTTGTTCCCCGGACTGGCATTATTTTTCACATTACTTGCTGCAAACAATTTAGGAAAAGATATTAACGTATATTTTAATCCCCGGTTGGAAAGATGATAAATCAAAAATATAAGATTAAGAAATTATTAGGAAGGGGAAGAAGCTCAGTTTATTTTGGCGAAGATATTGAATTCCCCGGGAAGGATATTGCAATAAAAATTTTGCCCAAGGAGGTCGAATCTCTTGAAGTAAAAATTTTCCGCGATGAATACTTTACTCTCCACAAGCTGCATCATCCTAATATAATTAAGGCGTTGGATCTCGGAACAGTATTAGAAAATGATAATGAAGAAATTTCAACGGGCAGTAAGTTTTTTACGCTGGAATACTTTGATGGGAAAAGTCTTCTTGAATACAAAAAGCTGAAGGATGAAAAGACCCTTAAAGAAATTGTTAAACAAATCTGCTCGGTACTTTATTACCTGCACTTGTCCAATTACATCTATTACGATTTAAAGCCTGAGAACATTTTGGTTGGAGATGTAAACGGCGAGCCGGTTATAAAGATGATCGATCTTGGATTTGCGCAATATACTATTGGCAATATCGAAAACCTTATCCGCGGAACCGCAGAGTATATAGCGCCTGAAATTCTAAAAAACCAGAAACACGATTTCCGTGTCGACCTTTACTCGCTTGGAATAATTCTTTACCGTATCGTTTATGATCATTTCCCTTTTGAGACTGGAAACGAGCTGGAAATCTACAAAGCGCATATTGAAAAAGAATTTGAATTTCCGGAAACCGCATTTTCACCAAGATTTATTAGCGTTGTAGAAAGATTATTGAACAAAGAGCCCGACGAACGTTACGGAAATGCAATTCAGGTTTTGGCTGACCTTGATATTCCTATTGACGAAAGCCTCACTAAAGATTGGCTTCCGGCAAAAATATTTGCAAACCGGAAGGATTCTTTAACCATTCTAAAAACTTATCTTGCCGATAACTCAAGCGTTGAAGTTTTTACCATTCGCGGTTCAGAAGGCGCAGGCAAGACTTCCCTTGCGTATGAAGTTTATGAATCGCAAGAGAAAAGTATTTTTGTTGAGAATAACGTTTCCGTGACAGGAACCGATTTTTTAAAATCGTTCCTTGACAAAATTATTTTTAACGATTTCATCTATTTTAATTTATCGGAAGAACTTCGTATTAGGATAGATAAAGTTATATCGGAAAAATCCGGTGAACTTATAAATGATATAAAATCAATTTTGAATGAGATTACCGAGACGAATAAGTTTATACTTATCCTCGATGCTTTCAACATCTATAACAGCTTTGCGATAGAATTCTTCAAAAGTATAATCCCGATTCTACAGGTAAACAAGATAAAAGTAATCTTAACTGAAAATACCGACAGATCTTTTATCACTGACTTCATACATAATCTTCGAGAAGTTAACCTTTCACCGTTTACAGAAATTCATTTAAATGAATTTCTTGATAAAAGTTTTTCAACACTTTTTCCGAAAGATGACTTAAAAAAATTAATTCTTGCCTACGCAGATTTACTGCCGGGAAATTTAGAAAGCTTTATCAAAGATATTATTCTTCTAAAGATACTTTCTTTTACTCCAGAAGGAATAAAGATTAACACGGATGCTAATACCGCTTCACTTCTCAAAAGCTCTCACGAAGAAATTTATGATTTGCGGTTTAAATCTTTAGCCAAAGAAGAAAAAGAAGCAGCACAATTTATTTCTGCCTTTGAAACAACCTTGGATTTATCCTTGGTTACCGGCTTTCTAAAATTGACTCCTGAAGATACTGTTTTACTGCTTGCCAAATTAGAGCAGAAGAATATTATCCATCCGATGCAATCGAATACAAATCCAATATTTGTATCCGAAGGTTTGAAGCGGTTTGTTTATTCGACAATAAAAGATAAAGAAAAATTCCACGCATCGGTTTCAACATTTATAAAAGAAAACTTTCCGGAATTCAATAGGATTGAGCTTGCCAGACAATTTGAGTTAGCCGCTGATTATATTTCCAGCAGCGAAGTACTTCATGAAGAAATAAAAGATGCAGAAGCCATTTCAGCATATTCTTATGAGAAGAATATTCTTCAACGAGTGGTTGATTTTCCTTTGGAGGAAAAAGAGCTCTCGAATATAAAATTCTCTCTTGCAAATATCTATTTCAAATTAAGCGAATATTCAGAAGCCTTAAATCTTTCGCGGGAAATGCTGAACGGGAATTATAATAAAGAAGAAAAACTTCATCTTCAAATAATGGAAGGGCGTAGCCTCATCGGGTTGACAGATTACGAGGAAGGCAAAAAAATATTAGAGCCATTGATTAATGAAGTTGAAAATGAAAACACCCGCCAGCTCCTTCTGCTTGAGATTGCTACTGTTGAGTTTAACCTTAATCAGTATGATAAATCATTTGAAACATGCAGAAAAATAATTGAAAACAAATCTACCGCCGCTGAAGAGAAGGGGCAGACTTATGAAATGCTCGGCTTAATCTCTTTATACAAAGACAACGACCCGGACAGCGCCTTAAAAAATTTCTACAATGGAAACAAAGCTTATGAAGACGGCGGATTAAAGTTCAGGCTTGCGCAAATGCAGATGAACATCGGCAATATTTACGGCATGAAGGGAGAAAATGATAAGGCATATTCATACTGGAATAAATCTTTGGAGATAAATCATTCAATCGGGAACCTTGACCAGGAGGCAAAGATATATGTTAACCTTGGAATTTATTACCTGGATAATATAGACTTCGAAAAATCAATAGAGTCATACCGGAAAGCACTTTCAATCTTTACAAGTCTTGGAAATAAAAAAGGACTTGGCTTAGCGCAAACAAACCTCGGAGAGATTTATACACTGACATGTGAATATCAAAATGCAATTGAGGAACTTACATCCGCAATAGATACATTTAACAAACTTCAGAATATAGAAGAGAAACTTGAAGCGCTGATAATGTTAGGAAAGTTAGACTTTGTAACCGGAGATTATGAAGACCTGAATTCAATTATAAAAGAATATGAAGCAGCATCGGGCTCAAATGAATTAACCGAGAGGCACAGGTATTATCTTGAGTTTTTAAACTTACTTCATAAATTTTCTATTGGAGATACCGGCGACTTAATCGATAAAATTGATAAGATGAAAGAAATATTCATTGCGCAGGAAATCAGGAATGATTATTTCCTTTGCACTATGTTAAAAGTAAAATTATTTATCCGGCTTGGTATTTATCAAAACGCTTTTGAAGAGCTTCATAATCAGGAACTGCTTAATCTCTGCTCAAATAATCTGCTGTGTAAAGCTGAAAGAAATTATATGATAGGCACAATCCTGGAATGCGATGCGTCGCTTGATAATAAATCATTCATGGATTATTACCTGTCGGCATACGAAATGATTTCAGAATCATACGTAACAGATCTTACATGGAAAGTATTATTTGCGCTTGCAAAAGCTTACGGAGAAAGAGGCAACATCGGTAAAGCAGCGGAGTTTATTAAATACTCGGAATCTTTGATTAATTTTACATCGGGAAATATTAAAGATCCGAAACTAAGAAAAAATTATCTAAATCAACCGGAGAGAAAAGAAGCGCTTGAAAAGCTGAGTGTACTTCACGAAAAATTTCTATAATGCAAAAGTTCCACGCAAAAATAAAAGTTTATTCGGACGTAAAAGATGTTTCATCAATCCATTCTGCATTGAGGCAGCTTGAACTGAAGGACCTTCCTGTAATTATTCAAAACACCAAAAGGTTTTCAATAATTCCAAATGACATTATAATTCTCCAGTTGAACGATCTGGAATCGCCGCTATTAAATAAACTGGTAAAGATAAAGAACAACATAAAGAACAAAGTCATATTTGTAATTCCGGAAAACAACGCGTTGCTTGTAAGTTCTATTGCAAAGCTAGGCTTTATAGATATTTTTGTTTTACCGTTCGAACTTTACAAACTGATATCATATCTTGAAGAAATAATTATCAACAATGCTTTCCTAACTACGCTGCTTCCCACTGAAAAGTTTGCAGAGAACATTGATAGTTTTGATTCGATTATCGGAAGCTCAGATAAGCTTAAAAAGGTAATTGACTTTGCAAAAAAAGTTTCCGAGAAGAACGATCTTAACATTTTAATCCGGGGAGAAACGGGCACCGGCAAAGGCTTACTTGCCAGAGCAATACATAATTTTAATAAAGATAAGAAAGGATCGTTTGTTGATATTGTATGCTCATCTATCCCTGAAAATCTTTTGGAATCGGAGCTTTTCGGTTATGAGCCCGGTGCATTCACAAATGCAAAGAACAGAAAGCTGGGATTGTTTGAGCTTGCAGAAGAAGGAACATTATTCCTGGATGAGATCGGCGATCTTTCAATCGACATTCAAAAAAAGTTACTGCGCGCAATAGATAAGAAGCTGATACGGCGTTTGGGCGGCTTGCATGATATACCAATCAATACAAGAATTATATCTGCAACAAACACAAACCTTGAAAGCCTGATAAATGAATACAAATTTCGCAGCGATCTTTACCACCGCTTAAATGTAATTATGCTTGAGCTTCCACCACTGCGGGAACGCGGCGAAGATGTTTTGCAGCTAGCAGATCATTTTATAAAAGAATTTAATAAGCAGTTCAATAAGAACGTAAAGAAGATAGATACTGAAGCAAAAAATTTTATTGTTAAATATCCGTGGCTTGGTAATATCCGTGAAATCAAAAATACATTTGAAAGAGCTGTGCTTCTTTCATCTCAGCCGGTTCTTAAGCTCAACGACCTTTCGAATATTGTTAATATGATGCCGGCAAATGCGGCACCGGAAAACAATGAGAAATTTATTTTCCCTCAGCACGTTCAGCTTGATTTGAATTATACCTCAACAAGTCTTCAAAAATTAAATCAAGAATATATAAAAGAGCTTCTAAATAAAACCAACAACAATAAATCAAGAGCAGCAAAGTTTCTTGGGATATCGAGAGCTAGGCTTGATCGCCTGGTTAAATAAAATTATCTAAGTTACGTGAAATAATGTTTGTGTCATTCCGAACTTGATTCGGAATCTCTTCTTGCTTCATTCAAAATTTCTGCTATGCTGAGATATGGGCTGTAAAACATTTGCAGCGCCGGATATAAATCTGGCAGCAGTTATATTGCAAATTTACAGGTAACTCTGGCGTTTTCAGAATACAACTCTTTTTAGAGTTATACCCGACAGTACAACTGTCAAACAACTGTGAAAATTCATTCAAGTTATCCAAAGCACAGGCAAATAGCGAAAGAAAATGCGAAATTGCGCTAATTTCGAATATTAGCTAAATAAACTGCTACAAAATATAGCAATATTTCTAAAATTACCTATCCATAGAAGTAAATATTACCGAAATCTTAAACTTATCCTTTAAAAACGATTAGAAATCAAAACATTTTCTGCATGGCATATTCATTGCGAAATAAATTGAGCTAAAAAACTATTTTCATAAAAGTATGAGGGAAAATTATGCAGAAAACTATTTTTACAGCTTTATTCTGCGGATTAATGTTCGTTGCAGTTTATGCCGGGGTTCCGAGCAACAACAATAAGGTAGATGAAGCTTACCGTTATCGTGCTCAGCAAAATACTTCGACAGTCGAAGTAGCAACCGCTAACGCAATGAACTTCAACCGTACAAACCAGGAAGTATATCTGCCTGTATTATTGAACGGTTCTTCAGCTCAGTTGGAAGCTCTTGGCAGCAGATATGCATTCGCTAAATCCAACTCTCAGCTTGATGAACTCGGCAGCCGTTACGCATTCGCAAAATCCAATTCACAATTAGATGAACTCGGCAGCCGTTACGCATTTGCAAAATCTAATTCACAGTTAGATGAGTTAGGCAGCCGTTACGCATTCGCAAAATCTAATTCACAGTTAGATGAATTAGGCAGCCGTTATGCATTTGCAAAATCTAATTCACAATTAGATGAATTAGGCAGCCGTTACGCATTCGCAAAATCTAATTCACAATTAGATGAACTTGGCAGCAGATACGCTTTTGCAAAATCTAATTCACAGTTAGATGAATTAGGCAGCCGTTATGCATTTGCAAAATCTAATTCACAATTAGATGAATTAGGCAGCCGTTACGCATTCGCAAAATCTAATTCACAATTAGATGAACTTGGCAGCAGATACGCTTTTGCAAAATC